>CALNYP010000047.1:0-153531 GCA_942490715.1 uncultured bacterium
GTCGTAGCCGGCGGAGGACTTGCGCGCCCGGCGCGACGTGCGGATACAGCGGCCGTCGGCCAGCACCACCCGCAGGGCCAGGACGTTCTCGCGCATCGTGCCGTAACGCACCGCGGTGGTGCCGCTGGCCCGGGTCGAGGCCATGCCGCCCAGGCTGGCGTCGGCGCCGGGGTCGATGGGAAAGAACAGGCCCTGACGTCGAAGCTGCTCGTTGAGCTGGTTGCGGGTGACCCCGGCCTGGACGGTGACGTCGAGATCCTCGGCGTTGATCTCCAGCAGCCGGTTCATCCCGGGCATGTCGACCGAGATCACCCCGGGCCCAGGATCAGCTAGCCTTCGATCAGGGTGCCGCCGCTGGACCGGGATCATCGGCCGTTCGGCGGCGGCGCAGGCGCGCACGACCTCGATCACCTCCTCGGTACTCGACGGAAAGCAGACCGCGTCGGGCAGACCGGGAGTGTGCCAGGACTCGTCGCAGCCGTGCTGTTCGCGGATCGCCCGGGTCGTCGTGAAGCGATCGCCCAGCAGATTCGAAAGGGTCGTCTCGACGCTCAATGGAGTCCCCCGGAGGTCGACCGGCACCCGTCCGTGGCAGATCGGCGCCCGGGTAGGTGCGGCGACGAGAGAGCCAGGGTACCCTTGATGGTCTCCTCGTGGAAGGCACGGGGTTCATGGGGCTGCTGGAGGTTCGAGGCATGCGCATCAGAGGATCGATCGTCGCGGTAGCGGCTGCTGGAATGCTGGTTGCGGGAGTTCCGCTGCAGGCCGGAGACTGGCCGCAGTACCGCGGCCCGAACCGGGACGGCAAGTCGCCCGAGACCGGCCTGCTGCAGGAATGGCCCGAAACGGGGCCCCCGCTGGCCTGGAAGGCGGCGGGCCTGGGAGCCGGTTACTCCAGCGTGTCGGTCGCCGCGGGCCGGGTGTACACGATGGGCGACCTCGGCGACGGGCAGTACGCCATCGCCGTCGACGACGGTAGCGGCGAGATCCTCTGGAAGACGAAGGTCGGCGAGACCCACAAGGACCAGTACCTCGGGCCGCGCTCCACGCCGACCGTCGACGGGAAGCGGATCTACCTGGAGACGACCGGCGGCGACGTGTTCTGCCTGGCCGCCGGCGACGGCGCCGTGGTCTGGAAGCGCAACCTCTACGAGGATTTCGGCGGCGCGTTGATGCAGGCGATGGGCAAGTACGACTGGCGCTACAGCGAGTCGCCGCTGATCGACGGCGATCGGGTGATCGTGACGCCGGGAAGCAACACGGCGCTGCTCGTCGCGCTCGACAAGTCGACCGGCGAGGAGATCTGGCGCACCGACGCCGGCACCCTCGACGGCAAGGGACTCGACGGCGCCGGCTACTCCTCTCCGGTGGTCGCCGAGATTCACGGCGTGCGTCAGTACGTCCAGCTGCTGGGACGAGGCGTCGTCGGTGTGGCGGCATCCGACGGCAAGCTGCTCTGGCGTTACGCGAACGTGGCCAACGAGGTCGCCAACATCTCGGTGCCGATCGTGCACGGCAATCAGGTGTTCGCATCGACGGGGTACGGCACCGGCTCGGGGCTCGTGCGGATCGAGAAGGACGGCGACGCTTTCCGGGCGGTCGAGGTCTACTTCCTCGAGGCCAACACGATGCAGAACCACCACGGCGAGATGATCCTCCACGACGGCGTCGTCTACACCGGCACCGGGCACAACAAGGGACTGCCGATCGCCGTCGACATGAGCACCGGCAAACCGGTCTGGGGCCCCGAGCGCAACAAGGGCGCGGCATCCGCATCGGTCACCTACGCCGACGGGCGGCTCTACTTCCGCTACCAGGACGGGCGGATGTACCTGATCGACGCGACCCCCGAGGGTTATCGCGAGCGCGGCTCGTTCCAGATCCCCGATGTCGAGCATGAGAGCTGGGCCAACCCGGTGGTCGCCAACGGCAAGCTGTACCTGCGGGAGCAGGACAATCTGCTGGTCTACGAGCTGCGCCAGGCCCGCACAAAGCCGACCGCAGACGGGAGTTGAGTTGACCCGGAAAGGCGTTCGCGGTAAGTGAAGGGAGCGAGGTCGGCGTTCAACGGGTCGAGCCTCCCAGGAGACGCCACGATGAACCACGAACCTCTCGACGAATCCACCGGAGAAGACCGCGTGGCCGAGCTGGCCGCCTGGAAACAGCGGTACGAGGACGACAATCGCAACCCCTCGGAACAGTTCAAACAACTCTCGAATATCGCCGTCTGCATGTCCTACGACCTGATCGACAAGATGCGTTTCTACGAGAAGAGCACCCTCGATCTGTCCGACGACGAGATCCGCGAGCGGATCCCGCACATGGCGGCGTTCCTCGACCGGCTGAAGTCGGCCTACCTGCAGTTCGCCGACGCGGACATGTAGCCCGGCGGACGGACACGCACGCTTGTTCATCATCCTGCTGAAGTACAGGGCGCCCCTCGAGGAGATCGATCGGCTGATGCCCGAGCACGTCGCCTTCCTGCGGGAGTGCTTCCGTGGTGGAGCGTTTCTCGCCGGCGGCCGGCAGACGCCCCGGACCGGCGGGGTGATCCTGGCCCGGGCCGACGCCCGGGAAGATCTCGAAGAGATCATGTCCCACGACCCGTTCGTGAAGCAGGGCGCAGCCGAGGTCGAGATCGTCGAGTTCCGCACCAGCTTTCACCACCCCGGGCTGGCCGCCTTCGCCGACCCCGGCACACAGGTCGTCCGGGACGTTCCCGACGCCGACTGAGCGCTACACGACCGCGCAAGTTCAGCGGCCTCGGAGCGTCTGTGAAACCCGGGGATATCGAGCGGGAGTTTGCCGCCTCGGTTCCTTCGAGGTATAAGGGGGGCAACCGCGCCCCACGGGCGCCCACAAGGAGTACATCATGCGCCGACTCCCTGCCCCACCAGGACGATTACGTACCTGTCGATCGAAGAAACGAGCACCCCTCTGGCTTCTCGCCACCGGAGTAGGCGCGGCTTGCCTGTTCTCCGGGGCAAGTTCCGCCGTGCCGCCACTCGACGTTGAAACTGCCGCGAACGAGCCCCCCCCCCCGGACTTCCAGGCTGAAGTTGCTCGGATCCACGTAGCGACCGACGACGCCACACGGGTAACGCTGAACACCGCCACGGGATACGCGAGGTTCGTGACGTTCAGCCGGGGTGGGCTCGGCCTTGACCCAGCTCAAGGCGCCGAAGCCAGCGCGAGGGTGTTTCTCGAAGACTTCGGCGGCATCTTCGGAGTCGTCGATGCCTCCGACTTGGTTCTTGAATCGAACACGGTGGACGCGCGGACTGGAATGAGACATCTCCGTTACGGTCAGGTCTACAAGGGTGTTCCTGTTCTCGACGCCCAGGTAAGAATTCACTTCTGGCCGAACGGTCACCTGCGGGGCGTCAATGGAACCTTTGTTCCCGACGTCGATCTCGATGAAACGCCCGGTCTTTCTGCCGCCGCTGCTACCGCCTACGTCGATGCCGCAATCGCTAGCGAGCTTGGCGGCGAGGACCGAATAACCCATGATGGGGCGCCTGAACTGTTTGTATACAGAGAGAACCTCAACGCCGGGAAACCGGGTCCCAACCGGTTGGTCTGGAAAGTGGCCACCCGTTTCGCGGGAAGTCGCGAGCTTGTGTACGTGGACGCGGAAAGTGGCGCGCTGGTGGATAGGCGCTCGACGGTCGCCCACGGAATCGAGCGTCGAAAGTACTTGCCCGGCTGCAACCCGCACGCAACCTGCGGCCCATTTGGGCCGACGTGTTACGAGGATCCGTTTTCCGTTTTTCGCTGCAGTGACAACGACGAGGAATGTCCAAGCGAGGCGAACTCTGAGTGTTATCGAACCTGCGACGATGGAGGCGATGATTGCGCATGGGAGGAGGGTGATACGCTCCCGTTTGAGTGTGACGGAAACACCCCGAATTGCCCTTCTGCTGACGAACAAGAAATAGAGGACACCCTGAACGCATTGATCCGGTACACCGAAGACGCGTACGACTTCTTTTCTTGTGTTGAAGGGGCCGACCTCAGTTGGGACCTCACGACCGACGGCCAGATGCACGGCATGATTGAGGTGGACGTCAGTTGCGCCGAAGCGCTCTTCTTCTTCATAGATGACACTCCCCCCGTTGGCTGGACACATATCTGCGCGACTGAGATGGCCGACGACATTGGTGTGCATGAGTGGGCGCACGGGTATTCGTTCACAACACACGATCTGAATCTGACGCTCCAGCCTGGGGCGCTGTCGGAATCGACCTCGGATATCTGGGGCGAAGTCGTGGATCTGATCAATGGCGAAGGAGAGGACGGTGAGGCGGAAGACCGTACGGTCGGAAATTGCTCGGAGCACGATTCCGCAACCGCCAGTGACCCCAGCGACGAAGACTCGTATCGGTGGCTCATCGCCGAGGATAGCGACGAGAATCTGCGTGATATGTGGACGCCAACTTGCCTCGGTGATCCAGGAAAAGTTTCGGATGCAGAGTATTCTTGCGTCGGAGACATCCACGGGAACGGCGGCGTCACCAACCACGCGTTCTCACTCCTGGTCGACGGCGGTACGTACAACGGCGAGACCGTCGCTGGTATCGGCCTTTCAAAAGCCGCAAGCATCTACTGGCGTGCACAGCGAATCTATCAGAGTTCGACAACCACGTTCGCTGACCATGCGGATGCTCTGGTATCTGCCTGCGACGATCTCGTCGGCATCTCGATACCATCCGTGCGTACCTGTGCCAACAACATCACGATGGGGCAATCCGACTGCGATTCCGTGGAGGATGCCATTCGTGCGGTGGAGATGTGTTCGACCGTGTGCGAGGACTGCCCGGCTACTACTACGTGCCCGGGACCATACTGCACCGATGGCGACGAGTTATCCTCGGTTGACAAAGCCATCGACCGATGCAAATTGCCGAGCGGTCAAATGTTCGAGTGTGATCTTGGCGACAACATCAACACCGTGACGTATGAGTGCGACCGCGATGCATGCTGTGAGCGGCTCGCCGCCCACGTGCATTTGCTGCGCCTCAGGAGCGACAAAGGTGGCACTGGAATGCGAGGCGGCACAGACGGCCCTCTGCTTGGCGTACCCATGAACAACAGGAAGATACCCATGAGAACAACCGCGATTTCCATTTCGTGTCTCGTGATGATGTTTCTCGCTGGCGGTTCCGCCTTCGCTGACTCACAGACTCATGATTGCTGCGATGCGGCGGCTCGCCCTCTCGATTGCCCGAACGGCGCCAGTTGCTGCGAAGACACGACCTGGCAGTGTAACGATGAAGCCGGCTGGTCGACCTGCCCGGCAGATGGCACGGTCTGCTCGTGCGGGGGGATCAGGCGGCGGAACCTGCGCCGAGGGGGAGTACTGCTTCCGAGAGAGCTTCGAGAGCCTCGACGATTGCTACCAGGTTGCCGACCTGGCAGGAGTATGCACGCTCACGACGCCAGACTGTTCGATGTGCAATATCACGTGCGGTTGCAACGGCATTACCTACCAGAACGCGTGCTCGGCGCAGGCAGTCACCGACCCGCACTTCTTCGGCGCCTGCGGTTCGGAAGTCCGGGGCCTGAAGTTCGGGCACCCGTTGCACCCTACTTGGATGATATGGAGGCAGCAGGAGGACGCTCTCGCCTACAACGTCTACCGAAAGGTGTACGAAGGAGTTCCTCCGACCGACCTTGGGTCATGTTTGCTGGCCAACTATTCACCGCAGGCGGCAATTCTGGACGACCCGGAACCAGGCGAGCTGTGGTTCCTGTCCGTAACTGCAGTGTACCCAACCGGGGAGGGGACCCCAGGCCGCCAGGGCGGTCCGCTGCCATGCGAACCCAAGGTGATCGCGGAGCGGTGCGGCGCCGGTTTGTAATGGGACAAACGGTACGCGAGGAGGACATCCATGAGAGCAACCGCGATTTCCATTTCGTGTCTCGTGATGATGTTTCTCGCTGGCGGTGCCGCCATCGCCGAGTCACAGACTCATGATTGCTGCGATGCGGCAGCTCGCCCTCTCGATTGCCCGAACGGCGCCAGTTGCTGCGAAGACACGACCTGGCAGTGTAACGATGAAGCCGGCTGGTCGACCTGCCCGGCAGATGGCACGGTCTGCTCGTGCGGGGGGATCGCCGGCGGAACCTGCGCCGAAGGAGAGTACTGCTACCGAGAGAGCTTCGAGAGCCTCGACGATTGCTACCAGGTTGCCGACCTGGCAGGAGTATGCACGCTCACGACGCCAGACTGTTCGATGTGCAATATCACGTGCGGTTGCAACGGGATTACCTACCAGAACGCGTGCTCGGCGCAGGCAGTCACCGACCCGCACTTCTTCGGTGCCTGCGGTTCGGAGGTCCGGGGTGTGGTGTTCGGCAGCATCTTCCACCCGACGTCGATGGTCTGGAAGAGGCGAGATGGGGCACTGTCCTACAACGTGTATCGGAGAATCTACGATGGTACTCCCCCGACCGACCTCGGCAAGTGCCTTGTTGCTGCTCACCCAGTGGGCGGGATCATCCTGGACGATCCAGGGCCAGGCGAGCTTTGGTTCCTGTCCGTAACTGCGGTGTACCCAACCGGGGAGGGGACTCCGGGCCGCCAGGGTGGTCCGCTGCCATGCATCCCCAAGGTGATCGCGGAGCGGTGCGGCGCCGGTTTGTAGTGGGACAAACGGTACGCGAGGAGGACATCCATGAGAGCAACCGCGATTTCCATTTCGTGTCTCGTGATGATGTTTCTCGCTGGCGGTTCCGCCTTCGCTGACTCACAGACTCATGATTGCTGCGATGCGGCGGCTCGCCCTCTCGATTGCCCGAACGGCGCCAGTTGCTGCGAAGACACGACCTGGCAGTGTAACGATGAAGCCGGCTGGTCGACCTGCCCGGCAGATGGAACCGCCTGCTCGTGCGGGGGGATCGCCGGCGGAACCTGCGCCGAAGGGGAGTACTGCTACCGTGAGAACTTCGAGAGCCTTGACGATTGCTACCAGGTTGCCGACCTGGCAGGAGTATGCACGCTCACGACGCCAGACTGTTCGATGTGCAATATCACGTGCGGTTGCAACGGCATTACCTACCAGAACGCGTGCTCGGCGCAGGCAGTCACCGACCCGCACTTCTTCGGTGCCTGCGGTTCGGAGGTCCGGGGTGTGGTGTTCGGGCACCCGTTGCACCCTACTTGGATGATATGGAGGCAGCAGGAGGACGCTCTCGCCTACAACGTCTACCGAAAGGTGTACGAAGGAGTTCCTCCGACCGACCTTGGGTCATGTTTGCTGGCCAACTATTCACCGCAGGCGGCGATTCTGGACGACCCGGAACCAGGCGAACTGTGGTTCCTGTCCGTAACTGCGGTGTACCCAACCGGGGAGGGAGCCCCGGGCCGCCAGGGTGGCCCACTGCCATGCATACCCAAGGTGATCGCGGACCGGTGCGACGAGTAATGGTTTCAGCCGCGCCGTCTACAACGCTTCAGCCGGAACCGGAGACCGGTGCGGTCCAGGGCGCGAAACGACTGACGGCGAACACCGCCACGCCACAGGCGCCGATCGCCGCACCGCATAACAGGGTCGCCTCGACCGACCAGACCGCCAGCACGCCGCCGGCGATGGCGATGACGGCGTTGCCGATCGAGAACAGCGATACGGTCAACCCCATCACCTTGCCCTGCTCCGTCGGACCGACGTGGTTCGAGACGTAGACCGCGATGTGGGTCGACGTCATCGCGATGAAGATCCCGAACAGCGGAAAGGTGATCAGCAGAGAGGCCGACGAAGCCGGTAACGGCAGGGCGAACAGGACCGTCGTGAAACCGGTCAGGGCAACGAGGATGTTGGCCCGGGCGCTGAACCGCTTCGCGCTCCAGGGGACGATGACCAGGTTCGTCAGCACCATCATCCCGGTCATCAGCGCCGTCCGGGTGGCGATGACACCGCTGCCGAAGCCCCATTTCTTCACGAACAGGTAGGGGTAGAACTCGTAGAACGTGTTCATCGCCATCGTCGCCAGGAAGTAGACGAGCAGCAAGCGGCGCACGGCAGGGTGGCGCAGCACGACCCACGCGTTCAGCTTGGCGGCCAGGCTGGTCGCTGGAGCCGCGCCGGCTGCGGGATCCCGGATCTGCTCGCGAAAGAACAGATACGTCGCCAGCCAGGCGGAGAAGGTCAACCCGGCGGCGAAGACGAAGACCGCCTCGTAGGAGATCGCGGCGACCAGCCCGCCGAGCAGCGGCCCGACCAGCCAGCCGCCGGTCGTCGCCACGCTGAGCATCCCGAACGAGCGAGCCTTGTCGACGGATCCCGTCATGTCCGCCGCCGCGGCACGGGCGATGGCGATGTTGCCCTCGAGGAGGCCGGTGAGGAAACGGCTGAGTACCAGCAGCGTGAAGTCCTCGATCAGGATCGCGTAGGCGCTCGCCCCGTACAGCACCGTCGACAGCGCGAGGGATCCGAGCAGGATCCGTCGGCGACCGAAGTTGTCGGACAGCGCTCCCAGGATCTGGCTCCCGAGAAACGTGCCGAAGGGATAGACCGCGATGACCCAGCCGAGCAGCACCTCCGGAGGGATGCCGCCGAACTGCGCGATCCGGCCGGCTCCCTCGCCGAGGAACAGCGGAGCCAGGACCGGATAGGGCATCGCGATCCCGGCCGTCGAGACGAAGACGACCAGGGCCAGGCTCAGCAGGATCGTGCGGTGGCGGACCATCGTTGGCCTTACAGGAAGCGGTGCCCGGCGGTCAGGGACGCCAGGGCCACCCGTCGGGCTTCCCGGTATGCGCCCAGGCCACGGCGATCAGGCTGACGATCAACAGGACGCTGTACTCCATGCCGTTGCGTCCGGCGCCGACGACGAACCAGCCCTCGGCGGCGTGAACCAGCAGGATCCCGGCGGCGAGCTGCACGGCGAACCAGGCGGCCAGCGGACGGACGAACCAGCCCGCGGCGAGGGAGATGCCGCCGAGGATCTCGACCACCGTCAGTATCCAGGCCAGCCAGAGGCCGAAGGGCAGCCGCAGCGACTCGAAGAACAGGCCGAAATCGTCGACGATTCCCAGAGACGCGCGGGCGACCCCGTGGACACCGAGCAGCGCGGCGACGGCGATACGCAGCAGCACGATGCTGCGGTCGGCAGGGGTCGTTTCCTTCATCGTGTGTACCATGACCGGGATGCGTCGCTTGCGACCATGGGATGACATCGTAACGGCTCCGGCACGATCCGCCCGCGGAAACTACAAATGGAAGAACTCACCGACGAACAGATCGCAGAACTCACCGCCGATCTGCGCCGACTCCGGGAAGAGCTCCGCGAGCTGCTCCAGTCCACCCGGGAGACGGCGAAACCGGTCGAGCTCGACGAGCCGATCGGCAGGCTGACCCGGATGGACGCGATCCAGCAGCAGAAGATGGCCACGGCGAACCGTGGCAGCATCGACCTGCGGCTGCGGCAGGTCCAGCAGGCCCTGACCCTCGCCGATCGGGGGGAATACGGCGACTGCCGGCGCTGCGACGAGACGATCGGCCACAAGCGGCTGAAGGCCCGGCCCGAGTCGCCCTACTGCCTCGACTGTCAGGACGAGATCGATCGAAAGCACAGCTAGCGATCAGGTACGGTGTGGCATGAGGGACACGCCGCCGTGGCATGGTGAACACGGAGACTCCCCGGGAGTCTCCCCGACTTCCCCGGTTTTCGTACGTACTGGATTGGCGCGGGTCTTGCCACCCGTGAAGGCATCATGCGTCTGATCATCGCCATCCCCCCGCTGCGGCTGCCCCGGCTCCCCTGGCCCGGGAAGGGCCGGAAAGCCCGTTCCGGCTCCGCTGGACTCGGTCGCCTGGTCCGCCCGCACCGCGCCGCCCTGGCCGGGGTGGCCGGGTTCGCCGTCCTCGCCGGAGGGTTCGGAGCCACCGCCGGCTACTTCGTCCGGCTGGACATGCCGAGCCTGACGGGACTGGCCGACTACCAGCCGCCGGAGATGACCCGGATCCGCGCCCGGGACGGCTCGGAGATCGCCAACTTCGCCTCGGAGAAGCGCCTCTCCCTGGGTTACGGACAGATCCCCCAGAGCTTCCGAGACGCGCTGATCGCCAGCGAGGACTCGCGCTTTGCCGAGCACGCCGGCATCGACGTCTTCGGGATCGGCCGCGCCCTGCTACGGGATCTCCAGCAGATGGAGATGACCGAGGGCGCCAGCACGTTGACGATGCAGCTCGCCGGCAACCTCTACCTGGATCGCTCCCAGCGCACCGTGCGGCGCAAGCTCCAGGAGGCGTTCCTGGCGATGGAGATCGAGCGTCGCTACTCCAAGCAGGAGATCCTGCGCTTCTACACCAATCAGGTTCACTTCGGCCACGGCCTCTACGGCCTCGAGGCCGCGGCACAGCACTTCTTCGGCAAGACGGCACCCCGGCTGTCCCTCGGCGAGTCGGCGACGCTGGTCGGCCTACTGCCCCGGCCGGCGGGCTACTCGCCGCTGGTCAACCTCGGGCGCGCGACCGAGCGCCGGAACCTCGTGTTGCGCCGGATGGTCGACGAGGGATACCTGACCGCCGCCGATTTCGAGAGAGAGCGCGAACTGCCGCTCCTCGTGGCCGACCAGGACGACCAGGACACGATGGCGCCACACTTCACCGAGGAGGTCCGCCGGCATCTTCAGGAGAGCTACGGCACCGGCGAGCTGTACCGCGGTGGACTGGTCGTCGAGACGACCCTCGATCCCGAGCTGCAGCGCAGCGCCGAGCGCGCCGTCGATTTCGGCCTGCGGGCGCTGGACAAGCGCCAGGGCTGGCGCAGGGAGGCGATCCGCCGCATCCCGGCGGAGCTGACCCCGGAGACCTGGGACTCGCCGGCATGGAACGCCGGCATCCGCACCGGCGACGTGACCGACGGCATCGTCGTCTCGGTCACCCCCGATCAGGCGGTGGTCCGGGTCGGCAGCCGCCGGGGCCTGCTGACCCGCGAGTCGATCGCCTGGACCGGTCGCACCCGGGTCGACCGGCTGGTCGAGGCCGGCGACGTGATCCACGTCGGGATCGAGCGCTCGGAGACCGACCGGGTCGAGCTGACCCTCGAGCAACGGCCGACGGTGGAAGCCGCGCTGGTCGCCATCGATCCGCGAACCGGCGAGGTGCTGGCGATGGTCGGCGGCGCCGACTTCTCCCGCAGCGAGTTCAACCGCGTGACCCAGGCCCGGCGGCAACCCGGTTCGCTGTTCAAGCCGTTCATCTACGCGGCGGCGTTCGAAAAGGGCTGGACCCTCGCCGACCGGATGCTCGACGAACCGACGGTGTTCCTCGAAGGACGGCGGGCGATCCCCTACCAGCCCGAGAACTTCAGCCGCAACTACTACGAGACGATCACGCTGCGCACCGCGCTGGAGAAGTCGGCGAACATCGCGACCGTCAAGCTGCTGCGCGAGGTCGGCTACGACTCGGTGATCGAGACCACTCGCCAGCTCGGAGTCACGAGCCGCTTGCGACCCTATCCCTCGCTGGCCCTGGGCGTGTTCGAGGTCAGTCTGCTCGAGGTGACCAGCGCCTACGGAACCTTCGTCAACGAAGGGTTGCGGATGGAGCCGCACTGGGTGCGGGAGATCCGGGACCGCACCGGCGCCACGCTGTTCGCCTCGGAACCCAAGGTCCAGTCCGCACTGTCCCGGGAGGTCGCGCATCTCGTGACCGCGGCCCTGGAGGGTGTCATCGAACGCGGCACCGGCAAGACGGCGAAGTCGGCGCTGGGCCGGACGCTGGCCGGCAAGACCGGCACCACCGACAACTACACCGATGCGTGGTTCGTCGGGTACTCGTCGGATCTGGTGGTCGGCGTCTGGGTCGGATTCGACGACCCGAAGTCGCTGGGCACCGTGGAGACCGGCGGTCGCGCGGCGTTACCGATCTGGATCGAGTTCATGCGCGACGCCCTGGAGCCTCGCCCCGACCGGCGCTTCCGCTCGCCCGCCGGAACGACCCGGGTGCGGATCGACCCGTTCACCGGTCTCCGTCCTGCGGCGGAGTCCGACTGTGTCGGCACGATCGTCGAGACGTTCCGGGACGGGACCGAGCCGACCGCCTTCTGCTCGAAGGAACAGCATCGGCTGCTGCGGATGCCCTACCCGTTCCAGCGCTATTCGATCGACTCCCGCGGATCGCTGGCGATCCCCGGCAACGAGCTGATCGCACTGCTCGACAGCGAACCCCGGGTCGAGGTGAGTCGTGACGGGCGACTACGGCATACCGACGTCGACGGCAACGTGACCGAGCTGCGACTGGCGGTGCTCCCCGACCGCGACGCGGAGACCGTCGTGCCCGACGACCCCGAACTCGACCCGAGCTCCTGGCGCGGCACCGATGGTCGAATGGCGCAGATCGTCTGGTTCGGCCGGCCCGGGGGCTGAGCCCCCATTCTGCTCCGGGTCTCGACGCGTGCTTGCCCCTGGCGTTACACCCCTTTTACCGGCTCGGCTCCCACGGCGAAGTATGCTGGTTGGACGTGGCCCGAACCTCCTCCATCGCCCGCGACCTGCACCGGCGGCGGTTACTCAAACAGCTCGCCGGCGGAGTCGTCGTCGCCACCGCCGGCTCGCTGCTGCCGGTCCGGGCGCTCCGCGCTACCGGGACATCGCCGACTGCCAGCGTCGTGCGGCCGGGAAAAGTTCTCGAGCTGGCGGAGTTGCTCCGGACCACACCCCGGGAGCGGGTCTTCGCCGTGGCGGCCGCGCAGGTGCGCAGCGGCGCGACCTATCGCGAACTGCTGGGAGGCACGCTGCTCGCCGGGATCCAGGACGTCAAGCCGCGCCCCGCGGGGACGAAGTTTCACGTCGTCCTCGTCGTCGCGTCGTCGCTGGAATTGACCGAGGCCTCGCCGGCGGAGGATCGGTTCGTCCCGGCGTTCTTCAACATCCACACCCTGAAGAACTCCCAGGAGCGCGATATCCAGGAGGGTGACTGGTTCCTGCCCGCCGCGCCGGAAACCCGCATCGACAGCCCGGAGCAGGCGCGACGGGCGCTGACCTTCGCCCTGGAGGACTGGGACGAACTGGCCGCCGACCGGGCGGCGACCGCCGCGGCCCGGCTGCTCGAACGGGACGAGCTGTTCGAGTTGCTCTGGCCCTACGGCGCCCGCTGCTACCGCAACATCGGTCACAAGATGATCCACACGTCGCAGATCTATCGCGGACTGGCGATGCTCGACGGGCACCATCGAGAACCGGTCGTGCGCTCGCTGGTCTACAGCCTGCTCTGGGGCGGCCCCGGCGAGACGACCGAGAGTTACGAAGTTTGCCGGCAGCGGCTCGACGAGCTGCCCGCGGACTGGCAAGGCGGACGGCGGGACGCCGATGTGGCGATCGACTGGATGCGACGGCTACGTACGCTGAACCGGGCCCAGGCACTCGACCTGGCGCTGGAACAGCTCCGCTCGGGCATCTCGCCGGACTCGATCTGGGACGGCATGCGCCTGGCCGGATCGGAGATCCTGTTCCGCTTGCGGCAATCCGATGTGCGCAACGCCCAGCTCCTCGGCGTGCATCCGCTGACGACACTCAACGCGTTCCACTTCGCCTACACCCGGACCGACGACGAACGGACGCGACGTCTGCTGCTACTCCAGGCGGTGGCCTGGATGCCGGCGTTCCGGGATGACCTGAAGCGGTTGAAGGATCTGTCGATGGAGGCGCCCGGGTTCGACCGCCTCGCAGCGCCCGGGGATCCCGTCGATCTACAGCAGGCGGTCCGGGCCGCCGACGGCGACTATGTCGATGCGGCGTCCCAGGTTCTGCGCGCGACGGAACAGCGGGGGCAGGGCGATCGGTACGTCGACGTTTGCCGGGATCTGGTGCTGCGCAAGTCCCTCGAGCACCACAATCACAAGTACGCGGTCGCCGCCTTCGAGGAGTACCGCAAGGCCGATCCGGCGATCGCTCCCTACCTGCTGGCGACCTGCCTGTCGTATCTTCCGACGCCCGACGCCGACGAGTCGCCGATCTACCGGGCGACCCGCGAGGCGCTGCAGTAGGCGTACAATCCCGCCGTGACACCTCGGGACTCACCCAGCAATCCGACGACCGGGCGACTCGCCCGCTTCCAGGCCGCCTTCGGACCGGGTCTACTCTGGGCCGCGGCGGCGGTCGGCGTCTCCCACCTGGTGCAGTCGACCCGCGCCGGCGCGATCGCCGGGCTCGGACTGGTCGGCGTGGTCATCGGCGCCCTGATCCTCAAGTACCCGTTCTTCGAGTTCGGGCCGCGCTACGCGGCGGCGACCGGCGAGAGCTTGCTCGAGGGCTACGGGCGGATCGGCCGCTGGGCGCTCTGGCTCTACTTCGGCATCACCCTCGGCACCGCGGTGATCGTCCAGTCGGTGATCGTCCTGCTGACCGCCTTTCTGGCCAACTACGCTCTCGGTCTGAGCTGGCCGGTACCGCTGACCGCGGCGGTGACGATGGCGGCGGTGGCGGCGATCCTGGCCGTCGGCCGCTACCGGGCGCTGGACGGGACGATCAAGCTGTTGATGGCGCTGCTGGCGCTCTCGACGCTGACGGCGGCGGTGGTGGTGGCTCCTCGACTGGACTTCGGCTCGTTGCGGCTGTTCAGCGCCCCGCCGGCCGACATCGCTCCGTTTGCCTTCGTGCTGGCTCTGGTCGGCTGGATGCCTTCGGCGATCGACATCTCGGTCTGGAGTTCGCTGTGGACGCTGGCCAAGGCCGAGGGACGACCGGCCCGGCCCTCGGTCGAGGAAGTCGGACTGGATTTCCGCATCGGCTACTTCGGCACCTCGATCCTGGCCCTGGCCTTCGTCTCCCTCGGCGCCGGCGTGATGTTCACCTCGGGGCGCACCTTCAGCCCGTCGGGTGCGTCGTTCTCCACCGAGCTGGTCGAGCTGTACACCGAGACCCTCGGCGGCTGGACGCGGCCGATCGTCCTCGTCGCCGTGGTGACGACGATGCTGTCGACGGCGCTGACCGTCATCGACGGCTTTCCCCGGGCGATCGAACGGGCGATCCACAACCTCGGTCCTTCCCGGGACGCACCGGCGCCGGTCGGCCGGCGCCCCTACTGGATCTCGATCGCGGTGCTGTTCGTGGCGACAGAGGTCGTCCTGCTGCGCTTCCTGGGGAACCTGACGACGCTGGTCGACTTCGCCACGATCGTCTCGTTCCTCACCGCACCGGTGCTGGGCTACCTCAACCTGCGGGTGGTCACCGGAGAGCAGATGCCGGTCGAGCATCGACCGGGTCCGGCGCTGCGTGGACTCTCCTGGCTGGGGTTGCTGGCGCTGGGCGGAATCGGGCTGGTCTTCGTCTTCACGGTCTTCACGCGCTAGCTGCGCCGAGGTCGAAGTGCCGGGCCAGGCCGTCGGCCACGGCGAGGCCCTCCAGGGTCGGGACGATCCGGTCGCCCTCGACCTCGATTTGCCCCTGGCTCGTGAGGGTCTCGAGCAACGGCCCGTTGGACGCGAGCAGATCGATCCCCCAGCGCGACCGGACTGCCGCCGTGTCGACACCGGCATAGGTTCGCAGGCCGGTCATCAACGCCTCGAGCACCAGATCCTCGGCGGCGAGGGTCTCGCGCTCCTCGATCGCCGACTCCCCCGCCGCCACCCGTTCCTGCCAGGGGTCGGTGCGGCGCAGGTTCCACCAGCGGGCGTCGTCCCGGTAGGAGTGGGCCGAGGGGCCGAGGCCGAGGTAGGGCGTGTGGGCCCAGTACTTCATGTTGTGCCGGGAGCGATGCCGCGGCTCCCGGGCGAACTGCGACACCTCGTACCCCGCCAGGCCCTGGGCCGCCAGCTCGTCGTGGGTCACCCGGAAGAACCGGCCCTGCTCCTCGTCGGGCAGCTCGGTCAACTTGCCGCGATCGCGCAACAGCGAGAAGCGCGTCCTGTCGTAGACCGTCAACTGATAACAGGAGATGTGCTGGACCGGCGCCGCGGCACCGAGGGCCAGCTGCCGGCGCCAGTGCGCCAGCTCCTGACCCGGCAGGCCGTAGATCAGATCGATCGACAGCGTGTCGAAGCCGACCGCCGCCGCCTGCTCGATCGCCCTCCGGCCGGCGCGGCCGTCGTGGCGCCGGCCCAGGAAGGCCAGCGCATCATCGTCAAAGGTCTGGATGCCGAGGCTGAGCGTCGCCACACCCAGGTCACGCCATTCCTGGAGTCGCCCCGGATGCACATCTTCCGGATTGGCCTCCAGGAACAGCCGGGTATCGGCAGCGACGTCGAAGTGCGTCCGGATGGCGGTGAGAATCCGCTCCAGATCGCCGGGCTCGAGGAGCGACGGCGTGCCGCCACCGAAGTAGATCGTGTCGAAGCGCCAGTCGTCCCCGGCCTGCTGCTCGATCTCCAGCAACAGGTGGTCGACGTAGCGCCGACGACGAGCGGCGTCGCCGGTGCGCACGGCGAAGTCGCAGTAGGGGCAGACGCGGGAGCAGAACGGAACGTGGAGGTAGAGGCCGGCGGGCGCCTGGCTCAAGAGCGATCCGTCTTCAGCACGGCGACGAAGGCGGACTGGGGAATGTCGACGGCGCCGACCGTCTTCATCCGCTTCTTGCCTTCCTTCTGCTTGTCCAGCAGCTTGCGCTTGCGGCTGATGTCACCGCCGTAGCACTTGGCGGTGACGTCCTTGCGCAGGGCGCTGATGTTGGTGCGGGCGATGATGCTCCCGCCGATCGCGCCCTGGATCGCGATCTTGAACTGCTGCTTGGGGATCGTGTCGGCGAGCCGCTCGCAGTAGTGCATGGCGCGGCTGCGCGCCTTGTCCCGGTGGGTCAGCTGGGACAGCGCGTCGACCTGTTCGGCGTTGACGAGGATGTCGACCTTGACCAGATCGGTCGGACGGTAGTCCAGCACCTCGTAGTCGAACGAGCCGTAGCCCTGGGTCAGCGACTTCAACCGGTCGTAGAAATCGAACAGCACCTCGGCCAGCGGCAGCTCCGCCGTGACCTCGACGCGACCCTGAGCCAGGTAGTTGATCTGGGCGTTGAGCCCCCGCCGGTCGAGGCAGAGCTCCATCACGCCGCCGATGTACCGCTCGGGGATCAGCACCGAGGCCTTGATGTAGGGCTCCTCGGTCGAGGCGATCGTGCTCGGATCGGGGTAGTAGGTCGGGTTGTCGACCCAGGTCTCCTCGCCGTTCTCCAGCATCACCTTGTAGCGCACCGATGGCGCCGAGAGCAGCAGCGACAGGTCGTACTCGCGTTCGAGCCGCTCCTGGACGACCTCGAGGTGCAACAGCCCCAGGAAGCCGCAGCGGAAGCCGTGGCCCAGCGCCGCCGACGAGTCCTTCTCGAACGTCAGCGACGCGTCGTTGAGCACGAGCTTGTCCAGCGCCTTGACCAGCTCCTGGTAATCGTCGGTCGACATCGGATAGATCGACGAGAAGACGACCGACTTGGCCACGGTGTAGCCGGGCAACGGAGCCTCGGCCCGGGCCGCCGAGTCGGTGATCGTGTCGCCGACGGCCACGTCCCGCACCGCCTTGATCCCGGCCAGCACGTAGCCCACGTCGCCGGCGACGAGCTGCTTCGTCGGGAAGCGGCTCAGCCGCAGCTGTCCGACCTCCTCGACGTTGTGCTCCTTGCCGGTGTTCATCAAGCGCAGCTTCATCCCGGCGCGCAGCCGTCCCTGCTTGACCCGGACCATCAACACCACGCCGCGGTAGGCGTCGTACTGGGCGTCGAACAGCAACGCCTGCAGCCGGGCATCGGGGTCGCCCTGGGGCGGCGGGAGCTTCGTGACGATCGCCTCGAGGACGTCCTCGATGCCAGCGCCGGTCTTCGCCGAGCAGGGAACCGCGGCGGTGGCGTCGAGTCCGAGGTCGCTATCGATCTCGTCGGAGACCCGGTCGATGTCCGCCGCCGGCAGGTCGATCTTGTTGATCACCGGCACCATCTCGAGGTCGAACTCGAGGGCCAGGTACATGTTGGCGACGGTCTGGGCCTCGACGCCCTGGGAGGCGTCGATCAGCAGCAACGCCCCGTCACAGGACATCAGCGACCGGCGCACCTCGTGGGAGAAGTCGACGTGTCCCGGAGTGTCGATCAGGTTGAGCGTGTAGGTCTCACCGTCGCGGGCCTTGTAGTCCAGGGTGACGGTGTTGCTCTTGATCGTGATCCCGCGCTCGCGCTCGATGTCCATCGAGTCCAGCAGCTGATCGCGGAATTTGCGGGCGTCGACGCCGCCACAGTGCTGGATCAACCGGTCGGCGAGGGTCGACTTGCCGTGGTCGATGTGGGCGATGATGCAGAAGTTGCGGGTCCTGTCCACGGGGTTCCTCGGGTCGCGCGAGAGCGGCGAATCCCCGTGGAATCTAGCACGAGCCCATCAGTTCTGCAGGCCGGCGGGCCACTGGGCGAACTGGCCGTCGAAGATGACGATATCGGCGTTGACGCTGTGGGTCTCGCCCCCTTCGCCGTCGTTCCCGTCGTCGAGACCGTCCTTGCCCAGCGACCAGAGGATGTATTCGGCGGCGTCCGCGGCCGGATCCAGCCTGGCGTAGAGCATCGCGTTGCCCCAGGCGTCCTCGGTGGCCACCGTGTGGATGTAGGTCGGCGTCAACTCGTCGATCAACGGCTCGGTCGTGCCGGTCGAGTCCGGATAGTTGCCGTGGTCGACGGCGTAGGCCTGGAGAGCGGTGGCGATCGCGCGCAGCTCGGTCATCGTGCGCTTCTGCTTGCCCCGGTCGAGGGCGGTGAGCAGGTTGGGGATCGTGATCGAGGCCAGGATCGAGATCACCATCACCACGATCATCAGCTCGAGCAGCGTGAATCCGTCGGCACGATCCAGGCGATATCGCACTTCGCGAAACCCTCGCCCCCGTTACCTTCAACTTCGGCCGCAGGGGCGGCGATGTCCAGTGACGGCGAGATCGTGGGGAATTCCGGGTCAGGCCGGCCGTCACCGCTTCAGGCAGCAGCGCTTGTACTTCTCGCCGCTGCCGCAGGGGCACGGCGAATTCCGGCCGATCACCCGGCCACCGCCGAGGATCTCCCGGCGAAAGTCGTCGGTCCGGAGGGCCAGGTCCTGGCCGAAGGCCTGGGCCATCATCTTGTAGAGCTCCGGATGTTTCTGCTGCATGACCCCCGGCCGCTCGAAGAAGTACTCGCTTGCGACCGCGAAGAACTCGGCGGTGTTCGTCAGCCCGTACTGGTTGATGTCCGACCGTCCGCTGCGCATCTCCTCCATCTTGCGCCGCACCAGCTCGATCCAGGGCCCGGAGCTCGCCGCCCCCAGGCCGACGCCGGGCCGGCCGTCGATCGCCCCGTCGGACTTGTCGACGAGGTGGGCGAACTCGTGAATTCCGACGTTGCGCTTGTCCCCGGCGTTGCGGAAGCCCTGGATCAGGTCGGGGCGCGAGAGGATCATCAGGCGGTTCATCGCCCCGCTGCCGACCATGCCCAGGGTGCTCTCGGCGTGGCCGATCCGGTAGTCCTCGTCGAAACGATCGGGGTAGACCAGCACCTCGGAGATCTGGTCCCACTCCCACTCCGGGAAACCGAAGATCGGAATCACCGCGCTGGCGCCGACGAGCACGAGGGTCGTCGTGTCCAGTTCGGTCTTGATCCCGGTGATCCGCTTCTCGCGAACGAACACCTGCAGCTCGGCCCGGAACCGTGCGCGATCCTGCTCATCGAGGGTGCGGTAGAAGGCGACGTCCTTCTGCAGCACCGCCTCCCATTCGGCGGGAAACGGCTGGGCCAGGATCGCCGTGCGCCGCCGGATCCGGGCGGTCATCCCGTATTCGATCGCCAGACCGACGGCCGCGGCGAGCAGCAGCACCAGCCACCAGGCGACGTCGGGGAACAGCAACGCGCCGAGCAGGGCGGCGACGAGCAGCCCGAGCCCCGCAGCGAGCCAGGCGGTGCGCTTCGTGCGACGCTCCCAGTGGGTGTAGAGGCCACGGCGATGTGCGGCGGGGCCGCTTGTGTTCGATACTGGATGCATGAGTCAACCTGGAGTCCGCACCGCCTGCTCGTTCCTCACGATGCTGCTGCTCGCCGTTGGCCTGACGCCGGCGGCGCCCTCCGGGAAACCCCGGGGCACGCTCACCGAGAACCGCATCATCGAAAGCGAGATCCTCGGCTACCGGCTGCAGTACCGAGTCTACCTCCCCCCGGGTGCGATCCAGCACGACGATCTGCCGGTGCTCTACGTCGCCGACGGGCAGTGGTACATCGAGGGCGGCGATCTCCCGAGGTTGCTGGACCGGATGATCTCCCGGGGCGAGATCCGGCCGGTGGCGGCGGTCTTCGTCGACAACCGCAACCCCGACGACCTCGCCGAGAACCGTCGCAACCGCCAGTTCTTCTGCAACGAGAAGTACTCGGCGTTCTACCAGCAGGAGTTGATCCCGACGATCGACGAGACCTTCGCAACGAGCGCCGAGCGAACGGGCCGGGTGATCCTGGGCATGTCCTTCGGCGGACTCAACGCGGCCTGCTTCGGACTCCAGGCCCACGACTCCTTCGGCGGAATCGCCATGCAGTCACCGGCGGTCCACCCGGTGCCCGAGCTGCACGATGCCTGGGCCGGCACGGAACGACTACCGCTACGGATCTTTCTCAGTTCGGGGACCGTCAACGACAACGAGGGCAGCACCCGCCGCCTGCACAAGATCCTGGACGACAAGGGATACGACCTGCACTACGTCGAGGTGGATCAGGGACATGACTGGCGCAACTGGAAGCCGTTGCTCGACGACATGCTGCGGTTCTTCTTCTCCGCGAGCTGAACCGCGTCACTCGTGACGTAGCCGTTCGGCCAGGGATGCGCGACCGGCACGGATCGCGGGCAACCCGCTGGCCAGCGCGCCGACGGCGAGCAGGGTCGCCCCGGCACCGGCGATGGTCCATGGATCCAGCGGCTGGACTCCGTAGAGCAGCCCGGCCAGCGAGCGACCGGTGACGGCGAACAGTCCGACGCCGACGAGGAGTCCGGCCACACACAGTCCGACCCCTTGCCCGATCGCGATCCGCAGGAGTGTCAGGTTCGTCGCGCCGAGGGCTCCGCGGATCGCCAGCTCCCGGCGACGACGGGTGACCCCGGCCGCAACGAGCCCGTAGACGCCGACGAGGGTCAGCGCCAGCGCCGCCGCCGCGAAGGCGACCGCCAGGGTCAGGGAGAGTCGCCGGGAACCCAGGCTCCGGCGGACGACCGCCGAGAGCGGCTCGAGGGCCACCTGCTCCAGCCCTGGATCGAGGTCGGCCACCGCGGCGCGAATCTCCTGCTGCAGGTCGTGATCCCGCCGGGATGTGCGCAGGATGAAGTTCGCGCCCTCGGCCGGGAACTGCGCCATCGGCAGGTAGATCCCGGGCGCCGGCGCCTCCTCGAGGCTGCTCTGGTGAACGTCGCCGACGACGCCGACGATCTCCCACAGCGTTCCCGGCGGGTTGAGCTGGCCCCGCCAGCTCAGCTCCAGACGACGACCGAGGGGATCCTCTCCGGCGGAATGGATGCGAACCCAGGAACGACTGACCTGCACGACACGAGGGGCGTCGGCGTCGTCGCCGGAGCGAAAGTCCCTGCCGGCGATCCTGGGGATCGAGAGCAGGTCGGTGTAGCCGGGCGACGCGATATGAATCCCGGCACGGTTCCAGTCGCGACGTTCCCGCGCCTCGCCCTCGAACTGCCAGCCGGTGCGGGCGACGCCGGTCAGCGGAACGCGAAACGCGACGGCGGCCCCCTCGACCCCGGGAAGTTCGCCGAGCCGATCCGTGAGCTGTCGGTGAAACCCGGCGATCCCCCGCTCATCGTAGCGAGCTTCGGGAAGCCCGATGCCGAAACGCACCAGCTGCTCGGTGCGGAAGCCGGGGTCGAGACGGGTCAACTGGACGAAGCTACGCAGGAGCAGCCCGGCGCCGAGCAACAGCACCACGCTGACGGCGACCTGGGCGACCAGCAACCCCGCGCGAAACCGTGAAGAGGATGCGGCCGGGTCGACCCGGCCGGAGAGCAGCCTGCGCAGGTCGCGCCGGTGAACCTCGACCAGCGGCACCAGGGCGAAGACGATCGCCACGCCGGCCAGTACCGGCAGGGTGAAGCCCAGGAGCTGGCCGGTGTCGCGGATCTCCTCCCATACGTGAGCCGGAACCGCGGCCGATCCGCCGAGCAACGGCAGCAGGGTCGGCAACAGCTGCAGCAACCCCTCGGCAACGAGCAGGCCGGCGGCGGCACCGACCAGCGCCAGCAGGATCCCCTCGGAAAGGAAGCGCAGGGTCAGATCTCCGCTTCCCGCTCCCAGCGCCCGGTGAACCGCCACCTCGAGTCGGTCCGCCGCCCCGCGTTCGAGCTGCAGCCCGGCGACGTTGGTGCAGGCGATCGACAACAGCAGCCCGGCGGCGAGGAGCAACAACAGCAACGGGCGACGGTTGCCGGCGGTCCGTGCTTCGTGGAGATCGATGGCGACGAGTCCTACGCCACGATTCGTCTCGGGGTGGTCCCGGGCCAGGCTCTCGCCGACGGCGTCGAGCTCGGAGGTGGTCTGCTCGGCGGTCGCTCCGGCAGCCCGCCGGCCGATCGCCTCGAGAGATCGTGTCCCCCGGGACTGTCCGTAGTCCCGACGGCTGAGGGGAATCCACAGGTCGGGGACGTGACCGTCGACGACGAAGTCGGGACCGGGCGGAGCCACACCGACGACGGTGCGTGGGGCGTCGTTGAGGCGCACGACGGCGCCGAGGATGTCGGGCCGCGCATGGAAACGGTCGCGCCAGAGTCGGTCGGAGAGCAGGACCAGCGGTTTGTCGCCGGCCACCTCCTCGGGGGTGAACTCCCGGCCCAACGCCGGGGGCGTCCCGAGGAGCCGGAACAGACCGGCGGTGATCATCGCCGACTGGACGACCTGGACGCCGCCGTCGGCGGTCGACAGCCCGAAGCTGCGGCGCCGGAAACCGGCGATGCCCTCGAGGGTCCGGCTGCGTGCGTTCCAGTCCTCGATCTCCAGCATCGAGACCGGGCGGAGGCTCCCGTCGGCCGCCGTCGTGTGCAGAGCGACCAGGCGGTCGGCGTCGGGATACGGCAGCGGCTGGAGCAGCAGCACCCGGGTCGCCGCGAACATCGCCGCCGGCGCGCCGATGCCGATCGCCAGCGAGATCACCGCGACGACCAGGAACGCCGGCCGTCGAGCGAGGGCGCGCGCGGCCTGCCGCACGAGTCGAAGAACACTCATGGTTCGCATCCTGCCATACCTGTTAAGCTCCCGCTGGAGATGGTGGATCGAACACACGTCCCGGTCGATGTCCGGGATCCCCGCGTCGCCGAGGCGGTGCATCGTTACTGGCGGCGTAACGTACGCACGATGGCGATCCTGCTGGCGATCTGGGCCTTCGCCGGTCTGGGCTGCGGGGTCCTGTTCGCCGACTTCCTCAATCGCTACCGCCTGGGCGGATTCCCTCTCGGCTTCTGGTTCGCCCAGCAAGGGAGCATCCTGGTCTTCGTACTGCTGATCCTGGTCTACGGATTGGTGCTCAACCGGCTCGACGCGGATCACCGGCGGGAGCTCGAGCGGCTGCAGGACGCCGCGTCTTCCCGGGAACCGGGCCCGGCACGATGACGATCAAGCTCTGGACCTTCGTCTTCGTCGGCGTGACGTTCGCGACCTACCTCGCGATCGCCTGGTTCAGCCGCGTCCGGGACACCAGCGGATTCTACGTGGCCGGGCGAGGCGTTCCGGCGATGGCCAACGGGATGGCGACCGCCGCCGACTGGATGAGCGCCGCGTCGTTCATCGGGATGGCCGGACTGATCTCGACGATGGGCTACGCCGGCGGCATGTACCTGATGGGCTGGACCGGCGGATACGTCCTGCTGGCCCTGCTGCTGGCGCCCTACCTGCGCAAGTTCGGCCATTACACCGTGCCCGACTTCGTCGGCGATCGCTACGAGTCGACCGTCGCCCGGATGGTCGCCGTGGTCTGCGCGATCTTCGTCAGCTTCACCTACGTCGCCGGCCAGATGCGCGGCGTCGGGATTGTGTTCTCGCGGTTTCTCGAGGTCGATATCACCGTCGGCGTCATCATCGGGATGACGATCGTCTTCACCTACGCGACCCTGGGCGGCATGAAGGGCATCACCTGGACCCAGGTCGTCCAGTACTGGGTGCTGATCACCGCGTTCCTGATTCCGGCGATCGCGATCAGCTTCAAGTTGACCGGCAACCCCGTGCCCCAGATCGGCATGGGCAGCGCGCTGCTCGACGGCGGCGTGCCGTTGCTGGCCAAGCTCGATCAGCTCCACGCCGACCTGGGGTTCGCCAGCTACACCGCCGCGTTCCAGGGCGGCTGGAACAAGATCAACGTCTTCTGCGTCACCCTGGCGCTGATGGCCGGCACCGCGGGGCTGCCCCACGTGATCGTCCGCTTCTACACGGTCAAGTCGGTCAAGGCCGCGCGCTGGAGCGCCTTCTGGGCCTTGCTGTTCATCGCGATGCTCTACCTGACGGCGCCGGCGACCGCCGCCTTCGCCCGCTACTACATGATCCAGAGCCTCGACGGTCAGCGCGCCGAGCAGCTGCCGACCTGGTTCGCCAACTGGGAGAAGACCGGCCTGATCCTCTGGCTCGACGACGGCGACGGGATCGTCCGGTACCGCGGCAGCGGCCCGGCGGCGGCCGGCGGCCGTAACGAGATCTTCCGCACCGGCAAGCTCGGCAGCGCCGAGTGGGCCGGGATCCGCTCGGATCACGAGCGCTGGCTGGCGTCGTCGGGAACCGCGGGCGTCGACGGGCGGAAGCTGCTGGCCGCCCGGGGGCTGTCGGGACCGGACCGGGACATCATCGTGCTGGCGACACCGGAGATGGCGGAGCTGGCCGACTGGATCATCGCGCTGATGGCCGCGGGCGGCCTCGCCGCCGCGCTCTCCACGGCCAGCGGCCTGCTTCTGGTCATCTCCTCCAGCGTGGCCCACGACGTCTACTACCGGGTGATCGACCCCGAGGCCAGCGAGGGCAACCGGCTCGTCGTCGGGCGAACCGTGATCGGGCTGGCGGTCGTCGTCGCCGGCCTGCTGGGCATCTTTCCACCGGGCTTCGTCAGTCAGGTCGTCGCCTTCGCCTTCGGGCTGGCCGCGGCGAGCTTCTTCCCGGCGATCGTCCTCGGCATCTTCTCCAAGCGGGTGGGCACGATCCCCGCCGTCACCGGGATGGTCAGCGGACTGGCCTTCACCGGCGCCTACATCATCGGCAGCGTCTATCTGGGAATGCCGCACTGGTGCCTGGGGATCGGTCCCCAGGGCATCGGCGTCGTCGGGATGCTGCTGAACTTCGGCATCACGCTGCTGCTGACCCCGTTCTGCCCGGCCCCCTCGGAGTCGGTGCAGACGATGATCGACTCGATTCACGAACCCGAAGACGCCGGACCGGCGGTCGTGCTGGATGCGGCCGGCCCCGGGCGCCGGTGACCGAGGCGGAGCTGTACGGCTGGGTCGTCGGCGGCATCCTCGCCGCCGGCCTGCTCAGCTTCGCGTCGCTTCAGTTCGTCGTCGCCCCCTACGGCCGGCACATCCGGGGTGGCTGGGGACCGACGCTCCCCGACCGGGTCGGCTGGATCCTGATGGAGAGCCCGGCGGTCTTCCTGTTCCTGGCGGTCTACGGGATCGGCGAGCACCGGGCGGACCGGGTTCCGTTGCTGCTGCTCGCACTGTGGATGCTGCACTACCTCTACCGGACCCTGATCTACCCCTGGCGCACCGACAGCTCGGGCAAGCGGATGCCGATCGCGATCGTCGGCATGGGGTTCGTCTTCAACAGCGCCAACGCCGCCGTCAACGCACGCTGGCTCAGTCAGCTGGGTCCGTCTCCCGGGCGCGGCTGGGTCGGCTGGTGGCTCGTCGCCGGGGTGGTTCTGTTCCTGGCCGGCTGGCTGTTGAACCAGACCGCCGACGCGACGTTGCTGCGGATGCGCCGGGAACGACCGGGCGAATACCGCATCCCGCGAGGAGGCGCCTACCGCTGGGTCAGCTGTCCGAACTACCTCGGCGAGATCCTCGAGTGGTTCGGCTTCGCCCTCGCCGCCTGGTCGCCGGCCGGTCTGGCCTTCGCGCTGTTCACCGTGGCCAACCTGGCGCCGCGGGCCGGGGCCCATCATCGCTGGTACCGGGAGCGGTTTCCGGAGTATCCGCCGGAGCGGCGTGCGCTGATCCCGTTCGTCTACTGACCGGTCTACCGATCGGCGCCGCTAGTTCGACCCCACCACCGGCAGTGAGACCCGCGACGGGTACTTTTTCGAATGATAGATCCGGTTGTGGGCCACGACGCCCTCGGACTCGTCGTGATTCGCACCGCCGGTGTTCAGGTTCCTGGCGAAGCGCGGGAAGTTGCTGCTCGAGATCTCGACGCGGATCCGATGTCCGGCCGGGAAGTAGTTGCTGGTGACCATCGGGCTGAGGGTCAACGGGTAGACCTCGCCCGGTTTCATGAATACCTGCTTGTCGTAGCCCTCGCGGTAGCGGGCGCGCTGGATCGTCTCGTCGAGGTTGTACGCCGTTCCGTCGGGGGAGACGTCGATCAGCTTGACCGAGAAATCGGTGTCCTTCGCGTCGGAGCCGACGAACAGCTCGACCTCGATGAAGCCGCTGACCTCGATCGCCTGCTCGAGCGGGGGCGAGGTGTAGACCAGGATGTCCCGCCGGGTCTCCTGCTCGCTCTGGTCGAACGACCCCCGGGCATCGACCGCTCCGCCGATGCAGCAGACACCGCCGCC
Source organism: uncultured bacterium (assembly GCA_942490715.1). GTDB lineage: Bacteria > Acidobacteriota > Polarisedimenticolia > Polarisedimenticolales > Polarisedimenticolaceae > CALNYP01. The sequence continues at coordinate 26,661 of CALNYP010000047.1, forward strand.
CGAGGGACGGAACCGGCCGCCGTGGATCGTAGGTGAAGCCATCGAACCGCGGCCTTGCGCGGCTTTGCCGGCGACTCAGTCTGCCGTCGCCGAACAGACTGTTGGCGCCGGCATCGCTGTCCAGGTACCAACTGTGCATCGCGGTCGAACCCTGGGGCGGCCAACGGTCGGCGACTCGACCCAGCGGTTCGCGCCCATCAGGTAGTAACGGATCTTGGGATTCTCCTGCTCGAACGCTTGTTCATCGTCGGCCAGCCAGCGATCGAAGAACCCGTAGAGCAGCTTGTCGTAGTCCAGTCGGACATCGCCCATGTTGCGCTCGCCGACGATCGTCTCGCTCTCGGTCTGGAAGAACCTGCAGTGGGGCGTCGGGGCGACGATCGCGTACTGGTTGTTCGCGACCTCGGGATCGCCGGCGTTGTCGGTCACGTGGTTGAACAGCGCCAGGTTCGGGCCGATCGACACGTCGTACCAGGAGTTCATCCAGAACGCCGGCACGCCGTATGTCCTCGTCGTCGTGGTACAGACCGCCCGTCGTACCAGGCCGGGTCGTCGGGGGTTGACGTGCGGATGAACTCGTCGTAGATCCCCTTCGGGCCGTCGACGTTCTTCATCAGGTCACCCAGGGGCAGGTGACGGATCGCCTTGACCCAGTCGACCTCGGGCATCTCCGGCGCCAGATCGAAGTAGTTCGACAGTCGGACCCGATCCTCGCGCGTCAGGCCCGCCGGCAACGACGGACGCTGGGTGTTCTGCACCTTGTAGAGCCAGGGGCCGAAGAACATCTGATCGACGCCGCCGCGGTACCAGTTGCCCTGCTCCCAGTACTCACCGACCTTACCGATGCCCGCGCCCGGCGCCATCGGGATCATCGCTGCGTGCGCCGGGTGGTCCATCGCCGCCAATGCCAGCTGCCACTCGGCCGAGGAGGAACAGCCGATCGTGCCGACCTTGCCGTTGGACCAATCCTGCCCCTCGATCCAGTTCAGTGCGTCGTACCCGTCGGTGCGCGGAAAACCGAGGATCTCCCACTCACCTTCCGAGAAGTACTTGCCGCGCTCGTTCTGGATCACGAAGGCAAAGCCACGCTGCAACGCCTCGTGGAGCAACAGCAGGCGCGATGTCGCGCATCGGCACGAGGATCTTCTTTTCCACGGTCGAGAGCTCTTCGACCTTTTCCAGCAGCTTCTTCTTCGACTCGTCGTCGAATGCGGCACTGATCGGGAGCAGCGGGAGCAGCAGGGCTGCCACCGCGAAGACGAGCAGAGTACGTCGCAGGCGCTGGGGCATGGGATTCCTCGAGTCGCCTGGCGACGCGGGCGGGCCGTCGATCGGCCACCGGATGTACGCAGGAACTCAGCAGTGGGGCCCAGGAGTGTCGGAGGGCCCCGCGAGAAGCGGGACCCGGGCAGTCGGCGTGCGGCCAGCCCGGGCATGTGCAGGCTACCGGGTAACTCATCGGGTGTGGAGGAGGGCGGTAGATTGTCTGAGAGGTGACCCGACCCCTCGGAGAAGGGGGGGGAGGCCTGGGGAAGGGTCCCATGTTGCGAAGGTGTTGCCTACGGCCTTGTTGCGGACGGTGTTCCGACCGAAGGTGTTGCCCTGGGCCTCGGGCTCGAAGTGCAATCCCGCCAGCGTGTTGTCGTTCAGCACGTTGCGATCGATGTGGCTGCGATCCCCTTCGACCCGCAGCCCGCTCATCCAGTTGTTGGTCGAGACGTTGTTCAGGATCAGGCAGTTCGACGCGGAATCGTTGACGAAGAGCCCGTCTCCTCCGCGACCGGAGTCCTGCAGCACGCCGGAGTACTGCACGACGTTGTCGGAGATCCGGCAGGAGCCGGTACGACTGGCGATGATGCCGCGGTAGCCGGTGGAGTTGACCCGGTTCCCCTCGATGATCACCGTACCCCGGGAGTTGACCGTCATGCCGTAGGTGTAGGGCCGCTCGATGCGGTTGCGCTTGATCGCCACACTCGAGACGCCGAACCGCACCTCGATACCCCGGGCTCCGTCCGGCGCGGTCGACGGGGAGCCACAGTCGCGAAGGGTATTGTCCTCGATCGCGCCCTCGGCGACCTCTTCCGCGTCCGGGTTCGACGTGTAGTTGACGAGAATGCAGTTGTCGGCGGTGGTGGTGATCGTGTTCCTCAGGATGGCGAAGCTGGAGACACCGAAGCCGATCCGGATGCCGTAGCGCCCTCCGCTCACCTTGTTCTCGTTGATGATCGCCCGATCGGTATCCTCGACCTTGATGCTCGAGCCCGACGAACCGAGGTGGTGGATCACCCCGTTGACGATCGTCAACGTCCGGATGTCCTTGGCATCGATCACCGAATCGGCGCCGGCCTCCGCGGTGAGGGTGAAACCGTTCAGGTCGATCTCGACCTCCTCGGTGCCCGAGCCGCGGACGCGGATCACATTGCCGCTCGCAGCGACGATGTTGGCGGTGACGACGTACTTGCCGCTGATCGGCATGTTGGCGATGTCCAGATCGATCGGCTCGAAGATCGGAATTCGCCCCTCGTCGGCCAGCGCCGTGGAAACGGCGAGCGCCAGCCCGAGAACGAGAACGAGAACGAGTACGGTGGTTCGCTTCATGGTCACCCTCCCGCCGGCTCCGGGTCGTTACGTTGCCCGCGGCTCCTCTAAGTCTACCCACTTCGCCGACCTCTGACCGCCGATAAAGGCGAGAGTCCTTGACTCCCGGGGCCGCCCGGCGAAGAATTCGGTCTCCTCCGGGTGACTCTTGCTCTACGACCAGCCACATTTCCGGGCACAACCCGGCCGCGCCTGCCTCGGACTGGCCGGCATTCTGGCGCTGGCGGTCGGCTCGGCTCCGGTCCGCGCGGTCACCGACGAGGAGATCTTCCGCGATCTGCGTTTCAACTTCATCAACCCCGGAGGCCGTTCCCTGGGGATGGGCGGCGCGTTCATCTCGATCGCCGACGACGCGACCGCGGCCCAGGCGAATCCGGCCGGCCTGACCAACGTGTTCGATCCTCAGTTCTTCCTCGAGCTGCGCCGGATCGATCCGGAGTCGGTCGAAACGGTCCGCAGCTTCCGCGACCCGTTCCGTCCCGACGAGGGCTTCGACGTCGTCGCCCGGACCGATTCGAGTCTCTCGACCAGCCCGACGTTCCTCTCCTACGTCGCACCCTACGGTCGCTTCTCGTTCGGCGTCTCCCGGCACGAACTGCTGGATGTCAACAACCGGACCGTCAGCAGCTACGGCTTCTTCGTCACCGAGGGCAGCGACCTGCGAACCGGCGAGGGACAGGTCGAGCTGTCGCTGACGAACTGGAACCTCTCCGCCGGCTACCGGATTCACGATCGCTTCCGGATCGGCGCGACCGCGTCGTACGGCGATCTGTCGATGAGTTCCCAGATCGTCAACACCTTCACCGACCCCACCGGTGCCGTGCTCGGCGACCCGGCGCTGGCCGGTAGCCGCTTCGAGGTCTACCGGACGACGATCGACGGCGCAGACACCGACTGGACCCTGACCGTCGGCGCACTGGTCAAGATCACCGAGCGGATCAAGGTCGGCGCGGTCTGGCGGCAAGGCGGATCCTTCTCCGTCGAGCAGGAGTTGACGGCACAGCCGGTCGACCGCTCGCTGCTTCCCGGCCGCATCGCCGAACAGGTCTACTTCAACGAGAGCGGCACGCTGTTGACCGCCGAGAACACGGCGCATCGCTTCGAAACCCGGCTGAACATTCCCGACACCGTCGGTCTCGGCATCTCCTGGGTACCGCTCGACCGGCTGACGCTCTCGGCGGACGCGGTCAAGATCACCTACAGCGACCTGCTCGAGGGCTTCAACTCCCGGCTCAACATCCTGACCTTCGGCTTCCCCGAGGAGGAGCAGGCCGCCTTCACCGTCGACGATCAGACCAACCTCCACGTCGGCGCCGAGTACCTGCTGCCCCAGAAGGGCACGACGACCTGGGTCATCCGGGCCGGTTTCCACCAGGACAAGGACAGCCGGATCCGCGCCGACTTCGCCCCGGGCGATCCCGGGCTGGGCAGCAACGAGAATTTCCCGGGACGGGAAGACGACCAGCACTACTCGGCCGGCATCGGAGTGGTGCTGAATCAGCGCTTTCAGATCGACGCGACGGCAGATTTTTCCGACTTCGGCACCGAGGCAGTGGTATCTTTTATCTATTCGTTCTGAGGGGCGCGGCCGTGCTGCGTAGGCAAATCCCACTGCTGGTCTTGACCCTGACGATTCTCGCATCGTCGGCCCCGGGGATCCTCGCCCAGAAAACACAGCCGACCCAGTTCGTCACTCCGGACACGACGACGTTCACGATCTCCACCGGACTGCTGCTGCCCTGGGAGACCAAGAAGCACCGCGCCGGTACCTACGGTCCCGGGGCCGAGCTGATCCTCGACGACGGTGCGACCTCCAGCATCAAGATCGACGGGCTGCACAAGCTCGACAACCCCGGACAGTGGCTGTTCACGATGGCCACCGCCAGCGACCTCGACGGTCTGCTTCCGGAGCTGGCCGACCGTAACGACATCCTGCGCTACGACGGGGCCAGCGGTTTCACGAAGGTGTTCTGCGGCAGCACCACCACGGATCCGGTCCCGCCGCGCTGCAACATCGACGCCGTCTATCTCGTCGGCGATGACGACAGCGACATCGTCGTCAGTTTCGACCAGTGCGGTGCAACGATCCGGGGTGAGACCTACGAGGCCGCCGACCTGGTCCAGTTCACCCGCAGTGACCCGACCGACTGCAACGGCTGGAGCGTGGCAGGACTCGTCTTCGATGCCTCGGGCAAGATCCCCAGCAGCACCAACGTGATCGGAGCGTCCCGGGCGGGCAATCAGCTCATCCTGTCCCTCGACGTGGCCACCCACGTTCCGACCAAGGCCGGCTCGACGCAGTTCATCCCCGGCCAGCTCGTGCGCTGGGACGGGACCTTCTTCAGTCTGTACGAGAACCTGCCGGGCTGGCCGCAGAGCACCCAGGTCAACGCCCTGACCCTGCCCTCCGAGACGTGTCGCGGACTCGACGACGCCGACCCCGGCGACAGGATCGTCGATCTCTGCACCCGGGCCTGGACATCGGACAGCGGGGGCCGGTTCGATAGCCTCGAGTGGCGGGTCGAGGCCGGCGCGCTGGCGTACAACGTCTATCGCAGCAACCTCAACGGAGCCGTCTTCGGTTGTCAGACACCGGAGCCCTTCGTCGATCGCCAGTACGTCACACCGGAGCTCCCCCCGAGCGATTCGGCCTTCTACTACCTCGTCACCGTGATCGACGGGATGGGCGAGGGTTCCCTGGGGAATGCATCGAGCGGCGCAGAGCGAACCAACTCTGCCCCATGTGGCGGCGGAACGGCACATTGATCTCCGCGCCACGGTCCGCACGTCGGGCCGCCCTGGGGATCGCGCTGCTGTGCGCGGCTCCGTCGTACTCTTCGCGCTCGATCCCTGCCGCGAACTCCTCGCTGACAACCGGACGGCTCTCGGCCTCCTTCACCGCTGACGGCGTCGAGATCCGGCCCTCGGGAGAGACTCCCGGCGACCAGTGGCAACTGCGAATCGACGGCTTCCGGCCCGGGGTGCTCGGCGAGGCCGGGGTCGTGATGCCGTCACTACCCGATGGCGATGGAACCTCCGTCGCGTACCGGCGACGGGAGGGCACCGAGAGCTGGAGCGCGACCCGGGAGGGACTCTCCGTACGGCTGGATCCCCGACTTCACGACGATCGATCCGGCTGGATCCTCGGCGTGCACACCGAGCTCGAGCTCCGGGATGTCACCGGCGGCGTCGCCTTCCTGCATCGAGGCCGACCGGTCGTCTCGTTGCGATCGGCCGACGACGGCTGGCGTGTCGGACTCTCGTCGTCACCAGCGCTGACTCCGGGTCGCCGATCCGTCGAGGTCTCCCCGGTGGGTTCGAGGGGCAGTACCTCGCCGACCCTGCAGCTGCGCGCCCTGGGCAGCGACACCGCACTGGCGGACGAGGTCCTGGCGACGGTGCCCCACTGGATCGTCGAGAGCAACCGCTCCGCGGCGACCTTCGGCGCGGCGGTCGCCACCGTGGGCGACGTGAACGGTGACGGCTACAGCGACGTCGTCGTCGGCTCCCCCACGTTCGCGTCGGGCGAACTCGACGAGGGGCGTGCGTTTCTCTATCGCGGATCGGCCGACGGTCTGTCGACCGCACCTTCGTGGACGATCGAGAGCAACGTCGTCGGCGCCCGCCTCGGTAGCGCCGTGGCCCCGGCGGGCGACGTCAACGGCGACGGCTACGCCGATTTCCTCGTAGCGGCCGACGCACTCTCCGCAGAAGTGACCAACGGCGGACGGGTGCTCCTGTTTCTCGGTTCCGCCGATGGCCCATCGACGACACCGGACTGGACCGCCGACGGCAGCCAGCAGGGTGAGCGGTTCGGCAGCTCCATCGCCCCTGCCGGCGACGTCGACGGCGACGGCTATGACGACGTGATCGTCGGCGCGCCGTTCCACGACGGCACGGTCGCCGACGAGGGACGGGCGGTGCTCTACCTTGGATCGCCGGCCGGCCTGGAAGTCACCGCTGCCTGGTCCGTCCTCGGAGCGCAGGACAACGCCCAGTTCGGCAGTGCCGTCGCCGGGGTCGGCGATCTCGACGGTGACGGCCACGCCGATGTCGCCGTCGGTGCGCCGGCGTTCAACGGCGTGTTCTTCGCCTCGGGCCGTGTATTCCTGTTTCGCGGGGCCGCCGATGGCCCCGCCGCCATGGCCGACTGGACCGCCGACGGCGACACGGTCTTCTCCTCCTTCGGCGCGGCGATCGCGCCGATCGGCGACGCCGGCGGCGACGGTCACGCCGATTTCGCGGTCGGTGCACCGACCGCGGGAACGACCGGCAAGGTTCACGTATTCGTCGGCGCCGCAGGCGAGCCCCTCGCCGGTCCGGTGCTCGGCGGGCCGTCAGGCTCCGAACAGTTCGGTGCCACCGTCGCCACCGCCGGAGACGTCAACGGCGACGGCTACGCCGACCTGCTCGTCGGCGATCCGCTCTACGCCGACGGAGAGCTGGACGAGGGTGGTGCGTTCCTGTTCCTCGGTAGCGCAAACGGCCTCTCCACGGGAATGGCCTGGCAGGTGGAATCCGACGAGCCGAACGCCTCGTTCGGCGCCGCGGTCGGAACCGCCGGCGACGTCGACGGCGACGGCAGGAGCGACGTCATCATCGGCGCACCTCGTGCCGACAACGGCCAGGCCGACGAGGGGCGCGCCTTCTCCTACCTCGGCTCGACGACCCCGCCGGGGCGTGTCCCGGGCTGGGAGGCGACCGGGTTCTCCTTCGGCGAGCTGTTCGCCGGAGCGCTGGACTCGGCCGGCGACGTCAACGCCGACGGCTTCAGCGACGTGATCGTCGGAGCACCGTTCTACGCCGGTGGCCAGTCCGCCGAAGGGCGGGCGCTGGTCTACCTGGGTTCGAGCGAGGGGCTGGGAGCCGGGGCGCACTGGACCTTCGAACCGAACCTCCCCGTCGCCCTGGCCGGACGCTCGGTGGCCGGTGTCGGCGACGTCAACGGTGACGGCTACGCCGATGTGGCCGTCGGGGCTCCCAACGTCAGCGGCACGCTGCCGGCTTCCGGACGGGTCTACCTGTTCCTCGGGCCGCTGGTCTCCGGTCAGGCACCGGACTGGCACGCCGACGGCTCGATCTCGAACGGCGGATTCGGGCTGGCGATCAGCGGCGCGGGCGACGTCAACGGCGACGGCCTGGCCGACCTGTTGATCGGCGCGCCGGGACCGATCGAGGGGCAGCCGGCACGGGGTCGCGCCGAGCTTTACCTCGGCACCCACGATGGACTCGCGCAGACAGCGGCCTGGAGTTACGAGGGAAGCACGACCGTCTCGCGCTTCGGCAGCGCGGTCGCCTCGGCCGGCGACGTCAACGGCGACGGCTTCGGTGACGTCGTCATCGGCGCCCCGACGGTGGCGACCGAGTTGATTCGCGGCGAGGTGCTGCTGTTCCTGGGCTCCGTCGACGGCCTCTCCAGAGAGCCGGTCTGGCGCGCCGAATCGAGCCAGTCTCGATCGCTGTTCGGTTCGTCGGTCGCCGGAGCCGGCGACATCGACGGCGACGGTTTCAGCGACGTCGTCATCGGCGAGAACAACTTCAGCGGCGGCGAGCTGAGCGAGGGACGGGCCTCGCTTTACCTCGGCTCGCCGGCGGGTCTGTCCGGCACTCCGATCTGGGAGGTCGTCTCGGCCCAGGCCAACGCGCTGCTGGGAAGCGACGTCTCCGCGGCCGGCGACGTCGACGCCGACGGCTACGGCGATCTGCTGATCGGCCTCGCCGGCTACACCGACGACTTCGAACGCGAGGGTCAGGCGCGGATCTACCTCGGTGGCCCGGACGGCCCGTCGACGACCGCGGTCTGGTCCGTCACCGGCCGTTTCTCCGACGCGAAGATGGGCGACGCCGTCTCGTTCGCCGGTGACGTCGACGGAGATGGTGCCGCCGACGTGGTCGTCGGCGCGCCCCAGCACTTCGGCTTCCGTGGGCTGGCCCAGCTCTACTCGGGCAATCGCGGACCGGGACGGGCCCTGCCGATCACCCAGCGCAGGCTGCGGACCCGGCGGCCCCTCGGTATCGGGTCGACGGTGGACGGTGTCGGCGCCTTCCGCATGCATGCGCTGGCGGCGAGCCCCGCCGGCCGCGCCCGGGTCGGACTGGAGTGGGAAGCCCGCCCGGTCGGCACCGTCTTCGGCGGCACCTCTCCGGAGGTCGAACCGCTGGAAGACACCGGTGCGCCGACCGCCGCGGGCAGCGTGACCGTGGCCAATGTCGTCGCCGACGGCCTCGAAGCTGCGACGGCGCTGCACTGGCGCGCGCGATACCGCTCGGCGTCGCCGTTCTTCCCGCACTCGATCTGGCGCTCGGCGCCTCATCTCAGCATGGCGGAAACCCGCTTCCGGACCGCAGGGGTCGCACCCGCTCCGGCGTTCGGCCTGATCGGTCCCGCCGCAAACGAGCTGGTGTTTCCCGACGCGATTCCGCTGATCTTCTCCTGGCTGACCGGCGGCCTGAGCAACGTGCGGCTCGCGTGGTCGCTCAACCCGGAGTTCGTCGACGCCCTGGTGACCAGCCCGACGCTGTCGACGGCGAGCGACGGGGCGATCGCCGTCTACCGGCCCGACGACGCCCTGTGGCTCCAGATCCTGCGACTCGCCGCGGGCAGCCCGGAGATCCGTGACGTTCCGGTCTTCTGGCGCATCGAGGCCGACGGTGCGCCGACGCCGGACCTGCGGGTGCTACGCATCGCGGCGGCCCGGGCCCCCGAGGTGACCTTCCCCCCGGACGGCTCCGAGTTCCTCGCGATCCAGCCACCGACGCTGATCTGGGAGCCGAATCACACCGAAGCCTACCGGATCGTCTTCGCCGCCGACGCCTCGCTGTCCGGCGAGGTGATCGAGACCAGCGCCGGTTACGACCTGACGGAACCGATCTACGACGTGCCGGACGCCCTGTGGGCCCGGATCGTCGAACTGGCCGGTTCCAGCGGAAACCAGGTGCATTACGTGGTTTTCGCCCGGGACTCCCTGGACCGGATCACCTGGAGCCGGACCCGGACTCTGCGTATCATCCAGAGCAGTGCTACGCTCGGTAGCAGTCCGCCCGGCGGGAAACGCCGGTGATCTCCGGCCGAGGGGCCCGATGCGACGATTCGGAACCAGTCACGCCGGCCTGACCCTGGTGCTGCTCGCCGCACTGGCGGCCGGAGTTGCGTGGGCCGGAATCGACGATGCCTACCGGCACTACCGCAAGTCCGAGAGCAAGCTCGAACGCAACGAGCTGGACGAGGCGCTGGAGCTGGTCGAGCGGGCGATCAAGGCGCACCCCGAGTCCGGTGTGTTCCAGATGGGCATCCAGCCCCGGGACTACTTCCCCTACTACCTCCGCGGCATGATCCGCCTGCGGATGGGCGAGGCGGATCTGGCCCTGGAGGACTTCCTCGACGAGCAGTCGCGGGGCGCGATCGAGCCCTCCTCGCCGCTGAACGCCGCGCTGTCGAGCCGCATCGATGAGGCGCGGGCGCTGGACAACGAGCGCCCCGAGGTGCGCATCACCTCGACCGAGATTCGCGAGTTCGAGTTCGTCAACCGCCACGGCGCCGAGATCGAGGAGGCGGAACTGCTGATCAGCGGCACGGCGGAGGACACCCGCAGCGGAATCCGTTCGATCTCCGTCGCCGGCCGCGAGGTCGCCCTGACCGCCCGGGACGGCGTGCATCATTTCAACGAGACGATCCGGGTCGACGCCCGCTCGACCGAGCTTCCGGTGATCGTGCAGGACGCCGCGGACAACGTCACCACCTTCGATCATCCCATCGAGTTGCCGGCACTCTCCCTCGGCGAGCAGGCCGAGCGCATCCACGCCGTGATCGTCGGCGTCAACGAGTACGACCGCGGACACCTCGACGAGAACGGCGATTGCACCGAGGAGCTGCGCAGCAGTTGCGACGGCCGCTTCACCTGCCACGCCCTGAGTGATCTGAGCTATTCGGTCGCCGATGCCCAGCGGGTCGCCGAGTTGCTCTACCGGCGCGGCGTTCCGGAGCGAAACGTCACCCTGCTCGTCAGCGGCGGCGGCACGAACGACGCCACCCGCGAGAACGTCGAGGCGGCGATCGCCCGGGCCCGGGAGGCCGACGGCGACAAGGTGCTGTTCTTCTTCTCCGGCCACGGAATGCTCTCGCGAGATCAGGACAACCTGATGATCCTCGAGAACACCCGGACCTGGGAGTGCGCCGATCGCACCGACGACGAGGAAGAACCGCAGGCCGACGATCCGGTCCGGCGCGCGTCGCCCCTGGAAGAGACGGCGATCAGCGTGGCCAGCGTGGCGCGGCAGCTCAAGGAGAGTCGTTCCCCCGAACGCTACATCATTCTCGATGCCTGCCGCACGCCGGTGACCGCGACCAAGAGTGTCGGGACCAAGGAGATCCCCGGTTTCTCCGCCGAGGGGATCAAGGGCATCCGGCTGGTCCTCGAAGAGGTCGAGGAGGATCGCGGCCGCGACCCGATCATCTTCTACTCGACCCTCGAGCGTAAGGTCAGCGTCGAGTGGAACACCAAGGGCAGCGGCTACTTCACCTGGTTCCTGATCCAGGGTCTGCGTCGCAACCTGGCCCTCGACGAGCTGAAGCGTTTCGTCCAGGCCGGAGTCAAGCAGCAGACCCAGGAAGACCTGTGCGGCCGGGCCCAGGATCCGGAGCTGTGCGCCTACCTCCAGGCGCCGTACCTGCAGCTACCGCCGGAGCTCGAGCAGAACTACGACCTCCAGGCCCAGACCTACATCCTCGGCGGGAAGTAGACCGGCTCAGAGGCAGAACTTGCCGGTCCGCGGCTGGCCGTCGGAGCCGACCCCCAGGGAGCCGAAACCGACCGGGCAACCGTTGCGGGCCCGGGCCAGGTAGTAGAAGACGGTGTCCGGCGGCGGCAGCGTGGCGTCGATCGCCGTCGCGCCACCGATCTGGATCGAATCGATACACTCGGTCGCGGTGCTGAAATCGGCGGGGTCCGTCGTGCGCAACAGGTGCATCGTCAGCACGCCGCCGGGTTCGACCGGGGGCAGCCAGCGCAGCGTCGTCAGGCTGAGAAACGTCAACGGGTTGATCTCGCCGGGAGTGGCCCAGGCATCGGCATTGGCGTCGGTACAGTCGCCGGCGTCCGGGCCGTACCCGTCGGGCGCTTCGCAGGCGACGACATGGTCATCGGGGTCGCCGAACCCGTCGCCGTCGAAGTCGGCATACCAGTCGCTCGCGTCCTCCGCGCTGCTCTCGTCGATCTCGCCGTCGCAGTCGTTGTCGATACCGTCGAAGCAGACCTCGGGAGACTCGACCATCGGAATGCAGTCGTCGATCAGCGTGCCGTTGACGCATTGCAGGTTGCCGGTCGTCTGGCAGTTGCCTTCGCCGCAGAAGGTCACCGTCGGGACGTAGTCGTCGTCGGCCAGGTCGTCGCAGTCCTCGTCGACACCGTTGCAGGTGTCGTCGGGCTGGGGCTCACAGATCACCGTGACGCGCCCGGACGGATCGCCGAGCAAGATCATCTCCCGCACCATGTTGATCGACACGGGCTCGGTCAGGAAGGTCTCGACCAGGGCGCCGGAGGTCGCCGTGCCCAGCGCCTCGACGCGGTCGGTGAACATCGTGCGATAGAAGATGCGCTGCAGGCGGTCGAACTCGCCGAGGAAACCCAGCGCCGACGGCGCCCACATTCCCAGTGCCCCTCCCGAGGCGCTGTTGTGGAAGGCCTCGGCGAGACTCGTCGTGCTGAACGGGTCTCCGATGAGACCGTTGAGACAGTTCAGCGCGACGACGAACGGCAGCCTGGTGAAGTTCGCCAGCGCGGCGGCGTCGTCGATCCCGAAGTAGGGGCCGTTGATTCCGCTGTCGGCCCAGAATCCGACGTTGCCGTGCCCGAGGAACGAGACCATCGCCGCGCCCTCTTCGATATCCGTGGAGATCGATGCGGTGGTCGCGCCCTCCCGGCGGTAGGCACTCTTGACCGTGTAGTGGTCGGGAAGGAACTGCGCCGCCTCTTCGAGGGAACTCTCGAAGGCCGCGTCGTTGGAGGCGACCTGCAGGACGTCCTTGAACCAGCGGCGGCTCTCCGGCTGCGCCTCGTAGGCCAGCACCTTGTCGATCATCAACCCGATGCCGTTGGCCGAGTCCCGGGAGAACCGGCCGATCCCGACCTCGGGGAGGTCGTCGCCGTTGATCGAGCCGAACCAGTTGTCGGACATCGTCTCGCCCTGGGCCGAGGTCACGGTGAAGTGCGTCGGCATCTGGTGCTGGTGATTCGGCCGGTCCAGCCAGTTCTGCGGGTCGAGGTTCGGTACGCCGACCAGCATCGTGTAGGCCAGCGCCGGCGGGGTCCAGTGGGTGTAGGCGTAGGCGATCACGTCGCGAATGGCGACGTCGTCGACGTTGCCGCCGGCGAACTCGTCGGCGATGTCGGTCAGGCCGGCCAGGACGACCCGGAGCCCCTGGGCTTCCCGGGCCGCGACGAGATCGGCGAGCGCCGGCTCCCAGCCATCGGGCACGATGATCAGCAGGTCCGCGGCGTTGGCCGGGTCCCGCAGGTTCGAGACGACATCCAGCTCGAAGCCCGAGGCGGTCAGGCGGCCCGAGTCGCCGGCGAGCCAGTACCGCGCTCCCGCCGGGCTGCTCTCCTCGAACGAGACGGTGAACGGGCCGGATCCGAGAACGTCGAAATCGACGATCTCGACCGGTGCGAGAGGATTCGAAATGTCGAGCACGACCGGATCGAAGGCGGAGGTGAAGCTGGTCACCGGGTAGCGCAGCAGTCCGCCCGGGCTCGTCAACCGCAAGCGGTTGGAGATCGCGCGCAGCTGGCGCGGGTACTCGATCTCGATCCAGTCCAGGTAGTAGGCGTCGGGAAAGGCGATCTCCTGGTAGTCGATGCGGAAGGCGTTCGCGCCGGCCTGAAACAGCGTGCCGTCAAAGGGGAAGTCGGCGGTGTGGAAGGTCCGGCCGTTCCAGCTCGTCTCGCCGATCACGGTGCCGTTGACTCGCAGGCGTACCGAGTGGTCCGGATCGCCGATCGTGTCGGTGCGCCCGAAGAACAACGCACGGAACCTCGCCGGATAGGAGGTGACCTCGAGGCCGGGCAACGAGGCCGAGTGCGTCTTGGTCGTCACTCGCGGCGGGTTCGGGTTGTCCTCGAACCAGACCCAGTAGTAATGCGGGTCGCCGACCTGCGCCGGCGCGCCGAGGGTGTAGATGTCGTTCCCCTCCTCGAAGTGGATCGTCTCGGGGAAGACGTCGGGAACGCTGGCGGTTCCCGGCGGCGCCGAGCGGGTCGGAAAGCGCAGGCCGGGAGAGGGCATCTCGTCGATGAAGAAGACGTTCTCGCTGGAGAAGCGGCTGTTCGACGGGAAGTCCCGGCTGTTCGGGAAGCCGTAGAACTCCAGCTCATCCTGGGATCCGAAGACGCCGTCGTCCTCACCGGTCACCCGGCAGGGGATCGGTTGACCGCGAAACGAGACCTGCAGGTTTCGCGGATCGACGGCATCGATCTCGAAACCGGCCCCGGCCAGCTGGCTCCGCGTGACGCGGTAGAGGCCCTCCTCGGCCACCCGGACCTTGACCCCAGGGCGAACGGGAAGAACAAGGCCACCCTTCGGCGGCGCAACCGATTCCGGTGCCGGCCGGGAGTCGACCTGGGCCAGCGTGCGATGGTTCAGGATCCCGCGGCGGGCGATCCGTGCCTCGGGACCCGCAGGTGGCATCCGGGCGAAACCACGGGACGCACCGAAGTCGACCTGGAGGTCGATCGAGCGTGTGATCTCGATCCGTTCCTCGCCGGCGTTCCAGATCACCGGGTGAATCCGCAGGCGAGCGATGCGCAGACCGCGGTAGCGCAACAACTCCATCGAAACCGGCTGGGCCGGCCAGGGAGCATCGCGGCGAACTCGCAAGTGTGGCGGTTCCGCCGGCAACGCCTCGTCGATCTCCGCCGTCTCGGCCACAGCCGAATAGACCGGCCTCCCCTCGTGACCGACGAGAGGACCGAGCTGATACGAGTACCGGGGCTCGGGCCCTTCGGGTATCGCGATCGACACGACGATCGACGGGAGCTGGGGCGTGCCGGGTTCGAGCCACGGGTCGAGCCCGTCGATCGTCACAGTGCGGCTGCCGTCGACGGTCGTGCCGACGGTGACCGCATCCTCGGGAATCGTGACGGACAGACGTATCCCCTGCGCATCTTCGTGCACGATCTTCAAATGGCGCGAACCCGCATCCGCCGACGCCGTGACACTCGCGAGAGCAAGTGCGAGCACGGAAGCTGCCAGGCCACGCGAGATGTCTCGAATAAAGCTCATCCCCACCCGTTCCCATCCTTATTACGATGGGCCGGCCGGGCCAGCAACCGATATTCGGCGCTTCGCGGGCTTTCCACGGCCCGCTGGACCGCAGGGCGAGACAGCATCAGTCCCGCAAGACCCGGTAATAGACGATCTCCCCGGGTGGCGGCGTATCCAGCCAGTTCCCGTCGGCGGAGTGTCCGACGAGACTCCCTGGAGCGTCGATCAGCGCCGGGTCGAACGAACGACGGACCTCGACGAGGGTCGGACAGTCGTTCCAGTCCAGCACGACCGCCTCGGGCACGAGGCCACGATTGACCCGTAGCCCGAGCCCGTCCCGGGGCACGCGGTGGGTCGACCAGACGATCGCGTTGACGAGAATCTGGAGGTTCGGTCCGGCAGGGTCCAGCGCCGACGGCTCGTATTCCCCCGGCTGGTAGACGACGACCGCGCCGCGCCACCCGGGACGACGATTCGTGAAGCCGAGCAGGTGGGTCGTTCCCGACTGATCGTAGTTGCTCGCGAACAGGATCTCGACGTCGGTGGCGGACGGGTTGAGCTCGAACGACAGGTAGCGCTCGTCGGGAACGTTGGTGAAGAAGGGGTAGTCGTCGTCGGGAACTCCGCGACCGGCGTCCTCGTAGCGCACCAGCGGTTCCGGGTCGAGCTCGTTGCAGGCGACGAAGTGCAGCGGCGAGACGGAGATCACCCGTTGCCCCTCGCCGGTACTCCAGACGACGGCGCCGGTCGCCGTGCCGCCCAGCAGCTGCTGGATGCTCTCCTTCCCCGGAGTCAGGTAGATGCCGTGATGAAAGCTGACGACGCCTCCGCCTCGGATGACAAACGTCTCGACCGCTGCGGCGAACGCCTCCTGGCGGTCGCCTCCTTCGGGCCCCGCAGGGATCCGGTGGGCGAAGTAGACCAGGACATCGTAGGCCAGCGGGTCGTGATGCGGCCGCAGCAGCGCGGCGGTGGCCTGTTCGATCTGATCGGTGGCGATCTCGAGCAGCGGATCCGGGCCGGCGTCGAACCGCAGCCCCGAGGAGGCCAGGGCCAGGGCTGCCGACAGCTCTCCGGGCTGGGTCAGCTCCTCGGGCGCCAGCCCGTGGGGGTTGACCTCGTCGCTGACGATCAGCACGCGCAGGGGTCGGTGAACGGGCAGGTTCGCGGCAAGGCTGACGCCGGCGGAGCTGCCGCCGACCAGGATGCCGGCCAGACAGCCGACCACGAGGAGAGGTCGCATCACGGCTCCTTCACGTAGACCTTGATGGCGGAGTAACGACGGAGACTCACCTTCCCCGGGGCGTACCCTCGCGGTTTCCTGACGTCACCGGCACGACAGACGTGGACCTCGACCTTGCCGCCGGCGCCTCGGGCCTTCGAGTGCCAGGCCGCCAGCTGCGCGGCATGGTCGATGACACTCGCCGGCGGCTCGGCGCAACCATCGGGGATGCGGATCACGACATGACTGCCGGACCACTCGGAGACGTGGAGCCACAGGTCGTTCTTGGCGGCGACGCGGAAGGTCAGCGCGTCGTTGTCCCGGCTACCCTTGCCGACGAGGATTTCGTAACCATCGCGCTCGAAGGTGCGGTAGCCCTTGCCGGTCGTCGTCGCCATCGCCCGATTGTAGCCGTTCGACGCCGTGATAGCATCGCCGCCGACTCGGCGTCGGGGGATTGGGATGGAAGGTTCGTACCGCACCGTCTGGCGCGCGCAGCGACACGAGCCCGAGCCGACGAAGCGCTCCCGCTTCATCGCCGATCTCCGGCCGGTCGACTCGGCCGCCGCCGCGCTGGCCGAGATCGAGGCGCTGCGGAGCGAGTTCCCCGACGCCTCCCATCACTGCTGGGCCTATCGACTCGGAGCCCGGGGCGATCTCTACCGCTTCAGCGACGACGGTGAGCCGTCCGGCTCGGCGGGACGTCCGATCTACCAGCAGCTCGAAGCGCAGGAGCTGACCAACCTCGTCGTCGTGGTGACTCGCTACTTCGGCGGCACGAAACTCGGTGTGGGTGGGCTCGTTCGGGCCTACGGCGGTGCCGCGGCCGAGCTGTTGCGAACGGCGAAGGTGCGGGAGGTCGTACCGACGCGGCGACTGGTGTTCACGGTGGCCTACGCCAGCGCGCCGGAGATCGAGCGACTGCTCGCCGATGAGGGGCTGGGGCCGGTCGACGCCGAGTACGCCGCCGCGGTGCGGCTGGCCCTCGACGTGCCCCTCGACCGTCTCGAAGCGCTGCGTGACCGCATCACCGACCTCACCGCGGGACAGGCCGTCTGGGAGGGCGACGACCCGATACCGGGATGAGTCCGGGCCGGCTCCCGCCGGCCCCGGGGATCAGAGGCCGAGAACCTCGTCGATCGTCGACGATGCCAGCGGGTGATAGAAGCCTCGCGCCCGGTCGTAGATCGCCAGCGCGCGCTGCTTGCCCTCGGGGGTCCGGGCCATCTCGGTGTAGAGCGGCCGCAGGAACTTGCGTCGTCCCTGCCGCGTCAGGAACTCCTCGACCGCGGGGTAGGCCGGTTCGTAGCCGTGGGCGATCGCCTGCATCAACCAGGCGTGGAGGATCTCCGAGTTGCCGCTGTGGGTCAGGTCGAACCTCGCGTCGAGGTCGGCCATCTGCGCGAGGGTCATCGACTCCGGCAACCCGCGCAGGAAGTGCAGCCACTCGTGGGTCGACCAGCCGTCGACCCACAGGGCCGACGGCCCCTCCCCGAGAAACGCAGCCAGCTGCTTGTCGACGTCGTCGAACGCCGACGACCGGATCACCGGTGCGTTCACCGGGATTCCCGGACCGTAGATCCACTTCTCGAGTTCGAGAGGGGCCAGCTCCGCCGGATCCTCGAACAGCGACTGCAGCTGCACGATGAAGCGTTCGGTCGTCATCGGTCGGAACGCCCAGGCGTCGAAGTACTCCCGGAGGAAGGCGTCCCAGCGCTCGCGACCGGCGGTCTCTTCGAGCAGGCGCAGCATCAGGTAGCCCTTCTCGTAGGCGACGTCGGTCATGCCGTCGTCAGGGTCCCGGCCGGTCAGATCCAGGCGCAGGTGGGTGTCGGGGTCGCCGGCACCCAGCTCCTCGACGGCGCCCTGGAGGTCCTGGAGGCCCAGCAGCGCCAGCATCTCCGAGTAGTCCCGGCCGGCGATCTCTTCCATGATTCGCCGCTCGATGTAGGTCGTGAACCCCTCGTTGAGCCAGAAGTCGTCCCAGGTCTCGTTGGTCACCAGGTTGCCGGACCAGGAGTGAGCCAGCTCGTGGGCCACCAGGCTGACCAGCGAACGATCGCCGGCGAGCACCGTCGGCGTCAGGAAGGTCAGCCGCGGATTCTCCATTCCGCCGAAGGGAAAACTCGCCGGCAGCACGAGCATGTCGTAGCGCTCCCAGCGGTACGGACCGTAGAGCTTCTCGGCGCTGGCGATCATCGACTCGGTCTCGCCGAACTCCCAGGCCGCCGCCTCGACGACCTCGGGCTCGGCGTAGATCCCCGAGCGCTCGCCGATCGGACGGAACTCCAGCTCGCCGGCGGCGATCACCAGCAGGTACGGCGACAGCGGCTGCTGCATGCGGAATCGATAGACTCCGTCGGCGCTGGTCTCGGTCGGGTTCTCGGCGCTCATCAGCGCCATCATTCCCGGAGGTACACGAACGGTGGCATCGTAGGTCACCCGGACCGCCGGCGTGTCCTGACACGGCAGCCAGCTGCGGGTCAGGATCGCCTGCCCCTGGCTCAGCAGGAACGGAAAGCGGCCGCCGGTCGTCTGTTCCGGGGTGAGCCACTGCAGCGCCGCGGCTGGGGGGCGCGAGGCGTACTCGACGTCGACATACTCGGTGTCGGGTTGAATCGCGATCCGCAGTGGACTGCCGACGAACGGCTCGGCCTCACCGACGCTCCAGTCGGCGGCGCCGCCGTCGGGTCCCAGGGTGACACCGGCAAGCTCCAGATCGCGGGTGTCGAGCCAGAGCTCCGTCGCACCGGTCCTGTTGTCGAGGGTCAGCCGGACTCGCCCGGAGACGCTGCGGGCCTCGAAGTCCACGTCGAGATCCAGCGCGAGATGGGTCACCGCGACCTCGGCGGGCCGGGACCAGGAGTGATTCTCGAGTACGGCGGCGGAGTCGACCCGGTCCCCGGCGGCACAGGCCGCGAACAGGGTCAGCAGCGGCAGGACCGCGGTCGGGAACCGTTTCGAAAAGCGTGGGTGCATGAAAAACGGGACCTCCAGGCGTCGGATGTTCCTCTGCGAGAGGGGCATCCTAGCCCAAGGTCCCGTTACCCGACTACCGGCCGTCGGGAGGCACTCGATCGGTGCGGAGCGCTAGAAGCGGAAGACCGCACCGGCGGAGAAGCTGTTGAGATCGGCACTGCTGACGTCGTAGGTCTCCCACTCGGCGCGCAGACCGAAGAATCCACCGAAGTGGAACTCGGCGCCGACTCCGTAGAGCAGCTCCCAGTCGTCCTCATCGATCGAGCTGAGGGTGCCGTTGTCGTCGAAGGTGCCGTCCTGACCGATCAAGGCGTAGCCGACCTTGGCGAACAGCTTCAGCTTGCCGATCGGCAGGATGCCCCGGGCTTCGACATCGAAGCTGTCGAGGTCGACGTCGACCGTCGAGGTTCCCACGGTCTGCATGTGGGTGCCCAGGTCGCGGTAGGACGCCTCGAGACCGAAGAACTTGAACATCGTGAACCCGCCGAAGAACTTGTAGGACGAGTCGTCGGTGTCGAAGTTATCGACCGCGGTGTCGAACTCGGCGTCGGTGCTCAGGTAGCTGGCGCCGAGGTAGAACTCGGCGTGTGCACTCGTCGCGAACGAAGCAACGATCAACAGCAGCAGAACAGGAAGCAGTCGTCTCATCGTGAACACTCCTTGGTTGCGGACTCCATGCCCGGTCGGGGACGATATCACGAAGTTCAGCGATCCTGCGGAGACCACTCGCAGATGTAACCGGTCGGCATCCAGAAATCGTCACCCGACCCCTCGACGTCGACCCACTCGCCGCCGTCGTAGGTCGCCAGGAAGTCCTCGGTACCGCCGTAGTCGTTGGGCTGGCCCTGGAGCCAGTTGGTGAAGCCCCAGGGAGTCCCGTCGACCCACTTCCAGCTGCCCTCCTCGTCGCGATCCGTCGCGCCGAGGAACATGTAGCGGTCGTCGCTGAGTGCCGCGATGAAATCCGCCTCGGCCTGGTCGTTGATCACGACGAGGTCACCGCCGGCCGCCTGGCAAGCCTGCCGGCCGGAGTCCCACGAGAGATCTTCGACATCGTCGAACAGCTGATACTCGTGTTCCCCGTGGGTCACCCGGCCACCGGCGGACCCTGCGGCATCCCCGGCGGGCTCGTCGTCCCCGACCGGAACCGGAGCGGCGTGGAGCAAGGCACCGAGGGCCAGGGAGGTCAGCAACGCGGCGATCTTGTTCGGTCTCATCGGAATCTCCTCGAACGGTAGGCTGAAGGGGCCGCGACACGGCAGAGGATCCACGGTACCGCGCTTTTCCCTCCCCTGCCCCTCGGGCCGGCCCCTCGACCTCCGGGCGCCGACTGGTCTTTGCCCACGGGGCCCCCTAGATTCTGCCGAGACTCTCGAGGAATCCGAAAGGAGCGGAGATGTCCAGGAACCAGGTGATATTCGCGGCGCTGGCGGTCGGCCTGGCGCTCTCGACTGCGCAGGCTCTCGATATCGACCGCAGGCTCGTCGATATCCGCTGGGTCGAGTACCCCGAGGCGTCGATCGTCGACCTCGACTTCGGCGCCCTCCGCGCCGAGGCCGCCCCGGGTGGGGTCTCGATCCGCGACCCGATCCTGCGCACGACCAGCACGGTCTGCGTTCCCGAGGGGAGCGACAACGTGCTGCGCGACGCCGTCGAGGTCGAGACCTTCTACTACGAGATCCCCTACGAGGCCGGCGCCGGCGTTCTCGTCGTCCGCGACGCCGACGATCAGCCCGTCTTCACCTCGTGGATCGACGCCCTCGGCGCCAGCGAGCGCTACGGTCACGGCGACTGTCGCTTCTGGAGAGAATCCGCGCTGGTGGAGTCGTTCGCCGGTGCCGACCTGCGAGACGCGATCGAGGCCCAGGTGCGGCTGTACACGAAGCGAGTCGGCCTCGAGCGTATCGATCAGGCCTTCTTCTTTCAGGTCGACGAGGCGCGGATCCCGATCTACGACGTGACGGACCGCAAGCGGGATTACTCGGACCTCCACCTGGCAGCTTCCCGCGCCGAGGCCGGCTATCGCGCGCTGAACCGTGCCGGCATCACTGCCGAGGACGCGGGACGGACCGACCTCGAGCGTGCCGCCGAGACCTGGGCCGACGCACTGAAGGAAGCGGACCTGGCGAACAAGAACGCCCGGATCAATCGCAGGGTCGCCGCCAGGCTGCACGAGAACCTCGGTGTGGCGCGGATGACCCTCGGTGAACCGGAGGCCGCCGTGATTCACCTCGAAAAGGCGCTGCAGCTGGCGACGGTGTCGGTCTCGCGCACCGGCGGCACGGGCAACGATGACCTGCTGAAACGTGCGAAGGAGCGGGCGCGACGCAGCGACCGCAATCGAGAGATCGACAGCGGCAATCTGGACGTCGAGGGGTTGATGTTCCACACCGATCGCTTCCGGGGCCACATCCCCCTGGTGCTGGTCGACGGTTCGGAGCTGACGGCGTTCGAGGAGGAGCACATCGCGTTCTTCGCCTCGTCGACCCTGGGCGAGGCGGCCCGGGAGGTCGAACAGCGAGACGCGGCGATCGCCGATGGCCGCGTCAACCGTTACGACAGCATGGTCTCCCACACCGCGACCCAGGGCTTCGTTCTGTTCATCACCAAGTACCAGGCCGAACTGACCGACTTCCCCCCGGAGATCACGCAGATCCGGCATCTGAACCGGCTGCGACTGACCGGCCACGGCTTCACCGGCGTACCGGAGACGATCGACGATCTCGCAGCGCTGGAAGTGTTGAACCTGGCGAACAACGCGATCGCAGATCTGCCCCGGAGATCGGCAACCTGTCCAAACTGACGCGGCTCGATCTGACGAACAACCGGATCTCGACGCTGCCGACGAGATCGCCAACCTCTCCGCGTTGCGACAGCTGACGCTCAAGGGCAACCCGCTGGCCGCCGGCGAACTGGACCGGCTGCGCCTGCTGCTGCCGCGTTGCAAGATCAAGCTCTGACACCTTTACACTTCTTTACGAGTCTTTACGCCTGACCCGGCGACCGGCCTCTACACTTTTCGTATGAGGTCTGGATGACGAATCGTCGACAGTTTCTCGCTCGTGCCGGACAGGCTTCGCTGTTCGTCGGCCTGAGCGGCCTGCCACTGCAGGCTGCGATACGGACCATGGACCAGCACGCCATCCCCGGTCGCCTGCTCGGGAAACATGACGATCTCGAAGGGTTGATCCGCCGGTTCATCGAGGTGCCGGCGGACCGCGCCCTCGACGACCTTCACACGCTGCAGGAGGACGGAACCCCCGACGACGCCTGCTACGCGGCGCTGTTCTGCGCCGCCGCCCGGGCCACGGATTTCCATCACGCGGTCTTCGTGATCCACTCGGCCCATGAGATCGGTCGCGCGATCGGCGAGCGGGACGCGTCGCTGCCGCTGTACTGGTCGCTGGCCTACCTCAAGCGCTGGCAGAGCCGGAATCCCGGAGTCGCCCTACGCCATCAGCCGGTCCCCGCGGGCCGGTTCCCCACGCCGAGTACGGCGGTGAGCGCCCTGCGCAGCGCGATGGACGGGATGCGGCGGGAGGAGGCCGAGCGAGCACTGCTGGCGGTCGCCGACAGCCGCGGCCCACGGGCGGCGATGGACGAGCTGTGGCGCTACGGTGCCCGGGACTGGACTTTTGTCGGCCACCGTGCGATCGCCGTCGCCAGCGCCCGTCGCTCTCTCGACACCCTGGGGTGGCGCTATGCCGGTTCGGCGCTCCGCTTTCTCAACGGGTTCCTCTACGACCGGGGTGCGACGGGAGGCGTCGGCCAGAGTCACGCCGCCAACAGCGCCCGTGTCGAGCAGGCGCGAAACACGACGCTGCCTCATGACTGGAGTGTCGCCCCGGGTCAGGATGCGGCGACCCGGGAACTCGTCGCCTCGATCCGGACCGCCGACGTGGACTCCGCCTGTGGCGAGGCCTACCGCATGCTGCTCCATGGCGACCGCTCGGCGACGACCGTCTGGGACGCGGTGCTGCTGGCCGCCGCGGAGTTGATGATCCGCGCCCGGGACGGCGACGCCGGCGGCGGCTACCCGCTCCACGCGGTGACCTCGGCCAACGCGTTGCAGACCGCGTTCCGCGGGGCGCGGGACGACTCGACCCGGCTGTATCTGATCCTCCAGGCGGTCGGCTGGGTCACTGAGTTCACTCGCGCATCGATCGAGCTGGGCGGCCTCCGGGACCGCACGATCGACGACCTGCAGACGGTACCGATCGCCGGCACGGCGCGGGATGCTGCCGGCCAGATCCTGGCCTCCCTGCGCCCGTCGGCGAAGCCGACAAGTACGCCGGCGAAGCCGACAAGCACGTCGCCCGCCGACCCGACAGCCCATGATCGGGCGGCGAACAGGACGTTCGCCTACGGCCGCCGGTTCGAGGATCCGACACCGTTCGTGAGAGCCTCCCTGCACGCCGCCATGCGCAAGGCGACGACCGACCCACACAGCCTGAAGTTCCCGGTCGCCGTGTTCGAGAACGTTGCCCGGGTCAGCCTGGGCTGGCGGCCGCAGATCCTGGCCTCGGTCGTCTACCGACTGCCTGCCGCCGGCGCAGCGGACAACCACATCGCCCGATTTGTCGATTCCGTCCGTGCCCCTGCGCCTAGCTGACCCTCTCGCTGGTCCCAGGTTTCAGAATTCACCGGAAACACGGGGATCCAGCACCCCGCACCGATGGCCTGAAATGTCCACTCCCTGACCCTGCCCGCTCTGGCGCCGCCTCCGGTCGGCCCGTAGACTACCCCTGAATTGCTCGTTTTTCCGCTGGGAGCTCAGGATGAAGCGCCACGTTTGGTTCCTGCTGGTCCCCGAAGTTCACTTGCTGGATCTGTCCGGTCCGGTGCAGACCTTCTTCGAGGCCCACGAGATGGGCGCCGACTACGAGCTGCACTTCACCTCGGCCCATGACGAGGTCTGCAGCGCCCAGGGTCTGCGGCTGTCCCAGACCGAGCCGCTGCCGGAGACGGTCGGCGAGAACGACCTGATCCTCGTCGCCGGCATGGAATCCTCGACGATGCACCTGCAGGACGACCTGCCGCTGCCGTGGCTGCGCAAGATGGCCGCGACCGGCGCGACGATCTGCTCGGTCTGCACCGGAGCGTTCGTGCTGGCCCGGGCCGGTCTGCTCGACGGCCGGCGCTGCACGACCCACTGGAAGATGATCGAGCGGCTCCGCCGCGAACACCCGGCGGCCACGGTGCTCGACAACCGGCTGTTCGTCAGCGAGGACAACATCGTCACCAGCGCCGGGATCGTCTCGGGCATCGACACGGCGCTCTGGCTCGTCGAACGGGACTTCGGCCCGATCCTCGCGGCGCGGACCGCCCGGGAGCTGGTCGTCTGGCTGCGACGGGACGGCAACCACACCACCGACAGCATCTACCTCGACTACCGCACGCACCTGCACCCCGGCGTACACAAGGTGCAGGACTGGTTGATCTCCCACCCCGACCGCTCGGCACGGCTCGACGAGCTGGCACGGATCGCGGCGATGAGTCCACGGAACCTGACCCGGGTCTTCCGCCAGGCGACCGGCGTTACGTTGAAGGACTTCTCGACGCGGATCAAGCTCGATCTCGCCGGCACGCTGCTGCACAACCCCGGGCTGACGGTCGAACGGATCGCCTCGGATTGCGGCTTCCGCGACGCGCGACAGCTACGACGACTCTGGAAACAACATCACGGACAGACACCGTCGGAGTGGAAGCACGACGCCAGGAGGCAACTCGCATGATCGAACGACTCGGACAGGATCTCCGTTATACCGTGCGTGGACTGCGCCGCAACCCCGCGTTCGCCATCGGCGCCGTGCTGACCCTGGCGCTGGGAATGGGCGCCAACACCGCGATCTTCAGCCTGGTCAACGGCGTCGTCCTGCGGCCGCTGCCGTACGTCGACGGCGAGGAACTCGTGCTGTTGCGACAGTCGGCGCCGATCGCCGAGATCGACAACATTCCGTTCTCGATCATGGAGGTCTACGACTACCGCGAGCAGAACAGCTCGCTCAAGGACCTGGTCGAGTACCACAGCATGACCTTCACCCTGCTCGGCCGCGGCGATCCGGAGCGGGTCAACACCGGTGTCGTCTCGGCGACGTTCTTCGATGTGCTGGGGGTCCAACCGCTGCTGGGTCGGACCTTCCGGGAAGAGGACGACGCGATCGGGGCCGAGGCGGTCCTCGTCCTCGGTCACGGCTACTGGCAGCGGGCGTTCGGCGGAGACCCGGGCATCGTCGATCAGGTGTTCGAGATGAACAACCGGCCCCACCGGGTGGTCGGCGTGCTGCCGGAGATCCCGCAGTTCCCCCGGGAGAACGACGTCTACATGTCGGTCTCCGCCTGTCCGTTCCGCGCCGGCGCCGAGGCGACGATCCACGAGAACCGCAGCGCGTTCCGCGGGCTGACCGCCTTCGGCCGCCTGCAGAGCGGGGCCACCCTCGCCGCGGCCCAGACCGAGTTCGACACCCTCGCGCTGCGCTTCATGCAGGACCATCCGGAGACCTACCCCGCGGCACGCGGCTATCGCATCCGGCTCTCCCGGCTCCATGACGAGTTGACCACCGGAGCGCGGCCGACCCTCTGGATCCTGCTGGCCACGTCGTCGCTGGTGCTGCTGATCGCCTGCGCCAACGTCGCCAACCTGACGGTGGCCCGGCTGATCCGGAGAGAGCGGGAGCTGGCCGTGCGGGCGGCCCTGGGCGCCAGTCGCGGCCGGATCGTCGGCCAGGTGCTCGTCGAGAGTGCGGTGATCTCGCTGGTCGGTGGCGGGCTGGGACTGCTGATCGCCTACGCCGGGCTCGACCTGTTGACCGGCTTCATCGGCCGCTTCACCCCGCGGGTCCACGACATCGAGATCGACGGCACGGTGCTGGCCTTCTCCGCGGGCATCGCACTGTTCATCGGGCTGCTGGCCGGCGTCGGCCCGGCGATCACCCAGACCCGGGGCTTCGGCGACGCCCTGCGCGGCACCCGCGGAGCGACCAGCGCCGGCCGCCTGCGCTTGCGCTCGGCGCTGATCGTGGCCCAGGTCGCCGTCTCCCTGGTCCTGCTCGTCGGCGCGGGGCTGCTGCTACGCAGCTTCCACCGGCTCCAGCAGGTCGACCCCGGCTTCGCGACCGAGAACATCCTCGCCGCCGAGATCGACCTGAACTGGTCGAAGTACCAGGCACGCCTGGACTGGTACGGCTTCTTCGAGTCGTTGCTCGGCCGTGTCCGCGCCCATCCCGGCGTGGTCTCCGCGGCGACCTGCAACGGAATACCGCTCTCCGGCCAGTCGCCGTTCATCGGCAACTTCCGCATCGAGAATCGCGAGATCCCCGACGGCGGCCTGGCCCCGCGGATGAGTCCGAACTTCGTCAGCACCGATTACTTCCGCACGATGAGCATCCCGCTCGTCCGCGGGCGGGTGTTCGAAACCACCGACACCGCCGACACGCCGCCGGTCGTCGTGATCAGCCAGTCGCTGGCCCGGAAGTACTGGGGTGACGAGAACCCGATCGGCCAGCGTGTCTCCGCATTGAACAACACCACATGGTCCACGATCGTCGGCATCGTCGGCGATGTCCGCCGGCAGGGACTGAACACCGAGGCCGGCGAGGACATCTACATGGCGGTGGCCCAGAACGGCACCGCGTCTCGCCTGACCGTGCGCACCGCATCGGACCCGCTGCTGCTCGCGCGCGACATCAAGGAGCTGGTCTGGGCGATCGACCCCGGCCAGCCGATCTCCAACGTGCAGACGATGGCGGAGCGGCGTGGCGCGGTGATCTCGTCGGAGCGGCTGACGGCGATGCTGCTCGGCCTGTTCGCGTTGCTGGCGCTGTTCATCACGGCCGCCGGCGTCAGCAGCGTGATCGCCTTCTCGGTCAGCCAGCGGACCCGCGAGTTCGGCGTGCGGATGGCGCTGGGCGCCAGGGCCTCGACGGTGCTGTGGATGGTCCTGCGCCAGGGGCTGAGCCTCGTCGCCATCGGCCTGGTACTCGGGCTCGCCGGGTCGCTGGCGCTGGGGAGACTCGTCGCCAGCCTGCTGTTCGAGACCCACCCGAACGATCCGCTGACGCTGGTCGGGGTCTCGGGCGTCCTGCTGGCATCGGCGGCGCTCGCCTGTCTGCTCCCGGCGCGCCGGGCCACGGCGGTCGACCCGACGGTCGCGCTGCGGGCGGAGTAGCCGTCGTATCATCCCTCCGACAGGAGGAACGGTATGAGCGAACCACCGTCGAAGCGACTGGTACGTGCAACGGAGCGTCCGGCGGACGAGACCTTCGGGCACCCGTTGAACGAGAACGCGAAGATGAGCGGCTGCTCCTTGAGCGAGGCGGCCGGGATGGAGCGGATGGGCGTGCATCTGGTCCGGATTCACCCCGGCAAGGAGTCCGCCGAGTTCCACAGGCACCACGTCGAGGAGGAGTGGTTCTTCATTCTCTCCGGGCGCGGGATCGCCGGCATCGGCGACGAGGAGTTCGAGGTCGGGCCGGGAGACTTCATGGGCTTTCCCAGTGCGACCGAGGGCCACAACCTGCGCAACCCCCACGACGAGGAGCTGGTCTACCTCGTGGGTGGAGAACGGAAACCGGTCGAGATCGCCGAATTCCCCCGGCTGGGCAAGGTGATCCTGCGGATGGGCGGCGAGGCCAAGGTCGTCGACGCCGATCGACTGGAGCCGTTCTGGAAGGCCGACAGCTAGGGCACTGCTGGTAGACTGAGCGACCTTTTTCCGGAGGTCACGAATGCGGGTCGCTGCAGCCTTGCTCTGTCCACTGATCGCCTGCCTGGCGGTCACGCCGTCGGCCGCGGTCGAACTCGCCGACTATCTTCCCGAAGACGTCGCCTACGACGCCGACGTGCCGAAGCCCGCGGACATCCTCGGCTTCGAGGTCGGCGAGTGGCACGTGCGCCACGACCTGCTCGTGGCCTACATGGAAGCGCTGGCCGAGGCTTCCCCCCGGGTACACCTCGAGGTGAGCGGTCGGACCCACGAGGGACGCAAGACGCTGCTGCTGGCGGTGTCGACACCGGAGAACATCCGCAACCTGGAGCGACTGCGCCAGGCCCATCTCGACGAGAGCGACACGGGCGAGACCGGCGACGGTCCGCTGGTGATCTGGCAGGGCTTCAGCGTCCACGGCAACGAGCCCAGCGGCAGCAACGCGTCGCTGCTGCTGGCCTACCACCTGGCCGCCGGTGGCGGCGACGTCGAGCGCTTCCTGCAGGAGACGATCGTGCTGATCGATCCCTCGGTGAACCCCGACGGCCTCGGCCGCTTCGCCCAGTGGGCCAACGGCCACCGCAGCAAGTCGCCGGTGCCCGACCCGAACAACCGGGAGCATCGCGAGGTCTGGCCCAACGGCCGCACGAACCATTACTGGTTCGATCTGAACCGCGACTGGCTGCTGCTGACCCACCCCGAGTCCCGGGCGCGCATCGCGAACTTCCATCGCTGGCGCCCCCACGTGCTGACCGACTTCCACGAGATGGGCAGCAACGCGACCTACTACTTCCAGCCCGGCGTACCGGAACGGCGCAACCCCTGGACGCCGATCCGTAACGAGGAGTTGACACGGCAGATCGCCGGCTATCACGCCCGGGCGATGGACCGCGCCGGCCGGATCTACTACACCGAGGAGACCTTCGACGACTTCTACTACGGCAAGGGCTCGACCTACCCCGACGTCAACGGCTCGATCGGCATCCTGTTCGAGCAGGCCAGCTCGCGCGGGCCATCGGATGTCGACGGTCCACGGCGACCTGACCTTTCCGACGACGATCGCCAATCAGCTGCGCACCGCGATGTCGACGATGCAGGCCGCCGACGAGATGCGCGACGATCTGCGTGAGTACCAGGCGAAGTTCTGGGTCGAATCCAGGGACGCCGGCGCCAGGGACCCGGGTGGCGCCTACGTCATCGGCAACGCCGACGATCCGGCCCGGGCCTACTACCTGCTGGACATCCTGCTGCGTCACGAGGTCGAGGTCTACGAGTTGGCCGAGAAGGTCGAGGTCGATGACGAGTCGTTCGAACCCGGCGCGGCATATGTGATCCCGCTGAACCAGCGGCAGTACCGGCTGGTCCGGGCAGTGATGGAGTACCGGACCTCGTTCGAGGACGAGACGTTCTACGACGTCTCGACCTGGACGCTGCCGTCCTCGTTTCACCTGCCCCACGCCGAGCTGGGCAAGCGCTTCAAGGGCAAGCTGCTCGGCGAACGGATCTCGGCGGCGACCTTCCCCGCGGGGTCGTTCCGGGCCGACCCCGAAGCGGTCGCCTACGCCTTCGAGTGGCGGGGCTACCACGCACCTCGCGCGTTGCAGCGCCTGCTCGCCGGTCGCTTCCGTCCCTATGCCGCGACCAAGCCGACGACGGTGCCGACCCCCGAGGGCACGGTCGACCTGGCCCGCGGGTCGATCCTGATCCCCCTCGGGTTGCAGATTCATCGCATGCCGGCGAGCCCCGGCACGACCGCCGCGCAGCAACCGCCGATCGATCGCCGGGCCGAGGTCGAGGAGGTCCTGCAACGGATCGCCGAACTGGACGGGCTGACGATCCACAGCGTGACCAGCGGCATGACGCCGAAAGGCGCCGACCTGGGATCGCCGACGATGCGACCGCTTCAGCCGGTCCGGCCGTTGCTGGTCGTCGGCAGCGGCGTGTCGGGTTACGAGGCCGGCGAGGTCTGGCACCTGCTGGACACCCGGGTCGACCTGCCGTTGACGATGGTCGACGCCGACCGGCTGCTGTCGGTGGACCTCGCCGAATACACCCACATCCTGCTCGTCGACGGTAGCTACAAGAGCTGGTCCAGGAGCTGGACGCCGCGCCTCGAGTCGTGGATCAAGTCCGGTGGCGTGCTCGTCGCCACCAAGCGCGGCGCCGAGTGGGCGACCGAACAGCAACTCCACACCGCGAAGAAGACGGAACCCGCTGCAGAGGGCAAGGACGACGCGGACAAGGGCAAGGACGACGCGGACAAGGGCAAGGACGACGCGGCCAAGGGCAAGAAGAGCAAGAAGGGTAAGACCGGCGAGTCGCCGGAGGATGGCGAGGCTCAGGACGAAGGGGAAGAACCCGAGGGGGAGGAATCCGAGGAGGAGACCTATCGCCCCTACGGCGACTTCCTCGACGACCGGGCCAGGCGCGTGGTCGGCGGCTCGATCTTCCGGACGACGATCGATACGACGCATCCGCTGGGCTACGGATATCGCGACGCGTCGCTGCCGGTCTTTCGCAACAGTACGCTGTTGCTGAAGCGCAGCGAGAACCCCTACTCCACCGTCGGCCGCTACGAGAACGAGCCGCTGCTGTCCGGTTACGCCTCGGCGGAACGCCAGGAGGAGATCGCCGGCACCGCCTCGATCGTCGCCACCCGCCACGGCCGGGGTGCCGTGATCCGCATCGTCGACAACCCGAACTTCCGCGGTGTCTGGTACGGCACGAACAAGCTCTACCTGAACGCGATCTTCTTCGGCCAGCTGATCGACAACACGAACCTGGACTGAGCCGTGGCGGTCGACGCGATCTTCCGGACGTTCGACGGTCGCAGCGTCGATCCGTTCAAGGATGTCGCGGCGACGCTGCCCCGGACCGGTGAGAGCATCCGTCTGCTCCTCGAGCTGGCCCGCGAGCCCGACGAGCGGTTGCGTCACGGCGCAACCTGGGTGCTGAAGGCCTGGATTCTCGACGGAGTCACCCTCGATGCCCGGTCCACCAGCGCCTTGATCCGCTGCATCGGCGACCCGGCGATGCCGCCGATGTCGGTGGTCAACCTGCAGCAGGCGCTGCCGGCGATGCGCTTCACCGCAGCCCAGGCGCGGAAGCTCCATGACATCCTGCTCGAGCAGACCTCGCACGAGGTCTCGTTCCTCCGGGGCTGGGCCTACAACGGCCTCGACGTGGTGGCCTGTGTACGGCCGGATTACCGGGCCGAGGTGGACCGCCTGCTGGCCCAGGCGGCGAAGGATCCGGCGGCGTCGGTCCGGGCGCGAGTTCGCAACCGGGTCAAGGAAAGGGCGAAAGAACAGCGTCGCCAGCTAGAATAGGACCGGGGGACGGTCCGATGCATTACGAGGAACGACAGCCTCCGGCCCGACTGGCCGGTCTGGTGCAATGCCTGTGGTCCCTCGAGGCCCCGGCGGCGGCGACACCGCTGCCCGCCGACCGCATCCTCCCCGACGGCACTCTCGAAATCGTGTTGCATCACGGGGACCGCTTCATGCGCCATCGGGATGGCTCGTGCGATCGCCAGCCTCGGAGTTTCGTGGTCGGTGGCACGACCCGGGCAATCGACGTCTCGCCCAGCGGTCGCGTCGGCGTGATCGGCGCGCGCCTGCTGCCGGAGGGTGCCTATCGCTTCCTCTCCTGTCCGCTGCATGAGCTGCGCGATCGGACCGTACCGGTCGAGGATCTCTGGGGCAGCGACGGACGGCGGATCGCCGAACAGATCGGCGAGGCGTGCAGCGTCGAGGAAAGATTCCGGCATCTCGATCGGTTCCTGGAAGAGCGACTGCTCCGGGGTCGCCCGCGGCGCCCCTCGATCGAGCTGGCGATCCGGCAACTGACCCACTCCCACGGTCGACGGTCGGTCGGCGAGGTCGCGGCGACCGTCGGACTGGGCATGCGCCAGATCGAGCGGGGGTTTCGCGAGACGATCGGCCTGACGCCGAAGGAGGTCGCCCGGGTCGCTCGCTTCCAGTGGGCGCTGGCGCGATTGCAGGACGGCAGCTCGCCGGGCCTCTCCGGGCTGGCCCACGAGGCGGGCTACAGCGATCAGGCGCACTTCACCCGGGAGTTCCGCACGATCAGCGGCAGTCCCCCGTCGCGCTTCCTCCGGGAGGCACACCAGCTCTCGGATCTGTTCACCGATGCGCCGGGGCCGGCAATCGCCCGCTAGCGTCGCGCATCCGAAGTCGAGTTGATGACAGGATGTCGTGTTTTTTCAAGACGCCACGCCCGGATCGCAGAACACTGCTCCCATCGCGGCAGGTCGCCGTGGGCCATTGCAGGGAGAACGAGATGACCCGTTTCGCCGTCCTCTTGATCGTCTTGATCGTCGCCACACTTCCGACCCCGGCCCTGGCCGCTCCGCCGAACGCAATGGAGAAGCTCGAGAGTCTGGGCTGGCTCACCGGCGTGTGGATCGGAGACACCGGCCGCGGTAGCTGGGAGGCGCGCTACTCCACCGCCTCCGGCGGCCTGCTGCTGAGCACGAACAAGGAGTTCGCCGGCGGCCGCGTCGTCGGCTTCGAGTTCGAGCAGTTCCGCGTCGAGGGCGACGACGTGATCCTGTCGCCCTACCCCAGCGGCCAGCAGAGCCCGGTTGTTTTCACGTTGACCGAATGGGATCCCGACGCCCGTAAGGCGGTCTTCGAGAACCCCGAACACGACTTCCCGCAGATCATCACGTATCATCGAACGACGGACCGGACGCTGAACATCCTCGTCCAGGCGCGGCGAGACGGTGAGCTGTCCGGTTTCGAGTTGAAGCTGAATCTTGCCGAAGGGAGCTCCACCGACCGCTAGGATCCTGGCCGCAGCCGCGATGGTTTCGGTGGCGATCGGTGTGACCGTAGCTCCGGTCGCCTGCGCCACCGAGCCGCCGCGGACCCACGAGCTCAAGGCTACCGCCGCGTCGACCCACTGGGGCTACTACGACGCGACGACCAGGGCGGCGCTGCGCATCCGCTCCGGCGACACCGTGCGGGTGCAGACCTTGAGCAACTTCCCGCCGGAGCGACTGCCCGGTATGGGTGTCGACGAGGCGCTGATCCCGCCGGCACTGGTCGCGCTGGCGGCGTCCTCTCCCGAACGGATGGGGCCGCACATCCTCACCGGACCGATCCACGTCGAGGGCGCGGCTCCCGGTGACGCGCTCCAGGTCGACATCCTGGAGGTCACCCTGTCGGCACCCTACGCGATCAACGGCTTCTTCCCGGGCAAGGGTTTCCTGCCCGAACGCTTCCCGGGGCCGAAGACCCGGCTGGTTCCGCTGGATCTCGATCGCGGTGTCGCCGAGTTCGGCGATGGCATCGAAATTCCGCTGCGCCCGTTCTTCGGTAGCATCGGCGTCGCGCCACCGCTGGATTCCGGACGGATCCATAGCGGACCACCGTCGATCCACGCCGGCAACCTGGACAACAAGGAGCTCGTCGCCGGGACGACGCTGTACATCCCGGTCCACGTCGCCGGCGCGCTGCTGTCGATCGGCGACGGCCACGCCGCCCAGGGCGACGGCGAGGTCAACCTGACCGCCCTCGAGACGCCGATGGACGGCGCGATCCGGGTCACGCTGCACAAGGGCATGCGGCTCACCTGGCCCCGGGCCGAATCGCCGACCCATTTCATCTCGATCGGCCTGGACGAGGAGCTGACGGTCGCCGCCCGGATCGCCCTGGAGCAGATGATCGACTTCCTGATCGACGACAAGGGGATGGAACCCGACGCCGCCTACGCGCTGTGCAGTGTCGCCCTCGACCTGCGGATCACCCAGGTCGTCGACGGAACCAAGGGCGTTCACGGGATGCTGCCGAAGTCGATCTTCGCAAAGGGCCGATGAAGTTCCGGAACGCGGTGCTGCTGGCGGTTGCGCTGATCGGAGCGGTCGGCGGCGGCAGCGCAGTGTTGCAGGCCGAGGGTCAAGAAGGAGAGGGTTCTCGCCGAGACACCAGCATCGTCGAGGAGACCGGACAGGAGCTGTTCCAGATCGACGTCAGCGTTCGCCGGACCCGCCGCTCGCCCGAGGGTGAGATTCCACGCTTTGCCTTGACCGATTTCGACCTTGTCGTCTTCGGGCGGCCGACGCCGATCCGCTACCTCGACTACGTCTGCACATCCGCTCCCGGGGAGAACCGGATCGCCGACGACGACTCGAGGGATGCGCAGGAAGTTTCCCCGGAGATCTCGGCGACCGGGGACGCGGCCGACGCCACGGCAAGTGCCACACCTCGGGCCCGGGCGACCTACCTGTTCTATCTCGAGCTGTCCCACCTGACGATGACCGGGCTGAATAACACCCTGGACATGCTGGAGGAGATGGTCCCGCAGCTCGTGCGTGACGGCAATCGCGGAGTCCTCGTCTCCAGCGGCAACACGGTCGTCTCCAGCGACGTCTCGGACGACCCCGCGGTGCTGCTGGCGACCCTGACGCAGGTCCGTAAGGACCCGGAGCAGTGGACCTCCTACGCCTACGCCCAGGGTGAGGCCTTTCGTCACCAGGAGGTCCGTCAGGCCCTGGCCCGGGGCACCCACATCGGCGTCAACGTCGCGCGGCAGTTCCAGCTCGAAGAACAGCAGATGACCAACAACCGGCTGCGCCGCTTCTCGGCGGTGCTGGGCATGCTGGCCGACCTCGATGCACCCAAGGCGGTCCTCTACTTCTCGGACATCGTCCGCAGCAACGCCGGCGAGCACTACTTGAATGCCGTCGGCGCCGGTGTGCTCGGCACGACCGACCCGGAAGACACCGCGTCGATGATGCGCGGAGAGCTGACGGCCCAGTATGCGGTCGACGCCGTGATGAAGGAGGCCGGCGCCCAGGGCGCCCGGCTCTACACCGTGCAAGCCCAGGGGCTGCAACACTCGACCCAGACCCGGGCCAACCTCGATGCCGAGAGCACGATGACCTCCTTCGCCCTCGAGACCGGTGGCGAGACGTTTCGCGGCGGCACCGACCCCCGGGATCTGAAGCGGATCTACGACCGGATCGCAGCGGATCTCGGTTGCGTCTACCTGGTCAGCTTCGACCCCGGTGATTTCCCCCGGGACCAGCCGCTACCGGTCCGGGTTCGCTTCGATCCCGAATCCGAGCGGGCGATGGAGTTCGCGCGCCTGTACGACATCCGCGCCCGGGGCCAGATCGTGATCCAGAGTCCGGCAGCGCGCCATGAGTCGGTGCTGCTCGCGGCCCACGCCGCGAACTCGGCGGTCGAATCGACGCCGGGCCGGACGGTGTTGATCCCGCTGGCCTACGACAGAGGCAAGTTCGTCGCCCTGGCCCAGCTGGCGGTCGCCAACCCCGATCTACCCGAGGGGATCCGCACCGAGACGACCTGGGACGTCGGCATGAGCCACGTCGTCGACGGCAAGGTCGTCGAGGACGTTTCCTCCCGGATCGAGGTCGAGGATGCCCGGGCACCGGTCGTGCTGGAGACCGCGTGGAGTTTTCGTCCCGGCGAGAGCGAGATCGTCTCCGTCGGCTACGAACAACGTTTCGGCCAGCTCGTGACCGACGACCTGGAGCCCGAGTGGCCCAACCCGGATCTGTTCCGTTTCACCGTCACCCCCACCGCCCTGGTGCAACCGGTCGACGGCGTGTTCGTCCGGGTCGAGGGCCAGGAGCAATCCTCCCGGCGACGAGGCTCCCTTGGTGTCGGCGACGGCAGCGTCTTCGTCGATCGACCGACCTATGCGATCACGCTGGTCTGCCGGGGGAAGCGCTACAACGACGAGGTCTGGATCGAGCGCGACCTCGCCGGTGATTCGACCGTCGCCTTCGCGCCGGTGCACTGGCCCCACGACGGGGATCGCTGCACGCAGATTCGCGACCTGATCCGCCCCGGGCAGATGGGCTGGGGCGAGTTCACCTACGGCATCCGTGTGCGGGACAATCCGGACGGGATCGGAACGCCCCTGGCCGAGGGCTCCCGTGAGTTCGCCGCCCTGCCCGGCGGCACGGACTCAGACGTCGTCGCGACGGAATAGCGTCCACGTCCGCAACTCTTCGGCGTTCGCCTCGCCGAGAATCCGGTAGCCGAACTTCTCGTAGAACGGCAGGTTCGTCTCGGGCCAGGCCCTCTCCCTGGGCCTCGGGACGGACCCCGATCATGCCCAGGTAGTAGTGCGGCTCATCGGGTTCGAGGGGATCGCATGCGTCGGCGAAGGCCTGGAACCGGCGGATCGCCCCGTCGCCGAGGACCCGGCACATCTCCTCGTATCGCCGGACCAGTTCCGCAGGCGCCGGGACGGAACTGGGCGGATTGATATTCGCGGCGGCGAGGATGCGGCCTTCGCGCTCGACGCCCAGCACCGGCCAGTTCCGGGAGAAGCGGGAGTACGTGAAGTAGCCGACGAGATACGGCAAGTGTTCGTCGAACCGGTCGCCCGACTCCTTGAGGACGTAGCGCATCACCGGGTAATCCCGGAACGCGTCACCGAGGGCGTCGACCACTTCGTCGAAGCGATCGGGAGTGAGGCGGACGAGTTGATTCTTCAGCTTCATCGGCAGCATTGTAGTTCGTGGGCGGGTAGCCGTCTCCGTGGGCATCGCCCGGCGCGTTTTCGCGCCCGGACCGGATCAGTCGGTGATCTCGGCTGGACCGGCACAGTACTGCGCGTGACGGAAGGTTGCCGCCGCCGACACCCCCGGATTCCGCGAAGCCAGCGCCAGGCCGATGAACGGGTTCGGCCCCATCTCGCTCTCCCGTCGTCCGATCTCGATCCAGCGTTCGCCATCGTCGGAGCGGTAGCCGATGAACTCCCCGCCGACCCGCCGTACGCGGACCCACCCCGGTGCCCTGGGCCACTCGTCGGCGGTGCGTTGCAGGTCGTCCTGGCGACGGGCGGCGAACATCGCCCCGCAGCCGGAACGAATCGCCGTCGTACCGTGAGGGCTGTCCTCCCGGAGACTGTCCCGCACCATCACACCCGCTTCGCCCGCGCAATCGGCACCGGCGACCGTCTCGACGTAGGCCGCGAGGTCGATCTCGCCGTGGAGCCGGACGTAGGCGAAGTGAAACGAATCGCTCCGCTCGACGGTCTCGCTACCGCGTGCCGAAAGCTGGTAGGCCCCGGCGATCCAGTGGGACTCGCCGAGGATCTTCGCCTCGCCGATGTCCTCGCCGAACAGCGGCATCGTCGACAGCGGTGTCGTCTCGGCACACGACAGACGAGCGATGACGAAATCGGAATCGGTCGTGAAGGCGTCGCTGACCATCGACTGGCCGCAGGCGAGGGTCGACAGCACCGACAGGCTCAGGGCCGGAAGGGCGACGAAACTGCCTTTCATCGGGCGAAACGCCATCGTGAGACTCCGGAGGAGAGCGAGATCCGGGCGGCCGGGCTTGGTTCCAATGTAAGTCCGCGCCGCAGACCGGTCGATGCGCCGGCCACTTACGTTTTCGATGGCAGTCGAGAGCGGCCCTGGAGGGCTAGTCGAGGGTGACTTCCTCGGCCGGGCGACGCTGGTTGTAGTTCGAAGCCATCACCGCTCCGTACGCTCCGGCGTTCTCGATCAGCAGCACGTCGCCGGGCCGCGGCTCGGGCAGCAACCGATCGTTGCCGAGGATGTCGCTGGTCTCGCAGATCGGTCCGACGACGTTCCAGTAGTCGGTCGCCGGTTCGTCGAGCCTGCTCAGGTTGTGGATCCCATGCCAGGCGCCGTACAGCGCGGGACGCAGCAGCGAGTTCATCCCCGTCGCCACGCCGACGAAGCGCACGTCACCCTTGCGGCGAATCTGGGTCACCGGCGCCAGCAGCACGCCGGCCTCGCTGACCAGGAAGCGGCCCGGCTCCATGCGCCACTTCAGCCCGGGGTGCCGCCGGCGAACGCCGGCGAGGCTGCGTTCCACCTCGGACAGGTCGAGCTCGGTCTGCCCCGGCCGCTCGGCGATGCCCAGGCCACCGCCGAGGTCGATCCACTCCACGGCGTCGAACGTCGTCGCCAGGGAGGCCAGCGCGTCGGCGGTGCGCGCCCAGGCGCCGGGGTCCAGCACTCCACTACCGACGTGGGCGTGCAAGCCGACGACCGTGGCGCCGGCGGCGTGGGTCGCCTGAGTCAGAGCCGCGCACTCGTCCATCCGCTGGCCGAACTTGGCCCGGGCGCCCGCCGTGAGCACCTTGGCGTGGTGACCCAGGCCACGGCCGGGATCGATCCGCACACCGATCGAGCGGTCGCGGAACGTCGCGGGCTGTTGCAGAAGCGGCTCGGGTCCGTCGACCGTAACCTCGGCGCCGGCGTCGAAGGCGGCCTGGTACTCGTCCATCGGGCAGAAGTTCGGCGTGAAGAGGATCGGCACATCGTCGCCCAGCAGTTCCCGGGCCCGGAGCACCTCCGCCGACGAGACACACTCGATCCCGAAGCCCGCGGCGGCGACGGTCTGCAGTACCGCGGGGTGAGAGTTCGCCTTCATCGAATAAAACAGGCGGTCGAGGGAACGCAGCTCGTGGACCAGGCGTCCGGCGCGGTCGGCGATCGTCGGCAAGTGGTACACGTACCGCCCACGACCGTCTTGCACCAGATCGCAGAGGCGGGCCTGGCAGCTTCGCCACCAGGGCGCCGCG
Organism: uncultured bacterium; assembly: GCA_942490715.1. Taxonomy (GTDB): domain Bacteria; phylum Acidobacteriota; class Polarisedimenticolia; order Polarisedimenticolales; family Polarisedimenticolaceae; genus CALNYP01. The sequence continues at coordinate 64,985 of CALNYP010000047.1, forward strand.
CCCGCGGAAGCGGCGGCACCACCCTCCAGCACCTCCCAGCTCGCACCGAGTCGCGGGTCTCCGCTGTGGGCGGGGAACAGCCGCTCGTGCAGCCGGGCGACCAGGGGCTCGGCGTGCTCCTCGTCGACGACGAACGACAGGTTCAGGTCTTCCGACGAGTCGCTGACCAGGCGGACCCGTCGTTCCTGAAACACCTGCATCGCCGGCCCGAGTTCGTGAAGCGCCGCCCGGATGCGCCGGCCGACGATCGAGACCACCCCGCAAGGATGCACGACGTCGACGCGACCGAGGGTCCTCAACTGCTCGACCAGCCCGGCGAACGCCGTGCCCCCGACGCCACCGGGGAGCCGGTCCAGGGTGACGCTGACCGCGGACTGCGAGGTCGCCACGAGGTCGATCGAGACGTCGAAGTCCCGGAACATGCCGAAGACCCTGGCCAGGAAGCCGGCCTCCTCCCACATGTCGAGGGTCGAGAGGGTCACCAGCGTCACACCGCTGCGACAGGTGACCGCGGTGACGGCGGGATGCTCTTCGTCGGTGGACTCGATCCGCGTGCCGGACCGTTCCGGTGCACGGGTCGAGTGCAACGTGACCGGAATCCCGGCTCGCGACACCGACTCGAGGCAGCGCGGGTGCAGGACCTTGGCTCCCATCGCGGCCAGCTCCCGGGCCTCGCGATAACCGATACGGCGGATCAACCGGGCGCTGGGGATCCGGCGCGGGTCGGCGGTGAACAGCCCCGGGACGTCGCTCCAGAGTTCGAGGCGCTCGGCACCCAGGACGGCGGCGAACAGTGCCGCCGAGGTGTCGCTACCTCCGCGACCGAGGAGTGCGGTCTCGCCGTCGGTCGTGCCGACGATGAAGCCCTGGGTCAGGACGACCGCTTCGTCGCCGACGTCCACCGGCAAGCAATCCGCGACGTGCACCTCCGCCTCGAGATAATGCGTACGGTCGAGGCGAGGCTGCCGGGTCCGGCTGCGCAGGATCGTCCGGGCATCGACACGGCGGGCGTTGCAGTCGAACCGACCCAGCGCGGCGACACCGAGGTGGGTCGATGCCAGCTCTCCGGTGGCCATGATCCGCGCCCGCAGTCGCGGCGGCGCCTCGCCGGTCTTGCGGATCCCGTCGAGCCAGCGCTCCAGTTCGTCGAGGCAACCCCGCATCGGCGCCCGGGCGTCGACGTCGAGCTCCAGCTCGTCGGCCAGCCGCTCGTGGGCGTCCCGGATCGACGCCGGCGCATCGGCCGACTCCGAATCGAGGGCTTCGCCGACCGCGCGATCGAGCAGGTTCGAGACTCCGGCCAGCGCCGAGGCGACGATCCAGACCCGATGGGTCTCTCGCAACTCCCCTGCTCGTTCGGCGATCTGTCTCCAGTTGACCGCGCTGGCGACGGAGGTCCCGCCGAACTTGAGCACGATCCAGGGTTTGACCATGCGCAGAATTATAGTGACGGTTCGGCGATCAGTCTCCGGCAAACAGGCCGATCGGCTCGGTCAGGTGTCCCGTCTCCTCGTCGGCAGATTGCTCCTCCTCGACGAACAGCCAGACCCCCGTGCGCTCGATCGGACCCCGGCGCAGGGTCGCCGGATCGGAACCGCGGAATCCCATCACGCTGCCGACGACCGAAGGAAAGCGTCTTCCCGGGGTGACCGGGTACGGGATCAGTGTCATCCCGTCGTCGAGGCTCGCATGCCAGGCCTGGAAGGTTCGCGGCCCGGCGGCGTAGTTGCCCGGCGTGAGTGCGATCCAGCCCCATCGCTCGAGGGAGTGGGCGCCACCGCTGGCCTGCTGCTCCTGCATCTTCGCGTCGAATCCGGTCGGAGTGACCCGCCGCATGCGCAGCGTGACCGCCGAGGGTTCCTCCCGGGACTGGACCGCGGCGAGCACCACCGGTGTCTCGGGGAACGCGTCGGAATAACGGGGCGACTCCCAGCCGGTCACCCGGTGGCTGGCCGAGGAGACCAGCGTGCCGGCTTCGATCACGGCTCCGTCGAAGTCATGCCGCCCCGACTCGACGACCAGATAGGCGACCGCTTCCGGATCGTGATCGCCGTCGAGGTAGTCCCACTCCTGGAGCGAGAGCACGAAGGAATCGCCGGCGACGTCGTCGACCCGCACGACGAGCGGATCGACGTCGCCGGAAGTGGCCGGGCCGGCGACGATCACCGGCAGGTCGAAGCGTCGAGGAAGCGGCACCCGGCTCGCCCCGGTCGTGACACCCCAGACCGTCCCCCACGCGACCGGGGACTCTGGATCCGGGTCGAGCCGTCTCAGCACGACGGTGTCCAGCTCTTCGGTACTTGCCTGCTGGGCGAACAGCCTCGATCCGAGGACCAGCGCGGCGACCTGCTCCTCGACGTGGTTCGTCTCCTCGTCTGCGGACCGCTCCTCCTCGAAGCGCAGGTTCCAGCCGAGGATCGGCGTCCACTGGTGGTTCACGCCGAATCGCTGGAGCAGGAAAGGCTCGACCTGGCCATCGACGATCAGATCGCCGGAGCCGGCGGGGTGATGGATCGCGACATAACCGACGGTCTCGATCGGGTGCCCGTTCTCGAACTGTTCCTCCTCGAGCAAGGAGGCGACGAAGCTGCCGGGCTGGATGTTGCGTGACACGACGACGACGGGCTCCGGCGAGTTCGTCGTCTGGGAGGTCAGCAGCACCACGGGTGGAGCGGCGAAGCTCTCCTCGAAGAGCACGGTCCGGTTGGTGCCGACACCACCGATCCCGAACGTACCCGCCTCGATCACCGTCCCGTTGACCAGCTCGTGCCGGCCGGCCTCGATGGCCAGGAACGGCACCCGTTCCTCGAGGTCGTGGACGCCGTCCAGGTATTGCCACTCGCCGTAGTTCGCCAGGAAGCCCGACCGCGTGATGTTGCGCAGCTGGACGACCCCGGGGTCGCTGCCGTGACGGGTCGGTGGCCCGACGATCACGACGGCGTCGCGGAGCGGCTCGGGAAACGTCACCGCGACCCAGTCCTCGGTCAGACCGATCTCGCCGGTCACGATGCGCTCGACGCACGTCGGTTGCTCCGTCGGTGAGACGCCCTTGGCCGCCCCTCGCTTCATCGGCAGCAGCGGACAGAGGGGGCAGCTCTTCGCCCCGGCGCAGTCCGGGTCCGCGCAGTCGATCCTGCCGTCGAGGTCCCCGTCCAGGCCGTCGTCGCAGATCGACTCGCCGGCCTGAAACGTCGAGACGCACGCCAGCGCGAGGATCAGCGCCAGTCCGGTCCGCAAGAAGTCGCTCGTGTGCCCGGGGAGTCGCACAAGGCAGATGTACGAGCGAACCGCCGCGGATGCACGGCGGGTGCCAAACGGCGGGGTTTTTCGCGGCCGGAATCGGCCGGGTCAGAACCCGACCCGCAGGCCGAACTGGAAGCGGCGGCCGAACTCCCTGGTCCCGGTGTTCACGCCGAGGGAGGTGCTCTCCAGGCGAATCGTGTCCTCGTTGAGCAGGTTGAAGATCTCACCGGTCAGCTGCACGTTGACCGTCTTGATCTGGAACTCCTTGACCAGCTTCACGTCGACGGTCCAGAAGGACGGGTTGCGCTGGTCGTTCCGCTGTCCGGTCGGAAAGCGCAGGCGAAACCGCGCATTGGCGCTGCGTGCGAGGTTCAGCAGTTCCGGCGAGGTGCCGGTGATCGCCAGCTGGGGCTCGAGGATCGAGTACGGCGTGCCGGACTCCCAGCGCAGCCGCCCGCCGAAACGCATCCCCCAGCCCGGCACAAGCGCCACTCCCGTCAGCTGGAAGACGTGCCGCTGATCGTAGGACAGGAAGCCGGCCTCCTGATCGATCAGGTTCGATTCGTTGCCCAGACTCTGGTTGAAGTCCTCGGCGTTGCCGCTCGCCTCCGACCAGGTGTAGCTACCTTGCATCTCCCAGTTGCGGTGCAGCCGACGGATCAACTCCAGGATCAGCCCGCGGTAGTCGGTGCGGTTGAAGTTGCCCGTGACCAGCACGTCGCCCCAGGCCGGGTTCAGCGCATAGACGTCGGGTAGACCGTCGGGGATCGGCACGTTGATAAACGGAGGACCGAAGAAACCCTGTCCCCGCACATCCAGGATGCCGGTGCAATCGTCGAGGCGACCGTCGCCGGGGCCCGGATCGGTATCCTCGTAGATCTCGCCGGAGTAGCGATCGACGATCAGAAAGCCGGAACCGGGGCTGGGAGCGACGACCAGATCTCCCAGCTGGTTGGCACGAATACAGAATCCCAGATCGCGCAGTTCGTGATTGACGTCGACGTCCTGCAGCTGCTCCCGGAACTTCCGGCGCAGCCACGTCAACTTCAACGCCGTCTCGGGCCAGAGCTCGTACTCGAGACCGAGGCTGTACTCGTCCTGGTAGGGTGTCTTCAGATCCCGGGCGACCTGCTGGGAGCTGATCGTCGCCCCGAGGGACGGCAGCATCCGTTGCGCAGTGAAACGCTCGGCGAACACACCGGCCTGCCCGTTCCAGGAGCCGTTGGCGTCGAAGGTCAGGTCGGTGGTCCGGGGCTCGATCTCGATCAGCGGTACGGCCAGGAAGATCTTGTCGAAGTACCGGCCGGCAGAGAACGAGATCTTCGCCTTTCCGTCGGCCCAGGGATCCCAGGCCGCGCTGATCCGTGGCGCGATGTTGTCGTTGGCGATGTCGATGTCTTCCAGCTTCTGGGGATGACTCCAGAACGTGCTCTGGATCGCGATCGGGCTGAGGGCGATCTGCCCGTCGGAGGCGTTGAGGACGGTCGCCAGCTCCTCCTGGAAGTCGGGGACGTCGGGAAACGACGTGAACGCCTCACGGATCGCCGACGAGACCAGCGCACCGTTGGCGATCAGCTCCGCGAAGCGCTCGGCCTCACGCGCCGGGTCGAAGGTGCCGCGGCCGGCGGCGTTGATCTCCTCCCGGTCCCAGCGCAGCCCCAGGGTGATCGCCAGGTTTTCCGCCGGCTTGATCTGGTCCTCGATGAAGAAACCCCAGCTCGTGCCGTCGGCCGACCCGGATGTATTGCGGGGCACGGGAACCCTGACGGTGATCAAGCCCTTGGCGATCGGACACGAGGAACAGAACGGGTTGTCCGGCGGCGTCAGCGCGACGATCGGTTCGATGCCGATGATCTCGGGGCCCCGTTCCAGTTCCCGGAAGTACCGCTCGTTCTCGCTGATGAACCCGGTCTGGACCTTGTGGGTCGCCCCGAGCCAGTCGCCGGCGAACCAGGTCACCTTGCCCTGGACGGTCAGCCGCTGACGCTTGTCCCGGGCGGCATCGGGAAAGCCGCCGGAGGTCCGGCCGAGGATCGACTCCCGACAGTAGGAGTCGTTGAGGATCGGAAAGGTGAAGAAACCGAAGCTGACGCAGTCCTGGGATGCGCCGGGATCGGTCGGCACGATGTCCTGGAAGTGATCCTGATAGGCGATGCCGGCCTCGGCCAGCAATCGTGGAGACTGGGGAGCGGTCCAGGCCAGCGCGTAGGTCGGCCCACCGCGCTCGATCGTCGTCGTCGACTCCAGCGGCACCGTCGAGCTGAGTCCCAGGCCGGTCCGGGTCAGCGGATCGTACTGGTACTGGAAGGCGAGCTTGTTGCGCGGCGACACCTGCCAGGTGATCTGGTCGGCGATCAGCTTCTGTTCCGTCTCGGTCGGCACGATGCTCGTCAGCGTGTTGACCGGGTCGGTCCTGTCGATCCACTCGTGGGAGAGTCGAAACCAGAGCTTGTCCTTGACGATCGGACCCGAGATCTGGATCGAGGGCTGCAACCACTTGAAGTCGGGCACCAGATCCTTCGGTGTCCCGTGGGTCGCGCCATCGCCGTCGACCTTCGACGAGCGGTAGAGAAAGTTGAAGACGCCCTCGAACCGGTTCGTCCCCTGCTTCTGGACGATCCGTGCGAAACCACCCTGGGCGCGACCGAACTCGGCGCCGGCGCCGGCGGTGATCACATCCATCACCTCGATCGATTCGGGATTGACGTAGCTGAGCCACTGACCGGTCAACGGGTCGACGTTGCTCACGCCGCTGACCACCGCCTTGAAGTCCCTGGATCGAGCGCCGTGGACATTGGGATTGCCATCCCCGTCGGAGTCGTTCACGCCCGGGGCCAGGGTCAGGGTCTCCTGATAGAAGCGCCCCGGCACCGGCAGCGACTGGATGAACTCGTCGGTGAAGCGACTGCGCTGATCGCTGCGATCGACGTCGACCAGCCGGGTCGTGCCGACGACCTCGATCCGTTCGTCGATGCTCGGCGACAGCGACACGAGGACCTCGTTGCGATCTCCGCTGGCGACCCGCAGGGCCGGTACCCGTCGCGTTGCAAAACCCGGGAACGAGACCTCGACGATGTATCCGCGACCGGCGCGCAGGACCGGGAAGTCCGCGATGCCCTCGGCATCCGAGAGCTGGGCCGTCGGGGCGATCAGACCCTGGTCGCTGCTGAGCATGACCGTCGCGCCGGGCAACCGCTCCCCGTTACCGCCATCGTGAACGGCGACACGGAGCCCCCCGTTCTGGGCCAGGGCCGGCGTTGCGAACACGGCGATGAAGATCGCGACCCCGATGAAGATCGAGGGCGATACTCCTGACCGAAACATCCCGTGCTCCTCCCCGCGCCGGAGCTTAGCACGCGCTCCCGGGGCAGTCGGCTCGATCCGGAAATCCGTGTTTCTGCGAAGGATTGTCCCCGGATCGCCTCTCCTACGGGCCGACGGGCAGAAACGGCGGTAACCTCATGAGCAGGAATCCTTGGAGAACGAAGAGATGAACCGGAGCCGCGAGGACAAGTTACTCGTCGACCGGGTACTCGCCGGGGACCGAGAGGCCTTCCGGGAGTTCTTCAAGGATCAATTCCCCCGGCTGTTCCGCTTCGCCCTGACCCGCACCGACCGGGACGAGGACCTGGCCGAGGAGATCGCCCAGGCGACGCTGTGCAAGGCGATCCAGAAACTCGATACGTTCCGGGGCGAGGCGCCGCTGTTCAGCTGGCTCTGCACCTTCGCCCGGCACGAGCTCTGGCACCGCGGACGGCGCCGTCACGAGGTCAACCTGCTCGAAGACTCACCGGAGCTGCAGGCGGCGATCGACTCCCTCGAGGCCGGCGAAGACTCCGACCCGGAATCGTGCATGCAGAAGACCGAGGCGGCCCGACTGGTCCAGGTCGCCCTCGACCGGCTGCCGACCAAGTACGGCAACGTGCTGGAATGGAAATACCTGCGGGGAGAGACCGTGAACCAGATAGCGATGCGGCTGGGCGTCCGGCCCAAGGCCGCCGAATCGACCTTGACCCGGGCCCGGGATGCGTTCCGCGACGCCTTCACGGCGCTGACCCGGGAATCGATGCAATCACGTCCTGCGACGGTCACGCCGTTCGACGGAGGAAACCGATGAGCGATCCCATCGAACGGCTGATCCGGCTGGCGGAACCCCGCCCGACGATCGCCGAGGAGCGGCAGGAGCGTGTCTTCGCCGCCGTCGAAGCGGAGTTCGAGGCGATGACCGCGCGGCGTACACGTCGCAAGCAGTGGGGCTGGATCGCCACCGCCGCTGCCGCCGTGCTGCTGGTCGTCCTCGGGGCGACGATCTGGCGTTCGAGCAGCGGAGTCGATCTGCCGGGTCCGATCGCCACGATCGAGGCGACCAGCGGCAAACGGTCCGTCGCCGGTACGCTGGCGCCGGGCGCGACGGTGCAATCGGGAGACGGCCGCATCGCCCTGCGGCTGGCCGGAGGCCACGCCATCCGCCTGGACCACGAGTCCGAACTGATCCTCCACGCGCCTGATCGACTGACCCTGAACAGCGGCGCGCTCTACTTCGACTCCGGCACGAGCGGTGAGGCTGCACCGGTGGAGATCCTGACGCCCTTCGGCACCGTCCTCGATATCGGTACCCGCTACGAGCTGCGCTTGACCGCGGAGACCCTCGGCGTCCGGGTGCGGGACGGACATGTGCGGGTCGTCACCGACGACGCCGAGTTCGAGGCGCCCCGTGGCGTCGAGACACGGATCGACCACGACGGCAATCTGAGCCGCCGGGACACGACCGCTTTCGGCGAGGACTGGGCCTGGACCCTCGACGTGCTGCCGCCGATCGCGATCGACGGTCGCCCGCTCCGGGAGTTCCTCGAATGGGCCGCCCGGGAATCCGGTCGACGACTGGCGTTCCTCGACAGCGAATTGCTGGTGCAGGCGTCCGAGATCCGGATGAGCGGCACCATCGACGGCTTGACCGTGGACGAAGCTCTGGAAACCCTGTTGACGGCGTCGGGACTGACGTATCGCGTCGATGCCGGCACCCTGGAGATCCGACAAGCAGGAGGATAGGCCGCGGCTCGATGACAAGCGATAGGCCCCATGGATCGGCGTATCCGCGGAGCTGGCCGGCGTCGGTCGCGCTGGTCACTCTGATCGTCATCGGTCTGCCCGCGCCTCTCGCCGGTGAAGCCCCCGATGCCACGACGACACCGGCGATCGCCTCTTCGACTCCGGCGCCCCCGGCAAGCCGGACCCCGCCTGCGCGGTATGTCGGCCGCAGAGTGGTCGACGTCCTGCGCGAACTGCAGTCCGAAGGCCTCAACCTCGTCTTCACCAGCGCGCTGGTGCCCCCGGAGCTGATCGTCGCCATCGAACCGACATCCGGCGATCCGTCCCGACGGCTGGAGCAGATCCTGGCCCCCCACGACCTGACCACCCGCGCCGGCCCCCAGGGGGTGCGGATCGTCGTCGTCGTCGAGCCCGCTCCGCCGGTCCAGGGAACGATCGCCGGCGCCATCGAGATCGACGGTGGGAACCCACAGCCGGTCCGGGCCCGGATCCGGATCGAGTCCCTCGGCATCGAGTTCACGACCAACGAGAAGGGTCGCTTCCGCATCGATCTACCGCCGGGCTCGTACGCGCTGACCGCCTCGGCCAGCGGCTTCGTCTCCTCCCGCTTGCCCGACGTCGTCGTGCATCCGGACCGGACGGTGCGGGTCGGCTTCGCCCTGACCCCGTACAACCGGCTCCTCGAGTCGGTGCTGGTCCGACCGGAATCCGGCGCCTTCCGCCCCGACGAACCCGCCGAGCAGACGACCCTGTGGACCGACGATCTCAACGCCTTGCCGCTGCTCAACGACGACCCTCTGCTGATGACCTCCGGGCTCCCGGGTGTCGCCGACTCGGAGCTGAAGGCCGCGCCGCACATTCGTGGTGGACGATCGGATGAGCTGCTGATCGTCCTCGACGGCCTGGAGCTCCACGACCCCTACCACCTGCAGGACATGCAGGGCGGCATGTTGAGCATCGTCGATTCCACTGCGGTGGGCCGGGTCGATTTCTTCGCCGGGGGATTCCCGGTGCGTTACGGCAACCGGATGAGCGGCGTGGTCGACATCCGCACCGCCGAGACCGACGAGGCGCACGACAGCGGCTTCACGATCGCCAGCAACTATGCCCGCATCGCGACCCAGGGGAACTTCTCGAACGACCGCGGTCGCTGGCTGTTCTCGGCTCGCCGCGGCTATCCGATCGAGTCGCTGCCGACGATCGTGACCGAGGATCGCTACGATCCGACCTACGTCGACCTGTTGACCAAGGTGCGTTACCGGCTCGACGATCGGTCGACGATCTCGATCAACCTGCTCGGATCGAACGACGAGACGAACGAGTCGATTCGTCCGGTCTCGTCGCCCCACGCGGCCCCGGCCGACGGCAGGACGATCATCGCCACCGAGTACGCGAATCGCTACGGCTGGTTGACCCTGGACACCCGCTGGAACCCGCGGATGCACACCCGCAGTGTCCTGTCCACCGGCAAGGTGGATCGGGATCGCAACGTCAACGAGGTCGATGTCTCCGCCGTTCGCGACCAGCGCGAGTTCACCTTCGTCGGCCTGCGCCAGGACTGGCAGATCCTGATCGGCAACAAGCATCGGCTCGCGGTCGGCTTCGACATCCGCTCGGTCGGGTCGAACTACGACTACGCCACGATCGACCTGGGCGATCCCGACGTGGGGAGCGGGAGCGCAGCGCTGACGACGACCCGGGTCCGGCCGGACGGGACGGAGTCGGCGATCTACGTCTCCGACACCTATCGAATCTCCGAGGCCTTCTCCGCGGAGGTCGGCCTGCGCTGGGATCGCGAGACCTACAGCCCGGTGGGCGACGAGACGGTCAGCCCACGGATCAACCTCTCCTTCACGCCGACCCCACGGGACTCGCTGCGTTTCTACTGGGGCCGCTTTCACCAGTCCCAGCGAGTCTACGAGCTGCAGGTCGAAGACGGCGTCGACGAGTTCCTGCTCGGTGAGACGGCCCACAAGATCGGCGCCTCGTATCGACGGGACCTGCGACGCTTCGGCGTGTTCGGCGCCGCCGTGTACCACAGCGAGACACCGAACCCGCGGCCGCGATTCGAGAACGCCCTCGACCCGGCGTCGCTGTATCCCGAGGCCGAGGAGGACCGGGTGCGCATCGCCCCGGATAGCGTCGAATCGGCGGGACTCGAGCTGAGCTGGCAGGGTCTGACGACCCACGGCATCGGCTGGCGCGCGGCCTACACGCTGGCGTCGTCCGACGACATCATCGACGGCGGCCGGGTACCGCGAAGCTGGGATGAGCCCCAGGCCCTCGACCTGGCGCTCTCGTACCGGCTGCAGCAGTGGAGCTTCGGCCTCGCCGGAAGCTTCCACACCGGCTGGCCGACGACGGCGAGCTTCCCGGTGGAGTTCACCAGGAAAGACGGAACGGTCGATCTCGACATCGGATACGGACCGCGCAATCAGGAACGGCTGCCGGACTACCGGCGGGTCGATCTACGGGTCGCCCGCGACTTCAACCCCGGCAAGGGCCGCCTGACGCTGTTCGCCGACGTGACCAACCTGCTCGATCGCAAGAACGCCTGCTGCACCGAGGAGTTCGATCCGGACCCGGACCCCGGCGCGCCACCACAGCAGTATCTCTACGGCCTCAGCCGGACCTACACGTTCGGAGTCTCCTGGGTCTTCTGAGAATCCGCGACGGCGAGACGTTTTGCGTAGAATGGGGCGATGCGTGCCTCGGACATCCCGCACTACTTCCGGTTGAGGCGTCTGATCCACAGCCCCTGGCAAGCGCTGCGCTTTCGCGCCGGCGCCTCCCCCGGAGAGCGGCTCGAGCTCCTGTTCCACGATGGCAGAAGGCTCACTCTGGTCGCCGGAACGTCGGACTACCACGTCTTCCGCGAGCTGTTCCTGCACGATGCCTACCGGCTGGACCCGGAGACGCGCCGGCTCGAGTGCGTCGTCGACATCGGCGCGAACATCGGCATGTTCGCGTTTCGCTGCGCACCGCGGAGCGAGCGGGTCATCTGTTACGAACCCTACCCGGCGAACTTCAGCCGGTTGTCCGATCTGTTCCGGTACCGGCCCGGCGTGGAGGTCGTCCAGGCCGCGGTCGCCGGACGCAGCGGTCGGCTGCGCCTGTTCGTCCCCGACGGCCCCAAGCATCAGGACCTGCCGTCGCTGTTTCCCAGGGTCGGCGACGTCAGCGCGACGACGTTTACGGATGTCGCCGCGGTGACCCTCGATCAGCTGTTCGAGAACCACTCGATCGATCACTGCGACCTGTTGAAGCTCGATGTCGAGGGCGCGGAGTACGACATTCTCTACGGCGCCGACGAGGCGACCTTGCGGAGGATCGAGCGGATCGTCTGCGAGTACCACCCGGTCGACGCCGTCACCCCCGATATGAACCCGGACCAGCTCGCTCGCTTCCTCGAGCTTCGCGGCTTCGGTGTCGAACGTCGGCCGGCCCGGGGGACCGAGGGGCTGGGACTGCTGTTCGCCGAGCGTCGCCGAGGGTAGCCCGGCCGCGCAACGCTCCCGCGACCGGGTCCCGGTCAGTCGACGTACCCCAGCGAGCGGAGCTGCTCCTCGATCTCGTCGACCAGCTCCGGCGGCGGTGCGATCCGCGGCGCCCAGCGGCCGTCGGCGTAGTGCGGGACGTCGATGCGCTCGATCGACGCCAGGGCACCGGGGTCGAACAGCTCCTCGAGCACCCGGCCGTCGAGGTCGGCGGCGATCGGCAGCCCCAGGGTACGGGCCAGCGTCGGCATGATGTCGTACAGCGTCGCCTGGCTCAGCCGGCCCCCCGCGCGAACGCCGGGACCGGCGACGACGAGGATTCCAGGCGGCGCCGAGTCGTGATGTCCGCCGCGATGGGGATCGGGCTCCGGCTCCGCTCCGTGATCCGACAGCACGACGACCCCGGTCCGCTCATCGGCCAGGGCCAGCAGACGGCCCAGCCACTCGTCGAGGTACTCGTAGAAGGCGTCGACGGTTCGGCGATAGATCGGCTGTAGCCGTTGCATCTCGGCGACGGTGTCCGGTAGCCAGCCCATCTCCGCGTAACGCTCGGGCCAGCGAAACGGCAAGAAGTAGTGGGATGCGAGATCGACGCCCTGAAAGTGCACGAAGGTCAGCTCCGGCTGGAACTGCGGATAGAGCTCCAGGGCGACCTCGGCGTGGAACGTGTCGAACAACCAGGCCTGGCGCAGGAAGTACATCCGGTGGTCGCCGCCGGACAGCGTGAGCGACGCCTCCGGGAACACCTCACGGCCGGCGGCATCGAAGTCCGCGAAGCGTTCGATCGCCGCGGGAAGACGCGCGCCGACGCGTTCCTCGACGGCGAGCACCGCCTCGGCGATCTCCGGCGGGCTGACCAGACTGTTGCGCAGCTCCGGCGGTAGTTCCCGGTTGGCGCGCATCGCCTCGCGCATGTAGGCCTGGAGCAGGTAGTTCGAGACCATCGCACCCTGCACCTGCTCGGCGGGGTAGGTGTTGTGATAGCCGACGACGAGCACCGGTCGCCCCGCCTCGGTGGCCAGGTTCCACAACGCCGGCACCTTGCGATCGGCGTTGGTGTAGAGCTCGCGCTTGATCTTCCCGAACCGCGCGATCCGTTCCAGCCGCCGCCAGACCCGATGGGAGCGCTTGTCGAACCCGAGGATCCCGTGACGCTCCGGCGACACCCCCGTGGCGACGGTGGTCCAGAGCACCGGCGACAGCGAGGGCCGAAAGCCCCCCAGGTTGGCCACGCTGCCCCGGCGCATCAACGACTCGAGGTTCGGCAGGCGGCCCTGTTCGATCAGTGGCAGGGCCAGGTCCCAGGTCGCTCCATCCCAGCCGACGACGATCCAGCGGGTCGGGGCGCCGGCGTTGTCCGCGAGATCGGCAACGGCGTCGGGGCTACCCTCGCGACGATCCGCGAGTCCGGGGAGTTGCCAGTCGTCGAGTGCCGTCGCGCCGGCCACGATCGAGTAGTCCGGAGGCGGCGGTTGCCGGATCCAGTCGACCAGGAGCACGGCCAGGATCCCGAGGACGGGGATCAGCAGGAGCGACCTCCGCCGTGATCCTGGCCGGCGCCACGACGGGCGTTCGATATCGTCGGCTTCCACCCGCGGATTCTAGCAAGGAGCGGTCGTCGGGCCCCCGCGGTCAATCGAACGGGTTCACTCCCGTCATACCGCGCGAGGTCGGGCGCGCCGAGCTGCAAGGCCTGTCGTGCAGCCGTGGAACACCCGCGCTGTCCTCGCCGAGGCCGCTCTCGTGCCCGGCGCTGCTCCCCGTGATCAGGTAGAACGCGACAAAGCCGGGCTCGGGGATCACCAGGTCGAACAGGACCGGGGTCGAGTTGCCGCACTGGATCTCGGCCAGCGGCACCTCGGCCGGATCCTGGACGTACTGACGTTGCTCCCGCACCAGCGTCAGGTCTCCGCGATAACTGTTCCAGCTGTCGAAACCGACCTCGGTCTGGCCCTCGAGCCAGGAGGAGTCGTGGAACCGCAGGTAGATCAGGCCATCGTCGGTGTCGCAGTGATCTCCCTCGACGTCCATGTTCAAGTCGGCCTGGGACGGGTTGTAGTCGATCGGGCAGTTGTCGCACAGATCGCCGGCCTGGTCGCGATCGCCGTCCTCCTGCGCCGGGTCGTAGACCGACGGACAGAGATCGCACGGGTCGCCCAGTCCGTCGCCGTCGTCATCCTCCTGACCGGCGTTGGGGATCCCCGGACAGTTGTCGTTCGATCCGCAGTAGCCATCGCCGTCGCCATCGGGGCTGGTGACCAGCGGACATGGGTCGCAGGCATCGACGATCAGGTCCTGATCGGAGTCGGTCGTGTAGAGCGGTTCGGCCGCGATGCAGGTGCAAGACTCGACGCCGAGAGCGCCGGCGCAGAGATTCGTACAGATCCCCGCGGGCTCCCAGGGACCGTCGATGACGATGCCACAGCTGGCGCCGCCCTGGGAATCGTCGACGAGATTCTCCGACACGGAGGATCCCGGGATGGGACCTTCGATGTGGATACCGGCCACTCCTCCGAGCAGGCTGCCGAAACCGGCCACGGTGTTGCCGGAAACGACGACCCCGCCGTGGTCACCGGTCGGGTTCATGACGATCCGCAGCCCTTCTTCGCCGGCCCGCAACAGGTAATTGTCGACGACCTCGAGCGACTCGAACGCGGCGCTTCCCGGAGCGGTGGCGATCCCCCTTCCGCCGAGGTTCTCGATCCGGTTCCCCTGAAGTCGGAGGTTCCGGTGATCGATGGCTGCACCGGTGGTGCCGGCGAACCGCACGCCGTCCCGGACCACGCTGAACAGAACCGTGTCGATCACACTCAGGCCATCGGTCCAGCTGCCAAGGTGGACACCGTCGAGCGCCGCGCCGGTCACGGAGGAATCGATCAAGCTCGTGTTCTCGACGGAGCTCTCGAAACCGAAGCCATGCCCCGCACTGTTCACCACGGCCACTCTCTCGATCGACAGGTTGCGGACCGGCCCCCGGAAATACACGCCGCTCCCCGGGCCGCCGTCGATGCCGGTTTTCTGGATCGTCAGATCGCGGAACGTCAGCCCCTCGCCGGGAGCCGCACCGGAGCCGGCGTCTCCGAACTCCGAGATACCGCGTTGCCCGCAGTTGTGGAACTCGGACTCCTGGAGCACGAATCCGCGCTGGGGGTTTTCGATCTGGACGCAATGTCGCCCGGGTGCGCCCGAGACGATGATCCCGGAACCCGAGAACTGCTCGGTGTACCCGAGGATCTGCAACGGAACGCGTCCGGAATCGCTCAACGTCAGACCCTCGACGGTGATCTGCGCCGAAGCGTCGGGGTCGGTGCCCTCCGAGTCATAGGCGTCCGAACCGTGAACCGTGAAGCCCCCGGTTCGCAAGCAGGTGTTGTTCTCGAAGCGCGCGTTGGCCGCGCCACGAACGTTGATACAGAGCCGCGGTTCGCCATCGACGATCCTCGTATCGCTGACGAAGTTGTCGCGGAACAGGAGGTCTCTGACGGTCGAACCGAGGTGCTCACGCCGGGTGTTCAGGGCGCTGTTGCCGCTGTCCGTACAGGAGTTGCCGATCACGTTCGCCCCCTGCATGGTCTTCCCGTGTTCCGCGAACAGATAGATACAGGGCTGGGTCGTTCCGGAACCCAGCGAATTGCCGCAGTGGGTCAGCGTGTTGCCGAGGAAGTCGATGCCGGTGCTGTTCTTCGCGTAGAGGCAGGAGTGAACCGTCCGGGTCACGGTCACGTTCTCGACCCGGCAGTCGGTGCAGTCGTCGAAGAAGATCCCCATCCGGTGGTGGCTGCCGAGGGCGTCTTCATCCCCGGTGGTCCATCCTCCGTCGATCTTCAGATCGCGGATGGTGATACCGGTGTTGCCGCTGTCCTGGTCGGCGTTGGCGACGATCCCCTCCGAGAAGGTCGACGACGGACTCAGGAGACCGCTCATCACCGTCAGGTCGCCCTGGCCCGACAGCGTGGTGTAGCTCGGGAGCTCGACGATCCCGTAGGTGCCGACGACGGCGTCGTCGGATGCGAACGTGCAATCGCTCAGTTCGACCAGCTTCTCACCGGAATCGGTCAACGCGGCGATGGCCGCACGGATGTCCCCCTGCATCTCGCAGGCCCCGTTCTCGTTCCAGTCGCCGACGCAGGCGTAGTCGAACTGCCCGTTGCCGTCCCGATCCTCGACGTTCACCCCCGGGGGGCAGATATCCGCGAACACCGGGCCGATCAGAAAGCAGACCACACCGACGCACCACGCCAGCCTGTGCCCCACGTCGCGCACACCAATCCTTTTCTCGATCGACCGAATCCCGTCAGCATCTGTATACGACCATCTGCCCCGGATCGCCGTGAGGCGGCTGCCGGGGGCTCCGATTCGCGTTATGCTGGGTACAGGATCCGCTCTGGAGGTGAACCATGCGCTTCGCTGCCGGCATTCTGCTGTTGACCTGCCTCGCCGCCGCCCCGACCACCACCCTGGCCCAGGAACGAACCGTCCCCGTGACGGGGGACGCCTTCGTCGAGGCACTCGCCGCAGGGCTCGAACTCGACTGGAGCCCCTGTCCGGAGAAGCTGCTGGATCTCGAGGGCGACGTTCGCTGCGGCGTCATCGGCGCAGGAGACCCGTTCCAGGTCGCCGAAGGGCTGGCGCTGCTCACCGCGAGCCACGGCGGTCGGATCCTCGACGTCCAGTTCGCCGACGGCTTGCCCCTGCACCGCTACGCTCGCTTCCCCGGTTTCGAGCCGATCGCCAGCGTGACGGGCTTTCGCAGGACGGCCTACCTGATCGGCGAGCAGCGCGTCTCGATCTGGTCCGGCGTCATCGGCGTCACCGGCGACCCGGCAATCGCCGAGCACTGGGTCGCGCTACGGGTCGACGAGATGACCGGCCCGTTCCCGGACTACATCCCCGCGATTCAGCGTTCGGGGCGATAGAGCGAAACGATCGCGATGCGCGGGTCGAGCATCTGCCCGGCCATGTACTCGGAGTCCGTCGGGCCGTCGGCCGGGCTGCCGTGGATCCCGCGGACCACGTCCATCCCCTCGATCACCTTGCCGAAGACCGAGAAGCCCTCGCCGTCGGGATTGCGCAGTGCACCGTGGTCCAGACCCGGTTGATCTCCGACGCAGATGAAGAACTCGGAGCCCGCCGTGCCGACCTCGGCCCGGGCCATCGAGATCGATCCATCGCGATGCAGCAGGCCGGTCTGCGCGGTACTCTCGTGGACCACCGGAGGGATCGGCGGTTCGTCGAGATAGAGACCGCCCTGGATCACCTGGATCGGCGGATCTCCCTTGTCGTTCTCGCGGGTCACCGTCCGGTAGAACGTCGCCCCTTCGAACAGACCTCCGTCGACGTAGGTCAGGAAATTCGCGACGGTCGCCGGGGCCTGCTCCGGGTAGAGTTCGAGGCGAATCGTCCCCAGGTCGGTCTCCATCAGCACTTCGACGGTCATCGTGGCCTCCGCCGGCGGCGCGGTATCCGGGACCTCCTGCTCTTCCGTTCCTGACGCGCAGGCCAGCGTCAGACAGGCGACCATCGCGACCCACGAGCACGGCAGGATTCCGACGCGAGATGTGTTCATGGGCCCATGCTACCTCAGCAGGGGCGGTGGTAGATTGGCCTCATGGAACGACCGAGCGCCCAGGCCTGGCTGGTCATCCTGCTGCGGATCGGCGGGGTCGCGACGTTCTCGGCGTTCGCCGCCACCTTGCTCCCCACCGCGTGGATGCAGTCGACCCACGCGTGGCTCGGGCTCGGCGAGCTGCCCCGGACGCCGGTGTTCGAGTACCTCGCGCGCTCGATCGCCCTGCTCTACGGCTTCCACGGCTGCCTGATGCTGCTGGTGTCGACCGACGTCGTCCGGTTCCGACCGATCGTCGTCTACCTGGGTCTGATGAACGTGATCTTCGGCGCCGCGCTGATCGTGATCGACCTCACCGCCGGGATGCCCTGGTTCTGGACCGCCGCCGAGGGTCCGCCGATCGTCGCGATGGGACTCACGATCCTGCTGCTGGTTCGCTCGGTGCCGACCGACCGCTGAACTCCCCCTCCCCCCGCCGCGGGAAAAAACCGATTGACGGACGACCCGTTTCGGCTAATACTAAACCGTATGGTTTACCTTCAACAGGAGCTGACTCGCACCCTGGCCGCGGTGGCCGATCCGACCCGGCGGGCGATCGTCGACCGGTTGGCCCGGGGAGAGCTGACGATCAAGGCCCTCGCCGAACCGTTCGCGATGACGCTGCCTGCAGTTTCGAAACACGTGCAGGTACTCGAACGGGCCGGCCTGGTCGAGATCCGGAGAGAGGGGCGATCCCGCCATTGCCGCCTCGTGGCGGAACCGATGCGGGATGCCGTGGACTGGATGACCCGCTACCGCGACCTGTGGGAGCGACGGCTCGATGCCCTGGCCGAACTCGTCGAGGAGACGGAGGAGAACGACTGATGACGACAGCAACGAACCGAGAGTCCCTGCAGATCCGGCGGACGATCCGGGCGCCGCGGCAGCGCGTCTTCGACGCCTTCGTCAAGCCCGAGCTGCGCAAGCTCTGGTGGTTCCCCGAGGAAGGGATGGTCTGCGATCGCTGCGAGATCGATCCGCGGATCGGCGGCAGCTACAGCGTGAATATGAAACACGGACAGGGGGAACAGCTCAAGGAGTGGAGCTGTACCGGCGAGTTCGTCGAGGTCGACGAACCGACGCGACTGGTCTTCAGCTGGGTCTGGGATCACGCCCGGGAGTCGGCGACCGATCTGGAGCAGGTCACGTCGGTGGTGACCGTCGACCTCCGGGACGTCGACGGCGGAACCGAGGTCTCGATCCGGCATGACCGCCTGATCGATGCCCAGGACGCCGCCGGCCACCTCGAAGGCTGGGAAGGCTGCCTGGCCTCCCTCGCCCGGGCCCTCGAACGGGACTGAACCCACCCACGCCGAGCTCGCGCGGCGCGCATCGATCGATCAGGCGTGGGTCGGTAGCTGGTAGTTGTCGGCGTCGATGCCGAGATCGGCCAGGGTGCGCCAGGCGTCGACCGAGGTCGTCGCGTGGGCGAAGACGTAGACGCGGGTGTTGTTGCTGCGGGTATCCGCCGGGGAGATCCAGAATCCGGGTCGACCGGGGTTGTAGCCCATCGTCGTTCCGAACATCACCTCGTTGTCCTCGAAGACGACGCGCAGCTTCATCCCCGGAATGTTGTGCATGCTCTCGAGGGTGAAGTCCCCCGCCCCGCCCTGGGCCGGGTTGCCGGCGAATGTCTTCACGTAGAAGACCGCCTTGAGTTCCTTGTCCATCACGGGGGTCACCAGCCGGGGGTTGGCCGGATCGGTGACGTGGAACAGACTCTTGTTCGGCGTGAAATCGAGGGTGTAGCCCTTGATCACCCGCCCGTCTCGACAGCGGAATACGACCTTGCTTCGCACGAATTCGGCCTCCTGAGCTCAGGGTGGAATCTAGTTTCCCGATCGATCCGGGGCAATGTCCGGAACCGACGCCGGATCTGCTAGGCTCGGGCGATGGACTCCCCGACCACGAAGTACGAGAGTTTTCGGGACTTCTATCCGTTCTACCTCTCGGAGCACTCCCGCCCGGCCTGCCGGCGGCTGCACTTCTTCGGCTCGGCCCTGGTGCTGGCCTGCCTCGGCGCCGGCGCCGCGTTGCGGGATCCGCTCTGGCTGCTGTACGCGCTGCTGTGCGGCTACGGTTTCGCCTGGATCGGGCATTTCGTGTTCGAGAAGAACCGGCCGGCGTCCTTCAAGCAGCCGCTCTACAGCTTCGTCGGCGACTGGAAGATGTTCTGGCAGATGCTGACCGGCAAGATCCCGTTCTGATTCCGCCCCGCGCCGGAGCCGCTACTCGTCGATGATGTAGGTGTAGCGTCCGTTGGGCGTGATCCGGAACTTGCCCTGGCTCAGATCACCGTCGTCGATCGTCTCGTCCAGGCGGGCGAACATCGCCGCCGATGCCGAAGGTGTGAACACCGACACCGCCGCGTAGGGATAGTTGTCCGGCCCCTCCCAGTTGTAGAAACCACCGAGGGGCGTCGTGACGGCCCATCGATTGACCGGGATGTAGTCCTCGACGCCGGCCGGCAGGTGATACGGGCCGGCCAGATGGTGATCCGGTGGAAAGTCGCCGGTGTCCGAGGAGTAGGTCACGAAGCCGGCCTCGAACGTGCGGAAGTCGGCGGCGACCGCTGCGATCTGGGCGTTCTCGACCTGGGTCCGCATCACGGTGATCGCCGATGCCGAGAGGATCCCGACGATCGCCACGACGACGAGCAATTCGATCAGCGTGAACCCCGCCTGTTGACGCTGGCGCTCCCTCGTCATGCTCGGGTCACTCCACCGGCTCGGCGCCGCGATGCAGGTCGGCGGCCGGGAACCACTGGGCCACACCGGAGCTCATCCGCACCTTGTAGGCGGACTGCGTGGCCAGCTCGGGGAAGTCGTGGGCCTCCTCGTAGTCCAGGACCTGTCCGAGCCGCTTGGAGGTCTTCTTCCATACGAGGTCGTCGCCGACGTCGAACGTGGTCCAGCGCGCCATCACTCCAGGTCCGAAGGCGAGGGCGAACAGGGCGATGCAGAGCGCGCCGCTGGCGACGAGCAACGGAATCGAGTGGAGCTTCGAGCGACTCTGCGGAGGCCCTTCGTCCGCCTGCGAGCCGACGGCGTGACCGTCGTACTGGGCCCGCAGTTCCGGGGTGCTCAACGTCTGATAGGCCGACTGGATCAACCCGATGTTGGTGAACTTCTTGCCGTCCTGGAAGGCGCGCTTGAGGAACTTGTAGGCCAGACGGATCTCCATCTGGCTCGCCGCCGGATCGACGTTCAGTGCCTTGTAGAAACCCTTCGGGTCTTTGCCGGCCATGACCCCTCCGACGACCTCACCCCCGATGGATCATCGAGGCAGAACGTGAGGTCGGGGGCCGGGAAGGTCAAGTCGGCGAGTCGGCGGGCTTGTCGATCTGCAGGCGATCGGCGATGTCGTCCTGCTGGGCGTCGGGGTTGGCCAGGGAGCCGGTCAGCGGAAGCTGGATCCAGGTGAAGTGGCGCCCCAGGGCACCGAGCAGGAACTCCTGCTGGAATTCAAAGAAATCGGCATCGTAACCGGCTCGCTCGCCGGCGTGCCCCTCGATCGACACGGTCAGGCTGCGCAGGGCGCCGGGGTGTCTCGCCTGCGCCGTTCGGAGCAGCGTGAAGACCGCCTCCGCTGCCGTGGCGAAGCTGTCCGAGGCGACGACGCTCAATTCGAGCTCGACGACGCCGTCGCTGCGGAGGGAGAGCTGGGAACGCTCGGGAAGGGGCTGGGATTCGGTCATCGGCACTTCTCCTGGGTCGAAGAGAATACACTCCTCCGATCATCACCGGGAGGCTCCCCATGAGAGACCAGGCTTCGCTCGCCCGTCGGTTCCGCGATCTCCACACCTCCGGCAAGCTGCTGGTCCTGCTCAACGCCTGGGACGTCGGCAGTGCCCGGGTGCTGGAGCTTGCCGGCGCCCAGGCGATCGGCACGACGAGCATGGGGATCGCGGCCTCACTGGGCTACCCGGACATGCAGCAGATCCCCCGGGACGAGATGCTTGCGGTGGTCCGCCGGATCGTCGACGCCGTCGATGTGCCGGTCAGCGCCGACATGGAGGCCGGTTACGGCGAAACCACCGCGCAGGTCGTCGAGTCGATCCTCCGCGCTCTCGATGTCGGCGTGGTCGGCATCAACCTCGAGGACGCCGCCGGCGCGCCGACCGATCCCCTGCTCGAGGTGTCGGCGATGGTCGAGCGTGTAGCCGCGATCCGTGAGGCCGCGGACGCTCGGGGCATCCCGCTGGTCATCAACGCCCGCACCGACAGCTTTCTGCGGCCGCTCCCCGAGGGACACGACCCGATCGCCACGGCGATCGCCCGTGGGAACGCCTACCGCGCCGCTGGCGCCGACTGTGTATTCGTGCCCGGACGGATGGGCGAGGAGACGATTCGACGGCTCGTGGCCGGCATCGATGCCCCGGTGAACATCCTGGCCAACCCGGTGTTCACCGGCGCCGATCTGCCGGCCCTGCCTCGTCTCGAACAGCTCGGTGTCGCCCGCAGCAGTGTCGGTTCGGGATTGATGCGAGCGATGCTCGCGCTGACGCATCGCGCCGCGGTCGAGTTGCTCGACACGGGGACGTACGAGGTGATGCGTGTCGAGCTCAGCGATCCTGGCGCAGTCGGGGCCTACGATGCGGCGATCGGTGCCGGACGATGAGGGGAGGGTGGAGCTGGGGAGAGGCTGCGGGGGGCCACTGGGCGCGGTGACCCTTCCGGCTCCCGTCACGGGTCCTCCCCTTTTGCAAAACTGCGGCGTTGCCGAATGACACACCCGGGCATTCGCAAGCGTTCCCTCGCGCACAATGGGGAGAACCCGCGACGGGAGGGAAGGGTGCCCCACCGCCCCCAAGGCCCCCCGCAACCTCTCCCCAGCTCCACCATCATCTTTCACCGAAGACACACACCGCCCACACCTCGCTCGACGCAACCCCCGATCGAACAACCCACCGGTCACGACCCGTCCGATCACCCATCTGACGACCGGCATCGATCCGGCTCGTGCATCGGTGTAGCTCGGTGCAGGGCGGTGAGGGGCGGTGGGGTGTCGGGGGCCTTGGGGACGGTGGGGCACCCGACCCTGCCGTTCCGGGTTCTCCCAGCAGCATGAACCCGCAACACCGAGACCGGCAACGCGTCAGCACTCGAGACAACGTAGTTCCGCAAGTCGGGGAGGACCCGGAACGGCAGCCGGACGGGTCACCGTGCCCAGCGGACCCCGGCACCCCAACGCCACTCACCGCCCGGCCCCAACGCCGAGCAACGACCCTCGGAACGACGCTCCGGTCCGCTCCGGTCTTCGTTGGTGTAGCTCTGGTGCAGGGCGGTGAGGGGCGGTGGGGTGCAGGGGGGCCTTGGGGACGGTGGGGCACCCGACCCTGACGTTCCGGGTTCTCCCAGCACCATGAACCCAAATCACCGAGACCGGCCAGGTGTCGGCATTCGAGACGACGTAGTTCCGCAAGTCGGGGAGGACCCGGAACGGCAGCCGGACGGGTCACCGTGCCCAGTGGCCCCCGGCACCCCACCGCCCCTCACCGCCCGGCCCCAGGAGTCAGGGCAACTCAACGAGCAGAACATCGTCGATCGAGTACGTCGCCCCGGCAATCTCGTTGCTCCCGAACCAGAACATCAGCCGCGCGTCGGTCCGGTCGCCCGGCGTCGTGGTGAAGTCGATCGAGTAGCTGCTCCACTCGGTGCCGACGTCGACCAGCACGTTCTTCAGCCCGTAGCTCGAGTACGGCGCCACGTGCTTGCGCAGCGAGACTCTGAGATCCGCACCGGCGGTGTTATTGGCACGGAAGCTGAGTCGGTAGTTCGTGTTTCCGGAGATCTGCACGTCACTTTGATACAGCTGAATGTTCGTGCTCAGCGTCTCGGTCAGCACCTCGGCCACGCCGTCGACGACGTTGAACGACCCCGAGCCGTTCGTGTAGAACCGCCACCCGGTCTGGCCGTCGTCGAACCGCGGGTTGCTGATCGCGTTGTCCGCATCGGAAAAGAGGCTGACGCAGAGGTTGGAGCAATCGTCGTCGTCGACGGCATTCCCGTCGTCGCATTGCTCGCCGTCGTCCTGGATTCCGTCGCCGCAGACCGGCAGGACGCAACCCGACTGGCAACCGTCGCCGTCGACGACGTTGCCGTCGTCGCAGGCCTCGCCGGCGTCGAGGAACCCGTCGCCGCACTCCGGCAAGACACAGCCGGGCTGACAACCGTCGCCGCCTACCGCATTCCCGTCGTCGCAAGCCTCTCCCGTGTCGAGGATCGCGTCACCACAGACAGGGATCGTGCAGTCGGTCCGGCAGCCGTCGCCGTCGTCGGCGTTGCCGTCGTCGCAGGCCTCACCGGAATCCACCCGGCCGTTGCCGCAGACCTCGGTCCGGCACTGGTCGTCACAGCCGTCGCCGGCCACCACGCCGCCGTCGTCACACTCCTCGCCGGCGTCGACGATCGTGTCGCCGCACGCCGGGATCGTGCAGTTGGCCCGGCAGCCGTCGCCGTCGTCGGCGTTGCCGTCGTCGCAGGCCTCGCCGGAATCCACCCGGCCGTTGCCGCAGACGTCGGTCCGGCACTGGTCGTCACAGCCGTAGCCTGACACCAGGCCGCCGTCGTCACACTCCTCGCCGGCGTCGACGATCATGTCGCCGCATGCCGGGATCGTGCAGTCGGTCCGGCAGCCGTCGCCGTCGTCGGCGTTGCCGTCGTCGCAGGCCTCGCCGGAATCCACGCGGCCGTTGCCGCAGACCTCGGTCCGGCACTGGTCGTCACAGCCGTCACCGGCCACCACGCCGCCGTCGTCACACTCCTCGCCGGCGTCGACGATCGTGTCGCCGCACACCGGGATCGTGCAGTCGGTCCGGCAGCTGTCGTTGTCGTCGGCGTTGCCGTCGTCGCAGGCCTCACCCAGGTCGAGCCGACCGTTTCCGCAGACCTCGGCCCGGCAAAGATGGTCGCAGCCATCGCCGGCCTCGAAGTTGCCGTCGTCGCATTCCTCGTCGGCGTCAAGATCGCCGTCGCCGCAACTCAGGGGGATGGCAACCTCGATGTTGTCCACGAAGACCTCGTCGTCCGGCTGGATACCGATCGCGAACCAGAACAGCAGCCGCGCATCGTCCCGGTCGCCGCCCGGCACCGTGAACTCGGCGGTGTACTCGCGCATCGTCGTGTCGATGCTGAAGGTCTCCCGGAGTCCGTACAGGGTGTACGGCGAAACATGCCGTCGCATCTCGACTCGAATGGTCCGATTCCGGTTCGCCCGGGCCTGGAAGGTCAGCCGGTAGGTCTCGCCCCCGATCAGCGCGATGTCCGTCTGGTAAAGCTGCACGTTGGTGCCGGTGCCCGTGGTCTTGATCCAGGCCTCGCCTCCCGGCGTCGAGAACCCGCCGCCGGCGTTCGAGTAGAACTTCCAGTCGACGGTGCCGGCCTCGAAGTCCGGGTTGAGCACCACGTTCAGCGGCTCCGGGCGCGGCTCGTCGGTCTGACTGCAGTCGGAGACACAGCCGTCGCCACTTTCGGTGTTGCCGTCGTCGCAGGCCTCGCCTTCGTCCTGGATCCCGTCCCCGCACACCGGGTAACGACAGTCCATCTGGCAGTCGTCTCCGGGGTCGGTGTTGCCGTCGTCGCACTCCTCGTCGGGGTCGACGATGCCGTCGCCGCAGGCCGGCAACCGACAGGTCGACTGACAGCCGTCGCCGTCGACCGTGCCGCCGTCGTCGCATTCCTCGCTTCCGTCGAGGACGCCGTTCCCGCAGTTCGGCCCCCCGGGATTCAGCGGGGCGCTCATCAGGGTCGTCAGCTCGGCAGCGGAATAGGCCCGGGCGTCGAGGACCAGTTCGTCGATCTCGCCGTCGAAGCTCTTGCCGCCGTCGGTCTGGTCGCCGACCCAGACCTCGACGGTGGCGCTACCGATCACCGACCCGCTCTTGGCCGTACTCGCGACCTCCACGCCGTCCTGGAACAGTCGCATCCAGCTGCCGTCCCAGGTCGCCGCGACGTGGGTCCAGACGCCGGTCGACAGGGTGGCTCCGTCGCCGATCAGCGTGGTCGTGTCCCCGCTGGAGGTCTTCAACCGGAACCGCAGCCGGCGGCCGTCACTGTCGATCGTGCTGACCATCAGGTAGTGGTCCTGCTCGTCGGTCGAGGTCGCCTGCGAGATCAACCGTGCATCGTCGATCGCGAAGTCGTGGGCCTTGATCCACATCGCGATCGTGAACGGCCCGCCGAGGTTCAGCGCTCCGAGATTGACGTGCCCCGACTCACCGTCGAACTCGACCGCCTTGCCGTAACGTCCGAAGTTCGACCGGCTGCCGTTGGGCTGGAGGGCTCCGTCGTTATCCCCCGCCACGTCCTCGACCGTCGCCCCACTGCCTTCGAAGGGGTACATCGCCGGTAGATCGCTGGCCGCGACCTCGACGACGCAGTCGGCGTCGCAACCGTCGCCGTCCGCGGCGTTGCCGTCGTCACACTGTTCGCCGTCGTCCAGGGTGCCGTCGCCGCATTCCGGCTCGGCCACCACGCGGATCGTGCAGTTGTTGCGACAGCTATCCGCGTTGTCGCTGTTGCCGTCGTCGCATTCCTCGTCGCTGTCGACGATCCCGTCGCCACATTCGGAGGCGTCGGCGAAGGGCGTGGAGCCGGCTACGAGCTCGGGGCCGGGCCAGAGGATCTCGATGCCGTGGTGCGTCGATGTCGAATCGAAGCGGACCACATTGGTGCCGTTCCGCAACCAGGCAACGGGGATCTCGAGGGCATCCGCTTGATAATGATGGTTCGCGCCGTAGGGCGGCTCGTACTCGTTGTCGTTGATCCAGAGGCCGTTGGACCGCCCCGCGGCCAGGCCGCCGTCGATGCCGTTCCAGGTGCGCACGATCAGCCGGGCCCAGCGCAGCTCGTCGAGATCGACGCTATCGGGGATCGTGAAGTTGCTCGTCAGGTTCCGCAGCGCCGACGCGTTGCGAACCCAGAATCGTCGGGGCACTCCCGACGGCTTGAAGTGATGCACCGAACCGTCGGCACGGGAAAGTTCGATACCGGTTCGCGCCGGAGTCACGTACCACAGCCCGTTCGCGCCCTGGATCCTGGCCTGCAGCCGGATCCCGGTCTGGTCGGGGACCAGCTGGGTCTCCCAGCGGAGGTCGAAGGGCGATGCCGTGTCCGTACCGACGTGGCCGCTGGAGTCGAGCTGCGTGGCGTTCTTCGGCCGGTGGTAAGCCTGGTGGTACTCGAGGAAGTCGCCGTCACCGTCCCAGTCGATCCCGTCGTAACGGGCGAAGACCTCGACCCGACTCGCCGGTCCGCTCGTCGCGACGTGAACGACAGGGTCCTCGCCGATCGAACTGCCGGTCGTCGGTGAGGTGATCGAACCGGTCGTGTGCGCGACCTGAGCGGGGTCGTAGAAGATGCGCAGGACGACGCCGTACATGCCCCACTGGCCCCAGTTGAAGTTGTAACAGATCTGTCGATCGGCGGTCCCTTCCAGGGTGTTGGCTCCGACCTGGAGCTGGTCGGGGTTGACCGTGACCGCAGGGTTCCACTGCTGGGTGTAGCACTGCGGCTCCGTCGGCGTTCCGGCAAGCTGGGGCAGCGGACGCCACGAGTTGCCGTTGAAGCGGATCTTCTGCCCGGTCGTGCCGACGTGGCCGCCCCAGTAGTCGACGATCGCAACCGCGGAGATGGCGTTGTCCAGCGCCCCCGCCGGGATCTCGAACGGGATGATCGGGTTGGGGAGAAACGTCGAGGGGCTGTTATCGGGGCTGCCGACGAAGGTGGCGTCGGGGTCGGTCACCCGCCACATGTTGTCGCTCTGGGGCACGTGGATCTTGATCTCGCGGTAGACCTGCCCCGAGGTCGGCGAGTCGACTTCGGCCAGGGTGACCGGGAGGACCAGCAGAGCAACGAGCGCCAGCGGCCGGGCGCAACACCAGATGGCTCGATGAATCTTCATCGTCGAGGGGACTCCTTGGGTGGTGAGCCGGAAGAGACCTCTAGGTGTACCGACGCGTTGGAAAACTGTCAACGAGTCTACAGTGCGACATTGTTGTCGCACAAGTGAATTCCTGCCTGGCCCGGGCACTCTACAATCGGCCCATGATCGAACTCGCGTCGCAGCTGATCTCGTACCTGGGGATGGTCTGTATCCTCGTCGCCTTCGTCCTCGAGACCCGGGGCAAGCTCTCCAGCCGTGGCCGGACCTACCTGTGGTTGATGACCCTCGGCTCCGCGCTGCTGGCGCTACGGGCGGCGCACTCGCAGGAGTGGGCCTTCCTGATCCTCGAGGCCGTCTGGTGCGCAGCAGCGGTCTGGTCGTTGCTCGACACCGGCCGGCGAGGAACCGAACAGCCCGGCTAGCGCTACCGTCGACTGCGTCGCCACATCCGAAATGATTCCGGGCTCTCGTCGGAACGCCGGCGGTCGAGCAGCGCCTCGACCCGGACGTCCTCGTCCAGGTCCGGCCAGTAGATTCCCTCGCCGTCGCCGAGAATGCGCCAGTTCCCCAGTTCGTACGCCGTCGCCTCGGTCAGACGGGGATACCAGAACACCGGCACGCGGACCGAGTCGTCGTCGTCGAGAAAAATCTCGAGGGTGTCGTCGGTGACGACGACGCTCCGCGCCCGGGGTCGCCGGGGCTTCGGTTGCGGGTCGTCGGGTGCGCTCGAGTCGGCCATCGAGGCCAGATCGTAGCAGGGTTGCCGGAACCGGGCAGCGCCCCGGTTCAGTCGGAGGTTTTCCGTGTCGACGTGGGGTAGCTCGGCTGATCGAGATACCAGCGCTTCGGCTTGCTCAGCTTGATCTTCTTGCCGTCGTCGACCATGTCGACGCCCACGTGCAGAACTCCGAAGTGGACGTAGATCTGGCCGACCGTGGTTCCGCCCTGCATACGCAGCCTGGCCAGCGCATCGAACTTTTCGCCGCTACCGGCGAGCATGCCGTCCTCGATCACCAGACCGTCGACGCCCGACTCGATGTGGGCCTGCCCCTTCACATCGACGACGTTCGGCAACGCCCCGACCCATCCGGGAATCTTGATCGTCTCGCCGTCCTCGCTCTCCTTGGCGAAGAAGAGCTTGATCAGCGGGTCGCTGTCGCGCATCTCGACCTCGACATCCGCGACCATCTGGAGCGGGAAGCCGAGCTGCACCGTGCCGCCGGTGACGCGAAAGTGCCCCCACCACGGCTCTTGCTGAAGCTCGGTCAACTCCTTGCCCTGCTCCTCCCGGCGGTCCCGCTTGGGATCGGGCAGCATCATGTTGTCGAACGTCAGCGTCGATCCCCCCATCGTGAAGCGGCCCTCGTCGAGATCGCCTTCGGCGAGGACGGCCTGGATCCGGACGTCGCCCTTGATCTCCCGGCCGGCCACGAGGATCGCCGCGTCGGTCGCCTCGATCAGGAGATCCCCGCTGGCCGAAGCCGAAGTCGGAACCTCCAGCCGGAGTTCCGCACGCCCTTCGCCGTCGCCGAAGTCGAGTCCGCCGCCGTCGGGCAGCAGGGCGCTGAGCACCGAGAGATCGGCGCCTCCGCCTCCGATCATCGAAACGCTCCCGGTGAAATGGGTGAAGATGTCGACACCCCGGGTCTCCTTCGGCGCGAACGGCGACAGGCCGCCCTGGATCTCTGCGCGAAGTCCACGGGAGAGCGTGAGCGCTCCCAGCGAGCTCACGGCGTCGTCGAGGGCGATCGTCGCATTGCTGACCTGGATCGTCTCCCGCAGCCGGTAGTAAAGGTCGCCACCGATCGTCCCGGTCCCGCGCAGTCGCGCCTGACCGAACCAGAGATCGGTCGGTCCGCGGAACTGGAGATCTGCCAGGTCGAGCAACCATCCGCGCTTCTTCTTCGGTCGCGGAGGGTAGAGCACCTCAGGCGCCGGGTCGGGTGGGTTGGACAGGCCCTCGATATCCGGCACGATCCCCGCCAGAGCCTGGCCTTCCTCGACCGTGGCCGCGCGTTTCCGGAACCAGAAGGCGAATCCCTCGCCGTCGGCACTCGAGACCTTCAGCGTCCGGGAGAACAGCCTGGCCAGGGAGATGCGCACGCTGGCCGACTCCATCGTCATCTGCCACTGGATCTTCTTCGATTGCCCACGGATGCGCAGCCCGTTCACGTGGACACGACCCGGCACGAGGGACCAGCCGGAGCTCCACTCGACGAGTGTTTTCTCCGGACGCTTGTTGATCACGCCGTCGAGAACGCCGCTGTTCAGCAGCAGGTTCACGCCGAGGAGGTAGACCGTCGCCAGGCCCGCGATCGCGATCGCGATCCGCCGGAGAAGGACCGTTCGACGAGCCAGGGCCGGTTTCGGCGTATCCGAGGGCGGTTCCTCCCGTCTGGCGTTCTGGTTCATCGTTTCCCCCGGGCAAGTCTACAACGCCTGGATCAGCTACAATGTTCGGTCTCGAAATACCGTCGTCCTGCAGGATCCCTCGTGAAGACTTCGTTCCGGCTCCTGGCGGCCCTGGCCGTTCTGCTCACCCTCTCGATCCTCCGCTCCGCGGAAGCGCCGGCCTACCTGCGTCAAGCGGTCGATCACGAGGATCGCGCCGAAGAGGATCGACGGCGGGACGCGGACCGCAAACCGGCCGAAGTGCTCGGCTTCTTCGGCGTCGAACCGGGCATGGACGTGGTCGAGTTGATGGCCGGCAGTGGCTACTACGTCGAGATCCTCTCCCGGAGCCTGGGCTCCGAGGGATCCCTGGTGGCCCACAACAACGCATTCGTCCTCGATCGCTTCGCCGAGGGGCCGCTTGCGAAGCGACTCGAAGACGGGCGGTTGCCCAACGTCCGCCGGATCACCAGCGAGGTCGACGAGCTGCCGCTGGAAGAGAACTCGGTCGATCTGGTCCTGCTCAACCGCTTCTATCACGACCTGTACTGGCAGAAACGGCCCGACGGCGAGTCCCCCGACCGGGCGAAGATGAACGCGCTGGTGTTTCGCGCGTTGCGGCCCGGCGGCGTGTTCGGGGTCGTCGACCACCACGCCGAGGCGGGTAGCGGCGAGCGCGACGCGTTGCGACTTCACCGGATTGACGCGGAGATGGTCAAGAACGAGATTCTCGCTGCGGGATTCGAACTGGACGCCGCGTCCTCGGTCCTGAGCAATCCCGACGACACGAGAGACTGGAACATCTTTTCCGACGACGCGAAGCGTCGTGATCAGACCGATCGATTCGTTTACCGATTCAGGAAACCCAGGAGTTGACCATGTTGCGCAAGCCGTCCCTGATGCTGCTGAACCTCGCCGTCGTCGCGGCACTGATCCTCGTCACCCTTGTCGTCCCCTCTCCGGCCCAGGCCGCGGGCGAACCGCTGACCGCGGTGTTCACGACATCGAAGGGCGTGATCAAGCTCGAGCTGTTTCCGGACGATGCACCGCTGACCGTCGCGGCGTTCGCGAATCTCTGTTCTCGCGGCTACTACGACGGCCTGACGTTCCACCGGGTCATCCCCAACTTCATGATCCAGGGCGGCGACCCGCAGGGAACCGGCCGCGGCGGTCCGGGCTACCAGTTCAAGGACGAGACGACTCCGAAGCGCAAGCATGACGGGCCCGGCGTACTGTCGATGGCCAACGCCGGACCGGGCACCAACGGCAGCCAGTTCTTCATCACCCACGTCGCCACCCCGCATCTCGACGGCAAGCACACCGTCTTCGGCAAGGTCATCGAGGGGCAGAACGTGGTCAACTCGATCGTCAAGGGCGACACGATGAACACCGTTCGCGTCGAGGGCGACACGGCACCGCTGCTCGCCTCCCAGGCCAAGGAGATCGCGAAGTTCAACGCGGCGATGGACGAGCCCGAGGCCTACGCGAAGAAGCAAGCCGAAGAACAGAAGAAGGCGTTTGCCAAGCAGGACGCCGACGAGTGGGCGGCGGCGCTCGAGTTCGCCAAGGCCCAGGGCTTCGACATGTCCAAGGCGGTCCAGCACGACAGCGGTCTGCTGACGGTGACGCTCGAGCCGGGTGACGGCCCGAACGTCCAGCCGAGCAACAAGATCACGGCCCACGCGACCGGCTGGCTCGCCAACGGCACGAAGTTCTGGTCGTCCCATGACGGCCCCGGCCGCCCGATGACGGACATCGGCGCCAACGGCTTCGTCCCCGGTTTCAACGAAGGCATCCTGACGATGCAGGCCGGTGGCACGTCGCTGATGATCTTCCCGGGAAGGCTGGGCTACGGCCCCGGCGGCAACCCCCGGGCGAACATTCCCGGCAACTCGACGCTGATCTTCAAGGTCGAACTGCTGAGCATCCGGTAGACCCTCACGGCGAAGGGGCCCGATGACCGCCGGCGACCTGGTTGTCCGTCTCAGCGTCTGGCTGGCGCTGGTCGGATACGCGGCGGGGGCGCTCTACGCCTGCCACGGAAGCTGTGGAGACCGCTGTGCCAGGCGGGCGCGCAACCTCTGGACGTTGGGTTGCCTGGCGTTCGCGGTGCACGTGCTCAGCGCGTTCCAGGTGAACTACGCCTGGAGTCACGCGATCGCCCTGGAACAGACCGCCCGGCAGACGGCAGAGTTGACCGGACGGAACACCGGCGTCGGCCTGTATCTCAACTACCTGTTCACCGTGCTCTGGATCGGCGACGCGGTCTGGTGGTGGCGCGGGTTGCCGTCGTACCGGGAGCGCCCGGGAGCGCTCGTGGCGACGCTCCACGGCTTCTGGTTCTTCATGATGTTCAACGGCACCGTCGTCTTCGCCACGGGGCCTTCTCGCTGGATCGGGGTGGCGATCAGCCTGGCCCTCGCCGCTACGCTGGCGCGCCATCGCCCCTGGCGCGGAGATCCCCGGTGAGCTCGCCGCGGATCGCCTACGTCACCGCCGGAGGTGCCGGGATGTACTGCGGCAGCTGCATGCGCGACAACACCCTGGCCGCCACGTTGCTCGACGCCGGCCACGACATCACGCTGATTCCGACCTTCACGCCGATTCGCACCGACGAACGCGATGTCAGCACGAACCGGGTCTTCCTCGGCGGGATCACGCTCTACCTCGAGCAGCGCTGGCCGCTGCTCCGGCGTCTGCCGGGTTTCGTGCGTCACGGACTCGACTCGCCTCGTCTGCTGCGCTGGGTCTCCTCGCTCGCGCTGCAGCGCCGGGGCGACTCGGATGGCCAGCTGGCCCTGGCGCTGCTGCGCGGTCAGGACGACTGTCATCGTGCCGAGCTGGAGGATCTCGCCCGCTGGATCGCCGACGACCTCGCCGCCGACGTGGTCAACCTGACGAACCTGCTCATCGCCGGGTTCGTGCCGATGTTGAAGGCCCGGCGCGAGGTGAAGGTCTTCGCCACGCTGCAGGGTGACGACATCTTCCTGGACACGTTGACCGACGCGGACCGACGACAGGTGATCGCGGAGATGCGGCGGCTGGCCCGTTCGCTGGACGGCTTCATCGTCTTCAGCCGGTATTACCGGGACCACATGGCCGAGATGCTCGACCTCCCGGTCGATCGTTTTCACATCGTCCCGATGGGGCTGGCCCGGCCCGAGCGGTTCGCACCTCCTGGCGATCGCCCGCGACGGCCGGGACCGGTGGTCGGCTACCTCGCTCGCATCTGCCCGGAGAAGGGGTTCCATCAGCTGGTCGACGCGTTTATACGGCTGCGTCGGATGCCGGGCATGGAGGCGGCCACGTTGCGGGCGGCGGGCTGGCTCTCCCCTGCCGAGCAACCGTTCTTCGAAGCGCAGCGACGCCGGCTCCAGGATGCCGGGCTGGGCGACGCCTTCGAGCATATCGACGTTCCCGACCTCGAGGCCAAGATCGCCTTCCTCCACGGGCTCGACCTGCTATCGGTCCCGACCGTCTACCGGGAGCCCAAGGGGATCTTCGTACTCGAGGCGCTGGCGGCCGGGGTGCCGGTCGTCGTGCCCGACCACGGCGCGTTCCCGGAGCTGCTGGAGGCGACCGGGGGAGGGCAACTGGTGCCGCCGAACGACCCCGAGCGGCTGGCGGTCGAGCTGCATCGGCTGCTGCGGGACGACGCCCGGAGGCAAGCTCTCGCGGAGACCGGGCGAAGCCGGGTCTGCGAGTCGTTGCACGCAGGAGAGATGGCCCGTCGGACCCTCGACGTCTGGATCGGACGGGACCGCAACCCCGAGGCCGGGGTATAAAGGGCGCTCCATTTCCGGCCGTCGCCGGATCCGGATGAGGAGGACGTGATGACCCAGGCCGCGACACCACCCAAGATGTTCTGGTTTCTCAGCGGCGCCGCGTTGTTGTGGAACCTGCTCGGAGTGATGGCCTTCGTGATGCAGGTCACGATGAGCGAGACCGCGATGGCGGCGCTGCCCGCCGCGGAGCGCGAGATCTTCGAGAACTTCCCGCTGTGGGCCCTCGCCGCCTTCGCCGTCGCCGTGTTCGCCGGCGCCCTCGGCAGCCTCCTGCTGTTGCTGCGCAAGGGACTCGCGGTGCCGGTGTTCGGCCTGTCGCTGGCCGGGATCATCGTCCAGCAGATCCACGGCTACTTCGTCGCCGACGGACTCCAGTTCGGCGCCGCCCGGATGATCCTGCCGCTGATGACGCTGCTGATCGCCGGCGCCCTGATCTGGTACGCCAACCACGCCAGGAGCAACGGCTGGATTCAGTGATCGGCCAGGGGTCGATCGAGGGTCTCGGCGTAGGTCTCGGCCAGGGCCCGGCTGAAGGCGACCCCCCCGGTGTAGCGGGCCAGGTGGGTCGTGTCGTTGAACATCTCGGGGGTGATCGACTCGTGGTGTTGCCAGTCGCGAATGGTCACGCCGGTCTCCCGGTGGATTCGCTCGAGCACGGCACGCTGACGGGCCAGCGCCTCCGGCGGATTCCGGATCCAGTCGGAGTTCTTCGGTAGCAGCATCACCTCGACCTCGTCGGAGAACTCCTGGAAGTTCCTGACGATGCGAATGAAGGCGTCGACCAGTTCCTCGTCGAAGTTCAGATCGAGAATGTCCGCCCGGGTGACGCGGTTGATCCGATCGTTGTCCATGTAGTACTCGTGCCGGCCCAACGTGTAGTAGGCGTCGGCCGCCGCAAGCGCCTCCTCCGATCGCTCGGCGGCGATCGTGCCGCCGCCCTGCCAGTCGTAGGTCCAGTCGGAACCGTCGTAGTCCGGGTAGTCCTCCTCGAAGGTCCGGTTCAGCGCCTCGACCGCCTCGTTGAACTTCTCGCGAACCTCTTCGTCTTCCTCGATTTCGGTTCGCCGCCGGGGCGGCTGAAAGCCCTGGGCGAAGAAGGACGTGATCATCTCGGCCGAGACGCTGTCGCGGAAGTACTTCATCGTGAACAGCCGCACCCCGCGATCCAGATCCTGCCTGGTGATCTCGAGCAACTCCTCGTCCGTCCCCAGCAGGGTGACGAAGGAGTCCTCGATCTCCCGGGCTCCGGCGCGACGGGTCAGCGTGGTCTGGAACGGGTTGAATTCGATCAGGGCCAGCTTCAATCGCCGGTCGCCCGCCTGGAACTCGTCGCGGATCCGCCGGGACAGGTAGTCCTGGAACAGCGGATTCAATCCGCCGAAGCCGAAGTTGAACGACTTGCAGCTTCCGCCACCCTCGGCGATCCAGGCGTCGAACTCCCGGGGCGAGAAGCCGGCCTGCACCATCGACGAGCCGAAGAACAGCACCAGATCCTCCGACTCCTCGACGATCCGCGGCAGGGCGCGCTGCGCCTCCATCACCCGACCGAGGAAATTGTCACTGGTCGCGTCGTTCAGGTAGGTGGTCAGCCGCACGCTGGCCAGGGCCGCGGTCATGCCCAGCACCATCGTCACGAAGATGCGGAAGAAGATCGCTCTAGAACTGGAAGTAGATGAACTCATTGCTGGGTTCTCCTATCAGCAGGCAGACGCCCTGGGCCAGGACCAACAGCAGCCAGAACAGCCAGAAGAACCACTTGCTGTTCTCCATCCGTTCGGCGCGCGTCAGCACCAGGCGGTCCATCAGATGCATCAACAACAGCCCCGCCACGGTCAGGCCGAAGATCGCCGTGGCGGCGGTGCCGGGCTCGGGCAGCCCCGAGAGGGTGTGCATGTCGGCGATGATCCCGAACGCCGAACCCAGGCTGGTCGCCCGGAACAGGACCCAGGCGATCGTCACGAAGTAGAAGGTCGCCGCCCACTGCAGCACCTTGATCCAGCGCGAACGCTCGCCGTTGAAGGCGGAGAATATCTTCAAGCTTCCCAGGTAGTGCGTTCCGGTGATCAGCAGCCCGTGGAGCGCGCCCCAGGCGACGAAGGTCCAGGCCGCACCGTGCCACAGGCCACCGAGCAGCATCGTGATCATGATGTTGCGGTAGCGCGCGTTGCGATTGCCGCCGAGGGGGATGTACAGGTAGTCCCGCAGCCACGTCGACAGCGAGATATGCCAGCGACGCCAGAAGTCGACCGGCGATACGGCGAAGTACGGCAGGCGGAAGTTCAACGGGATCCGGAAGCCGAGGAGCAGCGCCAGGCCGATCGCCATGTCGCTGTAGCCGGCGAAGTCGCCGTAGATCTGACCGGCGAAGGCCAGGACGCCGGTCCAGGTCTCGAGCAGGCTGACCGGCCCGGGGCCGTCGAACGCCCGGGCCACCGGCCCGGCCAGCAGATCGGCCGCGGTCTTCTTGAGCAACCCCGCGGTGACCAGCAGAAAGCCGTGCTTGGCGTTGTCCCAGGTCGGCACCGGGAGCTCGTGGAACTGGGGCAGGATCTGCCGCGCCCGCAGGATCGGGCCGGCGACGAGCTGGGGGAAGAACGAGAGCGCCGCGGTGAACTCGACGAGTCCTCGCCGTGGCTGCATCTCCTCGCGATAGACGTCGATCGTGTAGCTCAGGCTCTGGAACGTGTAGAACGAGATCCCGACCGGCAGGACCCAGGCCAGGGTCGGCAGCGAGATATCGGCGCCGAACACCCTCAGGAAGATCCCCGACCGACTCCAGCGCGAAGTCGGCGTACTTGAACAGGGCCAGCATGCCCAGGTTCATCACCACCGACAACGTCAGGAACAGCCGCTTGCGTTCCCGTGTCCGTGCGTCGGCGATCGCCTGGGCCAGGAAGTAGTCGACGACGGCACTGCCGACGAGCAGTGGGATGAAGCGATAGTTCCAGGCCCCGTAGAACACGAGGCTCGATACGAGGATCAGATAGACCCGTGGTTTCCGTCGGGAAAGTGCGAGTCCGTAGATGGCGAAGAAGAGGAGAAAGAACCAGAAAAACAACGGTGTGTTGAATAGCATTGCGTCACGTTCTGCGGTCGCAGAATCTCCCCTGGTGAGCTCGCCTCGCCCCTGTACAACGCGCGGACCCTCGGAAAGGTTTCGCGGTTTTTCGAGTCGGGAGAATCAGTCGGGATCGGCGGGAACGGCCAGGACCGGGACTGGACTGTGCTGGAGCATCTGCTCCCCCAGCGTCCCGCGCAGCGCTCCGAAGATACCGCGAGTCTCACAGGTGGGCAGCACGATCAGGTCCACGTCCCGCTCGACGGCCACATCGTGGATCTGCTCGACGACGTCGCCCTTGCGGCGCAGCTTCGTCCAGACACACGAATGCAACTCCGGGAGTTCGGGGAACGGCTCGGTGACCGTGGATCCGACGCGGACCGCGATCATCTCGACCTCGTCGACGTGAGACATCACCGCGGCACTGGCCGCGCGAGCGATCGCCATCGAGGGGTCGGCCTGATCGTCGATGGCGACGAGAATCCGGCGCAGGTTGATCGAGCCGTCCGCCGGCGAGACGAACCCGGCCTGGCCGTGACGCACGAACAGCGTCATCGACCGGGTACGCCGGGCGACGGCCCCGGCGATCGACGGCTTGATCCAGCGCGGCAGGCCCCGACGACCTTCGCTGGCCAGCACGACGAGATCCGCGGGGAAGGAATCGAGCCCTTCAAGCACCGCCTCCAGCGGATCCCGGCGGCGCAGGTTCACCTTCTGTACGTTGAGCGCCAGCTGGTCCCACATCTGCCCGCGATCGGTGTCGCCATCGAGGAGGCCCCAGCCGGTCAACGTCTCGCGAACCCCGGGGAAATCGCTCCAGATGTCGGCGGCTTCGTCCTCGGGAACGACGTGCAGGATCGTCAGTCCCGCCTGGTAGTAGAGGACGATCGCCAGTGCGTGCAGGAACGCGGTCTGACTGGTCTCGGAGAAATCGGAAGGGTGAAACACCGATCCGACGAAGGGACTATCCGACATGTGCGTCTCCGGGCGCGCTGCGAATGGCGGCGCCAGCTGCTTTCAGGGCGAGATCGACACAGCGTCCGATCACGGAGATCGGACGTACGTGTTCCATGTAGTAGCGGTGGTTCGCCTGTCGCATCGCCTGTTCGTCCTCTTCGTGTTCCAGCAGATGCCGGCAGGCCGCGACACACTCCTGCGGTGTCATGAACGGCAGGTAGTGTACCCCGGGGTCCAGCGGCGCAGACAGCTCGAAGTGTGGTGGCTCGCTGACGACACAGCGGGCAGCGGCGAGATACTCCGGCAGTTTCCAGCCGTTGGAGTTTCCGAGGCCGCGGGATGCCACACCGATCAGGTTTTCACGGATCAGTCCGAGGAAGGCCTTGTGGTTGCTGCGCTCACGGGTGATCAGTTCCGGGGCTCGCTTGCGGGCGACCTCGTTCGGCTCCAGCCCGCCGATGAAGTCCGGGCCGAAAGCGTCTCGAAGTGCGCGGACGATCTCGATCCGTTGCACGTTCATGCTGTCGACCGCTTCGCCGGGCAGGTCCCACA
Source organism: uncultured bacterium (assembly GCA_942490715.1). Taxonomy (GTDB): domain Bacteria; phylum Acidobacteriota; class Polarisedimenticolia; order Polarisedimenticolales; family Polarisedimenticolaceae; genus CALNYP01. The sequence continues at coordinate 103,007 of CALNYP010000047.1, forward strand.
GCCGGGTCTGGTAGAGCACTCGGCACCGGGCCGGTGCGTCGGGGGCGACCTCGAAGGCGGTGCTGCGCCTCACGGGACTGAACCTCGTACCGGCAAGTGGCGTTTCGATCAACTGCGCCTCGAGCAGGCGGCGCAGGGTCCTGACGAACGGCACGGGCTGGCGCGCCGAACCTGCCAGCCGGGCCGCCAGCGACGCCGCGGCCGACGCGACAGCGGGTTCCTCGGCCCCGTGGCAGGCGAAGTTCAGCCCGTAAGGGACCACCCGTGACCGTAGGCGGTGGGGCAGCTCGTCGATCCGGGATCGCAGATAGCTTCTCTTGAAGTACAGGTGGCACCGCGCCAGACCGTCGAACGACTGAAGCTCCGCGTGATCTGCCATGTCGAAGCAGAGCCGGATGACCGGTCCGCCGGGCGGCTCGAGTTCGGCCCACGCGGTGTGCGGAGCAGGCTCCCGCGCAGGCTCCGCGAGCCGGGTGGTCAGGCGGAGACGGATCCGTCCGGCTGCGTGCAGGTCGTGAAACCCGGCATGCACCTGGAACAGATGGCGTGTGTAGCTGTCCGGAAAGAGCCGGACCTCGACCTCTCGACCCACGTGATTGCTGCCGCTCCACCCCTGGTCGAGAAACTAGGGCCGATCCGATCCGAATTCACGCTCTCGACGGCTTTCCAGCCGCTCGACCGATGACAAAAGCGTCATCGGCGGTAACCGGCGGCGCTCGTTGACGTATTCTCTGGGCGAGGAGGAGCGATGGCGCAGCGTGACGACAGCCTGGAGATCGTGGCCACGGTCACCCTGGCCGATGCTCTCCGGGGCCTGGCGCGGCTCGTCGGCGTGACGGTCGATCTCGATGGCCGGCACACCAGTTCGGCCTCGAACTCCTGCTCCTCCTGCCATCAGATCACCCAGCCGATCCCCATCTGGCGCGACGGCGAATAGCGATGCTCCATCGAGCGCAGAGGGCCGGCCGGGGCCTCCCGACCGCTGCGGGGCTGCTGGCGATCGCGGGTCTCCTGACGACGGCGACCCTGGCGGACGAGAACGCGGCCCGCACCGCGTGGCTCGGCGAGCACAGCGTCGCCGTCCGGACCATCGACCCGGCCGACGACGATTTCTCCGATCTGATGCCGCTGATCGACCAGATCGGCGACTCCCGGGTCGTGGCCCTCGGCGAACCGTCCCACGGGGACGGAGCGACGTTCCTGGCCAAGAGCCGGCTGGTGCGCTTCCTGCACGAGGTGATGGGCTTCGACGTGATCGTCTGGGAGTCCGGGCTCTACGACATGTACCGGGTCGAGCGCGCCCTGCGTGCCGGAGAGTCGGCGACGAGCGCCTGGGAGAAGGGGCTGTTCTCGATCTGGGGCAACAGCGAGTCGATGCAGCCGCTGTTCGCGTACCTCGACGAGGCCCGTCGAGCCGGAGCGCCGATCGAGGTCGCCGGAATGGACCTGCAGCTCGTCGACGGCACCACCGAGGCGTTGCTCGAGCACGTCGGCGGCGTGTTGTCCCGGATGGAGACGGCACCCGAGACCCGGACGGCACTGGAGAAGCTCCGGATCTGCGGCGCCGGGCTGGCCGAGCCGTCCCTCACCGATGACGAGATCGCACCGTGCATCTTCGCGGCAACCGCGGTGCGTGGGGCGATCGAGGAGCCCGCGCCCGGCGTCTCCACGGTCGTCGGTGCCCGGGAGCGCGCGCTGCTGACCCGGGCCCTGCGCAACCTGGAGATCGCCTTCCCGGTCGTCCACGGGTTCACCAAGGGCGGCGGCGACACTCCGGACCGGGCCGCGTTCCGCAAGGCCCTGGACCGCCGGGAACAGACGATGACCGAGAATCTGATCTGGAGCGCACAGCAGCGATTCGCCGATCGCAAGCTCGTCGTCTGGTCGGCCACGGGCCACGTATCGGTCGATCTGCATCTCGCCGCACGCAAGAACGGCGAGGGCGAATGGGAGGTCTCCGAGAACCCGTTCATCCCGGTCGGCCACGGCGTGCGCGCCGCGCTGGGCGACGATTACTACGTGATCGATTTCATCGCGCATCATGGCGCGTATGGAATGGTCGGAGCCGAGCCGCGACCGATGCCCGAGATGGCCCCGGAGGCTCTCGAGTCGTTGCTGCACGGGACCGCAACGCCCTATCGATTCCTCGACCTGCAAGAGCTCGCCGGTCGCCCCGGCGGATCGTGGCTCGGCGAGACGTTCGAGGCCAACCTCTCCGGCTACCGGCCGATGCGCGCGGTCTGGACCGAGGTCTGCGACGCGCTGTTCTTCACCGACGAGATGTTCCCCAGCCGGGCGATCGCCGAACCGGAGTCGGGCGACCAGGGCGAGTAAGGCGCGGAACCGACGCTGGACGGGGGTCAAGCGGCGGGAAGACGCCCACAGAAGATCGTGTGCCGCTCGCCCTTGCGGCCCCGGGAACGCACGTTGTGAGCCTCCGCTGCGAATCCCGCCCGGGACAACGCCGTCAGGAACGCCCGGGCAGGCTCGCAGGACCAGACCGCCAGCATCCCGCCGGGGCGCATCGCCCGCCGGATACTCGCCAGTCCGGCGCGGTCGTACAGGCGATGATTCGATTCGAGGCTGAAGGCGGCCGGGCCGTTGTCGACGTCGAGCAACACGGCGTCGAAGCGGGCCTCCGTGTTTCGCAACAGGCGGACGATGTCGCCCATCGCGACCTCGACCCGCGGGTCGTCCAGCCGGTCCTCGACACCTTCGAAACAGAACTTGCGGTTCCAGTCGACGATCGCGTGGAACACCTCGGCCACGACGACGGTGGCGGTGGGCGGCAGGATGTCGAGGGCGGCTCCCAGGGTGAAGCCCATCCCGAGACCACCGATCAGGACCCGGGGAGCCGGTGCCGTCAGGAGATGCTGGCAGCCGAGCTCCGACAGGGCCCGTTCGGAGCCCGGCGCCAGGTTCGACATCAGCACCTCGCCGTCGATCTCGACGAAGTAGTCGTCACCCCGTTGCATCAGCGTCAACCGGGTGCCGTCGACCGTCGTCGAGCGACCGAGCTCCTCGTAGGGTTTCAACGGCAACGCCTCTGCAGCCAGCCGACGACGTTCCGTTGCAGCTCGATGCGGTTGGCCGAGAAGGAGTGGTCGCCGGGGATCACCCGGGCCTCGAGCTGGATACCGTCGACCCGGGAATAGGCCTCGACGATCGCCTCCTGCACGGACGGTGGGACCACCGTGTCGTCGGATCCGGTCAGCAACAGCACCGACTTGCCGACGAGCTCCGGACCATAGGTCGTCACGTCGAAGGTCGCCCCGCCCCGCTGCAACTCCTGGATCAGCTGCGCTCCGTTGAAGCCTTCGAGCATGAACAGGCGGTCGGTCATCGCCTTCAGCCCGGCGAGGAGTCCTGGATCCTGCTCCGGATCGGCGACGTAGGTCGCGAAGTTCGCCGTTGCGATACCGGCGACGCAGATCACACCGTCGTCGTTGGCCGCTCCGCGCAGCGATGCATAGCCTCCCAGCGAATGACCGACGAGACTGATCCGGTCCACATCGACGCTGTACTCTCCCGCGTTGGCCCGAAGAAACGAAAGAACGGAGGCCACGTCCTCGGCGATGTGATCCAGGGAGTACTCACCTTGACTACCCCAGGCCCCGCGATAGTGGAAAAAGAGGACGTTGAAGCCGGCCCTGCGCAGCGATTGCGCGAGGTCGAGGTTCTTCTCGTTCCCCGGAAAGCCGTGAAGCAGGATCACCGTCGGGTGCGGACCGGCACCGTTGGCGGTCAGCACGAAACCGGTCAGCCGGACTCCGTGGCTCGGGATCTCCAGGCCTCGGAACCCCGGAGGATTCTGCCCATCGATCGACGGCAGGTCCATCGTGACCGGATCGAATCCGGAATCGTCGCCCGGATCGCCGGTCGAGCTGCAACCGGCGAGGCAGAGCAGCAGCGCGACTGCCCTCAGACGCCAGGCTGCATTGATGCCGGTCGCCGCCGCCATCATCGAACCCAGCCGATGGTGCCGACGAGACGCCTTCCCGGCAATTGCAGTTCGATGTCGTCGTCGACGCGCAACCCGATGAGCGCCTGCCCCAGCGGAGACCCGGGAGTCAACGTGCGGATCGTGTAGCCGCAGAACTCCAGCGTCTCACCCGCAGCGCAGGGTACGAGGAAGTAGACGGTCTCTCCGTCACGCTCGTCGTCGAGCCCGACCAGCGCCGTGACGCCGATCGGATCGTCGGGACCGAAGTTTCGCACCGCGAGCCGCTTGAAGATCGCGGCGGCCTCGTGCATCAGTTCGACACGCTCGGCCATGCCGCGGGCCAGATAGGTCGCCTCGATCGCCCGGGTGTCCTTGGGGTCTTCCTGACGCGACTCCTCGTGGGTCGCCCCTTCCTGGGCCGCGTTCTGGGAGGCCAGGAAAGCGTCCAGATCGGAGGCGAGCTTCCGGCGCAGCAGATTCAACAGCTCTCCCTTGTCGATCGCCGGCGCCCCATCGTCCGCGGCAGCCGGTCGATCGTCCCGTAGACGCCGGGTCACTGCTTGACGATCCTGCCGGCCTTCATGATCACCGCGAGGGTCTGCTCGGCGTCCTCCAGGATCGAGATGTCCTCGAACACTTCGCCCTCGATCAGCACCAGATCGGCCAGCCAGCCCTCACGGATCTCGCCGAAGTTGTCGTAGCGGATCAGCTTGCCGGCCATGCGGATGATCTCGGCCGATTCCGAGGTCGCCTGGCGCAGGATCTCCGCCGGTGTGAAGAAGTCTGCTCTCGCCGTGAACTCCTCGGCGATGTTGGGGTACTTGCCGAAGATGAAGTCGGTGCCGAAGCCGGTCTTGATCTTGTACTTCTTGATCAGCTTGATCAGGTTCTGCTGGCCGACCTGCACCTGCTTCATCTTGCGCCGGTTCTCCTCCTTGAGCCCCGACAGGTCCGCCCCCATGTGGAAGATCGCGATCTGCGTGCTGATCACGACGTCGTTGTCGGCGCAGAGCTTCGCCGTCTCGTCGTCGATCAACAGGCCGTGCTCGATCACCTTGACGCCGTTTTCGACCAGTCGGCGGATCGCCTCGCTGGTGTAGGAGTGCGCCAGAACGTAGGTGCCCCAGTCGCCGGCCGCCTGCACCGCGGCGCGGATCTCCTCCGGCGACGGCTGCAAGGTGTGGATCGGGTCGTAGTCCGAGGCGACGCCGCCGCCGCCCATGATCTTGATCTGGGTCGCGCCCTGCTTCAGATTCTCGCGCACGGCGGCGAGGAACTGGGGAGCCCCGTCGGCGATGATCGAGTAGCCGTGGGCCAGGGTCTGGTCGACCCCCATGTTGCTGAGCGTCGGGTGGGGGTCGTGGGGCGCACGGAAGTCACCGTGGCCGCTGGTCTGGGTGATCACCGCACCGGAGGGGAAGACCCGCGGCCCTTCGATCATCCCGCGCTCGATGATCCGGGCGATATCCGGGTGCGTGCCGCCGGCGTCGCGGATCGAGGTGAATCCGCTCATCAGGTAGCTCTCGGCCGCCTTGCCGGTCACCGCACCGATCGCCCAGGGGTGCAGGAACAGCTCGTCCCCCGGCACCTGAAACGTCAGGTGAGCATGGATATCGATGAAGCCCGGACTCAGGATCCGGTTCTTGCCGTCGATCACGACCGCGCCGTCGGGCGGCTCGATCGGCGAGGAGGAGACCCGGGTGATCTTCTGGCCCTCGACGAGGACGTGCCCGACCTGGAGCTCCGCGTCGACGCCGTTGAAGATCCGGACGTTGGAGAACAGGACCGACCCGGCATCCTCCGCCGGCGTCGGCGCAGCCGACAGGGCGAGGGCAAGACAGGCGACCCACACGACAGTCCGAACTCTGGCAGGGTTCACGGCGACTCCTTGTGACGGGAAGCGCTCAGTCTACCAGCGACAGCCCGGGTTGGTTCTTTGTTATGCTCCCGGGATGAAGCGACTGGTCCTGTGTTTGCCGTTGCTGCTTGCCGCCGGCTGTTCCGCGACTCCCCTGACCCTGGACTGGGAGGTCGTGGAGACCGGAGTTCTCGAGAGCTTCCGCGGCCTCAGCGCGGCCTCGAACGAGGTCGTCTGGGCCAGCGGCAGTCACGGCGCGGTGCTCCGCAGCGTCGACGGGGGCCGCAGCTGGCAGGACCGCAGCGTCCCCGACGCGGCGGAGCTGGACCTGCGAGATATCGAGGCCTTCAGCGAACGGGAGGCGCTGGCGATCACCGCGGGCAGCCCGGCGCGGATCTACGTGACCGACGACGGCGGCGCCACGTGGCGCAAGACCTACGAGGACGACCGCCCGGAGATCTTCTTCGACGCCATGGCGTTCTGGGATCGCGACCGGGGCATCGCCTTCGGCGATCCGATCGACGGGAGCTTCTCGGTGATCACCACCGCCGACGGCGGCGAGAGCTGGCTTCCGGTGGATGCCGCGGCCTTGCCCCCGGCGCTGGAGGGCGAGGCCGGCTTCGCGGCCTCGGGTTCCTGCCTCACCGTCCAGCCGGACGGTCAGGTCTGGTTCGGCACCGGCGGCTCCGTCGCCCGGGTCTTTCATTCGGCGGACTTCGGCGTGTCGTGGTCGGTCAGCCCGACACCGATCCTTGCCGGCGAGAACTCGACGGGGATCTTCTCCCTGGCATTCGCCGACGAGCGCAACGGCGTCGCGGTCGGTGGCAACTACCGCGAGCCGGAAGACGCAACCCGGAACATCGCCTTCACCCGCGACGGGGGGCGCAGCTGGAACGCCCCGCCCGTCGGCCCGGCTGGATTCCGCTCGGCGGTCCATTTCCTCGACGAGACCGGCCGCCTGTTGATCGCCGTCGGCTCCGCCGGCGGCGACTACACGATCGACGGCGGCGAGCTGTGGCTCCCCCTCGGCCAGCGCGGGTTCCACGCCCTCGCCGTTGTCCGGGAATCCGACGGCGTTTTTCACGGGTGGGCCATCGGTGCCGACGGCGTGGCCGGCCGCCTGATCACCGGGACGCGGCCTCAGGCGTCGGGGTCGGAGTCGGGGTCGGGGTCGGGCTTCTTCCCGGTAGGTATCCCGGAACTCCGCTTCGTCTACTTCTGCCGCCGCCTCCGCCGCGCTCCGTTCGGCCTCGGCCAGGGCGAGTTGCTCGGGCGAGACGATGTTGCAAGTCTCCGACTCCGGATCGAAGACCAGCAGCAGTTCTCCGGCGTCGAGCAGCCGTTGCACCGTCTCGCGCTTGCGATCGGCCTCGGACAGCTCGGTGCCGTCCCGGGTGACGTACTCCTCGATCACACCGGCGAGGGCTGCGGAACTCAGACGAGCGTGGGGAATGATCATGGTTTTCTCGCGATCACGATAGCCGAATTCCTGCAGAACCTCTCCCCGGAAAGCGCGGCAGATCGACCTTTGTCTCCGGGGTCACACTTCCGTGATGCAGCTTACCCATTCCGCCATGGTTTTCATCAGTGGCTCGCCGCCACCTTTGCGACATGGGGAGTCGAGAGGTGACGTGATGGAAAACATGCTTGGTCTGATGGTTCCCGCGCTGATGCTCGGTTTCGTCGTGTTCCTGATCGCCGCGATGTGGAAGGTGTTCGCCAAGGCCGGTCGCCCCGGCTGGGCCGCGATCGTGCCGATCTACAACGCCATCGTGCTGTTGCAGGTCGCCGGCCGGCCGCTGTGGTGGATCGTGCTGTTCTGCATCCCGTTCGTCAACCTGATCGTCGCGGTCGTCGTGGCGATGGATGTGGCCCGGGCCTTCGGCAAGGGTGCAGGCTTCGGCCTGGGACTGGCCTTCCTCTCCCCGGTGTTCTACCCGATCCTCGGCTTCGGCAGCGCCGAGTACGTCGGCGCCTCCCACTGAGGTCCGTTTAGGAAAGCAGGAGAGCCCGGCCACCGTGGCCGGGCTCTTTCGCTTTCAGGGACAACCCACGCAGAGGAAATCAGCGAGACTGCCTGACGACCCACCGCTGGTTGGCATCGTGCAAGGTGGCCGGCGTCAAGTACTCCTGGTCGAGCACCTTGGCCAGCTCCATGATGTGCGGGTGGACCGGCAGGAACTCCGCCATCGCCCGGTACGTTCCCATCGCCTTGCCGTACTGACCGTCGAACAGATAGGCATCGCCTCTCCGGAGGTAGGTGTTCACGTTGCTCGGGTCCTTGGCGATGCTGCGGTCGAAGACTTCGATCGCCTCGGGGAATCGATCGTTCAGCATCAGGTACCAGGCGGCGTCGGACAGCGCATCGGCCCCGGAGGGAAGCTCCGGCGGACTGCGGTTCAGGGCCGCGACGTCAACGCCGGTCTTCTCGACCGAGGTGACGGTGTAACCACGCAGGAACAGATCGAAATCGAACAAGAGGACATCGCCGAGAGCGCCGAGACCCAGGGCGTGGGCGTCGGCCTGCAGCTCGGCGCCGATCTCGACCCAGCGGTCGCCCTCCGCATCGACGGCGACAGGCCCCGGCGAGCGCAGGCGCAGAGTGACGTCCGCCTGCCGATCCTTGACGATCAGCCGGCCTTCGAGGTCGATGCCGTCCGGGGTCGTCGACGCCGATCGACTCTGGAAGGCGAAGAACGGATGCTCGTCGAACTCGAACGCCTGGACCAGCTCCGCTGCCAGCGACCCCTCGAGGTCCTCGAACTGATCCGGGCGGAACAGCAACGTCCCCGTCGTCGCCTGCGGCTCGGATTCCCGATAGAAGAAGGTGCCGTTGAACTTCGGAATCCGGACCGTCCCCTTGCCGGGAATCGTCAATCGCACCTCCATCTTCTTGCTCGAGGTCATCAGCCGCGAGCCCATCTCGAAATCGGCCGACGGACCGGCGACGGCGAGATCCGGGATGGGGACGGGCTCGGTACAGCCCGATCCGGCCAGCAGCACGGCTACCACGAGGAACAGGCTCGGGGCCCTCATCGTTGCGACTGCTTCCACTGCAGGTTGACGTCGTGCAGCGACGCCGGTGTCAGGTACTCCTGCCCCAGCACCTTCGACAGCTCGATCATGTGCGGGTGGGCCGGCATGAATCGCAGCATCGCCTTGTAGGTCCCGACGGCCTTGCCGTAGTCGCCGTTGAACGCGTAGGCATCGCCCCGGCGCAGGTAGGCGCTGATTGACTCGGGGTTGGCGGCAATGCTCTTGTCGAAGGCCGCGATCGCCTCGGGGTAGCGCTGGGTCAGGATCAAATACCAGCCGGCATTGGAGAGTTCCGCCGCGTCGGAGGGAAGCGCCGGCGGGTTCCGGTCCAGCGCCTTGCTGTCGATACCGGTGCTCTTCGCCGAGCCGACGGTGTAGTTGAACAGGAACACCTTGAAGTCGAAGCGCAACCGCTCGCCGACCGACTCCAGTCCGACATCGGAGGCGGCGACTTCCAGGTCGGCGTCGAACTGGATCCAGCGCTCGTCCTTGTCGTTCAAGGCGACCTTGCCCGGCGAGCGCATGTGCAGGGTGACGTCGGTTTCGCGATCCTTGACGATCAACTTGCCCTGCAGGTCGACTCCGTTCCGGCTCTTCGACGCGGAGTGGCTCTGGAAGGCGAAGAACGGGTGCTCATCGAAGTCCAGCGCCTGGCGCAGGGCTGCGGAGAGCTTGCCGTCGGTGTCCTCGAACTGGTCCGCGCGGAACATCAGCGTGGCGGTCGTCGCCTCGGGGCTGGCATCCCGGTAGAAGAAGGTGCCGTTGAACTTCGACATCTTCGCCGTTCCCTTTCCGGGGACGCTGACCCGGGCCTCCATGCGCTTGCCGGAGGTCATCAGCCGCGAGCCCATCTCGAAGTCGCCGGACGGGCCGGGGACATCCAGATCGGGGATCGGCAGCCCCTGGGCCCACGCACCGGGCGACGCCGGAGACAGGGATACGAGCAGCCCGGCGGTCAGGGCCAGTGAGGCGATCGTCGAACGTTTTCCCGATGTCGTCATGCTTCGTTCCTCCATTCCTTGGTCGGATCGCTCGCCCGACGCCGCCGATGGGACGGCGCCGGTTCGAGCCGGATTCCAGCCTAGGAGCGGCGGAGAAGCCTTGCCTGACAGGTGAATGACGGTTCGTTGACGAGGGAGTGACCGTACAGGGATGTCTACTGTTCGGCGATCCAGCTCTCGATCTGCTGTTCGAGCACCGGCAACGGCACCGACCCCTGAAGCAGGACGGCGTCGTGGAACTCACGCACGTCGAACCGGTCGCCGAGGGCCGATTCGGCCCTGCGCCGCAGCTCGCGGATCTTCAGCTCGCCGATCTTGTAGGACAGCGCCTGGCCGGGCCACGAGATGTACCGGTCGGTCTCGGTCCGCACGTTGTGCAGCGCCAGCGCGGTGTTGGAGGCCATGAACTCCATCGCCTGCTCGCGGCTCCAGCCCATGGCGTGCATCCCGGTGTCGACGACCAGGCGGCAGGCGCGCCACATCTCGTAGGTCAGGCGGCCGAAGTTGCTGTACGGGTCCTCGTAGAATCCGGCCTCGAGCCCCAGCCACTCGGAGTACAGCCCCCAGCCCTCGCCGAAGGCCGAGATGTACGAGAAGCGTCGAAAGTCGGGAAGGTCCTCGATCTCGTTGTTCAGCGAGATCTGCAGATGGTGTCCCGGGACCGCCTCGTGCAGGGTCAAGGCCTCGAGGTTGTAGAGCGGACGGTTCTCCAGTGCGTAGGTGTTGACCCAGTAGTACCCGGGTCGAGTGCTGCCTCGCGGCGCCGGGACGTAGCGGCCGGTGGTGTACTTGGGCGCGATCGCCGCCGGCACCGGTTCGACGCCGTACGGCAAACGGGGCAGCGTCTTGAACAGGGCCGGCAGCTGGCCGTCCATCTTCTTCGAGAGGAACGCGGCGTACTCGATCAGCTGCTCGGAAGTCTCGGCGTAGAACCGGGAGTCGGTGCGCAGGAACTCGAGGAACTCCTCGAACGTCCCGCCGAACTCGACCTCGCGGATCACCTGTTCCATCTCGGCGCGGATCCGGGCGACCTCGGCCACACCGATCTGGTGAACCTCCTCGGCGGAGAGATCCAGCGTCGTGAAGTGGGCGATGCGCTGGCGATAGTAGGCCTCGCCGTCGGGAAGCTCCGAGGCGCCGATCGTCGGCCGGGCGGCGGGGATGTACTCGTCGACCATGAAGCGCAGGAACGCCTCGTAGCCGGCGACCACGCCGTCCTCGATCGCAGCGCGTCCGCGCTCGGCCAGCATCCCACGGTCCGACTCGGGCACCGAACCGGGGAACGCGGCGAACGGTTTCCAGAACTCGCTCTTCTCCGGGGAGTCGACGACGTGGGCCGCGATCGAAGCGTCGTAGCCTTCGAGGACCACCCTGGGAAGTACGAAGCCGCGGGCCATCCCGGCACGCATGTTGGCGATCTGCTGGGCGACGTACCCGGGGAACGCCTCCATCCGGGCGATGTACGCGGCGTAGTCTGCGGGGGTTCGCAGCGGAACCTCTGCTGGAAGCCGGGCGAAGTCGCTGTGGAATCCGGAGTCGGCGTTGACCGGGATCTCGTAGGCCCGGAACTCGATATCGGCGATGAAGCTCTCGAGCTGACTGCGGAAGATGTCGTGGTTGACCTGGTCCTTGCGGGAGAGCCCCTCGCGGTCGATCCCGTCGAGTTCCGCGAGGAACCCCCGCCAGCGCTCGGCGCGACGTTCCTGATCCGCGGGAGCCACCGACGGCAGCCGGTCGCCGGTCTCGTGGCGACCGACCGAGCTGGCCTTCAGGGGATCCTCGGCCAGGCGGAACTCCCACTCCCGGTCGAACAGGTCGTGCAGCGCCGTCGCCGCCGCCCGGGATCCGCCGGCTCCGTCGCCGGCGCAGGCCTGGGCCAGAACGACGATCCCCAGCAGCGCGATGATTCCCCGGGCGTGTTTCATCCGATCCTCCGCCGCGGGAGTATAGCGGGTCGGGGGAGCGGTTCTTATAAGATGCGCCGATGCGTTGTGACGTGCTCGGGTCGATGGGGTTTCTGGCGATCGGCCTGCTGGCCGCCTGCGGTGGAACCGACCCCGGATCCGACGCGCTCGCTCCCGGGGTCCCGTTGCCGTTCGAGGATCTCTCCGTGACCGCCGGGCTGGAGTTCGTCCATGTCAACGGCATGAGCGGCCGGCTCTACCTCGCCGAGATCATGGGCTCCGGTGCGGGACTGCTGGACTTCGACGGCGACGGCGACCTCGACGTCTACCTCGTGCAGGGGACAGCCCTCGTGGCCGACGACTCCGGCGACTCCGGCGACTCCGCCGGAACGGTCGCACCCCGGGATCGGCTGTTTCGCAATCAACTCGTGGAGACCGGGGAGCTCGGCTTTGTCGACGTGACCGACCGTGCCGGGATCGTCGCCACCGGCTACGGGATGGGTGTCGCCGTCGGCGACTACGACCGCGACGGCCGGGTGGACCTGTACGTCACCAACCTCGGCTCGAACCAGATGCTCCGCAATCGTGGCGACGGAACGTTCGAAGACAGGACCGCCATGACGGGCACCGATGACCCACGCTGGAGCACCAGCGCCACGTTCGTCGATCACGATCGCGACGGCTGGCCGGACCTGTTCGTCGCCGGCTACGTCGAGTTCAGCGTCGAACTCCACACACCGTGCCGGGGAACCAGCGGACGCGAGGACTACTGCATGCCCGGCAGCTATCGCCCGCTGGCCGATCGGTTGTTTCGCAACCGCGGCGACGGCACCTTCGAGGACATCAGCGACTCCTCGGGCATCGCCGCGCAACCCGGTGCCGGTCTCGGTGTCGTCGCGACGGACTTCAACGCCGACGGCCGGACCGACCTGTTCGTGGCCAACGATGGGATGCCGAATCGACTCTGGATCCAGACCGCTGCCGGACGATTCGAGGACCAGGCGCTGATCGCCGGTTGCGCCTTCAACCGTGAGGGAAAGCCCGAGGCAAGCATGGGCGTCAACGCCGCCGACCTCGACGGTGACGGCAGCCCGGACCTGTTCCTGACCCACCTGGCGGCCGAGACGAACACCTTCTACCGCAACGACGGGCAGGGGCGATTCACCGACGCGACCGCCGGCAGCGGACTCGGCGCGGCCAGTCACGCCTTCACCGGCTTCGGCACGGCAGCCGCCGACTTCGACGGGGACGGGCGGCTCGATCTGGCGGTGGCCAACGGCGCGGTGACCCGGATCGAACGCCTCGTAGCCCGGGGCGAACCGTTCCCCCTCCAGCAACGGAATCAACTGTTCCGGAACACCGGCGAGGGCCGGTTCGAGGAATGGAACCCCGGCGGCAACGCCGCGTTCGTCCGGGAAGAGGTCAGCCGTGGTCTCGCCGTCGGCGATCTCGACAACGACGGCGATCCGGATCTGCTGCTGACGAACAACAACGGAGCCGCGCGGCTGCTCGTCAACGCGGGAAACCCCGGCGGCAACTGGCTGGGGCTGCGCCTGATCGATCCGGACGGCGGCGACGCCGTCGACACCCGGGTCGAGCTGCGCCTCGACGATGGTTCGTCGCAGCACCGTCGTGGCTCCCGGGACGGCAGTTATCTGTCCTCGAACGACCCACGAGTCCTGTTCGGCGTCGGCCCCGGGCGAGCCGTGATCGAGGTTCGCGTTTCCTGGCCCGACGGCGCGATCGAGTCGTGGGACCGGCTGGAAGCAGGGCGGTACCACGAGATCCGTCGGGGTAGTGGCCGTGGAGAGAGGGAATGATGCGGTCGAGTCAAATGGTGCTGCTCTTGATCCTGGCCTGGACGATCGGCGGTTGCTCCGACGATACGAAGACGCGACTCCCCGATCCATCCCTCGAGGGAATGGAGCAGAGCGTCGCGCAGCAGATCCGGACGGCCCGCGAGGAGGCGGAGGCCGCCCTCGCCGACGGCTCGATCGCCTCGCGGGAGCGTGCGGGACGGGTGGGCCGGCTGGGCATGCTCTACCAGGTCTATGACCTGGTGGACGCTGCGGAGCGTTGCTACGTCGTGGCCGAGTCCGTCGACCCCGGGGAGATTCGCTGGCCCTACTACCGGGCGATCGCCTTGACGGCTACCGGACGGTTCGACCAGGCGACGCGTGCGCTGTCCCGCACCCTGGCGCTGCGCGCCGACTACCTGCCCGCCTGGCTCCGGCTGGGAGAGCTGGCCCTGAGCCAGGGCGACGTCGAGGGCGCCCGCAATCACTTCGCTTCGGCCCTCGAGACCGCCCCGGACAGCGCGGCGGCACGGGTCGGCCTGGGTCAGGTCGCCGCGGAGACCGGAGATCCCCGACAGGCCATTCGCTGGTACGAGGAAGCGCTGGAGATCGCACCGACGGCCGATCGGATCCACTATCTCCTCGGGCTGGCCTATCGCTCGGCAGGTAGAGACGGCGAGGCCGCCGCGATGCTGGCCGAGATCGGCGACGCGCCGGCGCCGATCGAGGATCCGCTGCTGAAGGAACTCGCCGGACTGGCCGGCGGACCGTGGTTTCACCTGGCCCGCGGGCAACGCATGCGCGATGCCGGGCGGCCGGGCGACGCGGCCGACGATTTCCGCGAGGTGGTCCGGCTGGACCCGACGAACGCCCGGGCCCATTTCGAGCTGGCGACGGTTCTGCGCCAGCTGGGCCAGTTCGAGGAGGCCGCGCTGGAGTTCTCCCGATCGGTTCGACTGGCACCGGACCGGCCCAACGCCTACCTGGGTGAGGCGCTCTGCCTGATCCGACTGCACCGCTGGCGCGACGCCCGGATCCGGCTGGAGACCGCCTACGCCACGTTTCCAGGCGAGCCGGAGATCCTGCACACGTTGATCCGCCTGCTGGCAGCGGCGCCCGATGACAGCGTCCGCGACGGAGCCCGGGCGCTGGAGCTCGCCGAGCGGCTCGGCGCCGAAGCCGCCACCCCGGCGAGACTCCCGGCGATGGCGATGGTCGCTGCCGAGAACGGACTGTGGGAGGAGGCGCTCGGGATCCAGGATCGGGCGATCGAGGCCGCCCGCACGGCGGAGCCGGCGAATCGCCGCGACGAGGAGGTCGCCCGGCTCCAGGCGGACCGGCAGCGCTACGAGAAGAGGTTGCCCTGCCGCGAACCCTGGCCCGATGATCACCCGTGGCTCTCCCCTCCTGCCGCGGGACCCTCCGGCGAGGCGAGACGCTAAGCTGTAGACGAGGTGATGGCGTGATCGGCAAACGGCGGACGGTGCAGGCGCTCGTGTTGACCGCCGCCCTTGCGCTCGCTGGAGTCGGCAGTGCCTCGGGGAACGGGCAGGGAGCCTGGCCGCTCTGGAAGATGATCCGGCTGAAGTCGACCAGCGCGCTGGTCCTGTCGGGCTTCGTCGACGTGAGCGCATACTCCCAAGGCGAAACGACTCATCTCGAGACGATGATCCGGGCCAAGCTGTTCGGCGTCACGATCGCCCGGACCCACACGAGGTCGACCCTGGACAGCAAGACCCTGCTGCCGACGGAGTACCTGGCCTTCTCGACCAAGCGAGGTCGCCACTATCTGTTCGGAGAGTCGGGGTACGAGGTGCGCTTCCTCGACCCGCCGAAGGACCCGGACCTGCCCCTCGACGATTGGGTCGTCAAGGGCAATGCCACGTTCGACTACCCGCTGACCGAGGACGGTTCGCAACCGGTTCCGGTCTACGACTACTACGGCGTGATCCTGCTGCTGCAGAACCTCGACATCGACGAGGTCGGCGACGAGGTGACGGTCTGGGTCGCGACCTCGGACGGTCCGGTGCCCTACGGGCTACGGGTCGTCGAGTCCCGGGAGGAGCTTCGCAACTACCGGGAGCTCCCGGGAAAGGAGAAGCGCTCGGCGACGGTCACCGAGTTGATGCTCAAGATCATCCCGCTGATCCCCGACGAGGAACAGGGCTTCCTCGGCATGGAGGGCGAGACCGAGATCTGGATCGAGCAACGCACCCGGACGCTGGTTCAGATCAGCGGGAAAGCGCCGACGGTCGGCCACGTCAATATCAAGCTGACACACCTCGAGCGGATGTAGCCGACGACGACGGCGTTCGACTGGCGTATCATCCGCATCATGGGATCCGACACACAGGACAGGGCTGCGGTTCGCATTCCCCCGCCGCTGATCTTCGTGGCTGCCGCGATCGCCGGATGGTTGCTCCACGACCGGGTGCTGGCGTTGCCGCTGGTGATCCCCGCGCCGTTCCTGATCCCGGTCGTGCTGGCGCTGATGCTGCCGGGCGTCGCTCTCGTTCTGGGGCCGATGGCGTTGTTTCGCCGGACCGGCCAGGACCCCGCACCCTGGAAGGCGACTCCCGAGATCGTCTCCAGCGGGATCTTTCGATTCACCCGCAACCCGATGTACGTCGGCATGGCGCTGGTCCAGGCGGCCTACGGCGTCGGCCGGGGCAACGGCTGGACCGTCGCGCTGGTACCGGCTGCGATTCTCGGCGTCTACTTCACCGCCGTGCGTCACGAAGAGGCTTACCTGGAACGGAAGTTCGGCCGGCGCTACCTCGACTACAAGTCGTCGGTGCGCCGCTGGCTCTGACGACGACGGCTCAGTCGTCGTAGAACCGCCGGTGGTAGACCTGTCCCTTGCGGGAGCGCAGCGCCATGCGGATCTCGTGGCGGCCGCCGGGCAGACGCGGCTTGATGAACGACACCTCGTAGACTCCGTCCATCGCCTGTTCGACCTTCGACATCGCGCCCTGGGAGAAGACGTTGGTCTTGACGTAAAAGCCGCCACTCTCCTCGGCCGCCTGGATCATCGGCCCTTCGAGGGAGTGGTAGTCCGCCCGGGTGATGTCCATCGAGAACATCGTCACCCGCCCGGCGATCAGCAGACCCAGGGCTTCGCCGAGGACCTGGCTCGAGCCTTCCCAGCGGTTCATCGAATAGCCGACGAAGATCAGTGTCTTGGCTCCGGGCAGGCGACGCATCGAGCGGCCGAGCAACAGCAGGGCGTCCTCCAGCTCGGCGGCGTCCCGGGCGTCTTCGGCGGCGACCCGGCTCAGCAGCGACGGTTCGGGTCCGGCGCTGACCTCTCCCGGCGGCCGTTGCTCGACGATCGCGTCGGCGAGGATCCCGGACAGTCGTTGCCGGTCATCGGTGAAGTCGGTGTAGATCTTGAGGTGGGTGTCGTGGACGAGAATCGCGACGCGATCCTCGGGCGGAAGCTCGTCGACGAAGCCGGCCAGCACGTCGCGCATCTTCATCAGCCCGGGCATCCGGGAGCCGAGCAAGCTGCGCTGGAACAGCAGGACGATCAGCCGGCCCCGCCCCGGCGCCCAGTTCTCGTCCCCGGGGGAGAGACGTTCGATGCCCTCGATATCCGGCAGCGTTCCGGTGATCCAGTCGACGGACTCGACCTTCACCGCGTGGCCGTCGACCACGATGTCGAAGTCCGCCGGCTCGAGGTCGGGGATCGCCCGCCCGCGGTTGTCCAGAGCGCGCACATCGAGGATCACCCGGGAGACATCGAGCTCTTCCTGGAGGTCGAGATCCTGGGGTTGCTGCGCCCTCGCTGTCGAGGCAACCAGCGGCAGGAGGAGCAGCGGGAGAACCGATCGGATCGAGAGTCGTGTCGGGGTGGTCACACCTTCAGGATAGGTGAGATCACTGCTCTCGCAACACCGTCACCGGCCGCACCGTCAACGCACGCAGACTTGCCGCGAGGCCGGCGACGACGGTCAACACGACGGAGACGAGAACCGCCAGCAGATACGTACCCGGGCTCCAGGCCCAGGGCACCTCGAAGCTGTAGCGACTGGCAGCCCAGGCCAGCGCGACACCGCCGGTCGCGCCGATCGTGCCGGCGACGAGACCGATCAACGCGTACTCGACGGCGAGGGTGGTCACGACCTGCAGCCGGGTCATGCCGAGGGTCTTGTACAGCGCGACTTCCCGGGCGCGACGAACCGCTCCGGCGCTGACGGCGCCGGCGAGGATCGCGATGCCGGCGAGCACGGTGAACGATCCCAGCAGACGCACACCGAAGCCGACCTGCTGCAGGATCGACACGACCTTCTGCAGCACCTCGCGTACCCGGAGCACGGTGACGTTGGGGTAGGCGGCGGCGACCCGGTCCTGCACCGGCCGCTCGTTCTCCTCGGGGATCCGTGCCGTCGCGACCCGGAAGCGCGGCGCGTTGTCCAGGACCCCCGGCTCGACGACCAGGAAGAAGTTGATCGAGAAGCGTTGCCACTCGACGGTGCGGATGCTGCTGACCAGCAACTCGAGAGGTACGCCCTGGATGTCGAAGACGATCGTGTCGCCGAGCTCGGCGCCGAGGTCCTCGGCGAAGTCGCGCTCGATGCTGATCTCCGCGCGGTCGGCCACCGACCAGAGCTCGCCGTCGACGACGCGGTTGCCCTCGGGAAGCTCGAGCATCGTCGTCATGCGCTGTTCGCGGGTCAGGACCCAGCGACGATGCCCCTCGTCTTCGCCTGCGCCGTCGCCTTCGAGGAGCTCGGCGACCGTCGCCCCGCCGACGGAGCGCAGGCGCCCGATGACGACCTCGACCGACTCGATCGACTCGGAACCGGCAGCCTCGAGCTCGCCCCGGACGCCGTCCCACTGGTCCGGCTGGATGTCGATCAGGAAGGCGGTCGGAGCCTCGTCGGGAAGCTCCGCGTCGAGCTGCGCGGTCAGGCGATCCTGAACCAGGTACATCCCCAGCACGGTCAGCACGCCGAGCCCCAGGGCGACCACCGCACCCAGGGTGCCGGCTCCCGGCCGGGCCAGAGCGGCGAGCCCGTGACGCAGGCTGACCGACCCGAGGTCCCGGCGCGTCCGACCGACCAGGTAGATCACGAGCCGGACCCCTGCGGCGAGCAGCAGTGTCGCGACGACCAGGCCGAGGGCGAACTGGGCGCCACGAATCGCGGAGCCGGATTGCAGCGTCGCCGCCGCGGCGATCCCCAGCACGAGCACGAGGGAGACGGCGACGCCGATCCAGCGGTTCATCGGCAACGGATCGGCGTCGATCCGCATCACCCGCACCGGGGGCACTCGCAACACCTCGAGCAACGGTCGCAAACCGAACAGCACGGCGACGCCGACCCCGAGGGCGATGCCCCGGAGCATCGCCAGCGGTTGCCAGCCGACCGCCACGTCGACCGAGAGGATCCCGGCGAGGAATGTCGGAGCCAGCCGCGCCGCCAGCGCTCCCAGCACGGCCCCCGCGGTGCTGCCGACCAGGGCCAGGGCCACCGTCTGGCCCAGGTAGAGCCGGAACACTTCCCGGGGGCGCGCACCGAGGGCGCGCAGCGTCGCGATCGCGTCGAGGCGCCCGGCGAGCCAGGCTCGCACCGCCTGGGCCACGCCGATGCCGCCGACCAGCAGCGACAGCAACGCGATCAGACCGAGGAACTTCGCACTCCGCGCCAGACCGTCGCGGAGGGACGGTTGCGCTTCGGCGTAGGTCTCGATCCTGACGAACTGCGGTTCGGTGTTCGCCTCCCGGACCTCGATCGCCCGGCGGCCGACCTCCTCGGCGCTGGTGCCGTCGGGCAATCGGACGAGCAACCGGCTCTCGACCCGGCTGCCGAGCCCCTGCAGGCCGGTGCGCTCCAGGGCCTCGAGGGACAGCATCACCCGGGGGCCGAGGGTGAACGAGACGCCCAGGCGATCGGGTTCCCGGGTGACGGTGCCGGCGATCGTGAAAATCGCCTCCCCCACCCGCAGGCGGTCGCCGACGTCGAGTTCGAGCCGGACGAGCAGCTCCGGCCCGACGAGCACTCGATCCTCGGCGAGCAGTCCCTCGAGCGGCGTGGCCGGGGCGCTCTCGACCTCCCCGTAGAACGGATAGCCCGGCTCGACCGCCTTCAATTCGCAGAGCAACGACGCACCCGGCGCGGAACGGTCGGGAACCGGGACCGAGACGATCCCCGGAAGCTCGCGCACCTCGGCGGTCCGGGCACCGGGAATCGACGCGACCGCCGCCAGCGTCTCCGCGGGGATCTGTCGGCGGCTGGTCACGCTCAGGTCGGCGGCGAGCAGCTGCCGGGCCTGGCTCTGGATCGCCGTGTCGAGGGCCCGGGACAGTCCGGCGACGGCGACGATCGCCGCGACCCCGACCGAGAGGCAGGCGGCGAAGAACAGCAGCCGGCCGGCGGAGCCCCGGGACTCCCGGGCGGCGAAGACGATCCACGAGCGCAGGGTCACGCCGTTTCCTCGCGGACGATCCGCCCGTCGCTCAGGTGGATCCGGCGGTCGGCGCGTTCGGCGATCGCCGGATCGTGGGTCACGGTCACCAGGGTGGTGCCATGATCGTTGCGCAGGCCGGAGAGCAGGTCGAGCACCACGCGACCGGTCGCGCCGTCGAGGTTCCCGGTCGGTTCGTCGGCCAGCAACACGGCGGGCCGGGGACCGAAGGCCCGGGCCAGCGCGACTCGCTGCTGCTCGCCGCCCGACAGCTGGGACGGATAGTGGTGGCCGCGATCGGACAGGCCGACCTCGGCCAGCAGGTCGTCTGCTCGCGGCCCCGCCCCGCGGGAGCCGGCCAGCTCCATCGGCAGCAAGACGTTCTCCCGGGCGGTCAGGTTCCCGAGCAGCTGGAACGACTGGAACACGAAGCCGAGCCGGTCCCGGCGCAGCCGGGCCAGCGCGTCCTCGGAGAGATCGTCGATCCTCCGGCCGTCGAGGTACACCTCGCCGCTGCTCGGCCGATCGAGGCCCGCCATCAGGGCCAGCAGTGTCGACTTGCCGCTCCCCGACGGCCCGAGAACCGCCAGGGACTCGCCCCGGCGGATCTCGAGGTTCACGTCATCGAGGATCGTCAACATCTTTCCGCCCGAAGGCAGGCGCCGGCCGATGCCGCGAAGCGAGAGGACCGTTTCGTCGGGTACCGCTACAATCGATTGCATGGTCTCCATCTTTTCACGTCGGCGTCGACTTTGCCTGCTTGGCCTGGCGCTCGCCCTGGCGCCCTGGCTTCCCGGCTGCGGTGGCCCGCCGGATTCCGCCGCGGCCCCCGCCGTCGACGATCGGTCGACCTCGCCGGACCGCGTACCGGACACCGCGAGCACCGAATCCTTCGGCATCGTGTTTCTCGGCGACAGTCTGAGCGCGGGCTACGGCCTCGCCGAAGACCAGGCCTTCCCCGCGCTGGTCCAGGCCGAGCTGCGCAGTCGGGGTCACGACGTCGAGGTGATCAACGCCGGGGTCAGCGGCGACACCACGGCCGGCGGTCTGTCCCGCCTCGACTGGGTGCTGAGTACCGGCCCCGGTCTGCTGGTGGTCGAACTCGGTGGCAACGACGCTCTCCGCGGGCAACCGCTGGAGAACATCGAGAAGAACCTGCGCCAGATCGTCCGCGGCGGCAAGGCGGCCGGTGCCCGTGTGCTGCTGCTGGGCATGGACGTGCCGACGAACTTCGGCGCCGATTACGGCGGCGCGTTCGCGGAGCTGTATCCGCGGATCGCCAAGGAAGAACAGGTCGAGCTGTTGCCCGGGTTCGTCCGAACGGTCGGCACCGACCCGCGGCTGATGATGGGCGACGGACTGCATCCGACCGCGGCGGGACACCGGACGCTGGCCCGGTCGCTGGTCGTCGCGATCGAAGAGCTGCTGCCCTGATAGAATCGCCGGATTCCGAGACTTGCTGGAGGAACGAGATCGTGCGCATCTCCCGGACCCTGACCGTTGCGCTTCTGTTCGCCACCGGCGGTGCCGCTTCCGTGAGCTGGGGCTACGGTGGGGACACCCACTACTATCTGCGCATCGCGACCGCCCTCGAGACCTGCTTCGACTGGGACGAATCGCACCTGATCGCCAGCGCCGACTACCTGGTGGACAAGAACCGCACCACGACCTCGGAGAAGCACCCGTTCAAGCAGTACAACAAGATCAACTGGCACGCGTTCGGGCACGACGAGGCGCGTTTCAACGCCTTGTGGGAGCGGGTCCTGACCGAGCAAGACGTGCAGCTCAAGCTGGTCAAGCTTGGGCAGTTCCTGCACTTCGTCTCGGACTGGGAACCCCACGCCGGCTACGGGATCAAGATGGGGCATGGTCTGCCGACGATCTTCGGCAAGGATCCGGACTCCCTCGGCAACAACCGCGCGAACAACCTGCGCATGATCCAGCAGACCATCGACCACATGATGAAGGTCTGCATCGAACTCGGCCGGGTGCCGCAAGACGACCCCGATCGAGCGATGGCCGAACTCTATCTGTCGATGATCGACGAGCCGTTGATGGACGAGCTGTTCGCCACCAACTCACCGAAGTGGAAGACCTTCGGCAAGCGAGGCAAGAAGGCCCGGCAGATCCTGGCGCACAACCACTACGTCGTCGAGGATCTGATCGAGCGACGCAGCAAGCCCCTCGACGACAAGCGGGTACCGGAGGACTTCGTCGCCGGCGACCCCGAACACGGGATTCCGCCACCGATCGGCCTGCGGTACGACCCGGACGGCACACTGATCGAGATCCTCGGCGTAGAGGTCGAGCTGATGCCCGAGTACAACGGCAGCGACCTGAGTGCCGTCGAAGAAGAGGCATTCGAAGAGGCCGCCGATCCGGAGTTCCTCGATGACTTCATCGAGCGGACCCAGGACGAGGACGATCCCGATCTGACCAGCAACCTCGAGCTGGAAGTGATCGGCGCGAAGCTCGAAAAAGACGGCTGGACGGTCCGTGTACGGATCGAGAACCTCGGCGACGGCCCGTCCTCCGCGGGGCAACTCGAGATCGTCGTCATCGACGTCGTGACCGAGGAGCTGCTCGGAGAGACCACCTGGGACGTCGATGCATTGCTCGCCGAGGATTCGATCAAGAAGAGCTTCCGGGTCCTCGCCGACGGCGAACCGACGAAACAGGTGATGATCGGCGTTTCGCTGCTGATCGACGACCTGTCCGCCGACAACAACGACACCTGGTCGGCACCCTGGGTCGACCGGGCCCAGGTCGGCAAACCGAAGAAGAAACGCCAGGAGCCTGCTCCGGTCGAACTCCTCGGGCCAACGAAGATGTGGGTCGAGGAACACGGCATCTCCATCATTGTCTTGACGGCCTACGCCCTCGGTGGGGACACCTCCCACCGGCTCGAGACCCTCGACCTTTCGTTCGTCGGCCCGGGCGGCGAGCTGGCGCTGGCGATCAACCCCGAAGAAGAGGTCGTCTGGAGTTCGACTCCGGACCTGAAGCGGCAGGTCGTACCGGCCAAGACCCTGGCCTGGTTCGAGAACGACCGCCTGCTCTGCGATACCCTCGAGGAGCGACGGTTCGACCTCGACCGCCTGCGGGTCGCCGTCGGCGGTTCCGATGTCGTCTCCAGCACGCGGGACTACCCGCTCGACCCTTCGTTCATGACCGAGCTGAGCGCCGCATGCAAGGAACTCGCGCCCTAGTTCGAGTCTTCTTCGAACTCCCGGAGCCAGTTCTCGACGAGAAAGCAGGAAAGGCGGCGGCGTCTCTCGTGACGAAACGGCGAAAAAGAATTCTGATGCTGGTCGGCGTCGGCGGACCGGTTCTGCTGCTGGCCCTGGTCGGCCTGCTCCTGGCGACGTTCGACGGCAGTCGCTTTCGTGGGACGGTCGAGCGGTGGGTGACCGATGCGACCGGCCGCCCCTGCACGATCGAAGGCCCGTTCGAGATCTCGCTGTCGTTACATCCGACGCTGCATGCGGGTACAGGTCCACCTCGGAAATCCCAGCTGGAGCGCAGAGCCTTCGATGGTGACCGTCGAAACGCTTCGCGTGCGGGTCGACGCCTGGTCCCTCGTGTCGGGCCCGCCGCGAGTCGAAGAGGTGACGATCGGCGCGGTCGAGGTGCGGCTCGAGGTCGATCCGGACCACGGTCCGAACTGGATCTTCGACATGCCGCCCGGCGCGTCCGACACCGGCGATGGCGGTGGACCGAGCAAGGGCATCGTCCTGGACCAGGTGCGGGTGACCGACCTGACCGTGCACCAGCGCACTACGACCGGCGACCGTCAGCTCGTGATCGACGAGCTTGCGGCGCACACCGACGAAGATGGAGATCTGGTCCTCGGGCTCGACGGTACCCTCGACGGAGCTGCGCTGCAGCTCTCCGGCAGCGTCGGGCCGCTGGTGCACCTGTGGACCGACGGCGAGATCGAAGCCGAGCTGAGCGCCTCGCTGGCGGATCACGTCGTCGAGATCTCCGGCTCCGTTGCGGACGTGGCGATGCTCTCGAGCCCACGGCTGACCGTCGAGTGGAGCGGTCGTGATGTCGAGGATCTGGCGCGGCTCCTGGGGCTGCCTTCCCCTGGCGAGCAGGAACCGTATCGCCTCGAGGCCTCGACGAAACCGGCTTCGACCGGGGTCGAGATCGATCTGCTGGTCGACTTCGGCCGGTTTGATGGGACGCTCTCCGGGACCGTCGACAAGCTCGTACCGCCCTCGGCTGTGGATGCGCAGATCTCGGCCGCCGGCCCCGACCTCGCCAGGCTCGGCGCCTGGGTCGGGATCGACAAGCTCCCGGCGGAACCGTTCACCGTGGAAGGCCGGGTGCGCTACGCCGACGAGGTCGTGACCCTCGCTCCGCTCCACGCGACCGTCGGTCCGGCGGTCCTGGCCGCCACCGGTCACGTCGGTGTCTCGCCGGCGCTGCTGGGGACCGAGATCGAATTCGAACTGTCCGGGCCGGACCTGGCGACCTATGCGGCGATCGCCGGACGACCGTTACCCTCCGGACCGTTCGCCGGTTCCGGAAGGGTGAAACGCGTCGAGGAGGGGCTGGCCCTCGACGGGTTGCGACTCTCGATCGCCGATCACCGGATCGCCGCGGACGGGCTGCTGACGCTGGTGCCGCTGCTCGTCGGCTCCGATCTCGAACTGCAGGCCGAGGGTCCCGCTGCCGGAGCCATCGGCGAGTGGATCGGCGTCGTCCTGCCCGACGAATCGTATTCGCTGGCCGGACGCGTGCGCCGCGAGACCGATGCGACGATGCTCGACGCCGTGCGCGTGCAGATCGGTGCGATCGACGTACACGGTGACGGCCGACTCGGGGATCCGCCCGCGCTCGCAGGTACGGATCTTCAGTTGAACGGGAAAGGCCCTGACCTCGGCGTGATCGCCAGGATTGCCGGTATCGCTCTACCCGCCGGCGCGTTCGAGGTGAACGGCAGGTTGACCCGGCTCGCAGAGGGCTACGGGCTCGGCGACGTCGACGCGCGCCTCGGCGAAAGCACGGCACGGGTCGATGGCGTGATCGGGAAATCGATCGCGTTCACCGGACAGGCGGCCGGGCCGGATCTTGCCGCCCTGCTCGAACAGATCCTCGCTGACCTGGTCGATGACATCCCGCGATTCCCCGCGGCACCGTTCGACGTCGACGGTAGTTTCGAGATGGACTCCGCGGGGTATCGCGTCGAAGGGTTGAAGGCGTCGGTCGGCGACGTCTCGTTCGAGCTGACGGGCCGCTCGGGACGCGAACCGGCCTTCGCCGGGCTCCAGGCGACCCTGTCCGCCCGGGCGGACAGCCTGGACCTGCTCGGGGAGTACGTCGCGCTGCCTCCCCTCCCGGGGGGTGTCGTCGAGGTCGCGGGAGGAGTCTCGTCGGATTCCGGGGGCTACGTTCTCCACGGCGTCCGTGGCCGGCTCGGTGCCAATCGCTTCTCGGTGGACGGAGCGCTGGGGCGGCTGGCCTTCCCGTTCGACGGACTGGATGCGGCGATCGAGGCCGCCGGGCCGGATCTGGCAGCGTTCGAGATCCTCGAACCCGGCCTGGACTTGCCCGCCGAGCCGTTCCGGATCGGCGGGAGAGTTCACGCCGATGCCGCCGGCTACCGGTTGACCGACGTGAACGCCTCGGTGGGCCAGGCCCGCGCGACGCTGGACGGGCAGCTGGGACCGGTTCCCGACCTCGTCGGCAGCGATCTCGTCGTCGACATTTCGGCAGTCCCGCTGGTCTGGTTCGACGACGTCGTCGGGCGCGAGCTACCCGATGAGCTTGCCGGCATCCAGGGACGTATCGGTCGTGGCGAGCACGGATTCGCCTTCGACAAGGTCAACGTGACCCTGGGCGATCACCGTATCGCCCTCGATGGAATCCTCGATCGAGCCGTACCTCGCGGGCGCACCCGCCTGTCGGTGGAACTGTCGGGCCCGGATCTCGCCGTCTGGTCGGCGGCGCTACCGGATCGACGACTACCCGCCGGGGCCTACGACCTGCGCGCCAAGCTGGCCGGGAACACACAGGCCTTCTCGATCCAGGGGCTCTCCGCTCGACTGGGCGACTCGGACCTGTCCGGTGAGCTCTCGGTCGACCTGCGGAACAAGCCGCTGTTCACGGGGGCGCTGGTCTCGCACAAGCTCGACCTGGCGACGATGTTCGCCGGCCCGGAGACAGACACTCCGGCAACCGAGGAGCGGGCGCGATTGCTCGCCGAGACGCCGTTCGAACTCGACGCCCTCGGCCAGTTCGACGCCGACCTCCTGCTGACGATCGAGGACTTCGTCGGGGCGAGTCGTGGATGGGGTGGGATGGAGATCGCATTCAAGGTCGAGGACGGTGGCGTGGCGTTCGACCCGATCACGGTCCGTGGAGAGTCCGGCAGTACCTTCACCGGAGCGATCTCGATGGCCCCTTCGCCCGCCGGATACCGCTTCTCCAGCCAGGTCCAGATCAGCGACATGAGACTCGGGCTGCTCGGCGCGGTCCACGATGCCTTCGACGAGGTTCCCCGGGGCCGCGCGCGAATCGACCTCGTCGGCGACGGTGCCAGCCCGAGGGAGCTGGCCCGGAACCTCGAGGGCAGCATCTGGCTCATGCACGATTCGGGAAAGGTCGACAACCGCGCCCTGGACCTGATCTCGGCAGACCTGATGCTCGAGGTCTTCCAGTCGCTGAATCCGTTCGCGAAGAAGGAGGACTACACCGCGATCGAATGCGGGGTCTATCTGGTCCAATTCGGCGACGGGATCGCCAGCATCGAGGCGGTCGCCCTGCGCACGGACAAGATGACGATGGGTGGGAGGGGCCGGGTAAACCTCGACACGGAAGCGCTCGACGTGAGCTGGACCTCGAAGCCGCGAAAAGGCGTCGGTCTGTCCGCCAGCAGCATCACGAACTCCTACATCAAGCTGGGAGGCACGCTGTCGAAGCCGAACCTCGAGGTCAAGCCGATCGAGGCGATGGTCACCACCGGAGCCGCGGCGGCCACGCTGGGCGTATCGATCGTCGCACGGGGACTGTGGGATCGCGTGACCTCGGGCAAGGATGTCTGCAAGGCCGCACGCAAGCAGGTCGACAAGCTCGGACCGGACTTCGCCGAGATGCCGCCGCCCCGCTGATCAACCCCGGGAGTTGCGCCTGCCCTGAGCCGGGATCTCACGGCGGGCCACGATGAAGGTCAGGTCGTCGGGCTTCGACGGCACCGCGTCCGGGGAGTTCATGCGCTGCCGGATCGTCGCCGTCAGCGCGGCCGTCGTCGCGACGAGGGGGCCGCAACGAACGCTGTCGACGATGCGATCCAGCGTCCAGTTGTCGAACAATCCGTCGCTACCCAGGACGAGGGTGTCGCGCGCCGCGAAGCGGACGTCGGAACCGATCACGATGCGCATGTCCGGTGAGCCGACGAGGTTGAGCACGATGTGACGCTCCTCGTGCTCGATCGCCTGACGCTCGGTCAGCAACCCGGCTTCGAGACCGTACCCCGACGGAGACTGGGAGATCGTCTGGAGTTTCAACCGTCCGCGCTGACCGACCAGGAACCCCTCGGAGTCGCCGACGTTGAACGTGCGAACACTGCCCTTCTCGTACTGGGCGACGAGCAGCGTGGTCGCCGCGCCGGTTCCGATGCCGATGACCTTCTCGCCGGCCGCCTCGACCCCGTCGAGCACGGCCTCCCGGAGCGACCCACCGCGCTGCCGCCCGGCCTCGACGGCCTCGGCGAGGGTCTCGAGTGCGAGGGCCGACGCACGGTCACCGCCGGGACCTCCGCCGACGCCGTCCGCCACGGCGAGAACGACCGCGTCGTCGCCGAACGGCAGGATCGCAGCACCGTCCTGGTTCGGTCCCTCGCGCCCGGGGGCCGGGGAGCTGAAGACGGTGAGCTGCAGGCCGGCGACGTCGACCCGGCGAGGTTCCGACATGTCCGCGGCGGTGAAGAACAGCGGTGCGTCGGGACGGGTTACTCCCACGGGAAGGACTCCAGGTGACGGCAGAGGTGGCTGGCCGTGGGAAACTTCGACGTGATCAGGTCTCGCCGCAACCCGCAGCAGATCGTCTTGACCAGCTGCGGTTGCTTTGCGTAACGCTTCTGGCCGCCGACCGCGTCGTAGAACACGCGGATCAGCTGCAGGATGTCCTCCTGCGTCTTCTCGCGTCCGGGACGACCCCAGTGATAGAAGTCGACGAGCTTGAGATCGAAGGCGATTCCGCGACGGCGAATCAGCACGTTGCGATCGTGGACATCACCGTGGTATTCGCCGGCCCCGTGAATCTGGACCAGCCCCGATGCGATCTGGTGCAGCAGATGCAGCGCCTCGAACGTCTGCAATCGCCGGCCCGGTTGCCGCTTGACGAAGTCCTCCAGCGGTTCTCCGTCGACCAGTTCGCTGACCAGACCGGTGACCGGCTCGCCCCGGTGCCGGAACGCCTCGATGTGGTGGTACTGGATGATCAGCGAGCACTGGCGCAACCGCTCCAGCTTCCGTGCGGTGGTCCGGACCGCCTTGTCCCGCACGTTGCGCGGCGGGTAGAAGACCTTGACCGCCCGGGAGATCCCGGTGCGTTTCTCGGTGACCCGGTAGGCCTCGCCCTCCCAGCCGGAGCCGAGAAACGCGTCGATCGTGTACTTGCCGCCGAGCACCCGCCCGACCGGAAAGTCGAACGAGAGAATCCGCGAAAGTTTCGTCTTCACGGCCACCTTCCGTTCCTCTTCTCACGCCGGCACGGTTCGCCGACGGCAGGCCATTCTGCGTGAAATGCCGGAAACTGTCGCCCCCTCTCTTTCCTGTGGACAGGCCACAGGAGCCGTGGCAAACTCCTGTGGCCTGACCAAAGGAGACCCGCCGTGACCCGAAAGCTCGATCTACTCCCGGGCACCCTGGACCTGATGGTCCTGCAGGTCCTCGAGACGATGGGCCGCCAGCACGGCTACGGCATCGCCCGCCGCATCGAGCAGGTCAGCGGCGACCAGCTCCTGCTCAACCAGGGCACGATCTACGCGTCGCTGGTGCGACTGCAGCAACGCGGCTGGATCTCCGCCGGTTGGGGTGTCTCGGACAACAACCGGCGAGCGAAGTTCTACTCCGTCACTCCCGGCGGCCGGGAGCAACTCGCCGAGGAGACCGACAACTGGCGGCGGCTGGAGGCGATCGTCTCTTCCCTGCTCCAGCCCCACAAGGAGCCTGGACCATGATCGCCCGGCTGCGTGCGGCGTGGGCGCGGCTCCTGGCTCTCGGACGCAAGCAGGAGCTGGACTCGGAGCTCGCCGAGGAGCTCGCCTCGCACATCGAGATGCTGACCCCGCAGCAGGGAGGTTATCGCGGAGCTCCGACCCGAGTCGGCTACAATGGCCGCAGGTTTTCCGGGCACGCGGGGCAACAATCGATTGAAGATGTCGGCCATGATCGGGCTTTCTCTTCCGGACCGTGCTGTGGTGCGCCTCGGAACGATGGCCGCTCTTCTGGCTTCCACGATCGCGTTCGCCGGTGACGTGCCGTTCCCCCTTCCCAGACCGAGCAATTCGGTGGAATTCAGCTTCTCCAACCCCGGGGCTCGGAGCCTCGGCATGGGCGGCGCCTTCGTCGCCCTGGCCGACGACGCGACGGCGGCGTTTTCGAACCCGGCCGGTCTGATGCAGTTCACCGACCCGGAGATCTCGATCGAGGGCCGCTACTGGTCGTACACGACGCCGTTCACCGCCGGCGGCCGGGTCAGCGGCGACCCGATCGGCCTGCCGATCGACACGACCGACGGCCTGATCCGCCGCGAGAGCAGCGAGGACGAATTGGGGCTCTCCTTCCTCTCGTTCGTCTATCCGCAACCCAGGTGGTCCCTGGCGTTCTACCGTCACACGTCGATCCAGTTTCGATCGACGACCGAGACCAACGGCCTGTTCGGCGATTTCGCCGCCGGACCGTTCGCCTTCGAGCGGGTCCCCGATCAGCGCACCTCCCTGGAGATCGAACTCGTGTCTCACGGGCTCTCGGGCGCCTTCGAGG
Organism: uncultured bacterium; assembly: GCA_942490715.1. Classification (GTDB taxonomy): domain Bacteria; phylum Acidobacteriota; class Polarisedimenticolia; order Polarisedimenticolales; family Polarisedimenticolaceae; genus CALNYP01. The sequence continues at coordinate 132,948 of CALNYP010000047.1, forward strand.
TCTCGGACACACTGTTCCTCGGCGCCGGCGTCTCGTACTACCAGGGCGATACGACGGCGACCCTCGATAGCTACAAGTACTGCAGCCCGCTACTGGGCTGCGCGCTGGACCAGGACAACATTCTCGGACCGAATCCGTTCGATCCCCAGGACTTGATCTTTCGCAACCGGTTCGCGATGGACGACCACGACTGGAGCTTCAACGTCGGATTCCTCTGGCTCTTCGCGGACGACTGGGTTCTCGGTGGAACCTTTCGCCGGGGTCCCGAGTTCGACTTCAACGCCGTGTCAGGCGCCGGACCGGGTCTCGAAGAGATCGGGATTCCCGAGGGTTCGATCGCCCCGGCATCGACCGGTGTCGGCTCCGTCCGTTTTCCTGACGTCCTCGGACTGGGAGTCGCGGTCAGCCCCAGCGACGCGCTGCGGATCAGCTTCGAGTGGGACCGTGTCGAGTACTCCTCGGTCCTCGACACCACGGTCCTGGTGCTCACCGGCGAACAATCGCAGCCCTTCAACGACGGCCTGCTGGTCGTGGAAGACGCCGACGAGTTTCGTCTGGGCTTCGAGTACACCTTGATCCACCTGGACCCGATCCTCTCGCTTCGCGTCGGCGCCTGGCGCGATCCGGATCATCGCCCGCGCTACGTCGGAGAGCTGCCGCTGGATGCCGCGTTCTTCCCCGGCGGCGACGACGAGATGCACTATTCCGCCGGCATCGGGGTCGTGGTCAAGAAGTTCCAGGTGGACCTGGGTGTCGACCTGTCGGATCAGGTGAACACCGTCTCGCTCTCGGCGCTGGCACGGTTTTGAGAAGGCTCTGCATCATGGCCTGTTGCGGGATCCTGCTCATGACAGGCGCCACCGTGGGGGTCCGAGCTCAGGAGTCGCCGTTCCCGTTGCCCCGACCGAGCAACACGGTGGAGTACAGCTTCTCCAACCCGGGGGCCCGCAGCCTGGGAATGGGAGGTGCCTTCGTCGCCCTGGCCGACGACGCGACCGCCGCATTCTCCAATCCGTCCGGGCTCGTGCTGATCTCCGAGCCGGAGGTCTCGATCGAAGGCCGGTACTGGTCGTACACGACACCGTACACCGCGGCCGGCCGGGTCAGCGGTGACCTGATCGGCCAGCCGATCGACACGACGGACGGCCTGATCCGCAACGATTCCAACCAGGATCTCTCGGGTGTCTCGTTTCTGTCGTTCGTCATACCCAGGAAGAACTGGTCGCTGGCGCTCTACCGGCATCAGTCGGTCAAGTTCCGGTCAACCACCGAGGTGAACGGCTTGTTCGGCGGCTTTGCCCTCGGTCCGCTGACCCTCGATCGCGTCCCGGACCAGCGCACGATGCTGGAACTGGAGTTCGTCACCACCGCGGTCTCGGGGGCGTACAAGGTCAGCGATCGCTTCTTCGTCGGGGCCGGGGTGTCCCTGTACGACGGCGAGTCACTCGCCGTCGCCGATGCGTTCACGTATTGCAACCCGCTGGTCGACTGCCTCCTCGATCAGAACAACATCCTGGCCTCGAACGCGTTCCTGCCTCAGGACCAGATCTACCGTGGAGAGTTCTCGATGGACGACCACGACTGGGGCTTCAACGTCGGCTTTCTCTGGCGCTTGCCACCGAAGTGGACCATCGGCGGGACGTATCGGCGGGGGCCGGAGTTCGACTTCGACGTCACGACCACGACCGGTCCAGGGCTGGAACCGATCGGCGTCGGCGCGGGGACGATCGTTCCGACCACGACCGGCAGCGGTTCGCTCCGGTTTCCCAGCGTCTTCGGCCTGGGCGCCGCCTTCAGCCCCAGCGACTCGCTCCGCGTCAGCTTCGAATGGGATCGTGTCGAGTATTCCTCGGCACTGGAAACGACGGTCGTGGTACTGACCGGCGAGACGTCGCAGCCGTTCCACATCGAGAGCCTGGTCATCGATGACGGTGACGAGTTCCGACTCGGCGTCGAGTACACGTTCGTCAACCGGGAGTATCCGATCGTCTCGCTGCGTCTGGGCGGCTGGCTCGACCCCGACCACCGCGTCCGACACGAGGGCGACGATCCGTTCAATGCTGCGTTCTTCCAGGGCGGAGACGACGAAATGCACTACGCCGGTGGGATCGGGCTCAAGTTCAAGCGGTTTCAGATGGACCTCGGCGTCGACCTGTCCGATCCCGTGGACACGGTCGCGCTCTCCGCGCTGGTCCAGTTCTGACGCCGGCGTTGCGCCCGGTTCTGGCCCCGCAGGTCGAGTCGCCGTACAATACGGACAGTCGACTTGACCGGGGGGGCGTCGTGAATTCTTTCCGTAACGCGAATCGCGGATCCGCTACTCCGCTCCTGCGAGCGATGCTCCTCGGGTTGGTCCTGACGAGTTCGCCGGGTGTGCTCGCCGAACAGGCCGCGTGGACGACCGACCCGCTCGTGGACGTGAGCTCCCTCGAGATCACGCTCAGTCTGGGCTGCACCGGCAATTCAATCTGTTTCCTGCTCAACGGCTACTCCTCGACCCAGGATCCCCTGGTGCATGGCGCCTGGACCGGAACCCTCGAGGAGGGTGGCCAGCTCGAGATCCGGCTGGACCAGCAGTTGAAGACGCCGCCGACCGAGGCGTGGCTGCTGGAGGTCGAACCGGTCGAGTTCGGGGCGACCGCGGTCGGTACGCCGAAGATCACCGCTGCGACGATCTTCGGTGTCAGTGGAGGTCCGTTTCCGATCCCGGGTCTGGTCTTCGGCCCTCACGGCCCGACGTTGATCGTCGACCTGCTGACCGTCGGTGCCGTCGTCGACTACGCCTTCGAGGACATCAACGGCGACACGATCGAACTGCTCAACGACGTCTTCGAGCCGGTCGAGGGGCTGATGAGCACGACGTTCGAGATGATCGACGCTCGGCATTTCGAGATTCGCAATCTGTCCATCGGTTTCGGCGGCGAGCGAACCGTCGCCCTGTCGTCGCTGTTCGCGGAGGAACCGGGGGAGCTGACGGTGACGACGGTCGGGCGGGCGCTGGTCAACATGTCCGGCGACCTGCTGATCCGGCTCTCGCTAGGCGACGACGAGCTGTCGTGGACACCGATGTCGACGAGCAGCGGTTACGACGTCGTTCGTGGCGATCTGGCCACCTTGCGAGAACTGGGCGGGAACTTCACGCTGGCCACCGAAGGCTGCGTCGCCGACGATCACCTGGAGGGCACGACGCTGGCCTACGTCGAGATCCCGGAACCGGGTGCCGGGCACTGGTTTCTGGTGCGGGCCGGCGCGGCGGGAACCTACGACACGGCGACCGACGCCCAGGTCGCTCCGCGCGACGACGGGATCAACGCCTCCCCTGCCGCCTGCCCCTGATCCTCCGGCGGTCCACCGGGCGCCCCCCCGGGACCGAGTTCAATCGTCGTCGCCGTCGTCTTCGTCCTTCTCGTCGTCCTTCTCCGGCGGTTTCTGCGGGACCGGCTTGCGGGGCAACCGCTCCTCGCGCATCGCCGCGTGGTACAGGAAGGTTGCCATCACCACCGAGGCCTGCTTCATGTCGTTGGCCTGGAGGTGGTCGTAGACGTCCATGTTCGTGTGATGGGTTCGCGTCGAATAGTCCAGGCCGTCCTGGATGAACTGGAAGCCGGGCAGGCCCACACGATCGAAGGAGAGGTGGTCGGTCCCACCGGTGCGCCGCAGGGTCACCGTGTCGGCGCCGAGATCTTCGAGGGGTTCGAGCCAGGCCTCGAAGATCGGCCGGATCGCGGCGTTCTCCTCGGCGTAGATTCCACGGATCTTGCCGCTGCCGTTGTCGAGGTTGAAGTAGGCCGAGAGACGATCGTGCTCCGGCAACAACTCCAGTGGCCACTGCTCCTCGCGGAGCCATCGCGGGAGTTGCTTGTCCGCTTCTTCCTCGGGCTCGGGGCGGGTGGCGAAGTGCTCCTTCACGTAGGCGCGAGAGCCGAACAGCCCCTGCTCCTCCCCGCTCCACAGCGCCACGCGGATCGTCCGCCGGGGCTCGACACCGATGGCGGTCAGGATGCGTACCGCCTCCATCGCGACGGCACAGCCGGCGGCGTTGTCGGTGGCCCCTGTGCCGGGGTGCCAGGAGTCGAGGTGTGCGCCGACCATCACGACCTCGTCGGAGCCGTTGCCGGGGATCTCGGCGATGGTGTTGTAGGACATCGGGTCGTCGTCGTGGAACTCGGACTTGACCTCGATCTCCAGTTCGACCGGCTGATCGTCGTCGAGCAGCCGCAGGATCCAGTTGTACTGCTCGGCGGCCATCACGAGAGCGGTGACGCCAGCCTCGATCTCGGCGGTGTAGGCACCGGTCCCACCGACGCGGACCAGACCGCCGTCCCGCGAGCTGGGCTCGACGACCGCCAGCGCTTTCTCCTCGCGGAAGAAGGCCCGGGTCTTCTTGCCCAGTTCCCAGCGCTTGCGCGCCCGCTTGATGTTTCGCTCCCGGGGCTCACGGATCGGGAACTCCTCGAGGCTCTCGAGCTGCGAGTCGGAGTAGCGCCGGAACACCTCGCCGGGCGGGTCGAACTCACCCGGGTCGTCGATGAAGAGCACCTTGCCTTTCAACTCGCCCTTGTACTTCTCGAAGTCCTCTTCATCGTCGATCTTGACGCGCATCGCGGAGCCGCGAACGGCCTTCTTCGTTCCCGGCGACCAGGCCTTGGGCAGGGCGATCAGCGGCACGGCGTCGGGCGTCAACATGTGGACCGTCGAACGGCTGAGGGACCAGCCCCGGCCGAACTCGAACGGCTCCAGATGGGCGTTCTGCAGGCCCCACGCGGTCATCTGCTCCATCGTCCAGTCGTTGGCCCGCTTCATGTCCGGTGAGCCGGTGAGCCGCGGCCCGATGGTGTCGGTCAGGTAGGCCAGCGTGTCCATCACCTGGGAACGGCGAAGCCCTTCGTCACGGATCTTGGTGACCATGTCGAGGTCGACCGGCTCCTCGGCGACCACGGCGGTGCTGGACAGCAACAGCAGACAGACGAGACCAGACACGACTTTCGACACGATTGCCCCCTCGTTGAACGCGGCCCGAATCCCGGCGATTATGACGCCTCCGCCGTCGGATGGAAGGGTTAGTTTTCCTGCGGGCGGACCGACGGGTCAGCCGGGGTTGGTTTCGCAGGCGTTACTGCAGGCGTCGTCGTCGATTCCGTTACCATCGTCGCAGTCCTCGCCGGGGTCGACAATTCCGTCGCCGCAGACGGTGCAGTCGTCGCGGCAGTCGTTGCCGTTGCCTCCGGCCGGCGAGCCGGGGGGATCGCAGGTCTCGCCTTCGTCCACGATCGCGTCACCACAGGCCAGCGGAAGCGTGCAACTCGAGTTGCATTCGTCACTGTTCTCGAAGTTTCCGTCGTCGCACTCCTCATCGGGATCGAGGATTCCGTCTCCGCAGAACGTGCACTCCGAGCTACAGATCGCCGGGCAAACGGAACAGACCAGATCCCCTGGCGGGTCACAGGTCTCGCCGTCAGCGTAGTCGATGACTCCGTCGCCGCACACTCCTGCCTCGACGGTGCAGGTCGGGGAGCAGCCGTCACCAGGTTCGTTGTTGCCGTCGTCGCACTCTTCACCCGTCGCCTGGCTACCCTTCATGCTGTGCATCTCCACCGTTCCGTTGCCGCACGCACCCTGCGTCACGTAGAACCACAACGAGCCGGGTGCGAGCCCCGACGAAGCATCCACGTAGCTGGGCAGATCGGTCAGCGCGTGCAGACTCGCATGATCCCGAGCCAGCCCCTTGCGGGCGGCGCGGAAGACACGGAACGTCGGGGCACCACCGTGCCATGTAAGCGTGAGGCTGTGGGTGTCGGGGCCCGGCATGATCACGAGGTCGATACCGTCGGCGGAGGGATGGGCCTGGCCGACCGCGAGGAGGACGACGACTCCGATGACACCTGCCCGGAAACGACTCACCGTTCCCCCCGAGATCCGTTCGCTACCCGATACTGTACCGCCATTCGAACCCTCGTGGCATCGATTCGCCGGAATTGCGCTAGGCTCGGGGGCCAGATCAAGCTGCTCCGGGAGGAAGACCATGGACGTTCGCGCATCGGCAATTTTCAGCGAGTTTTCCCCGACCGGCCTGCTGACCGCGATCGTGGGCGACGACGTCTCCCTTTCCGGCATCGCGTCGGTGGAGGACTGCGGCCCGGAGGATCTGGTCTTCGTCGACCGGGAACAGGCGGTCGAGACGATCCGCGAGCGACGACCCCGGGCCGCGGTCGCCAGCGCCGCGCTCCAGGAGCAACTGACGACCCTTCCCGGCCTCACGTTGCTGATCGCGTCCAACGTGAAACTGGCCCACGCGCTGATCCGTCAACGCTACGCCGATCGCGACGTTCTCGACTCCGAGTGGCCGGCGATCCACCCCTCGGCGGTGGTGCACGAGAGCTGCGAGATCGGCGAAGGCAGTCGCATCGGGCCACAGGTCGTGCTGGGTCGCGGCGTCCGGATCGGAAACCGGACGGCGATCATGGCCGGAACGGTCGTCGAACACGGAACCCGCATCGGCGATCGCAGCGTGATCCACCCCAACGTGACGATCGGGTATGACTGCGAGATCGGCAGCGAGGTCATCCTCCAGTCCGGCGCCGTCGTCGGCTCCGAAGGCTACGGCTTCGCCCAGGACGACAAGGGTCGCAGCCACCGGATCCCGCAACTCGGCAGGGTGGTGATCGAGGATCGCGTATCGATCGGCGCCGGAACCTGCATCGATCGCGGAACCTACGCCGAGACGCGGATCGGGGCCGGCACCAAGCTCGACAACCACTGCCACATCGCTCACAACGTGAAGATCGGACGCGATTGCCTGCTCACCGCGGGATTCATCGTCGCCGGATCGACGACGATCGGCGACCGGGTGATCGCCAGCGGTCAGACCGGCGTGCTGGACCACCTGGAGATCTGTGACGACGTCGTCCTGCTGCATCGGGCCGGCGTCACCGAGAGCATCGACAAGCCGGGGATGTATGCCGGCCTGCCGCTGCAACCGCTGGCCGGCTTCATGAGAAACACCGTCGTGCTCAAGAACCTGACGGAGCTGCGCAAGAAGGTCCGCGCCCTCGAGAAGAAGTAGCGCCCGGGCTGCCGGGCGTCCGGGGCTGCCCCAGGCTGTGGCGGATTCGCGCCTCGACGGCCGCGACCAGCTCCTTGGCCGACCGCTCGCCTCGATCGATCGGCTCGAGGGCGGTACAGCGGACCCGGATACCGAAGGGGATCGGCCGCATCCGGTACCGCAACAGCTCCCAGGATCCGTCGATGGCCACGGGGACGATGACCGCCGAGGGAATCGTGCGGATCAAGGTCATCAGCCCCGCCGGCTTGAACGGGCGCATCTTCCCGTCACGGGCGCGGGTGCCCTCGGGAAAGATGCAGGCCGCCTGGCGCAACTCCTCGACCTGCTTGCCGAACTTCTGCAGCGCTCGCATGGCCGCCCGCGGCTCTTCGCGATCGAGCAACACAGACCCGCCGTGGCGCAGGTTATAGGAGAGGCTGGGAATCCCCTTCCCCAGCTGTGTCTTGGCCACGTACTTCGGGTGATGACCTCGAAAGAGCCAGCCCAGCATCGGGATGTCGTAGAAACTCTGGTGATTGGCGACCACGATCAACGGCCGGCCGACGGGCAGCTCGTGGTCGCAGCGGAGGTCGATCCGCGTCCCGAGGATCTTGAGACAACCGAGCAGGCTGAGGTTCAGGTAGTCCACGACCCGCTTGTGCGGCCCGTAGCCGAACGGCCGCGCCAGCACCTGGGCCACATGAAAGACCCCGAAGGTGGTGAGAAACAGCGTGAGGTGCAGCGGCAGCAGCAGCCAGCCGAGGATTCTCTGCATCGGGGCTAGACGATCTTCGCCTTCGATGCGGGCCGGTGAACTTCGTAGTCGGTGCTGTAGAGATAGTCGCGAAGAACGTGCTCGGCCGGCGGCATCTCGTAGGTCCCGTCGGGCAGCTGGTTGACGGTCTCGTGCAGCCGGTAGGTGTTGTGTCCGCAGGTCCAGACCTTGAAGCTGCGCATCGCCGTACACAGACAGGTCTTGTCGTGCACCTGGACCTTCGCGGCGTCGGGGTTCTCGGCAACGGCTCGGTTGTAGGCGTCGATATAGCCGCAGCGGCCGTTGCGGTCGAGCAGGTAACCGTAGGACTCGCAGTTCGGCCGGTTCCCCGAGCCGATCGCCGGCGACTGCTTCAGCATTCGCATCGGGTAGCCTGTCGGAGAGATCAGGTTGACGACGATGTCCTCTTCGACCGCCTTGACGTACTCCTGCTTCACGTTCGCGGGTAGTCCGCACTCCTGGGTGATCGTGAAACGGGTCGCGCATTGGACACCGGCACAGCCGAGCTCCATGTAGTCGACGGCATCGGAACCCGAGAAGACGCCTCCGGCGGCAATCACGGGAATCTCCAGCCCTTCGCCGGAGAGAAACGCGACGACCTCGGAGACGATCGTCTTCAGGTTGTAGTCGCGCCAGTCCATGCCGAAACCGAGGTGCCCCCCCGCCAGCGGCCCCTCGACGACGACGTAGTCCGGCAACCGCCGGGTCCGGGCGGACTTGCGCAGGAACAGGCTCAACGCACGCACCGAGGAGACGATGATGCCCAGCTTCACGTCGCGGAATCGTGGATGGTCCTCGATCAACCCCAGCGAGCCCAGGTGAAGACCGGCGCTGAGGGTGATGCCGTCGATCCCGGCGTCCATCGCCGAACGCAACCGGGTCATCAGGGTGCCGGCCGGGTTGTTCATCGTCAGCTTTTCCATGCAGTTGATGAACACCATGCCCGCACCGTTCTTGGCCTCCATGACCGAACTCACGTGCATGCGGGTCGCGCGGGCCAGCGCCTCCAGGTCGAAGTGGACCATCGACTTGTCGGAACTCTTGACGTTGAACTTGTACTTCCGCAACTTGTCGCGGACGAAGCTCATTCCCCGTTCGGCGTCGACGATCGTCGGGAGCATCGCATCGGAGATGTGTCCGATGCCGCCCATCCCGGCGGCGGCCAGGGCCAGGCCGCGGGTGGAGATATCCACGCCCATCCCCCCGGTGATGATCGGGAGGTAGTCGTGGCCACCGAACTGCAGTCGAAAGTCGTCGAGCTTCTTCATCGGATTCGTTCGCTACTCGGTCGGCGGCTCACGGGATGGAGAGTGTCGGGAATCACTCTCTCAGCCTATCAGAACCTTGACGGGATGCGTTGGCCCGGTACCGGCACCCGGACTACCGGAGCGTGGGGCGTATGAGGCTCACTGCAGGGACAGGCCTAGCCTACCCCACACCCCGGTCGGGGGCGCCGGCGATTCGAAGAAGCTGCGGATTTCCGCTTTCGACGGCCTGGTAGGCCGATCCCGGGCAACGGAAGGCCCGCGGCGGAGCGAGACTCAGCTCTGGACCAGGACCCGCTCGGCTTTCTTCGATGGCGCCGCGCTGCCGGCCTCGGGCACGGAGCATTCCACGTAGAGCGAACCGACGATCCGCGCCTCGGTGTCGAGGGCGGGGTCGTACTCGCGGCGGCGTACGTCGGTGAAGCCGGACTTCTCCAGCAGCCGGGCCAGGGTCTCGTAGTCGTAACAGAACCGATGCTGGTCCTTCTGGCGGAAGATGTGATTCAGGGCATCGATCTGGGTCTGGCACCACGGGGGCGTGTAGGCCCGCTGGGCCTCGTAGTACTCGTCGGTTCCGCCGAGCACCGTCGCCCGGACGACCAGCTCGATGTCCGGGACCGCCACGCTGAAGACGCCGCCGGGACGCAGGACGCGAACGCACTCCTCGAGGAAACGGTCGGCGGGGCCCGGGTGATCCAGGTGCTCGAAGAAGTGCTCCGAATAGACGATGTCACAGGAGTTGTCGTCGAGAGGCAGTGGCTGGCGCAGGTCCAGCATCATGTCCGCGGCGCGGCGCATGTCGCAGTTGATCCAGCCCGGCTTCGCGTTGTTGCCGCAACCGATGTTCAGTTTCAGGCCGGTGCGACCGCGGAATTTCTTCGACTGACGCAGTCCGTGACGATGCAACAGGCGGATCTTGATCTCGAGGATGACCCCTTTGATCGCATGCCGGATGTTCTTGGTCAGTGGTTGTGCGTCTACAGAGACGAACCTCTCGATCATCGGAATTCCCGCCTGCCCCCGGGCCGATCGCGGCCGAGGGGAACATAGGTCCGGCCCTGGGGCGGGGCAAGCCGACACGGGTCGCGCGAGTAACGTTATTGAACTCGGAGAATCTGGGTAAGATGCCCGGATGTCACCTCGTCGAATCGTCATCACCCGGCCCGGAGGCCCCGAGGTCCTGACCGTCGCCCCCGGTGAGGCGGCCCCGCCGGCCGCCGGAGAGGTGACGATCGACGTCGCCGCGATCGGCGTGAACTTCGCCGACATCTTCTGCCGGCTGGGGCTCTACGCGGCAGCTCCGCCGATCCCGTTCACGCCGGGTTTCGAAGTCTCCGGCGTCGTCTCGGCGGTGGCGCCGGATGTCGCCGAGAGCCAGGACGGTCCGCAGGTCGGCGACCGTGTCATCGGCCTGACCCGGTTCGGCGGATACACGACCCAGCTCCGGCTCCCGGCCGGCTGGACGCGGCCCCTCCCCCGGGACTGGAGCTTCGAGGAAGGGGCGGCGTTCGCGGTGACCTACCTCACCGCCTGGCACGGCCTGGTCAACGTCGCGAGACTGGCTCGGGGGGAAACGGTCGTGATCCAGTCGGCCGCCGGCGGCGTCGGCACCGCGGCGTGCCAGATCGCCCGCGGGCTGGAAACCCGCGTGATCGGTACCGTCGGTTCCGCGGAGAAACGGCAAGTCGCCCTGGACGCCGGTGCCGACGAGGTCGTCGTCTCTCGCAACTACGACGTCTGGCCGGAGATCGGCCGGCACACCGGCGGAGAGGGCGTCGACGTCATCCTGGATGCCGTCGGCGGACGCGGCCTGCGCCACGGCTACCGGCGGTTGCGGCTCGGTGGCCGCCTCGTGGTCTACGGTTTCGCCGAGATGATGCCGCGACGCGGCCTGCGCAACTGGCCGTTGCTCGCCTGGCGGGCCTGGCGCATGCCACGATTCAACCCGTTCGACATGACGGCGACCAACAAGTCCGTCGCCGGATTCAACCTGGTGTTCCTCTGGAAGCGCCCGGAGCTGTTCACCCAGGCGCTCGATGCGCTGTTCGCACGGGTGGCCGACGGCGAGCTGCGACCGGTCGTCGGCGCGCGGGTGCCCTTCGACCAGGTCGGCGAGGCCCACGACCTGCTGCAGTCGCGCCGATCCACCGGCAAGGTCGTGCTGACCGTCTAGCGGGTCTCGATCGGAGTCGCCTCGCAGACGTGGAGATCCTTGGCCTTGTAGCTCTCGAGGGTGATCTTGCGCACGAGTCCGCTGAGCAGGATCATCGCGATCAGGTTCGGAAAGGCCATCGCCGCGTTGCAGATATCGCCGATGTTGGTCACGATCGGCGCATACCCACCGCTGAACAGCGCCCCGATGAACAGCAGGATCAGATAGACGATCCGGTAAGGCAGGAGCACCTTCAGACCGAAGAGATACTTCCAGCAGATCTCGCCGTAGTAGCTCCAGCCGATCAGCGTGGTGAAGCCGAAGACGATCGAGGAAAAGACGACGATCGGTCCACCCCAGGCCGATATCATCGAGGGCATCCCCTCGGTGAACGCGTGCATCGTCAGGTTGATCCCGCCGAGCCCCCCTTCCTTCATGAAGAGCGCCTGGTTGTAGGCTCCCGACACCGTGATCGCCGTGGCCGTCAAGGTGCAGACGATGATCGTGTCGATGAAGGTACCCATCATCGCGATGCTGCCCTGGGCGACGGGGAACTTCGTCTTCGCCGCTCCGTGGGCGATGGCGGCGCTGCCGAGGCCGGACTCGTTGGAGAGGACACCCCGGGCGATCCCGAAGCGCATCGCCTGCTGGATGCTGATGCCGATCGCTGCGCCGAACGCCGCCTGGGGGTTGAAGGCGGACTCGACGATCAAGGCCAGGGCTGCCGGGACCTGGGGCAGATGACTGAGGATGATCAACAGCGCCCCGCTGAAGTAGAAGACGATCATCAGCGGTACGAGCTTCTCGGCGGTCGCCCCGATGCGCTTGACCCCGCCGAGGATCACCGCGCCGACCAGCACGGCCAGGACGGCGCCGGTGATCCAGAACGGGATACCGAACTGCGTGTGGGCCGCCAGCGCGATCTGCTGTGACTGGAACATGTTGCCGGTACTGAGCAACGCCGCGACACCGCCGCAGACCGCGAACATCCCGCCGAGCACCGCACCGAGCCGGCCCGGGATGCCGTGCTTGCAGTAGTACATCGGGCCGCCGGCCATCGTGCCGTCGGGCAGCCGCTCGCGATACCGGATCGCCAGCACCGCCTCGGCGTACTTCGTCGCCATGCCGAAGATCGCGGTGACCCACATCCAGAACGCCGCGCCGGGACCACCGGTGGCGATCGCGGTCGCCACGCCGGCGATGTTGCCGTTGCCGACCGTCGCCGACAGTGCGGTCATCAACGCCTGGAACGGGGTGATGTCGCCGGCGTCTTCGGAACCCTTCTCTGCCTTGGTGCTGCCGAGCAGCAGCCGGACCGCCTGGGGGAAATTACGGACCTGGACGAAGCCCGAACGGACCGTCAGCAGGACGCCGGTCCCGACGAGCAGGACGATCATCGGCATACCCCAGATCCAGCCCGAGATCGATCCGGTCGTTCGCAGAATCAGGTCCAGCAGTTCCGTCATTCCCAGGCCTCCCAGAGGTTCGCGTGGCACAGAACGCAAACGGTAACGCAAGAAATGCCGGGGATCGCCAATTTCTTTCGACAAGTGCGGCGGATTGCCGCCGTGGCGCCGGCAGCGGAGCGGTAAGATGCCGTTTTCGCCCGGGGAGTTCCCGGCCGACCCGAGGGAGAGCCATGACACACCCAGGAGCCAGACCCCGGCCCCGACTCGCGGCGATCGCGATCCTCTGCGCCGTGCTGCTCGGTGCCGCGCCGGCCTTCGCGGAACGCCTGGTGCTGGCCGGAGGCCGTGTCATCGACCCGGAGAGCGGACTCGACGACATCCGCAACGTCGTGATCGAGGACGGCGTCATCACCGCGATCAGCCGCTCCGCGCCGCGGGACGGGACGGTCATCGACGTCTCCGGGCTCGTCGTCGCTCCCGGCTTCATCGATCTCCACGCCCACGGACAGGACATGGTCAGCAACCGGTTCCAGGCTGCGGACGGTGTGACGACCGCCCTGGATCTCGAGATCGGCTACTACCCGATCGAGGCCTGGTACGACTCACGAGCGGGCAACGCGCTGATCCACTACGGAGCCACGGTCAGCCACCCTGCGGCGCGTTACAAGGTTTTCACCAGCGCCGACACGACCGATCTGTGGCAGTTTCGCGAGGACGCCTTCGGCAGCCCCTCGGCCAGGGAGGCGATGAGCCGTCCCCAGGTCGCACGACTGCTCGGGCGGATCGAGGAGGGGCTACGCGAAGGGGCGCTGGGCGTCGGCTTCGGGATCACCTACACGCCGGGGGCCAGCCACGAGGAGATCCTGCGCGTGTTCCAGGTTGCCGCGGAGTTCGAGGCCACGTCGTTCGTGCACATGCGTTCGGCGAGCAAGATGGGTAACGACTTGCTCGCGCCGATTCAGGAGGTGCTCTCCGACGTCGCCGCCACCGGCGGGTCCCTGCACATCGTGCATATCAACAGCAGCACCGGCGAATCGGTGCGCGAGGCGATGGAGCTGATCCGCGCCGCCCGGAACAACGGCATCGACGTGACGACCGAGGCCTATCCCTACACCGCCGGATCGACGCTGATCGAGAGCGCGCTGTTCGACGACTGGAAGGGCGACGTCGGCAACCTGCAATGGACCGCCACCGGCGAACGGTTGACGCCGGAGACGTTTGCGAAGTACCGCGAGCAGGGAGGCATGGTCATCATTCACGGACGTCGTGAGTCGACGAACCGCTGGATCACCCAGCAGCCGGACATCATCGTCGCCAGCGACGGCATCTCGTTTCGCAACGGCCCGGCTCACCCCCGGGGCGCCGGTTGCTACACGCGAGTGCTCGGGCACTACGTTCGCGAGCACGGTGCCCTCGACCTGATGACCGCGCTGACCAAGATGACCCTGTTGCCGGCGCGGCGACTGGAGACGATCGCTCCACAGATGAAACGCAAGGGACGCGTACAGGTCGGCGCCGACGCCGATCTGACCCTCTTCGACCCGGCGACCGTGCGGGACGTGGCGACGTACACCGACTCGATGCGACCCGCGACCGGCGTCGCTCACGTACTCGTCGGCGGAACCTTCGTCGTCCGTGACGGGGAGCTGGTCGAGAACGTCGCCCCGGGACAACCGATCCGCGGCCGGCATCGCCAGGGCGAGTAGCTGACGATGACAGCCGCCGGTACACTACCGCGGTGAACCAGAAGCCCGAGCAAGACGACCGGAGCCGCTCCCAGATCAAGCGGGAGTTTCGCGAGTTGAAGAAGCTCGGCGTGCAGCTCGCGGGACTCTCCGCCAGGCAGCTGGAGGCGATGCCGCTCTCCGAGAAGACGCGCGACGCCTTGCTGGCCACGAAGGAGATGACCCGCAACGCGCTACAGCGCCAGTACCGCTACATCTCCGGTCTGCTGGCGCACGAGGACGTGACGGCCCTGCAGGGCGCGTTCGACGGCGAGATCCGGCCGCATGCCGAGGAGGTCGCCGCGATTCACCTGGCGGAGCAGTGGCGCGACCGATTGCTCTCCGGCGACGACGCGACCCTCACCGCCTTCGTCGAGGAGTATCCGGGGTGCGACCCGACCCACCTGCGGCAACTGCTGCGCAACGCCAGGAAAGAGCGCCAGCTCGACAAGCCGCCGAAGTCGGCGCGACAGCTGTTTCGCTACCTGAAGCAGGTATCGGCGGCGACCGACCCGGCCTAGCCTCGGCCGGGCCGGCCCCGATCGCCCAGATGGAACAGCAGGAACTCCGCGGTCAGCCCCGAGGCCGAGGTCGGCTTGATCACCGATGGCCGCGCGTTGAATGCGCCGGTGAAGCCCTCGTTGGCGACGATCACCGCGGCCCGCCAGCCGTCGAAACGCTTGAGGGTGCGCCCGAGATCGCGGTACAGACGTAGCACCTCCTGCTCCCCTTGCAACCGTTCGCCGTAGGGCGGGTTGAAGGCGAACACACCGCCCTCGCCGGGAGCGCCGGGCAGGGTCTCGGCGACGATCGCCGGCGTCAGCTCCCGCGCATCCATCGAGCGCACGACGATCGACTGCTCGACGTCCCGGCCGGTGAGCCCGGAGGCGCGCAGGTTACCGATCATCCAGCCGATGCACTCCTCGTCGATGTCCGAGGCCAGGATCCACGGACGGGTGTCGGGATAGAGCGGCGGTGCCTGGGTCGGGAAGCCCTCGAAGACCGGAGAGCGCAGGACCCGCAGCTCGCCCGGCTTGCGCACCGCGAATCCCCGGGCCATCAGCGCGGCCTCGACCGCGATGGTGCCGCTGCCCGCGGTCGGGTCGACCAGCGGTTCCGCGTGGGGCATCCACTTCGAGAGCAGCACGAGCTGCGCCGCCAGCGTTTCGCGGATCGGCGCCGGGCCCTGGGCCACGCGCTGCCCGCGGAGATGCCGCGGACCACCGCCCAGATCGACGGTGACGAGGGTGCGACGCTCGCCGGTCTGACCGACCCGGCGAACGACGATGTCCCATTCGGCGCCCTCGGCGCGGACCGCCGCCAGCCCGCCCCGCTTCTCCATCGCCTGCTCGAAGGCGCTCTTGACCGCTCCCCGCAACTGCAACGGCCCCGATTCGAAGTCCTCGACTCCCTTGACCTCGACGTTGATCGTCAACGCTCGGCCCCTCGGGAGGCGGTCGTCAGCGGCGAGCAAGGGAACCAGGTCCGCCACCAGGGGTTCGAGGCGCACGGCGGGCGACGAGGCGATCTCCCAGGCGATGCGCGAGGCGCTGCGGTGGTAGCAGGCGGCGACCCAGGCCACCGCCGGGTCGAAGGGATAGCGCAGGACCATCGAGCCCTGCCGGGCCGGTTTCGGCACCCACACCTGAAACGGCGAGCGCTTCACGAGGCGCAACAACTCGGACTCCATGACCTTGTTGGCGCCGTAGGTGCCCGAGACCCGCAGAGCGGACTCGGTCCGGGCGTCGTCGAGACCGCTCATCTCAGTCGTGGCGCAGCGCGGTCAGCGGGTCGACCCGGGTCGCCCGACGTGCGGGGAACCAGGCGGCGGCCAGCGCGACGACCGCGAGCAGGATCGGGATCCCGACGAACGTCGTCGGGTCGGTCCCGGCGACGCCGTACAGCATGCTGCCGATCACCTCGGTCAACGCGAACGCCCCGGCAAGCCCGATGCCGATACCGATCGCGGTGAGCAGCATCCCTTCGCCCAGGATCAAGCGCATGATGTCGATCCGCCGGGCGCCGAGGGCTACCCGGACGCCGATGTCCTGGGTTCGCTGGGCCACCGAGAAGGAGATCACGCCGTAGATCCCGATCGCCGCCAGCAGCAGCGCGAGTCCGGCGAACGCGCCCAGCAACAGCGTCGAGAACCTCGGCTGCGAGACCGACTGGGCCACGATCTGATCCATCGACCGTACATCGAAGATCGGGGCAGCGGGCTCGAGGGCGCGGAGCCTCGCGCGGACGGCCCCGAACACCGCCGCCGAATCGGCATCGGTGCGCACGGCCAGGGTCATCCCCCGGGACCAGGGCACCTGGTAGTACGGCACATAGACGGTCGGCGTCGGCTCGACATCGACGGCGTCATGTCGCACGTCGCCGACGACGCCGACGATTCTCCGCGGAGTCTGGCTGCTGAAGCCGACCAGGAGCCGGGTGGCCAGCGGATCGCGATCGGACAGGAACCTCCGGGCCAGGGACTCGTTGACGACCAGCACGGCCTCGCTGTCCCGCGTGTCGCTCTCTTGCAGATGGCGCCCGGTGCGTAACGGAATCCCCATCGAGGTCAGGTAACCCGGGGTGACGAAGCTGAAGTTGACCTGGCGGTTGGCCTCCGGGTCGGGCACGACGCCTTCGATCTCGACGCTCGTACCCTGACGGTCGCCTCCCAGCGGGATGTCGTGAATGAACCCGGCGGAAAGCACACCGGGGATCGCGGAGACCTCTTTCTCGAACTCGCGAAACCGTGGAATCCACTGGGTCCGGTCGTCGTACTGCGATCGGGGCAGGGAGATCCGTGCGGTGAGCACGTCGTCACCCTCGAACCCCGGATCGACCCGGTTCAGCTCCAGCAAGCTGCGCAGCATCAAGCCGGCGCCGACGAGCAGGATCAGCGAGAGACCGATCTCGGCCACGACGAGGAATCTCCGCATGCGTCCCGCCGCCACGGAGTCGGTCGCGCTGCGCCCGCCCTGCTTCAAACTCTCGCTGAGGCGGGCGGCGCTACCGGACAGCGCCGGGACCAACCCGACGACCACGCCGCTGATCAACGCGAGAAGCAGCGTGAACCCGACGACCCGCAGGTCCAGCGAGGCCTGGGCCAGCCGGGGTACATCGGCCGGGGCGAGTCCGAGCAGCACACGCATGGCGACCGCGGCGAGGAGCAACCCGGCCACCGCGCCGAGCAGGCCGAGCAGCACGCTCCTCGGTCAGCTGCAGTGCGACCAGACGACCGCGATTGGCGCCCAGGGCGGTGCGGATCGCGTACTCCTTGGAACGCCCGGCGCCCCGGGCGAGCAGCAGGTTGGCGACGTTCACGCATGCGATCAACAGCACGAAGCCGACGGCGCCGACCAGGACGAAGAGCGCCAGGCGGAAGTCTCCCAGCACCTGCTGCTCCAGCGGCACGAGGGTCAGGCTCCAGCCCTTGTTGGTTTCCGGATTCTCGAGGGCGATCCGCTCGGCGATCGCGGCCATCTCCGGCTCGGCTCGTTCGATCGGCACGCCGTCGGCGAGCCGCGCGATCGTCGTCAGGTAGTGGGCTCCCCTGCTGTCCTGGGTGAAATCGAGCTGGAGCGGAACCCACAGCTCCGCCTGTTCGTGGCTTCCCGATCCCTCGAGATCGACCGGTGGCGGGAAGTCGAAGCCGTCGGGCATCACGCCGACCACGGTGTGGGGCTTCTCGTCGATCACCACGGCGCGGGAGAGGATCGACGGATCACCACCGAATCGATCGCGCCAGACGCGATGACTCAACAGTACCGCCGCCGGCCCACCGGGCTGATCCTCTGCTTCGGTGAAGCCACGGCCGATCGACGGTTGAACGCCGAGGGTGTCCAGCAAGCTGGCGGTCACGCCGGCTCCCTGGACCCGCAGGGGCTCCCGGTCCTGCGCGAGGAACATCGCCCGGGAGCGGAACAGCGCCATCTCCTCGAATACACGGTTCTGCTCGCGCCAGTCGGCGTAGTTCCGCGGCGCGGCGTACATGTACGGCAGCCCTCGCTGGAGCTGCGTCTCCCAGACGACGACCAGTCGATCCGGCGCGTCGTAGGGGAAGGGTCGTAACAGCACGGCGTTCACGACGGAGAAGATCGCCGAGTTGGCGCCGATCCCCAGCGCCAGGGTGAGGATCACGGCGACGGTGAAGCCCGGCGTCTTGGCCAGAGTCCGGATCACATACCGCAGGTCCTGAAGCCGCTCGCCCATGCCCCACCTCCGTGTCCGGCACAGGATAGCGCCGGCATGTAGGGATAGACGGTCTGAAACGCGAAATCGTTACAGGGGACACACACGTCGCGGGCCGAGCTGGGCGTTCTCACCCAATGACCGCGGCATCTGCCCCAGCCCGTGAGGACGAGGCCGGCCTACCGCTGGATCGACTCCAGCCAGGCGACCAGCGCGTCGATCCGCCGAGCGACATCCTTTTCCTGATTCGCGTCGGAAGCCCAGTCCTGGAAGGCCAGACCCCAGAGCGGCATCTCGGGGGTTCCGTGGGCCGCCCCGCGACCGTCGATCGCCTCGCGGACCCGTGCGGCGGGGAACTCTTCGCCGTCGTCCGGAGTCAGCCGGGTCAGGTCCGCGGGCCTTGTTTTGAGCACTTTCGCGGTGGGGCCGTCTCCCCGGGCGGTCTTGCCGTGACAGGCGGCGCAGTACAGGCCGTACAACCGTTCGCCCTGGGCGACCTGCTCGAGGTCCGCGCCCGGCGTCGGCTCCGACCGCACCGCCGTCAGGACCAGGCCGATCAGCACCGCCACCCCGAATCCGACCAGGAATCGCTTGACTGCACAGGCCATCGGGACACCTCCCGTTTCTGGCCTTGAAGATGCAGGTAGCGTGCCGGAATACGTGCCCCCCCGATCCGGGGTAAGCTACCCGCCGAGTCGATCTCGTCGGCGGAGCGCTGAATGCAAGAGACCCTCGGTCACTACCGGATCCTGGACAAGCTCGGCGCCGGCGGGATGGGCGAGGTCTACGTCGCCGAGGACACCCGACTCAAGCGTCGCGTCGCCCTCAAGCTGCTGCCGGCGGAGATGAGCAACGACCACACCAGTCGGGAGCGGCTGCGGCTCGAGGCCGAGGCGGTCGCCGCCCTCGATCACCCAGGTACATCGCCGTGGTCTCACAGCCTCGAGGAGACCACCATCGACGGCGCGTCGGTCCATTTCTTCACCATGCAATGGATCGACGGTCAGACCCTGAGCGAGTTGATCCCCGAGCATGGCCTCGATCGGGACACCCTGCTGGATCTGGCCCTGCCGTTGACCGACGCCCTGGCCGCGGCCCACCGGCGCAACATCGTCCATCGCGATCTCAAGCCGGCGAACATCATGGTCGGCACGGACAGCCGGCTCCGCGTACTCGACTTCGGCCTGGCCAAGAGCTCGGCTGGCCCGTTGATCGAACCGTCGACCGAGGGGAAGACCGCCACGCAGTTGACGACGCCGGGAATGGTCGTCGGCACCATCCCCTACATGGCGCCGGAGCAACTGCGAGGCGAGACGCTGGATCCCCGAACCGACGTCTTCGCACTCGCGGCCGATCCTCTACGAGAGCGGCTCCTGGCCGAAGCCGTTCGACGGCGACAGCCCATGGACCTGGTGAGCGCGATCCCGCGAGACACGCTCACGGACTCTCCCGTGAACGCTCCGACGCCCGAAAGTACCCTGCCATCCATCCCATGGATAGCCTGGAGCGGCAGTATCCAGTGCTTCGGTTTAACGACATGGACTAGGTCCGCAGCCTGATCCACTGGGAACGAAGTTTCCTTGATGATGAAGGTCGTCGGTGAAGAGGGGACCAGTCTGGAGGACTACATCTGGTTCTGAAAGGGGACTTCGCCGATGATGTCTACCTTCCAGCAGAATCCCTTCCGATCCCGTGGATAATTTACACTAAAGTAAGGAGCGCTGGTGTGACTATATCTTTGATTTGATGCTCAGCGTTCCCTCTTCCTCCCTGGAGCCTGCCAGCAAGGAAGATGCCCGTTCCTTCTTCAACCAGTTCGTCAGAAGTTCCTCGACTACAACGGTACCCAGTGGCAGACCCCCGAGTTCCACGGCCTCGAAAACGAGATTCGGGCGATGATGGACGCAAAGATCGTCCTGCACCATGGAAGAAGGAATATTTGATGATTAAGGATGGCGAGGTATAAAAATGTGCAGTTTATAGCTGAATAGAATCCATTGCGGGTAACGTTATCTCCGTCCGGGCCACGGGA
>CALNYP010000048.1:0-77587 GCA_942490715.1 uncultured bacterium
TTCCTGCTGGGCGATCGTGGTCTCGATTTCGGGGTCGCCGATTTCGGCGAAATGTTTCCGATTTACTTCGCCCAGGCGTCCAGCATCCGCCGGCGAACGCTGGCTGTCGACGCCGCTTGGGTTCGAAAGGAACAGCACGGGATCCCCGGATGTTTGAAAGGCGACTCCCTGATACTTGGATGGCAGAAAGCCACTTCCCCATAGGCGGCTGTACAACGCCTGAACGTTGCGCGTGCCGCCAGTCCAATACGCCGAGGTGAGGACAATGAAATCGGGTAAGTCGCGATTCATCGATCCCAGCCCGTAACTCAGCCACGCTCCCATACTCGCTTTTCCAGGGATTTCCGAACCGGTGCAGATAAACGTCTTGGCTGGGTCATGGTTGATCGCGTTGGTATGCATCGAATTGATGATACAAAGATCATCCGCCACCTTAGACAGATGCGGCAGCAACTCGCACATCCAAATGCCGTTTTGCCCTTGCGATGGAACTTGAACTTCGAGGGCGCGACCAGCTGGGTCTTGCCTTTCGTCATCGCCGTCACACGCTGCCCCATGCTGATGCTCTCCGGCAGCGGCTTCTTGAACAGCTTGTCCAGGTCCGGCTTGTAGTCGAACAAGTCGATCTGGCTTGGTGCGCCGGCCATGAACAGGAAAATGACGTGCTTCGCGCGCGCGGGTGATCGGTGGCCGCCGCTTGGCGACGCTGTTCTGCGGCAACAACGAGCCAAGCGCGGTTACGCCCAATCCCATGCCCGAGGTCTTCAAGAACTGTCGTCGAGCCTGCAGTCGATTGTGTCGTCTACTGGTCTATGCATGGTACGCACCGTTTTTCTGTCAGAGTTCTTACTCGTAGGGCGGGCATCGATCGGTGTTCAGTTCCGGGTCTTGGTGATGTCGAGGTTGTAGATGGTGCTGACGAGCATCGTCCAGGCGGCGAGTTCCTTGCCGGTTCTCCGTCGTCGGCAACGTCTCGCCTTCGCACAGTCGGTCGCCAAGTCGGGTCGTCGCGGTAGATCGTCTCGCAGGTCTTCGACCAGCTTCGAGGAGCGTCGCCGACGGTTTCGCCGGCGTCGGGCAACTGCGAGGTGATCGTCTCGTAGAGCGAATCGACGCGCTGGTGGCTGCGGGAGTCAGCGACTTGTCGCGATCGTTCGTGCGCGAGGTGCCGAGCCGCTTTCAAGGTACTCGGGCTCGTTCATCAGCAACAGCGCTTGCAGCGGGGTGTTCGTCCGCTCGCGGCGCGCGATGCATGCTTCCCGGGTGGGTGCATTGAGGATCGTCATCTGCGGCGGCGGCATGCCTCGCTTCCAGAACGTGTAGAGGCTGCGGCGGTAGATCTTGTCACCCGTGTCGGGTTCGTAATGCGGGGATACGAACTGGGCATGCTGACCGATTTCCACAGGCCATCGGGCTGCGGAGGTTTCACGCTCTTGCCGTACATGTCGTCGGTTCAACAGGCCGCTGGTTGCCAGAATCTGGTCGCGAATCATCTCCGAATCCATACGGAACCGGGAACCGCGCGCCAGCAGGCGATTGTCGGGATCACTTTCGAATCGTTCGGCGTGCAGTCGACGACTGCCTGGTAGGTTTCGGACATCACGATCTGTTTCATCAGCGCCTTGACGTCCCAGCCGGACTCGACGAACGACACGGCCAGGTAGTCGAGCAGGTCCGGATGGCTGGGCCACTCGCCCTGGGCGCCGAAATCCTCCGAGGTCTTCACGATGCCGACGCCGAACAGTTGCTGCCAGAACCGGTTCACCGCCACCCGCGCGGTCAGCGGGTGCTCCGGAAGCACGAACCACTCGCGCCAGGTCCATACGGGTTTTCCGTCCTGCGGTTCTTCATCGGAGGCAGGAAGGCCGGCGTGTCACGCTCGACCTGCTCGCCGAGATTGTCGTACGCGCCGCGGATCAGGACGTAGGCGGGCCGCCTGTCGGCTTTCTCCTTCATGACCATCGCCACGGGGATCGTGGCCTCAAACGTCTGCTTCTCGGCCGCATTCTTCCCTTTTCGAGGGTTCGCTTCTGTCCGCTTCAGTTCTCCGCCGCGTTCAACGTCTTCTTCTGTTTCATCATCGGCTCCAGCCTTCGCTGTTGCCTTCCGCTGCGATCTGTGTCTGCAATTCAGACGATCCGGCCGTCCAACTGAGCCAGTTCTTTTCCTGCTCGTCGGTCGCTGCCAAGCTGACGTAGGGCGGTTGCAGCCCGCGGCAAAAGTCCGTTCCCTGCCGGCCTCCGGTTTCCGGTGCGCCGTCGAGGTTGTTGAAGAACGCAAACAGCTGGTAGAAGTCCTTCGTCGTGATCGGATCGTACTTGTGATCGTGGCACACGGCGCACTGCACGGTCAGGCCCATGAACGCGGTGCCTACGGCGGTCACGCGGTCGACAACGTTGCGCGTGAAGCTCTCCTCCGGGAAGCGCCGTTCCGACGATCGATGATCAGGTGCAGGCGATGAAATCCGGATGCGATCAGCTGGTCGTGGGTCGGTTCGGGATAGAGGTCGCCCGCGAGCTGGTACTTGACGAATTCGTCGTACGGCAGGTTCTCGTTGAACGCGCGGATCACCCAGTCGCGGTAGGGTGTCATCTCGCGATAATGGTCATGGTGAATGCCGTTGGTGTCCGCGAAACGCACCAGGTCGAGCCAGTACTTGGTCATGTGCTCGCCGTACTGGGGCTTGGCCAGCAGGCGATCCACCAAACGCTCGTAAGCGTCCTCCGAGGTATCGGCGAGAAAGGTCCGGATTTCCTCGCGGGTCGGCGGCAGCCCCGTCAGGTCGAAGCTCAACCGCCGGATCAACGTACGTCGGTCCGCGGTCGGGTTCGGCGTCAGTCCTTCCTCCTTCGAGCCTGCTCAATACAAATCGATCGATCGGCTGCTGACTCCATCGCCGGTTCTCGACTTCGGGTAATGCCGGTTCTTCGAGGCGGGACGAATGCCCAGAAGTCTGCGTACAGCAGCCCCCTCTTCGATCCAGCGGCTGATGATGTCCTTTTCGTCGGCGGTCAACGGTTTCTTCGAGGAATCCGGCGGCGGCATCACGTCGTCATCGTCGGTCGTGATCCGATACCAAAGCTCGCACTGTCTGCGAGCGAACCCGGCTTGACGGCCGGGGAATCGCCGAGCGTGCGATAGGCACCCTCCGGCCCGTCCGCGACGTCCAGGCGCAGTTCCGCTTGTCGATCATGTTCGTTCGGACCGTGACAGTGAAAACGATCATTAACTTCTCCGCCCCAGCCTACGTCCCAGAAGTTGGTGCCAATTTCGACCGCACCGGCAGTCCCCCGTAAAGCCAGCAAGAGAAGAAGAGATAGCAAGACGCAGCACGTGGATCTCATGGTTACTTATCCTCGATGCTGGTGCCGGTCAGGATCTTGATCAATTCGGCGTCCGGGGGCACCGTCCGCACGTTGGCGAATACCGAAACCGCCCTTGTAGTCCCAATTGGCCCAGCCGATGTGATACTCGATCAAGGATCGAGACCATGTCGCGATACCAGGCCAATCGCACGTCGCGACGTGCCAGATCGATACAACCCCATTCGCCGCAGTAGAGAGGCAATTCCTAATCGTTCGCCGAAAGCCGCCGCCTTGAGAATCGCTTCTCCAGTGTGTCGCCAGTCTCTACGCCAGCGCCGCGTGACGATCGCGTTTTACTTCTTCCGACAGGCCTTCCATGTCCTTTGGCTCCACCAGTTGGCCCGGATAATGCACTGGCCCCTTGTACTTAGCAATGTGGGTCCAGCCGGCTTGGTGATGCGTGATCAAAACGGATCGTAGAAGTGGAAACTGAGGAGGATATTCTTGTCGCCCTTGGGCACTTTCAAGTCTTTCATGGTGTTAATCGTCTGCCACTTGTTCGATCCCACCACGATGACTCGACGAGGTTCGTTCTTGCGAATCGCCGCAATCCCTTTGGCGACCAGCCGATTCCAGTCTTCCGGATCGTCGGCAACGGGCTCATTCATCAACTCGTACGCTACGCGGTCGACGGGATACTTGCGCAATTCACTCGACAGATCCTGCCACAACTCTAAGAACTTGTCCTGGGCCTGAGGATCGGTCCAAAGCGGACGTTCCTCGGCATTGAAGTGATGCGATCGCAAAACGTGCAGATCGACGATGACTCGAAGGTTGTATTTCTGTGCCCACTTGAGTCCGTTGTGCAGTAACTCAAACGCTTCGGCTTCTTTCTCGCCGGACTCATCCCACAACTGCTCCTCATCCACGGGCAGGCGAATGTGGTCGTAACCGATCTTGGCAATAAACTGAACATCTCCTTCCTGGAACCATTCCCGACGCTTCTCGCCACGGGTTCCGCTTTGAGATAGCCAGTGGCTGATATTCACTCCCCTTTTCACTCGGAAGCCAGCCGAAGGGGCGTCGGCCGCCTGCGCCGGGTAGCTCAACAAAACGAGTGAGAGCAGAAAGAGACTGGACCATGCGAAACTGCTGATTCGGGACATGGATGGAGTTCCTCGGGAAGGCAGGGGATCGCGCTGCACAAAGTCAGCGGAGGAGTGTGTGAAGACCTGGAGGTAATATAGCGGATTTGCTGCGCGATTGCGCGCTGGTTGAGCGACTACCTTGTCGCCTCGATCAAGCACGGGCAGCAGTGCCCGTCCGAACGTCGCTGCGGTGGGCTTTCGAAGGACGCCACGTCCGCGGGGCTAATCCAAGTCCCACCGACTGCGGCGGGCCACAAAACTTGCACCGGTATCACTTCGTTCAAGGCGGAAGCGTCTTCAAGCGAGTTACAGTTCCGTGACCGTTGTCTCGGAGAGAAGGGATTCAGCCTCGTGCAGGAGCGTTTCACAGATCAGCCAATCCTGGTAACCATCCCGCGTCTTTGCCTGCTCATACTGGGGGGCAACATTGGCAAGTGACTCCCGCGCGTCGTCGAGTGCCGCGTGCGCAGCGTCCACTTCTCCTGCATGCGCGTGAATCATGCTGAGGACAAGTTGAGCTTCGGCCTTGAGGTACCAATGCTGGCCCGGTTTGATCACGGCTTGGCAATACATGCGCGATTCATCGAACTTGCCTTCACGAAACGTTGCCAGGGCGATTACCAAGTTAGACCAAGCGTGAGGAGCCAACTCGTAAGAATGCTTTGCCACTTGAGCGGCTAGCCTCAAATTGTCTTCACGCGGTGGAACAAACAAGCTCGCTTTCGCCGTTTGTTCCAGGAGCGACACATTGTCCGAATCCCGAAACCGAATGAGTAATTCGTGACAGAAGTCGTGGTAGCGATCCCTATTTTCGAGGCGTACCAGGATGGGTGGTTGGTAGAACATTGCAGTTCGGTAGACGCCAGAGTCGGTGGCGAATTGCTCTGGGGAGACGATGGCTTGAAGCAGAGT
The DNA here is from genome assembly GCA_942490715.1 of uncultured bacterium. GTDB lineage: Bacteria > Acidobacteriota > Polarisedimenticolia > Polarisedimenticolales > Polarisedimenticolaceae > CALNYP01. The sequence goes on from CALNYP010000048.1 coordinate 5,366, forward strand.
GATTGCATCGTTCCAGCGTTGCTCATGGCATAAGTCACGAGCCAGCACGAGCAACGACTTAGAGGGCGATTGAACGGGGTGTTGTGCCGAGGCTTGCTCGCTTTCTTCCGAAGGCGACGGTGGGTCCGCTCGTTCAACGGTCATTTTCAGGGGCGGGCTTACCTGGTCGCTCTCGATCTCAGGCAAGTCCCAATCTAAACCGATGTTCCTGAGGCCTTGTCGCACAAGTTTGAGATTCCAGATGTTGGTGACGCGATTCTCCGTGCCGATGGCCAGAAAGGCGCCATTGGGGCTGAATGCCAACGTTGAGATTAGGCCCGGGGAACGCGGTTCGAGACTGGCAAGTTCGGCAAGTGTTCCAGCATCGAAGAGTCTCACGATGCGAGAGGAGTGTGCGGCGGCAATGATCTGACCGTCTGGGCTGTAAGCCAACGCCGCACTGCCGGCTGCGCGGTTAATCTGCGGACCAGGTTGCCAAGACTCGGTGTCGTAAAATCGGAAGTACTGCGTGTCTCCCGTTATCAGCCATTCTCCGTCCGGGCTGAAGCCGATGAAGGCTGCATTGGCATTTCCGATCGGAATTTCTGCCAATTCTTTGGCCGATTCCAAGTCCCAAACGACGACAGCTGCGCTTTGAAAACCCGCACTCGCAACGAACTTCATCTTGGGGCTAACGGCAACCGCAAAAGCTCCATTGCGTCGCACTTCTTCCTTCATGGGGAATTCACTCAGGAGCCGAGTCGGCGAATCCGGGGCAAGCAACACGACTCGCGTATTGTCGGCAACGGCGATTGGACTCCCCGATTCAGCCATCGCGTGTTGCCAAACCGCACTTCCCTGCCATACTTCTTCGAAGGCTCCTACGCTCCATCGAACGATTTCGTGAGAATCCGTTGCTACGGTCAACGGCCACATACCGAGCAGTCTGGACGATGTCTCATTCGACGAGGCAAAGATGGCGTCGCCGCTCGGGTGCCAACTGAGCCAGCCGGCATTAAGCGAGTCGATGGCTGCCAACTGCTTACCCGTGCCAACTTGCCATAGGTTGAGATCGTAACTGCCAATCGCCAAGACCCTGCTATCAGGATTAAACGCCAATCCATGTACGTAAGGGTTTTGGCCTTTGGCAACATATACGGGCAAGCACTCATCGGCCAAGGATGTTTCTACCAAGCGGATCGTCTTCTTCTTGGCGGAAAACCTATGCGAGACAAACCGATTATCCGGGCTGAAGTGCAGCATGGGGAAGCGACCGACCGCTTCAATTGGGTAGAGATGGACGACCTCTTGCCGCACCTCGTGGTCCCAGAGTCGGATAGCTCCGTCCCATGAATGGCTGGCGAGTATTCGGCCATCGCCGTGACTGAAGCACAATTCAACGACCGAGCTTTGGTGACCGGTCAAAACGCTAATCCGTTTGCCGGTTGAAGCGTCGAAGAGATGAATCCGACCGTCGGTGCCTCCGGCTGCCAGCATGTCTCGATAGGGGTGCCAGGTAACCACGCGAATACTCGTCGAGGTGCCGATCGTTGCCAGGATATCTCCGGAACCTAAGTCCACGATTGTGATGTCATGAGAGAAACTGGTGGACGCCAACCTGCTGCCGGTGGGATCGATGGCAATCCAGAATGGCTTTGGTATTCCCGATAACTTTCGCGACAGCTTACCGTCTGGCAGGTCGTAGATTCGAATGGAGTCGTCTCCCGCGCCCACGGCAATCCACCGGCTATCCGGGGCGAACGCCGCCGCAAATGCCCCGATCGATTCTGTCAGTCGGAGCACTTCTCGCTGGTTTGCTATGTCCCACACGATGAAAGCAGTCGACTGATATTCAGCAGCTAGAAACTGACCGTCTGGACTGAATCGCATGAACCAGGTAGCTGTACCGGCACCAGGAAGAAACGCGAGCTGTTGATCGTCGCGGATGTTCTTCACCGTGATGTTGCCTAGCAGATCACTCCGAGCAAGACGCTGGTAGTTCTCGTCGATTACCAGGCCGCCGATCCGGTCGTCTGGCTTTCCTGTGAAGATCGGCCACTCCTTGCCAAGCCGAAGATCGGGAAGCGCCATACAAGCGATTGCCTCAGTACGTAGTTCCAACGTTGGTCGAATCGCGGCAGCCTTTCCTAAGACATCAAGACTCGAAAAGCGCTGGCCGTCATGTCCGCTCCAACGGCGAGCTCGAGCTTGATCAAGATAGGAGTTCCATAATTGGTCGGTCCGTTCACGCTCGGAGGTCTTGGCGAGTTCGGCGTTGTGACTCGAATCCTGTCGCGCGTCGTTCAGCCACATAACCAGAAAAGACAAGCACACGGTTGCCAACACGAGAATGCCAACTGTTGCAAACGACCATGCGGCAATAAACGGGTTGCGATGAACCCAGCGGGCGCAGCGCTCGAGCTGGCCGACTGGACGGGCGACAATCGGTTGCCCATCAAGATACCGTTGCAGGTCATCGGCAAATCCGCGGACCGAGTCATAACGACGACGGCGTGCTTTTTCCAAGCACTTCAAACAGATCGTTTCAAGGTCACGAGGTACCAGTGGGTTCAGTTCTCGTGGTTCAACTGGCTGTCGAGATCGAACCTGGGCGAGGGTGTCAAACACGTGTGCAGACTGAAATGGTGGGCGACCAGTCAACATCGCATACAGCGTGGCGCCCAGAGAATAGAGATCACTCGCCGGACCGACGCGACCAAAATCCGCCGCCGCCTGTTCGGGGGACATATAAGCTGGCGTCCCCAGTATTTGCCCCGTCGCCGTCAAGTCGTCGGTGATCGTCGATTTGGCAAGCCCGAAATCGACAACCCGGGGAACTCCCGTCTTGTCCAGCAATATGTTGGACGGTTTTAGATCACGATGCAGCACTTCTTGCTCGTGAGCGTACTGCACGGCTTCCGCGATCTTCACCATCAAGACCGCGGCTTCACGTGGGTCGAGCGGCCCCGCCTTCAGCCGTTCGGTCAGAGTTTCCCCTTCCACGTAGCCCATCGAGTAATAGGGGGTCCCGTCCAGCGAGCCGACATCATAGATGGGCGCGATTCCAGGGTGATCGAGCTTGGCGGCTGCTTTCGGTTCCGCCTGAAAACGCCGGACTTCCTCATCGCTGCTCAGTCGCTCGGATCGCAGGATCTTCAACGCGACCAGACGGTCGAGCCCGAGTTGGCGGGCCTTGAATACCAGCCCCATCCCACCCCGACCGATCTCTTCGACGAGTAGATAATCACCAAAGCGACGCAGCGGTCTCGTTGCCGGTTCCGCCGCAGCGACGAAAACCGTGTCTGACGCCGCTGCCAATTGTGTGGCGTCCGCCTCCTTGTTGGCAGTTGAAGGGGAATCGAGTTGTCTCGTGGCAATGCGCAGTTTGTCATGCAGTTGAAAGAACGAAACCAAGTCGTTCGCCAGGGCAGGGTGATCGTGAAGCACGGCTTCTCTGTCGACCGCCACACCGGAGGCTACGTCGTCCAAGTAGGTCGCGATGACCAGCTCCAGTCGCTCGTCGTGTGTCAGGTTGTCAGTCATGGCGCAGATAGTAGATGAAATTGCCTCAAGCTGAAGAAGAAGCGTAAGCGAACTACCGCGAACGCGATATGAGCTTCGATTGAACACCCAGTCGCTTGGTCCATGATCTGCGTTGCCAAGCGGGGCTGGTCAGTGTACATATTATCCTGACGTGTCGGCGAGTGACGATATGCATTTGCGCATCTTCGTTTGTCCACGTTGCGGTTGGGAACGCCGAAAACGTCCCGTCAACGTCCTTGCTCCCGTATTGTCCAGAGCCCGTTTGACGGCGAGTTATGCGCTTCTTTTTCCAGACATCGCCTATTTTTTGATGAACGTAGACGGGCATGTTGAACCGGCTGCGGGAAACAATGTGGGCAATTTTTTTGCAGACGATCGAAAATCGGCGTGTGTCGGGCCGACACATGGCATAACGTCTTTGTATCAGAGTTTGTGTGTGGTCGCCGCATCCCAATATGTTGACCGCACGGTCAGAAATGGTTCGGTCCTCGTTGGTCGCTAGATTCTTGTCAGAAGAACAAGCTCACACGCGTTTGTAGAACAGGGCGGTCTTTGTCCATGAGCCAACCGGCATCCATCAATCGGTTTCGCTCCTATTTGCGTATGATCGCGCGTTTGCAGTTCGACCCGCGACTGCGTACAAAACTGGATCCATCGGATGTTGTTCAGCAGACAATGCTGCACGCTCATCGGTCTCTAGAGGACTTCCGCGGCACAACCGACGCCGAACTGGCTGTGTGGTTGCGACAGATTCTGGCGAGGAACCTCCAGCACGCGCAACGGGACTACGGTCGCCAGCGGCGCGATGTCGCACGTGAACGGTCTTTGGAGGCTGCTGTCGAGCAGTCCTCGGTGAGGATCAACGCCTGGCTGGCAACCGAGCAATCTCATCCAAGTGCGCGAGCCGTAAGACAAGAGGATGCCCTGCAACTTGCCAGCGCGCTGGAATCCCTGCCCGATACGCAACGCCAGGCGGTTGAGTTGCATTACTTGAACGGCTGGACGCTCAAGCAGATTGCCGAGCACATGGACAAGAGCACAACCGCCGTTGCGGGGCTCTTGCATCGTGGATTGAAGAATCTGAAAGGGGTTCTGGGCGATCCGAACTGAGCAATTCTCCTCGTTTCATTGGGCGGCCTTCCAAACGCGTAGCTGAAGCCGCCACGGCTTCAGCGCACTGGCAGGGACCTCGGAATCCTGGCGGGGTCCGCGGCTTTTCGGCGGGGTCGGGAGACCCGCGCCGAGCGCGGCTTTTCGGCGGGGTCGGGAGACCCACGCCGAGCGCGGGCTTTTCGGCGGGGTCGGGAGACCCACGCCGAGCGCGCAGGGACCTCGGAATCCTGGCGGGTTCCGCTACAAGACGCGCGTTATGCAACAAATTAAGCGCCGGCGCATAACCCGGATGTGGAACGGGCTCCATTCTCCATAGGGGCACAACTTGAGTAGGGCGACGCGACGACGTTACGCTTCGTCCGCTCCAACCAAGCCCAGCCTGCAACACTCTTCTTCTTCTCATCTTTCTTGGAGAGCTGGACGCTATGAGAAAAGTCTGTACCAAGTCGACGATCGCTCTGTTTATTCTGTTTTTTGGCCTGGCGCAATCAGCTCAAGCCACTTCCAAGCCGTTCGCAAACCCCAATTTGGGGTTCTGGATGAACGCGTATTGGACCTGGGCTCTTGGCGGTGATCAAGCTGATCGAATTGGAAAAACCATCTTCATGCCAGTGCCGGAAGGCGTGCCGATCAGCGAGGATTGCCCCACGATCCTTGTCGGCGAATTAGATGTAACGCTCAAGGTCGGCGAGCGGTTTGTCATGCCGATGTTTGCGTTCGTTGGCGAAATGTACCTCGAAGACATTCCTGACGATAATCCAGACGACATTCCCCAGGAGCTGTTCACGGGCGCTACGGTCGTACTGAAGATGGACGGCAAAGTCGTCTTAGACAGCAGCGTTAAGGATCTCGATAGGTTCTTCTTCGACGCGACCTATTTTGACCCACCAGTCTTCTATCCCGAGCCATCCCCTCGCGACGTGGACGTGACGGCGATCGGGGCCATTTGGGTCAAAGGAATTGGTTTTATCTATCCACCGCTGCCGCCCGGCGAACACAAGATGGAGTTGTTTGTCGATACGGGCCTTGATTTCACGGGGCCGGACGACGACCCAACATGCACTCTACAGTTTATCAACACCTGGAACATCACCGTCAAACGCAAGCGTTAGCGTCATTGATTCTCAGCGCCGAAACCCATCTGAAAAATCTTCATTCCCTCTCTCCGCCTGCGGGGAGAGGGAATTCTGCATAGAGAACGGATCTGATGAGTGACTCCAACACCGACCGAAATCTGCTTTTCGGGATTCTGGCTCTGCAGTTCAATTTCATCACCCAGGAAAATCTCGTCTCGGCCACGCACGAATGGGTTGGCAACAAGTCCAAGTCGCTAGACGAGATCCTGTTGGAGCGAAAGATGCTGGGCAGTGCCGAATGCGACCTGTTGAGGTCGCTCTTGGAAAAACAGGCCCAACTGCATGATGGTGATCTGTGCAACACGTTGGAGGCGATCAGTTCGATCAGCTCTGTACGTGAAGAGCTCGAGGCCATTGGCGACGGGGACGTGAATGCCACTTTGTCTTTTATCGCCTCGGCGCCTCGGCAACCTGGTCCAAGACCCGGTGACTCAACACTACGCGAGTCGACCGATGTCGTACCCACCGGAAGATCCGGTCCGGCCCATCCGCGATTTCGCGTCCTGCGTCGACATGCAAAAGGCGGCCTGGGTGAAGTGCTCGTCGCGGAAGACACGGAACTGAACCGCAATGTTGCCCTGAAGCAGATCCGCGAAGACCTGGCGGACGACGAAGTTAGTCGCACCAGATTCGTGATGGAGGCGGAGGTTACTGGAGGGCTGGAGCATCCGGGAATTGTTCCCGTTTACGGGTTGGGCCAGTATGCAAATGGTCGCCCGTTTTATGCAATGCGGTTTGTAAAAGGCGACAGTCTACGCGAAGCCGTCCAGCAATATCACACGCGATCGGACATGTCGCCAGCCGAACGCAACCTTTCGTTGCGCGGTCTGTTGGGACGATTCGTCGATGTCTGCCAAGCCGTTGAATACGCTCACAGTCGGGGTGTTTTACATCGTGACCTCAAGCCCGGCAACATCATGCTTGGCAAGTTTGGCGAAACGCTCGTCGTGGATTGGGGACTGGCCAAAGTGATTGATCGGCCAGACCTGGGGGCTCACGGTGAAGAATCTTGTCTTACTCCACGGTCTGGCAGTGGCTCCACTCCCACCGCATTTGGTGCGGCGATTGGCACTCCTGCTTTCATGAGCCCGGAACAGGCGGCTGGTCGAGTAGATGATCTGGGACCGGCCAGCGACGTCTATTGTCTCGGCGCGACGCTGTACTTCGTGCTCGTTGGCAAGCCGCCACAGAAACCGACCGCGGATGAAGCCGAATTGTTGAGTGTTCAAGGAGATGAGCCTCCCAATCCAAGGCATAAGGACCACTCCGTTCCCAAGCCGTTAGCGTCCATTTGCATGAAGGCGATGGCCTCGGAATCGTCCGATCGTTATCCATCCCCGGCGAAGCTGGCCGACGAGATCGAGCGTTGGCTAGGCGATGAACCGGTACGTGCTCATCCCGAAACACTTCCGGCAAGAGCCTCTCGGTGGGTACGACGCCATTACTCGTTAGTCTCCTCCGTGGTGGTCGTCACCCTGTTGGCCGCGATTGGTCTTGCCTTCGTTGCCTGGAAGACCGATCAAGCTCGTCGTCAAGTGGAAGAGCAGAAGAGCCAGGCGGAAGCGGCACGAGCGGAAGCAGAACGACACTTCAACCGGTCATTGGATGCAGTGGAGGTGATGTTACACCGTGTGGGCGATGAACGCCTTGTCGACGTGCCCCAATTCAGCGTCGTCCGCAAGGAGATTCTGCAGGACGCCTTGACGTTTTATAGCGAATTGCTCGAGGAACAGCCTGCCCGAGAGGACGTCCAGTTCTTGACCGGGCGAGGACATCAGGTGTTAGGGGAAATCTATTTCTTGCTGGGCGAGGCTGATCGCGCAGTCTCGCACATGGAACAGGGACGACAGATCCTGCAAAACGGTTCGAACTCCCATGCAGTTGCTCACCGACTGGGCAGAATCCAATTGCAATTGGGGGAACATTATCTCAGTCGAAACCAGGTTCCCCAAGCGATGGCCGAATCGGAACGGGCACAGAAACACCTGGGCTCTCTTCCCGAGTCACACATCGTAGCCCGCCTCAGCTATGTCGACGTCTTGACTCTGCAAGGGCAGATTCATCGGAATGCAGGAAGAATAGCAGACGCACTTCAGGCGTACTCACAAGCTGCAGATGAATTGAAAAGCATCGGCGAATCGGAAACCCGCGACCAGGAGATCCTCTATCGACTTCAAGCAGCGTATCACAATCGCGCGATGATTCACACGGAAGCGAGCCACGCGGACTCGGCGATTCGCGATTACCAGATAGCAAGCACATTTCAGGAAGAATTGCGAAAGGTTGCGGATGACCAACCCGCGTACATGGCCGAGCGAGCCAATACCGCAATGTGGCTGGGCAACACACATTCTGAGATGTCCAATTTCAGTGAAGCGATTTCGAATTTCGATCAGGCGGTGCTCTTGTTGGGCGGTCTGAGCAAAGACTTTCCGTCCATTCGACGGTATCAAATCCAGCTCGCAGCGGCTCAAAACAACCGGGCTGCCGCGTATCGAGATTCTCACGATCTAGAAGAGGCCCTGAAAGGTTTTGGGGCGTCCATTCGCATTTTGAATCAGCTTTCCGCCGAGGGGCCGTTGGAGCCGCACGAGAAGTCGGACTTGGCCGGCAGCCACGGTGGCCTCGCCTGGCTTCTCGCCTCCATCGGCAAATTAGACGAAGCAGAGAATCATCTGCGTACCGCGCTGGCATTGCATGTGGAAGTAGCCGAACAAGCAAAGGGCACCGTCAAAGAAGTGATGATGCTTGCGGCAGCCTATCACAATCATGCAAGCATCCTGCAACGCAGCGGGAAGCTCACACTGGCCATCGAGGATTTTCGGAAATCGATCGAAACGATTCAGACGATCGAGCAACCGGGTGGCAAGATCGATCAGTTACGCCATGACGAGGCCAACTCGTGGTTGCGTCTGGCGGAAGTGAACCATTCACTCGGCAATGCCGACGATGCTGATGAAGCCTATCAGACGGCGAATCGACTCTTCCATGAGCTGACTACTGACAATCCCAGCATCCCTCGATTCGTCATCCAGTATGCCGCGTCGTACCACAACTATGCAGAGTTTCAGCGGCAGCACGGGCGAGCCGAGGAAGCGCTAGGCAACGTACGCGAATCGATTCGTATTCTAGGAGAGATTGTCGACCAGTTTGAGCAACTTGCATTCATTCGTCGAGATCTCGCCAGTTCCCAGTTTCTGCTGGGGAATCTGTTGCTTGAGAACGACCAGCCTGATGCTGCCAAACGCAGCTTTGAAGCGTCGGAAGCCAATTGGAAACGACTGAATCAACAGCATCCAGGAGTGCCGGATCTAGAGGCGGGGTTGGACGTGGCACGCGCGCGACGTCTGACACTCGAACGCGATCTTCACGGAGCGGAGCAGATCGCCGAGTCGCTGGCAAGTCGCCATCCTGAACGAGCCGTCGATATTTACAATGCTGCCTGCATTTATAGTTGGTGCGTAGAAGAAGCTACTGGAGCGTCACAAACGGCCGACGAGGATCGCGCCGCTCGTTGTCAAGAGCGAGCCATGACGCTGCTCTCCGGCCTGGCAAAACGCGGGTACTTAACCAGCGCGAAAGCGGCCAGCGATTCGGACCTCCGAGGAATCCAAAGCACGCAGGCATTTCAAGAGTTGATGGAAACGGTAGAAGCCGCGGCGCACGACGAGTTCTAGATTGCCAGTCCTTTAACTTGGTTTTCCGACGACTATTATTGCATCAGACCACACGCGGACGGTCTACTGGTGCACGTTCTGAAATTCGGCAAGTTCGATCTGCCAGGTAATCAAGAGTTGTATCCGTTCACCTACCTGATCCACCGCAAGCCCAATCCCGGTATTGTCGTCGAACGATACGAAGCGGCCTGGAATGAAAACCTGAAATCGTTGGTTACGCAATGGTGGGTGCGACTCAAGGGGATATGATAAGGGGTAGCGTCAATAGTCGCTCTGCGATCAACTCGTCGGGTTGCATAACGCACCACGAAGCTCACACGGACCGCACAGGGTTTTCCCATGGCTATTCTGCTGGCGATCGTTGTCGGTTCTGTTGCCCCTGTCTTCGACACCCCAACAAGGTGACTACTTCAAGATTCAAGTTGTTGATGAACAGACAGGACGCGGCGTTCCATTGGTGGAGTTGAGAACGGTCAACAAGATTCGCTTCTATACCGACTCTGCCGGAATCGTCGCCTTCGATGAACCAGGATTGATGAACAGCCGCTTGTTCTTCAGCGTGGCGAGCCATGGTTACGAGTTCGCAAAAGATGGATTCGGTTATCCCGGAGTCCGTTTGCAGGTGAAGGCGGGCGGTTCTGCCGTGCTGAAGATTCGACGGACTAACGTTGCCGAGCGTTTGTACCGCATGACCGGTGCGGGAATCTACCGGGACACCGTTCTGGTGGGTGACCAACCTCCAATACGTCAGCCGCTTCTGAACGCCAAAGTGTTTGGTTCGGACAGCGTGGTCAACACGGAATACCGCGGGAAGATCTATTGGTTCTGGGGAGACACGAATCGGCCGTCCTACCCCTTGGGGAACTTTCACGTTCCAGGAGCAACGTCTGTATTGCCCGCCGACGGCGGACTCGATCCCGAAATTGGCGTCAACCTGACGTACTTCATTGGGAAGGAGGGCTTCGCCAAGCCGACGGCACAGTTGCCGGGAGAGGGGCCGACCTGGATCAACGGTCTGGTCGCGGTGAAAGATCGTGAGGGGCGCGAAACGTTGTTTGCCACCTACGTCAAGATTAAGCCGCCGATGACGGTCTACGAACGCGGGCTCGTTGAATTTGATGATGAGCGGCAACAGTTCGGGCAACGAAAACCGATACCGCTTGACGCTCCGCTCTATCCGATCGGGCATCCGATGAAGCACATTGAACGAGGCGTTCATTACGTATATTTTGGCCACCCTTTTCCCCGTGTACGGGTGAGAGCTACCGCGGAAGCCGTACGAGACTTGTCGAAGTACGAGTCCTACACGTGTCTGGTGCAAGGGACTCGTGGCGACTCACCAGAGGTCGACCGAGACGAGGACGGTTGTTTGCGTTTCGCCTGGAAACGTGGAACAGCGGCCGTTGCCGGCAAGCTTCGCAAGAAACTAATCCAGCAAAAGGAACTCCGCGAGGATGAGGGGCTGATTGATTTAAAGGACGTGCAAACAGGCAAGTCGGTTGCGGCTCATGGAGGATCTGTCTATTGGAATGAATACCGGCAGCGATGGGTGGCGATCATTCTCGAGTCGTTTGGTTCGTCGTTACTTGGAGAGATCTGGTACGCCGAGTCGGATACGCCACTGGGACCGTGGGTCTATGCACGCAAAGTGGTGACGCACGAGAAATACAGTTTCTATAACCCAAAGCAGCATCCCATGTTCGACAAGGATGGCGGTCGGACCATTTTCTTTGAGGGAACTTATACGAACATGTTCTCGGGTAATCCCGACCAGACGCCGCGATACAACTATAACCAGATCATGTACAAACTGGATCTGACCGACGCGCGGCTTGTTTTGCCAGTCCCCGTCTATGAGCTTACGGATGCAGACAATGCTCGCCGTTTCATGACCGGCAAGCATTTGGATTCGGAGAATCGACGCGGGCGTATCGCCTGGTTCGCACTGGATCGCGCCACGGAAAACACCATCACAATTTGTGCTGGCGTAAGCGAAAGTGGAGTGTCGGTGCTGGTTGCCGGGCCCGCGACGCGAGACGGTGACGAACTGTTCTATGCATTACCGGCGGATATGGCCGATCCGCCGGAGACCGCAGTGCCTCTGTATGAATATGTTGGCCAAAGTCAGCCGAGTCGTTTGTACTCCACGCATGCCAAAATGGATGCCGCGGGATATCAACGAACGCAGAAGCCCCTCTGTCTGGTCTGGCCCAACCCGGTCCAAGTGCGCTTGCCATGACGTTCGGCGGGCTTTCAAGCCCCCCAGGCAGCCCGCACGCCTAGCGCCACGCCCGCGAGCTAGCCGCTGACCATGGGCGTGACTTGTGACATGAATAGTTGCCATCGGCCGTCGCGGTTGACGTACATATCGAGGAAACGCAGGTCGTGTTCAAACTCTGAATCAGCAAACGTACCGTGGATGTACCCCTTTCCAGTGATGACCCCGATGTCGCCAACGATTCTCGTTTCGACCTCGTGCACATCATACCTGTCAAGCTGCACACCTCCGGGGATGTATGCCTCGAGCGTCATTTGGCGATCCTGGCGTTCGCCTCGCGGGTCATAGCCCACGTAGTCTTCGGCCATCAGCTGTTTGAGGGCCTGGACATCACAGGAGAAGAGTGCAGACTTCACCTTCTCGAATGTTTCCAGGAGTTTGTTCTTACTGCTCATGATTCCTCCGGGATTGGTGACCTCGTTTGAATTAGCCTCTTTGGTTCTGGCCGCTGTTCGGCAAATGCGTGAAACTTTGTCTTTCCGCAAAAACTAGCGACCAACGGGAAGCGGACCAATCATGTTCGAGCGGTTGATTGCTTCGGTTGCGGCCCCTGCCGCCCTCGGTTCTCACTCCAACACTAGAAGCCACTTCAAGGACGCACTGGGCTGCTTTTTGACGCGATTCTAGCTCGGCGGGAGCCTCGCCCTCCCAATGTTGACACTGCTCTTAGCCGTTGTCTCCGTAACGACGGACCCATTGCATTATTGCCTGATAGCGATCGAAACAGACTTCAGGGGGAACCGAGTGATCACTGTGGTAGATGTATCCGCCACATTCACGCCCAAGAGCGAGTTTAGCTTGGATCTCTTCTTCCAGTGAGGCCGCGGGACCACTCATTGCTGTAGCTGAGATGTTCCCGAAGAACACAAGCCGTTCACCGTATTGTGGGATCAGCTCGCGTACGTCCATGCCCGCAGCCACTTGAAGCGGTTGCAGTACGTCGAGTCCTGCATCGATCAGGTCCGGTATGATGGCTCGTACGTCACCACACGAGTGCAGCCAAAGCGAAACGTCCCTTTCGTGAAGAAACGCGGCCAAGCGTGCGTATAGGGGTTGGAATATGTCTCGCCACATCGTGGGCGAGAACAACGGCCCTCGTGTGCAACCGTAATCGTCTGCGATGAATAGTCCATCGGGTTTCATGCCGAGAGCAAAGCAGTGATCGAGGCATTCGATGAGAAGTTCGACGTGAACGTATGTCATCTCGCGGACCCATTCGGGGTCAAGGGCGAGATCCATCAAAAGGTGATCGATCCCTCGGTGGCGCCAAGTCGCTTCCCACGGACCGTAGGCGTGAAACAACAGAAACCTGTTGCGTTGCCGTAATTGGTCGAATTTGAACTTGGCTCTGTCCCAGCGCGGATAGGCGTTCATGTGCATAAAATACGAACGATCGTCCAATCTCCCTTCTCCGCGACCGTCTGGATCCAGCGTCATGCGTTGTCGCGCCCTGGCCCAATGGGCCTTGTCCGTGGTGAAGTGTTTCAGAAACTCCATGCTCCGCGACTTGCCGATGAACTTGCGGACGATGTAGCCGGCGCGGTCCTGGACCGTAACCATTTGTCCATCTTCGGCCAGGACTTCTTGTTTGACTCGAGCGGACAGGTCGAGGTACATCGCATCGAAGTCCATAGCAAAGACATCGCACGGATCACCGTCTGGCAGTCCCTGGGTCCGCCATAGCGTCAGCGTGTCTTCCCAAAATGCGTCGTGCTTTGGAATATGATCGACGGGATGTCGTGATAGGACGTTGTGTACTCGTGTTCGGCTGTCCATTCAGCGAGTCCTCGAGGATTCTTACACAGTTCTTGCAGGGCGGGCTTCCAGCCCGCCGGACAGTATATCCCCATTTGCATGCATGGGTGCTATGCTGGCACACGCAATAGGGCTCAGTATTATGGAGAAACAAGATGACGACTTTGATGCTTGCCTGCCTTTCACTGCTAGTGGGAGACCTCACATACCAAGAAAACTTCATCCAGAATGCGTCCTTTGAAGAAGATCGTAACCGCGATACGCTTGTCGATGATTGGCGCGCTCTCGAATTCGATTCACCGGCACAGCTCAATTGGGATGAATCTGTTTCGAGACATGGAAACCGCAGCTTGCGAATCAGCGATTCGTTTTACGAAGGAGAGCAGACCGACTGGAAGCGTTGCACGGGCAGATGGGTATCTCTGGTTCGACCAATCGAAGCGGGGACGGAATACCAGCTTGAAGTCTGGGTAAGAACCACGGGGGTTACGGGCGATGCTTACGCTCATCTCGCCTGGCAGCGAGGTACAAAGTGGTTGAGCGAAATCGCGACGGAGAGAGTGTCTGGCGACAGCGACTGGCGGAAGCTGACGATTTCGGCCGTGGCTCCCGCCGAAGCGGATACGGTTGTGGTGTCGTTGAACTTGGCCCGTAGCAAGGGCACGGCGTGGTTCGATGACGTCAAGGTGTCCGGTAAGAGCAACGTCGTGTCGGAAGTGCAGTATGTGTTTCACGATACTGCGGAGTGGTTTCCCTTTGAGTTTCCGCTGGACGATACGAACCTCGATAGCATCGACCTGACCGAGTTGCTGGATCGACCAGCAGGAAAGCATGGCTTTGTGACGGTTCGTCCGGACGGTCATTTCTATTTCGAGGACGGCAAACGAGCGCGCTTTTTTGGCACGAACGTGGGCGGGCGCAGTTGCGCTCCGGAGAAAGAGCAGGCTCGTATCGTTGCGGCTCGATTGGCCAAGTACGGCGTCAACATGCTGCGGCTACATTCGCTGGACGGTCGTGGCGGACCGTTGATTGACTATAGCCAGGGCACAAGTCAAGACTTTGACGCCAACGCGTTGGATCGAGTGGACTACTTCGTCTCGGAGTTGAAGAAACGAGGCATCTATGTGTACCTCGACTTGCTGGACTATCGGTGGTTCCGCACTGCTGACGGGGTTGAGCAGGGCGATCAGTTTACACACAACTGGCAAGGGTCGATGAAAGGGGCTTCGATTTTCGACGAACGCATGATCGAGCTTCAGAAGGATTACGCCACCAAGTTGCTCACGCATCGCAATCCCTACACCGGTCTGCGATATGTGGACGATCCGGCGATTGCCGTGGTGGAGATCACGAATGAGAATTCGATCTTCTATTTCTTCAATATGTCTGATTTGTCATTGCCCTTCTATCGCGACAAACTACAGCGACGCTGGAATGACTGGCTGGCGTCTCGATATACAGGCCGCCGCGAACTTGCCACAGCCTGGACGAATGACGAGGGGCATTGTGCGTTGCTGCCCAATGAGGATGCCGCGCAGCGGAATGTGAAATTGTCATACGGCATGCTGAGTCGCTATCGGCCGGTGGAGGGGAAGCCAATCAGTGAACCCCTTCTCAGCCAATTGCGTGTACGTGACATGTTGCAATTTTTTGCACAGGTGCAGCAGCACTACTACACGACGATGCGGCAGCACTTGCAGCAGTTAGGAGTCCGGGTGCCTGTGGCCGGCACGAATCAACAGTTTGTTGTAGTCGACACCGAGATCGATTCCATGAACGATTTCATGTCGAGAAACCAATATTGGCGTCATCCGCATCGCCAGGCTAAACCGTTTTTCAAGTTCGCCAACGAGCCAATGCTGAATGTTGACATTCCGACGGTGCGTAGCCCGCTCGCGGTGATTGCGCGGACCAGCGTTGCCGGGAAGCCACAAGGAGTGGCGGAATTCAACTTTCCTTGGCCGAATGAGTATCGTGGTGAAGGGCTCTTGATGGCTGCGGCCTACTCCTGTCTGCAGGACTGGGACATGTTTCTATTGTTCTCGTACGATATCACAGACAAACGTCTTTCGATGTTTCGCAGTCAGTCCGACCCAACGCGCTGGGGCCAATTCCCGGCCGCCGCCATGATGTTCCACCGGAACGATGTTGCCGCCGCACGAAACGAAATCCATGTCATCCACTCGCCAGAGGACACGTTTACGCTTCGGCCCCATACTCGGAACGCGAAGTATACGAACTATCGTTACCTGACCTTCACTTCCAAGGTGCGAAATGCTTTTATTACGGATGCGTATGGGGGTGGAGCCGATGTTGCACTCGCCTGCGGCTTATCCGCGAATGCCAGAATCGAAGGCAAGACCAAGGCGATTCGTCTCGCTGCGCACCCCTGGGAGAAGTGGCTATATCCGGAATTCGTTCGGGCAGGGCGTGAGCTCCGCTTGCCGGGTTATGACCGCCTGCATCCTGCATCGAGTCGGCTAGATAGTGATACGGGTGAGTTGTCTCTGGACTACGGCGACGGTTTGTGGACCGTTAACACGGCTCGCACGAAGTCGGCGGTAGGATACCTTGGCAAAGCCGGTCACATCGATTTGGGTGAAATGACGATCGAATGCCACACCGAATATGCGGCGGTGACGGCAACGTCGCTAGATGGAGCGGCCATCGGAGAATCGCGTCGAGTGCTACTGACCTGCGTTGCTCGTGCCGAAAACACGGCGCAGGGCTTTTGGCCACCAACTGCCAAGGAGAAGTCCTGGTCGCACACGTCATGGATGTTGCCCGCCGAGGGGCGGGTTCCGGTGATCGCCGAGCCGGTAAAGGCAGAAATTGCGATTCGAGTACCCGGTAAGGCTGTCGTGTACGCGCTTGATGCGAGTGGAAAACGGCTCCAGCGCCTCGAGTCTACCTGTGATTCAATGCTGCGAATGGACCTCTCGTTAGCGGGCAGCATCTGGTGCGAGGTCGTCGTGTCTCCGTGACCATCAGCCGGCGGGCCGAACACCGTTAAAATAGTGGGAGGGCGAAGCTCCGACGGAGCTGGCATGTAGCTGAACCCGCCAGGGTTCAGATGAATTGGAATTCGCAACACGGTTCAACGGAAGCCGCGGCGGCTTCCGCTACGGCTCGGCTGGAGCCTCGCCCTCCCAGGTAGCTGAACCCGCCAGGGTGCAGATGAATTGGAATTCGCAACACGGTTCAACGGAAGCCGCGGCGGCTTCCGCTACGAGCTCGTCGGGAGTCTCGCCTTCCCAGGTAGCTGAACCCGCCAGGGTTCAGATGAATTGGAATTCGCAACACGGTTCAACGGAAGCCTCGGCGGCTTCCGCTACGGCTACGACTCAGCTCGCCTTGTTCTGGGCTTCCGTCAGCGCGGCCTGCAGCTTCGCTTCGTCTTCGTGTGACAGTGACGTTTGCAGGATTTTTCCGCCGTAGGATTGGATTTCGGGAAGGACCTTGTCCGGTGTCGCTTTGCGGACCAACAGGAACAGAACTGACGAACCAGGCTGCAGTCCCTCTGCCAACTCCTTCATGAACTTGTCATTGATTCCCAGGTCCGTCAAAGCGCCCGTCACGGCTCCGGCGCCAGCACCTACCGCAGCACCCAGCAGTGGATTCAGGAACAGGAGACCAATCAAGGAACCCCACAGGCCACCGCTGACGGCACCAGCCGCCGTCAGGTTTACGGGCTGGCTCAAACGGATCTTTCCGTTGTCGTCCTTAACAGCAACGACGGCGTCTTCCAAATCGATCAGGTAGTCCTTTTGTAGTTCGCCGAGCTTCTTACGAACCTCTTCGGCCTTATCAGCGGTGTCGTACTGAATTGCAACAAATGTTGCCATTTCGGATTCTCCTTTTCCAATGAGATATCGTACAGGTTCACTTGTCCTGCCCAGGGGGCAGGTTCTCCGTTTGGGAGGCTACGTAGTCTTCGATCGTCGGTTCGCCACGGAGATACCCAAGAGATATCAGGAATTGGTCCGTCGCGTGCATTGTTTCCGTGAATGGTTTGTTCTTGTAACGGCCCCAGTTGAAGAAACCATGTGGTAGGCCGTCCCAAGTGAGTAACTCACAACGACTGCCGACCGATTTCATCTGCTGTTGCATATACTGGGCGCCCTTGATTAGACGATCATCGGTACCGAAGAAAATGATGGCGGGTGGAGCGCCCTGCTGGACGTGGTGAGCCGGGCTCAGGCTCTTGGGGTCACCCCCGAGTCGCTCTCGCAGGCTCTTTTCCTGCGCAGGTTCAAACGCCGGTGAACCGTCGAACGGAGCTAGTGCAGCGGCAGGGTTGAATAGCACCATCGCATTGGGTCGAGAGCTTATCGAGTTGTCTTCCTCGGACTCATCGAATTCCTTTATCAAACCGGCTGCCGCGGCAAGATGCCCACCGGCGGATCCGCCCCCAGCGGCGATTCGTTGCGGGTCGATCCCGAGTCGGTCGGCGTGTTGCCGCACCCATCGTAGAGCCGACTTCGCGTCGGCAACACATTCGTGTACGCACTCCATGTCGAGTTCGAACGCGATAATCGGCGGTCAGAGCCACCATGCCGCGTGAGGCCAGGTAACGACAGTGGTGTTCGAATTGCTTGGGCGAACCGTTGTTCCATCCACCGCCGAAAAAGAAGACGATCGCCGTGCGTCTGTCGGACGAGGTATGGCCTTCAGGTTCGAAGACATAGATTCTCAGCTTCGTATCACCAACGGTCTTATAAACTTCGCTCTTGGCGCCAGCCAGTTTCGGCGGATAGTCCCGTTGGCGATTGCGATTCGCCTTCTCCTGCTGGCCAAACACTCCCTGAGCCATCAACGCGGTCAACACCAGCGTTCCGTACAGTCTTCCGCTCTTCATGGTCTACCTCATCCGCTTACAGTTCGAAGGTCACGGTACCGCGAGAACAACCAATACTCCTCAAGGTATCAGTGTCTGAGGTTCAAGTGAAGTCGCCGGATCTTTACCATCTCTCTTGGCTCCACACGCTGCATTAAGGTAGTCGCCTCGCGAGTCGAGCGGTACTTGGAGCACAGCGAGCAAGATTTCCTGGCCGATTTCTCAGACTCATGCATTTGTGAGGCCTTCGCCGGAGAACTTGCCTGCGGACAACGGGAATGTAGATGGTCTCGCAGCTAAGCGAAAGCGCAAAGAAATCAGCTAGCGATCGTCGGTTGGCATGCCTGTCCCCACTTGCGTACGCATTTCTTTGCCGCGCCGGTGAATTCGGCGCCTCTGAGTGGTCCCTGATTTGCGAGTTCTCCCGGTTGATCTAAGCTGCATTGCGAGGTGCCATCGCTCGCAGAAGCGAGCTTCGTGTATGCCATGTGTTTTGTCCAGCGGCGGTTAGAGCTGTACGATGATGGACTGGCATTGGCCTTTTCGCCGAACTACCTGGAGGTGCACCATGCGTTGGGCAGTATTGATTTGCTTTTTCGGTAGGTTCTGCGCATGTGCTTCGATCGCGTTTTCGCAGCCAGCCGATACGATCTTTGATGAAGCGAAGGTTCCGGAATACGTCTTGCCCGACCCGCTCGTAACACAGGATGGAGCGACGATCAGGACCGTCGGCGAATGGAAGGCTCGTCGCCGGCCGGAGATTCTGCGTCTGTTTGAAGAGCACGTGCACGGTCGCAGCCCACAGCCGCCGGACCATATTGAGTACGATGTCACATCCGTACAGAAAAACGCGCTCGGAGGCAAGGCAACACTAAAGCAGGTCACGGTATATGTAACCGGCGAACGCGACGGGCCGAGCCTTGAATTGCTCTTGTTCTTACCTAGGAAGGCGTCCAAGCCCGTGCCCGCTTTCTTGGGACTGAACTTCTATGGGAACCATACGGTGAACGCCGACAAGGCGATCAGGTTGTCGGAACGATGGATGCGCCCCAATCGGGATAAGGGAGTGGTCAACAACCGTGCCACGGAGGCTGGCCGTGGTGCTTCTGCCAGTCGCTGGCCGGTGGAGATGATCGTCGATCGTGGTTACGCGCTGGTCACCGTTTACTACGGTGATATTGAACCGGATTATCCGGACGGTTGGCGCCTGGGCCTTCGTAACGCATTTAACACGGAGGACAACGAGACGGGTTATGGCCCAAGTCGTTGGGGATCGATCGGAGTGTGGGCTTGGGGGCTCAGTCGCGCTTTGGACTACCTCACGCAGGATAGCTATATCGACGGGGAACGGGTGGCCGTGATGGGCCATTCACGTCTGGGTAAGACAGCGCTGTGGGCTGGAGCACAGGACGAACGGTTCGCGATTGTCATCTCGAACAACTCAGGCGAGGGCGGCGCTTCAATTGTCCGGCGCCGTTTTGGCGAAGCGCTGCACCATTCGGTGAGCATGGTGCCATACTGGTACCGCGCCCGCTATCGCGATTATGCCAAGCATGAGAGCCAGTTGCCTGTCGACGCACACATGATGATTGCTTTGATGGCACCTAGGCCTGTGTACATCGCCAGTGCCTCTGACGACCTCTGGGCCGATCCTCGCGGTGAGTTTCTGGCCGGCAAAAATGCCACGCCGGTCTATCGACTGTTTGGTCTCGGTGCAATAGATGGCGAGATGCCGGGACTGGACCAACCAATCGGCGATTTCATCGGCTATCATGTGCGGACGGGCGACCACGACGTTTCCGCGTACGATTGGCAGCAATACCTGGATTTTGCAGATCGGCATTTCATCAGGAAGAGCGACGCGACCAGCAAGCAGTGACGATGGCCGGTCTCCGTGTCATTGATGTCCTCTGGGATGTTCAACCGGCTGCCAAGGGTGCTTCGGCAACGCTCACTAAACGAGATTCCCATTGAGGAGCAACCATGCCAAGGCTCATCGAAAAACCAACGGTCGTGGAAGCGGCAGGAAATAAGCCGAAACGTATCGAAGAGTTTGCTGGACGAGTTAGCTCTGGTCATGAGACCGTGAGTATTGCGCGCATGAAGTCGCCAGGTGGTTGGACCGAACCAGAGCAAACGCCGGAGTTCGAGGAAATCACGGTTGTGTTGCGCGGCACCTTGCGAGTAGAAGCGAGTGGTCAAACCCTCGATGTGCAGGCTGGTCAGGCGGTCGTTGTCAGAGCCGGCGAACGAGTCCGGTATTGTACTCCGGGAGACGAAGGTGCCGAGTACATTGCCGTTTGTATACCAGCATTCTCGCCCGATACCGTCCACCGGCGCGATACGTGACTAGAAGGATGGCAAAACCGATTTCTGGGATGGCGAAGCTCCTGCTGAGCTGGCGTGTCGCTGAACCCGCCAGGGTTCAGATGAATTGGAATTCGCAACACGGTTCAACGGAAGCCTCGGCGGCTTCCGCTACGGCTCGTCGGGAGCTTCGCCCTCCCAGTGCGCCCGCTCGATCGACGCGTTCGTCAGGCTCACTCGTAAATTGGGCAGAACGTGTTGAAGGCGGCTTCGCAGAAAACCCCAGGATCGTTGTAGCGGCGATTCTGGTCGAAGCTGTTGATTGTTTCCATCTGTTTGGCGCTAAGTTCAAAATCAAAGATGTTGATGTTCTCGGCCAGACGATCCCGTCTTGACGTCTTGGGCACAACGGCTGTTCCACGTTGCACGCCCCACCGAAGAAGCACCTGCGCGGGGGTCTTGCCGTGAGCGGTCGCCAACGCCTTGATTTCGGGAACTTCGAGCAGCGAATCGCCGCGATCGGCCATCTCGAGTTCGTGGTAGGACAAAGCCCCCAACGGTGAGAACGCAGTGTAAGCGATTTGGTTATCTTGGCAGAAACGCAGCAGTTTGTCCTGCACGAGGTACGGGTGAGATTCGACCTGCAACACTGTGGGCGGTTGGTTGGCATAGTTAAGCAGATCGCGTAGTAGAGATGTTCCAAAATTGCAGACGCCAATGTGCTTGACCAAGCCGTCCTTCTGTAGCCGTTCCATCGCCGCCCACGTCTCGGAAATCGGCACATTGTCGAAGGCCATCTTTGGTTCCGTGGCCTGCGGGGCGAAGAACCATCCAGGTGGGTAACGATCGTCGATCGAGACGAATTTTTGTGCAATGGGAAAGTGGATTAGGTACAGATCAAGGTAGTCCAAGTTCAGATCGGACAATGACTTCTTACATGCCAACTCGACATGCTCGCGGCGGTGATAGGTATTCCATAGCTTCGAAGTAATCCACAATTCTTCGCGACGACAGGTGCCACTGGCGAGAACCTGCTGCAAGCCAATACCGATTTCCTGCTCATTTCCGTAGTCACACGCGCAGTCGAAATGCCGGTAACCGCTTGCAACCGCGTCCTCGACAAGTTGGGGGCAAGCATCGCTCGGCACCTTCCACATGCCCAGGCCAACCGCTGGTAGCTTAGCGCCTGTCCGCAGGCTGAGATATTCGTTCATGAAAGTTCCTCAAGTTGCTGATAGGTCCAAGTACATCATGATGACCGCAAAGCTAACCCAAAACGACTGGTCAGCAAACTAGGGGTCGAGTCAAATTCGGTACGGGCCAATGACGGTGTCGCCGGGTCTGGAGGCCCGCGTCGAGCATCGGATGGTGCAATCCCTTTGGTGTGCGGCGGGTCTCCCGACCCCGATGACCATGGTGCATGTGATGGTGTAGGTTTCGTGCGTCCCTACGGGACGCGGAGGACGTTGTCTTGTCGAGCAACACGGGGTCCTCCGGGCCCCAAAGCAGCGCGGACTTCGCCGAAATGTGATCGATTTGAGTAGAACAATGAGGGTGCAACCCTGATTTGCTCTAAGGACGCTGGGCGGTAGGCAAGCGGATGATGACGGTGATGCCAACGGCAGCAAGCAGCACGACAGTCACACTCGGCAGGGTGTCGTAGCCGGAGAGATAGACCGTTAAGGCAACGACCATCACGACGACGCCAATTGCCTTGAATTTGATGTCGGGTCGCACGCCGCCATGAACCTGCCAGTCGGTGAGGAGCGGGCCAAAAAGGCGTGAGCGGAGTAATGCCGCGTTCAATCGGGGTGAAGAACGGACGAGAAAGTAGCTGCTTACGAGCAGGAACGGTGTTGTGGGAAGAATCGGGAGAAACACACCTAACACGCCCACCGCAAAAAAAGCCCCGGCGAGTGAAAGAAACACGACCCTTCTTATGCCACGCGCAGCCGGTTCGGACACGACCGAGGCGTCGACTTGGCCGAGCTGTTGCGGCGCTGTTGAGAGCGGCTCGGTGTCGGAGTTGAACGATTCGCGGATCACGACTGCTGGCTCAGATGTCCGGATTTACTGGAAAACTTGACGGGTGACTCCAGCGGTTAACTTTAAAGGTATACCTGGATCACCGCGCATTTATAACCGCTGAATTCTCTCGATTTGGAATCCGCATTGGATCGAGTGCGCGAGCTTGCTGGTCGGTCGAATCTGATTCGTCCATAATGGGCCCTGGGTCCATGCGAACGGTAACCCGAAGAATCGATGGCACATAACCAAGTCGATTGCTGGAAGGATAGATTCAAAAATGAGTCGAATGGCAATATTGAGCATCGTGATTGCCGCGTTCACGGGTGTGCAACCGGGAGGACACGTCCTGGCAGTGATGTGCCCTTGCCCTTCCGAGGCCGCTGAATCCGAGCCGATTGTTCGCCAGGGTGATTGGACGATTGAGGGCAAGGAGACATATCGCGACCAACACATTCAACTTAACGGTACCCTGATTCTACCGGAAGGAACGGAACTCGTTCTTGAGCGATGTACTCTCGAGATCACTGGTGATTACTCGCGCGAGCATTCGGTGGAATGGAAAGGTGGCTCGCTGGTGACGCGCAACTGTACGATTGGCGGATTTGTCAATCCATCGGGTACGGCCATCCATACCGTGTTTCATCTGTACGATGGCAATTGGGAGGCGACGGACACAATCGTTCAGTACTCGTATGGAATCAGTTTCCACTGGAGCAAGGGGCACGGCGTATTGCGAGGCACTCGGTTGATCGCGGGTCCCCGACCGGACGCGATTATTCTTTCCGGAGAGGCAGATGTGAAACTCGTCGACAGCGATTTTCCAATTGGGCTTGGATTGTACGTTGACAAAGGCGGCGCGACGACCCTGGATCTCGTGCCCGACAAGCCAATCACGGCAACTTACGATCGGGACAGCCTGTTGCCTGGCGTGAACTGGAAACTCCAGATGCACAATACAAGCGTGAAACGCTGGTTTGTCTTTGTTCGCAATATCGGTATGCATCATGAACCCGCGGAGATTACGCTGGAACACTCAAAAGACCTGATCGTTTCGCTGTTGGGACACAATCTGACGGGGCGAATCAACTTGTCCAACGACTTGCTCGAGCCAATGAGTATCGGCAACGTCGTGCTCAAGAGTGTCGGCGGACCGGCCGGGATCTCGATGTTTGCAATCTATCTCTCCGGAGACAAGAACGATGTTTCCGTCACTGGTAAGTCGCACATCTGCGAGCTAATGCACCGAGGCGGAAAGCTGAAAATCACCGGTCAGCCGGGTGGACACCAGATCAGCATCGGTTGCACGACACTGGAATTGTCGGGCGATGCCGAAATGGAAATCCACAATGTGCATCTGGGACGCCCACTGTCTTGGCAGGCTGAGAAGAGTATCGGCGAGGCGACGATCGCCGGCAATGCCCAACTAACAGGCAGCGACGTTACTGTCCGGAATGTGCGCTTTCCGGACCACCGACGATGGTCGTGTCGAACTCACCGGTGTCCGGCAACACGGAGAACTCGAAGAGCGTGAAGAGGGTGGCAAGATCGTGGTAGAAAGGAGGCAAGATCCAAGGAAGTGAAGCTCGGCCTTGTTCTTGAAGCCGCCACGTATTTTGAGTTTCCGTCGGGGTCGTCCCGGCGGAGTGATAGACAGTCAGCTACCTAGCTGGCGGACTTGGAAGCCCGCCCAACGTGCTTTCGTTCGCCCAAAGTAGGAAGAGTCGAAATGAACAACACCGCTCTCATCGAGGAATACTTGGCCGGCCCGCAGAAATTGCGTGAGGCGATCGCGGGAATGACGGAACCACAAATCAACCAGGCACCCGTTCCGGGGAAATGGTCCACTCGGCAAGTTATCTGTCACCTGGCTGATTTCGAGCCCGTCTATGCCGATCGCATGAAACGCGTGATCGCCGAAGACAACCCCACTATCTTCGGTGGCGATCCAGACGTCTTTGCTACGCGGTTGGCTTACCAGGATCGAGACATGGAAGACGAATTGAACTTGATTGAAGCCGTGCGGAAACATGTTGCCGCCATACTTCGCAGTGTTCCTTCTGAGTACTATCAGCGAACCGGGATGCATTCGGTGGACGGACCTTTATCGCTCGAAACGCTGCTGACGCGAATTACGAATCATATTCCGCACCACATCCGCTTCATCGATGAGAAGCGAGCCGCGATGTAACAAGAGGGGCGTCCGTCAAACGATCACCGGTGTTTGGGGACGCGGTGGAGTCGTCAGCAAACCCAAGTTGCACCGTGGGCTTGAGTCGAGTCAGACCTTCGGGCTTGAGAGAGTCAGAATTCAGCGACGAGGAGGGAATGAACAGACGAAGATTGAACAAGGAATGTCGAAGGAAGAAGGACGTGGGCTGTCGGAAGAGATAGCCACAAATAACGCAAAAAACCACAAAGAGCGTAGCAAGCTGACGTATTTGAGAGATGAAAATCAGTCGTTCTACTCGTCTCCTGTCTTTCTTGCGTCTTTTCGTGGCGACTGTCCTTCTTCCTTCGACATTCCCTGGTCGACATTCTTCGGTTCCCGAGGCGGTCGGAGGCACCATTTGGCTGACGGCTTGGCCGCGCCAGGTCCTTGGTGATCACGTTGTCACAGGCAGCGTGGTGGTATTAAGGCCGGGGTCTGCTACCGCTTCCTCTGATTCGTCGAGTTGGGCTGTCAGGCCGAAGTCATCCAAGATGACGTAAAGGCAAGGAATCACCAACAGCACCAGGACGGTCGAGGTGAGCATGCCAAACACAATGCTAAGCGCAAGTGGAATCAACACAATGGCCTGCATGCTGTTTTCAAATGTCAGGGGAATCAGGCCAGCCATGGTCGTGAGCGAGGTCATGATAATCGCTCGGAATCGATCACGACTCGACTGACAGGCCGCTTTGGCCGGATCCATCCCGTTGCGACGCGCCTGTTTGAGGAACAGGACTAACAGGATCGAGTCATTCACCACGACGCCGGCCAGGGACACGAAGCCAAGCATACTTGGCATCGTGAGCGGGTATTGCATCAGCAAATGACCCCAGATGACGCCAATCAACGCGCCAGGAATGGCGGCCATTACGATGAGCGGTTCGATGTAGCTGCGGAATTGAAAGGACAGTAAGATGAACACGCCAATCACGCCAACGAACAGCCCGCGTGCCAGCGATTTGCCAGTCACCGTTGTCTCTGCAGTTTCGCCTTCTAATTCGAACGAGACGTCGGGATGCCGCTCACTTAGGTCTGGTAGGTATTGTGATTTCAGCTCGGACAGAACTGCGGCCGTGTTAGCAATTCGACTATCAACGTCACCGCGCAACGTGGCCGTTCTCATCCCGTCAATGCGGGCAATGCGTGACCAGCTGCGGGTTTCCTCTACCGTGGCGACTGAAGCCAAGGGAACCTGTGAACCGTCGGGCAGTGTGAAGCGAAACGCGAGCAGATCACTGATCTCATTGCGGCTTTCGCGATCGAATCGGACCTCAATCTCATAGGATTCACTGCCAACTTGAATCTCGGCAGCCTCTTCCCCCTGGAAAGCTGCTCGGAGTTGACCCGCCATGCGTGCTGAATCGAGTTCGAGTCCCAGTACACCCGGGCGGAAGCGAATGTGGTATTCCCGTTTGCCGGGGCGCAGGTCCGTGGTCAGGTTCTCGACCCCTTCGAATCGATCGAGCCAATTCTTAATATCGAGCGTCACATTTCGCAGTTCGTGAAGGTCATGACCACGAGCTCGCACTTCGATGTTTCGACCCGTCGGAGCAAGACTGGGGTCGGTGAAGTTGAGGGCAAGCGCGTCGGGGATTTCACTCGCCAGCTTTCGCCAATCTGCATAGAGCTGTTCCATCCCTATCGTACGTACCTCGGCCGTCAGTAAGTCAGCATAGACCGTGACGACATGTGGCCCTGACTCGAATGCATCTGCGTTTTCGTTGAATCGAGCATAAATGGTCTTGACCAGTCGTTGCCCGTCCGGTTGCTGTGGCGAGTGCTGATCGTCAAGTTGCGACAGCGATTGTACGAGTGTCTCGATCACTTGCTCAGTACGTTCGAGTGGAGTTCCCTGAGGCATCAGGACTCGAGCAACGGCAGTGTCTCCATCGAGTTCTGGTAATGCCTGGAACTTGAGAATGCCACCGGCGGGCATGGCCAGCGATGCGAGAAAGGCGGCGAGCACGCACCCAATCCATGCGTATCGCCAGCGAACAAGGAAATCGACGATTCGTCCGAGTACATTCTGACGCACCCATTCAAACGTCGCGTCGATTCGTTCACGCACGCGATTCCGTTCCTGATGGCTGCGCAAGGAATGAGCCAAGTGGCTTGGTAGGATCAGGAATGCTTCGACCAGGCTAACCGACAAGACCAATAGCAGGACGATGGGAACCACCCGTAGAACTCGGCCAATGTTTCCGTCCAGAAAGGCGAGCGGTCCCAGCACACAGATCGTCGTCAGAAACGAACTCACCACTCCTGACGAGACCTCGCGAACTCCGTCAACGGCTGCCTGAAGTGGTTGTTTCCCCCGGTTATAGTGAGCGGCGATGTTCTCGGCGATGACGATACCGTCGTCCATCAAGATGCCGATTCCCAGCAGCAGGCCAACCATCGTAAGCATGTTGATCGTAAGGTCGAAGTACGGGAGGAAGAAGAACGCTCCCAGAAATGAAACGGGTAAGCTGGCAGCGACCCACAAGGACAGTCTGGCATTGAAGAAGAGCCACATGGTCAGAAAGACCAAGATGATGCCTTGCCATCCATTCTTCGTCAGCAGACGCAGTCGGTCCGATACCAGCGGAGAGATGTCTTGGGTCACAATTAGATCGACGGCCGGATTGGCCTGTTGTTCCTTCTTGAGGAACTTTCTCACCGCGTCCGCCACGACCAGCGTGTCTTGGTTGTCCGTCTTGCTGATGCGCAACAGGGCCGTGCGTCGCGGCTTGTTTGTCAAGTCATCGGCATTCGCCCGGTAAAGTACGGCCTTGTTTTCAGCCAGTTCGAAATCGTCAACCACGCGGCCTAGATCTCGAACTCGGATCTCCGCGCCCGTCGCTCTTCCGAGCACGACAAGTTCACCGAGGTCGCTCGCGGTTTGACGCTCTTCCGAAAAACGCACTAGCACATCTTCGCGAGAGGTCTCGATCGTTCCGGCCGGCAAGTCGACACTCTGGCGACGAATTGCATCGGCGACGTCGGCCGGTGACAGCCCATAGCGGATCAAGGCGTCTGAGGACAGTTCCACTCGCAGTTGATGGTCGGCAAATGCTTCGACATCAATGATGTTGACGTCCGGCACCTCTTGCAGTCGATCTTTGAGATCTTCGGCATAGAGCTTGAGGTCACCCGGGGACATCTCACCGGCGACGAGAACGGTTAGGACCGGGTCGGTCGTATGCAGTTCCTTGACGATGGCCTCTTCGGCGCGATCGGGGAAATCGTCAATCGCCGCAATGGCCGTATCAATCTCGTCTTTAAATGCCGACCAGTCACCGTCTTCGACCATCTCGACCGTGACCACGCCCACATTCTGCCTGGCGTCACAACGCGTCTCTTCGACAAATCGGACGTTGTCGATTGCATCCTCGATGCGCTGGCAAATGGCCTCTTCCACCTCGTCGGGCGTCGCACCAGGATACGGAACGCGGATTTCCACTTCACGCGTGCGGAAGTCGGGAAATGTCTCCCGTCGCAAACTGGGCAGGCTTAACAGGCCCAGTGCCAGGAAGGCGATCATTAACAGGTTGGCCGCGGTTGGATGCTTGGCGAAGAAGGAAATCATGGCGTTCCCCCAGGTCCCGTCGCAATTCGCGTCTGGGGGGAGGGTTCCAGTAACTCGGCTTCCACCAACATGCCAGCCACTGCCGGAGACGGGTCACCAACCACGACTAATTCGCCGGGCTTCAGGTCGCCTTGCACAACTGCCTCTTGGCCGATCGTTAAGACCGTCGACACCGCACGCCGTTCTAAACGTCCTTCTGTGTTGACGAGAAACAGCTCCTGGTTTCGCACGGCGGCAGCGGGGACGACGAATTGCTGGTTACGGACTCGGCCCGCCAACTCGACTTCGCAAAAGGTTCCTTCAAGTAGTGGCGGATACTCCATTCGGTCGGTCTCCCGGGCTTGCTCGACCTCGACCACGACACCAAGAGTGCGAGTCCGAGGGTCGACCTGTTCCCGAATTCGTACGAGCCTGGCCGGGCATTCGCGCAAATAGTCGCCGCTGCGGATTCGGACGGTCGCTAACAGACCGCTGATGATTGATTCGATCGATTCCTCATCGTCGGGCGTGTATCCGTCGGTGCACGACGGGATGAGTTTGTGTAAGTCGTCAATCGGCAGTTTGGCTTCTACTTCCACGGACGTGACTCCGTGGACTTCGAATAGCAACTCGTTTGTGGCTACATACTGCCCATTCTCGATGTTGACGAATGCCAAGCGACAATCGAACGGAGCTTCGATGACGGTGCGCTCTAATTCGCGCCGGGCTGCGGAGATCTTTTTCTCAATAGCGACAAGATTGGCCCCCAACCGATCGAGTCGGGATGGATAGAGATTCAGAGTACTACGGTAACCTTGCACCGACCTTCTCTGCCGTAGTAATTCGCCCTCTGCCGCTTCCATTTCTCCAGTGCTCGCCGCGTTCTTGCTGTGGAGACGCTTTCGTCTTTCCAGCTCGCTCTGTGATAACTTGAGCGACTGTAACTCGAGTTCCAGCATCGCTTCGTCGTTATTGCGGGATACCTCCATTTCAGCAATCTGAGCACGTAGTGCGTCGGCATCAGCGGTGAGTTGATCTAGCTGTAGTTCGTAATCGGTGGGATCAATGCGTACAAGGATCGAGCCCTTGGGGATCACTGCACCGGCGTTGAGATTGGGATGCGTCTCGGTAACCGTGCCTTTGACGCGAGCAACGGCTCGCCATACCCGCGCTGCCCGCGCCAGTCCATAACCGACGACGTGTGGTTGGATTTGGCGTTGTTCGACTCTCGCCACGGTCAAGCGTCTTGATTTCTCGGATACCGTCTCTTGCTGCGGCGGTCGTCGGGATGCAATCGACATCCCAAGAATCGCAAGGCCGATGGCGATCGGAGGCAAGATCAACAATCGGCGTGAAAGGCGAGGCAACCTCATCGTGTGCTCCTCTTCGAGCGGGGGCCATAGGCGGCGAGGAAGGCCGAGATGGCGACCTTTGCCCGCGCAAGCCAGTCTTTGTCTGTCCGCTGTGGCTGTGAAGCCATTTGCCCTCGAAGCAACTCGAAACCAGCTAACATTCCAAACAGGTGCTCGGCAGCTAACGCTGCATCATCAACGCACAGCCTGCCTGCGGCATCTTGAGTCTCAATGTAAGTCTGGATCATGGCGAAGACTTTGGCAGGCCCGGCTTTGAACAGCGTGCGGGCGAGCTCAGGTTGACGGCCCGCCTCAGAAATCACCAGTCGGTCCCACAGACGGGCATTGGGATGGAGAAGCGTCTCTTGGAATCGAAAGGCGAATTGCTCGAGGTCCGCGCGAGGATCGTCCGTAGGGGTCTTAAGCCCACCAATCTTCTCGAGGACCGCTTGTCGGCGGACGGCAATGATCGCTTCGAACAATTCCTCCTTCGATCCGAAATGGCTGTAGACCGTCGGCTTTCCCACTCCAGCCGCCGCGGCGACCATTGCGGAGATGGACGACCTGGAAGCCGCGGAGCGCTCGAGCAAGCTCGCCCTGGACCACTATCGAGAACTCGGCGACGCCGCCGGTGAGAGTCATGCGCTGGCGGTCAGGTCCGAGATCTTGCTCCGCAAGTCGGAGACAGACCCGGCCCGGGAGGCCGCCACACGATCGCTGGCGATCGCACGGGATCGTGGGCTGCGCCGAGAGATGCGTGACGCTCACGTTCAGCTCGGGCAGATCCATCGGCGTGCACAGAGGATCCCGCAGGCGGTGGACGAGTTCCGGCGGGCGCTCGACCTGATCGAGGCCCAGCGCGAGAACCTGCTCGGCGACGACCTGAAGATGCGTTTCTTCGCGGCGGCTTCCGACGTCTACGAAGAGGCGATCGCGCTTCAGGCGATGCTCGAAGTCGGAAGTGATCCTGCGGCGCCTGCCACGTTCCAGCTGGTGGAACGAGCAAGCGCCCGGGCTCTCGCCGATCTTCTGGTGGAGTCGAGGGCGGCTGCCGGGGAGTCGATTCCGGAGCCCCTCGCCGAACGCCAGCGACAGATCGCCGATCGTGTTTCTACGGCGTCGGAGCGACTGGCGGCGGCGGCCGGACCGGAACAGACCGCCTCGGCACGACAAGAGCTGGCCGCGGCGGAGCAGGCCTCCAGGCGATTTCAGATCGAGCTCCGTCGCGCGGCTCCGGCGTACGCCGAACTGGCCTATCCGGATCCGACGAGCCTCGCCGACCTGCAGGAGGTCCTGGACCCGGACGAGGCCCTGCTGCGCTACTTCCTCGGAGCCGAGAATGCCTTTCTCTGGGTTGTCGAACGTGGGCAGGCGCAGCGGTTCGAACTCGGTGCAACCGCCACGATCGAAGCGCAGGTGGAGGCATTCCTGCTCCGGGCCAACCGCAGCGGAGCCGGCCTCGGAATTCGCCCCGAAGGCGAACGGGAGTCGGAGACCCTCGCAGCATCGATACTCGGTCCGGGACTGGAGCATGGACGTCGACTCCTGATCGTGCCCCACGGCGCCCTTCACCGATTGCCGTTCCCGGCCCTGCGCTCGAAGGGTCGTTACCTGATCCAGGATCACCAGATCAGCAGCGTGCCCTCGGCGTCCACACTGCGCGTGCTGCGCAGTTCCGAGCGGCCGGTGGCGGCCGGAGGCTTTCTGGGAATCGGGCAACCGGATGCTCCCGGCGATGGAATGCGCTTTCCGGAGTTGCCCTACTCCGGCCAGGCACTGGACGAGATCGCTTTCCTGTTCTCCGAGGCCGATCCGGTGATCTTGAAGAGCGACGCTGCGACCCGTGAGTCGCTGGACCGGCAGGCGCTGGATCAGTTCCGGATCATTCACTTCGCAACCCACGGGTGGGCGGAAGCGGAGAACTCGGCGCGCGTCGGTCTGCGCCTGAGCCCGGACCGGGAGAGTCAAAGGGCAGGGTTTCTCTATGTGGACGAGGTCTACCGGATGGACCTCGCCGCGGAAGTCGTCGTGCTGGCGGGCTGTCAGACCGGTCTGGGCGAGCTTCTGCCAGGCGAGGGTCTGGTAGGATTGACCCGGGCGTTCCTGTATGCAGGTGCGCGGTCGGCACTGGTCAGCCTCTGGAACGTGGGCGACCGTTCCACGGCGGAATTCATGAAGGTTTTCTATCGTGAACTCGACGGACGGACGATCCCCGAAGCGCTGCGCCGGGCCCAGGTATCCTTCCTCGAGTCCGACCGCCCGGCACAGAGGCAGTTCTACCAGTGGGCACCGTTCATCCTCGTCGGGGACCCCGGTCGGACCCCAGTTCGATTGAACCCGTCGGGCGTCCGGGCCGAACCGTGAAAGGCAGGCAGCGTTGATGTCGGAAGAAGTACTGCATCGACTGCTGCCCGATTTCCTGCTGGGGCGCATTTCGGAAGCGGACATGGCTCGATTCGAACGGCATCTGGACGACTGTGACGAGTGCAAGGCCGAGAAGGCCTTTCTGGGGCAGGTGCAGGCCCACGCGGAGCTGACCGGCGCCGGGGCGTTCGACGACCACCCGACTCCCGACCTCCTGGTCGCCTATCACGCCGGCGAACTGGACGACGATGCGGCGATCCGGCGGCACCTGAACGCCTGCACGACCTGCTCGACCGAACTGCGCTGGATCACCGGCGAGGAGTCGGTGGATCTCACGGAGTCGACTACCCGGGGACCGGCGCAACCCGCGACGCCGCGGTGGGTCGTGCCCACGCTGGCGGCGGCTGTCGTCGTGACATCGCTGCTCTCGTACGCGTTGTTCCGGGAACAACCTTCGACACGAATCGTCGCGCCGCAGCTGATCACGCCGATCGAACGGAGCGACGGCACGAACACGATTCTGGTACGACCCGGCGAACCGGTGGAGCTCTTCTTCGCGGTCGACCTGCCGGACGATCAGTTCCCTGCGGTCGTGCGGCTCAAGAACGAATCGGGGCGGATCGTGAAGGAGTGGTCGATCGCCAGTCGAAGCGACCTGACCCAGGGGCTCTACACGTTCCTCTCCTGCTCCCCCTCCGATTGCTCGCCCGGCGACTATTTCGTCAAGATCGACGGCGAGTCATCTACCGCCATCGAGTCGATTCCGTTTCGGATCGAGATCACACAACGCTAGCGCCCCGCGGGTGAGCACGGAGCGGGCCGGACAGTTTGCTGACCGCCCGGCCCTTCTTTCAACCCTGATGGTGCATCACCCGATGGGCCCACTCCCACCCGAACCGGGACACACCGGAGGACACTCGTCGATCTCCGGAGTACATCCGGTGCAGCATGGTTCGCTGCACTCCGTCGAACAGTTGTTGACGGTGGTGCTGTGATCGAAAGCAAGCGTCAATCGTTCAACGTCGTCACGACTCACCTTTACGATCACGTAGGGTTTGGTGATGGCGTGGATCACGTTGCAGTTGCTGCCTGCGATCTGCTCGAGGGCTTCGACTCGCACCAGCACGTCGGCGTTCGGTGCGCTCGGCGGATCCTCCTCGTAGCTGATGCAGCTGATCCCGATCCCGAACCCGGTGGTTGGCCGCTGGCCGAGGGTCACGGCTACCACGATGTACTCGTCGAAGTCGATGGTCGGTGGCGGTGGCGGATTCGTGATGAAGTGGTCGTGAAGGTCGATCCAGAACTCGTCGAAAGTCTTCTGGTACCGAAATGCCCGATCCCTGTCCGGGCAGCTGTTGTCGAAGTTGCAATGCGGTTCGGGTTCGTACCCGTTCTGGGGGAACGAACCCGCCGACAGGACCTCGAAGGGTTCGCAGGTCTGTGCCAGAGTGGGCCCGGAGATGGCGAGGACTAGCAAGATCGTGGACGCGAGTCGCAACATGGATTCCTCCCGATGATCGTCGAAACGCATCCATTTGGTACACGGGCGATCCTCCTTCTCCGCCAGTCCGGAACGGTTCACACGGCGCCACGGCGGCGCAGTGCGTCACAGGTGGGATGCGAACGCCCTGCAGGTTCCGGCTGCATAGAGACGTTCGACGTGGAACGGGGGTGGTTCAGTCGAATTTCAGCGACGTTCTCGAGGAGGCCCACATCGATGAGCGAGGGGTCGCCCGGTCGACGAACACTCAGGTGTTCGACGACCGTCGGCGACCGACCCACACTCGTGATCCCATTCCTCGCGGAAGACCGGGTCTCACGCGGCAACCCCCGGATCAGTTACCACGCATCTTCGACAGCCAGTGCTCCATCTGCTTGCCTGCGGCTTCCCGCCCGCCGAGGCCGAACGACAGCGCGAACGCCACCGCGACCGCGCCGAGGGTCAGGTAGAACGCGGCCTCGACGATCTCGTTGGCCAGATCCATCGCCCGCAGCCCCATGGCGAAGACGATGCCCAGGATCGCGAAGCGGGCGAATCCCGCCATCAACGAGGCCTGGGGCCGGTTCATCCCGCTCAGCGCCCCGTGCGCGATATTGGCCAGCCAGACACCGATTCCGATGATCGCGACACCGAGCAACACCTGGCCGGCGAACTCGATGAAGGTCTCGACGAAGCCCGCTACCTGGCCGAAACCGAGCACGCTGGCGGCCTCCACCGTGGCGAACAGCATCACGAAGAAGACGATCAACCGGCCGGCGAACTTCGAGGCTGCCGCCTCGCCGGGCAGCACCGAGGCCAGGCCGAGCATCTTCGGGATCTTGTCGAAACCGATCGCCCCGAGCAGCGAGGTCGCCAGATCGGCGAGGAACGCCGAGACGAAGAAGGCCACGCCGAGAATCACCGCGGCACCGAAGACCTTGGGGAGTGCGGCCATGAACGTCGCCAGCACCTCGGTCGCCGGCCCCGAGATCGCATCCAGGCTCAGCACGTCGAAGGCCTGGATCAACGCCGGCACGAAGACGAGGATGAAGACGATCAGGCCGATCAACTTCGACAGCGTCAGCTTGCCGTCGAGACCGGCTCGTTCGCCCAGCTTGTCGGTGCCCGCGGCCTCGAGAAGAGCGGAGACCATGTTGCGCAGCAGCCGCGCGACGAACCAGCCGACGACGGCGAAGACCACCGCGGTGAACAGATTCGGCAACACCCCGAGGACCTCGTTGACCATGTCCCGCACCGGGTTGAGCAGCCCGTCCAGCTTGAGAGCACCGAGGATCGCGGGCAGGAACAGCAACAGCACGAGGCCGTAGAGCACCTTCCCGGCGGTGTCGCTCATCGGCTTCATCCCCGCCTCGGCGCTGAGCTTCTCGTCCAGCTTCGTCGCACCCAGCGCCTTGGTCACGACCTGGCGCAGCACCGTCGCCAGCAACCAGGCGACGAGAATGAGGACTCCGCCGGCGACCAGGTGGGGCAGGAAGGCCATCACCTTGTCCATCAGCGACTGCAACGGTGTCGAGACGAGCTGCAGGTTGAGGGCGTCGAAGAAGGCGATCAACGCCATCACGAAGACCAGGTAGAACGCGCCGGCAGCGGCGCCCGATTCGTAGTCGATCTCGCTGCCGGCCGCGGACTGGAGTCGTGCGTTCAGCTTCAGCAGCTTCAAGGCCCGGCGCACGATCACGCGGACGATGACGGCCGCCAGCCAGCCTCCGGCAAGAATCGCCAGGGCGAACAGCAGGCTGGGGAGGGACTCTCCCAGCGTGTTTTGCAGAGATCGGGCCAGTGACGACAGATCCATAGCGACTCCTCCTGCGCGCCACCGTCGGCGCTGCTCTTGGCGACACCTCGTTCTTTTTTCGGCCCCCAGGATAATGGCAAACGAGGCCCGAAGAGGGGACAATCCAGGCGAAGCGCAAACCAGGTACGATCGCCGGGGAATCGACCGTGATCACACCGATCATCATGCTCACGCTGCTCGTTGCCCCGTGGCTGGTCGGGCTCACGTCGGGAAATCCGGGATGGCGCAGTTACGGTCCGGCCGCGGTTTTTGCCTTCACCGGTGTGGGACACTTCCTCGCCACCGCGGAGATGGTCGAGATGATCCCGGAAGCGTTGCCGGGGCGGACCGCGGTCGTGCTGGCCGCGGGAGTGTTCGAGTTGTTCCTCGCCGCCGGGCTCGCGTGGCCCACGACCCGACGCACCTCGGGCATCGCGGCTGTCGCCTTCTTGATCCTCGTCACACCGATCAACGTCTACGCGGCCTGGAACGGTGTCGGACCCGGCGGTCACGGCTGGGGCCCGCTCTATCTCTGGGTCCGCGTTCCACTGCAGTTGATCCTGATCGCAGGCTGCTACACCTGGAGCGTTCGCGCCTCCGACGACTGACTCAGCCGCTGGCGAGGATCGTGGCGACGACCTCGGAGAGATCGGGTTTCCCACCGGTGTCCAGCACGATCGCCCGCTCGGTCGGATCGGGACGCTGGAACCGTTCGAGCTGTCGCCGGAGCACCTCGACCGTCGCCTCCGATGGGTCCTGGCCGGTCGCGGCACGATCCCGGATTCGCTGCTCGAGCAGCGCCACCGGCGCATCGGCCAGCAGCAACCTGCACGTGAGCCCCTGCTCGTCGCAGCGCCGCAGGACGGCGTCTCGACGTTCCCGGGAGAGGTAGGCCGCATCGAGGATCACGTGTTCGCCGTTCAGCGCCAGGGCCAGGGCATGGTCGAGCATCGCCTCGTAGACGGCGTCGGAGCGCTCCGGGGAGTAGAGCCCGGCATCGACCGCTGATCCGGTCGATGCCGCCGCCGGCACACCGGCCTGCTGCTTGCGGATCACGTCGGAGCGCAACCGGATCGCCGGCAGCCGCGACAGCAATCGCTCGGCGACCCAGGACTTGCCGGAGCCGGACAGGCCGCACATCACGATCACCCGCCCGGGTGGGCGCCGGGTCAGGTCGTGGGCCCACTGGACGTGCCGCCGGACACGGTCATCGAGTTCCCGCCGCTCCCCCGCTTCCCGTTGCCGCGCTGCGAGCAGGGCGACCTTGGCCCGGACCAGGGAGCGGTAGACCGCGTAGAACGGCAGCAACTGCATCCCGTCGTAATCACCGGAACCGTGCAGGTAGCCGTCGAGAAACGCGTAGGCCAGGTCGGCGCGATGCCGGAAGTGGCAGTCCATGTAGAGGAACGCCAGGTCGCTCACCGTGTCGATCCAGCGCAGCGCCGGCTCGAACTCGAGGCAGTCGAAGGCGCGCACCCCGGCGTCGGTGACGACGATGTTGCTCAGGTGCAGATCGCCGTGACACTCCCGGTAGCGCCCGTCGGCCGATCGCGCCGCGGCCAGCGGGATCAATGCTTCGAGCCGCTGCCGGCTCCAGCTTCGCAGTTCCGCGGCCAGCGATGCGATTTCCGTGGCGGCCGGGTCGTTCATCAGCAGGTCGAGGTTATGCTGCTGCGGAGCCCAGATACGCTCCGCCTCGGCGAGGGACGGGTCGAGTGCCACCGGCAGCCGCCCGTGAATCCCGCTCAACTCGAGACCGAACTCCCGGAGTCGCTCCGGTTCTATCTCGCCGTGCTCGACGAGGTAATCCAGCTCGCGCTTCCGATCGAACTGCACCATCTGTACCGCGTGTTCGACGACCTCGCCGCTGCCGCCGACGAAGTGGTGGCCGCCCCGGCGACGGATCGGAACGACGCCGAGGTACAGCTCCGGGGCGAAGTTGCGATTGCAGCGCAGCTCCTCCTCGCAGAAATGACGCCGCCGCTCGAAGGTCGAGAAGTCGAGGAAGCCGTAGTCGACCGGCTTCTTCAACTTGTATGCGTACGGACCGGTCAGCAGCACCCAGGAGATGTGGGTCTCGACCAGCCGGATCTCCTCGCATGGGTGATCGTAGGCCTCGGGCCGCTGCAGGTCGTCGAGAAACGCCGCGTCCATCTCACCGCTCCCTTTCCTTGACCCTGGTGCCGTCGCCGACCTGGTCCGAGGGGTAGAGCACGACCGGCGCGCCGCGATCGATACCGGAGAGCAGCTCGGCGGTCAGACCGTTGCGGTGACCGATCTCGACCGGCGTGATCTGTGCCTTGCCGCCGACGATGGTGAAGACGGCCCAGCCGCCGGCGGAGCGGAACAGGCTGCTGGTCGGAGCCAGCAGCACGTCGTCGGCCTCCCAGATCACGACGCGCACTTCGACTCGATAACCGTCGCCCAGTGCC
Source organism: uncultured bacterium (assembly GCA_942490715.1). Lineage (GTDB taxonomy): Bacteria > Acidobacteriota > Polarisedimenticolia > Polarisedimenticolales > Polarisedimenticolaceae > CALNYP01. Next base: position 43,198 of record CALNYP010000048.1, read on the forward strand.
TCCCAGGCCTCCTGGGCATCCTCGAAGTCGACGATCACGTTGACGCGCTGCTCCTCGACACCGAGAGCCGAGATCTTCGTGAAGCCCGACGGTTCGACCCGGCGTACCCGGCCCTGCAGGGAGCGGTCGCCACCCCAGCGTTCGATCAGCACCGTCGCCCCGACCGGAATCCTCACGGCGTCCTCGGACAGGAAGTCGGCGACGATCTCCAGCCGCGAAGGATCGGCGACCTCGATCAACGGTTCGCCGGCGCTGACGACGGCCGAGCTCTCTCGCAACTTGCGCAGCACGACGCCCTGGACCGGCGAGCGGATCGTGATCGGCTCCCGCACGGCGCCGGCATCTCCGTCTTGCTCGTAGAGCAACGTCGCCCGGGCCTGGGCCAGGGCCTGCTCGGCCGTCCCCACGGCGAACTCCGCGGCGGTGCGCGCCTCGCGGCCGGTGTCGACCCGCAGCACCGCGGCGTCGCGCATCTCCTGGGAGACGATCTTCTCGTCGGCCAGCCGGGTGATCCGTTCCAGCTCCGAGACGGCGTGGCGGTACTCGGCCTCGGCCTGGGCCAGCCCGGCCCGGGCCAGCCCCAGGTCGGCTTGTGCGCCCTCGACACGAGCCTCGGCCTCGGCCCTGGAGCGGACGTCGAGCAGGCCCGGCGGCGCCGGCTGGAACGTGGCCAGGACCGCCTTCTCGGCGATCGGGTCGCCGGGTTCGAGCTCGATCCGCAGCACACGGCCGGAGACCGGCGCCGAGATCACGTAGCGGTCGCGGACCCGGGTCTCGCCCTCCTCGTCCAGGGTCACCTGCATCGGCCCGCGATCGACCTGGGCCAGATCGATCTCGATCGACGCCGGCCGCAACGCCAGGGCGATCAGGGCCACGACGATCAGCAACACCGCCGCCCACATCCAGCCACGTCGTGCCTTCCTGTTCTTTCCGGTCTTCGCAGGCATCGCCTATTCCTTGATCTTGAGGACCGCCACCAGGTCGAGGTGTTTCAGTCGTCGTTGTACCAGCAAACTCGAACCGGCCGACGCGAGCAGGACCACCAGGGCCGAGGCCGCATAGGTATGCGTGGAGACGACGAGCGGGAAACGGTACAGCTCGGTGTCGAACGCCGCGACCATGAACGCCGCGAAACCGTAGCCCATCAGCAGGCCGAACGGAACCGCCAGCAACGTCAGCACCGCGAGTTCGCCGAGCAGGATCGAGGAGATCTCTCCCCGGGTGAGACCGAGCACGCGCAGGCTGGCCAGCTCGTGCTGCCGCTCGGAGAGCGCGATCCGCGCCACGTTGTAGACCACACCGACGGTGATGATCGCCGCGAACAGGATGTTGAAGAAGATGAACACGCCCATCATCTCGTCCATCTGGGTCTGGAACTCCTCGATCGCCGCCGACTTGAGCGCCACTCCGGCGACGGCGGGGATCAGCTTGATCCTGCGGTAGAGCTCCTCGGCGTGGCGCGGGTCGACCCGCAGGTAGGCGCCGGTGACGTTGGGGCCCTCGCGCATCACCCGGCGCAGGGCGTCCAGCTGCATGTAGGCCGAGGCTCCCATGTACTCGTCGACGGTCTCGCTGACGACGACCTGCCGGACCGGGCGTGCACCCTCGAGCACCTCCATCGTCAACACCGACCCCCGGCCGACCTGCAACGTGTCGGCCAGCTTGGTCGACAGGATCAGCCCCTCGAGGGGCAGCTCCCGGGGGCGATAGGAGGCGTCGACGACGCGCTGGAGCCGCGGCTCGGATTCGATGCCGACGATCGCGGTCTGACGGTAGCGGTGTCCGGAACGCAGGCGCACCGCCAGCGCCCGTGCCGGCGCGGTGTCCAGCACACCGGGCAGCCGGGAGATCTCGTGAAACGCGCCGGGCGAGCGCGGCTCGACGAAGCTGACCGTCAGGTCCTGGCGCTGGATCTGGTTGAACTGCAGCTCCATCAGCACGTCGATCGAATCGAGAAAGAACAGGCCGATGATCATCAGTCCAGCGGAGAAGCCGATGCCGACGATCGAGGCCAGCGAGCGCAGCGGGTTGCGCTGAAGGTTGCGCAGGACGATGCGCGCGGGTTGCGACAGGAAGCGCCGGATCCCCAGCCGCTCGATCAACGTCAGACGATAGGTCGCCGGCGGCTCGGGCCGCATCGCCTCGGCCGGCGGCAGGGCGACGGCCTTGCGTACCGCTCCCATTGCGCCGATCAGTGCGGCGGTGAGGCCGAAACCGATCGCCCCCAGCACGACCTGGTAGGTCAGCCGGTAGTCCAGGAACGGAAAGCGGAAGTAGTCGTTGTACATCGCGATCATGCCGTGGCCCATGGCGTTTCCGGCCCACAGCCCGAGCAGCCCGCCGAAGACGCTGATCAGCAGACTCCACTGGGCGTAGTGCCAGCCGATCTCGCGGTTCGAGTAGCCCAGCGCCTTGAGCGCGGCGATCTGCTCGCGCTGGACGGTGATGATCCGCCCCAGCACCACGTTGAGCAGGAACGCCGCCACGCTGAGAAAGACGATCGGGACGAACAGGCCGAAGCCCTTCAACTGACGCAGCTCGCTGTCCAGGTACCAGTTCGAGACCTGGAGCGAGCGCGGGATCGCGCCGAGTCCTCCGTAGGGTTCGAGCAGCTGGTCGAGCTGGGCGATCGCGTCGTCGACGGAAGCGGCCCCGGGCATCAGCTTGAGCGAGACGTCGTTGAAGCCGCCCTCCATGTCGAAGGCGGTGGCCAGCCCCTTGCGTCCCATCCAGAGGATGCCGTAGCGCGAGTCGTCGGGCATCAGGTCGCCTGCGCGGATGGCGTAGACGTACTCCGGCGAGAGCGCGATGCCGACGACGTCGAGCTTGCGCTTGCGACCGTTGATCACCGCCTTGACCGAGCCGCCGGGGTCGATCCCGTGCGCCAGGGCGAAGCCCTCGCTGATCAGCACCTCGTCGACGCGGTCCGGCTCCGGCAGCGCCCGCTCGCGCAGCAAGACGTCGTTCAGCTCGGGCCGTCTTGTGGTCGGCTCGGGATCGAGATCAGCCGGCCGGTGACCGGCTCGGTCATGCCCGGCGACGTCGAGGGTCACGTCGGCGACGACCCGGGTGTCGGCCCGGGCCACTCCGGGGATCTCGTCGATCCGCTGCGCCAGATGATTCGGCGCGCGCTTGAGCATCGCGAAGACGTCGGCGAAGTGGTTGCGATCGTAGTAGGTCTGCTGGGTGCGCCGCAGCGAGTCGAAGGTCGACGAGTAGGCGATGAACATCGCCACACCGACGGCGATCACCAGCGCGATCGCGATCACCTGGCCCTTCATCTGCCAGAGATCGCGAACGAGCTTGCGGTGGAGCGCGCATCATCACTCACCTACCAGTCCAGGTCGCGGGGCCGAGCTTGCGCTCGGGGGTTCTCCTCGATGCGCGCGATGCGCCCGTCGGCCAGATGGACCACGCGGTCGGCCATGCTCGGCGATGGCGGCGTTGTGGGTGATCACCGCGGTGGTCGTCCCCAGCTCGCGGTTGACCCGCTCGATCGCCTCCAGCACCAGTGATGCCGGTATCGATGTCCAGCGCGCCGGTCGGTTCGTCGCAGAGCAGCACGTCGGGGCGCTTGGCGATGGCGCGGGCGATCGCCACGCGCTGCTGTTCGCCGCCCGACAGCTGGGACGGGAAGTGGTCCATCCGGTCGCCGAGGTCGACGATTCCGAGCGCCTCTTCCGGCGTCATCGGGTCGTCGGCGATCTCGGTGACCAGCGCGACGTTCTCGCGCGCGGTCAGGCTGGGGATCAGATTGTAGAACTGGAAGACGAAGCCGACATGGTGGCGGCGATACCGGGTCAGTTCCGATTCACTGGCCTTGGTCAGCTCGCCGCCGCGGTAGAAGACCTGCCCCGCCGTCGGCGTGTCCAGCCCGCCGAGGATGTTCAGCAGCGTCGACTTGCCGCTGCCCGACGGGCCGAGCAGGACGACGAACTCGGACTCTCGCAGTTCCAGATCGACGCCGCGCAGGGCGTGGACCTGGACGTCGCCCATGTCGTAGACCTTGGTGATCCGGCGGGCGTCGAAGACCGGGCTGGGGGCGGCAAGCGTCATCCGACCGGCCCCTGGAACCAGGTCCGAAGGGAACCCTCCCACCGGCCCACCACCCCCCGGCCCCGGGGCGATTTCGCGGGGCTCCGGGGGGCGCACAGGACGCAACAAGAAAAAAAAGCCGCGGCGGCGCCGCCCCCCCCCGTCTAGCGGAGGGGGTCGGCGGCGGGGGGGTAGGTCTACGCAGCAGACCCCGGACATGAAAGCTCCGCGGAACAGCTCCTGCGGCGCGCCGAAGGTCAACGTCGTCGAGCCGGACACCGGGACTTCCAGCAGCCGGGTCGCGCTCTCCATCGGGGTACGAGCGAACGTAGATCTCGTAGCGGCCGCTCTCGTACTGCATCAGGATCCGGTTTTCGGATTCGTGCCAGTCGGCGGGATACTGGCGATCGAGAGTCGTGTCGAGCGCCTTCCAGACGACGCCCATGCCGCCTTCGCCGAGCTTCTCGGTCAGACGGTAGTGCAGCAACTGCTGGCCGGGTTCGATGGGCATGACGGGCGTCCTTCGATTGGGCGAAGGAGAGTCTAGCGCAACCCGGGCGGGCGGCGTGCGGGGCTCACGGAACCCCGCACGCCTTCTTCGTTATCTCGGGACGCGGTCGATCAGCGGAGTGTCGGCGGCGAGCTGAAGGTCGATCAGCAGACCGATCCGGTGCTCGATCTGCATCCAGCGCGCGGCGATGCGCGGGGAGCATTCCTTCTCCACCTTCTTGAAGTACTTCTTGACCAGCTTGGTCTTGTCGTCCTGCATCTTCAGCCACTCGGCGGATAGCGTGCGGATCGTCGTCGGGCCGGTCATCGCCCACGCATCCGGGAACTCCTCGAGCATCTCGACGTAGCGGTCGCCGATCATCGCCAGGTCCTTCTCGTACTCCTTGTAGATGTCCCAGAACTTCGCGGCGTCCTCGGCGCGGAGGCCCATCGCCTGGTCGACCAGCTCTTCCTTGTCCTCGCGCAGGTCGGTGCGCAGCAGGTCGATGAACTCATCGACCTCGCCGGCCTGGGCCACACCGGCGAACGCCGTGATCAACAGAGCCACCATCAAAACTCGTGCTTTCATGTCTTCCTCCAGGCGGATCAGAATTTGGAATACCGGGATGCTAGCGAGTTGTGGCGATCACCGCAATTTCGACCTGCGGGGCCCTCGCCGGACCGCCCCAGGGGGGCACGGCTGGGAGTCTACACGGTCGTATCGCGCAGGTCGGCGAGGAGTTCACCCGAGGTCTGGATCGACGTCTCGAACTTCTCCTCGCGCCAGCTCTCCTGGAGCGCGTCGGCCTGCCAGCGCCGCATCGACGGAAGCTCGAGCATTCGCGCGGCGTACTCCCTGGCCGCGCCGGCCAGAGCCAGGCCGTAGGTCTGGACCCGGAAGGCGACCGGGGCGAAGATCGCGTCGACGGCGCCGAAGCACGGGCCGGCCAGAAACGGTCCGCCGAACCGGGCCAGCCCCTGGTTCCACAACTCACCGATCCGTTCGATGTCCCGGAACAGATCGACAGAGGGGTCGTGGAGCCGGACCCGCAGCGCGATCGCCATCGGGCATTCCATGCGCAGGTTCGGGAATCCCGCGTGCATCTCGGCGGTCGCGCAGCGTGCCCACGCCCGCGCCGCGGCTTCGTCGGGCCAGACGCCGGCATGGCGCTCGGCCAGGTACTCCATGATCCCGGTCGACTCCCAGACGACGGTCGATCCGTCGTGGAGACAGGGCACCTTCCCCGTCGGCGAGAACTCCCGGAAGCGCTCCCAGTGCGGACGGTCCTGAAACGGCACGAGCCGTTCCTCGAACGGGATCTGCAGGGTCGTCATCAAGACCCACGGCCGCAGCGACCAGGTCGAGTAATGCTTGTTGCCGATGTAGAGCTCGTACACGTTTCCCCTTCTCGACGGTGTGCGTCTCAGCCCAGTCCGGTTTCCCGGAGTAGCTCGATCAACTCGGCCACGCCGGGACGCTCGCCGGTCCCCCGGGGGATCGCGATCCACCAGCGGCGGAACATCCCGCTGTCGGTCAGCGGGATCGCACACAGCGCGCCGTCGCGCAGGTGGTTGCTCACCGCCCAGCGTGCCATCGCGGTGATGCCCAGTCCGGCCTTGACCGTCTCGACCACCGCCTCGGTCAGCGGCACCCGGGAGATCCGTTGCGGAGAGACACCCGCGGGAGTCAGCAGATCGACGACGATGTCGCTCTGCTCCGGCGCGCAGTGCAGCACGAGATGTTGCTTCGCGAAGTCCTCGGCGGTCAGGAAGTCCCGACCCGCGTAGGGATGATCCGGCGGGACCAGCGCCACCATCTCGTCGTGGAACAGCGGCTTGTTCTCGATGTCACGGTGGTCGACCTTCTTGCTGACGATGGCGACGTCGACCTCCCGGGCCAGCAACGCGTCTCGTGAGCGGTAGGTCGCGTCGGCGGCCAGCTCGAGCTGCAGGCCGGGGAGCCGCTGCCGCAGCTTCCGCAACACGCCGGGCAGCCAGTGATAACAGGTGTAGCACTCGGTGGTGATCTTCAGACGCCGACCCTCGCCGCCGGCCAGGGAGCGCACCTCGTCCTCGGCGGTGATCAGCTGGGCCAGGATCGTCCGGGCGTGATGCGCCAGGCGTTCGCCGGCGGCGGTGACCTTGATGCCCCGGCCGCTGGGGACGACCACGGCGACCTCGAGCCGGCGCTCGATCTCCCGCAGGGCATGGCTGATCGCCGGCTGGGTCAGGTTCAGCGACTCGGCGGCCTGGGTCACCGAGCCCCGGCGCTGGACCGCCTCGACCACCTGCAGGTGCCGGATCTCCAGACCCGAGAGGGACTTGGGTTTCATGCGTGAATCTTATGAGTATCAGTCAAACATTTCAATTTTTTTATCATTTCAGACCACTTACCTTGCCTCACCACCCCAGGAGGCACCCCGATGACTCGATCCCTGCACCTCGCCCCGCTCCGCCAGCTGCTGCGGAGTATCGTCCGTCGCCCGGGCTCCAGCGTCTTGCTGGTCCTGCTCTGCGCCCTCGGCGTCGGCTTCAGCACGACGATCTTCGCCGTGGTCCAGTCGGTCCTGCTGACGCCGCTGCCCTACCCCGCCGCGGACCGGCTCGTGAAGCCCTGGGGTGTTGCCGACAGCTTCGGCATCGACACCTATCCGTTCTCCTGGGACAACTACCGCGACTACCGCGACGAGATCGAGTCGCTCCAGGGGCTGGCCGCCGTGCGCCGGCTCAGCTTCACCGTGGAGGGGGCCGGACGTCCGGCGTCGACCAACGGCGCCCGGGTGACCGAGAACTTCTTCGCGGTGCTCGGGGTCGAGCCGGTGCTCGGCCGGACCTTCGTCGAAGGCGCCGAGGCCTCCGAGGAAGGCGTGGTGCTGATCGGTCACGGCCTCTGGCGCGGGATGTTCGGCGAGGACCCCGAGGTGCTGGGCCGCACGATCCGCCTCGACGGCGATCCGTTCGAGGTCATCGGCGTGCTGCCGCCCGAGCTGGATCTACCGACCGCCGACACCGAGCTGTTCATCCCGCTGGTAATCGACTCCGCCCCCGAGAACGTGCGCGGCTTTCACTTCCTGCGCCTGATCGGAAGGCTGGCCGACGGCGCGACGGTCGCAAGCGCCGAGGCGGAGATGAAGGGCCTCGCCGCGCGGCTCGCCGAGGCGTACCCCGACGCGACCGGCGAACTCGACGTGCGGCTGTTGCCGTTGAAGGACGAGCTGGTCGGCGATGCACGGCGCTCCCTCGGTGCGCTGTTCTCGGCGGTGCAGGTGCTGTTCCTGATCGCCTGGGCCAACATCGCGATCCTGCTGCTGGCCCGGGGCATGGCCCGGCACGGCGAGCTGCAACTGCGTGCCTCGCTGGGCGCGTCGCGCTCGAGCCTGTTCGGCCTGTTGCTGGCCGAGGCGCTGCTGCTCGCCGGTGTCGGCTGCGCCCTCGGCCTGGCCGGCGGCTCGGCGGCGGTCTCCTGGCTACCCCAGCTCGACCCGTCGTTGCTGCCCCGGGCCTACGAGATCCGCTTCGAGCCGGCGCTGGTCGCCTGGGCCTTCGGGCTGACGTTGTTCGGGGCGCTGCTGTTCGGCAGCATCCCGGCCTGGGCCGCGACCCGCGCCAGCGCGACGAACCTGACCTCGGCGCGGACGACCGACCGGCGGACGGCCCGGTTGAACACCCGGCTCGTCGCCGTGCAGGTGGCGCTGGCGTTGCCGTTGCTCGTCGCCTCGGGCATGCAGCTGCGCAGCGTGCGGGCGCTGGCGACGGTCGACACCGGCTTCCGGGTCGACGGCATCCTCACCGCCGAGGTCGCCCTGCCGCGCAACCAGTTCGGCGTCCCCGAGCAGAAGCGCTACATCGACCGGGCGATCGAGGAGCTCGAGCGCTTGCCGGGCATCATCACGGTCGGCGCGATGAGTCACCTGCCGCTGGGAAGCAGCGACGCCTCGATCGTGACCTATCGCCCGGATCAGGACGGACAGTCCGGGTTGCCCAACGCCCGGTACCGGGTGATCTCCGCCGGCCTCCTCGAGACCCTCGGCGTCCCGCTCGTCGCCGGCCGCGAGTTCGACGCCCGGGACGACCAGGGCGATCGCAACGTCATCGTCATCGACGAGCTGCTGGCCGGGGCGCTGTTCCCCGACCGTGACCCGCTGGGAAAAGAGATTCGCATGGGCAGCGACCCGGAACCCTGGGAGGTGATCGGCGTCGCCGGGTCGACGCGGATCCGCGCGCTGGACGAGGAGCCCGACTACGTCGTCTACGTGCCGATCCTGCGCAACAAGTTCGCCGGAGCGCTGGCCCTGCCGAAGTTCATGCTCCACGCCGGAGTCTCCCCGGCGGTGCTCGCGCCGAGCGTGCGGGAGGTCCTGCAGGCGGTCGACGAAGAACAGGCGATCGTCGACGTGAGCCCGTTCTCGGACCAGGTCGACCGGTGGCTCGGCAGCCGGCGGGCGGTGGCCTGGTTGCTCTGGGCCATCGCCGGCGCGGCGTTGATCCTGGCCAGCGCCGGGATCTACGCCACGCTGGCGTTCGCCGTCGACCGACGTCTGCGGGAGATGGCGATCCGCTCAGCCCTCGGCGCCGCTCCGGCGATGCTGGCCCGCACCGTGGTCCGGGAGGGGTTGCGTCCGGGCATCGCCGGTGCCGCGATCGGTGTCGCGCTGTGCGTGGTCGTCAGCCGCTTCTTCATCGGCGTGCTGTACGGTGTCGACAGCCTCGACGCGACGAGCCTGGCCGGGGCGGTGGCGCTGTTGCTGTCGGCGGCGTTGATCGCCTGTGCCGGACCGACCCGCCGTGCGACTCGCGAGGATCCGGCGAGCCTGCTGCGGGAGGACAGCGTGCGCTAGCGCATCAGCTCTCGCGAACCTCGGTGGTCCAGCCGAAGCGATCCTCGGTCAGCCCGCGCTGGATCCCGATCAGCTCGGTGCGCAACCGAGTTTGCAGCTCGTTGGTCTCGAACGTCGTCGTCCGCTCTCCGTGCTGGAGTTCGCGAACGTTGAACACGGTCCAGGCGGTTCCGGTGCAGAAGATCTCCTCGGCCTCGTCGAGGGCCTCCTCGAGGGTCACCGGTCGCTCTTCGGTCGTCAGGCCGAGAATGTCCCGGGCGATACGCAGGACCGAGTCGCGGGTGACGCCGGGCAGGATCTGATCGTCCAGCGGCGGCGTGACCAGCGGGCCGCTCTTCAGCTTGACGAAGACGTTGGAGGCGCTGGTCTCGGTGATGTAACGCACGTGCCGCGCGTCGAGGTAGAGCACGTCGTCGAAGCCGTGCTGCTTCCAGCTCTGGGCCAGGAAGATCCCACCGGCGTAGTTGCCGATCGCCTTGGCCGAACCGGTGCCGCCGGCGGCGACCCGACCTTGCTCGAGGACCCGCAACCGCAGGCCCGACGAGGCGTCGGCCGGTTTGCCGGCGAAGTAGCTGCCGACCGGGCAGCCGAACATCAGGACCCAGAAGCGCGAACCGGTCTTGACCCCGATCAGCGGAGAGATCGCGTGCTGCAGCGGCCGGATGTAGAACGAACCCTGGCCGTGAGGCGGCACGAAGCGGAGGTTGCGACGGACCAGCTCCTCGGTCGCGGCGATGAAGCGATCCGGAGGAAACGGCGGCAGCGACAGCCGCTCCGCCGAGCGGGCGAAGCGGCGGGCGTTCTCCTGGTGACGGAACAGCAGCACCCGATCGTCGGCGGTCCGCTGGGCCTTCATGCCCTCGAAGATCCCCAGCCCGTAGCTGAAGAACGCGGCCATGCCGGCGACAAGGTGATCGGACCGAGGGGCAGGAACTCCCCTTCGTCCCAGACCGGGTCACGGCCGGTTTCGCCGTGGACACGGAAGAAAGCGTCGGTCTCCACGAACGCAAATCCCAGTCCGGCCCAGTCGGGAATCGAAGGTTTGTTCATCGGCAGTTCCTCACCAGGTGGAGTCGAAGTCAGAAGCCGGGGTCGTCGTCGGGCTCGGCCGGATTGACGAGTTTAAAGCTGGTGACGCTGATGGCATATGAGAATCCGCTGTCGTCGTCGAGTTCGACCAGCGTCCCGGTCAGCTCGACCTCGGCATCCAGGTGCTTCATCAACTCGCCGCCCTTGCCGCTCCGGCGAATCAGCACGGCGCCCCATTCGGAATCATAGATCGAAATCGCGACGACATTGTCCTCGTCGTCGTACTCGGCCGCCTCGACATACCCCAGCAGGGTGACCGTCGCCGGGGCCGGCTCGTCGTCTTGGGCATAGGTGACACCGACGCACAGCAAACCGACCAACAAGAATGCAAGACACACCACCGATCGATTCTCGAATCTCATCGGATTCTCTCCTTGTCGGGTCATGGCCGACCCATTCTTCTATTCCTGGAAGCGGACGCCGAGCCCAGGCTCGTCGTTCGCGATCAGATTCCCGTCCACCAGCCTCACCGAACCGGCCGTCGGATCGCCGACGAGGTCCAGGTGACCGTCGAGATCGGCGTAGATCACATTGGGCCGCGCCAGGGCGAAATGCAATCCGGCGGCGATCCCCAGGGCCGCCTCGTCCATGCAGCCGACCATCACCTCGAGGCCGGCCGCCCGGGCCACCGAGTTGATCCGCATCCCGCTGGCGATACCGCCGGCCTTCATCAACTTGATGTTGATCATGTCGGCGAGTTCGCGCCGGGCGATCTGGAAGCTGTCCCGCAACGTCATCAGGCTCTCGTCGGCCATCACCGGGAGGTGGGCCCCCTGGGCCACCCGGCCGAGCTGGTCCAGTTCGTGGCGTCGGCGTCGGTTGCTCCAGCAGCTCGAGCCTGGCCGAGCGGGTCGCGCGGACGAACTCCAGCGACTCGTCGACGGTGTAGCCCTGGTTCGCGTCGAAGCGCAGTCCGATCGCCGCTCCGACCGCCTCGCGGACCTTCAGCACCCGGGTGGCATCCTCCGCGGAGTCCTGGCCGCCCTTGATCTTGATCGCGCGAAAACCGCGGGAGACCAGCTCGCGGGCAACGGCAACCGTCTCCGCTTCGGGCAGGATGCCGATCGTCACGCTGGTCCGGATGCGGCTGCGGTATCCGCCGAGCAACTTCCAGAGCGGCAACCCGGCGACCTTGCCCAGGACGTCGAACAGGGCGATGTCGACAGCGGCCCGGGCCGAAGGCATCGAGCCGAGCTGCTTCTTCACCCGTTCCATCAGCAGCGCGTGACGCAGGGGGTCGGAACCCTGGATCAACGGCGCGACCGTGTCGTTCAACGCCTGGAGCACCTGGAGGTCGGTCTCGCCGGTCACCGGCCCGTCGGGGGCCGCACAACCGTAGCCGATGACGCCGCTACTCGTCTCGATGCGCAGGAAGACGTTGCTGGCGCTGTCGACCTCCTCGTAGGCGATCGCGTAGGGCTCCGCCAGTCGCATCGTGACCGGCCAGGCCTCGACCTTGGTGATCTTCATCGGGGGCTCAATAGCGGCGCTGGTAGATCTCGTCGAGGCTGAGTCGCTTCAGATCCTCGACCAGCTCGACCAGTCGGCGGGTCATCACGTCCCAGATCGCGTCACCCTTCTCGGCGGTCGCCTTGGTCGCGTCGCCCATCACGCCGGTCTTCGAGATCTTGCTGGTGTAGGCGTACCAGCCGACGCTGCGCTTCGACGTGAAGTCGAGGTAACGGTTGGAGAACTTGGGCACCATCTTCGGCGCCTGCTCCATCTTGACCAGGTGTGGGCGGATCGACAGCGTCGTGCTGGTCTCGATCTCACCGGCGTGGACGTCGTTGGGCGCATCGAGCATCTCGTGAACGTCGTGGTCGCTCGTCTCACCGGTGTCGACGCAGGTGAAGATGTGCGCGTCGCGGTTGATCATCTGGGCCGCCAGGTGCAACGCCGGGCCGTTACCGCCGTGACCGTTGATCATCACCAGCTTGGTGATGCCGCAGCGCGCCGCGGACATGCCGATCTCGTGGATCAGCTTGGCCTGGGTCTCGGGACTGACGCTCAGCGTGCCGGCGAAGTCCTGGTGGTGGTACGACACGCCGTAGGCGACCAGCGGCAGCACCAGCGGCCGGGGCGACGAGCAGGCCTCGGCGACCCGGCGGGCCAGGTAATCCGCGTCGTAGGCGTCGGTGTCCAGCGGCAGATGGGGGCCGTGCTGTTCGACGGCGCCGATCGGCAGCAGCGCGACGTCGGTCTGCTTGAGACGGGTCTCCGCCTCGGGCCAGGTCAACTCGCCCAGAAGGTACTTGCTGCCCAGGGCCGCATCGTCTTTCTTCGATTGCTTCTTGCTCATGTTGTTCGTCTTCTCGAAGGCATACGGCCTGCCCAGGGATTGCTTGCCCCGGAGGCGAAAGGGTTTCCAGCGCCGACCCTCCCGGGTCAGCGCACCTGCCGCGTGTTCGAGGAATTTCGTGTACACGCCTTTTCGCAGATCGTCGGGGATCCCGTCGACCGGCGATTGAACCGGGTGAAAGCGCAGCGAGAGAACCTCGGGGTGAGTCCCGGGCCGGAACTGCGCACCGGTCGTCGTGAGCACCTGCTGATCGATCAGCATCCGGGCCAGCTGCGCCGAACCCTGAGCCTCCTGGTGCACACCTTTTTCGGCCAGGGCTTCCAGGCAGCGCTGGATCTGCTCCGCGGTGTAGCCGCAGGGCGTCGGATCGGCGCCGATCGCCTTGAGCATGCCGACGATCCGCCGGCACTTCTCACACGCTCCGCAGGGCCGGGCGCGGTCGTCCTCGATGTGGGTGGCGTGGCAGGAGACCTGGTGGCGCTGGAGTTCCGGGTAGCGCTCGACGAGGATCCGCTGGATCAGCAACTCCGACAGTGGCCGCAGAATCGAGAACTGGCAGACGCCCCAGCCCTTGCGGCCGAAGTAGCGCGTCATCTCGTCGTCGAAGAAGCGGCTCTGATCGTACAGCCCGTTGTAGTGCGGGATGCCCTCGTGCTGCAGCCGGACGGTCGTGTCGAACTCGTCGCCGATCAACAGCCGGCCGATTCCACGCTTTCGCAACAACGGCAGCGCGCCGAACAGGAAGACGGCGACGGTCCAGAGCCGGATCGGGTACTCGTCGGCGCGAAGCCGGGCAAAGTCCGGACGCACGAACGGCAGGTGCCGCAGCATCCAGGAGAAGACTCGGTCCGAGTTGGTCCAGACCCGTGCGGTTCCCGGGTCGGTCTGCTTCAGGAAGCGGTGGGCGTTGAGCGCCGTGTGCCAGTGACGCCCCGACTCGTTGACGAAGATCGGGGCGACGTCTCGACCCAGCTCCCGCAACACACCGAGGCTGAGCAACGAGTCCTTGCCGCCGCTGGAGAGCACGGCATGTCGGTCGGTTCCGGAATGCCAGGCCGGCGCGGTCGCGGGGTGGCTTCCGTCGGGGCGTTCGTCGGCGGCCCGCTCGTCGTCGGTGAACTCGAGGGCCGCCTGGAGGTAGTGCTTGCAACGCTGCGGGGTCAGTTCGCTGGCCGGCCCGACGAGAAACGGATTGGGCATCAGGAACTTGTTGACGTAGATCTCCCGGGCGGTGTTCTCGGCGAACCGGGCCAGGAACCTGCGGTCGTGGGCATCGTGCGGCCCGCGGAAGACGATCGTCTTGCAGAACAAGCCGTAGTTCAGCGCGACCTGGGCCAGCATCATCGCCGCCAGGTTGCGCGTGCCGGCCGCGTCGTCGAAGACCTCCTCGTCGAAGCGGTAGGTCAGCTCCGTCGCGTCGCTCTTGCCGTCGCGGGTCACCGTGTACGGTGCCGTGATCCGGCCGGGCTCGACCTTGAGCGGCCCGACCTCGAGCCGCTCGATCACGAGCAGCTCCGGGGCGTGGAGGCGCTCGCTCACACCTTGACCCTGTCGAGGTAGGGCTGGAGCGCCTCGACCAGGCGGGCCGGCCCGTCACGCAGCGCGTCCAGCGTCGGCAGGCCGGTCTCGGCCTCGATCTTCCGGCAGGCCTCGCGCCCCTCGGCCGGCGTCAGCCCCTCGTGATTGATCGTGATCGCGACGACCGGCTTGTCCGAGAGCACGGTGATCGCCTCGATCTGCCGGGCCAGCGGGTGCATCGGCTGGTCGGGGAAGCCGTCGTAACAGGTGCGGTTGGGCGCGTGCTGCATCACGACGACGTCGGGTCGGCCGGCGGCGAGCAGCTCCATACCACCGGGGTAGGCCGGATTCAGCAGACTGCCCTGGCCCTCGAGCACCATCGCCGCGGGACGCTGCTCGTCCCAGCAGCGCCAGGAGGCGTGCTCGATCTCGCCGCTGACGAAGTCGTTGACCAGCGAGTCGAGGATCAGGCCGTAGCGCGCCCCTTGCAGCCAGGCGGTCTGGCCGGTGCCGATCAGCTGCGTCGGGTAGCCCGCCGCGCTGAGCGCATCGACCAGGATCCAGCCGGTGGTCCGCTTGCCGACCGCCGAGTCGGTGCCGAGCAGGGCGATCTTGAGCGACTCGACCTCGGCGATCTTGCCGGTGAAGAAGTGCAGCTCCTTGCGGTGCGGAGGCTTGCGCACATCGCGAATCCGCGAACCGCAGCTCGACGCCAGGGCGCTGATCTCCGGATCCTCGGAGAGAAAGTCGTGGAGACCGGCATCGACGTGCAGACCGGCGCGGATCGCCGCCATCGTCGCGGCCCGGGCCTGGGGATCCAGCCGGCCGCCGTCAGGCGCCAGACCGATCACGAAGTGCGTCGGCGCGCCGTGCTCCAGCGCCTCTTCGAGGCTGGCCAGCACCGGAACGCCGGTCGCCTCGCCGTCGAGGAGCTCGCCGGCGTCGCGGCCGGCGCAGCGTGAATCGAGAATCGACGACAGACGGTAGCGCCGACTGCGGCGCACCAGACCGTGGGCCGTCTTGCCGTTGGTCGTGCCGAACGCACCCTCGCAGTAGACGACCGCCGTACCCTCGGGGAATTCCTTCATGACTTCCTTCCGGTGAGGATCGCAACGTAGCGACCGTTGGGGAGTGTGTCCGCTTGGTGTCGTTCGAGCAGAGCGCTCAGACCGGCCGTGGCGGCGGGCAGCACGCTAAGCCCCTGCTGCTCGCGGACGATCTTCGAGAACAGCAGCATGTTGCGGTCGCTGACGTACGAGGCCCAGCCGTCGGACTTGCGAATCGACTCGAGCGCATGATTGCCGTCGATCGAGGACCAGTTGATCAGCGGCTCGTTGACCGCGGTCTCGCGGATCTTCTCGGGGGCGAGGTCCTCGCAGGTCGCGGCGTTCCGGCGGAACGCCTGGACGATCGGGTTCTTGCCGAAGGACGAGCCGGCGATCATCCGCGGAATGCGCGACGTCTTGCCGCGCCGGTACAGGCTGACGAAACCCCGGTAGATGCCGGCCAGCGTCGTTCCGTTCGAGACGGGCACGGCGACCGCGGCCGGGGCGTCCCGCAGCTCGTCGTAGATCTCGTAGGCGATCTCGCCGTACGCCCGCAGTTGAAGCGTCGTGTTGGCGCCGCCGGGATTGGCGTCGTAGATCTCGTCGCGCTCGGCATGCTCACGGGAGGCGACGACCGCGGCCTCGTAGTCGCCGGGTACCCGCAGCACCTCGGCGCCGTTCTGCTCGATCTCCTGGATCCGCCGGGTCTGGTAGGACTCGGGCACGTAGATCACGCTGCGAATGCCGGCGAGAGACGCGGCGAAGGCGACGGCGACGCCGTAGTTGCCGCAGGTGGCCACGGTGATCGCGTCGAAGCCCCGGCGCAAAGCGTCCATCGACTGGGCGAACGCGATACGGTCCTTCTGGGTGCCCGACGGGTTGTCCCCTTCGAACTTCAGGTAGATCTGCCGCAGGCCGACCTCGCGCTCGATGTTCCGCGCGCGAGACAGGATCGTGTCGCCGACCTCGGACTCGAAGACATCTTCGTAGGCCTCCAGACGCTCTTCGAGAGGCCGGGAGAGGTCCGCGCAGGTCCGGCGCACCGCGGCCAGGTCCGCCTCGTGGGCCTCGTTGGCGACGGGCGCATCGGCGCCGTCGAGCAGGGCGGCTCCGGGGGGGCGGTCGAACTCGGGCGCAGGTGGTTTCATCGTTCCCTCTCTCCTCGCGGATATTTCCACAAATCGGGGCGCTCCGCGATACCCCGGGCGGAGAATTCGCCACCGGCAAGCGCCTCGGTGAGCGCCTCTTTCTTTTCAACCAGTTATGGGCGGTTGCCCGCCGCCCTGACGTCGCCTTGGCCGGTTGGTCGCACCGGCCGGGGGATCAGACCGATCGAGGCCAGTTCGCCGGCACCGGCGGCTCGGCCGGCGGCGGATCGAAGTGAACGTCCAGCTGCGGGAAGGCGATGACGATGCCGGCGTCCTTCAGGCCCCACCAGATCGCCTTGTTCAGGTCGGACCGGGCGTTCAGAACCCGCCAGGGGTCGGTGATCCAGATCGACACCTCCCAGTCCACCGACGACGAGCCGAACCCGTTCAACAGGACGACCGGCTCGACATCTTTCTCGCGACATTCGACGCCGCGGCCCACTTGTCCGAGGACCTTCTCGACGAGCTTCATGTCCGAGTCGTAGGTCACGCCAACCTCACAGCGCAGGCGGTACAGCGAGTCGCGAAGGGTGTAGTTCGTGACCGGCGCCTGCACGATCGACGCGTTGGGGATGATGATCTCTTCTTCGTCCCGGGTCCGTGCCAGGGTCGAGCGGATTCCGAGCTTCTGGACCCGGACGATCCGGCCTTCGACCTCGATGATGTCCCCCGGCGTGACGGTTCGCTCGGTGAGCAGGATCACGCCGGCGACGAAGTTCTGCATGATGTTCTGCATCGCGAAGCCGAGGCCGATGGCGAAGACCGCACCCGCCGCGAACAGCGCCGACAGGTTGATGCCGATCGTCTGCAGCCCGATCCCCAGGCCGGTGACCAGGATCAGGTAGTGCAGCAGCTTCTCGGCCACCTCGACGGTGCCCTTGCCCTGCACCTTGCGCAGGGCCAGCGCACGGGCGACCGACTTGCTGACCGCGTAGGCGATGACCTGGGTCACGATCAGGATCAGGACGAACACCGCCAGGGTCGCCAGCGTGATCGGTGTCCCGGCGATGGTGAACAGCGTGTGGTCGAGCAGTTGCTTGTCGAAGCTCAGGAAATCTTTAAACCAGTCCATCGCCAACCTCCGACTTCATCCGGGCAGTCGCTCGACGCTCATCGCGACGCCGAACTTCCTGACCGTCACCGGTTGTCCCGCGCTGATCGGCCTCCGCTTCCCACGCCACCCGCCACGACACGCGCAGTACTATACTCCACCGGTCCCGGGTCGATTCCGCGGGAGACTCCAGCTGATGAACCGTAGAAACCCATCGGAGGACACCGACGACTCCGCCCGGTTCTTCGACTATCGACCGCTCCCGGGAACGATGGCGCCGCCGTCGAATCCAGCACACACACCTACGCCGCTGGCCACGGTCGCCGAGCTCCACGTTGACTGACGGGCCCGACACCGCGGAACTCGAGCGCTGCCTGGCCGATGCCCACGAGGTGGCGCTACGGCGCCGCGGGGGGCGGATCGCCAGTTACATCCCCGAGCTGAGCCGGGTCGATCCGCAGCGCTTCGCGACGTCGCTGTGCACCGTCGATGGCCGGCGGGCCGCGACCGGCGACGCGAGCGCCGAGTTCACCCTGCAATCCGTGGCCAAGCCGTTCGTCTACGGTCTGGCCCTCGAGCGCTTCGGCGTGGAGGCGGTCCATGCCAAGGTCGGTGTCGAACCGACCGGCGAGGCCTTCGACTCGGTGGTCCAGCTCGAGCCCTCGTCGCGCCGGCCCCACAACCCGATGATCAACGCCGGCGCGATCTGCGTCACCGGCCTGTTCTGTGCGCTCCCCCGGGATCGGCGCTTGTCCGAACTGCAGGAGCTGTTCGACCGCCTGGCCGGCCGCAAGCTCAACGGGGTCGACTTCCCGACCTACCTCTCGGAGCGGGAGGCCGGCGACCGCAACCGGGCGATGGCCCATCTGCTGCGCTACGCCGGTGCCCTCGATCACCCGACGGACGAGGTCCTCGACCTCTACTTCCAGCAGTGCTCGCTGCTGGTCACCACCGCCGACCTGGCGGTGATGGGCGCAACGCTGGCCAACGCAGGTCTGAACCCGCTCAGCGGCGAACGGGTCTACCCGCCGGAGGTCGCGCGTCACGTGCTGACCTTGATGGCGACGTGCGGCCTGTACGACCGATCGGGACGGTTCTTCTTCGACGGCGGGCTGCCGGCCAAGAGCGGCGTTTCCGGCGCGATCGTCGCGGCGGCTCCCGGACGTCTGGGCGTCGCCGCCTGGGCTCCGGCCCTCGATGCCAAGGGCAACAGCGTGCGCGGCTCCGCGGCGGTGCTGCGGGTCGCCCGCAAGCGCAGCCTGCACCTGCTGGCTCCCGGACCGACAGGGCCCAGTTCGCCGACCCTCGCCGAGCTGGAAGCGACGGTTCCGGAGTCTGCTGGATCAGGCGCGTTCGCGGGACGACGGAGCACCTGCCGCTTCGCTGCCGCTGTCCGGTTCGCCGGACCAGATCGGGATCGCGCTGTGCAGCGTCGACGGACAGGAGTACGCCAGCGGGGATGCAGACGCGCCGTTCGGCCTGCAGGCGGTGGCCAACCCGCTGATCTACGCGATGGTCCGGAACCTGCGCGGCCGCGGCGCTGTCCACCGCCTGGTGGGCCACGAGCCCAGCGGCAACCCGTACTACGCGATCCAGTTCGACCGGACGACCAGGCGTCCGTTCAATCCCCTCGGCAACGCCGGAGCGATCGCGCTCTCCTCGCTGGTGCCCGGCGGGGAACCGGGCGAGCGGCTAGGAAACGTGCTGGCCGCGTTGAGCAAGTGGTGCGGCGCGCAGCGGCTGTACGTCGATGGCGGGATTCACCGCGCCGAGACCGAGAACGGCGAGCGGAACCGGGCGGTCGCCTCGTTGCTGCGCTACTTCGGCCTGCTCGAGGATGTCGAGCCGGCCCTCGAGCTGTACTTCCAGCAGTGCGCGATCCGTCTCACCTGCCGGCAGCTGGCCCGGGCGGCGGCGATGCTGGCCGCGGGCGGCAAGCTGGTGGGGAGCGGAGAACGCGTGCTCTCCGCCGCCACCGTGCAGGACACGCTGGCGCTGATGTTCACCTGCGGCTTCCACGACCAGTCGGGCCGGTTCGCCTTCGAGGCCGGCGTACCGGCGAAGACCGGGATCTCCGGGGGCATCGCCGCGATCGTTCCGGGACGCTGGGGCATCGCCGTCTACTCGCCGCGTGTGAACGCCAAGGGGACCAGCGTTCGCGGGGCGACGTTGTTGACCTTGCTGGCGCGGAAGTTCGAGCTGGGACTGTTCGATCACCGGGCGACGGCGAGGCCGGCGCGGGAGCTAGTCTAGGCCTCGGGCGAACGCCGGTTCGCCGGCCGGGCCTCGCCGCTGTCGTCGGTGACCGAGGCCTCGCACATCCCGCACTCGTAGGGTGTCCCGCTATCGCCCACCATCGGGAGCTCACCCGATGCCAGCTTCTTCTCCGGCACCTCGATCTCGTGCTCGCGCTCCAGCATGCGCCAGCCGGCGGCCAGCGCCCGGGAGACGGCGACGAAGTACGGCAGCTCGGAGACGCCCTCGAGCCGTTCGGCGAACGCACCGAGCCAGACCCCGAGATGATCCTCGAGAAAGCTGCGCAGGGCGGCACGGGTCACCTCGGCGGGTTCGGCCCGTCCGTCTTCCAGCGCCCGGGCCAGCAGGACCAGCAGCATCGCGGTGAACTGCAGCTCGGCCAGCAGGTGATCGTGCTTCTCGCGGAACTCCTCGGTGATCTCGAAACCGAACGCGTGATAGAAGCCGGCGATGTCGGCGAGCACGGCGCCCTTGTCGCGACGGACGAAGATCGTCTCGTTCGAGGCGCAGACCATCGGTCCGTCGAACAGCCGATTGTGCTCGGCGACCGCCTGCTCGATAGCGATTCGAGGCCGAGACCCACGGTGAGCTGGTGACCCAGGTGCGCCGCTGGCTCACCTCTGCCGAGCTCGAGGGTGATGCCGCCAGCGCGGTCGGCGTGGTCGAGCAGTCCGCCGCCGTCACCAAGGACGCCCTCCAGGTCATCGCGGCCAGTGCACCCGGTCCGATCGGCCAGAGCGAGCTGGTCAAGGGGCTGACCGACCTGGGCTACAAGGCCACCGACATCACCAAGCAACTGGTCATCGACGGCCTCGGAGCCGTCGAGGAGGTCACCGGGGGTAGCGTCGTCCGGCAGGTCCGGCAAGGGCCGGGTCAGCAACGCGGCGTACGAGATGAACTCCACCATCGCCCAAGCAGATCCTCAAGTCGGTCACCAGCCGTTCCCTGAACCCGTGACCCCGCCGTCGGGCGCGTCGCGCCGAGAACGGGCGCCTGGGACTAGACTCCGTTGTTTCCTCGGGCAACAAGGGGAGCAGGGCCACATGGCTGAGGTCGAGATCGGCATCGGCAAGTCGGGTCGTCGGGCGTACGGCTTCGACGACATTGCGATCTCGTCCCCAGTCGGCGCACGCCGCGATCCCGAGGACGTGGACATCACATGGGAGATCGACGCCTTCCGGTTCGATCTTCCGCTCATGAGCGCGGCGATGGACGGGGTGATCTCCTCCGGCGACCGCCATCGAGATCGGCCGGCTGGGCGGCCTGGGTGTCCTCAACCTCGAAGGGCTCTGGACGCGGTACGACTTGATCCCGACGCGGTCCTGGCCGAGATAGCCGAGACGCCAGGGCTCGAGAAGGCCACGCTCAGGATGCAGGAGCTGGCACCAGGCGCCGTTGCGGCCCGAACTGGTGAGCCAGCGCATCCGCCAGATCAAGGACGCCGGCGTCACCGCCTGCGCTTCGGTCACCCCGCAACGCACCGAGAGTCTGATCTCCGAGATCCTCGCCGCCGAGCTCGACATCCTGGTCATCCAGGGCACGGTCGTCTCCGCCGAACACGTGTCCAAGCAGGTCGAGCCGCTCAACCTCAAGAAGTTCATCCGCGAGCTGGACATCCCCATCGTCATCGTCGGGGGTGTGCCTCGTACCAGGCGGCGCTGCACCTGATGCGCACGGAGGCGGCGGGTGTCCTCGTCGGCGTCGGTCCCGGCCACGCCTGCACTACCCGCGGCGTGCTCGGGTTGGGCGTGCCTCAGGCCAACGCCATCGCCGACGCCCGGGCCGCTCGCATGCGCCATCTCGACGAGACCGGCGTCTACGTCCACGTCATCGCCGACGGCGGGATGGGCACTGGCCGGCGACGTCGCCAATTCCATCGTCTGCGGCGCCGACGCCGTCATGATCGGATCTCCGCTGGCCGCCGCTGCCGAAGCGCCCACGGACGGGGCAACCAGCTGGGGGAGTGGCCACCTTCCATCCCACGCTGCCACGCGGCGCCTCTGCGTAGGTCGGCACCCGCAGCACACTCGAGGAGATCCTGCTGGGTCCGGCTCCGAGAGAACGACGGGCGGCTCGAACCTGTTCGGCGCCCTGCGCACGAGCATGGCGACCTGCGGCTACGAGACGCTCACGTCCTTCCAGAAGGCCGAGGTCATGGTCGCCCCGGCGCTCCAGACCGAGGGGAAGAACCTCCAGCGGGCCCAGGGCGTGGGGATGGGCTAGGGCGTCCGCCCCCCCGCCGTCCCGACCTCGCACCACGATCCAGCGCCGGGTACCGGTGCCGCCGACCCCGTTCTCGTCGTCGACTTCGGCGCCCAGTACGCCCAGCTGATCGCGAGGCGGGTTCGCGAGGCCAGGGTGTACAGCGAGATCGTCCCGCACACCGTCACCGCGGCCGAGATCGCCGAGCACAACCCTGCGGGGATCATCCTCAGCGGCGGCCCCAAGTCGGTCCACGTGGAGGGTGCCCCGCTGCTCGACTTGGCCGTCTACGAACTGGGCATCCCCATCCTGGGTATCTGCTACGGCGCGCAGCTCGTGGCCCTGCAGCTGGGTGGCACCGTCGTTCACTCCGGTCGGGGCGAGTACGGCCGAGCCGCACTGACCCGGTCGGGTCACAGTCTCCTGCTGCACGAGCAACCGCCTCAGCTCTCGGTGTGGATGAGCCACTTCGACGCCATCGTCGAGGTCCCGCCCGGGTTCGTCTCCACCGGATCCACCCCCGACGCTCCGGTCGCGGTGCTCGAGAAGCGAGAGGCCGGCATCTTCAGAGTGCAGTTCCACCCCGAGGTGGCCCACACCCCCTGTGGCCAGGAGGTGCTGAAGCGATTCCCTGTTCGACGCCTGCGGCTGCGCCCCCACGTGGACGATGACCTCCATCATCGAGGCGCAGGTCGAGGCCGTTCGTACGCGCGTCGGCGCATCCCGGGCCATCTGCGGGCTCTCGGGTGGGGTCGATTCGAGCGGTGGCGGCGGCGCTGGTGCACAAGGCCATCGGCCACCAGCTCACCTGCGTCTTCGTCGACACCGGCCTGATGCGCAAGGACGAGGGCGACCAGGTCGTCGAGACCTTCCGGCGCCACCAGGGCATCGAGCTGATCCACGTCCGGGCCGCCGAACGGTTCTTCCGGGGCCTCGAGGGCGTCACCGATCCGGAGCAGAAGCGCGGAAGGTGATCGGCGAGCTGTTCATCCGGGTCTTCGAGGACGCAGGGCGTGGCGACGTCGAGGACGCCACGTTCCTCGTGCAGGGCACGCTCTATCCCGATGTCATCGAGTCGGGGACCAAGGACGCGGCAAAGATCAAGAGCCACCACAACGTCGGCGGTCTGCCCGAGGACATGGAGTTCGACCTGGTCGAACCACTGCGCAGCCTCTTCAAGGACGAGGTCCGTCGGGTGGGCGAGGAGCTCGGCCTTCCCGAAGAGATCGTGTGGCGCCAGCCGTTCCCGGGACCGGGCCTGGGGGTGCGCATCATCGGCGAGGTCACCGCCGAGAAGGTGGCGATGCTCCAACACGCCGAGCAGCCGTCCGTGAGGAACTGCGCCGAGCCGGTCTCGAGCGGGAGATCTGGCAGAGCTTCGCCGTACTGCCTGACATCCGCTCGGTCGGGGTCATGGGCGACGAACGAACCTACGCCCACCCCGTCATCATCCGGGCCGTCACCAGCGAAGACGCCATGACCGCCGACTGGGCCCGCATCCCCTACGACGTCCTCGAGGTCATGTCCAACCGCATCATCAACGAGGTCGACGGCGTGAACCGGGTGGCCTACGACATCGTCGAAGCCGCTCGGCACCCTCGTGGAGTGGGAATGACCGAGACCGGGTCGCCGCCACCACCCGCCCCGCCGCCGGCCGCCGTCCCCGCCGGTCGTCGCCCCAAGGCGTGGTTGCCGCACTCGATCCTGGCGCTCGTGCTCTTCCTGCCCACGGGCCTGGTGGCGCTGGTCTACTCCCTGCGCAGCCGGTCGCAGTGGGCGGCGGGCAACTGCGCGGCCGCCCGTGTGGCCGCCGCCCGGGCGCGCAACGTGGTCGCTCAGCACGATCGTGGTGGGACTCGCCCTGCTGGGCCTGCTGCTGATCCTGGGTCTGGTCTACGGGTCCGCCGACCTCAACAACTACCCGTAGCCGGCCGGGGCACCGGGACGGGCCCTCAGCGTTGCCAGGGCGACCGCATTCCGTGAGGGTTTCTGTCACCTCTTTGTAACCACTCTCCCACCCGCGAGTACGCCTCCGACGGGTGCCTCGTCCTCACCCTCCGGCTCGAGTCGCAGGCTCCGCCGGTTCGGCAAACCGTCGTGCTCGCGCTTCAGCGTGGTGGCCAGCATGGCGGCCACGCCCATCGCCGCCGACCCGATCGACGACATGCCCGCGCCGAAGCCCGGCGCATCTCCGACCGACCTCGACGAGCTGAACCTGCGCGTCAGCCTGCTCGACGAGGAGTACAACGCCACCTGGGGCCAGCTCGAAGAGGTCGAGGCCCAGCTGGCCGACGCCGAGGCCGAGATCGGCGACTCCGAAGGCGAGCATTGCCGCCAAGCTGGAGAACGTCCGCGAGTACGCGGTCGAGGCCTACATCGGCGGCAGCAAGCACGGCCAGGTGGTCGCCTACCTCGAGCAGCGACGGCAGCGATTTCGCCGAGCGCGAGTTACCTCCAGGCGGCGACCGGCGACAAGAAGCGGGTGCTCGAAGACCTCCGGGGCGCCCTCGAGGACCTCGACGCCGAGGTGGCCACCACCGAGTCCATCAAGGGTGAGCTCGACGGTCTGACCGCACAACTCGACGAGCGGAGCGAGGAGATCGAATCGGTCATCGCCGAACAGAGCGACCTCCTGGCCGGGGTCGAGTCCGAGCTGGCCGAGCTGATCCCTGAAGAACAGGAGCGATGGGCCGCCGAAGCGGCGGCCGCGCCGAGCGGGCCGCTCGCGAAGCCGCAGCGGCGACGCAGGCCCAGGCGATCACGGGCGTGGCTGCCGCTTCCGCTACGCAGGGGGCCGATCCGCGTTCCCGCATCCGACGACGATGCCGGGTCCGATCTGCGTCGCCCTCGCCCGCACCGACCGCTCCTCCGGCCACGGCTGCGCCGGCACCGACACCGGCTCCCACCCCTGCGCCGCCTCCCGCTTCGTCGTCACGGGTCCAGACCGTGTTGGCCGAGGCCCAACGGCAGCTCGGTGTCCCGTATCGCTGGGCGGGCAGCACCCCGTCGAGCGGGTTCGATTGCAGCGGCTTCACCGCATGGGTCCGGAATGCTGCGGGCGTCTACCTCCCCCACAGCTCCCGGGCGCAGTACGCGGCCACCCGGCGGGTATCCACCGCCGACATGACAGCCGGGTGATCTGGTCTTCTTCGGCTCACCGATCCACCACGTGGGCCTCTACGTCGGCGCAGGCCAGATGATCAACTCGCCCCGGACCGGCGACGTGGTGCGGTACCGCCAACGTGTATCGCCGCGACCTGGTCGGAGCCGGCCGAGTCTCCGTGGAACCCGCTGGGGGTCAGGCACCGAGCGGGTTCAGCCACTCCTGGTCCCGGTCCCCCGAAGCGAGGGTCACCCGGTGCGGTGCTCAACGGCGTTGGGCCCAGGCCGATAGATGGTCGTGAACTCCGCCGCTCGTCCGCTGCTGGTGATCATCGGGCCGTCGGCGTGTGGCAAGTCGACGGTGGTCCGACGACTTGCTGAGCAAGGGCTCCTACGGGTCCACCCGACCTGGACGACGCGGCCGCCGCGGGCCGATGAGGACCCGACGGACGAGACGCTCGAACACCGTTTCGTCGACGAGGCTCGATTCGCCGAGCTCGAGCACGAGGGCTGCTTCTGGGGGACGACCCACATGTTCGGACTGCCTCACCGCTACGGCCTCCCCCGATTGGAGCTTCAGCCGGATGGCCCGGTCGACGCGGTCATGTTGCGAGCACCGCTGGTGGAGCAGCTGCGAGCAGTGGTGCCATGGCTGCTCGTGTATCAGATCGACGCCGATCTGGAGCAGGCCGCCGCACGCATCGTGGAGCGGTCGGTGGACGACGGCGAGGCTCGGGCCAGAACGGCTGCGAACGAGGTCGAGCCGGAACCGGGCCGAGGGATCGCCAACCGGGTGTTCACCAACGACCGCAGCATGGAGGACCTGGTGGGGTTGGTGAGGGCAGCGCTCCTCGTCGACTACGGACCGGGGATCCGGCCGGAAGGACGGCTCGGCCGGCGGACACGGTCGGTCCTCGAAGGAATCGGGATCGTGATCGCGGTCTGCGTGGCCGTGCTCGTCGCCGGAATCGTGGTGATGAGCCTCATCTTCATGTACGCGCCTCCCGGTGGTCGAGCAACAAGTGAGTCGGGTTCTCCTGCTCGTCCGTGGCCTGACCCGGCCGGCGGCCCTGTTCATCGTGGCCGCGTTCTGCCATCTCGGCATGAGTCTGGCCGGACGGCCCAACGACCCGACGACGCTGGCGATCGCGGTGGTCGTCGTCGCCGCGCTGCTCATGCACGCGGCTCGCATCAACGACCTGGCCGACGAAGCGGTCGACCGCGCCAACGGTCTCCGTCGGCCGCTGACAACGGGGCAGTCCGATCGATCGACCCTTCGAGCGGCGGCCGTCATCACGGCACTCGTCGCGCTGGCGATGAGCGTCCTGTTGCCCTGGCCGGCACCCGCACTGGTCGCTGGTGGCACCGTCTTCGGCCTGGCCTATTCGCTCCCGCCGGTCCGACTCTCGGCCGAGGGATCGTCGGCCTGGTCCTGTTGCCGGTCGGGTACGTGGTCGTGCCGCTCGGTGTGGGGTTCGTCGCCGGCCGGGAAGGGTGTGGACCGCAACGGAGATCGTGATCGTGGTCGGGTGCTCCTGGGGTTCGTCGGCAGGATCGTGCTGAAGGACTTCCGTGACCTCGAGGGCGACATGCCACATGGTAAGCGCACGTTCCTCGTCCGCTACGGACGGACCAGTACGTGCGTGCTGAGCGCCGTGTGTTGGGTCATGGCCCTCCGACCGTGCTCGCTCTGCCGGACGCCCGCGGGTCGCTCGTGGTGCTCCACCTGACGATGACGGCAGGGGTGCTGGTCTGCCTCGCGCTCCTGGCCGACGCCACGAGGTTCGACTCCAGACTCGTCTGGTGGCGGGGATCGCCATCCTCGGTCGACTGCTGGTGGTGTCGTCGATCGCGCACCTGTCGATGCGCGTGAGCTGGGGGTGGCCTGCGTGGCGGTACGACGCGGCGATGGCGGCGCTGACGGTCTGGACGGTCATCACCGCGGTCGAGGCGATTCGCCTCGGCCCCGTCTATGTGACCGAGCCCACCGATCGGCCGTTGCCCGTGGTCGAACCCGAGGTCGCCATCGGCGACATCGTCGCCCCACCGCCACGACCGAACCCGGCGACCTGACGAGCACGCTCGGTGCCTGGCCCCGAGCGGGCTCAGGATCCGGCGAGCGCTTCGACCACGGGGGCCATGGACTCCATCGCGTCCACACTCAACCGGCGATGTAGGAGATGCCCCACCGCTCCCGGCGGGCCTGGAGCGTCTCGATCATCGCCGGCACCGTCGACCAGCACGTGGGGGCTGGCGAGGGCATCGGCGGGAGCGATGCCCAGCGCCGGGGCCATCACCTCGGCCATGCCCTCGGGGTCGTCGGTCGGAGCGGCGACGTGCACGCGCACCTGGAAAGCTCGATCGTCGAATCGGTCCCCGTACGCGCTCTGACCCACTCGACCTTCTCGTCGGTGGCCCCGGGGGTGCCCGTGGGTCCGGCCCGCTCGTCGATCACCCCGGCGCGCAGATCGACGTTCGATGCCGACGATGTCGGCCACCCGTCCGGCCAGTTCGAGGATGCGGCGTCCGCCACCCTCGACGACCAACGGGACACCGGGCTGCTGCACCGCAGCGGGGAAACCCACCAGGCCCGTGATGCCGGTGCTCACCGTCGTGGTCGACCGTCTCGCCGGCGACCAGCGGTCGGATCACCTGGATGGCTTCGGCCAGTCGGGCGATGCGCACCCCCGGGCGGTCCATGGGGATCCCGGCCTGCTCGTAGTCGGTCGTCATCCATCCGGCGCCGATGCCGAACTCGAACCGTCCGCCGCTCAGGACGTCGGCGGTGGCGACCTCCTTCGCCGTCACCACGGGGTGACGGAAGTCGTTGGCCAGCACCATGGTGCCCAGCCGGAGGGTGGTGGTGGCCTCTGCGGCTGTTGGCAACCAGCGCGGGGAGCGGTGCGAACTGCCCGTCGAAGTGGTCGGCACACGTCAACGTGTCGTACCCCAGGGACTCGACCCGCCGGGCCAGGGCGGCCCAGCCAAGGTCCGCATCGGCGGGGCCGGAGGATTGGATACCGAACCGGAACGGCTTCATCGGGCGGTGCCGTGCGCACACGGATCCGAGCATCATCGCCGAAGGCTAACGTCGCTCCATGGACAGCCAAGCCAAGGACGATCTCTCCGACTTCGATGCCACCGAGTTCACCGCGTCGGGCGAGACCAAGGTCGTCTACCGCAAGGGGACCGGACCGGATGTCGTCGTCGCGACCGAGATCCCCGGAATCCACGCCCGAGGTGGCCGGATTCGCCCGCAAGGTGGTCGATCTGGGGTGCACCGTGGCATGCCGGACCTGTTCGGTGAGGCCGGCAAGCCCATGACCAACACCTACGCGGTGTCGTCGCTGGTGCGGGCCTGTGTGTCGAAGGAGTTCCATGCGTTCGCGGTCGGACGCCGCTCGCCGGTGACCGACTGGCTCCGGGCCCTGGCCCGGTCGCTGCACGAGGAGTTGGGCGGGCCGGGCGTCGGAGCGGTGGGCATGTGCCTGACCGGAGGGTTCGCCTGGCGTTGATGCTGGACGAGTGCATGATCGCCCCGGTCTTGAGCCAACCGTCGTTGCCGTTGCCGGTCTCGGCGTCGCGCAAGCGAGATCTGGGGATCTCCGACGACGACCTTCGAATCGTCAAGGAGCGGGTCGAGGCGGGCGTGTGCGTGCTGGGTATGCGCTTCACCGAGGACCCTGCGTCGCCGTCGCAGCGGTTCGAACGCCTCCGTCGTGAGCTCGGCGACGGCTTCGTCGGGATCGAGATCGACTCCTCGAAGGGGAACCCCTACGGCAACGAGAAGATGGCGCACTCGGTGCTGACCACCGATCTGGTCGACGAGGAAGGCCATCCCACCCGGGACGCCCTCGACCAGGTGATGGACCTGTTCCGCGAGCGACTCCTGACCTGACCACGAGCGGAAGACCCGATCACCCGGGGGTGATCCGCGCCCGGTACCTCGGCACGAAGCGGCCGGCGCTCGGTTATGGTCGGAGCCGGATCGAACGGAGCGCGTCCGTCGATCGACACTCCGAGGGAGAAGACAACGTGAACATCATCGCCGCCGAATGGGGGTACCGGGCAGGTCTCTGGTCCATCTCTGGTTCTTCCTGTTCTTCGTGTGGATCTGGCTGGTCATCTCGATCTTCGCCGACATCATCCGCGCCCGCGACATGTCCGGCTGGGCCAAGGCCTTCGGGACGATCGGCATCATCATCCTGCCCTTCCTGGGCGTCTTCCTCTACCTCATCGTCAACGGCGGCAACATGAGCCGGCGGGCCCAGGACGACGCGATCGAACAGGAGAAGGCGGTGCAGGCCTCACATCCGCGATGCCGCGAGGGACCAGTCCACCGACGAGCTGGCCAAGCTGGCCGAGCTCCACGGAGTGCGGGCAAGCTGTCCGACGACGAAGGCTAATCGAAGATCCCCCCCCCCCCCCCCCCCCCCCCCCCCCCCCCCCCCCCCCCCCCCCCATCTCGGGCGACGCCTTCCTCGTCGCTCCTGCATCGGATGGACTGGAGTCCCATGACGCCCTCTCCTCGGCCTCGCGCCTCTCCCGCCGTCATCGACGCCGCCGCGGCCCGGTGGCTCGTGATCGGGCTCGGAGGGGTGGCGCTGCTGCTCGGCGCGTGCAGCGACGAGGCGAAGGACCAGATCGGCGAGGCGATCGAAGGGGTCGAGACCGGGCCCGGTGGCGACACCGCGGGCGTCTCGGCGCCTCCGGCGACGGACCCTCCTGCGGCCGATCCGCCGTCCACCGATCCGCCCAGCACCGATCCGCCGTCCACCGATCCACCCAGGACCGATCCACCCAGGACCGATCCACCCAGCACCGGGAGGCGCCCCCGGCGACCGAACCTCCCGCGGGTGGTGACCAGCAGCCCACGAGCGACGATGAGATGAGCATCGAGGACTGGATCCTGCTCGGGATCCTGGGGGTGGCGGCCCTCGCCCTGATCATGGGCGTCACGTCGGCCGCTCACCGCCACTCGGCGAAGAAGGCGGCGGCGCTCGCCGAGCAGAACCGGAGCATCGGAGAGATCGTAGGGGACCAGCCGATGGATTCACGATCAGGCGAGCCTCGAGGTTCTCCGTCAGACCGACCCCGACCTGCTCGGCCGTTCGTGGGATGACCTCCGGGGTCGAATGATCGACCTGGAGGCCCAGATCGTCACGAAACGGATCGACGACCGACGACGCCGATCTCGGCCGATCGCTGGACCGGCTGGGTCAGGCCGTGGCCGGCCTGCGCGGTGCGCTCACGTCCCTCGTCAGTCTGTCCACCGGCGCCGACGCCGGATCCCAGACCGGACTGATCCAGGACGCGTCGCAGACGGCGCGAGAGCGACGCCAGCAACTGGCGGCCGCGATCGACCCGGTCGCTGCGGCCCAGCGCTGATCGGCGCCGTCGCTGCCCGAGCCTGGCGTGATCCGGGCCGCCCGGCACTGCCACACCCTCCCGGTAGGGTTGGGCCACCATGACCGACCTGCTCGAGGGGCTGAACCCCGCCCAGGAAGACGCGGTCACCCACGGCGGCGGTCCGCAGTTGGTGGTGGCGGGTGCCGGTTCCGGGAAGACGCGCGTCCTCACCCATCGCATCGCCTGGCTCATCGGCCGGCAGAACGTCTCGCCGTTCGAGATCCTGGCCATCACGTTCACCAACAAGGCCGCCGACGAGATGAAGCAGCGCGTCGGTGCGCTGGTGGGGCCCGTTGCCGACAAGATGTGGATCTCGACGTTCCACTCCGCGTGCGTACGCATCCTTCGCCGCGACGCCGAACGGCTGGGCTACCCGTCAGGGTTCTCCATCTACGACCAGGCCGACGCGGTGCGGCTCACCGGCTACGTTCTGCGCGATCTCAACCTCGACTCCAAGCGCTTCCCGCCCCGCCAGGTCCATGCGCTGATCAGCTCGGCGAAGAACGAGAATGTCGGACCCGGCTCGTACGCCGACCGGGCTTCGACCATCTTCGAGCGCAAGGTGGCCGACGTCTACGTCGACTACCAGGCCCGGCTCCTCAAGGCCGGCGCGATGGACTTCGACGATCTGCTCATGGTCACGGCCCAGCTGCTGCGCAGCGAGGAGGACGTGCTGGGCCACTACCGGCGTCGGTTCGGTCACGTGTTGGTCGACGAGTACCAGGACACCAACCCGGTACAGAACGAGTTGGTGCTGCGCCTGGGCGGTGAGCACCGCAACGTCTTCGTCGTGGGCGACTCGGATCAGTCGGTCTACCGCTTCCGGGGTGCCGACATCCGCAACATCCTCGAGTTCGAGCAGGCGTTTCCCGACACGACCGTGGTGGTGCTCGAGCAGAACTACCGCTCGACCCAGAAGATCCTCGACGCGGCCAACGCCGTCATCTCCCACAACACCGGGCGCAAGCCCAAGGAGCTCTGGACCGACGCGGCGGACGGCGAGTCCATCGTCCGCTATTGCGGAGACGACGAGGGTGACGAGGCCCGCTTCGTGGCTCAGGAGCTCGCCCGCCTGCACGACGGCGGCGACCGGCGCTGGGACGAGATGGCGGTCTTCTACCGGACCAACGCCCAGAGCCGGGTGCTGGAGGAGTCAGCTGATGCGGGCCAGCATCCCGTACAAGGTCATCGGCGGGACCCGGTTCTACGACCGGCGAGAGGTCAAGGACGCCCTGGCCTACCTGCGGGCGGCGGTCAACCCCGATGACGAGGTCTCGGTGAAACGGGTGCTCAACACGCCCAAGCGCGGGGTGGGGGACTCCTCGGTGGCCAAGGTCGACGCATGGGCCGCCTCCACGGTCTCCGTTCCTCGAAGCGCTCCGCCAGGCCGATGAGGCCGGCGTCTCCGGCCGGGCCAGCAAGGGCATCGCCGCGTTCCTCGCCGTCATCGACCAGGCCACCGATTCGGTCGATCTCGGTCCGGCTGCGGTGCTCGAAGCGGTGCTCGAGCGCTCCGGCTACCTCGACGAGCTCCGGGCCGAGCGCAGCATCGAGGCCGAGGGCAGGCTCGAGAACCTGGCCGAGCTCGTCGGCGGTGCCGCCGAGACCGAGTCGGTCGCCGAGTTCCTCGAACAGGTCAGCCTGGTGGCCGACACCGACCAGATCGATGACGACTCGTCGGTGCTGCTCATGACGTTGCACTCGGCGAAAGGGCTCGAGTTCCCGGTGGTGTTCCTCATGGGGCTCGAGGACGGTGTCTTTCCCCACCTGCGATCCATCGGCGAGCCCGACGAGCTCGAAGAAGAGCGTCGGCTGGCGTACGTGGGCATCACGCGGGCGATGGAGCGGTTGTACCTCACCCACGCATGGAGTCGGACCCTCTTCGGCTCCACCCAGTACAACCCGGCCAGCCGATTCCTCGAGGAGATCCCCGACGAGCTCCTGATCGAGGCCGAGGGCAGCCGGTCGAAGCGGCGCAAGCCGTCCTTCGGCTCGTCCTGGCTCGAGAACGAACCCCGGCGAGGATCCGAGGCGCATCGCGACGCGGTGGTCGACGCCGCGGTGCAGGCCGGCAGCCGCGCCCAACCCTCGGGTCCGGTGCCCGAGCTGAAGATCGGCGACGACGTGCGCCACAAGAAGTACGGCGAAGGGGTGGTGCTCGACATGAGCGGGACCGGCGACAAGACCGAGGTCACGGTGCGGTTTCCGGGAGAGGGCGAGAAGGTCCTGCTCCTGTCGTGGGCGCCGCTGGAGAAGGTGTGAGCGTGCGCACGGTGCGTCGGCTGCGCCTGCTCCGTCAGCCCGATCTCACGCTCGGCAACGTCATGGAGCGCGTGGCCGAGGTGCACACCGACGCCGAACTGGTCCGACAGGACGAACCCTCGCTCGACCTGTCGTTCCGGCAGGCGGCGATCAGGGTGCGCGAGTGGTCGGGTGCGGTGCGACTCCAGGTCGGCCCTGGTGAGCGGATCGTCCTGGCGCTCCCCAACAGCTACGAGCTGCTGCTGGCCTGCTTCGCGGTCGCTCACGCCGGGGCCGTGGCCGTCCCGGTCAACGCCCAGATGCGACCCGACGAGATCGACCACGTGATCGCCGACAGCGGGGCCCAACTGGTCGTGCGCTCGGTCGACGAGCTGACCGATCCAGGGATCGTTCCCAAGGAAGCCATGCCCGCCGATCCCGGCGACGTGGCTGCGCTGTTCTACACCTCGGGAACCACGGGGAAACCGAAGGGGGTGGCCCTGACCCATCGCTCCCTGGTCGACCAGGCCCGACGTCTCGCCCTCTGGCCGGCCGAGCTGCGCCGCGACTCGGCCGTCGTGGCCCTGCCGGTGGCCCACATCATGGGGTTCGTCGTGCTGCTGGGGTTCGCTGCGGGCGGGATCACCACCCGCTTCCTGCCCCGGTTCCGGCCCGACGACGTGCTGGACGCCATCGAGACCGAGCGGGCCAGCATCTTCATCGGGGTCCCCGCCATGTACCGCATGCTCCTGCAGGCCGGCGCCGAGTACCGCGACCTCAACTCGATCCGGGTCTGGGGCTCGGGAGCCGATGCCATGCCCACCGATCTGGCCCAGCGATTCAAGGAGATGGGCGCCATGATCACCGTGCCGGGCCTCGGCCCGGTCGGCCAGGCCAGCTTCGTCGAGGGGTACGGCATGGTCGAGGCCGGCGGAGGGGTGGCGGCCAAGATCTCGCCCCCCTACCTCGCCGCTGGACTGGGCGACGGGGTCGGGCTGCGCCTGCCCGGGTACCGGTTCGGGGTGATGGACGAGGACGACCGCCGGATCCGGCGGTGGGGTGAGGTCGGGGAGCTGCACGTGCGGGGGCCGGGCCTGTTGCGCGAGTACTGGAACAGCCCTGACGCCACCGAACGGGCGCTCACCGGCGACGGCTGGTTGCGCACGGGGGATCTGGTCCGGCTCGGTCCGCTGGGTTCGGTGCTCTTCGCCGGTCGTAAGAAGGACGTCATCAAGCACGGCGGCTACTCGGTCTACGCGGTCGAGGTCGAGCAGACGCTCGAAGCCTGCCCGGTGGTGGTCGAGGCCGCGGTCGTGGGACTTCCCGACGAACGACTCGGCGAGGTGCCCGTGGCGTTCGTCCGGCTGGTCGAGCCGAAGAAGGCCAGGACCAAGGCCGCCACCGCCAAGGCGGTGAAGACCGTGCTGGCGTTCGCCGAGGAACACCTGGCCGAGTACAAACGACCCGCCGAGGTGCACGTGGTGGACGAACTACCCCGGACCGGCACCACCAAGGTGCAGAAGCAGTCGTTGCGCGACGGCCTGGCCGGCGGCTGACCCTCGCTCAGCTTGCGGGCCGCCTTCGGCGACCTGAGGCCGGTACCGGCGACCTAGCGAACGACCTCGTTGACACCGGGGGTGCCGTCGAGCTCGGTGGACAGATCGATG
>CALNYP010000049.1:0-157792 GCA_942490715.1 uncultured bacterium
GGTCGGCGAGGAAGGCGCGGGCGATGGTGAGCAGCTGCTTCTCGCCTTGCGAGACGTTGGTCGCGTCGTCGTCGAGCACGGTGTCGTAGCCGTCGGGCAGGGTGCGCACGAAGTGGTCGACGCGCGCCGCGCTTGGCGGCGGCGAGGACCTCTTCCTCGCTCACGCCCTCGCGCCCGTAGGCGATGTTCTCGCGGATGCTGCCGCTGAAGAGCCAGGCGTCCTGCAGGACCATGCCGAAGAGCCGCCGCAGGTCGCTGCGCGTCATCTGCCGCGCGTCCACGCCGTCGACGAGAATGCGCCCGTGGTCGATCTCATAGAAGCGCAGCAGCAGGTTGACGAGCGTCGTCTTGCCGGCGCCGGTGGGCCCCACGATGGCCACCGTCTCGCCGGGCGCGCACGTCGAGGTCGAGGTCCTCGATCAGCGGCGTGTCCGGGACGTAGCGGAACGACACGTCCTCGAAGGCCACCCTCCCGCGCACGCCCGCCAACCGCGCGGGCGGGTCCGGCTCGGCCGACTCCTCCTCGGCATCGAGCAGCTCGAAGACGCGCTCGGCCGACGCCGCCGTGCTCTGCAGGACGTTCATGATGCTGGCCGTCTGCGTGATCGGCATGGTGAACATCCGGGAGTACTGGATGAACGCCTGCACATCGCCCAGCGAGATGCGGCCGTTGGCCACCATGAGTCCGCCGACGACGGCGATCGCCACGTAGCTCAGGTTGGTCACGAAGGTCATCACCGGCATGATCATCCCCGAGATGAACTGGGCCCTGAAGCTGGCCTCGTAGAGCTGCTCGTTCTGGTCGTCGAAGGTGGCGATGGCCTCCTTCTGGCGACCGAAGACCTTCACCACGTTGTGGCCGGTGAACATCTCCTCCACGTGCCCGTTGAGCTCGCCGGTGCGCTCCCACTGCGCCGCGAACTGCTTCTGCGAGCGCTTGGCGATGATCACCGTGAGCAGAACCGACAGCGGCACGGCCAACAGCGAGATCAGCGCCAGGATCCAGCTGATCGACAGCATCATGATGAGCACCCCGACGATTGTGAGCAGCGCTGTGATGAGCTGGGTGAGGCTCTGCTGCAATGACTGCGAGATGTTGTCGATGTCGTTGGTCACGCGGCTCAGGACGTCGCCGCGGGGGTGGTCGTCGAAGTACTTCAGCGGCAGGCGGGCGAGCTTCTCGTCGGCCGCCTGCCGCAGCCGGAACATCGTGCGCTGCGCCACCCCGGCCATGATGTACTGCTGCAGCCAGGCGAATGCGGCGCTCAGCAGGTACACGGCGACCAGCAGCAGCAGGGTGCGTCCGAGCGCCGCGAAGTCCACGCCCTTGCCGGGGCGATCGTCATGCTCGAGAGCATGTCGGCTGACCTGGTCCTGGCCCTCGGCCCGAGGCCGGCGACGGCCTGGTCCTGCGTGGTGCCCGGCGGGAAGCTGCTGCTGATCACGCCGTCGAAGAGGATGTCGGTGGCGTTGCCCAGGATCTTGGGCCGACGATCACGAAGGTGACGCTGATCACGGCCAGCACGAGGACGACGGCGATGAGCAGACGCTCGGTGCGCAGCAGGCCGGCCGAGGCGCAGAGGCGCCCTTGAGGTCCTTCGGCTTGGCCGTCGGCATCACGAGCGCGTGGCCGCCGGACCGCCGCCGGGGCCGCCCGGGCCGCCGCGCCGGCTCGGCCGGCGGGCGCCCGGGCGGCGTCGCGCGCCGCTCGGCGCGCTCACGCCGCGCCCTCCTCGCCGAGCTGCGAGGCGACGATCTCGCGGTACGTCTCGCTGGTCGTCAGGAGCTCGTCGTGGGTACCGATGCCGGCGATGGAGCCGTTCTCGAGCACGATGATGCGGTCGGCATGCATGATCGTCCCCACCCGCTGGGCGACGATGATGACCGTCGCGTCCTCGGTCTCGCGCTTGAGCGCGGCGCGCAGGCGCGCGTCGGTGGCGAAGTCGAGGGCCGAGAAGCTGTCGTCGTAGATGTGGATCTTGGCTCGCTTCGCGAGCGCCCGAGCGATGGCGAGGCGCTGCC
Organism: uncultured bacterium; assembly: GCA_942490715.1. Taxonomy (GTDB): domain Bacteria; phylum Acidobacteriota; class Polarisedimenticolia; order Polarisedimenticolales; family Polarisedimenticolaceae; genus CALNYP01. Next base: position 2,023 of record CALNYP010000049.1, read on the forward strand.
GCTGCCCGCCGGAGACATTGGCGCCGCCCTGCGAGACCGTGGCCTCCAGCTCCTCCGGCATCTGGGCCACGAACTCGCGTCCCTGGGCGATCTCGAGGTAGCGCCAGAGCGCCTCGTCGGCGGCCTGATCGTCGCCGTGGCGCAGGTTGCTGGCCACCGTGCCGCTGAACAGGAACGCCTTCTGCGGCACGAGGCCGATGCGGCTCCACAGGTCCTGCTGCGCCATCTCGCGCACGTCCACGCCGTCGACGAGCACGCGGCCGCCGGTGACGTCGTAGAAGCGCGGGATCAGACTGATCAGCGTGGTCTTCCCGCTGCCGGTGCTCCCCACGATGGCGGTCACCTCGCCCGGACCCGCCGTGAAGCTGATGCCGCTCAGCACCGGGTCCTCCGCCCCCGGGTAGCGGAACTCGACGTCCTCGAACTCGACGAGGCCGCGGACCGGCGCGGGAGCGGCGGGCTGGTCCGGATCGACCACCGTCGGCTCGGCCGCGAGCACCTCCTGGATGCGTGCTGCAGAGGCCGCTGCGCGCGGCACCATGACGAACATGATCGTCGCCATCAGCACGGCCATGAGGATCTGCACGATGTACGTGAGGAAGGCGGTGAGGTCGCCGATGGGCATGCCGTTGTCGGCGACCTGGATGCTGCCGAACCACATGATCGCCACCGTCGACAGGTTGAGGATGGCGGTCAGCGTCGGGATCATCAGCGCGAAGAGCCGATTGACCTTGAGTGTGGTCACGGTCAGGTCGTCGTTGGCGGCGTCGAAGCGCTCCTCTTCGTAGCGCGTGCGGTCGAAGGCGCGGATCACGCGCACCCCGCTCAGCATCTCGCGCGTGACCTGGTTGATGCGGTCGATCTTCTTCTGCATCGACATGAAGAGCGGGAGCGCCGAGCGCAGCACCAGGCCGATGAAGACGGCCATCACGGGGATGGCGACGAGGATCACGGCGCTGAGAGGCACGTTGAGCCGCAGCGCCATGATCATGCCGCCGATAGCCATGATCGGCGCCGAGATCACGACGTTCAGCATCATGAGCACCACCATCTGCACCTGCTGGACGTCGTTGGTGGTGCGTGTGATCAGTGACGGCGTGCCGAAGTGGTTGACCTCGGCCTGCGAGAAGCTCTCGACGCGGCGGAAGAGGGATCCGCGCACGTCGCGGCCGAACCCCATGGCGACCTTGGAGCCCCAGTACACCGCCACGATGGCGGCGATGACGAAGACCAGCGTGACGGCGAGCATGAGGCCACCCACCTCGAGGATGTAGGCCGTGTCGCCGGTCACCACGCCGTTGTTGATGATGTCGGCGTTGAGGGTGGGCAGGTAGAGATTGGCGAGCGCCTGCACCAGCAGCAGGAAGAGGACCAGAACGATCTGCCGCCAGTAGGGCCGCAGGCCGCTGCGCAGGAGGCGGATCACGGGGTGTCCCCGGCGTGGGATGTCTTGGAGGGATCGGCCGGCGCGCTGTCCTCGCGGGCCGCCGACGCGCGCTCGATCGTGGCTCCGAGCGCGTCGAGAAGCCGTGCCAGGTCTCGGCGGTCCTTCTCCGGCAGCGTGCCGATCGTTGCGTTGACGTACTCGGCGGCGGCGGCGTGCATCTCCTTCTCCTCCGCTCGGCCGGCAGCCGTCAGCTCGACTCTGGTGAGCCGGGCGTCGTCGGCGTCGGGACGACGCCGCACCAGCCCGGCCGTCTCCATGGAGTGCAGCATCTTGGTCAGCGTCGGCGGGGCGATGTGCATCGCCTTGGCCAGATCGCGCTGGGTGATACCGTCGTTGGCGATGAGCAGGCGCAGGCACATGGCTTGGCCCGGATGGATGCCGCGGTCGGCCAGAGCCTGCATCATGAGTCGGCGGTGCCGCCGTAGCGTCTCGATGAACGCGCGGAAGACATCGGACGAGAGCTCGTCGACGCCGTCAAGCGATCCGGGGAGCGCAGGCACGCTGTGGTCGGTCACGGTACTCCAGCATCGTCGAATGACGGGAGAAGGTTAGCACGCCAATGATTAGCAGGCAAACGGTACTGCCGGCCGCTTCCACCGGGGTCCTGCGGAGGGTAGCCTACTAGAGGGACTTGGACGTCCTTGCGGAATCCCGAGGTACAGACCGTTCCGATGGCAGCATCAGTGGTGACAGACCTGGCCGAGGCACGCAAGCGGCGACGGCGCGCGGCGCGCCGGCTGGCGCTTCGCCTCGCCCTCATCTATGCCGTCCTCGCCACTATCTGGATCGTGGTTTCGGACCGGGCACTCGCCTGGCTCGGCCTCTCGGACGACCTCGAGCTGGCTCTCGCCTCGGTCAAAGGGTTCCTGTTCGTCCTCGTCACGGCGACGCTCCTGATGATGCTGGCGCTGCGCTACTTCCGCAGTCTGGAGGCGTCGCAGGAGCGCTACACGCGTCTGTTCGAGAACGCGGCCGAAGGGATCACCGTCTTCAGAGCCATCCGCGACCGGGAAGGGGAGCTGACCGACCTCGAGCTGGTGGACATGAATCCGACACAGCTGGAACGTACGGGGCTGCGCCGCGAAGACGCCGTCGGCAAGCGGCTGAGCAAGCCCGACGGCCTCGACGAGAGGACGCGCTCGTACCTCGAGATCGTGGCCAGCGCCGCCGGTTCCGGTACGCCGGCCCGCTCGGAGCTCCACGTCGAGAGCGAGGACGCCTACGAGCTCCTGGAGTCGTACCCAGTCGGCCGCGACCGCTGGGCGCTCGCCGCTCAGGACGTCACCGATGTGCGCCACGCGGAGCGTGCGCTCCGGCGGCAGGAGGACGACATCCGCAGGGCCTATGTGGACGTGCTCGACGCGGTGACCGGCGGCAAACTCTTCCTTCTCACCGACGAAGAGCTCGCCGGGCAGCTGGGCGCACCGCTCGGCGAGTCCACGGAGGTCCTTGCGCCTCGCGACCTGTCCGGGGCGCGCAGCGCCGTCGCGGGGATCGCCGCAGCGGAGTTCCCGGACTGGGCCCCGCGCACCGACATCCGCACCCCGGTCTGCGAGGCGCTCGTCAACGCGCTCAACCACGCCGGTGCCGGCACGTACCGGCTCTTCGCCCGCGACGAGGTGCTGCAGGTCCTCATCCGAGACGCCGGTCCCGGCATCGATTTCCGCACCCTGCCGAGGGCGACGCTCGTCCGCGGGTTCTCGACCGTGTCCAGCCTTGGCATGGGGTTCACGATCATGCTGCAGAGCTGCGAGCGCGTCCTGCTCGCTACGCGCCCCGGGCGCACGTCCATCGTGCTCGAGTTCGCGTCCCGAGAGGCGGGCGTCGAGACCGTGGAGGTCGAGACGTCCTAGCGGCCTGAGGGCGGGGCGTCGCCGGCCGTCGCCGGCCGCCGGTCCGGCGCACAGGCGTTCAGGACGGCGCGGTCACGTCGGCGACGAAATCTCCGAAGGCGGCGAGGTACGCCGCGACGTCGCCGCCGGTCGCGGCCACGGACATCGCCGGGCCGGCGGTGCTGATCGCCTCCCACACGCCGCGGTTGGCGAGATGCAGACGGAGCAGGGCGTTGAGCTCCGGCTGTTCGTCGGCGTCGGCCTCACCCGCGTTACGGGCGATACGCCCGCTCAAACTGATGCCGGAGCGCGGGTACAGCCGCTGTACCTTCCACGGGAGACCGGCCACGCTCACGGCGGCCTCGAGGCCGTCCGCCAGGGCGGCGCCCAGAGCCGCGGCACGCTCGTAGGCCTCCGGGGTGAGCACCTCCGTCAGCGCCGCCCTCGCCGCCGCCATGGACAATGCGTTGGCGAAGAGGGTCCCTCCGGTCGCCAGCTCACCCGACTCGCCGCTGATGCTCTCGCCGCGCTCGAAGGCGACGCAGAGCTCGGCGCTCATGCCGTAGGCGCCGAGCGCCAGGCCGCCGCCGATCGCCTTGCCGACCACGACGACGTCGGGCTCGAGGCGCCACTTCTCCGTGAGTCCGCCGGGCGCGCAGATGAGCGTGTGCGTCTCGTCGAGGACGAGCAGCGTACCCGACTTGCGCGTCAGCCGGCGCAGCTCATCGTGGAACCCGGGCTCGGGCAGCACGACACCCTCGTTGGTGAGCGCCGGCTCCGTGAACACGCACGCGTAGTCGCCACGGGCGAGGCTGCGTTCCAGGCCGCCGACGTCGTTGAACTGGATGACGTCCACAGCACTGTCTGAGCCGGGCGCGAGACCGAGATAGGTCAGCCGGTCCTCGCCGGCATACGCCGCCAGGAGTTCGTCGCCGTGCCCTCCGTAGTTGCCGGTGAAGCTGAGCACCCTGGGCCGGCCGGTGGCGTGCCGCACGAGGCGCAGGGTCTCGGTGTTGGCCTGAGAGGCGGACAGGGTGAACTGCCATGCCGGGAGGCCCCAGCGCCGCGCCAACTCGTCGGCGACGACGATCGCGTCCTCGGTCGGCAGCATGAACTGGGCGCCGGCGGCGACGCGCCGCTGCACGGCGCGCACGACCGGCGCCGGATCGATGCCGCAGAAGGTGCTCTTGTCGCCGACGTTGGTGTCGAGGAAGCGGCGCCCGTCGGCGCAGGTGAAGTGGGCGCCGTGTCCCTCGTCCACCCAGACCGGGGGATGGGCGAAGTAGCTGGTCATCCAGCTCATGGGAACGCCGTGCGGCATGCGCGTCCGGGCGCGCTCGCGAAGCTCGAGGCAGCGAGGATGGTCGCGCGCGAAGCGCGCGCTCTCACGCTCCCACAGCTCCGCAACGCGCCCGGAATCCACTCCTGCCCGCTCGTCCATCGGCCAAGCATAGCAGCGGTCGGTTTGGCGCCGCGCCCGCCCGGAAGAGACCCGCGGGCGGCGATCCGGCGTGGAGCAGGTCGCGGCGCTCGCTTCAGGCGGCCCGCATGCGGTTGTTGCGCGCTTCGTGCTCGACCTCGGCCAGGCCGAGGGCCTCGAGCACCGGCGGCACATAGTTGGCGAAGCGCCCGCGCAAGCCCTTCTTGAGCCCGTACCAGCCGCCGACGGGATTCTCCGGCGACCGGCCCCAAGCCTCGACGCTGCCCTCGGCCGCGGGCTTCTGCTCGTCGGCGCTGCCCAGCGGCACCCAGTCGCCCGCTGCTTCCAGCATGGCGTGGAGATCGTCGATGCAGCGCAGCTGATAGCGAAGCTCGGTCTTGCCCACGTTCACGACGAGGGCCGGTGGGTCGGCCGCTTCGTCGCGATAGGCGGTGTACTCGGACTTGCCGGGCGGGGTGGTGAGGACCCACGGTTGGTCCGGGTCCCCGCTCCTCGAGTCGGTGTCATGTTCGCTCCAGTCGTCGGATCGGCCGTCCTGCGGCGCTCGCCGCGCCCCCGGCCGCTGGTCTCTCGTGTTCCCGGCGAGGTCGGTCGGGAACCCGTCGCGAGCGGTGACGTCGAGATGCTTGGCGTGGCCGCGGCCGGCCGCGGGAAGGAAGGCGGCATGATGCGATTCACAAGGCTTGCCGGGTGGCGCGGCGCCTCGTGGCTGTGGCCTCCGGGCGGCGCAGCTGCTGCGATTCTGCTCGCGCTTCTGGTGACGGCCTGCGGCGGCCAGGCCGACGGTGGCTCTCCGGCGGCGTCGGCGACTGCAGCCGCGTCCGCTCCCTCCGCCGCGGGCTCGTCCTCGGCGGCGCCCGTGGTCTCGGCGGCGGCCGTGACCAGGGCATCGCTCTCCCGCACGTTTCCGGCCGCCACCGGACCCCTCGATCTCAGGGTCACGAGGACCGGACGCTGGGACGGGGCGCCGGTCCGCTACGTGACCTACCGCAGCGACGGGGCCGTCGTCACGGGGGTGCTGTCGGTTCCGGCGGGAGAGGGGCCGTTCCCGGCCGTGCTGTACGCGCCGGGCGTGACCTGCAGAGCCGAGATGTTCGCGGACGACGTGGCGGCGCTGCAGCGCGACGGTCTGGCGGCCCTGGTCATCGATCCGCCGGACGGCCGCGATCCGCACGTGGCGCCTGTCTCTCTCGAACCGGAGGTCGTGGTCGCGGCGCACGTGCGGTACGTGACCGATCTGCGTCGCGGGCTCGCGGTCCTGGGGTCGCTTGCGAAGATCGACCCGGACCGCATCGGCTACGTTGGGTACAGCTGGGGCGGCTTCGTGGGCGGGTATCTGGCCGGCCTGCGGACGCCGGTGAAGACCTTCGTGCTGACCTACGCCGGGGCGGACTGGGTCGGCGCCGACCCGACTCAGGTCGCCGAGTTCGTCGATCCCGCGGCGGCAGTCTCAGCCGGCCGCCGTGGCGCCTACCTGTTCGTGGGCGGCGTGGACGACCCGCTGTTCTCGCGCGCGAGCGTCACGCGGTACGCGAACGCGGCGCGGGGGCGCATGCGGCTCGACTGGTTCCCCGGCGGCCACGGGGACCTGTGGGCGATGCCCGAGGGGGCTGCGATCGAGGCGCACCGCGCCTGGCTGCGGGACAACCTCTGACTGGCGGCTCCCTGACGCCGGACCGCCTCAGGCTCCGGGCGCGGTGACCGGAGCCGCTCGCCTGAGTGCGCGAGGTGAGCCGGTGATACGGTTGTCGCCCCGCCCGGAGGAGATGCAGTGAACGAGATCATGCGGCTGCTCGACGCACGCTGCTCGACCCGCGCCTACGACCCGACTCCGCCGACCGACGAGGAGAAGCGCGCGGTGCTGCATGCGGCGATGCGCGCCCCGACCGCCGGCAGCCTGATGCTGTACTCGATCATCGAGATCGAGGATCAGGCGCTCAAGGACCGGCTGGCGGTGACCTGCGACGACCAGCCGTTCATCGCGCGGGCGCCGTGGGTGCTGCTGTTCGTCGCCGACTTCCAGAAGTGGATGGATCTGTTCGCCGCCTGCGCATGCGACCAGCTGCCCGGCGTGCCGCACGGCGTCACGCCGGGCCCCGGTGACCTGCTGATGGCCTGCAACGACGCGCTCATCGCGGCGCAGAACGCAGTGGTCGCGGCCGAGTCGCTCGGGATCGGTTCGTGCTACATCGGCGACATCATGGAGCTCGGCGAGACGCACGCCGAGCTCCTCAAGCTGCCGCGCTACACCTTCCCCGCGGCGATGCTCTGCCTCGGCCGCCCGAAGTCCCACCCGCACAGGACGGAGCGCTACGAGAAGCACATCGTGCACAAGAACGGGTACCGGCGGCTCACGGAAGCCGAGTTGCGCGAGGTCTCACGCGAGCTCGACGATCTCCACGGCGCCCACGGGTCGCAGCCGGGGATCGTCGGCTGCGTGCAGGACGTCTACGCGCACAAGTTCACGGCCGGGTACGCCGCCGAGATGAACCGCTCGGTGGCGTGGTGGCTCGAGCGCTGGGTGTCAGGAGACTGGGGCGCCGGAACGGAGTAGCCGGCGCCGGGTCACCAGCCCCACGTACCGGAGGCGACGCACCACGCCGGCACGGCGAAGGTCACGAGCGCGATCACGGCCACGAGCGCCAGCGCCGCCCAGCGGCGCGTCATCCTGAGTCTGACGATCATGCGCACCTCCAAGGACGAACACGGTACGAGCAGAGTGTACCCGGCGGGAGGCTCCCGCCAGTTCGTGGACAGCCTCCGGAGCAGGGCGTAGCCTCATCGTATGGAGTACCTCTTGTACGGCTCGAACATGCCGACGGCGCGTCTGGCGGAACGCGTCCCCGGCGCGCGGGACCCGAACGTACCGACTGGTCGGAGAGGGGGCAAGTGAGTGCAGATCGCGGACCAGGGCAGCACGATCTTCAGAGCCCAGGCGATCCTGATCGACCCGGGGACGATGACCGTCGTGTGGGCGAACGAGGCGGCCTCCGAGGCGCTCCCCGACCGAGGCCGCGACTCCGTGCCCGGGGTCTCGGTCGACGAGGTGTTCCCGCTGGCCGGGCAGCTGGGTGTGCCCGAGGCGCTTCGTGCCGTCGCGGAGACGGGAGCTACCGAGCACCTGCGTGCCGACGTGGTCGCCATGTCGCGGAGGAGCGTGTCCCTGGTGGTCTCGATCCACCGCCTGCCGGACGGCACGCTTCTGCTGCTGGCGGAGCACGCGCTGCGCGGGCATGAGGCCGCCGCGGCGCGTGGCTCGCGACGCTCGAGGCATGCATGAGCGGCGCCCGCTCACAGACATCCGGCGTCGCTCCCGGTGACCGCGTCCTGGACATCGGTACCGGGCCGGGATACGTGGCCCTGGCCGCCGCCAGGCTCGTGAGGCCGGACGGCTTTGCGGTCGGCATCGGCGCCTCACCGGAGATGATCGCCAGGGCTCGCGAGCTGGCCGCGCGCGAGGGATCGAGCGTGGAGTACCGCGTCGCCGACTTCGTGTCGCCTGCGGTGCAGGGCGCCCACCACGTCGCGGCGCAGGTGCTGGGCAACCGCCTTGAGACGGACGATTCTCTGGGGCGGCTTCTCTGGCACGCCGGCTTCAGGGACATCACGTCAGGCCGGCTTCTGCACGGCATGCTGGCCGGAGCGGGCGGCGAGAACCTCTGAGGGAGGCATGCTATCCTCGGCGCCGTGAGCACCCAGCCATCCTCGCCGGAGCGCGGCGACTTCATCCGCGAGATCATCGGCGAGGATCTCCGCAGCGGGAAGCACGCCGAGGTCGTCACCCGCTTCCCGCCCGAGCCCAACGGCTACCTGCACATCGGCCACGCCAAGTCGATCTGCCTCAACTTCGGCATCGCCGAGGAGAACGGCGGTCGCTGCAACCTGCGCTTCGACGACACCAACCCGATCAAGGAAGAGCAGGAGTACGTCGACTCGATCCAGGCCGACGTGCGCTGGCTGGGCTTCGACTGGGGCGACCGCGAGTACTACGCCTCGGACTACTTCGAGCAGCTCTACGAGCTTGGGCCGTGGACCTCATCGAGGCCGGCAAGGCCTACGTCGACGACCTCACCGCCGACGAGATCCGCGAGTACCGCGGCACGCTCACCGAGCCCGGCCGACCCAGCCCCTACCGCGATCGCTCCGCCGACGAGAGCCTCGACCTGCTGGAGCGCATGCGCGCCGGCGAGTTCCCCGATGGGAGCCGCGTGCTGCGCGCCCGCATCGACATGGCCTCGCCCAACATCAACCTGCGCGACCCGGTGCTGTACCGCATCCTCCACGCCGCTCACCCGCGGACCGGCGACGCCTGGTGCATCTACCCGATGTACGACTTCGCGCACGCGCAGTCGGACGCGATCGAGGGCATCACCCACTCGCTGTGCACGCTGGAGTTCGAGGACCACCGGCCGCTCTACGACTGGTTCCTTGACGAATGCCGGAGATTTATCACCCGCAGCAGATCGAGTTCGCCCGCCTCAACCTGACCTACACGGTGATGAGCAAGCGCAAGCTCCTGCAGCTGGTCACCGAGGGTCACGTGCGCGGCTGGGACGACCCGCGCATGCCGACGATCGCCGGCCTGCGCCGGCGCGGCTTCACGCCCGAGGCGATCCGCGACTTCGTGCGATGGTCGGCGTGGCCAAGACCGACAGCGTCGTCGAGGTGGGCATGTTGGAGCACGCGGTGCGCAACGTCCTCAACCGGACGGCGCCCCGGCGCTTCGCCGTGCTGGACCCCTGAGGGTCGTCGTCGAGAACTACCCCGAGGAGCAGGTCGAGGAGCTGGAGGCCCCAACAACCCGGAGGACCCGGCGGCGGGCAGCCGCAAGGTGCCGTTCGGGCGTGAGCTCTGGATCGAGCGCGACGACTTCATGGAGGAGCCCGTGCGAAGAAGTTCTTCCGCCTGGCCCCGGGACGCGAGGTGCGGCTGCGCTGGGCCTACTTCATCACCTGTACCGAGGTGGTGAAGGACGAGGCCGGCGAGATCGTCGAGCTGCGCTGCACCTACGACCCGGCGACGCGCGGCGGCGACGCTCCCGACGGCCGCCGCCCCAAGGCGACCCTTCACTGGGTGTCGGCCGCTCACGCCGTGCCCGCCGAGGTGCGGCTCTACGACCGCCTCTTCACGGCCCTACCCCGGAGCCGACGGCCGCGACCTGTTCGAGGACCTGAACCCGGACTCCGAGACCGTGCTCCGGGGCTGTCTGGTGGAGCCGTCGCTCGCCGACGTGCCGGCCGGCGAGACCGTGCAGTTCGAGCGCCTCGGCTACTTCTGCCCCGATCCCGACTCGGCGCCCGATGCACTCGTCTTCAACCGGGCGCTCACCCTCAGGGACACCTGGGCGAGACTGCAGGCGCAGGGACGGCAGAACAAGGCCTGACTGCTGAGCGATGGTTGAGGAGGGTGCCGCCGCGCGGTAAACGCTGGTCTGATGTCACCCCTCGGGCACCGCTGGCGAGTGGCCTAATTGGCAAGGCACCTGACTCTGGATCAGGGGATTGAAGGTTCGAGTCCTTCCTCGCCAGCCATCTTCTCCCCCGCCCTGACGACCGTCCTCACGGCCCCGGCTTCTTGAGTCCGAGGCGCCGCCGTGCTCAGCTGTGCGGCGATCGTGTCGCAGCTGGCTTGGGCAACGTCCGCCGTGCTCGTGCTTCTGGGCAGGCATGGGCGCATGAGCTCGACGTGGCTGCTGCGCCGCACGGCGGACGCGGTGGGTACGTTGAGCCTGCGCTTGAGCGCCCGGACGATGCCGCTCCGGGCGAGCGTGATGTACGTCCTCGCACGGCGTCATCCCGCGTAGGCCGGTTGACCGGCGAGAGACCTTCCCCGAACGTGCTTTCCGCATTCAGGCAGCGGGCGCGCGGCTGCACGGCGAACAACTCAGCATGCTGGCACTCCGCGCAGACAGCGCCTCCATCGACCCCCGTGACCATGATTCCTCCTTCACTCCGACCAATCTCACGTGGTCAACATAGGCCGCTGGAGGCGTTGCGCGCCTCACCCAAGTCGGGTGATTCGTGCGGCGCCGGCGCACCGGTGAGCTGATCTCTCGAGGTCGGGGAGGTGGCGCCGGTCTGCCGCGAAGCGGCTGGGAATCCAGCTACCGGTGCGTGGCAACTCCTGGGCCGCAGACAGCAGCCTAAGGTCACGCGCCCGGGCCACGTCCGTCAAGGTGGTGTACGAGGGTCTCCGCTCCATCCGCTTTCCTGATGCTCAGCTCGCCATGAGCTGAGGCGTCACCTCCTCGCGCTCCTCGAGCTCGACGAGAGTCGTCGGTGTGAGCTTGGCCAGCGAGCCGGCGCTCATGTAGCGGCGCGCGACCGCCCACTCGTCGTGCTGTTCGGCGAGCACCATGCCCACGAGCCGCACGACGGCCTCGCGGTTCGGGAAGATGCCGACCACGTCGCTGCGCCGGCGGATCTCGCGGTTGAGCCGCTCCTGCGGGTTGTTGGACCAGGTCTGCCGCCAGTGCTCGACCGGGAAGGCGGCGAAGGCGGTCACGTCGGGCGCCGCGTCCTCGAGCATCTCGGCGACCTGCGGGAAGCGGCCCCGCAGCTGTTCGACGACGCGGGCGAGCTGCGCGGCGACCTCCTCGGCCGAGGGCTGCGCGAAGACGGTGCGCACCAGGGTGGCCACGAAGGGCTGGGCGCTCTTCGGCACGCGGGTGAGCAGGTTGCGCATGAAGTGGGTCCGGCAGCGTTGCCAGCTTGCCCCCGGCAGGAGCGCGTCGATCGCGTTCGTGAGGCCACGGTGGTCGTCGCTGACGACCAGTTGCACGCCCGAGAGGCCGCGCTCCACGAGACCCGAGAGGAAGACCCGCCAGGCAGCCTCATCCTCGCTCGTGAAGGTGTCGAGCCCGAGGATCTCGCGCAGGCCGTCTGCGTTCACCGCGCTGGCCACGACGCAGGCGCAGCGCACGATGCGCCCCTGCTCGCGCACCTTGATCGCCAGTGCGTCGAGCCACAGGTAGGGGTAGGGGCCCGCGTCCAGAGGGCGGGCGCGGAAGGCCGCCACCTCCTCGTCGAGGCTCTTGGCCATCTCGGAGACCTGGCTCTTGGAGATGCTCTCGATGCCGAGCGTCTTCACGAGGCCGTCGACGCGGCGCGTGGACACGCCCCTCACGTAGCACTCGGCGACCACCGCGACCAGGGCACGTTCGGCGCGCCTGCGGCGCTCGAGCAGCCAGTCGGGGAAGTAGCTGCCGCTTCTCAGCTTGGGCACCCCGAGGGCGATCGTGCCGGCGCGCGTGTCGAAGGGCCGCTCCCGATAACCGTTGCGGCGGTTCACGCGCTCGCCTGAGCGCTCACGGAAGGCGGCGCCGCAGAGCGCGTCAGCCTCGGCGCCCATCAGGCTCTCAGCGGCCGTGCGCACCATCTCACGCAGCAGATCGGGCTCGGCTTCGGCCAGCTGCTTGCGCAGCCAACCGAGAAGGTCCATGTTGTCCTTGGCCACTGTCTCCTCCTCGTCCTGGGCTTCGTCACCCTCGAGGATGGAGCAGTGGTCACCTCTTCATCAAGGCGACCACTCTGGATCTGTTCGTACACCACGTTGTGGACGCTAACCGCGCCCGCGCGACCGCCTCGCTGCGCGAGTGCGCCTCGAGCTTCCGCTGGATGTCCGTGACGTGCGTGTGTACCGTCTCTCGCGAGACCCAGAGGCGCGAGGCGATCTCGTTCACGCTCGCAAGAAGGCCGTAGACGATCCGGTACGCCACGGTGCTCGCCTCGACGGCGAGCGGCGTCGCCAGGGACAGGAGCGCCAGCTCTGTGCCACTCATGGACCCGCCTCAGGTCCGCACGCTGTTCGCGGCGGCGGCGGCCGACGCGGCTCCGGGCCGGCCGCGCCCGCCGCCGGACCCGGCTTCCCCTTGCCCCCGGACGCCGCCGCCTCCTCCGGGGGGTTGCCGAGCAGCATGGCCAGCCCGCGCCACTCGGGGTAGACCTCGAAGAGCAGGTCCTTGGCGATCAGCGTCATGGGCACCGCGAGCAGCCCGCCGAGCGGCCCCAGGACCCAGCCCCACAGCACCAGGGAGACGAACACGGTGAGCGGCGAGAGGTTGGTCTCGGTGCCCATCACGTGCGGCTTGATCACGTTGTCCGAGACGGTGTTGATGCCGACGTAGCCGCCGACCACGACCAGCGCCGCGACCCAGCCGCCGGTGATCAGCGCCAGCAGGGCCGGCGGGATCAGGGCGAGGATGAAGCCGACGTAGGGGATGAAGCTGAGGAAGAACGAGAGCAGGCCCCAGAGGAGGGCGTTGGGGACGCCGAGCACGAGCAGCAGGATGGTCTCGAGGATGGCGACCGCGGCGCCCAGGTAGGCGGTCACCTTGACGAAGGCGCGCAGCTCGGTCGTGAGGCGCACGGCGGCGCCGAGGCCGCGGCCCATCATCCCTGCCTCGAGCTTGCGGCTGATGGTGGTCGCGTCGAGCAGCATGAAGGCGAAGACGAAGCCCATCAGGGCCAGCACCGAGAGCAGGTTGGTGAGGCTGCCGACGAGGGCGACGCCGGCATCGACCAGCGACTGGGGGTCGAGGTCCTTGAGCGAGAACAGGCTGTTGAGGTCGACGCCCAGGGTGTCGAAGAAGCGCACCGCCCAGTCCCAGTAGGGCTGGATCTGGTCGGCGTAGTCGGGCAGACCCAGGGCGAAGCTGGCCAGCGAGGCGCCCAGCAGGACGATGATGAACACCGCCGCGAGCAGCGTGACCGTGAGGGTGACGGCGTAGGCGGTCATGCGCGAGAGCCCGCGGCGCATGAACCAGCCGAGGACCGGTGCGATGGCGACGGTGATCACGAAGGCGAGGATCACGGGGGCGATGATGTCGGCGGTGATGCGCATGCCGATGATGACGACCACGGCGCAGGCCGCGGTCAGCGCCAGGCGGGCGCCGGCGGTGATGCCCCTCGCATCCGGCATCGGCCGGGCGGCGCCAGGCAGGAGACTGCCTGCCGGGCGAGCGCCGAGACCCTTGTCGCGAAGCGTCGGCGACTCTGCCTGCTCGCTTGGATCCCCGTGGCTTCCGCTCTTCATCGGGCCTCCCCCGTCGCTGATCGCGTGGAGCTCCACCCCCCATCGGTGAGTGCCCGGTAGTCTCCCAGAGCAGCCGGGAAGAGCAAGGGCTTCTTCACCTGACCGGGCAGGCGTCCACCCGGTCATCGCGGTGCTACGCTCGTCGAAGTCCGCAACGGCTCCACGATCGCATGTCCACGAGCGGCGGTCGGTCGGACCCAGCGATGCTGTCCGATGTCGAGGTAACGACCGCGCCGCGACGCCGCCGCCGCGTGCTCGCGGTCACGCAGGCGATACGTTCACGATCACCGGCAGCCTGCCTCGCCACGCCGCCCACGCCTCAGGGTCCGTCGCCAGCTCGCACATGAAGTGCGCGACGTTGGCCCTGTTGGTCTCGCCGGGCGGAACAGGCTGTCCACCAGACCTTCGTGCAGCGCATACTCCGTGGACGTCGCCCTCCTTCACTGTGTCGGGGCGGACGGCCACCCACTCCACGGACGGATCGGCGGCCTCGATGACGTCATGGAGGAAGTCCGCGGCGCGCTGGTTGTCCCGCGCCGGAGGGACGAGACCGCGCAGCGTCCAAAGACCGCCCCCTCGAAGCGTCCCCGCGGCGGGCGTCCAGCCCGTCGGCGCGGTTGACCGAGACGCTGCTCATGAGGATGAACTTCACGGGCGTGCGCGGGCCGGGCCGTTCGGACGGCTCGCGGCTCACCCGGTCCGCCGCTGGGCTGATCGTGACAAGGTCGCGCGGCGGACCGAGGACCCCGCGCAGGCTGATGGTGTGGCCGAGGCACGAGATCACCGCGTCGCAGCCGCGCAACTGCGGCGCCGAGCTCCTCGTCGCTCAGGGACAGCAGGTCGGCCTCGCAGCCGTCAGCCGCGGGTCGTCGGCGACGCCCGCCGGGAGCCTCCCGGCCGAGCGGACAACGGCACGCACGCGGACGCCGCGGCCCAGGAGCTGCCGCAGGACGCGGCCGCCCGTGCGCCCGGTGCCGCCCAGGAGAAGCACCGTCTGCGGCGTGATGTCGCGGTAACGTTCATCACTTCTCCTTCGGATACTGGAACACGTCATCGAGCGGGACCTCGAACGCCCGCGCGATCTGAAAGGCCATCTCGAGCGACGGCGAGTAGCGGCCCTGCTCGATGGCGATGACGGTCTGCCGTGTCACGCCGACCCGGTCGGCGAGCTCGGCCTGCGTCATCTCGCCGGCGGCGAACCGGAGCGCGCGGATGCGGTTGGTCACCCTGGTCGGCTTGCCCATCGTCAGAAGCCCCTGTGGTAGGCGGCGAGCTTGACCGCCGACGAGACGAGCGTCCCGACCGCGAACGACAGGTAGAGCGCGCTCGCGATCCAGAAGTACTCGTACTCCAGCATGGTGAGCGCGAGCACGCCGACCATGCCCCGGCAGAGGAGGCGTAGTAGCCGACCAGGTCGCCGTGACGGCCTATCTGCTTGTCCCGCTCGTCCTTGCGGTCGATCTCTTCGGACGCGGACCTGCCGCGCAACTCGGCCGAGATGCCGGTGCCGATCCCCGCCCCGATCGAGCCGATGATGGTCAGAACGACCGACGCGCCGATGGCGATGAGGAGCGGCCGCTGGTAGGCGATGTCGGCGGCGGACGCGTCCTGGAGCCGTCCGAGCATGATCGCGAAGTACGCCACGGGGACGACCACTGCGACCACCAGTTTGACCCACGTCACTTTCTCTTCGAACGGCATGGCTGCCCCCTTCTTCGACTGACGAGATGTCAGAAATGTTTGACATCCGTACTGTAAAGGGAAGCAGACATGGTGTCAATACTTCTTTACTTCGTGAGGCGCGATGCGGAGAGCCGGCCTTCGCGGACCGGCGCCTCAGACGGAGGGGTGGTGTGCGATCGCTCTCTCATGACCGGGAATCCGAGAGACTCGTCGGCTGCGTCAGCCCTGTCGCCCGGGGATGTGCTGGCGGCGGACTGCAGGTGCCGGGAGGCGTGGGGTCGCGACGCCGGCAGTGACGATCAGCGGGGAGTCACAAGGAGACGCGGTCCGTGGAGTACCGTGCCATCTACGACCGAGCATTTGCTGCGGAATGGTTGAGAACAGCGGGTCTAGAGGAGGGGCGGCGCCCGATCTCCACGTCCTGGCCGGCGACGTCGGACAGATCGATCGGCTGAAAGATTCCCGTGGTCGTATCCACCGGCAGGAAGTCGTCGGTATGCAGCCAGCGGCCGCTGTTCTCGGTGACATCCCGGACCAGCGTGATCGGGACGCCGACCCGCTTCTGGATCAGCGAGGTGTCGACCCCGCCGTTGCCTTCGGTCATGCGGCGCTGCCAGAAGCTGAGCCGCGCGTCCTGAGGAAGACTGACGAAGGGTTGAGAGAGCAGCGTGCCGGAGGGCGTGGATCCGGTGTCATAGTCGCAGCTCCCCGGCTGTCCGAAATACCAGGATCGCTCGCCCGACCTCGCGGTGGGCGTGCAATCGGGCTCCGAGGCCCGCTGCCAGATGCCGGCAAAGACCTCCCAGTTGCTGGGTTCCGTCTCGACGTCATCGCGGTCGACGATGGTCGGACTGGCGAACCGGCGCCAGCGCAGGGAAGTCAACTCCGCCACCGACGCGCTGCTGCACGAGAAAGCGGTGCCGTTGGTTCCGGTGGCATTCTCGACGCCGACGATCGCCGTGCCGCCGTGGTCGGCCGCGTTGCCGAAGGTCACGTCGTCGTACTGGAACAGGATCTGGTTCGAGGACTCGAACAGCGTGACCTCGAAGGTCGCCGCGCCCTCGGCCGGGAAGTACGGCACGCCGGCCCACTCGACGGTCAGCCTGCGGCCGGGTGCCGTGCCCTCGAGCAGGTAGAACACACCGCCACCTGCGGCGGGGTTGAGATCGTCCCAGAACGCCGCGATGACGGCGTTCGCCGGATTCGACGCCGGTGGGCAGAAGCCGACCGGCTGGTCGCCGTTCGGTCCGAAGGTCAGGTAGCCGTTCGACGAGACCGTGACCCTGTCGTGGCTCTCGCCGTAGAAGTCGAAGGAGAAGCCGATCGGGATCTCGACGCTGCAATCGTCGCAGTCGATGCCGGTATCGACACCCACCGTCGCATCGATGAAGGCGTAACCGTCGTTGTCCCAGCGATAGCGGCTGCGCGGCTCGCCCGGGAGCACCGCGGCACGGCCGCCGAGGAAGCGGTCGGGCGGTGCGCTGCCGAACGGGAGTCCGACCAGCAGCTCGTCGAGGCCGTCTCCATCGAGGTCCCCCGTCGCCAGCGCGAGGGGTGAGTTGCCGAGGATCTCGGGGGTTCCCGGACCGGCGATGAACTCGACGTCCGCTGGGGCGTTTGCCAGATCGAGGCTGGCCTGCCGTTGCGGGCGACCGGGAAGCACCGCGATCTCGGCGGCGACGTCGATATCGTTCGCCAGACCGGCCGCGTGGGATGCGCCGATCATCGCCTCGGCGAATCCGTCGCCGTTCCGATCGCCGGTCGCCAGGGCGGCGCCGTATCCGTCGCCGGCGTCCCTGCCGAAGAGGATCGATGCGTCGGCCGATCGGGCCGCAAGGTCGATCGGTGCCGCGCTCCAGGACATGCCGTGGAGGATCGCCGCCTCACCGCAGTCGACCCTGGAGTTGTCCGGTCCGTCGCCACCGATCGCACCGACCAGCGCTTCATGGTTGCCGTCGCCATCCAGGTCGCCGCTGGCCAGGGATGTCCCGAGCCTGTCGCCGGGATCGCGCCCGAAGACGAAGCGGACCTGGGCCGTCGGAACCGCGAGATCCGTCGCCGGCAGCCGGTCGGGGCTCCCGGCGAGGATCGCGACCTCGCCGGCGGCTGCCCGTTCGTCGGCGAGACTCGCGGAGAGCGGCGCGCCGAGGAGCAGTTCGTCCCGGCCGTCACCGTCCAGATCGCCGGCAGCGACCGCGGTCCCGAGCTCGTCGGCAGCCGCGGCGCCGCGGATCAGCGACACGTTGCTCGGTGGTGCCGCCAGGTCGATATCGTTCAACCGGGACGGACCGCCGTAGACGACGGCGACTTCACCGGAGTCTTCGCGGCCGTCTCCGACTCCGTCGGCCCGGCGTGCACCGATCACGATCTCGTCGTAACCGTCGCCGTTCAGGTCGCCCGTGGTGAGGCTCGTGCCCCATTCGTCTCCGCTACCGGCGCCGAAGATTCGAATCACCTCCGGCGGGGCAGTGACCAGGTGAATCGCAGCGATCCGCACAGGGTCGCCGTAGATCACGTAGACCTCGCCGGCCAGCGGTCTTGTGAAGCTCAGGGCATCGCCGAGGGATGCCGCGAGGACCACGTCATCGAAGCCGTCACCGTTCAGGTCGCCGCACGCCGCGGCGTTGCCGAGGCCGGCTTCGGCGATTCCGCCGAACACGGTTCCGATGTGCGCGTGGGAACTTGCCAGGTCGATGTCCGGCCCGCGACTGGCGGAGCCGTAGACGACCCTGGCCTCTCCGGCGCCGGGCAGGAAGCCGGACGCGCCGTCGACCGAGACCGCGCCGAGGATCAGGTCACCGTAGCCGTCGCCGTCGATGTCGCAGGCCGCGACCGACGAACCGAGCAGGTCCGAAGCATCCGCCCCGTAGTAGAACGGGCGCGCCTCTCCTCTGCCGATGTCCGACTTGCGCGGGTCGATCATCACCAGCGTGATCGGACTATCGACCGAGTAGCCGCCTGCCGCGGTGATCTGCAGCCGCAACGCGATCTCCCAGGAGCACGGCCGCGTCGCCGCGGCTCGAATCGTGAAGCCGCCACCGGCAACCGACGTGCCTGCCGCGGGAAGAGCGGGCCACTGGTCGAACTTCTGCAGGATCTCGATGTCCGGGTGATCGCCGACCTCGAACAGGGTGGCGGTCACGTCGGTCGCCGGTTCGCTGCCCCGGTTGGAGAGCAACACGATCAGCTGCACTGTTTCCCCGGGGTGCAGGCCTGCGTCTCCGTTTCCATCGGCGTCGTCGACGACCGTCCAGCCGACGACCTGCAGGTCAGGGGTCAACAAGATCGACGCTTCCTCGGCATTGACCGGTGTACAGGACACCAGCACGACGGCGAGCACCAGAGCGGTTCGGTGGGGGAGTTTCCATGAGGGAACGAGTAAGGATCGGCTCACTTGGACACCTCCGGAGCTCGGATGCGGCCGAGGCACCGTGGCTGGCTTGCCGGTTTGCAGGGCACGCCGTCCTGGCGACGGGCGTCGCCAAGGCTGCCCTGAGCATACGCCGATCGGTCGGCGGCGGTAGTTCGGAAAGTACCTAGAGGAAAAAGGCTTTGCCCAAGCTGCTTTTCTGACCGTCAGCGATCGACGTCCAGCAATCCCCAGGTGTGGTTGCAGTTCCGCGTCGCCAAGGAGTCCGGGATGAAAGCGGGTAGATCGGTCACTCGAGCCGCAGCTCTCGCCGGATCCCCGAGAAATCGAACGGCACACCCTCCGACATCCGCTGCTCGTGGTTCTCCATCTCCTTCAGCAACACGTCCACCGCGGATCGTCCCACCGCGGTGCGGACCGCCTCCCGGGGAGACTGCCCGCCGAGCGCGGGCAGCGCGTGATCCGGCCAGTCGGCGTAGTGGCGTCGCTTGAACTCGAGGAGTGCCGCCTGCAACTCGGGAGGTTGCGGTTCCTGCGCGGGCACCGGTCCGCTTTGCCGAGCCTGGGGTGACTGCGGATCCTGGTGCTCGCGGATGCGGTGCCGGATATCCGCACCACAGGCCACCTCGACTCGTCCACGCAACGTGTCGGCGCGCTCACGGGAGTTCGTGTCGATCGTGAGCCGTCTGTCGGTCACACGCACGGCACCGATCAGCGTTTGCTCGAGGCCCGCGTCCGTCGGACGGGTCGGCCGGGAGAAGGTGAACATGGACGTCCGCCCCTCATCGTCCGGTCCTTCGACGTCCTCCAGCGCGGCGAGTTTCGCTTCCACCGCCGACCGTGCCCCGGCGGTCAGGTCGAAGTGATCGACGGTCAGGATCAGGGAATCGCCGTCGGTGTTCCGGAGATCGAGTGGCATGGCCTGCCGGGCGTCGAGTCCCGCGACGAAATCTTCCCAGCGCCGGATGAGATAGCTGCCGAACGCCGGGACGCGCAGCCTGTCGGTCGGAACGTTGCGTCTCCGACGCAACCTGCCCCGGGCACGCCTCACGACTTCGGCGGCGTCGCGGGGCGGAAGCGGGCGCGGGTGGACTCCACAGAGCAACGACGTGTCGTTGATGTCGACGATCCGCGCGAGGATCGCATCGCGTGGAACCAGCGTTTCGGACGCACTGACCTCGCGAACGTTCCGCACCTCGCCGGAGAGCATGTCGGTGAGCATGATGCTCTCCCCAGGATCCACGTCGTTGACCTCCCACACCGACAACCATGCCGCACCCTGGGCTTCGAGCCAGGCTTGCTCCCCCGGGCGGAGATGCTGCTTCCTGTGCTCCAGGAACTGTGCGGCAACGGTAGAGCCGCGAACCTCGAACTGGTACAGGGACCATGGAACCGCCAGGCTCACGGCCTCGACGATGTCGTAGAAGTCCTTCTCGAACTCTCCCCACTCGGCGCCGAAGTGCGTCCGGGCAAACTTCATCAGCTTCGGAACCATCTGCCCGTCGAGATCGTGGTGGGCGTCTCCGCGATTCGGGACGGGTTGCGCCTCCCTTTCCGCGACGAGATGACACTTCTTGTACTTGCGGCCGCTGCCGCAGGGGCAGGGGTCGTTGCGACTCACGTTGGATCGAGGGACTGCCACGACGGGTGCCTGGCGGATGGCGTCGTCGTCGATTGCGAATCTGGAGTGGGCTTCGTAGGGCATCGTGAGGCGCACCTCGAGGTCGTCAGAATCGAAGTACGACTCACACATCGGGGTGATCAGGGCGGCGCCGAACTGGCTTCGATGCTTGCGGACGAACAGGGAAAGAGCATTGGCGCATGACACCGCGATCCTCACGTCGCGTTCCACGATCGGCTGCGGTTCGCCGGCGAAGCCCAGGCGCTCGACAGACGGATAGGCATCGGGCCCGGCGACCGGCCAGCCATGGGTCGCAGCCTCATGCTTCATCGTCGGGGAAAGGTCCTCCAGTCGATCCAGATTGAGCGCCAGCCATCCGATGGCCGGGTCGAACTCTCGGGTGTTCTCGGGCTGCAGCGCCGTCCGCAGAAACGTCTCGAAATCGTCGAGCGACGAGAACACAAGAATGCCCGGGCTCCGACCCATTTGCCCGATGATCGACAGACACGCGCCGTCGACGCCGAGGCCGGGGATGTCCACCCGGATCGGCTCGATATCGGCGGCGATCTCCCAGGGGAATCCGTGGCCGAGAACCCTCGCGGCGGCGAACAGCTGCCTCACCACCTCTTCCGGGACGGTCCCGTCGCCGAAGTAACTGGCATCGAAGGCCTCCTCGCCAAACGAGTCCATCATCAACTGGAGCAACTCGTCCAGTTCCGGCGTGGGGGCGACCGTGATCGGGATCGCGGGGCCGACCGCCCTGCGCACCTCCTTGACGAGTCTCGCGTCGGCGACGCGGATCGTATCCGGCGTCCGGCGTGGGCCCGCCAGCGGTCGGGCGAGCGCGTTCCGTAACACCCGCGACAGCGCTCCGTCCGGTTGGCGGGGATCGATCAACTCCTGTCCAACGATCAGATCCGACGGCACCTCCAACCAGACGATCAGGTCCAGTCGATCGGGCTCGTTCGGGTCGCTGATGCGAAACGGAGGCGAAAGGACACCGCCAATCCACTCGACCTGGGTGTCAGGGGACGTCGGCTTTCGTCGGTCTCGGGCTATGTCGCGTGGATTTCTCAACGGCACTCCTTGACCCTATAACTGATCTTGAGAATGTACCTCTCTTGAGAAAGTACCTCACAGCCCGATCTTCGATCAGTGTTTCGTGACCGATACGGCAGTCCAAGGGTCCTCTAAGCATGTCGAACAAGAGTTTACTCCCGAGCTGATCCAGGGATAGTCTGCAATTGCGGACTGTCGGAGACCGATGGACCCGGAATTCCCGACATCTACCACGACCGTTCCACTCCCGACCGTTCGTAGGCTAGAATCCAGCACCTTGTCCCTCGCACTGACACTGCTGCTGCTGGTCCTGCCCGCGATGCCCGACCAGGCGACGGAACCTCGTCGACCCGCACCGGTCTTTGCCGGGGCGACCCTGGGGCATGGCGAGCTTGCCTCCGGCGATCTCCTGGGCAAGGTCGTGCTCCTCGAGTTCTGGGCCTCGTGGTGCGTGAGCTGTATCGACGGCCTGCCCGAGGTCAAGGCGCTCTACGCCGCCCACGCCGGCGAGGGATTCGAGATCGTCGGCATCTCCCTCGACGAAGAGCCGCGGGCGGCCAGGCGCGCCGTCGCCGAGCACGAGCTCCCCTGGCCGCAGATCTGCGACGGCCAGGGCAAGCAATCGCCGCTGGCGCTGAGCTACGACGTCCGCGGCACGCCGCGCTTCGTCCTGATCGACCCCCAGGGCCGCGTGGCCGCCGAATACGTCAAACCATCCCAGCTCGAACACAAGATCCTGGAACTGCTGGCCGAGAACTAGATCGCCTGCAAGGAGAGAGCATGAACACCCGGACCTACCTCACTGGCTGTATCGCCCTGGCGCTCGCGCTGATCGCCGGCGCCGGTGGCGCCACCCTTGCCGACGACACGACCGCCGGCGTCGTCCAGGACGACATGACTCGCCTGGGACACTCCCAGCACGGCGACGCCTTCGACCAGGGGCCGCGCAGCAAGCCCTGGAAAATGGAGGGGATCGGCGTCTCGCACTTCGCGATCACCCACTCCGACCCCGAGGTCCAGGCCTGGTTCGACCAGGGCAACACGCTGCTGCACAACTACTGGTACTTCGAGGCCGAGCGCGCCTTCCGCTGGTGTCTGAAGCTCGACCCGGACAACGCGATGGCTTACTGGGGGCTGGCGCGCTCGTCGTTCGATCGACGCTGGGAGTTCCTGCAGGAGGCGCTGCGGCACAAGGACTCGGTCTCCGAGCGCGAGCAGATGTACATCCAGACCTGGGTCGATGCCTATCGCCCCGATGTGCCCTGGGACGAGAGCAACGACCGGCTGATCGAGGGGCTCGAGGAGATCATCATCGCCTACCCCGACGATCTCGAAGCCCAGGCGATCCTGCTCAACCAGAGCCTGCGCTCGTCGAGCCGCATCCACAACGAGTTGCTGGCCCAGAAGATCCTCGCCGCCAACGATCAACACCCCGGCGCGCACCACTACCGCATCCACAACTGGGACGGTCCCGAGGGTGCCAAGGCCCTCGACTCCTGCGCGGTCTTCGGCAAGCTGGCCTGGGAGTCGGGCCACGCGAACCACATGCCCGGTCACATCTACAGCGGCATCGGCATGTGGCACGAGGGCGCGATCTGGATGGACTCGGCGACCCGGGTCGAGAAGGCCTACATGCAGAAGCGCCTGACGCTGCCGTTCAACGCCTGGAACTACGCCCACAACCGCAACTACCTGAGCTACATCCAGGAGCAACTCGGCATGCCCGACGCGGCGATCGACGGCGCCCGGCAGCTGCTCGAGGCACCACTGGATCCGGACCGGAACAACCCCGACAGCGAAGGCCGCAACACCTATCGCCAGGGGATGTCCGCACTCGTGCGCGGTCTGGTCAAGTTCGAGCGCTGGGACGAGATCCTCACCGAGGGCAGCATCCCCTGGCGTGAGCAGTCGGTCGACGAACTCTGGAGCGTCTACGTCAAGGCGCTGGCCCAGGTCGAGACCGGTCAGCTGCTCGAGGCCGAGGAGACGCTGCGCGAGCTGAAGGGGCTGGAGCAGAAGGTCGCCGACACGCCCCTCGAGGATTTCCACGGCATCCAGTGGCGCGAGGTCGAGGCACTGCTGATGCTCGCCCGGGAGGAGACGATCGACGGGCTGTCGTTGTTGACCGAGGCGGCCCAGCACGAGCTGGACAAGCGCCAGGAGTTCAACGACCCGCCGACCTACCCGCGGATGCTTTACAACGTGCTCGGCGAACAGTACCTGAATCACGACAGCCCGAAGCTGGCCGCGGATGCGTTCCAGATCGCCCTGGAGGAAGTGCCCAACGACGCCTTCTCGCTGGCCGGACTGGCCGAGGCCCATCACGCGCTGGGTGACACGGCGATCGCCAGGGAGTACTACGGCCGGCTACGCCATGTCTGGAGCGACGCCGACCCGGGCCTGCGCTGGATGAGCGAGGTCGCCGCGCTGGAGCTGAAGGCCAAGCCCCAGGATGTTTCCCCGGGCGCCCAGCGCAACTATCGCTCGGTGGTGCTGGACGATCTCGGGCCGGAGCGCTGGGAGCCGTATGCCGCACCGGCGCTGAAGGCGTTCGACCCCGACGGTAACGAGGTCACGCTGGAGGAGTACCGCGGCAAGCCGGTGCTGCTGATCTTCTACCTCGGCGAGCAGTGCCCGCACTGCGTCGAGCAGCTCGTCGCGGTGAAGAAGAGCTTCCCGGACTTCGAGGCCTCGGAGGTCACGGTGCTGGCGGTCTCCAGCGATTCCTCGGAGGACAACGCCGGGTTCCTGAAGAGCGGTGACATCCCCTACACGCTGCTGTCGGACATCGGCTACGAGAGTGCGCGGCGCTTCGGCAGCTACGACGACTTCGAGGAGCTGGAGCTGCACTCGACGTTCCTGCTCGATCGTCAAGGTCGGATCCGCTGGTCGCGCATCGGCGGCGGGCCGTTCATGGACATCGAGTTTCTGCTGAAGGAGATCGACCGGATCGACGACGAGCCCTGGGAGGCTCCGGAGGATCCGGCGGGCAAGGCGACCCAGGTTGCCGTGACCAACAAGTAGATCTCAGCGTCTCGGCAACGTCGCCTGCCAGTCGAGTTCGACGGTCACCGGTAGCGTGCTCGGTGGCCGGGTCGCCGCAACGAGGAAGCGCTGGCCGTCGCCGGTGACATCGAAGCTATCGTCGTTCATGAAATCGACCGCGAACAACGGTTGGGCCTGCCCCAGCGCGACCGGGTCTGCGTCGCCAACGGAGATCGCCGTGAGCCACCCTTCCGCCGAGACGTAGAACAGCTCTCGCCCATCGGCGCGCCAGCGGGGGACAATCGCTTGCGCGCCATTCGACACGCGGATTCGCCGTCCGGGAGCATCGACTCGGGACAGTTCGATCTCGCCCCGACCCGACTCGTAGGAGAGGAACGCGATCCAGCGACCGTCGGGTGACGGACTGACGTCCAGTTCGCTGAACTCGGTCTTCAGGATCGGAACCGGCTCGGCGTCGAGGGCCGGCCAGAGCCAGAGATCGTTGGCGGTGGCCGGCTCCGTCCGGTCGAGGAATATCCCGTTCTTCCGCCAGCCGCGCGCCCAGAAGAAGCTGAAGTGCGAGGGCAGCGAGGCGACGTGCGCGGCATCCGCGATCCGGCGCACGGTGATCGTGAACTCCGGCCCGGGGCTCGTCGCCGTGTACGCAATCTGATCACCGTCGGGAGACCAGACAGGTGACCATTCGAGAAGCGGCTCGTCGGTCAACCGTGTGGTTCCTCCTCGCTCGAGATCGACGATCCAGAGGTCCGTGAACGCCGTCGCCGGGTTCGCCAGGGCGACGACCGCCTTTTTCTCGTCCGGCGACAGGCGAGCCGAGATGTAGCGCCCGGCTGGTCCGACCCGTCCGAGTTCACGCCCGTGGCGATCGAACCAGATCAGCGGCGGAGGAGCGGGGTTGACCTGGTAGGCCAGAACACCCGTGTCGGCCACGGTGAAGGACGCCCAGCCGTTGAAGAAGTACGGGATGTCGGAGGCGAGCGGGACCCGCTCCCCCGAGAGCTTTCCGCGCACCGCGTCGAAGCGCTGCGCGACCAGTGTGTTGGACCAGACGAAGATCAGCCAGCCGGGGGCCGCGTAGCGTACCTGGGACGAGACATCGAGCAGCTTCTCCGACTCGTCCGTGTCGAGGTCGGCGAGGTTGATCATGCCGTCGATGGAGTTCGTCTTGCGGGTCCAGTAGAGGAAGCGATGCCCATCGGGTAGGAACTCGATCCAGCGCGGCAGATCGCCGGACGATGGGACCCGTGTCGGTATGCCTCCGGCGGCAGAGACGCGGAACAGCCCGTTGTCAGGGCCGAATCCCTGGGAAAAGACGATCGTCCCCTGACTTCCCCAGTCACCGGTGTTCGCGCCGCTGGCGTCGCAGATGACCTGAGATGGCCCACCCTCCCGGGCGATTCGTTTCAACTTGCCACCGGCAAAGAAAGCGAGCGACGTGCCGTCCGGAGACCAGAACACGGAGCGTGCACCTTCGGTACCCGTCAGGGGGCGCGGCTCGAGGGTTCCGAGATCCCGCAGATGAACGAGAGACTTACCTGGACCGAACGCCACATACGCGATGGTACGGCCGTCGGGCGAGAGAGCGATGTCATGCCCCTCAGGATGGCTGCCGAACCCACCGGCTTCCGGTGGCTGGATCTGGAAGCGGACGTTCTCGAAAGCAACAGCCGGGGGACGGCTTGCGACCCAGACGCCGGCGAACATTCCCACGGCGAGTGTGGTGGCCGCGACCACCGGCAGGAGCCAGCGTCGCTTCGGTGACTCGGTGAGCCTGATCGGACCGGTCGTTTCCCCACTCACCCCTTCGAGCGCAAAGGCGAGATCGTGTGCAGAACGGAAACGCCGGCCGGGCTCCTTCTCCAGCAGTCGACCGACGATCCGGCCGATGGCCGAACCGGACCCCGAGGGCTCCAACACGAGATCAGGTGGCTCGTCGTTGAGGATCGCGTTCAAGCTCTCGACCACCGAAGCGCGACGGAACGGGCTCACGCCGGCGAGCATCTCGTGAAGCACAACCCCCAGCGAAAAGAGATCGCTGCGGGCGTCAGCACGCTCGCCGCGCACCTGTTCGGGCGACATGTAGCCCACGGTGCCGAGTACCGTTCCGACCGCGGTCTCGGCAACCGTCGACGCGTCGCACAGATCGACGCCACGGAGCTCCGCATGCTCGATCCGCGCCAGGCCGAAGTCGAGGATCTTGGCGGCACCGTCTTCGGTGAGGAACAGATTCTCGGGCTTCAGGTCACGGTGAACGATCCCCTTCTCGTGGGCCGCGGCGAGGCCTCGAGCGAACTGGGACGCTATCTCCGCGGTGCGCTTCGGCGAAAGAGCACCTTGCTTCAGCAGCTCGCGTACGGTTTCGCCCGCGAGCAGCTCCGTGACCAGGAAGGCGACTCCGCCTTCGTTGCCGATATCGAAAACCGTCAACAGATTCGGGTGATGGATTGCCGAGGCAGCCTTGGCCTCCTGATCGAACCGACGCAGTCGATCGGGATCGCCCGCGACCTCCTCGGGCAGCACCTTGATCGCCACGTCGCGACCGAGCCGATCGTCCCTGGCGCGGTAGACCTCTCCCATGCCGCCCGCTCCGAGTGGGGCAACGATCTTGTAGGGGCCGAGACGGGCGCCCGAGGTGAGTCTGGGCATCGCGGTCTTCCTCAATATGCTCGGCGCTATCGGAACCTGGCTTCGCGTCAGGGTACCAGATGGGAGGGCTTGCTACTTGTTCTTCACGGTGATCGTCGGCGGGATCGGCTCGCCGGTCCGGTAGAACTGCATCGAGACCGAGTTGACGCAGTGGCGCGTGTCCTTGTCGGTCAGCTGTTCGCCGGTGAAGACGTGCCCCAGGTGGCCGCCGCAGTTGAGGCAGAGGATCTCGACCCGGCGGCCGTCGGCGTCGGTCTCGTGCCGGACGGCGCCTTCGATCTCGTCGTCGAAGCTGGGCCAGCCGCAGCCGGAGTGGAACTTGTCCTTCGAGCGGTAGAGCGGCGCGTTGCAGCGGCGGCAGACGTAAGTGCCGTCGGCCTCGGTGTCGAGGTACTCGCCGGTGCCGGGGTGCTCGGTGCCCTTGTTGAGGATGACCCGGGCTTCTTCCGGGGTCAGCGTGTTGAATCCGTCGGCCATCTGCGTGCCCTCGTCCGCGGTCGCGTCACCCGTCGCGCAGGGCCTCGGTCGGTTCGACCCGTAGCCCACGCCTCGCCGGCCCGAATGCCGAGAGGACGCCGATCGCGACCATCACCGTCGCCGCAACGGGCACGATACCAGGGATATTCCAGCCCCCCATGATTTCCGTCGGAACGTAGTGATCGAGCAGGAAAGCCACCAGGATCCCGGCGAGGGCGCCGACGCCGAGCTGGCGCAGCGCCCGGCGGAAGATGTCCGCGAGCAGCCGTCGAGGTTGGGCGCCCAGGGCCGCGCGGATCCCGATCTCCCGGCGACGCTGGTTGACCGTGAAGGACATCAGCGCGTACATCCCGGCGGCGGAGAGCAGCAGCACACTCAACGTCACCGCCCCGAGACCCAGGGCACCGATGTTGTTGCCGACCGCCTGGTCGCGATAGATCGCATCCAGGGCGACCAGCTCGTCGACGACCAGCGTCGAGTCGAGAGCCGTCGCGATCTCCCGGAACGGGACGGGACCGCCCGCCGTCGTCGACCCGACGTGCAACGCGAAGTGTACCGAAGAGCGTTGCTCGTGATTCGAGGCGTGGTAGATCGTGCCGTGAGTCTCGTTCCGCGGCCGGGTGGAGACGACGCCGACGATCTCGTACCAGCGGCCCTGCTCACCGGGAAGGTTCGCGTCCAGTGCATCCAGGTAGCGGATCCGGCGCCCCAGCGGGCTCGCGTGGCCCGGAAGCTTGCGGGCGAACGTCTGGTTGACGATGACGACCGCGCTTTCCGCCGAGAAGTCCGCCGCGCCGAACGTACGGCCGACCAGGACCGGTAGTTCGAACGTGTCGAAGAAGGCCTCGTCGACCTGGTTGAACCGGATCAGATCGCTGCCCTCGAAGATCCCCGTGTCGACCGCCGGTATCCCTTCGACTTCGACATGGGCCCAGGGTTCGGCGCCGGGCAGCGCCGCGACCCGGGTCACGCTCCGGACACCCGGTTCGGCCTGGAGTCGTCGCGTCAGCTCAGCGTGACGTTCCGGAATCTCCGCCTGCACCGCGACCCTGGCGGTGAGATATTGCTCGGCTGCGAAGCCGGGCCCCAGGATTCCGGTCCGGATCGTGCCCCAGCCCATCTCGATCGCCGAAGGCAACACGGCCACCGAGAGTGCGACCTGGGCGACGACGAGCGCCGTCCACGTGGCGCCGAGGCGTACTCCACTTCCGCCGCCGCCCAGCACCCGGAGCACCTGCTGCATCTGGCCGCCGGTGGCCTTGATCGCCGGCAACACACCTGCAACCACGGCAGCCAGGATCGCCAGCCCCGCGGCGAAGACGATCGTCGAGAACGACAGCGAGAAGTCCATCCAGAACGGCGCTCCGCCCGGAGCCTCGAGGTTGTCGCCGGAGAGCGCCAGCTGCCCTCGCAACCAGATCACCGAAAGCTGCGCGAGGACGAGGGCGACCACGGCGGCGGAGCCGGCGAGCACGAGGACTTCGATGAAGATCTGCCCGACGATGCGGCGGCGGCTTGCACCCAGCGCGGTGCGCGCGGCGAACTCGGTCTGCCGGGTGACGGTCCGGGCGTAGATCAGGATCGCGATGTTGGCGCAGGGCGGCAGGAGCACCAGGCTGATGAAGAACAGCACGATCCGCACGGTCCAGCGGCCTTCGCCGGTGCCGAGCGCGCCGATGAAGCCGTAGGCGTAAGGCACGACCCGGGGCTGGATCGGCAGTTCGCCCTGCGCTTCGGTGGTTGTTCCCGTGGTCGCCGTGGTCGCCGGCAAGAAGCCGACCGTCGCCAGCTCGGCCTGGGCCGAGTCGAGAGTAGCGTCCGGGGCGAGCCGCCCGAAGGCGAAGAGTGGAGTCGCCCGGCCGGGTGCGGAGTCCAGTCGCAGCGGTGTCCAGATTCCGTGACTGACCGGAAAGGCGAACTCCTCGGGCATGACGCCGACGATCGTGTGCGGCGTGCCGCCGAGGGCTACCTGCCGGCCGAGGATCGCCGGGTCGGCGAGAAACCGCGAATGCCAGAGGTGGTAGCCGATGACCACGACCGGTTCGGCGCCGACCTGTTCGTCCTCTTCGATGAGCGGTCGCCCCAGCAGCGGAGGCACCCGCGGCACCTGGAATCCGGCGGCGGTGATCTCGGCGACGGCGACCGGTTCGGCGGGGCCGTCCTCGCTCAGCAGGCTGCGTTCGATCGTGCGGAAGGCGCCGATCTCTTCGACCGACTGGAGGCTGGCGCGCCAGCGCTCGATGTCCGTCTCGCGGACACCGCGCTGAACGTTGCCGGCCGGGTCCCAGGCGATCAGGGCGACGATGCTGTCGCCATCGTCGAGGGGCAGGCTGCGGCCTTGAATAGTGTGAAAGATCTGAAAGGCAAAACCGGCGATGAAGATCACGACGGTCATCGCCAGGCCACCGACCAGGGTCAGCCCCCAGGACTTGCGCAGCATGCGCACGCCGAGCTTGAAGTCGAGCCAGAAGGCGTCGAGCCAGGGGAGGCCGCGGGCTTCACGCCCGGCCTCCTTCAGCTGGGTCAGCCCGCCCAGTTCGAGGCGGGCGGCGCGGCGGGCCTGCCCGCGACTCATGCCGCTGCGGATCTTGTCCGCCTCGGACATCGCCAGGTGCGTTTGAAGCTCCTGGTCGAAGTCGTTGTCATCGTTTCCCTGGCGAAAGACGGCACGGATGCGGGCCAGGATCGAATGGATGGTAGCGATCATCGTGCTAGCTCCATTCCGCGGGCATCAGCATGCGGCCGATCACGCCGGAGACGCGCTCCCAGTTCTCGGTCTCGAGCTGGAGTTGCTTCCGACCGGCGGCGGTGACCGAGTAGAACTTGGCCTTGCGGTTGTTCTCGGAGACGCCCCATCTGGCCTTGATCCACTTCTTCTGCATCAGCCGGACCAGGCAGAGGTAGATCGTGCCCTGGTTGACGACCAGGGAATCCTGGCCGACCTGCTCGATCCTGCGGGCGATGCCGTAGCCGTGGGTGGGGCCGAGCTGCTCGAGGGTCTTGAGGACCATCAGGTCGAGAGTGCCCTGGAGGATGGCGGAGCGGTCTTTCTGGGTCATGTGACGCCTCTACATGTGGGATGTATAGAGGAGTCTAGACTGGCTCCTGTGGGATGTCAAGAGGAGCTAGTTCATCTCCAGCCCGGCCAGGGTCAGCCCTTCGAGGAGGTTGTCGGCCGACCCCACCGAGTGGGCGTGGCGCTCGATCAACTCGGCGCGAAGCTCGCCTGGCGGAAGTGGCCAGAGCCGTCGCAACTCGTCGAGCACGGGTTCGGCGTCGGCCGGTCGACCGAGTTGCCCGTTCGTTGCGGCGAGAAACAGCGGTTTAGTTCGATTCCGGCCCCTCAGCCGCGATCAATACGGTCATATCGGTCATCGTATTGTTTGGTTTCGCAAAGTCTGAGGAGTGTGCTGAGGCATTCGTATCCTCATTGGTGGAGGATCGCGAGATGAGGCGATGGGATCGGCTGCTGGACGGATATTTGGAGGAGTACGCGGGTAGGGGGCGGGCCCCGCAGACCGAAGCCAAGGTCGCGCAGATACTGACGACGTGGGGCACGTGGATGAAACGTCGACGCCCGCGTCCGAAGCTCGAGCAGGTCGATGCGGAGTTGCTAACGGTTTACATCCAGAGCCGGAAGAGCTTCAGGTCCAAGGGGACGGTGTACGGCGTGCTGAGCACGATGCGGGGGATGGGAGACTACCTGGTACGCGAAGGAGTGTGGTTGTCGAATCCGTTGCGTTGGATGAAAGGTCCCAAGGTGACGGCCTACAATCGATTGCCAAAGCGTATCAGCGCGCAAGAGATGGAGTTGCTGTGGCGGCAAGTCGTGTCGAAGCGCGGTTCCTACCAGCGACACCTGTGGGTGACGATCCTGTCGATTCTTTACGGGACAGGTGTGAGGTTGGGGGAGCTCGAGCGACTGGACGCAAGCAGTTGGGATCCGGAGACAGGGTTGCTACGCATCGACGGACGCAAGACGGGCCGCGAGCGACGTGTGCCGGCTCCTGAGATCGTGAGTCGTTGCCTCGCCGCCTACCTGCCCCAGCGACACAATCACTTGGAGCGGCATGGAAGGATTGAAGAGCCGGCCTTGCTGATCAATCGGGACGGAGCTCGGCTGAGTGGAGTCTCGATCCGGCTCAGCCTGCACCGGATGGCAGACCGTTGCGGTGTCAAATTGCACAGCGTCCACCAGTTTCGGCACAGCTGCGCGTCGGACCTACTGGAAGCGGGTGTCCGAATTCACGAGGTTCAGAAGATCCTGGGTCATCAGGCAATCTCGACGACCGTGCGCTACGTGCACATCGCCGACCCCCAGCGACGCGAGGCGATCGCGCGCCACCCGATCAACGATTGGCTCGACGAGGAGGCGGCATGACGGACCGGCTCGACCCGTTGATCGAGGGCTACCTGAGCTACCTGACCGAAGTCGGACGCAAGGCTCCGAAGACCGTGGTCGACGTGCGTTGCACGTTGCGCCGGCTCCTAGTCGGGATGGGTAAACTCCGTCCCGGAGTCGCGTTGTGGCAGCTGCAGCTCGAGGACTATCTTCACTGGCTTGAGCGAGAGCGCCAGACTGGTCGGTCGAGCGCCACCCTGGCCAAGAACCTCAGCCACCTACGCGGCTTCCTGGAATACGCGTGGCGTAGCGGCCGTGCCGAGCGCAATGTCCTCGACGGCTTCCAGTTGCAGGACACCTCGCCGACGGCGGTATCTCGGTCGCTGACGATCGAGGAGGCCCAGCGACTGATCGTTGCTTGTCCCCGAACGAATCGGCTGGAGCGTAGGAATCGAGTGATGATATTGCTGCTGTATGGCTGCGGTTTGCGGACGTTCGAGTTGTGCGCGCTGGACGTCGGCCACGTCAGTCTGGAGCGGCGCGAGCTGTCCGTGCTCAAGGCCAAGGGGGATCGTCCGCGGACGGTGCCGATCCCGGACGGTGTCTACACCGAATTGCTGGCCCACTTGCTTGAGCGGGGAGGGAAACGCGGTGCGCTGTTTCGCACCCAGGCAAAGCGGCGACGGATCGGCGCGCATGATGTCGCTACGGTCGTCCGCGACGCCGCCCGCCGCGCTGGGCTTGAAGGGCGGGTCACGGCGCGCACCCTGCGGCACACCTTTGCCACGCATCTGATGGATCGAGGTGTGGACCTGGCGGTGATCGCCTCGTTGATGGGCCATCGTAGCCCGAGTGAGACCGGAGTCTATCTGCACGTATTGCCGCAGCGACGGGAGTCGGCTGTGCGCGAGTTGGAGACGGGAGATCCGAAATGAAGTGGGACTACTGGATCACGCTCTATACCCGGACGCACTGCGTCGCTCGTGGTCTTCGAGCTTCGAGTATTGCCGCGTATGAGGCCACGCTCGAACAGTTCAGAGTGTACGCCCAAACGCAGCTCGGGGATCGTCAGCCCGATGCGATCCTTCCGCGCGACATCCTGGCCTATCTACAGCATCTGCGGACCGATCGCCGTAATGGCGATGCGGCGGTCAACCGACACGTCGTGATCCTGCGGAGCTTCTATCGGGCGATCGTCGCGATGGGTCACCTGGATTACTCCGATAATCCGATGGTGGGCTTTCCGACTGTGAAGGCGACACCGAGGAAGTTGCCTGTGACGCTCTCCCGCGATGAGGTCGAGCGGCTGCTGTCGATACCTAACACAGACACCGTGTTGGGTGTCCGCGACCGGGCACTCCTCGCTCTGCTCTATGGCACCGGCATTCGGGCCACCGAGTGTGCTTCGCTGCAAGAGCGCGACGTCGATTTGAAAGAGATGACCGTGACGGTAACCGGCAAGGGCGGGCACCAGCGCACGGTCCCGCTCAACGAGACTGTAGTGGCGGCGCTCAAGGTCTATCGTCGCGCCCGTGGAGAGGGGTTGCCGGCAACCGGTTTCTTCCGTAGCCGACTTGGTCGTGCGATGACCCGTGGCGCAGTCTATGAACGAGTCCGCTCGTGGGCAGCCAGGGCACGCATCCGCAAGATCGTCTCGCCTCACCGACTGCGCCATACCTTCGCCACGCATCTCGTCCGGGCAGGCGTCGGGTTAGTGACGATCCGCGATCTACTCGGGCATCGCTTGATCACCAGTACCCAGATCTACCTGCACGTCACCGGCCAGGACATGCGTGCCGCAGCCGACCGTCACCCAATCGGAAGGCTTCTCGGAATCGTCGCGCACCTGTTGCCCGACGTGAAACTACCGATGCAGCGTGCCCCCGCGTAGTCGACGACGATGATCGACAGCAAGTTCGCGTAGCGTCGACCGGTTGAACTCTCCGGTCTGGGTTGAGGTATGATTGGTCAAGGAAAACAGGCCCTCGGCAGCTCGCATGAACAGCCATTCCGAGCAGCGATGGCCGATCTGAGAGGTCGTTTCTGTCACGTAGGTGCCACGTGGGTTCATGAAGTGTCAGTTGCAAACAAATCGGGTTCGAATGCTTCGGCTTGGAGTCGAACTAAATACGCGAGGACCGCGGTCGGCGCGAGTATCGGTATGATCGTCGGCGGTTGCGGCGGGAAGGTCACCTCCGTGAACTACCTGCGGGGCTGTATCTGAACTACGGCATGACGGTCGGCAACATGCTGGATCGACAGACCGGTCTCGATTCGCAGACCACCACGCCTGCCGGTCCAGCGGGGCTCGATTCGCGAACCGGACCTACACGGGCAACCGGATGGACGGTGCGCCGTACGAGCATGACGAGAACGGAAATCTGTTGACGATGAAGAGCCTCGCCCAAACAGCGGATCTGATGCATACCTATTCGCCGGAGAACCGGCTGACGCAGATGCGGCAGACGAACATGTCGCCGCAGAATGGAATGATCGTGCGGAGTCGATGTACGACGCGGCGGTGATCGTTGGGCGCGGATTCTCTCGGCGAATCGGGCAAGGTGTTGCTGTCGGTGCGCGACTCGTCGGGGTTTGTCTCGACCGACTTCAATGTGATCAACGACGGTGAGGGACCGTACCTCAAGGCGCTCTACGTCCGGGGCAACGGCCAGCTGATCGCGGCACAGGATGAGTGCGGCCCGGCTCCCGAGTTGCGGGTGGTCGAGGTCAACGCGACCCAGCTGCTTCTCGAGAAGCTCGACCATATCAACGAGTGGAACGGCTATACCCTGGTGATCGAGACTGAGAGTGGGAGCCTCAGCCAGACCTGGATGCAGAGCTGCCCGACCCGATCGTGATCGACGTTCGCGCTGTCGGCAAGCGAGACAAGCTGGATCCGGCTGCGCACCGAGGCGGTATGCGGGCCGACGTGATACAGCAATGCGATTTCCTTCAGCCAGAAGGCGAACCCCTTCGGTTGCGTGGAGGCGACGGCGCTGGGCAACCGGGACTTTTCGCCCAACGGAGGCAATCCGCAGGCGACGCTGCAGCTTCGGTCCTACGCCACGTGTGCCGCGGGACAGAAATTCAAGGCGTATTACAGCGCGGAAGGCGGCGGCGGGACGATCGAGGTTGCGAGCGACCTGGATGTACCGGAGACTGATCTTGTGGAGACCGGGTGTCGGCCGGCTTCGGGACGTACCATGCGACTACGCCGGGACCAGTACCGAGGCGGCGGGATCGGATGCCGGAGGGAGGCGCGCAGACCTGGGGAGTGGTCAAGACGGGCACACTCGGACATCGGGCAGTACGGGGTGCGGACGGATGGGGCGGTGGCCGCCGCGCACAAGTACTACCCGTTCGGCTGGGTGGATCCGTCGTATGCGTCGTTCGGAATGAGTCCCGGGATGACGCGATGATGGGTCGGGTGGGATTTCGAAGGCGCGTGTGCCCGGGGTTGGGGAGGTTCTCGTCGCCAGCCCATCTGGCTCCGGCCCTGCCGGGCTGAGGACGTACGTGTCACAATCCGTGTCGCGACCGACCCAGAAGGGTTGAAACCAAGTTCGGCGAGAGAGGCAACAAGCGTCAAAGCCTTCAAGAATGTCAGCCGAAGGGATCAGGAGCGTACGGCAAAGCGTCCGAAATCACTCGAAGTGGGGGTCCGGTGATGATGGGGCTGGCGAAACCACGTTCGACGGAACGAATGTGCTCATCGTCGTGGAGCCCGGATCGCCGGACGATGTGCAGTCGTTCAACGCTCGGCTAGCGCACGAGATCGAGCACGGTGTGCAGGTGGATAACGGCGAAATCGGATTCAAACTCAACGATGCGGGCGAGTGGCGGGCCCTTTTCCAAGACATCGGTGATGAGGTTCGTGCTCATGACGCCGCGGTGCGGTCGAGTACGCCGTCGGACCTCGTACGGGGAATACTGGGCGGTTACTATCGATCTGAGAACAAGGTCGCTTTTCTTAAGGGCACTCGAACGTACGGTGGGTTACCGGTCGATAGCCAGCGCTCTGACCGGGTGCTCGGTGTTGCCCCGGGGGCGGTTCTGAACACAGGCATCGTGTTCTTTCGGACAGCGCAATGATGCGCTTGCTGCTTCTGCTGACCGTGCCGCTTGCGATGCTCATCGACCAGAATCTACATCCGCGGAGCGTAGCAACGCTTGATCAGTTGCGCCCAGTGCTTATCGCAAACGAAATAGCCAACTCCGATGACCTTCTCTGGTTGGTTGGTCAGCTAATCGAAGCCCAAGCATCATGCAGCTTCTCGACCGAACTGCTCGAGCGAATCACGCTGGGGAGCGATACTCCGCGGCCAAGTGGCCCGCCGGATCGGTGCATCGGCGCGCTCGAATACTCGGGTGCCACGATCGAAATGCGCACACCGGTTCTGTCCGTTCAGTTCTTGTCACATGAAGCCGATCAGCGTGCTACAGTTCGGTACCAAGTTCTATTCGTACATACCAACCACGGCTGGCGGATGTACCCACCGTCGCCAGAGAATGAGCGTATTGTCAACGACCCGCGGGACTAGCGGCGGCGACCGTTGGGCGCGGATACTCTCGAGCGAATCAGGCAAGGTGTTGCTGTCGGTGCGCGACTCGTCGGGGCTTGTCTCGACCGACTTCAATGTGATCAACGACGGTGAGGGACCGTACCTCAAGGCGCTCTACGTCCGGGGCAACGGCCAGCTGATCGCGGCACAGGATGAGTGCGGCCCGGCTCCCGAGTTGCGGGTGGTCGAGGTCAACGCGACCCAGCTGCTTCTCGAGAAGCTCGACCATATCAACGAGTGGAACGGCTATACCCTGGTGATCGAGACTGAGAGTGGGAGCCTCAGCCAGACCTGGATGCAGAGCTTGCCCGACCCGATCGTGATCGAGCGTTCGACGCTGTCGGCAAGCGAGACGAGCTGGATCCGGCTGCGCACCGAGGCGGTATGCGGGCCGACGGGATACAGCAATGCGATTTCCTTCAGCCAGAAGGCGAACCCCTTCGGTTGCGTGGAGGCGACGGCGCTGGGCAACCGGGACTTTTCGCCCAACGGAGGCGATCCGCAGGCGACGCTGCAGCTTCGGTCCTACGACACGTGTGCCGCGGGACAGAAATTCAAGGCGTATTACAGCGCGGAAGGCGGAGGCGGGACGATCGAGGTTGCGAGCGACCTGGATGTACCGGAGACTGATCTTGTGGAGACCGGGTTGTCGGCCGGCTTCGGGACGTACTCATTCGTCGACTACGACCCGGTGACCAGTACCGAGGGAATCTTCTGGCCTCAGGCGATCAAGGATGCCCGGAACTCGTGGAACGGGTCGCAGCAGATTCCTGGGTTGAGTGGTTTCAAGACGGAGTTCTATCACTCGGATCATCTCGGCAGTACGCGGGTGCGGACGGATGAGCTTGGGCTGGTGGCGGCCGCGCACAAGTACTACCCGTTCGGCCATGAGGTGGATCCGTCGTATTCGACGCTCGATTCGCGAATGAAGTTCACCGGGCATGAACGCGATGATGGCGTCGGGTTGGATTATATGTTAGGCGCGATATTGTGCCCAGGGGTTGGGCAGGTTCTGAGACGTCGGTCACGAGCTGACCGTACGTGGCGGCGAGAAACAGTGGGTAACGGAAGTCCTCGCCGAGATCGGTCGCCTGTAGCTCCGCGAGAGCCTCTTCGTAGCGTTCGTTGCCGTAATGATCCAGGAACGTGGCTATCCGGACCCAGCCTGGCGGATGCGGCGTGAACAGCTCGATCGCCCGGTTGACCATCGGCACACCTTCGTCGTAGTCCTCCCGCTGAATGCGGTAGAGGCCGACGACGGCCAGCCACATCGCGTGGTTCGGCGCCAGTTCGATCGCCCGGCGGCTCTCCAGCAGGCCGCGGTCGTATTCCCCCAGGAAGTAATAGGTCAAGGCCAGGTTGCCGTGGGTGACGTGACTGGCCCCGTCGAGCCGCACCGCCTCCAGGCCGAGCTCGAGCGCACGCTCGAGTGGATCGTATTCGTCGAGCCGTTCGTTTCGGCGATGGTGGTATTCCTCCGCGTAGATGTACCCCAGCCAGGCCAGGCCGTCGGCGTAGTCCGGTTCCGCCTCGACCACCTTCTCGAGACACGACCGGGCCAGCGCATGATTCTCCGCGTTGTGGTTCTGCAGGTAATCGTAGGCTCGCAGGACACAGTCATAGCTTCGCAGGCGGGTCGGCGGCCTTCCCCGCAACGCCGACAACTCCGCACGAGCCAGCGCACCATGGGTGCCGGCGATCGCGCTGACGACCTGCTGGGTCAGGTCGTCCTGAACGGCGAACAGATCCTG
Organism: uncultured bacterium; assembly: GCA_942490715.1. Lineage (GTDB taxonomy): Bacteria > Acidobacteriota > Polarisedimenticolia > Polarisedimenticolales > Polarisedimenticolaceae > CALNYP01. The sequence continues at coordinate 40,293 of CALNYP010000049.1, forward strand.
TACTGTCAGATCGCGCTCGTAGGTCGTGCCCCAGACGGAACGATTCTCCGTCGCGTCGGAGAGTCGAACGTTGATGCGGACCCGCTCTCCCTGCTGAAACACACTTCCCTGCAGCACGTAGCGCGCCTTGAGTACCTCACCGATCTCGCTGAGTTCCGCATCGGCGTTTCCCTTCTTGAACGCCGCGGTCGCCATGTGGGCGATCACCGACAGCTCACGGTAACGCGAGAGTTCGGTAACGATCTCCTCGGTCAGACCGATACTGAAGTACTCGCGATCGGGGTCGTCGCTCTCGTTGGAAAACGGCAGGACGGCGATCGAGGGCCCTCGTGACGCGTCGGCGACGGCGGAAGCGGTTGCCGGGTCGGCGCGATCCGGTCTCCGTAACACGACGGCCACGGCGGCGACGATCACGACCAGCACGATCGCACCGGCCACTCCGGCCCATGACTTCGAATCGCGTGCTCCCGGGGGCTGGCGCACTCCGCTACGCTCCGCGGAGGAGTCGCGACGCAGCCGTTTCAGGTCGGCGACCATGTCGGCGGCGCTCTGATAGCGGAACGCCGGGTCTTTCTCCAGCGCCCGGTTGACGATGTTCTGCAGCTCGACCGGGATCCGCGGGTTGAAAGCGACCGGGGCGGTGGGCGCGCGGTTGAGGATCGCGTCGAACACCGCCGCCGAGGTGTTCCCCTCGAAGGCGCGGCGTGCGGTGATCATCTCGTAGAGCACGACGCCCAGCGAGAAGACGTCGGTGCGCGGGTCGAGCTCCTGGCCCAGCGCCTGCTCGGGCGACATGTAGGCGACGGTGCCGAGGACCGACCCTGGCCGGGTTCGTTCCATCGCCGTACGCGTCGCTTCTTCCTCGGACGGATCCGTCAGGGTGAGCTTGGCCAGGCCGAAGTCGAGCATCTTGGCCGTGCCGTCGGCGGTGACGAAGATGTTCTGGGGCTTGATGTCGCGGTGGACGATCCCCTTCTCGTGGGCCGCGGCCAGCGCTCCCCCGATCTGGACCGCAAGCTCGACCGCCGCCTCGATCTCCATCGGCTCGCCGGAGATGCTGTCGTACAGCGATCGACCCTCCAGCAGCTCCATGACGATGAAACGCCGCTCCTGCCACTCGCCGATGTCGTAGATCGAGCAGATGTTCGGATGGTTCAGCGCCGAGGCGGCACGGGCCTCGCGCAGGTGCCGGTCGACCACGCCTGCGTCCCCGGAGTCGCCCTCGGGTACGAACTTCAGCGCGACGTTCCGGTGCAGCCGGGTGTCCTCGGCCTTCCAGACCACACCCATCCCGCCCTCGCCGATCTTGGCGATCAGACGATAGTGGAGCAGTTGCTGTCCGGTTTCGATCGGCACTCGAAAGGTTCTCCCAGGTGTTCAGGGCATCATGGTTCTGGCTAGGGCAGTACCCCCTCCAGCAGCACGATATCGGCATCCATCTCCCCGACGGCCGCGAAGAGGGACTTGCCATCCCTCGACCACGAGACCTGCCGGGCGATCATCGTCGACCGTTGCTCGAAGTCGGTTACCTGGCGCAGCGTCCCGTCGGCCGTGGAAACCAGCCAGAGGTTGGTCGTCCCGCCATCCATGAGCGGCGTGGCGAGCCAGCGGTCGTCCGGCGAGAGATCGTACTGATGAGGTAGGAGTGGGATGCGCGACTGCAGCGTCGTCACCAGCGGCTTCGCCGCTCCGGTGTCCGGCGGCGCCGCCATCCACACTTCTCCTTGGCGGTTCACGGAGGGGCTGAAGTATGCGGTCTTGCCGTCGGAAGTCACCTGCATCCCGACCGCGCCGCAACGAACCGGAACCGACGTGGCCGCATTGTCGATGTGAACCTTCTCGATGCAAGGAACAGGGGCGGTCACCGTATCAACGGTCGTGTAGTAGATCCACTCCCCGTCGTCGGACCACGCCGCTCCCACACCTGCGACCAGCGGTCGCGCATCGCTCCCATCGGGATTGACGAGCCACTCTTCGCCGCCGACACCGCTCTGGTGCCGGATGAAGACGATACGGTCTCCCCGGGGCGACCAGCGGGGTATCCCGATGACGACCGTGGGATCGTGTTCGTTGGTGATCTGCCGCGGAGGGTGCGACCCGTCGACACGGGTGATCCACACGTTGGCGTGTCCTCCACTGTCGGAGAGGTAGACGACCTCCTCACCACCCGGACTGACCGACGGCGTCTGCACCTGACCGGTTTGCCGGGTGATCCGCTCTGCGTTGTTCGTGTTCTCGAGGGGCGATCCGTCCACGGCGAACCGGAAGATGTCGGACTCCAGAGCCACGCGACTGGCGACCAGCGTGCCCTCCGGAGTCACGTCTGGCTCGACGAGGGAGGCGTAGCCGGCATCACCCGCCGGCACCTGTACATTGTGACTTCCGTCGATCCTCACCGTGCGGAGGCTGAACGTCGGGGGATAGGCCAGGGTGCTCCCTTCCGACGAGGCATAGACCAGACCCGACCCATCGGGAAGCCAGGCAAGGCCCCGTAGCCAGCCGGCGCTCACGACCGTGACCGCCTCCCCTCCGTCGAGCGACAGCGTTCGAACTTCACTCAGGTTGAAGCCGAGCTCGACCTGGAACGCGATGGAGGCACCGTCAGGGGACCAGCGCGGGTAACGATAGGTCCCCCGGGGGAGTCTTCGAACGATGTCCGGGCTGTCGCCCTTTCGGTCGATGAGGACGAGTGCGGCCCCCTCGCTGTCGATGCGGAAGGTGGCGATCGTGTCCCCGGCGCGATTCACGTCGACGCCGCCTTCACCCGGCCCGATCCGGCGGGGTAACGTCGAACTCAGAACAAGGGTTTCCCAGAGGGATCCGTGTTCCCCGTTGTTCTCAGGGTGCACGTAGTAGATCAGGGTGTCTTCATCGGCCCAGCGCGGAAAGGAATGATGCGCCGGCTCCCGGGTAACCTGGACGGGCGACCCTCGGTCCAGCAGCCGGACGAAGACCTGCCGTCGACCGTCGACCGAGGCGACGAACGCGATCGCGTTACCATCGGGGGAGACTGCCGGAGTCTCTTCAATACCGGCGAATTCCGTCAGGCGTTGCTGACGAATCATCGACTGTTTCTCGGTCGTCGACAGGTTGCGCCAGACCCCGCTCACGACAGCGCCGATCGTCGCTGCGGCGAGCAACAGCAAGACGAGCCGAATCGGGTTCCTCGACTCGGCGCCCTGGGCCGGGCCGGCCTCGTCGGACTCGTCCAGGCCTGCCACTTGCTCGTCGATCTCGATCCTGGCATCGCCGACATCCTGCAGGCGCAGACGGGGATCCTTGTTGAGGCAACGGCGCAGCAACCGCCGAATGGAAGCGGGGGTACTCGCCGGGAGTCGGCTCCAGTCCGGCTCCTGGTCGACGATCGCAGCGAGAGTCTCGGTGATGCTCGGACGCTGGAACACTCGACGCCCGCTGAGGCACTCGAACAGCACGCAGCCGAACGCCCAGACATCGGTACGCTTGTCGACGGGCTTGCCGCAGGCCTGTTCCGGGCTCATGTAGAGCGTGGTGCCGAGAATGACACCTTCACGAGTCGCATCGATCGTGCGTGTCGCGGCCTGCTGGATGTCGTCGGACGCCTCGCCCGCCGCCGGTTCACCGTCGAGAGCCTTGGCCAGTCCGAAATCGAGCAGCTTCACGGTTCCGTCGGGCCGGATCTTGACGTTGGCCGGCTTCAGGTCGCGATGAACGATTCCGCGGTGGTGAGCTGCCTCCAGCCCATCGGCGATCTGGCGGGCAATCGGCCAGCGCCTCTTGCAACGGGATCGCGCCCCGTCCGATACGATCGGCCAGTGTCGGCCCATCGATCAACTCGAGGACCAGTGTCTTGCTTCCCTCGGTCTCTTCCAGTCCGTAGATCTGTCCGATGTTGGTGTGATTCAACGAAGCAAGTAGTCGAGCCTCGCGCTCGAAACGGGCCAGGCGATCGACGTCGGCAGTGAACGCCTCCGGCAACACCTTGAAGGCCACGTCGCGGTTGAGGCGAGTGTCATGCGCTCGCCATACGACACCCATGCCTCCCTCACCGATCTGTTCGATCAGGCGATAGTGGAGTAGCTGCTGTCCCGGCTGAAAGGTCATCTCTGGGGCTAGCCTACACGAAAGAGACCCGCCCCTGGTCCGATCCCGTTCCCCAAAACAGTTACGAGTCTGAACGGGCGGCCTTCTGCACCGCCCGGGTGATTCCACGGAGCATCCCGCAAAAGACACGGTCGTGGAGTGGATAGATCCCGTACCAGTAAGCGAGACCGAGCAGTCCGACCGGATCGAAAATGGCGGTCTGACGAATGACCGAGCCGCCGTCCCCGTCAGGCTGCACCTCGAACTCGAGCCAGGCGCGTCCGGGCAGTTTCATCTCGGCGGCGAGTCGCAGGAGACGATCGGGTTCGTAGGCAACCACGCGCCAGAAGTCCAGCGCATCACCGACCTGAAGCTCCTCCGCATCCCGCCGACCTCGACGCAACCCGACGCCACCGAACAGTAGATCGATGAAACCGCGAATGCGCCACAACGCGTCGCCCCAGTACCAACCTGTCGCGCCGCCGATGCGGCGAATCGGCGCAAAGGCGACCTCCGGGCGAGCCTCGACGCGGGACGACCGCATATCGACCAGCCGGCTGCCGAACTTCACTCCGCCCCATGATTGGGGTTGACGCCCAGACGAGATGGCGTCCGACCACCGCGTTGCGGCGAACTGCCGATCTTCGTTGCGCATCGCTCGCTCGATCGCCGCTCGTAGGCCGAGCGGGCGGATGTCAAAGACGTGCCGGGCTGCATCGTCCTGGACCACCGTCGGGTGCTTGATGCTGGCGATGAGCTTGCGCCCGACGCGGGCGTAGACCGGCGTCGTCAACCCGAGCCACAGGGCTGACAGGTACGGCGTGAGTACCGGCACCGGAACCATGTATCGCCGCAGGCCACGCTGTCGCGCGTATTCCTGCATGATCTCACCGTAGGAGACCTGATCCTGACCACCGATCTCGAACATCCGACTCTGACCTTCGGGCATGTCGATGCTGGCCATCAAGTAGGCGACGACGTCCTGCACGTGGATCGGTTGCGCTTTCACCTGGACCCAGCGGGGACAGATCATCACCGGCAGACGTTCGACCAGACTGCGGATCAGTTCGAAGGAGAGGCTGCCCGACCCGAGAACAATCGACGCGCGAAACTCGATAACCGGAACCCCGGCTTCCCGGAGGACGTCTCCCGTTTCGTGGCGGCTGCGGAGGTGCTTGGACAGCTCTTCACCGGACTCGCCCAGGCCACCGAGATAGACGATGCGACGCACACCGGCCTGCTTCGCTGCGACACTGAAATTGCGCGCCGCGAGCCGATCCTGTTCCTCGAAGTCCTTCTTGGTCCCCATCGAGTGGACGAGATAGAAAGCGGTCTCGATACCGGCGAGCGCCGGCCCGAGAGTCGTTGCGTCGAGACAGTCCCCCTGCACGACGGTGGTCGCAGGTCCGACTCGCCCCGACAGAAACTCGGGCTTGCGTGCAAGGCAGCGCACCGACACGCCCTTCTGCTCGAGTGCTTCGAGCAAACGTCCCCCGACGTACCCGGTAGCCCCGGTCAGGAGAATCCTTGCGTTGTCTTGGCGGACGTCGTCAGTCATGACTCAATAGTTTTCGCAGCGCCGCGTGCGAGGACCGCTCTCACTTTGGCGGCGACGAACGTGACGTCGTCATCGAGCTTCGCCATGTCTTGATACTCCGCAAGATCGCGATAGATCGAATCGGTCAACGACCGTGGTTCGTCGATCTCCGACGCCAAGTGTCGACGAAGCCGGTCGACACCGAAACACTCACCCGTCTTGTTGGTGGATTCCACGACACCATCCGTGTAGAGGAGCAAGGTGTCACCGGGGTCCAACCGGATCGCTCCCGCCTCGTACCGTCGATCGGGAAACATGCCGATCGGTAGGCCCACCGAGGAGAGCTCCTCGATGCGACCGTCTCCTCTTCGCAGAAGCACCGGCGGATGCCCCGCGGAGGTGTAACAAGCGGAGCCGTCGCTTGCCAGGGCCATGAAGAAGCCGGTCGCAAACAGATTGCCCTTGTCTTCGCGCAAGCAGCCAACGAAGGTTTCGTTCAATTCCGTCACCATCGGTCCCACGCGCCCGCGCTGGCGCAGATTGTCAACGAGGACCTTGAGCACGGCGGACGCAATTCCAGACCGTACGCCGTGACCGGCGAGGTCAACGATCCAGATCAAGAACCGGCCGTCGGCAAGCATTTCCCAGCCGAACAGGTCACCGCTGAGGTGGCAATAGGATTCCAGAACTGCCGCGATCGACATCGGCGCAGCGCTTGGAACGTCGCGGGGCAACATGTGGAACTGCAGCTTGTGGGCCAGTCGCAGGCTTGGTTCCATTCCCGGGAACAGGTGGGGCGTGTAGTGGAAATCGTGCGAGTGCCCGCCGACCGACTCGTGTCGGTCCGCGGGCCCCGGCGCACCCCAGTCGGGCATCGAATCCACATCGAGTTCATCGATGGTTCGAGCAATCAGTTCTCCGAGTCGGACTCCACGAACCGTGTGATCCAGATCAAACACGGCGGCAAACTCTTCGAGGAGCCGCTTCATCGGACGCGCATCCGGATCAACGGTCGCCCTCGGCCGATGAGACGACGACGTGATCGCTCTGCTCCGGGAGCCTGCTCTTGCCAAAGGAATCGATCCAGTGACCGGAGCGATTCGCCTTGGTCTCGAGGTAGAAGCGATTGTGTTCGTTGGGCGGAATCACATGGGGCATCCGGCCGACGACGTTGACACCATGACCGGTCAATTGCGCGATCTTCTCGGGGTTGTTGGTCATCAGGCTGACCGAGACGATGCCCAGGCTGTGGATCATGTGGCTGGCGATCGCGTAGTCCCTCTCGTCGTCCCGAAATCCGAGCGCGTGGTTGGCCTCCACCGTATCGAGGCCCTTGTCCTGAAGTGCATAGGCCCGAATCTTGTTGACCAGGCCGATGCCGCGGCCCTCCTGGCGCAGATAAAGCAGCAGACCGCACGGCTGCTCCGAGATCGATTGCAGCGCGATCATCAACTGGTCGCGGCAGTCGCAGCGCAACGAACCGAGCGCGTCGCCAGTGAGACACTCCGAGTGAAGCCTGGTCTGGACCTGCTCGGCACCGATGATGTCTCCGTGAACCAGCGCCAGGTGCTCCTTCTCGTCTCGATTGTTCCAGAAGGCTACCACCCGGAAGTCTCCGAACCGTGTTGGCAAATCGGCCACCGAGACAACACGAACGCAGACACGTTCCCGACCGAAGCCGCTGCAATCGTGATCCCGGTCGCGTTCGACCAGGTCTTCGAGTCGGTTCGGCTTCTCGTTCATCCCTGCTCCTTTCCCACCAGTCGACGGGCCATCCGGCGCCCGGATAGCCAGGCCCCCTGCACACCGCCACTGTCGGCGGTCGCTTCTCCGGCGACACCGATGCGGCAATCGTTCCCCATGGATAACAAGAGCGGTGACGTCAACGCATCTCCACCGGCCAGTCTCGCGTATCGCCAGCGCTGGGTATCCGACCAGATCGGCCTGGTGACCTCATCGCCGCACACCGCATTCGCTGCGGCGAGCAGCTCCGCGGCCCAGTCGGCCGGCGGGTCGTCCCAGTGTTCGACCGACCAGCGATGCCGCCCCTGAAGAACGAGGACCGGCTGCGCCGGTGCCGGTCGTTTCGTCGAGTCTTGTATCGCCATCTGGAGGGTATCCGAATCCTGCGGATAACACACATCCCAGTCGGGCAGCGGAGTCGCAAACGGGTATCCGGCGATCAACGTCAGGCAACGCGCCATCGTGACGCCGGCAAGCAGCTCCGTCGCGACGATCAGCTCCCGAGACGCCGGTAGGTCGAGGGTCCGCAACAGTTCGACAGCCTGTGGAGCCGGCAGCGCCAGGACGATCGATCCGGCCGGGTGGCTCTCGCCGGATTCGGTGACGACGGTCAGCCGATCGCCATCTCGATCGATCCGGGTCGCACAGGCCTCCAGGATGATCGGGACCCCGCGGGCCAGATGCTTGGGAAAAGCGGAAACGCCGTTGCGGAAAGCGAGCCTTTGCTGGTGCTCGTGGAAAGCGCGCGGTTGACACGGCGGCCCTTCCCCGACAACCCGTCGGGGCCAGTCGATCCGGGATTCGGGGTCGACCTCCAGGAGCGCGTCCAGAAACCCCGGATGGTCGCCGTGGTAGAAGGCCAACCCGTGGTCCACCGACACACCTTCGATGCGCCGCGTCGCACAACGCCCGCCAACCCCTCGGCTCTTCTCCAGCACCCGGACGCCGACCCCGTGGTCGCGAAGCGTACGCGCACAGGAGAGGCCGGCGACACCGGCTCCGACGATCAGGACCTCTGCGATGGCGTCCGGGTCGGCATCGGTCATCGAGTGGCTCCAGGAAGGACGCTAGTTTACCAGTCGGCCGGCCTGTAGAATGTTTCTCGGTTGTGGAATGGACGCTTGCCGTGCATGTGGAGTTTTCCAGATGGATTCCCTGTTCGCCGTCGGCTTTGCCACGGCCCTGGCGATCGCCTCGGTGCCGCTCGCGGCGGAGACTCCTCCAGCGATGAATACCGTCTCCCACGTCGATCTCGAGCGATATACCGGCCGCTGGTATGAGATCGCTCGGCTGCCGAATCGGTTCCAGAAGAAGTGCTCCGGAAACGTCAGCGCGGAGTACAGCCTGCGGGAGGACGGCAAGATCGATGTCGTCAATCGGTGCTCGCTGCGCGATGGAGAGACCAAGAGCACCGCGGGGGTCGCCCGGATCGTCGACCCGGCGACCCGCGCCAAGTTGAAGGTACGATTTGCCCCGGCCTACCTCTCGTTCCTGTCGGCGGTCTGGGGCGACTACTGGGTCATCGACCTGGCTCCGGACTACAGCTACTCGGTCGTCGGAGAGCCCGGCCGCAGGTATCTGTGGATCCTGGCCCGGAAGCAGACGCTCGACGAGCAGACCTACCAGGCGATTCTCCGGCGGATCGAGGCTCATGGGTACGACCCGGGTCAACTCGTGCGTACTCCCCAAGAGCCCGAATAGTTCGGTTGTCAACGAACCAGCTCGCGAGGTTCGCGCCCCAGACCTGATAGCTGTCGGCCGACGGGTGGTACCCGTCGTCGGCGAACCTGGCCGGCTGCGGATCGAAGTCGGTGGCCACGTAGAGACATCGGCTTCTCGACTCGCTGGTCCGTAACTCCCCCGGCGGCAGGGTCCCCATCAGTTCCCGGATCCGCGGCGTTCGAGCGCCGGTCTCCGCGACGGCTGTCCGACGGATCCGGAGCTCGGTCCCGACGCATCGGCGAATCGCGGTGCCCTGCGGCGGACCCGGAGTCCTTGCAGCGCAACGAACGGTAGCAGGGTCCAGAACGCCGCGCGCTTCGTCCGGCTCGAAGGAGGGAGCATCGGGGCGTCAGCGACCTCCCCAGCGGTAGGACCCGGAGACAACGGCATAGTTGAACCAGGCGAAATTGTAGACATCGTCAACGTCGGCGCCGCCCTCGACGGTTCGGTATCCGAAGGAGAATTGCCAGCGATCTCCGAAGTCACGCGCCAGCTTCAGGGAAAGGTCCTCGGCGCGACCGGGACCTCCGGCCAGCGCGTCGAGGTCGAGCAACAGGTGCCAGTGGTCGCTGAAGCGCAGGTCACCCCGTAGATGCAAGAGCGGGACGAACCCGACGTCGGTGTCCTCGCTGGTGACGCTCCCCTGCCGGAGTCTGATCCTTGCATCGCGGACCTTGGCCGTGAATCCGACCCACCAGTTCCAGCGCTCTCCGCGTTTGAACTGGTAGCGATAAGTCAATCTCCAGGAGTTGAAATCGTAGGTTGCCTCGGTCGGAACATCGGCTGCGTACGACTCACCCGCAAAGAGCACAGGAGCCTGGAATGTCCCGCTCTCCGTATAGCCCAGCGGCGCGGCGAGCAGGCGCAGGCCATGCCGCGGAGTGATGTTCCAGGCAAGGTACGCCCGACCCGCCCGCCACGGTCCATCTCCGACAAGGTCTTTGAGCGAAAAGCGCGTCGCCGTTCCGTCGTTTGGAATCTCGACCTTGTTCTTCGATTGCCAGACGGCACCCGTCTCCAGTTCCATCTCGAACCGCGGCGGGTCCGGGTACTCCGTGGCGGCCGAAGCGAATCCGCCTCCCGGTCCGATCAGCGCGATGGCGAGGGTGAGCTGTACGAGTCTCGACATGACGATCAAGTCCTTCGGGAAGCGATGGTCGCTTCCCTGGCGGCAGCACGCACCGCGTCGAGCACGGACTCCTCGTGACCGGCCGCCCTCAACCCACGCAAGATATGACCGAGATACGCCTTCGACGGAGGACAGTGGTCGCCGTCATCCTCCACGGTGTAGAACTCCGACTCGAACGGACCGTCGCTCGTTTCCACGGTGCCATGCACCCGCTTACCGGCCAGCGCCACGTCTCGTGACGGATCGAACTCCTCACGATCCATCGCCGCGAGCTGTTCCTCGCTGATCTCGAACAGAACTCCGTCAACATGATCACCGGGACTTGGGTCGACAACCGCGCCGCCACCGCCTTCGGATTGCACCATGCGGGCGAAGCGCAATCGGTAGCCCTCGAGCCTCGCCCTGCGGCGGGAACACCAGTCGCCCACTCGCGCCTGAAAACGCTCAGGATCGGCGTTGGAACCGTAAGCGAAGTAGTAGATACCGATGCTCCTGCGGCAAGCATGGAAAGGGCGGAGCTTCGTGGCCGTCTCGAAGCGCCTCCGGCCTTATCTTAGCTCCATTCCGCGGGCATCGGCATGCGACCGATCACGCCCGAGACGCGCTCGTTCGCCTCGCAGGCTCGGACTAGCCTTGGTCCGAGATACAGGTATCCCCGTGGCGCCGGTAGCCGTCATCACAGACCCAGTCATTTCCCGAGTAACTGAGGTGCGCGTCCGCCGGAAGCTCCAGGATCAGGCACGAGTCCTGGCTTCTCCGATAACTTCTGTTGCACTTCCAATCACGTCCCGAAGCGGCGAGAAAGGCGTGCGCCGGAACCTCCACCGTGACGCATGCTCCGTCGCTCTTCCGGTATCCACGAACGCAATCCCAGTCGTGGCCCGAGTGCTCGAGGAAACCGTGGGAAGGAATCTCGACCGCCGCGCACGATTCCCCGATCCTCCGATACCCTCGATCGCATTTCCAGCGATCTCCGGAGTTGTCGAAATAGGCATGCGGCGGCAACGTGATGGCGGTGCACGATAGGTCGACTCGCTCGAAACCTCGATCGCACTCCCAGTCCCGTCCCCGGGAATCAAGAAAGGCATTCGCCGGAAGCTCGATCGCTTCGCACGCCTCGCCGATCGCTCGATATCCTCGATCACACGTCCAGCCGTGGCTGAGGTAATCGGCGAGGAAGGCGTTCTCCGGTAGCTCGATCGCGGCACACGACTGGTCGAGTTGCACGTAGTTTCGGTCGCACACCCAGCCCCGGCCGTTCGACTCGAGGAACGCGTTGGCCGGGATCACGACCAAGGTGCAGGCCTTGCCATCCTTCTGGTAGCCACGATCGCACTCCCACCCGCCCCCATAACGCCTCATGTGGGCGTTGAGCGGGGCGGCGTCAGCATCCACTTGCGCCGCGGCGATCCCGGGCCATGCCCCGAAGGCCAGCAGGAAGATCAGCATCTGAAGAGAGCGGTTGCGCACGGTCTGGTCCTTTGTCGCCGATTGATCGGCTCGGCATGGCGATGTGTAGATTCACAACATAGGTGAATTCACACAAATTGTAAAGCTGCCCTCCTGGAGGCCTTGAAGAAACCGCGAAGGTTCACTAATATTGGTTAATCACGGGAGACAGGCCTTGGACTTCGCAACTCTGGTCCGATCGAGACTGACGACCCTTGGGGTGGCCCAGCGGGATCTTGCGCGTGCCGCCCACGTGGCGGATTCGTACATCTCCCAGCTCCTCACCCGCAAGCGGGCCCCACCCGCGCCGGACCGTACGGACATCTACCCGAAGATGGAGGCGTTCCTACGGCTTGATCGCGGGCAGCTCGGGCGTCTCGCAGCGAGCGAGCGAACCGCGGAGCTCAAGCGCAGGCTGGGCCAGACTCCGCAACCCATGTTTCAGGGGTTCCGTGATCTGATGCTGGGAAAGTGCGTCGCCGGAAAGCGCGATGAGGTGCGCTTGGTCTTCGAGCGGCATCCGTTCGGAACCCTGGAGCGTTTGATCACGCAGAAGCTGCTCGATGTGGTCCAGCGGATCGCCCGCCAGGAGCTGGAGAGCCAGAACTGGATCCGTCTGGCGGCGCAGGTCGGTAATCGAACGCACGAAGAGATGCGGGCCATGGTTCTCGACTTCCTGGACGCCGACATCTTCCACGTCTCCCGCGAGAACTGTATCGCCTTCATGGATCCGTTGGTGGAGTCCTGGGATATCGATCTGGATACGTTTCGCTTCGACATTTCATTGAACCGGCGACTCGCCGCGAACGCGCAGCGTCGATTCGAGTTTGTCGAAACCGAGGCTCTTGATGACTCCCCTGAGCCCGCCGGACTCGTTGAGTTTCTCGACGACCCGCGCCTGAGCAGCGGGATCACCGAGCAGGAGGCCCGGTTCCTGCGGTCGTTGCGTTTCGATGGGAAGCAGCCGACCAAGCTCTACTTCCACCGCGCGCTGCAGAGCCTGAGGGACCCACTTCATTTTCAAGAGGATTGATGCGGGGTGCCTGCGGCCACGTCGGGCCCAGGAAACCACCCGCTCGGAGGGCCTGTGATGGCGCAACCGAACGACAAGGCCCCAGGGATGCCGTTCGCCTGGAAACTGGCGATCGCCGATCATCGGAGGCCAACCCTGCGCAGCAGCGTCTGGCAGCTGGTCAACAGCGTGATCCCGTATCTCGCTCTCTGGGCCGTGATGATCTGGACACTGGGCATCTCGTACTGGATCACCCTCGCCCTGGCGGTCGTTGCCGCCGGCTTCCTCGTCCGTGTGTTCATCATCTTCCACGATTGCGGCCACGGCTCCTTCTTCGCCTCGCGCCGCGCGAATCGGTTCACGGAGTTCGTCACCGGTGTGCTCACGTTCACGCCCTACCGCCAGTGGCGGCACAAGCACGCGTTGCACCACGCGACCTCGGGCGACCTGGATCGGCGGGGTGCCGGTGAGATCTGGACGCTTACCGTGCGGGAGTACCTGCACGCTTCACGCTGGAAGCGTCTCTCCTACCGCCTGGCCCGCAACCCTTTGGTGCTGTTCGGCCTCGCGCCGTTCTACGTTTTTCTGGTCCAGCAGAGGTTCCCATCACCTGCGGTCGGGAAACGGGAACGTCGTGGCGTCTACTGGACGAACGGTGCGCTGCTGGCGATCGTGACCTTGATGAGCCTGACCATCGGCATCAAGGCCTACCTGCTGATCCAGCTACCGGTGATCATCCTCGCGGCGACCGCGGGCGTCTGGCTGTTCTACGTGCAGCACCAGTTCGAGGACGTCCAGTGGAAGAGGCGTGGCGACTGGGACTATGCCGAGGCCGCTCTTCGCGGCAGCTCCTACTACAAGCTGCCGCGGATCCTGCAGTGGTTCACCGGGAATATCGGATTCCATCACATCCACCACTTGAGCCCGGCGATCCCCAACTACAACCTGGAGAAGTGTCACCGCCAGAACCCGATGTTCCAGGAGGTCAAATCGGTCACGCTCTGGGCCAGTCTGAAATCGTTTTCGTTTCGCCTCTGGGACGAACAGCGGCAGACGTTGGTCGGATTCGATCGACTCAGAGTGATCCGTCGAGAGATGGCCGCGCCCGCAAGGGGAGACTGAGTGAGGGCTCGCCCACTATTCATCGTGACGCCGCTACTGCTGATCGGCGCTGCCGTCATCGCCTACTTCAGTTTCGGGATGGGACGCCAGCGCCTGGACCAGTCGACGTTCTACGACGTGGTCTCGTCCGGGGGAATCTCGGAGATCACGATGGTACCCGACGCCACCGGCTTCGAGATCCGCGGCACGCTGAACTCCGAGGACCCGTCGGCCGGGAGATTCACGACGCATGTCCTGGCGGACAGGGATCTCGGGAGAATTCTCAGTGATGCGGGTGTCACGGTCACGGCCAGGCCCCCTGGGTCCGGGGCGTCGTTGTCCGTGCTCCTCCCCTTGACCTTCCTGTTTCTCTTCGGAGCCATCTTCCTGTTCTTCATGCGCTCGATGAAGAAGGGGGGCGGCGGTCCGGGAGGCTCGCTCGGTCGCTCCCGGGCGAAGCTGTTCGCCCGAACCGGCAAGGTCTCCTTCAAGGATGTGGCCGGCGTGGAAGAGGCCAAGCAGGAGCTTCAGGAGATCGTGGAGTTCCTCAAGGAGCCGGACAAGGTCCAGAAGCTGGGCGGAAAGATCCCCACGGGGGTGCTGTTGACAGGCCCTCCCGGAACCGGCAAGACACTCCTCGCCCGGGCCGTTGCCGGAGAAGCCGGCGTACCGTTCTTCTCCGTCGCCGGCTCCGACTTCGTGGAGATGTTCGTCGGGATCGGCGCGTCCAGAGTGCGAGATCTGTTCGAGCAGGGTCGGAAAAACTCCCCCTGCATCGTCTTCGTCGACGAGATCGACGCCGTGGGCCGGCGACGCGGCGCGGGTGTCGGGGGCGGCCACGACGAGCGTGAGCAGACGCTGAACCAGCTGCTCGTCGAGCTGGACGGTTTCGAGGGCAACGACGGCGTCATCATTCTCGCGGCGACGAACCGCCCCGACGTACTCGACCCGGCCCTGCTACGTCCCGGCCGCTTCGACCGACAGGTCGTGGTCGATCTTCCCGGCGTCCGCGGCCGTGAGGATATCCTCAGGATCCACGCGCGCAAGGTGCCGCTGGGCACCGACGTGGAGTTGAGCGTCATCGCTCGCGGAGCGTCGGGATGCAGCGGAGCCGATCTGGCCAACATGGTGAACGAGGCCGCGCTGTACGCGGCCGGTAAGGGTCGGAAGGCGGTGACCCGAGCCGATTTCGAGCATGCACGAGACAAGGGTCTGATGGGTAGCGCGCGGCGATCGCTGGTCATCGGCGAGGAGGAGGGGCTCGCCAACGCGTACCATCAGGCCGGCCACGCGCTACTGGCCCATCTGATTCCCGAGTCCGACCCCTTGCACAAGGTGACGATCATTCCGCGCGGACGGGACCTGGGCACGACTCAGCAGATCCCGGTCGAGGACCGGCACACGGCGTCCAGCACCTTCTTGCTCGCGACGATCTGCGGGCTCATGGGTGGCCGCATTGCCGAGGAACTCAAACTGCGCCGCTTTTCCAGCGGTGCCGGCGAGGACTTCGAACGAGCCACGACGCTGGCGCGCCGGATGGTGACGGAGTGGGGCATGTCGGCGAGCATGGGGCCGCTGGCATTCGGCAAACCTACCGGGCAGGTCTTTCTCGGCCGTGACATCGCCCAACGTCGCGACTATAGCGAGACAACGGCGGCCGCAATCGATCGGGAAGTCAAGAAGATCGTCATGAGCTGTTACGACAAAGCTCGTCGGATCCTCGAGGAGCGCGCGGAAACGCTGACCCGTGTCGCCGAGGCGCTGATGCTGCACGAGACACTCACGGCGGATCAGGTCGCCATCCTCGTGCGAGGCGAAGCGCTGCAGCCCGCCGCTTGACGTTCCGTGAGGCGGCGCTTCCGGTTGCCCGGAAACGCCGCCTTGATACGAATCAGGCCAGATCGAAACGATCCAGGTTCATCACCTTGTCCCAGGCCGCCACGAAGTCCTCGACGAACTTCTGCTTCGCATCGTCACAGGCATAGACCTCCGCGATCGCCCGCAGCTGGGAGTTCGAACCGAAGACCAGATCGACGGCGGTGCCGGTCCACTTCACCTCGCCCGAGCCGTTGCGACCTTCGTAGAAGTGCTCGCAGCGGGGCGACACCTGCCAGCTCGTGTTCATGTCCAGCAGGTTGACGAAGAAGTCGTTGGTCAGCTTGCCGGGGCGGTCGGTGAGCACACCGAGGTTCGAGCCACCGGTGTTCGCGTTCAACGCGCGCAGGCCGCCGACGAGCACCGTCATCTCCGGTGCGGTCAGCGTTAGCATCTGCGCACGATCCACCAGCAGCTCTTCCGGACGCCGGCCGTTGACGTTGCCCGCGTAGTTGCGGAACCCGTCGGCGATCGGCTCGAGCACGGCGAAGGACTCGACGTCGGTGTTCTCCTGGGTCGCATCGGCGCGGCCCGGCGAGAACGGCACCTTCACGGCGTGACCGGCATCCTTGGCCGCCTGCTCCACGGCGGCGCAGCCACCGAGGACGATCACGTCGGCCAGCGAGACCGGTTTACCGAAACCGCTCTGGATCTGCTCCAGCTTGGTCAGCACCTGGGCCAGCTCCTCGGGGTTGTTGACCGCCCAGTCCTTCTGCGGCGCCAGGCGAATCCGCGCGCCGTTGGCGCCACCGCGCATGTCGGTGCCGCGGAAGGTCGCCGCCGAGGCCCAGGCGGTTGAGACCAGCTGGGAGACCGACAGACCCGAGGCGAGGATCTGGGCCTTGAGCTCGGCGATCCCGGCCGCGTCGAGGGGCTTGTGGGTGGCCGGGGGAATCGGATCTTGCCAGAGCTGCGGCTCGGCGGGAACCTCGGCACCGAGGCAGCGGCTGAGCGGACCCATGTCCCGGTGGGTCAGCTTGTACCAGGCCCTGGCGAAAGCGTCGGCGAACTGGTCGGGGTTCTCGTGGAAGCGCTTGGAGATCGGCGCGTAGGCCGGATCCTCGCGCAGGGAGAGGTCGGTGGTGAGCATCATCGGCGCGTGCTTCTTCGACGCATCGTGGGCGTCAGGCACATCGGCCTTGCCGTTCTTCGGCGTCCACTGGTTCGCGCCGGCGGGGCTCTTGGTCAACTCCCACTCGTAGTTGAACAGATTGTCGAAGAAGTTGTTGTCCCACTTCGCCGGGCTGTTGGTCCAGGCACCTTCGAGACCACTGGTGATCGTGTCGACGCCCTTGCCGCTCTTGTAACTGCTCTTCCAGCCCAGGCCCTGCTCCTCGGTGCTCGCGCCCTCGGGCTCGCGACCGACGAGGCCGGCGTCGCCGGCACCGTGGGCCTTGCCGAAGGTGTGCCCACCGGCGATCAGCGCGACCGTCTCCTCGTCGTTCATCGCCATCCGTGCGAAGGTCTCGCGGATGTCCCGGGCGGCGGCGATCGGGTCAGGGTTGCCGTTCGGCCCCTCGGGGTTCACGTAGATCAGACCCATCTGCACGGCGCCGAGGGGGTTCTCGAGTTCCCGGTCGCCGCTGTAGCGCTCGTCGCCGAGCCACTCGGTCTCCGAACCCCAGTAGATGTCCTCTTCGGGTTCCCAGACGTCCTCGCGTCCGCCGGCAAAGCCGAACGTCTTGAAGCCCATCGACTCCAGGGCGCAGTTACCGGTCAAGATCATCAGGTCGGCCCAGGAGACCTTGCGGCCGTACTTCTTCTTGACCGGCCAGAGCAGCCGCCGCGCCTTGTCCAGATTCGCGTTGTCGGGCCAGCTGTTGAGCGGGGCGAAGCGCAGGGTGCCGGAGGCGCCGCCGCCGCGGCCGTCGAGGGTGCGGTAGGTGCCGGCGCTGTGCCAGGCCATGCGGATGAACAGCGGACCGTAGTGGCCGTAGTCGGCCGGCCACCAGTCCTGGGACGTCGTCATCACCTGCTCGATGTCCTGCTTCAGCGCCGCCAGGTCGACGGACTTGAACTCCTCGGCGTAGTTGAAATCCTCGCCCATCGGATTGGCCTGGGGCGGGTTCTGCTGGAGCATCTTCAGGTTGAGTCGGTTCGGCCACCAGTGCTCGTTCGAGGTGGATCCGGTGTGCCGACCGGCCAGGACGGGGCATTTGGTTTCGCTCATCGTGGTCTCTCCAATTGGTTGTGTGCTCGTTGTCGGCTCGGCCGGATTCGTCGCCGGGGGCGTCCACTGGATGTTGCTGATCCGACCGGTGCACGAACACCATAGCGGAAAAGAACCATAGGAACGAAATACTCTTTTCTTCTAGGTGATATAGTCTCTACCTATGGAGCTGCACCAACTCCGGTACTTCGTTGCCGTGGCCGAAACCGGCGGATTCGTCCGCGCGGCCCAGCATTGCGGTGTGGCGCAGCCCTCGCTGAGCCAGCAGATCCGCAAGCTCGAGGATGAGCTGGGCGTCACCCTGTTCGACCGCTCGTCCCGGGGCGCGGTGGCGACCGAGGCGGGCCGTGCGCTGCTGCCCCGGGCCCAGCGGATCCTGACCGAGGTCCGGGAGACGAAGGCCGGGATCCAGGAGGACGTCGACGCCGGGCGCGGCCCGTTGTCGGTCGGCGCCATTCCGACGATCGCCCCCTACCTGATGCCGCCGGTGCTATCGCGATTCCTCGGCGACTACCCGGAATGCGAGCTGACGGTGCGCGAGGATCTGACCGAGCGCTTGATCGAGTCGGTGGTCGATCACGAGCTGGACGCGGCGGTGATGAGTACGCCGGTGGAGCATCCAGCGCTGCACGTCCAGGTGATCGGGCGGGAGCCGCTGCTCGTCGTCGCCCCGGCCGGGTCGCCGCTTCCCGAGCGGCTACAGGTGAAGGACCTGATCGAGGAGCCCGCCGTCGTGCTGCACGAGGTGCACTGCCTGGGGCAGCAGATCGCCGACTTCTGCAACAACGCGCGCTGGCGGCGGAGGATCGTCTGCCGCAGCACCCAGTTGCCGACGGTGCTCTCCCTGGTCGGACTGGGGCTGGGGGTTTCGATCGTGCCGGAGATGGCCGCGCGAGACGATACGAGTCCGCTGCGGGTCTACCGGCCGCTGCAGGCTCGACCGGAGCGGGAGATCGCGATCGTCCGGCGGACGGATCGTTCGGTGTCGGTCCTGTGCCGGAGGTTCCTGGAGCTGCTCGGCGAACAACTCGCCACCGCGTCTTGATGTCGATGAGCCGGCGCGCCCACGCGCAGCGGACCTCGGTCAACCGCGGCGGTTTCGCCCGCCCAGCCAGCCGCGGAAGTAGAACACCAGCAGGATCGTCGAGACGACCGCCAGCATCGCGCCGAGCAGGATGAAGTACGCCGGCCGATGGGACAGCTCGGGCATGTGCTCGAAGTTCATGCCGTAGATCCCGGCCATGAACGTGATCGGCACGAAGATCACGGTGACGATCGTCAGCGTCTGCATGATCTGGTTCAGCCGGTGCGCCGACAGCGACAGGTAGCCGTCCATCAGGTCGTCGGTGAGCTCGTAGTACAACCGGGCCAGGCTCAGGTGACGATCGAGCTGCTCCTGCACGTCGTTCAACTCGTGGGCGTGACCCTGCAACTCCTGCGGCGTGTGCGCCCGCGCCGAGGCGAAGACCTGGGTGTGGTACTGGAGGATGCGCAGCATCTGCTTGAGGTCGCTCTTCTGCCGCACCAGCTCGGCGAGCAGGTCGTCGCTCGGCTTCCGTAGCATCTCGGCTTCCATCTCCTCGAGTCGCGCCTCGACCGAGAACAGCAACGGCAGGAAGCGATCGGCGACGGTCCGGCAGATACGCAGGGCGAGGCCCGCCCGGGAGATGTCGGGCGGTAGCTCCCCCGCGGCCAGCAGGTCGGCCACGGTGCTGGTGCTGACGGAGTGTTCCGCGCTGCGGGTCACCAGAAACCGCTGGCCGAGAAACAGGGACAGCTGGATCGTGCCGAAGTCCAGCGACGTCGACTGGGCATCGAGCCCCTTGAGCAGGATGAACGTGTTGTGTTCGAAGGGTTCGATCTTCGGTGGGTGGCGTTCTCTCAGGGCGTCGGAGATGGCCAGCGGGTGAATGCCGAAGCTCTGCGACAGCAGCTCACGCTCGGCCTCGCGGGACTCGCCCTCGAGAATGACCCAGATCGTGCTCGAAGGCGTGCTCTTCCACCGGTCGATCAGCTCGGCGCCGCCCTCGAGCAGCTTGTTGTCGGCGGGATCGAACAGCAAGGAACGAATCATCGCAATACCTTACAGCGCCTGCGCTCGGTGACGCACCACCGAAATGCGGCGAGGCAGGATCAGATCCATCTCTTTCCCGTGATCGGCTGCTTCTCGGGGCAACGTGACATCGAGCAGTTCCAGGTAGCGATCGCTGTATTCCCGCAACACGCCGACGATCTCGATGCGCTCGTCCTTGCGATACTCGACGACGACACGCTTGCCGATCTGGCGTTCGAGGATCGGCTCATAGGCGTGGTTGACGACTTCCTGGATCAGTGTCTTCCCTGCGCCCTCGATCCGCGCCCCCTGCTGTGTCATCACGGGGCTTCCGGTGCCCTTCTTCATCTGTGACACGACCGCCCCCATCGCCTCGATGCAGGCGTCGCGAAACATGCTCAGCACGTTCCACCGACGGGGTGGGCGCGCGGGGGGGTCGCTTGGGGGGGGGACGGGGGGTGGGAAGGGGGGGGGGACGCCTGATGCCCGTCGGCGTCGTCATGGGGATGGTCGTAGATCAACTCCAGCCCCGCCGAGTACACCTCGAGTTTCCCCCAGGTACGCTTGTCGGTCTTCTCGATGTTCACCCGGTAGCCGTGGAAGTGCTTCAGGCAGCGGTCCTTGGCCGGAGGACGCAGGAAGGCGGGCCGGCGGGGGCGGGCGGCGGCGGCCGCCGCCGCCGGCAGCAGCGCGTTCTGAGAATGAAGGGCAGGGCGATCTGCCCCCCCCTGGTAGTGTAAACCGTCTTATGGGGAGCGTTGTCCACGTTGTCGAAGTTGCGGCCGTAGAACTGCATGTACTGCACCTTGCGCTCGATCGCAAGGATCACGTGCGACGAAAAGTTCACCTTTTCGAACTCCTGGGCGCTGCCGAGACCGCCGGGGCTGAAGACGTTGATCTCCATCAGCTTGTCGCCGACGATGTCCAGCCCGACCAGGAACATGCCGTCCTGCACCAGCTTGGGGCGCACGATCTCGGCGATGTGCAGATCCGTGTCGCCGATCTCCGCCGCCGCCAGCTTGCCGCCGGCGTGGATGTTGCTGCGCATGTCGCCGCCGCTGCGCACGCGACGGAACGCCGCGTACCTCCTGCCGATCTGCAGCGGCCGGCCGTTCATCACGAACAGCCGCATGTCGCCGTGCTCCGCCTCCGGCAGGTACTCCTGGGCGATCACGTAACCGTCGCGGCTGACCGCGTCGATCATCTGGTTCAGATTGGGGATGTCGTTCTCGCGCACGAGAAAGACGCTGGCGCCACCCGAGCCCTGGAGCGGCTTGATCACGATCTTGCCCTCGTCGCGGGCGAAGGCCTTGATCTCGTCCCGGTCGCGGGTGATCAGCGTGCGCGGCCGGACGAGGTCGGGGAACAGCTGGAAGTACATCTTGCTCGCCGCCTTGGCCAGCCCGTTCGGATCGCTCAGCACGACCACTCCGGCCCGCCGGGCCAGCCGCCCGAACTCCGCGCCGACCGTCGCCGCCCAGGGCCGGGCGATCGCGTCGTCGGACGGGACGTTGCGCAGCATCAACGCATCGAGATCGTCGACGGTGATGCGTTCCTTGATCGCCGACTTGCCCTGCAGGTCCGCGGTGTAGCTCTCGGAGCTGCTGTACTTGGAGCGCGGGACCGACGTCCCCCGTGCGCGGATCTTGCCGTCGGCGTCATAGGCCAGGTCTCCCAGACCGATGACCCAGACCTTGTGCCCGCGGTTGACGGCGGCCTGGCCGAGGCGGCTCGTCGTGAACTTGCCCATCTCGGTCTTGACGTCGTTGACGATGAAAGCGATCTGCATCGACTTCACAGCGTGCACATGTCGACGTTGTCGAAGTTGCGGCCGTAGAACGACATGTAGTCGGCCTTGCGCTCCAGGGCGTTGATGACGTAGCGGCTGAAGTTGACCTTGGTGAACTTCTGGGCGCTTCCCAGGCCGCCGGGGCTGAAGACGTTGATCTCCATCAGCTTGTCGCCGACGATGTCGAGGCCGACGAGGAACATGCCGTCCTGCACCAGCTTGGGGCGGACGATCTCGGCGATGCGCAGGTCCTTCTCGGTCACCTTCGCCTCGGCCAGCTTGCCACCGGCGTGGATGTTGCTGCGCATGTCGCCACCGCCACGGACGCGACGGAAGGCGGCGTACTTGCCGGCAACACGGAACGGTCGACCGTTCATCACGAACAGCCGCATGTCGCCGTCGGCGGCCGCGGGGAGGTACTCCTGGGCGATGACGAATCCGTCGCGGCTGACGGCGTCGATCATCTGGTTCAGGTTGGGGACGTCGTCGGGACGCACGAGGAACACGCTGGCGCCGCCGGAGCCCTGCAGGGGCTTGAGGACGATGTTGCCCCCCTGCTCCTTGGCGAACTGCTTGATCTCGTTGTTATCGCGCGTGATGATCGTGCGCGGCCGGACTTCCTCGGGGAACAGCTGGAAGTACATCTTGCTCGACGCCTTGGCCAGACCGTTCGGGTCGTTGACGACGATCACGCCGTGCCGCATCGCCACACGACCGAACTCGGCGGCGATCGTCGCGGCCCAGGGACGCTTGATGAAGTCGTCGGAGGGCACGTTGCGCAACATCAGGACGTCGAGATCGTCGACGACGATGCGCTCGCGGGTCGCGGCCTTGCCGTGCAACGCGGCCAGGAACAACGCAGAGGTCTTGTATTTCTTCGTGGGCACCGACGTGGCACGGGCATGGACCCGTTCGTCCGGGTCGTAGGCCAGATCGCCCACGCCGATGATCCAGACGGTGTGCCCACGATTGACCGCCTCGGTGGCCAGGCGCATGGTGGTGAAACCCGCCTCCTCGCTCTTGATGTCGTTGACGATGAATCCGATACGCATGCTAACTCCTTCTGGGTGGTCTCTTTTTCCCGGCGCGCCGCCTCATGGTACGGACACGGTGCGACTCATAGCGTCGCCATCGCGACGTTGCTGAAGCCGTCGCCACCGAGCTTGATGTGCTCGATCTTGCGTTCCAGCGACTCGATGACCTTCTCGTTGAAGTTCACCTTCTCGAACATCTGCGCACTTCCCAGCCCACCCGGAGAGAAGACGTTGATCTCGATCAGTTTGTCACCCACGATGTCCAGCCCGACGAGGAACATCCCGTCCTCGACGAGCTGCGGCCGGACCTTTTCGGCCAGTTGCAGCATGGCGTCATCGACCTCGGCGCGGCGCAGCTTCCCGCCGGCGTGGATGTTGCTCCGCAGGTCGTCCCCCGAGCCCACGCGCCGGAACGCCGCGTACTTGCCCTCGTGCTGCAGCGGAACCCCGTTCATCAGGAACAACCTCGTGTCGCCCTCCGCCGCGGCCGGCAGGTACTCCTGAGCCATCACGTACCCGTCGCGGGTCACCGCCTTGACCACCTCGTCGACGTTCTCCATCGCGTCGCGCTTGACGATGAACACGCCCTTGCCGCCGGACCCTTGCAGCGGTTTGAGGATCAGCCGGCCCATCTCCTGCAGGTACTCCTTGATCCGCTCCGGATCCCGCACCACCAGCGTACGCGGACGGACCGACTCGGGAAAGGTCTGCAGGTAGAGCTTGTTCATCGCCCGCGACAGTCCGTCGGGATCGTTGAGCACGAGGACACCGCGACGGGTGGCGAGCCTGCCGAAGTGGATCCCCGCCGTCTGAGCCCAGGCGCTCTGGGCCGACGGGTTGTTGCGCAGGAACAGCACGTCGAGCTCGTCGAGGGTGATCCAGCGTTCGGTCGCCCGGCCGCGGCGCAGCGCCTTGAGGAACGCCTTCGCGTCATAGGTTCCCGGGACCACGCTGCGGGCCCGGCCACCGACCCGGTTGTCCGGCTCGTAGGCGAAGCCTCCCGAACTCATGACCCAGACCTCGTGACCGCGATTGACCGCCTCGGCGCCGAGCCGGTACGAGGTTGCCCCCGCCTCCTCGCTGTCCATCACGTTGACGACGATGCCGATTCTCATGCCCGCGCCGTCTTCGCCGGCCGCGTCAGGCCGGCCAGGGCGGGCACGGAGACCTTCCGGTTTCGCAGCCGTTCCAGCTTGCTCAGCGGCTCTTCGCCCTGCAGGTATCGCGGGCGGATCGGAGCCGGCTTGAGGACCCGGCGATACTGCAATTCGCGGACGATCGGGATGTGCTCTTCGGCGATCTTGCCCACCAGCAGCGGCTCCAGATTGCCACCCTTGCTCACGTAGCGCAGGATCGCGCGGAGTCCGCGCAGGTAGATCACGTCCTTGGTCAACCCGCCGCCACGGTAGACGCGCATCGTGATCGAGTAGGCCACCTGCTGGGAGAAGCCGTAGGTCCGCTCGAGGACCCGGAACGTCTCGACGAACGACGCCCCCTCGGTCAGGTGTCGGACGGCGACGACCCGCGCAGCGAGTTGCCGCATCCGCGAGCGGGTCAGGCCTCCGACCAGGTACTCGGCCAGCACCGCCAGTCCTTCCTGCAGCTCTTCGTAACCTGCGAGACCCGAGTAGAGCTGCTGGAACGGCTGCAGCCGGCCGTTGTAGTAGGTCACCAGGTGCGTGCCGACCTCGTGGGCCAGCAGCGGTTCGACCCGAGCCGGGGAGAGGGCGAGCGACTTGTTGATCAACAGCCGCCCCCGGGAGACGATCAGCCCCGCGACATCCCCGGTGACCTTCGTCGTGGCCGAGAACTCGGGACACTCCCGACGGTAGTACTCGAACTCCTCCCGCACCCGCTTGGCGAAGGTGTCGGCGTCGACCACCGCCTCCTTGGAGCTTCGCGGACGCTCCGGGGTCAGTCGGTCGAGCAGGCCGGTGGCCAGCTCGAGCAGGTCGTCCTTCGCACCGCCGAACAACTGCAGACTCTGGTACAGGAACTTCGGCGTATCGCGGTCGCGGAGCATCGCAATCTTCAGCGCGAGCTCTTCCTGCTTTTCCAGGAACAGCCGCTGCAGCGCGGGATCCTCGACGCGCTCGACGGGGATGTTGTAGAGCTTCCGCATCATCAATTCGGGTTCGACACGAGACGGCCGGTAGTGGAACTCCGGCATGCTCTCGAACCGATCGCGGCGGCAGCGCTTGAAACCGTCATCGACGTTGACCGGTGTCAGCTCGAGCAGGTAGTCGAAACCGTTGCTCACCTCGGCCAGCTTGCGATCGATATCCCAGACGGCCTTGACCACGGCCTGCCGGCCCAGCGAGTGAAAGTGGCGCGGACGATGCGTCGTCTGGGAACGTGCAAAATCGAATACGGTCCGGCGCAGGGCCAGCCCGAGACTGTGGCGCAGCCCGCGAAACAGCAGCGGGAACGTCTTGTTGGTCGCGGCGCTGCGGAATACAGGAGGAACCGCCAAGCCGACGATCGAGCAGTTCAGCTCCTGCGCCTCGGATTTTCGTAACAGCGGCCGCATCTCCGGGGGGTGGCCCTTGCCGCTGCGGTCGACGTCCACGACCACCTCGCCCTTGAGGATGCGGATCCGATCCAGCCGTGCGTGGAGGGTCTCGATCACGTCGGCCAGGCCGTGTGTGGGGGCGTGGACGGTGAATGTCGGCAGATGTTTCGGGCGTGAGGGATCGGTGGCGCGACCCGACTCGGGCGTGGCCCAGATCTCGATGATCAGGAACGCACCGAACTCGGCGACGATCGTCTCGGCCACCGTGCGAACCAGCGTCGAGATCATCTTGTGCTGTTTCGTGGAAGCCGACGCGACGAGGTACGCCGCCTCACCCATCATCAGCCGTTCCGTGCCGAGGTCTTCCCGCCCTTCCGGCTGCCGGTATACATAAAGGAAGGGCAACTGACGGTCGATATGCAAACGCCCGAAGCCCGGAAGACTGCGGCGCACCGGCTTGTTCTCCGCGAGGCGGCGGCGGACCGCCTCGATCAGCGTCGGAAAGCTCGGGGCTTCGCGTTTCTTGGCCATACCGTGCTCCGGATCGGCGGTCTTGCCGCGGCGTGGCTCGTCATCCCGCCGGACGCGACGAGGGTGAGAAGCCCGTTGAGCCGCCGGGCGGGGGGGACGCCGGTCCAGCTTCATCGCGCCTGTAGCGTCTCGAGCAGCCCGGGAATCGTGTGCTTGAGCGCCGCCGTGATCTGCGTGTGCATCTTGCGATCCAGTTCGCCGCTCCACTCGTCCATGAAGAACTTCTTGAACTCCACCGCCAGGGCGCAGCCGCTCTTCGGGAAGTTCCCGTGGACGAACCATGGGATCGCCCGCCCCTTGAACTTCACGTTCTCGCGGACGTCGAGTCGGCCGCCGGGGAAGTCGTACGAACTCAGGTCGGAGACGAACCGGTCGATCAGTCCGCCCCAGAGCTTACGGTCAGCGCTTGCGGTGCCCAGGTTGACCTGGGGATTCCCTTCGGGGTCGGCGAGGGGGCCGTCGGGGCCTTCGCGACGGTGGTTGTAGGTGTGCAGGTCGAGCACGACGAACTTGCCGTGCTTGCGCTCGACCTCTTTCAGCCGCTCGCCGAGGAAGGCGTAGAAGGCGTCGTGCTCTTCGAGGGATCGCTGCACCAGCTCGTCGGGCGGCGGCTTCTTCCAGACCTCGAGGCCCCACGCGTCTGCGGGCACGCGGTAGAACGCCTCGTCTCGCGGCCGGTTGAGATCGATCTGGAAGCGGGAGCGTCTGGACAGCAGGTGTGTCGGCGCCACGGCGGAGGCCCATTCCCCGGTGTAGGGATCCTCCTCGCGCCGGCGCTGCTCCGGCGTGAGGGCGAGCAGGTCGGCCACCTCGTCGCGAACGGCGTGACCGTCATGGACGGCCACGGCGACGATCGGTCCGTCCCCGGACTCGAAGTGCCAGATCGAATCACTCAAGCGATCCTCCTTTTCGCGCATCGACAAGGCTATCATGGCCGGGCAACGCCACCAAAGTTCAGCCCGGAACGGTCGGAGAAACGCCGCCCGCGCGTCTACAGACGCGACGTGGGATAGGTGTCGTAGTAACGATCGACGGCCTTGCTCGTTCCGCAGAGGAACAGGGCGTCTTCGGGGCCGAGGGCGAACGCCGGCGGGAAGTCCATCACGAGCTCGTTGCCACGCTCCACGGCGACCACCGTGCAGCCGGTGCGCTCACGGATCCTGGCCGCCAGCGGGTTCTTCCCTTCGAGCGGACCCGAGCGCGCCTTGACCACCTTGATCTTGAGTTGCAGCGAAACGGTCTCGCCGAGCACGTGGTGTGCGAGGAGTTGCCCCGCTACCTGGCTGAGCGAGATCGCGAAGTCGACACCGGCGTTCTGGATCCGGCCGACGTTCTCGCGCAGCTTCACGCCGGCGATGATCGGTAGGTCCGGCGCGTAGTCCCGGACGAAGGTGGCCGCGATGTGGGTGGTGGAGTCGCTGCCGAGCACCAGCATCACCGCCCGGGCGTCGGCGAACGAGGCGCGCTCGAGGGTCGCCTCGTCGAGCACGTCGCCGACGACGTCGACCCCCGGCTTGTCGTCCCGGTCGACCACGCGCACCTCTTCTCCCGCCTCCCTCAGGTACTTGACGAGCGGCCGGCCGATATCGCCGAGCCCGACCACGATCAGGTGGCCCTCCTGGGTGATCGGCCGCGCCATCTCCCGCAGCCCACGGATGCTGTCGGGACTGCCCACCGCGACCAGGATCGTCCCCGGCTGCAGCTTCTCCTTGGGGCCGGGTGGGGAGTGCAGCTCGTCATCGACCCACTGGCCGACGATGTTGGCGCCGACCTTCGTGCGAATCGCCGTCTCGGCGAGCGTCCGATGAGCCAGCGGGCTGGCGTCATGCAGCCGCAGCTCGGCCACCTCGAGCAGGTCGCCCAGCGGTTGCACCCCCTCGAGCCGCGGGCGGATCCGGGTGCTGGCCCGGGCGGCGATCGCCGCCGCCAGGACCCGCGACGGCGTGAACGTTGCCGTGGCTCCGGCGAGGGCGATCGGCGTCTGTCGCTTGGGATCCCGCACCAGCGCGACGATCGGTCCCGTGAAGCCCTGCTCCCGGGCCTCGAGGGTGAGCACCGCGTTGTCGTCATCGGCGCCGTTGGCCACGATGACCCGGGCTCCTGCCAGCGGCTTGAGGTCGAGCGCCTTCTCGGCCAGGGTGGCCCAGACGACGCGCTGGCCGGCGGCGTGGAGGCGCCGCGCCACCTGTTCGTCCTCCTCGATGACGATCGTCGGCAGACCGCGATGCTCCAGTTCGGCCATCAGCGACTCGACCTCCGGCCCGTAGCCGTAGATCACCACTCCGTCGTCGAGATCGGGGAGCGCGTGGGGCAGCAGCCCCTCATAGTCCTCGGCGGAGAAGGTCGTCGAGAACTTGTCGACCTGCAGGACACCACGGGTGGCGCCGTCTTGCCGGGTGGCCGTGCCTTCCAGCATCACGGCGCAGCCCTTGAGCGCCAGCGGCGTGAACAGGTTCAGCACGAACGCGGTGAAGATCAGCACCGAGAAGACAGGCTGGCCGATGGCGCCGTTGGCCAGCGCCAGGGAGGCCAGGATGAAGGCCAGCTCGGCACGGCCGCACATGCCGACGCCGACGGTCAGCGCCTCGCGCGCCGGCAGTCCCATCTGCATCGCCATGCCACCCGCGCTGACGACCTGGCCGACGATCACCGTTCCGGTCAACAGCGCCAGGAACGCAACGTCCTGGGCGCTGATGTCGAAGGTGATCGAGAAGCCGAGGGAGATGAAGAAGATCGGCCCCAGGAAGGAATAGGCGATCCCGTAGGAGCGGTCCATCACCACCCTCACCAGGTTCGGGTGTGCGACCTTGACCTCGAAGAACAGCCCGGCCAGGTAGGCGCCGAGGATCATGTGCAGCCCGATCGCCTCGGCGAACAGCCCCATCGCGACGGCGGCAAGCAGGATGAAGGTGAAGCCTTTGCCGCCCTCGGAGCGGAACGGTAGCGTCAGGCGCGGATAGACGTAGCGCCCGATCAGCGCGGCGACGCCGAAGAACACCGCCACCTTGACCACGGTGACCGCGATGTTCATCGGCTCGAACGTACCGCCGGACAGCACGCCGACGATCAGCCCGAAGAAGACCAGGGTCAGCAGGTCGTCGATCACGCAGCTGGCGATGATCACCCGGGCCAGCCGTGTGTTGGCCAGTCCCAGGTCCTTGAGGCTCTTGAGGGTGATCACCACCGCGGTGGCGGTCATCGTCAGCCCGACGAAGGTCGCCCCGACACGGTCCAGGCCGAACGCCGTGGCCACGGCGAAGCTGACGCCGAAGGGGACGATCGCGCCGACGATCGCCACGCCGAGCGATCGCTTGAGGGCGTGGAAGAACTCCAGCGGCTGGGTCTCGACCCCGGCGTGGAACATCATGAAGAAGATGCCGATCTCGGCCAGCAGCGTGATCGCTTCCGAGGGCTCGATCAACCCGAACACCGCCGGGCCGAGCAGCACGCCGACGATCAGCTCGCCCATCACCGTCGGCAGGCCGAGGGGACGCAGGGTCACTGCGACGAGCCAGATGCCGGCGAGCAGGATCAGCAGGTCGAGGGCTACGTCGTGCACGGGCGTATTCTATGCCAGAAGGAGAACGACTCGGCCAGGGGCGAGGCTCCTCGCCTTGGCTCCCGCGGTGCGATCGGTGTCAATCCCGGTCGGCAAACGTCGCGAAGTGAGCGGTGATGATGTCGGTCCCGGGAGGGTAGGCCGACTCGTAGGAGGGGATGCGCACCTCCAGCAGCGGTCGCCCGGATCGGATCCTCTCGGTCGTCAACGCCCGCTCCCCCTCGAATCGATAGGTGAAGGTCGGTGCCGTGAACACCTGGTCGGCGACCTGCAGCACCCCCTGATCGACACGCCCCGACGAGGAGTCGGCAAAGGTGAAGCCGATCCGTGACGCCTTGCCTTCGACATCTTCGAGGGCCCCGTCGAGGGACAGGATCACGACGTGGTGGCCGAAGGTCATCGGCGGCTGGCGGCTGTGGCCGGAGGTTCGCTTGTAGCCGCGCAGGTAGAACAGCACGGGAATGCCGGAGTCGATCGACTCCGAGAACCAGCCGACGATGCGCTCGAGGTGCTCCCGGTTCGACTCGCCGTCCCTCTGCTGCAGGTACTCGCCGCGAAGCGTCGGCGGTGACTCCAGGTGGTCGCCCAGTAGCTCCCGGGCCATCACCATCAGGTTCACCGAACCGACACCGCCGTTGTGCGGCCCGTAGCGGGCGACCGACGGGTTCGTGACCGAGGTGCGCGTTCCGTAGGTGTCGATGATCTGCCGGACGGTTTGTTCGGGCGTCTTCTCCTCGGCGAACGTCGTCAGAACGCCGTTGAGCTGTTCGCCGCCCTGGGACATCCAGTTGAACATCGCGCAGGGGCCACAGGCGATATCGGCGATCGACCCCTGGTTGACGATCGGTTGTCCGTTGTGGGTCGAGCCGGAGGATTGCTGGCAGGCGAGGGTGGAGGTTGTCAGGAGCAGGGCGAGGAGGAGGGTTGCTCTAGCGGTTCGTTTCATCACGATCCAAAAGGGTAGCGTGGGTGGAGGCGGGTATCCAGTCGCCGCGCCCGGCGGAATCACGTAGGCTCGTAGGCGATGTTGCTCTTCGACTTCAGCGTCCAGCGGACGATCGACGCCTGGCTCCCGGTCAACGACGCCGTGATGGGTGGAGTATCCACCGGGCGCCTGGAGGCCACCGGTGGCGGCAGCGCCCGATTCATCGGCTCCGTATCGCTGGAGAACAGCGGAGGCTTCGCGTCGGTCCGGTCCCGGCCGGCGAAACTCGAGCTCGACGGGTGCTCCGGCCTCGAGCTCCGGATCCGCGGAGACGGGCGCCGCTACAAGATCAACCTGAAGACGGACGTCGACACCGACGACCTGCTCTACCGGGCGGTCTTCGAGACGCTCGACCAACAGTGGCAGACGCGACGGATCCCGTTCGATGAGTTTCTGCCGACCCGCCGCGGCCGTGTCATCCGGCAGGCGCCACCGCTCGCCCTGTCGCGCGTGACCTCCCTGGGGCTGATGATCTCGGATCGACAGCAGGGGCCGTTTTGCCTCGAGATCGCACGGATCGAAGCCTACGTCGATGAGCCCCGCGACCGATCCTGAATTTTTTTTGAATCCACCTGCCCTCCTCCGTCGAAACCCCTGTCGAACCCGATAGTGGGATTCAACGATCAACCAACGTTTCAGGATTCGGAGGAACGCAGATGAGAGAGAGAAAGAGCCTGTGGAAGCTTCTTGGTATCGGCATGCTGGCCCTGGTCGTCGCATCGTCGGTGAGCCTGACCTCGGCCGGACGCGCGGCGCAGAACGACATCGTCGACACGGCCGTCGAAGCCGGGACATTCAACACGCTGGTTGCCGCGGTGAAGGCTGCCGATCTGGTCGAAGCACTCAAGGGAGACGGACCCTTCACGGTCTTCGCACCCTCCGACGAGGCGTTCGCCAAGCTTCCCGAGGGAACGGTCGAGATGCTGCTTCTTCCGGAGAACAAGGGCAAGCTGGTCGCGATCCTGACCTACCACGTCGTCCCCGGTAAGGTGCTCAGTGGAGACGTGAAGCCCGGTCGGGTCGGGACCCTCGAGGGGAGCGAGATCCGTGTGTCGAAGAAGAAGGGCGCGCTGATGGTCGATGAGGCCAGGATCGTGGCCGTCGATGTCAACGCCTCGAACGGCGTGATCCATGTGATCGATACGGTGATCATGCCCGAGCAGCTCCGGTCGGCGAACGCAGTCGACGGCCCGACGGTCGTCGCAGCCAATCGTCGCTAGACCACGAGGTCCTGCGTGATGCCCGTTCCGCTCTCCTCCCCGGGTGGAACGGGCATCGTTTTTGGTACGATGGCGCGTCAAGAGAGCCGGGTTCTGGAAGTACCTGGGAGGTCCACCCGCCGATGAATACCAACGGGAAGTTCGTCTCGCAGGTTCTGGAAACGAGTGCGGCCGGTTTTGCGGGACTGACGACGAGCCTGCTGCTCGAGCGTCGCCCCGGGATCGCCAAGCTCTACGAACCGGATGGCTTCTCGGCCTGGAAGAGCCAGTTCCAGCTGTGGTTGCTCGACCTCGCGGCCGCGATGGCCGCCGGCGAACCGAAACTGTTCGAAGCGCGCATGCGCTGGACCCGGGATGCGTTCGTCGCGCGCCAGGCTTCGATAGAAGACCTGCAGGCCGCGCTCGGGGCGCTCCGGGACATCCTGCGGGAGCGACTCCCCGAGGGCTCGGCCGACAGCGTCGTCGCGACCGTCGATGGCGCCCTCGCGGCGGTTGCCAACGAACCGGACGGACAGGCCGACAGTCGCGACACGAACGGTCCGGGAAAACGCGCCCTGTCGTACCTCGAGACGATCCTCAGCGGGAAGCCCCGGGAGGCGATCGAGGAGCTGCTCCGGGAGGTCGACGACGGTGCAGCGGTTCGAGACGCGTACCTGAAGGTGCTGTTGCCGGCCCATCGAGAAGTCGGGCGCATGTGGCACGCCGGCGACCTGCACATCGCCGAGGAACACCTGATCACGACCACGACGCAGACCGCGATGGCGCTGCTGCGCGAACGCGGGCGACCCGAGGCGAGCAAGGACCGGACCGCCCTGCTGGGGTGTGTCGCCGGCAACGTCCACGACATCGGCATCCGCGTCGTCTCGGACTTCTTCGAGATGGCAGGGTGGCGCACGGTCAATCTCGGATCCGACGTACCGGATGAGGAGCTCGCCAGGAGTGTGCAGCGGTTCGATGCCGACGTCGTCGTGCTGGCGGCCACGCTCGACCCCCATCTGCCGGCGGTGCAGCGTGCGATCCAGGCGATCCGCGGTCTCGACGGACAAGACGTCAAGATCATCGTGGGCGGGCCTGCGTTCGAGAACGCACCCGATCTCTGGCGCAAGATCGGCGCCGACGGCTATGCGGCGAGGGTCGAGGACGCCGAGGCCCTCGCCGATCGACTGACGCGGAAGTGAGCGAGCCGGCGCCACTGCTGGCCCGGGTTGCCGCCGGCGATCAGGACGCCGTCCAAGCCTGTCTCGACCAGTTCGGCAACCTCGTCTGGTCGCTGGCTCGACGGTTCACCAGCAGCCAGTCCGACGCCGAGGACGCCGTGCAGGA
Source organism: uncultured bacterium (assembly GCA_942490715.1). Lineage (GTDB taxonomy): Bacteria > Acidobacteriota > Polarisedimenticolia > Polarisedimenticolales > Polarisedimenticolaceae > CALNYP01. The sequence goes on from CALNYP010000049.1 coordinate 73,099, forward strand.
GATCTTCATCGATCTCTGGTCGAGTGCCGCCCGGTACGACAGCAGCAAGGCGTCGGAGACCACCTTCGTCGCGATGCTGGCCCGACGGCGATTGATCGATCGCGTGCGAAAGACCAAGCGCCAGCCCGAGATGGAGGAGCTGACCGCCGCGGCCGACTTCGAGCAACCCGACCAGCAGACGGACATCGCACTCCAGGACGATGCGGATCGGGCTCGCCGGTTGATCGGCACCCTCAAGCCCGAACAGCAACGAGTCATCAAGCTCGCCGTCTACGAGGGGCACACTCACCAGGGCATCGCGGACGCGCTCCGGATACCGCTGGGCACCGTCAAGACACACCTGCGTCGCGGCCTGTTGAAGGTCCGCGAGGCGATGCAGGTGGCCGATGCCCGATCCCGTGGAGGGCGTTGAAATGCTCTCCACGGACCGACTGCTGGACCTGCTGACTTCCCGTGCGACCGAGGGGCTGTCGGACGTTGAATCTCTGGAGCTGGAACGGGCCCTCCCGGAGCAGCGAGAGTTCGGCGCGGACGACCTCGACCTTGCCGCCGCGGCGGTCGACCTGGCCTACGACGCCACCGCCGGCAGCTCCGAAACGATGCCGGAATCCCTCAAAGAGCGGATTCTCCGGCGTCAACTCCCCTGAAAAGGGGCCCATCCCGAATTCCAGTGCCTCGGGTGAATCCATTCCGGGGCCCACGGCGAATCCTCTACTGAATCGGATCTCCAGGATGCAACCGAAGAGGATGTAGACGATGCAGGACCAGGTATTCAGTTCCGAGCAGCTAGTTCCCTTGCCCCGCGAGACGGTCTTCGCCTTCTTCTCCGAGCCGCGAAACCTCGAAGCGATCACCCCGCCGTGGCTCGGTTTCTGTGTCGTCGGACAGTCGACGGACAGGATCGAGGAGGGGACCGAGCTGAGCTACCGGCTACGCATCCATGGTGTTCCCGTGACCTGGCGTTCGAGGATCGACGAGTGGCGACCGAACGAGCGCTTCGTCGACGTCCAGCTCAAGGGCCCCTACGCGAAGTGGCATCACACCCACAGCTTCTACGACGTCGGCGGCGGAACGCTGATCCGGGACCGTGTGGTCTACCGTCTACCGCTGGGCTGGCTGGGCCAGCAGGTCGGGGGACGCTACGTGGCAAACGATGTCGAGAAGATCTTCGCGCACCGGACGGTGAAGACCGAAGAGCTCCTGCTGGCGAGGGCCGGGTGATGAGGCTTCTCGCCCTGGTCATCGCGTTGCTTTGCGGTACAGCGCACGGGGCTCCCCCGGCGGCCGTCGACTGGAACCAGTGGCGTGGCCCGCAACGCACGGGCCAGGTGCCGGGTGCGGCATGGCCGGCCTCGCTGGAGGGGCTGGAGCCGCTGTGGTCGGTGGAGCTCGGCAAAGGTTACCCGGGCCCTCTCGTCACCGAGGAGCTGGTGTTCGTCGTCGAGACCGTCGACAAGAAGACCGTTGCCACCCGTGCTCTGCGCCGCGAAGACGGATCGGAGGTCTGGAAGACGACCTGGGGCGGACGCGGAAGCGTACCGTTCTTTGCATCGGCCAACGGAGACTGGGTCCGCGCGACGCCTGCATGGGACGGTGAAACGCTCTACGTCGGCGACATGGAGGAGAAGCTCGTCGCCCTCGCCGGCGACAGCGGCGAGATCCGCTGGACGATCAACTTCCCCGAGGTCTTCGACGCGAAGGTTCCCGATTTCGGCTTCGCATCCTCTCCGTTGCTGGACGGCGATGCGCTCTTTGTGCAGGCGGCGAATTCGATCGTCAAGGTCAACGCGGCGACGGGGGAGACGGTCTGGCGATCCATCGTCAGTTCTTCGAAGATGCAGGAGTCGGGGGCGTTCTCTTCTCCGGTCATCGCTACCCTGGCGGGAGTCCGGCAACTGGTGGTGCTGACGCGGAGCGGCCTTCACGGGGTCGCGCTCGATGATGGACGGGAGCTGTGGTCCCAACCGGTTGCGAACTTCCGTGGGATGAACATCCTCACCCCGGTCATCGACGGCGATCGGATCTTCACCAGCCCGTACAAGAACGGCTCCTTTCTGTTCGAGGTCGGCCGGGACGGCGACGCGTTCACGGTCACCGAGAAGTGGACGCACCCCGGGTCCGGCTACATGTCGTCGCCCGTTGTGATCGACGGATTCGTCTACCAGCACCTGGGGAACGGCCGTCTCAGCTGTCTCGAACTCGCGACGGGCGAGGAGCGCTGGCGCACCGGGAGCTTCGGAAAGTACTGGAGCATGGCGTGGCAGGGCCGGAAGATTCTCGCCCTCGATGCGGATGGTGAGTTGTTGCTGTTGCGAGCGGGTCCCGAATCTTTCGAGTTGCTCGATCGCACGGAGGTCACGAACCGTGAGGCCTGGGGCCACCTGGCCGTACGCGGCGACGAACTGTTCATTCGCGATCTGGAGTCGATCCGGGCCTTCCGCTGGAACACCGGCTCCCGGTGAGTTTCGTGAGCGAGATTCCATCCAGCCGTATTCGAGCGATGAACGACAAGCCGGTACGGACGGACGGGAAGTTCGTGCTGTACTGGATGGTCGCCAGCCGCAGGACACGATTCAACTTCGGGCTGCAACTCGCCATCGATCGTGCCCGGAAGCTGGGCCGGCCGCTGGTCGTACTCGAGGCGCTGCGCTGCGACTACCCCTGGGCCAGCGCGCGGTTCCACCGTTTCGTGCTCGATGGCATGCAGGACAACGCGGAGCGTTTCGAGCGGGCGGGCGTCTCGTACTTTCCCTATGTCGAACCCCGGCCGGGCGCAGGCAAGGGTCTGCTGTCCGAGCTCAGCCGTCGCGCCTGCTCGATCGTCACCGATGACTTCCCCGCGTTCATGCTGCCCCGCATGCTCGAGGCTGGGGCGCGCCGATCCGAAGTCCGAATGGAGGCGGTCGACTCCAACGGATTGTTGCCGCTGAGTGCGACCGATCGAGTGTTTCCGACCGCCTACGCATTCCGCCGGTTCCTGCAGCGCGAACTGCCGGAGCACCTTGCGGCGTTCCCGAAGGCGAACCCGCTGGCCCGGGTGAAGCTACCGCGGCTGGACCGACTCCCCGCTCCGATCCTCGCGCGCTGGCCCGTGGCGTCAGGGTCGCTGCTCGCCGGGTCGGCCGATCCGCTGGGGCTCCTACCGCTCGATCACGCCGTCGGACCCACCGGCACGACGGGCGGCCCGGTCGCCGCACGGAAGGCCCTGGGACGATTCGCCGCGCGCATCGACCGCTACGCCGACGACCGTAACCTCCTCGACGACGAGATCACCAGCGGACTCTCGCCCTACCTGCACTTCGGTCACCTCTCCAGCCACGAGGTCTGCCGGACCGTCCTGGACCGAGAGGACTGGACGATCGACCAGCTCGGCGAGAGCGCCTCGGGTAGCCGGGAGGGCTGGTGGGGACTCGGCCGGTCGGCCGAGGCGTTCCTGGATCAGCTCGTGACCTGGCGGGAGCTGGGCTACAACATGTGCCGGCACCGTGCGGACCACGACCGCTTCGAGTCGTTGCCCGAGTGGGCGATTCGAACGCTGGAGGACCACGCCCAGGATCCTCGCGAACACGTCTACTCGCTGGCGCAGTTCGAGGACGCGGCGACCCACGACGACCTCTGGAATGCCGCTCAGCGCCAGCTGCGTCGGGAGGGCACGATCCACAACTACCTGAGGATGCTCTGGGGCAAGAAGATCCTGCACTGGTCGGCCAACCCGCTGAGCGCCCTCGAGACGATGATCGAGCTGAACAACAAGTATGCGCTGGACGGACGGAACCCCAACTCGTACAGCGGCATCTTCTGGGTCCTCGGACGGTACGATCGACCGTGGGGGCCCGAGCGTCCGATCTTCGGTAAGGTGCGTTACATGACCTCGCGCAACACGGCCCGCAAGCTGAAGGTCGCCGGCTACCTGGAACGCCATGGCAAGGACTGACTCCGCTGGCGCGATGAGGTCGCGGCTGCGATCGGCGATCGCCCTGGTCGTCTCCACGGTGACCTGCCTGCTCGTCGGCGTCGTCGGCTCACTCGCCACCGCGACATCGGTGCGGGACTGGTACCCGCTGCTTCAGAAGCCCACGTGGACGCCGCCCAGTGCCTTGTTCGGTCCCGTCTGGACAGTGCTGTTTCTGATGATGGGCGTGGCGGCCTGGTTGATCTGGCGGGAATCGTCCAGTGGTCCGCGGCGCAGGGCGCTGTCGGTCTTCGCGATTCAGCTCGTGCTCAATGTCGCCTGGTCTTTCCTGTTCTTCGGTCTGCGCAGCCCCGGGTGGGCCGCGCTGGAGATCGTGCTGCTGTGGGCCGCGATCGTCGCCACCATGCTCGCCTTTGGCAGACTCAGTCGTCTCGCCGCGGGTTTGCTCTTGCCCTATCTGGTGTGGGTCAGCTACGCGGCGGCGTTGAACGTCGCGATCTGGAGTCTGAACCGTTGAGCAAGCGCCACACGATCACCGTCGCATCCTGACTTGCGCTGGCGATGAACTCGCCGTCCGGGCTGAACGCGACACTGCTCACGTTGTCCGAGTGCTCGTTCATCGACTGCAGCAGCTCCCCTGAATCGACGTCCCAGATTCTCAGCGTGACTCCGTTCGCCGGGCCCCTGTAGTCGAAGTGGTACTGGAGGATCTCGCCCAGCACTTTCTTGTCCCGGCTCCCGCTGACCAGCAGGCTGCCGTCCGGGCTGAAGGTGACTCCGTAGACGCACTCCGAACCGCCGGTCAGGGTCCGGGTGACGCTCCAGTCGCTCGTGTTCCACAGCTTGATCGTCTTGTCGTCACTGCCGCTGGCGAGCAGGGCTCCGTCGGCGTTGTAGGCCACCGACACGATCGCCTCCGAATGCTCGTCGAGACTCCGGATCACCTCGCCCGTCGACACATCCCAGATCTTGATCCGGTGATCGTGCCCTGCAGTCACCAGTGTCTCGCCGTCGGGGCTGAAGGCCAGGGACCAGACGTCCCCTTCCTTGTGACCGACCAGCGATCGCGTCTCGCCGCTCGAGAGGTTCCAGATCCGGACCGCACCGTGGGTGCTGCCACTGGCCACGGATTCGCCGTCGGGGCTGAAGGTCAGTCCCCAAACCGTGCCGTCGTGAGCCGGGGAGGTCGCGACGAGCTGCCCGTCCTGAACGTTCCACAGCCGGATCAGGCCGTCGTAACCGCCGGTCGCGATTCGTTCGCCATCGGGGCTGAAGGCCATTGCCGGAGCGCCGTCCGGGTGTTGCAGCGAACGCACTTCGGCTCCGTCGGTCCGTTGCCATAGCCTGACCGTGGAGTCGATTCCGGAGCTGGCGACAAGGTCGCGGGTCGGGTGGAACTGGACATTCCAGACGCCCAGGTCGTGCTCCTTGAAGGTCAGATGCGGCTGGGCGATGCCACCGGCTGTGGGCGTGGAGACGAGGAACAGCTGTCCGAAGGACCAGGCCGCGAACATGGCGATCACGAGCAGCCCGAGGAGAATCCGGACTCTACTGGTACTCACGGATGCCACTTACGGATCCTGGGCGCAGTGCAGCAGTTGCTGTCCGGACTCGAGGGCCATGATCGTGTTTCCTCGGCTTTTTGCGCGACGACCGATGCCTCGGTGACGCGCGGCTGAGCAGCGCAGGCCCGATGATACCCGGCGCCGACGGCGGATCTGGCCTAGAATCCGCCTCGCACACACCGAACGGGAGATGGATCTGTGAACGAAAGCGACCCGGCAACAGCCGCGACCTCCTCTCCGAAGCGCCCTCAGGACGTCTGGTGGGGCGAATTCCCGTTCGAAGCCGGTGCCTGGGGACACTGGCAGATCGGACCCCTGGCGCTGTGGGTCGGTCGTACCGAACACGATTGGCAGATCGCCTACCTGCAGGACGGCGACGCGTTCCGCGACGAGTGCCACTTCGATCTCCCGGTCGATCTGCAGCGGTTGCCGTTGCCGTCTGACGCGAAGAAGCATCGCGTGGGCTACGCGACCACGCCCGGGACCCTAGTTCTGCGGCCGATGCTCGCCGATCGCGCGGTCGTCGCCCGGCCTGAGTCCACGTTCTCGATCCCGTCGCGACAGAAGATTTCCGTGTTCGTCAGCACCTCGGTCTGGGCCCGACTGGCCTGCGGACCGCAGAAGGAACAGCTGCTCGAGGTGCCCACCTGGCGCTCGTCGGACACGTGGTTCGGCGACAATCGCAGCGGGTTCCTGTGTTACGCGACGCGCACCACGATGCGGCTGGATGTCGACGAGCTTCCGCTACGACCACACCGCGCGGTCACGCCGATCGTCATCGACAATCAGGGAGAGGACACGTTGACCATCGAGCGCATCTCGCTTCCGATCCCGAACCTGTCGGTCTTCGCTTCACCCGGCGGAGCGTTGTGGACCGAGCGGCTGCACCTGACACGCAAGGAAGATGCGGAGCTGGCCCAGGTCCACATCGACCGCAACAGTCCTCCGATCGCCGGCGCGGTGCGGCTGAGCGAACCGCGCGCGATCGCCGAGGACCATCTGATGTCGCGGGTCTTCACCGGGCTGTTCGGTTGAGAACGGAGGGTCGAATCGATGAATGATCTGTTCAGCAGTATCGGTGAATTGATGACCGGCGAGCTGCTGGGGTCGATCCTGCGCGGAATCCTGATCCTCGGCGGCGGACTGCTCCTGGCGACGGTGGTCAGCCGCCGCCTCGGCCGTGTGGCCCGGGAGCACGCCGATGCCCAGTCCGCGATGCTCATCCGTCGCGGCGTTTTCTATGTGATCGTCGCGTTGACGGTGGTCTCGGTGCTGCACCAGTTCAACTTCCGCCTCAGCGCCCTGCTGGGCGCCGCGGGCATCCTGTCGGTGGCGCTGGGCTTCGCGTCGCAGACCTCGGCCTCGAACCTGATCAGCGGGCTGTTCCTGCTCGGCGAGCGGGCCTTCTCGGTCGGTGACGTGATTCGCATCGGCGAGACGACCGGCGAAGTGCTCTCCATCGACCTGCTGTCGGTCAAGCTGCGTACCTTCGACAATCTGTTCGTGCGGGTGCCCAACGAGAACATGATCAAGACCCAGGTGACCAACCTGACGCGTTTCCCGATTCGACGGTACGACCTGCAGATCGGGGTGGCGTACAAGGAAGACATCGGTCGGGTGCGGGAGATCCTGCTCGAGGTGGCCTACGAGGACCCGCTGTGCCTGGCCGAGCCGGTGCCGCTGATCATCTTCCAGGGGTACGGCGATTCGTCGTTGAACCTGCAGCTCTCGGTCTGGGCCGTGCGAGAGAACTTCCTGGCCATGCGCAATGCGATCACCGAGACGATCAAGCGACGGTTCGACGATGAGGGGATCGAGATTCCGTTCCCGCATCGCTCGTTGTACGCCGGGTCGATGACCGATCCGTTTCCGGTGCGGGTTGTTCCCGACGGGCGACCGGCCGACGCCGGAACTGCCGGCTGAGGTCGGCTGGCCGACGACCCGTCTACCCGTCTCTCGAGACACAGCGATCGCCAAGTCGTCGATAACCCGACTTGCAGACCCAGTCGTTTCCTGTGGAGCCGATGTCTCCGTTGGTCGGTATCTCCAGGGGCAGGCACAGAGGGCCGTCTTTCACGTAACTCCGATCGCACCGCCAGGCGCGCCCCGAGTAGGCGAGATAGCCGTTTGCGGGTACAGCGACCGCGATGCATGAGTCGCCGGTCTTCCGGTAGCCACGGTCACATTCCCAGTCGCGTCCCGGACCCGAGAGGAATCCGCCGTTCGGGACCTCGACCACGACGCAGGAGTCACCGCTTTTGCGGTAGCCTCGGTTGCAATTCCAGCGAGCGCCGGAGGAGTCGAAATAGGCGTTCTCGGGCAGCTTGATGGCCACGCACGATTGCGTGACCTTCTCGAAACCTCGATCGCACTCCCAGTCGCGCCCTGAAGACGAAAGGTATCCGTCTTGCGGTACCTCGATCATCACGCAGGACTTGTCCTGTTTCCGGTAGCCACGGTCGCAGTTCCAGCGAGATCCGGACGACTCGAGATGGGCGTTCTCGGGCAGCTCGACGGCTACGCACGATTGGTTGAATTTCTCGTAACCTCGTCCGCACTCCCAGCCGCGCCCTCGGGAATCCAGGAAGGCATTCGGAGGTACCGCGATCTCGCTGCAGCCGTCGTCGACCACGCGATAACCTCGATCGCAATCCCAACCACGGCCGTAGGAGAACGCCGCCAGAAAGGCGTTGGAAGGCACTGAGACTTCGGCGCATTCCCCGCCGATCAGTCGATATCCTCGATCGCATTCCCATCCTCCTCCAAAGTCCTTCATGTGAGCGTTGGGAGGTGCTTTGGCCACATCGACCTGAGCCGCGGCAATACCGGGCCAGAGGGCGAAGGCGAGCAAGAGGATCAGCGACGGATGTGGGCGGGTTCGCGTGCTCATTGGTGATGGTCCTCGGGACTGGCGGCAGGGGCGTCGCCATCAGAGCGGCACTTGCGGGATACGTTCCAGTATGCGTGAATTCACAGAATTTGTCAAATTGTGGCCAAAGCCGCTTGATGATTGGCCTGGATTTCACTAATATTAGTTACTCGGAGGAAAAACCCCTTGGATTTCGTGACGCTTGTGAGATCACGCCTGGCGACGCTGGGTTGTGCGCAGAAGGAGCTGGCGCAGGCTGCCCAGGTGGCGGATTCGTACATCTCCCAGCTCCTCAGCCACAAGCGGCCCCCGCCGGCCCCGGACCGGACGGACATCTACCCGAAAATGGAGGCCTTTCTCCGCCTGGAGCCGGGAGCCCTTGGGCGCCTGGCGCGGATCGAGCGAGCCGAGGAACTCAAGCAGCGGCTCGGCCCGACCCCCGAACCGCTGTTCCAGGGTTTCCGCGAGTTGATCCTCGGAAAGTGCGTCGCTGCGCGGCGCGATGAAGTGCGAGTGGTGTTCGAGCGGCACCCGTTCGGGACCCTCGAGCGTTTGATCACGCAGAAACTGCTCGAGATCGTCCAGCGAATCGCCCGTCAGGAACTGGACAGCGAGAACTGGATCCGCTTGGCGGCGCAGGTCGGAAGGCGGACCCACGAAGAAATGCGCGTCATGGTCCTCGAGTTCCTGGACACAGACATCTTTCATGTGTCCCGCGAGAACTGCGTCGCTTTCATGGATCCCCTGGTCGAGTCCTGGGACATCGACCTGGATGGTCTTCGTATCGATATCAGACTGAACGGGCAGCTCGTCACCGATCCGCAGCGCCGCTTCGAGTTTCTGGAAACGGGTCCGCTCGACGACTCCGACGAACCTTCTGGGTTCGCCGAGTTCCTGGACGACAAACGGCTGAGCGGCGACATCACTGCGGCCGAGACCCGGCTCCTGCGGCTCTGCCGGTTCAACGGGAAGCGGCCGACCAAGCTCTATTACCACCGGGCCCTGCAGAATCTGAGGGATCCACTTCATTTTCGAGAGCATTGAAGTCGGTGCGCCTGCCACTCCCTGACCCACCTGTCCATGTCTCCGAAGCCCGGCCTCCGACCGGCGTAGGGATCTGACCATGAGATGCAACGATCAACTCCAGATCGCCTTCGTGGGTACCTACCCGCCGTCCCGGTGCGGGATCGGCACGTTCACGCAGGACCTGAGCGACGCGCTGATCTCGGTGGACGAGGGCATCGGCGCAACCGTGATGGCGATGACCGCGGCCGACTTCGATTCCGAGTACTCCGAGCGAGTACGGTTTCGGATCCAGCGACAGGTCCAGGCCGACTACACTCAAGCGGCGAAAATCGTCAACGACAGCGACGTGCGACTGGTGTCGATCCAGCACGAGTACGGGATCTTCGGCGGACCGGATGGCGCGTTCATCCTCGACTTTCTTCGCGGATTGCGCAAGCCGAGCATCGCCACGCTGCACACGGTCCTCGACAAACCCTCGCCGTCACAGCGAGCGATCGTGCGTGAGATGGCCAAACGATGTGAGAGCCTCGTCGTCATGAGTCGTCTCGCGGTCGACCTCCTCGAAACAGCCTACGCCGTCCCGGGCGACAGGATCCGGGTCATCCCCCACGGCATCCCGGACATGCGCGCCGACGAGCGCGACGTCAGCAAGAGCCAGTTCGGCCTGGCGGGTCGCCGCGTCCTTCTGACCTTCGGGTTGCTCAGCCCCTCCAAGGGGATCGAGGTCGTGATCCGGGCCCTGCCGAAACTGGTCGCCCGGTTCCCCGATCTGGCCTATCTGGTGGTCGGAGTCACGCACCCCGAAGTCAAGCGGCGCGTCGGAGAGGAGTACCGCGAGTCGCTGGAACGCGAAGCCGAGTCGTTAGGGGTTCGCGACCACGTCATCTTTCGCAACCAGTTCGTCGAGCTACCCGAGCTGTGCCGGTATCTCCAAGCGTCGGATGTCTACATCACACCGTACCTTCACGAGGCCCAGATCACGAGCGGCACGCTGGCTTACGCCCTGGGGTCCGGTGCCGCCCCCGTCTCCTCGCCGTACTGGTATGCCAGAGAGTTACTGGCCGAGGGACGCGGGCACCTGTTCGACTTCAACGACCATCATGGGCTCAGCGACGTTCTGCGATCACTGCTGGGCAACCCGGACGAGATGGCGCGTTCGCAGCGTCGTGCGTACGCGTTCTCGCGGCGAATGCTCTGGTCGCACGTGGGAACCGACTACGTCGAGCTGATACGACAGGTGGTGCGCGAGACCACCACGCCGGGCGGCCGGGCTCTCGGTCGGCGACGACTGCCGGAGCTACGCCTGGAGCACCTGATACGCATGACCGACGATACCGGCCTGCTCCAGCACGCCGTGCACAGCGTACCCGACCGCCGCTTCGGCTACTGCGTGGACGACAACGCACGGGCACTGATCGTCGCGTTGCTGGCGCGGCCCGCGAACGATGCCGGCGATACGAGCGGGACCGGGGGGCTGATCACGACCTACCTGAGCTACCTCCATCACTCCCAGGACGACGACGGGCAGTTCCAGAACTTCATGGACTTTCGCCGCCGCCTCGACGGTGTACCCGGCTCGGAGGATTGCGTCGGCCGGGCACTATGGGCTGTCGGGCTGGCGACCGCACTGGCACCGGACGAGGGACACCGCCAGCTGGCCCGGACGATGTTCCACAAGGCGATGACCCTGCCGCTGGTGTTCGGTCCGCGTGGCTGCGCGCTGGGGATCCTGGCGCTCGACGCCTACCTGCAGCACGAACCCGAACACGGTCTGGCCCGCGCCACTCTCGATTCACTCGGAGCTGCGTTGATCCAGCGCTTCGACGATGAGGCCGACGACGACTGGCGCTGGTTCGAGTCCGAGTTGACCTACGAGAACGCGCTGATGCCACTGGCTCTGTTCAGGTTCTCGATACGTACCGGTGACCAGCGCGCCCTCGGCGTGGCGCGCGACAGCCTATCGTTTCTCGAGGCGACCTGTTTTACCAATGGACATCTTCAGTTGATCGGTAACGCCGGCTGGCACGCTCGGGGGGCCCAGCCGATGGTCGCCGACGAACAACCGATCGACGCGACTGCGTTCGTGCTGGCGTTCCGCGCGGCCCATGATGCGACCGGAGATCGACGCTATCTGGCGCGGATGCGGGAGTCGTTCGCCTGGTTCCTCGGCGCGAATCGCCTGGGACTCTCGCTGTACGACGACGCGACCGCCGGCTGCCAGGACGGGCTCGGCGTTCGCGAAGTCAACCGCAACCAGGGGGCCGAAAGCGTTGTCTCGTTCTTGCTCGCCTTGCTCGCGATGCGCGGCGTTGCGGACGACGGCCTGGACTGGAACGACATCGACGAAACTCCGGCCGGATCGCCCGTCGAATCGTTCGGGGCTGCATCCGAGGTGCATGGATAGCATGGCACGAACAAGACAACCCTTGCGCATGACGAGGATGCCACTCCGATTGCTTATGGACCCCACACGGGTCATCACCCGCCCCTTTCACCCGAGCGACGTGACGATCGCCAGCGGCGAGCACTCCCGGATCAAGGCGATCCTCGGCCGGGTACTCGCGATCCCGGAGAACGAGCTGCCGGAGATGCTCCAACGACTCCGGCGCAGCTTCTCCTCGCGGCACCGCGACTTCGAACAGGTGCTCGAGCTTCACTACCGCCTGGTGTCGCGGCACGTCGACGGCGACAAGTCGGTTTCACCCGAACGACGCTTGTTGATCGGCGCCCACTTCACCCACGAGTACTCGATCGAGGGTGCGGCACTGTTCAATCCTTCGATCGTCCCTGCACCGGACCAGTCCGGCTTGCCGCCGGGCGCGCTGCGTTTCGTCATGAGCACGCGGGCCGTGGGTGAGGGGCACATCTCGTCGATCGGGTTCCGCTCGGGCGTGATCGGCCCGGACGAATGTGTGACCGTCGATCCCACCGCTCCGTTCGCCAGCACCGGAACGCGGACCCCGAACCCCGCGTACATCAAGACCCTGTTCGCGGAGAAGCTGCGGGAGGTCGGCGTCGACAACGAGGTGTCCCGATGGGTGCTCGACCGCGTCCAGGAGCACTTCAGCACGGAAGAGCTGCACGCGGCCTGCGCCGCCTCGAAGGCAGAGCGAGTACCCGCGGTGATGCGCTGCGAGACGCTCGACGTGATCCACTGGGTGGCGACGTCCAGCTATGACGTCGCTTTCCAGCCCGATTCATCGATCTCCGAGCGTGTGATCTTTCCCGAGGGACCGACCGAGAGCCACGGCATGGAGGACGCACGTTTCGTACGCTTCATCGAGGACGACGGTTCGGTGCGCTACTACGCCACCTACACGGCCTACGACGGGCGCGACATCCTGCCCCAGCTCATCGAGACACCCGACTTCCTGCACTTCGGCGTCCGAACACTAGGAGGCAGATGCGTTCAGAACAAGGGGATGGCGCTGTTTCCCCGGCGCATCGGTGGGAGGCTCGCCATGCTCTCCCGCCACGACGGCGAGAGCCTGTATTTCCTGACCTCGGACAACATCCGATCGTGGAACGAGGCCCACGAACTTCGCGTCCCGTCCCACGCCTGGGAGTTTGTGCAGATCGGCAACTGCGGCTCACCGATCGAAACGGAGGCCGGGTGGCTCGTGCTGACCCACGGCGTCGGCGCGATGCGCTGCTACGCCATCGGCGCCTTGCTGCTGGATCTCGACGATCCGCAACGCATCGTCGGGCAGCTTGCGGAACCGCTGCTGGTTCCCACGGAGGACGAGCGCGAGGGGTACGTTCCGAATGTCGTGTACACCTGTGGGGGAATCGTGCACGAAGGGCGGCTGATCCTCCCCTACGGTTTCTCCGACGTGGGCATCGCGATCGCCACGACGCCGATGGACGAGCTTCTGACACGGCTCCGCGAAGGATCCAACGGGTAACCCCGCCGTCAGGCTGGCCAGATCCAGAGGATGGCCGGCACACCCGTCACCAGTACGGCGATCGAAACCGGAAGCCCCAGGCGCCAGTAGTCGCCGAATTTGTACCCCCCCGGTCCCATCACCAGCAGATTCGACTGGTGACCGATCGGCGTGAGAAACGCACAGGAACTTCCCACCGCAACCGCCATGAGAAGAGGGTCGCCGTTCATCCCCAGGCCGTTCGCCAGCTGGAGCGCCAGCGGTGCCATCAGGACCGCCGCGGCGGCGTTGTTGACGACGTTCGACAGCAACATCGCGGTCGCCATCGTGATCGCCACGATTGCGGTCGGTCCGAGGTCTGCGGCGACATCGACGAAGTTCTGCGCGATCAGTCCCGTCGTCCCACTGGTCTCCAATGCGCCACCCACGGGAATCATCGCGCCCAGGAGCACGATCACCGGCCAGTCCACTTTCTCGTACACGTCCTTCACCGACAGGCGGTTCGTCAGAACGGTCAGCAGGACGGCGGCGACGAGGGACACTTCGATCCTGACGAAGCCGAATGCGGTACACAGAATCGCGGCGACGAAGATCGCCGGCACCACGGGGTCGAAGCGCCGTCTCGGAGTGAGTTCCGATTCCGCCAGCTCGAGACAGTCCAGCCTGGCCAGCGTCTCCGCCATCGTTTCGGTCTCACCCTGCACCATCACGACGTCGCCAGGGGCAATCCGGGTGTGACCGAGTCGCCCGACGATGTCATGGCCTTGACGGGAGACGGCGAGCAGATTCAGGCCGTAGGACGAACGCAACTGAATCCCCGCAGCCGTGCGCCCGACCAGGCGGGAGTCGGGCAGGACGACCGCCACGATGAAGGAAAAGTCGTCGATCTGAAGATGATCGGCCTTGAACCGTCGTTGACCGGTGACCTCCAGGCTGTGATCGCTGAGCAACTCCTGCAACGATTCCTGATCCGCCTCGATGACCAGCAGATCCCCATCGAGCATCTTGACGCCCCGTCGTGGCGCCACCAGCTCCTGGCCGTTTCGCACCAGGGCAACGACGCTGAGATCGCCATGCCCACGCTCTTCCAGCGTTCGGAGGGTCTGGTCGATCAGTGCGCTGCCGGCGGGCACGATCACCTCGGTCATGTACGGATCGATGTGATCGAGCGGTCGCGTTTCATCGAACGCGGTGCGCTGAGGAATCAACCGACGGGAGAACGCGATCATGACCAGGATGCCCCCGCTCGCAACGATCAGGCCCACCGGCGCAAAGTCGAAGATGCCGTAGCCTCCGAGCCCGGCCTCGCTGCGAAAGCCCGAGATGATGATGTTGGGCGGCGTGCCGACCAAGGTGAACAGCCCGCCGAGCATCGACCCGAACGCCATCGGCATCAGGTATCTCGACTTATCGATGCCCTGCGCGCGGGCGAGGTGCACCGCGACGGGAAGCATCAGCACAAGGGCGCCGATGTTGTTCATGAATCCGGATAGTGCCGTGACCGTGGCCGTGAGCACGGCAAGCGTGCTCCAACGGCCCACGGCGAAGACCGCCAGCCCACGAGCCAGGAGCGCGATCACCCCGGAGGTCTCCATGGCATGACTGATGACGAGCATCGCGGCGACGGTGATGATCGCCGGATGGCCGAAGCCTGAGAACACCTCGCCGACATCGACCAGCCCGAACAGCGCGACGACCACCAGGGCGGCGATGGCGACCACATCGTAGCGCCACCGCCCCCAGGCGAAGAGCCCGAGAGAGGCTACGAGCACGCTGCTGATGACGATCTGGTCGGCGTTCATGGGCCTCCACGTGGGACTGCGCCGCTTTCGATCGCTTCCCCGAGGCCCAGTATGGGGCTATTTGCCCTTGGCGTTGCCCCGCCATTCCTCTAACTTGCGCATCGCAGTGTCCCGTCCGCCGAGACCGAACGCCAGCGCCAGCGCCACCGCCACGGCACCGATCAGCAGGCCGAACGCGAGGTTCACGATCTCGTTGGCGACGTCCATCTGGCGGAGTGCCATGGCACCCGCGAGGACGAGGATCGCGACGCGGGCAACGTGTGCCAGCAGGTTCGCGTCGCTCCGGTCACTGTCCCGCACGAGCCCGGACGCGATGTTTGCCAGGAAAACCCCGCCCCCGAGAATGACCAGGCCCATCAGGATGTGGCCGCCGAACACGGACAACCTGACCAGAACATCAACCAGCGCGGTGAACTCCAGCATGCGAGCCGCCTCGATACAGGCCATGGTCATGACAGCGACCAGCACCAGCGTGCCGACGACCGTCGCCGGGGCTCGCGCTCCTTGCGCCGGGGTCCGGGTCAAACCGAGTCTGACGAGCACGTTGTTGAATCCCATTCCAGCCAGGACCTTCGTCGCCAGTGTGGCCACGAGTCGCGCTGCGACATAGGTGATCGCCAGCACGAGTGCCGCGCCGAACAACAAAGGCAACGCGTTCATGATCTTGCCCAGCATCTCGCTGGCTGGTCGAGAAACGGCCTCGAGTTGCAGAGAATTCAACCCGGCAATGATCACGGGGATGAGGATGACGACGTACAGCACCACACCGATCAGGTTGGAGAGCTTGATTTTCCCGAGGCTGCCGGCCAGGCCGATGCGCGCACTCAACCGGTCCAACCCGGTCGCCGCCAGCAGGCCGGTGACGATCTGCCTGACGAGCTTGGCGACGAACCAGCCGACGAGCACTATGATCCCGGCGCCGACGACGTTCGGCAGGAACGCCGACACTTCGTTCAGTAGCGCCTTGACCGGTTCAAGCGGGCCTTCCAACCCGAGCGCGTCGAGAATGCCGGGCAAGAACACCAGGAAGACTAGCCAGTACAGCACTTCGGAGAGCGTCTTGCTCAACGGAACGGAAGTGGCTTTCGCTTCGAGTTCTGCGCCGCCCAGACGCTCATCCAGTCTGGCACGTGTCGCTGCGGCGAGCGTCACGCGTCGCAGCATCGTGGCCAGCACCCAGGCGATCAACAGCAGCCCGCCCGCGCCGGCCACCTTCGGTAGATAGCCGAGGACGCTGGCGAGAAGATTGTTCAGCGGCTCCGTGACCACCGTCAACTTCAGCACCTGGAAGAAGGCGACGAGCACGAACAGCATGAGGAAGTAGAAGACCCCTCTGCCGACGTTGTTTTCCACGGGGAACTTGTCGCCAGCTTGCTCGCCAAAGATCATTTGAGCGATCTTGTTGTCGATCGTCGTCCGACGTAGCACCGCACGCACAAGAGCCGCGAGCACGATGGCCACCAGGGAGCCGACGAGCAACACCGCCAGAGCCCCGACGAGGTTCGGAAGATAGGTCCCCATCGACTCGATCAGTTTGTTCCACATCTCTTGCATCGTGCCCCTTTGCGGTGTCTCTTGGTTCGCAGGTTACCCAGCGCAGGCCATCCTATTCAGCGACCAACGTCGCCTCCATAGGGCGAAACCCTACCGGGATCACACGCCCCCATCGCCTGACTCACATGGTGGGGTTTCGCCCCATCGACGGGCGAGGTCACGACGCGATAGCCTGCCTACACGCGAAAGGTAACAACTCAAAGAGGTGAAGAAAATGAGGACCATGTTGACAACCCTGCTGAGCACTTGTGTGCTCCTGCTGCTCCCGGGTACCGCCGGCGCGGCTCCAGCCGCCGAGATTCCGCCCTTCCAGATCGCCGCCGTGGAGACCGCGGTAAAGGCGATCCATTACAAGGATATGAAGGGATCCATCGAAATCGACTTCGCGGGTACCGAACTCCTGCCCCAAGCGAACGGCAGCGCGCGGATAGCAAGCTCCGCGGGGAAGATCGAGATCGACGCGAGATTCAAGAACTTGACGTCGGTCACGCAATTCGGTCGCGAATACCTGACCTACGTCTTCTGGGCCATTTCCCCGGACGGGAGTGCCGAGAATCTCGGAGAGCTGATCCTCAAGAACGGCAAGAGTCGCATCGAGGCCGACACCACGCTCCAGGCCGTGAGCCTCTTCGTGACGGCGGAGCCCTACTTCGCTGTTTCACAACCGAGTGACATTGTGGTCCTGGAGAATGCAATCCAGCCCGACAATCGCGAAGGTATCGAGCTCGTCGACGCCACCGTCATGCTGCTGCCGAGAGCGCCGTACACCAAGGATACGTCCGCCACAGCGCCGCTTCCGAGGGCCATGGACAGCCAGACGCCGCTCAAGGTTTACCAGGCTCGGAACGCCGTACGGATTGCCAAGGCCGCGGGCGCGGCAACCTATGCAAAAGACCGCTTCCAGGAGGCCGAGAGGCTCCTCGCCCTGTCCGAGACGAAGGGCGATAGCGAGAAGAGCCGCGACATGTCGGCGCGTCAGGCGATTCAATCCGCAGAGGCCAGCCGCGTGCTTGCCGTTGAGCTTCAGG
Organism: uncultured bacterium; assembly: GCA_942490715.1. GTDB lineage: Bacteria > Acidobacteriota > Polarisedimenticolia > Polarisedimenticolales > Polarisedimenticolaceae > CALNYP01. The sequence continues at coordinate 90,740 of CALNYP010000049.1, forward strand.
CGGCAGAGCTGCTTGCCAAGAAGCAGTAGCGGGGGAGATGACCACGATCGAGCGGACTACTCGATCACCAACCGGACGCCGCCCTCGATGATCCCGGCGGCGATGGCGTAGCGGGTCAGCCCCGCCGCGTCGTGGATATCGAGTTTGTTCATCAGGCTCTGCCTGTGCTTCTCGATGGTCTTGATGCTGATCCCGAGTTCGTCGGCGGATTGCTTGTTCGCGCTGCCCTCGGCGATCAGCTGCAGGACCTCCAGCTCGCGCGGGGTAAGCTGGACGGAGTTCTTCTTCAGTTTCCCCCTCGATCCACGTGCCGACGACTGCTGGAGCTGGCCTAGTCGCTTGGCGATGGAGCGGCTGAAGTAGGTGTTCCCCCTGTGAACTTCCCGGATTGCCTTGTCGAGCACGCCGGCGGAGGTCTGCTTGACCAGGTAACCCGCCACACCGAGCTCGGCCACCTGCTCGACGTACACGTCATCGCCGTGTGCGGAGAGGATGAGGATCCGGGTGGCGGGCAGCGACGCGAGAATCTGTCGAGCGGCCTCGAGGCCATTGAGCTGCGGCATCGCGATGTCCATGACGACCACCGCGGGAAGGAGCTCCCGGGTCAACTGCACCGCTTCGCGGCCGGTCCGAGCCTCCCCGATCACTTCGATATCGTCTGCCAGCTCCAGCAGACTCCGGAGACCCTCTCTGACGACCACGTGATCGTCCGCCAGCACTACGGTGATCGGCTTCATGAGCTGAGTACCCGGCGTCTCGCACGCGGTGATTTTCCGTGACTCTCGAACGGGATCTGCACGTGGACGGCCGTACCTTCGCGAAGGGTCGACTTGATATCGAAACTCCCGCCGACCATCTCCACGCGTTCTCGCATCCCGAGCAACCCCAGCCGTGTGATCCGCCGTGCGTTCAGACGGCGCTGAACGTCGAAGCCCTTGCCGTTGTCGTGAACGTCCATCCGGACGACGCTCCCGTCTTTCCGGATCTCCACCTTCACGAGACTCGCCTTCGCATGCGCGGCGATATTCGCCACCGCTTCCTGAACGACGCGGTAGAGCACGGTCCGCTTCTCGGCGTCCAGCTTCTCCACCGCGGCGAACACCTTGAGCCGCACGGGAATCCCCGCCTGCTTCGTGAAGGTGTCCAGATGAGCCTTGAGCGCCGGGATCAGCCCCAGATCGTCCAGCAGAGGTGGACGCAGGTCGCGAGCGAACCGGTGAACCTTGTTCATCGACTGCTCCACGAGGCGCTGGGTGCTGCGGATCGTTTGCTTGAGAACTTTCACGTTGAGATTGGCTTGCAGCGTCAACGTCGCCAACTTGACGTTCACGGCGGTCAGGGTCTGCCCGATCTCATCGTGCAGCTCGCGGCTGATCCGCTTGCGCTCCTGCTCCTGAGCGGAAAGGATCTCGTGGGACAGATGACGAAGCTGTTCTTGGGCTCGGAGTGATTTCCGCATCAACTGGGCGTGTTGTTGCTTGCTTTCCTTGAGGGCGATCTCGAGTTTCTTGCGCCGGGTCAATTCTTGTTTCAGCTGACGCTGGGTCCCGGCCAGTTCGAGCGTATTGCCGCGCAGCGTGTGCTGGAGTTGGATCAGACGTCCGTTCTTCGCCACGATCGCGCCATGGGTCCTGTCCATCGGCTTCAGCGCGGCGGCGAAGAATGTCGACGCGCGAGCTATCTTGCCGTTGGTGGTTCGCGTGGTTGCGTCGGACGGGATGAGACTCATCAGCGTTTTTTTGTGGAGAGTGGCGAGAGCGGACATACTGATTCCGGCGGTGACCGCCTGGCGGCCCACGGTCTCGGCCGCTTGCAGGCTCGCCCCGGCAGTTGACGCCAGATGCTTCTTCAGGGCCGCCGAGTAGCGCCGCTGCACGTCCGACCTGCTCGCGGATCGGCGGATCATTTGCCTCTCCGATGAGGAATGTGGACCACTGCCGAGCCTCCGGGAACCGGCGACCCCTGGCATGCGGCGCACCAGACTGCGTTCATTATAGGCGGGCGACCCGGTCTGTCCATCACGGAGCAGGCTTTCTCGCCTACCGTTTCCAGTACGGCGCGTAGCCGTAATACTCGTGAATGCTGCTGCCCCACTTGTGATCGGCGAAGTCCGGCCACTTCTTGTCCTTGTCGAACCCGGGAGCCGCCATCAATTTTTCCTTGTCCACATCGAGGATCAGCTTGTGTTCGGTGGTGGCGAACTCGAAGGCTTTCCACGGCATTGCGAACAGCCGGTTCCCCATGCCCAGATAGCCACCAGACGCGAGGACCGCGTAGGCCAGGTGACCCTGCTTGGCATCGATCACGAGGTCGTGAATCTTGCCCAGGTTCTCGTTCTCGCGATTCACTACCAACTCGCCGATGATCGTTGACGCGGTCACGATCCCGTACTTTTCCGCTGTCTTCCTCTTCGCTACTTCTGGCATGTCTTCTCCCTTATCCCGGCGGGTCGTACGGACTGTCGTACGTGCACGCTGTCGCCGAGGTTGAACTAGGCCACTCGTCTCCGCTTCCACGGCACCAGCAGCAGTCCGCCAATGGCGATCGCGCCAAAGCCCGCCCACATCGGGATGTTGACGGTCTCCTTGTCCTTCACAGACAGCTCGATCGGGCCGATCTTGGTTTCGTGGGTCTCGCTCGTGTAACTGAAGCCGCCGTACACCAGACCGAGGGTGCCGGCGACGATCAACGCGATGCCGACGATCTTGACCATCTTCATTCCTCCTCCTCCCTGGGTGCTCACTTGCCGAATGTCGGGAAATCTGTCTCGCTTGATCGACGAGCTATCGGGGTGCCGGCGTCGCCGTCCAGCGACCGGCGGGCCAGGTCCCGCACGTTGTCCTGTAGCGTTTCCCAGTCGTAGCTATTCCATCCCGAATCCTGCTCGAGACTGTTAGGATGATCCTCGTCAAACCCCTTGAGCCGTCGAAAGAACCGATGGCCCTTGCGTGCGGTCCCGTCCAGGATCACGAAGCCCCGCCCGATCGGGACCGCTGCCAGCACCCAGCCGCTGTTGCCTTCGCCGTCGCCCATCTTGACGAGCGGCTCGGCGTGCGCGGTGCCGTCGAACTTGCTCCGGGCGAAGAGGTACAACTGGGTCACATCCTCGGTGAACGGTCCTTCGACGATCGTCATGCGCGGAGAGAGTCCCTTGACGATGAGTTCCCCGCCGCGCTTCCCGCTGGTCGATCGGACGAAGTCGAAAGACTCGGTCCGGAACTGCGCAACCGCCTGAGCCAGAGAGCTCTCGAGGCCATCTCCCGCGACCCAGAGGATGCCGCCGGAAACGACCCACTGACGCAGGACCGTCATGTGCGCGTCGGAGACCTTCTTGGTCTTTTTGTCTTCGAGGACGAGGACGCTCAGCTCCGCCTGGTCGCCGATGGTCAGCAGGTCGTCGATCGACCGCCAATCGCTTCGATAGACCCCTGGGCGGATCTCGTCGAAAGCGGACGCCGGGGAGAATCCGAGCGAAGCCAGCACGGTTACGGCCAGGATGGGAATCGTGACTCGTAGCTTGTTGATCCAGTAGTTATTCATGATCAGGTACCTCACCGTTGTGGAGCCGAGTGTCATCGATCCGATGACAGACACCCCCACGGTATGGCGTGGCGACCACGTTCTCCATGGGGTAGAACCCCACCTGGGATCCTCGTGAGTCCGATCAGATCGTCGCCGCCACAACGAGAGGTCCCCGAACGCTAGCTCTTCGCGATCGTCAGGTTCGCCTTGACGTCCAGAACACCGTCGGTATCCCGGGTCAGCTGGATCGCTTTCTGCCTCTCGGCATCCGTCTTGACCGAACCGGTCAGGAAAACAACCCCCTCACGTGTATCAACGTCGATCCCGAGACCCTTCACCAGCGGGTCGCCGAGCAACTGCTGCTTCACGCTGATCGTGATTCCGGAGTCGTCGATGACCTCACCGACGGTGCGATCGGTGTTCGGCGCGTCTCCGTTCCCCGACGCCCGCCGCGCCGAGATCATATCGACGACCTTCGTCACGCCGTCCGTCTCGCGCGCCAGCTTCAACGCCCGATCCTTCGCCTGCTTGCTATCCACGTTGCCCGTCAGCGTGACCTGTCCGCCCGTTGTCGCGACTTCGATCTCCGACCCCTTCACGAGATCGTCCATCGCAAGTTTTGCCTTGACGTTGGTCGTGATTCCCGTGTCGGTCGAAGCGCAGGACATCACGATACAAAGCGCCGGCGCCAGGATCGCGAGCATCCATACATTGCGTACCTTCATAGCCCTCTCCTTTGGAGACTCGATTCTGTCTCGCAGGTCAGGCTATCGTGTCGTGGAAGCCTCAGCGATGGGGTGAAACCCCACCAGATGCAGATGTGCTCTACGCACTCAGCGACCCAGCTTGCGCTGCAGCTCGGCGGTCCAGTTGAGGATCACGTTGACGCGGTCCGGCGGCGTCTCTTCCTCTCCCTTGAGCACCAGCAGGTACCGCCCGTCGGGAAGGTGCTCGGCGGACACGAACTGGCTCAACGCCTCATGGCTATCCCCGAGCAACGTGGGCTGCGACAGCCGAAGCTCGGGCTCGGTCACGACGTCGACGGTGAAGTCCTTGCGTTCCGCGGTGAGCCACAATCGCAACGGCGAGCTGCGCCGTCGGGGATCCCACCACGGGTTGTGACCGCCACGGGTCGTCACGGGAATCTCCCGGCCGAGGGAGCGGTCCGGACCGATGGCACGCAGGTAGACCTCCGCACGCCCCGATACGTCCGATCGATAGGCCAGCCAGCGGCCGTCGGGCGAGATCGAGGGATCCCGTGCGTTGTCCAGCCAGCGCTGCGGTGTAGCGGCCGGATCCCCGGAGTCGAGGGGGAACAACTCCAGATGCGTTTCCTCGCCGACCGTGTGGTTCAGGACGACGGCCGAATCGTCGGGCAGAGTCGTGGACGCCCTGTAACTTTCGGGCCAGCGGGCGCTGACGAGCTGTCTCGGCTCTTCGCTCTCGTCCAGGCGTGCCAGGTAGACCGTGTTCTCCGCCCGTGTCTGGCACTGGTAGATCAGCGACTCGCCGTCCCTGGTCCAGGAATCGGGCGCACAATCCCACCCCTGCTGATCGATGAAGCGCCGGAGACGCGGCTGGGCCATCTCCGAGGTCCAGATGTCGTAGGTCCCGGCATCGTCGGTGACGCCGATCGCCAGCCGACGGCCATCAGGGGAGACCTTCGGCCGCACCTCGTACTGCCGGAGTTCCTCGGACCAGGGCTCCACGACCTGGAGCCGCCCATCGACGAAGTCGGCGATCACGACCTTGCGCTGGTTGCCGAAGATACCGCCGGGCCAGTGCAGCAGCGTGCCGTTCGCCGACAGGTGGAAATGCGAGTCCCCCCAACCGGCGAGGGAACGGAAACCAGCTTCCACCGCCACGGTGTCGCCGGTCGTCTGCAAACCGTCCGGATCGAAGGCCACGGCCAGCACAGCGTCGCCACGGGTGAAGACCAGATGACCGCTGGCCAGCCAGGCCGGCGACCTGCCGTTCTCCACCACGACCGACGTCTCACCGGTGTTCACGTCGATCAAGCCCACGTGGGAGTCGTACCCGCGCTGTGAATACTCCTGCACGTTCACGAGAATGTGATGTCCATCGGGCAGCACCGTCAGGTTCGTGGACGACAGAGAATAACTGACCCCCGACCGGTCGAGCTGGACCTTGACGGGGTCGCGGGGCGCGCCGCCACCCGACGGGATGCGCACCAGCGACTCTCCCGCGAGCGTCGATACGATCAGGTCCCCATCCGGCAGCCAGAGGAAGGTATCTTCCCAGTCATCTTGCCAGTCCAGCAACACGAGGGGCGGGGCGCTCCCGTCGACCGGCACCTTGAACAGGCGGGTCTTGGTTGCTCGAGGCGCAACAGGTGCACGAAAGGCGAGCCAGTTCCCGTCCGGCGAGAATCCGTACTGGTAGATTCCGTCCGAGCCTTCGACCCTGCGCGACGAATAATCGTCGAAGGACCGAAGATAGAGTGCCCACTCCGCACCCGAATCTCCTTTCGCGCGCCCGGCATAGACGAGGCTGTCGCCGTTCGGAGAAAGGAGCCAATCGACAGACTCCAGCTCCTCGGGGAAGACGATGGAGAACCTCGCGGTCGCCGCCGACCCTCCGCCCGCCGTGCCGGGTCCGGACAGCGCGCTCCACAGGCCGATCCCGGCCAGTGCACCGACGAGTGCCGCGACGGCGATCCACGGCGCTGACCCACGCCGGGCGCTGCCGACGTTTGGAGCGGCCGCAGGCATCGCACCCGAGTCGGTGAACGACTCCTCCTGTGCCGTCGCGCGTTGCAACTCGAGGCGCGCGTCACCGATGTCCCGCAACCGGTTGCGCGCCTCCTTCTCGAGACAGCGTTCCAGTAGCTCGCGGATCCGCGGCGGCGTCTCGGCCGGTAGCGCCGACCAGTCCGGCGGCGTCTTGACCACGCTGGCCAGCGTATCGGTGATCGTCTCCCCGAGGAACGGCGAGCGCGAGGTCAGGCACTCGTAGAGCACGCAGCCGAAGGACCAGATGTCCGTGCGCTTGTCGAGCTCCTTGCCGCGAGCCTGCTCGGGACTCATGTACGCGGCGGTCCCCAGGATCGTGCCGGCCTGGGTGCTCCCGGCCGAGGTCCGCGTGGGGGACATCGCCGGGTTGCTCGAAACCGCCGGGTCCGTCTCGAATGCCTTGGCCAGACCGAAGTCGAGCACCTTGATCCGGCCGTCGTCCTTGACCTGGATGTTGGCCGGTTTGAGGTCGCGGTGCAGCACGCCCTTCTCGTGAGCACTATCGAGGGCCCGCGCGAGCTGTAGCGCGACGTCGAGGGCCTCGTCCACGCTCAACCGTGAACGAGCGAGACGCCGGGCCAGATCCCCGCCGTCGACGTACTCCATGGCCAGGAAGCGCACGCTCCCGGCCCGCTCGAAACCGTAGATCGAGGCGATGTTCTGATGGTTCAACGAGGCCAGCAGTTTTGCTTCGCGCTCGAACCGGCCCAGCCGGTCCGGGTCGGCGGACAGGTGCTCGGGGAGGATCTTGATCGCGACCTCGCGGTCGAGCTTCGTGTCCGTCGCCTTCCACACGACGCCCATGCCGCCTTCGCCGATCTTCTCGATCAGGCGGTAGTGGAGCAGTAGCTGTCCGGACTCGATGGCCACGTTGCCGTCTCCCATTCGAATAGAGCGGAGAGTTTAACCTGTGGAGGTGCGGTGTGGTGCGGCCCGCGAGACATCCGAAACAGCCCGGTTGACCGCTTTACCAGAGCTCCGCGAAAAGAAAGATATCTTTACTAGCAGACATCACTGTGAAACAATCCTTCTCTCGCGGAGGGGCGGGCCATGGGTAGATCGACCGGAAAGTACGAAACCACAAGCGTGGCCGGGGAGAACGTCAAGGCCTTCATCCCGCGCGCTCTACCGCCGGCAAGACCCAGGCTGAATCTCACCGGGGAACTGGCAGCCCAGCTGCGCGCAGCCGAGTCCAGTTTGGCCAGCCTCGATGCAGCAGGTCGGATGGTTCCCTCCCTGGACTGGTTTGTCTATGCGTTCGTGCGCAAGGAGGCAGTCATCAGCTCGCAGATCGAGGGTACCCAGGCATCCCTGGATGACCTGCTGGCCGCAGAGGCCGACGCACGTGTCACCGCTCCCCCGGAACACGTCGAGGAGATCTGCAATTACCTTGAAGCCTTGAAGTACGCCCAGGGCCAGTTGAACAAGAAGAATGGACTGCCGCTGTCGGTTCGGCTGCTCAACGGTGCGCACAAGAGACTCATGGCGGGAACTCGCGGACGGGACAAACAGCCGGGCAGAATCCGTCAGTCCCAGAACTGGATCGGGGGCACCCGACCGGGCAACGCTCGCTTCGTTCCGCCCCCACCCCACCACGTGGCGGATCTACTCGGCGATTTCGAACGCTGGCTCAACTCCGACGACACGGCTCCGCCGCTGGTCCGGGCCGGGCTGGCGCACGCCCATTTCGAAACGATACACCCGTATCTCGATGGCAATGGTCGAATCGGTCGGCTACTCATCTCGCTATGCCTGCAAGAGTGGAAACAGCTGAGCGAGCCACTGCTCTATCTGAGTTTGTTCTTCAAGCTTCACCGGACGGAGTACTACGACCGCCTGACGGCCATCCGCACGAATGGCGACTGGGAAGGCTGGCTGGCCTACTTCCTCGAGGGTGTCGAGAGCACGGCCGATGAATCCGTGCGCGTGATCGGAACCCTCGTCGATCTGCTCACCCGTGACCGGTCTCGCTATCTTGAATCCGGTGTGGCAACGGTCGTCGGTTCGCGCCTGTTCGAGACTCTACCGCAGAACCCGGTGGTCACCGTGAAGTCGGCGGTCAAGATCTGCAAGACCACGAAGCCCACAGCAGCCAAGGCGATCGGTTCTCTCTGTGACGCGAACATCTTGCGGGAGATCAGCGGCCGGAGTCGCGACCGAATCTACGAATACAGCGAGTACCTCGGCGTGTTACGGAAGGGGACTGAAATCTGAAAGAAGTGCCGGTAGGCTCCCCCCACGTCATGCCGCGATACGCCAGACGATCCTCTGATCCGGGGCGATCGCCTTGAGCAGCTGCTCCAGCTTCTCCACACTCGGCATCGCCTTGCCCTGCTCGTACCGCGCATACGCATTCCGCGAGCGCTGCCCAAGTCGTTCGGCGACTTCGCTCAGTGTCAGGCCGTGGCGCTCGCGCTGGCGGCGTAGCAGCAACGCAATCAGGGTGCCGACACGATTGGCCTCTATCTCGAAGGACTCTCCACCGAGCGGGAAGGTGGTGACCTGGAAACCCTGCGTGTCGGACATGGTCTCGATCAGATCCTCGGCCATCGCGAACGCTTCGCGTTTCGAGCGACCCTGAGTCGCCGCATCAAAAGCGGGAATCTCGACCAACCAGAGTCGGCCGCTTCTTTTTACTCTTCCCTCGAACCTCATTTCCTCTCCGCGGCGCGCTTCAAGATCGCGCGCGCCAGCATCTCGTGAATCTCAGCATGCCTCGGCACGTACTCCGCGAACGAGCCGTCGGCGTTACGCCACACATCGTGCTTGCCTCCGTGGCGCTCAAGCACCCAGCCGAGGTCGCGAAGTCGGCGCTCCAACTCCCGGCGCTTCATGGGAATGTACACATATCTGTGTGCAGACGCAAGCTGCCCAGGAGACCACAAGGACCTTGGAGCGACGATAGCGCTGGTGACCCGAAAGAGCGGTGCTACCAGGCATGAACCTGTTTCGGTTCGGAAACCCGGCTCGGGAACCTAGAAACCCTCGAACCGCAACAACCAGACCGCGGAATCCATCGACGTTCTTTCGATCGTCATGTACCGTCCGTCGGAGCTGAGGTGGAACGACTGCATCGGCTCGACGGGAGCGATCGAGCACATCTCGCCCGTTCGCGAATCGTAGACCACGGCGTCGGTACCCGAGACCAGCACGATGCGCCTCGAATCGGGGAGCCACCCCGCCACCATCGCCTGGTGTGCCGGGGCCGGTGCAGGCACCTCCAGCCGGGTGTAGCTCTCGCGAGACAGGTCGTAGATACCGTAGTCCCGGGAAAGTCCGTCGTCGCCGTAGACCACGCCTGCGATGAGATCTCCGGTTCGGGACCACGAGACCGGATTGAACCCGGTCATCTCGGTCAACAGCTGTCGAGCCGAATCCCGGGTGCTCAGCTTGTCGAACTCACCTAGCCACATCTCGTCGTAGTAGTTCGCATTGACCACCAGCCTGCCGCCGCCAGGATCGAGCACGACTCCGGAAATCTCACCCAGGTCGGTCAGCTGGCGGAATCCCGATCCGTCCTTGTGGATCGTCCAGTACTCCCAGCTACCGCTCCGGGTGGAATGGAAGATCAGACTTTCGCCGTCGGGAGTCCATGTGGGATCGCGGTCCTTCTCGATGTCGTCGGTCAGCCGGACGACGTTCGAACCGTCGATGTCCATCACGACGATGTCCTCTTTTGCGCCGGCAATCTGGCAAGCGAGCGACAGGCGGTCCGGCGATACCTCACAGCTTCGCTGCGACACTCCCTGCAGGTCGATCGCGGACTCGATCGCGCACGGGCTGGCGGCCCCGAGGGTGAGGAAGGTCAGATTCGAATCGCGCTCGTAGGCCATCAGTGCGATGTGCCGACCGTCGGCCGAGATGCTGGCGTGTCCCAGCTGACGCACGCCCCCGGTGACCCGCTGCGGTTCTCCGCGGACTTGCCCGGTTTCAGGATCGATCGCGATGCGCCACAGGTCCATGTTTCCCCCGCGATCGCTCGAGAAGTAGATCCAGCGGCCGTCGGGCGACCAGGTCGGTGACCAGTCGGTGGCCACGTCCATCGTCACCGAGATCGGATCGCCGCCGGCGGCGGGAATCGTCCACAGATCTCGCTGGCCGTTGACGTTGGCCCAGTAAGCGATGCGTCTGCCGTCAGGCGACCACGCAGGCTGAACGGCGTCGACCACTTCGGCGGGTTGTGTCGTTTCCCCGCTCTTGATCTCGACGATCCAGAGCGCCGACGCGATCGAGCGAGCGTAGGGGTCGTCGACCGCCTCGGAGGCGAAGGCCAGCCGGCTGCCGTCGGGAGACCAGGTCGGGTTGAAGCCGAAGTCGGTGACCCGTCGTACCGACTCACCGGTCGAGCCCATCACGAACAGGCCGCCGCCGTCTCGTTCGGAACGGAAGGCGATCTGTTGGCCATCGGGAGAGAAGACCGCCTGTGTGTCGTCGGCCGGCGAGTCCTGGGTCAGGTTGATCGCCCGGGCTCCACCGACGCGCTGCAGAAAGATGTCGCGGTCTCCTTCGGAGGCGCTGTCGTAGAGCAACTGTCGCGCGTCGGGGGAGATGCTCGGGTTGCGCTCGGCGCCGCTCAGCTCGGTCAGCCGTTGCATCGTGAACGACGGCAGGGAATCGGGGGCCGTGACCGTCGTCGCCCGGGGCGCCAGGGTTCGCCAGCCCAGCAGTGCGACCAGAGCGACGATCGCCGTCAGCCAGATCCAGCGTTCGGCCGGAGCGCGTCTGGGTGCGGGCAGATCGTCAGCTACAGCTTCTTGCGGAGAAGCGAGGACGACACGGGCCTCCCCGATGTCCCGCAGACGGGTGCTCGCGTTCTTGTCCAGGCACCTTGTCGTCAGCCGGCGAATCGAGGGCGGCACCTCTCGCGGAAGCTGCTCCCAGTTCGGCTCTTTCGTGAGAAGTGCCGCCAGGGCATCCGACAGGTTGGATTCCTGGAACACGCGCTGACCGGTCAGCAGCTCGTAGAGCACGCAGCCGAAGGCCCAGATGTCGGCGCGCCGGTCGACGGTCTGACCACGAGCCTGCTCGGGCGACATGTAGGAAGCGGTGCCGAGGATCACGCCACCGACGGTTCCCGCGGAGGTCATCGTCGGCGACTGCGCCGGATCGTCGCCGGGCTCGCCGGTGACGAGCGCCTTGGCCAGACCGAAGTCGAGCACCTTCACCTGGTCGTCGCCGGTCAGCATGATGTTGGCCGGCTTCAGGTCACGGTGGATCACGCCGCTCTCGTGGGCGGCCTCGAGCGCCTCGGCGATCTGGCGGGCGATCTTGATCGCTCGATCGATGCTGAGCCGGCCGCGCTCGAGGCAGCGGGACAGATCTTTTCCCTCGACGATCTCCATGACCAGGAAGCGGGTCCCATCCTGTTCGTGAAGTCCATGGATCGTGGCGATGTTGGGATGATTCAACGAGGCCAGCAGTTTAGCCTCGCGCTCGAAGCGGGTCAGGCGATCCGGATCGGCGGCGAAGCCCGGGGGCAGGACCTTGATCGCCACGTCTCGTTCGAGGGTCGTGTCGCGCGCGCGCCAGACGACGCCCATGCCGCCCTCGCCGATCTGCTCGATCAGGCGGTAGTGGAGCAGTTGCTGGTCGGGTTCGATGGCCACCTGGCGTTCTCCTCGGTCCGAAGCGCGCAGTCTAGCCTTTGCGGCGCGGGATCCTCACAGGGTCAGGATTGTACCGGCAGGCGAGGGCGTGTGGCCCGCTGGATCAACACCTTCGTCTCGTCCAGCCCCTCGAACGCCTCGGGCCGGGGCTCTTCCGGCGCCACCGACACGAAGACGATGTCGCCCCCGTCTTCGTAGTAGATCCCCAGGGCGGTCAGCCCGTCGAACTTGCACTCGCAGTTCTGGATCGTGAAATCGATCTGCGCGGGGGACGCATCGGGCCGGATCGTCACGTAGCCCGTGTACGCGCCGTGAAGCGTATCGGCGCTGAACTCCCGCTGGTCGATGCGGAGCGTTCCGGGAGGCATGTTGGAGCCGGGAGTCTGGATCTCCCACTCGCCCTGGAACAGCTGCTCGGCGGCGGTCAGCTCACCGGTGGCCCTGGGCGGGCTGGGCTGGGGTGCGCAGATCGCCAGCAGAATCAGGATCACCAGTTGCATCATGGTTCTAGCCTTCTCCCTCGACCGGATACCGCTGCAACAGTTCTGCGAACCCCGGATCCTCCCGCAGCGGATCCCAGAACGGATCCTCGGCGAGCCAGGGCGACGAGAGGATCGCGGGGATCGATAGCACCGACTCGAGGGTCTTGTCCGCGACCAGCTCCATCGTCAGGAAGTGGATGCCGTCGGCCTCGTCGACCGAGTGCAGGGTCACGATGTTCGGGTGATTCAGCGTGGCGACTGTCTTCGCTACCTGGCGGCCGAGCTTCGTGTCCTCGGCGCGGTACACCTCGCCCATTTCCACCGGCGCCGATCCTGGCCAGGATCTTGTAGTGTCCGATTTGGCGGTCGATCATGGTTCTGGTTCGGCGCCGGAAGGGGATGCGTTGCGGGGATGCGGTGCCTCTCGCGAACACCGCCGGCCCGGTTCAAGGTTGAAGAGTAACAGGGTTCGGGGGAGGGGGAAAGTCAGGACCGAAGCTTGCTACGGACGGCGCGGGCGTACCAGACGACAGGAACGAGCACGAGCAGAGTCATGACGCCGAGGATCGCGACATAGGACTGACTCACCGTCGACAGATTGGCGATCGATGCCGCCAGTTCGTTGTTGACCTGCTTCGCGAAGGCGATCGGCCCGATCGCGGCATCATTCGCAATGGAAAAGCCCTGGCTGAAGGCGCTCTCCCAGCCCATGGCAGATAGCGAAGCATAGGCCTTGTAGCCGATGGCCGCGGCGCCCATGGCCAGCAATCCGATGCCGACGGTGCCCATTCCCACGAGGCCGAAGCCGACCGCTCCCACGGTGACCAGTCCGAAGGAGACGATCCCGACGCTGATCGGCGCCACCGCAATACCACCCCAGGCGAACAGCAGTCCGTACGCCTCGTGGCCGGCGGCAATCCAGCCGACCGCGGGTTTCTCTCCCTCCTCGGCCATGGCGAACTTGGCATGCACCAGGGGCAGGCCGAGGAACGTGAGGCGACTCTTGTACTCACGCTTCCTGGAGTCGAGTTGATCGACAGGCGCTGCGAACAGATCGGGCCTGCGGAGTCTTTCCGCCGTTCTCAACGCCCGCATGCGCTTCATCAATCGAACGGTCATCGCGACATAGCTGACCACGAAGGCCACCACGCCGACCTGGGACAGAATGGCGAGGTACTTGACGTTCCCCAACGGCACCAGGGCGAGATGACGCAGGCCCAGCAGCCCGGCAACGAGCGCGAGGGCAACGCCGATGAAGGCCGCGGTGGTCTTGACGATCGCTCTGCGCTCGCGGCTCGTCCGCGATTGGTCCAGGTTGGCTCGCAGCGCGAAGAAGGAGCTGATGAAGCCCGATGCCGTCGCAACAAACGTGACGATGGTGGCCCACTTGAATGTCGAACCCACCTTCGCCGCCGTCGCCCCGACCCCGGCCGCCTTGGCCGGTGGAGCCAGCGTTGCCACTGCGGCCAGCACGCTCGCCGTGAACACGTGCCCGGGAGCGCTCCGGGCCAGGGCCCCTTCGACGAAGCTCATCATCTTTTCTTGCAGTAGTTTTCGTCCGCGGGACAGCCGCTGCTTCACGGCGTCCTCGCTCACGTCCAGCTCGTGTGCCACCTGCTGGACCGAGCGCTCCTCACGGTAGTAGAGGATCATCGTTTCCCGGTAAGTCACCGGCACGGCTTCCAGGGCCTGCCACAACAAGACCTGCTCTTCATTCTTCATGGCAGCATCTTCGATAGGTTCGTCGCTGGATTCCAGCAGATCAGCTTCATGGAGTTCACCCGCGTGGCGTATCGGCTGCCGCGCTTCTCTTCGCCGGTGGTGGCCGACCTTGAAGCGAAGAATGCCGCAGAGCCAGGACTTGAGTTTTTCCGGTTCGCGCAAGCTCCCCAGTCGCTTCCACGCTTCGACGAACGCTTCCTGGGCGATGTCTTCGCTCTCGCTCACGTTGCCCAGGGAGGAGTAGGCCAGAGAGCACAGGAGACGTTGGTAGCGGGCGACGATCTGGCCGAAGGCCTGCCGGTTACCGTCGAGCGACGCCGTCACCAGGACGGCATCACCAAGCTCGCCGGACTTCTCGAACGCCCCCGGGGCGGATCTGCTGGTCTCGTGTTTCATGGGCTTCGATCTAACTGTGCCCAGTCCGGGACCGAAGGTGACAGATTTTTTTTGTCACCTCGAGCCTGGCCGGCGGCACTTGTCTGTCGAACCCGGTTTTGAAGCACTTTCGCCGGCTCGTTCGGCGTTTCAAGGAGAACCACGACCATGAAAACACTCAGCACCCTCGTCCGCACAGCCCTGCATACGATCGTTGCCGCCATCTGCGTGACCGCTCTGAATGCGGCGATTGCCGGCGCCGTCGGACCGACCGTCGACGGTTTCAGCGATCCGCACAAGAACAGCCTCGGCGGCGATCGCCAGTTCGTCGACGACACGATCGCCGGTGGACAGACCAGGGCGGAGTACAACGTGGAAGATGGTGTGCTCTCCGCCAAGGGGCAGATCTCGCCGCCGAGCGGGCAGCCGGGCTGGGCCAGCACGGTGTTGGTGCTCGACCCCGAAGGGCTCCCGCAAGATGCCAGCGCCTATCAGGGCATCCGCCTGCTCATCCGGGTCAACCAGGGCAACGTCTCCGTCTCGGCCAACAGCTCGGAGGTCACGAACTTCGACTTTCATGCATCTCCGGTCCAGCGTCAGGCCGACGACGATTTTCACGTGGTCGAGATTCCCTTCGCCGAGATGAAGCGAGCCTGGTCCGAGCAGACGTCCCTCAACCCGAGGACCCTCATCAGCCTCAGCCTGGTCGCATTCGATTTCCAGAAGGGACCCTTTGATTTCGAGGTCGACGAGGTGAGCTTCTACTAGACCCGGCGTGGTACCTTTTCCGGGTGGTCAGCAAGCTCTCATTCCCCGCACGATCGGGGTACCGAAGACGCATTCTCGCGACGGGTCTGCTGGTGCTCCTCACGCTGGCCACGCTTCCGGCCAGCGGTAAGACGGAGCTGGAGCTGATCGACGGGCGGGTGCTGACCGGGATCGAGGTTCGCCGGGAACCCGGCCTGTACATCTTGAGGCTCGAGAGCGGAGAGGAAGTCCCGTTACCGGAAGAGCTGGTCAAGACGGTTCGACTGGTGGCCGACGGCAAGGAACTCGGCGCCGACCCGGAACCGCCGGCGCAGCCCGGGGTCATTCGCCGGTCCGAGCCGGAACTTCTCGGCGGATCGGCTCCCCCCGAGGGGCCCAGCGGGTTACGATCCGCCGACCCTCAGCAGCTGGCGGGGCAACCGGTGCGAGCTCCGCGACCGAACGAGCAGCTCGCGGCGCTGGGTCCGCCCGCGAAGTTTCAGAAAGATGTGGTCAAGAATGACTGGCAGCCCACCACCGACTGGAACATGGATCCGGAGACGCAGAACAACTGGGCCCCGTCGGAGTGGGCCGAGGACGTCGTGGACAACTCGTGGGAACCGACCTCGGCCTATGACCCCAACGAGGACGTGATGAAGGCCAGCCGTTCGACCTGGCAGAAGAGCAATATCGATTCATCCTGGACCCCGACAGACGGGTTCAAGAAATGACGGAGGCGGAAATGACCCGATTCAAGAGTGCGCGCTTCGCTGCAGGAGCCGTTGTGGCGCTGCTGCTGGTCTCCTCGATGACAGTCGCCCAGAACGCAGAACCGGCCGCAGCCGAAACGGCCAGGGCCAACATCCTGGTTCACTTCCGCACCGGGGTTCTCGACGGCGAGAAACGCACGGTGGCGAAATCGTACAGCGTGATCGTCGTCTCGGGCGCAGAGGGGTCGGACCTGCTCGCCGGGCATCGCATTCCTTTCCCGACGATGGAGGCCGGGAAGTCGAGTGGGGCCGACGGCGACTCCGCTCCCGCGCGCCCGATCGTCTACCAGAACATCGGCTTCGTGACCCATGCGGTGGCGACGATCATCGACGGCGGGAAGATCCTGCTCAGAGCCGACCTTGAAAGCAGTCGCCTCATCGAAGGGGAAGACGGGGCCTTGCCCTGGGTCGAGACGCGTCAGGTGACGTTCAATGCGATCCTGACCGAGGGGCAGCCGCTGGAGATTACCCGTGCCGAGGGGTTGACGGAGCAGGCCGGGTTTGTAGAGGTCGAGGCTCGGATTCTGCGCTGACGCGGGTCCCGGTCACGCTGCTCGCTCTGACCCTGACCGATTACCGTGTCAGCCCGTCCAGGGCTCCCGCCTCGAACTCGGCCGGACCGATCAGCAACGCCTCCTGTGCCTGCGGAAAGGTTTCGTAGAACTCCTCCAGCGCGCGGTGGTGGCGTTCGACGGGGCGCTCCCAGCTCACCTGGATGGGAGTGATTCCGCGGTCGGTGGTGACGACGAAGTCGACCTCGCCCCGGCCCCTCCAGTAAGCAGGCTTCAGCCCGCGGCGACGGAGGTCGAGGTGAACCGCGCATTCGAGTAGCTTGCCGCGGTCAGCACCTGTGCGTGTGACGGCCATGCGTCGCAGCCCCGTGTCGATCGGGTAGTACTTCTTGTTGCGAGCGGCGCGCTTGCGATCCGAGAAGGCGAAGTAAGGCACAGGGAAGACAAGGTAGGCGGCCTCGCACGCAGCCAAGTAACTCGTCGCGGTGTCCACCGCGATTCCCGCCGCTCCGGCGAGGCGTCGGAGACTGAGTTCGGCTCCCGCCGATTCAAAGGCCATCTGTACGATCTGCTTGATGCCGACTGCGGAGCGCGCGCCGACGCGCTCGCGGATATCGCGCTCGATGATGTCCGAGTAGTATTGCTGCCGAAGACGATCGCCCGAGTCGATGAGCAACGGCTCCGGAAAACCGCCGGCCTCCAGGTAGTCCTCGAGCGTGCCTTTCCTGTGCACCTGGCGAAATTCGTTGAGGTCGAACGGGAACAGCTCGAAACTCAGATGACGTCCGGTCAGCACACTGGACAGCTCACCCGACAGCAGCTGGGCGTTCGAGCCGGAGATGACGAAGTAGTTTTGTTGCGGGCGCTCGAGCTGTGTGCGGAGCCACTTCTCCCATCCGCTCACGCCCTGGATCTCGTCGAGGAAGAAGTAGGCTTTCTTGAGTCGCGGATGCAGCTTGCGGAACGCGGCCACCCAGGCGTCCAGCAAGGAGTGGTCGAGTTGCTGGCCCAGACGCGGGTCTTCGAAGTTCAGGAAGGCACAGTGCTTCGGGTTGAGCCGATAGCGTTCGATCATCTGCGCCAGCAACGTCGACTTCCCGCAGCGGCGAACGCCCTGAATCACGAGTGCCAGAGAATCACTCAAGCGCGCCGGCAGGGCGACGTCGCGAGGAACGGTCGCCGGGACGTCCCGGTCCCAGAAGCTCCAGTAGGCGGTGATCTCCAGCAGGGAGTCGGAATTCATGCTGTCCAATGTATTTGACATTTTCTGTTGTGTCCAATGTGCTGGACACTCGGTGTCTAACCGTGTAAGTCGACAACAGTCCACCTTGGTAACCCCATCGCCGGATTGACCGAATTATGTTTTGGGTGCATAATGCCTCTCGTCAATAGGCGTTTTGCAGATGAAAACACGAAAGCCCCTTAAGACCCTGGGGCCTCAGGCAGCGCGACTGATCGCCGAACTGCACGAGCGTGGTAAGACCCTGTTCGCCCATGCCGACATCGAGGAGATCACGTCGCTCCCAGCGAAGTCGGCGCGGAACTTCGTCGCATCTCTGGTTCACCGCGGTGTGGTGACTCGGCTGAAACCTGGGCTGTTCATCCTCGTGCCCTATGAACTCGGGTACGAGCGCGACCACTTGGGCAGCCCGTACGTCGTCGCGCGTGAGCTCGTGGGCAGCGCCGACTACTACGTATCGCACGCCTCGGCAATGGACCTGCACCGAATGGTCACGCAGCCCCAACTCGTGGTGTACACGACGACGACGCAGGCGATCCGACCGCGCGTCGTGCTTGGCACCGAGTTCCGTTTCGTGCGCTCCAAGCCCGAGCACTTCTTCGGCAGCACCGAGCACTGGGTCACAAAGACGGAAAGCGTGCAGGTCAGCGATCTGGAGCGAACGATCATTGACGGCCTCAAACAGTCCGAGTACTGCGGCGGGTTTACCGAGGTCGCCAAGGGATTCTGGATGCGAAGCGACGACATCAACGTGGGCACACTCGTCGACTACGCCCTACGCCTTGAAGTGGGTGCCGTGATCCGCCGGTTGGGGTTCCTTCTCGAGACGTTCGAGATGGATGCGCCTCGTGAGGTGAAACGCCTTCAAGAGCATCTCACGGCGAGCTACGCGACCCTGGATCCTCTGCTACCTGATGAGGGGCGTTTCATGGCGCGTTGGCGGCTCCGCCTCAACGTAGATCCTGCCGAGATCGCGGCGGCCGTGAGGACCTGACGAGTGATCCCGCAGCGAAATCTCTCGCTCCTCTCCAATCGTCTCGCTCGCGGCGGAGGGCGGCGCATCCCCGAGGCCGTGCTCGAGCGTGATTACTGCCTGGCCTGGTTCCTTGTCGGCCTGTCCCAATCGTTGATACTGCTACTTCGGCGACTACCGTTCTCGGAGGATCTCGACTTCACGCTTGCCGATGAGATGCCGTTGGAGTCACTTCTGGCAGGGCTCGAGGAGGTCTACGCGCAGGTGCGGAGCGCTTCGGGCATCCCATTCCGTTACTCACGAGAAGACCGACAGAAGCACCAGAACAGCCACACATTCTACTTGTCCTACGAGGGCCGCTCCCCGCCGCGTCGCCGAAAGAAGTCAAGGTAGACATCACGATCGCCGAGTGCTTCGTCTTGCCGATCGAGGATCGTGCCGTCCTCCGAGGCTATCACGAGTACGCCGACTTGCCCGATGACAGTAAGATCCGCGTCTACGCTCTCGACGAGATCGTCGTTGAGAAGGTCGCTGCGCTCACGGACCGAGCTCGGAACGAGCCGCGCGACCTCTATGACGTTTGGTACCTGACCTCGGAAAACCGCGTCGATCTCGCCATGCTCGCCTCCGAGATCGATGAGAAGCTCGAGTTTCGAGGCCGCAAGCGAGACACAATCGGCGAGGAGTTCGAGAAACGCGAGGCTAGGCTGAAGAAGCTTTGGAAGTCTCGACTTGGATCACAGCTGGCCGAGTTGCCCGCCTTCGAGGATGTCTTCCGTTCGGTGCGCCGCAGCCTCCGGGCCGCCGACTTGATCTCGAGGAAATGACCGACGAACCCTGTTGGACTACGACCGATGGCCGACCGAGAACACAAAGCTCTGAGAGAGACCCTGGCCCGCGAGGAAGCGCGGCTGGCGGAGATTAGTATCGAACGCAGCCGGATAGAGAGACGCATCGTCGATCTCAAGGCCCGGCTCTCTTCGGGCTCGGTTCCATTTACCTCTCAAGAGAAGGTCGCCTTGTTTCTGGAGCTTTTCCGTGGTCGCACGGATGTGTACGCCCGGCGATGGATCAACACCAGGAAGAGTACGAAGGGCTATTCTCCGGCCTGTGCCAACGAGTGGATGCGCGGTGTCTGCGACCCCATCACCTCCGCGGTCCTTCCCGCAACCTGATCATTCTCCACGGCGGAATGAAGGCCAAGGATCGTCGCTCGGCTATCGAGCAACTCGTGAGTATCCCGAAAACCGAGGAACGTCTCGTTCTGGCAACCGGTAGGTTCATCGGCGAAGGCTTCGACGATGCACGCCTGGATACGCTTTTCCTTGCAATGCCCGTTTCGTGGAAGGGAACGCTCGTGCAGTACGCCGGTCGTTTACATCGCAAGTACCACGGCAAGACCGAAGTTCGCATTTTCTTGCCCAACTCGATCCCCGGTGGCTCATGCGCCGCTCGTATATCAACTGCAGGATTCGAGAAAAGGACCCGCTCGATCTGAACTAACTAACTAACCGCACCCCGGCCCGGAATGCCCTACAATCCGGGAATGATCGGCACCAACCTGGCCCATTTCAAGATCACCGCCAAGCTCGGCGAGGGCGGCATGGGCGAGGTCTATCGCGCCGAGGACACCCGGCTGGGGCGCGAGGTCGCGATCAAGGTCCTGCCCCAGGCGGTGGCCGGCGACCCGGAACGCCTCGCCCGCTTCCAGCGCGAAGCGCGCGTGCTCGCCTCGCTCAACCATCCGCACATCGCCGGCATCCATCAGGTCGAACAGCACGGCG
Source organism: uncultured bacterium (assembly GCA_942490715.1). Taxonomy (GTDB): domain Bacteria; phylum Acidobacteriota; class Polarisedimenticolia; order Polarisedimenticolales; family Polarisedimenticolaceae; genus CALNYP01. Next base: position 111,226 of record CALNYP010000049.1, read on the forward strand.
ACCTGCACTTCCTGGTGATGGAGCTGGTCGGCGGCCAGGATCTGCAACAGCGGATCGCGCGCGGACCGATCCCGGTCGCCGAAGCGTTGCCGCTGGCCGTGCAGATCGTCGGCGCGATCGAGGCGGCCCACGCCCAGGGCGTCATTCATCGCGACCTGAAACCGGCCAACGTGATGATCGACCCCGACGGCCAGATCAAGGTGCTGGACTTCGGCCTGGCCAAGGCGCTCGACCCGGCGACGATGTCCGGCGAGCAGGCGGCCGGCCTGACCCACTCCCCCACGCTCACCGCACAGATGACCCAGGCCGGCATGATCCTGGGCACCGCCTCGTACATGAGCCCGGAACAGGCACGGGGCGAAGACGTCGACAAGCGCTGCGACATCTGGGCCTTCGGTCTGCTGCTCTTCGAGATGCTGAGCGGTCGTAGGACCTTCGAGGGCAAGACGGTCACCGACATCATCGCGGCGATCGTCACGCGGGACCCGGACTGGGAGCTGTTGCCGGCGAACATTCCGGCGCAGGTGCGGCGGCTGCTCGTTCGCTGCACGCGCAAGGAGAAGCGCGAGCGCTTGCACGACATCGCCGATGCCCGTCTCGATCTCACCGAGGCGATCGACGATCCGGAGCCGGTTGTCGGCGCGGGTGCGGGTGCGGGCGTGGGCAACACGGCGGTCGGCTCGCGGATCGGCTGGCTGGCGGTTGCGCTGGCTGCGGTTGGCGGGCTGGTTGCGGGCGCGTTCCTGTGGCGGACGCTGATCCCGGCAGACGAGGCGGCGGGTGCGATCTCCGAGCCGACGTTCTTGAGCCTTGAAGTGGGCCGGGGGCTGGAGACAAGAGACCTCGGTATCTCCCGTGACGGACGTCTCATCTGGTACACGGTCAACGAGGAGGGCGTCGGAAGCGCGATCGAGACCCGTCAGCTGTGGATTCGTGCACTGGACGAGCCGGCGCCGCGGCGGCTCGAAGAAGCGAACGGCAGCAGCTGGGCAGTCTTCTCTCCCGACAATCGCTGGATCGCGTTCCGCCATCGCACGTCGGCGCAGCGGCCGTGGCGGATCAGCAAGATGTCGACCGACGGCGGCACTCCGATCGTGTTGCTCGCGGACGCACCTACGTTCTGGGACATGACGCCGATCTGGACCGACGAGGATCGACTGCTGATCGACCTCGGCGGCGACCTCTCTGCCGTATCGACGATCGACGGCACGGTGGAAACGCTCGTCACCGCCGACGAGATCTCCCGTGAAGGACCCAACGTATTGCTCGGGATCACGCCACTTCCCGACCCGGACAAGGTGCTGATCGCCGTGGGCTACATCGCCCAGGGCGGGTACCTGCCGAAGACGGAAGTGTTCACGCTGAGTACGGGAGCACGTCGCTTGTTGCTCGAAACACAGGGCTCGCTCGCGATCACGGACGATGCGCTGATCGCCTATTCTCCGGAGGCGACGCTGGCGTTCCCGTTCGACCCGGAACTTGCCGAGGTGACGGGAGGAGCCGTTCCGATCGGCCCGGGGCTCTTCGAAGTGGGACTGTCCCGGAACGCAACGTTCATCAAGGCCGGCGGCAGCTGGTCGCAGGCACTTCCGGTGCAGTGGCGAAGGGAGACCACGGGGTTCGACGAGCTGCTCGGCTCACCCGACGACGCGAACGTACTTCGCTGGTCGCCGGACGGAAAGCGGATTGCCGTGGTCCTCGAAGAGGGGCGCCTGAAGCCCCGGCTCTTCACGTACGAACCCGACAATGGTGCGTTGACACGCCTCAGCTTTCCGGACGCGCTGATCGACGAGATCGTCTGGAGTCCGGACGGAACGCAACTGGCATTTTCCGCAATTGTTGGCACCGGAAAGGAGCGGATCTATGCCCGCTCGGCCCGGGGCGACGACACGCCGAGGATTCTCGTCGACGAGGAGGGAGAGCACTGGGACGAGCCTTCGGACTGGTCCCCCGATGGGTCGACGATCGTGTTCAACCGGCACATCGACGCCGATTCCGATCTGATGCTGCTCGATGTCGCGTCCGGCGAGGTGCGTCCGCTGTTCGCGACCGACGCCTTCGAGCACAGTGCCACGTTCTCGCCGGACGGCCGCTGGATCGCCTACCAGTCGGACGAGCCGGGGCGCAACGAGGTCTACCTCACCCCCGTCACAGGGCCCGCAAGCGGCGGGCGACGGCCCACGTTTCGGGTAAGCCCCAATGGCGGCGGCAATCCGGTCTGGGCGCCCGACGGCAAGACGCTCTACTACGTTTCGGCTGAGAAACAGCTGACCGAGGTCGCATGCTCGCCACTTCCCGACGGTTCGGCGATGACGTTCGGGGAGCGGAACGAGATCCTGGACATGGCGTCGGCGTCGTTACACACGGGTTTCCAGGATTACGCGGTGAACCCGGAGACCGGGGCGATCGCGTTCATCCAGACGCGTGCGGATCCACAGGCTTCGCGAAACATCCAGGTTGTGCTGGGGTTTGACGTTCACGTTCGGCGGGTGCTGGCAGGCGGTGGGCGTTGACCTCCCCGTGTCCGGCTCTCGCGGTGATCATCTGTGCCGGATTGTTGCAGGGCTGCGGCCCATCGGGTGAGATGGAATCCAGCGAGCGATAGCCGATTCACCCGGCCTTGCACTGAATCCTGAGGCCCTACCCGACCCGGAGCAGCAAGACCAACAGCAACACGCACGCCACGCTCGCCAGGAACGTCCGGATCGAGTTCGACAGGTTCCACCGCGACTCGAATTCCCTTCGAGCCACCACGTGCGCGTCGGCGCTCATCTCGTGGATCACGAGCTTCTGGACCCTGTTGTTCAGTGGGATGTTGATGACCGCCGTCGGCAATTGAACCCCGAGCAGGTAGACGACCACCGCGCCGATCAAGAGCGCCCGCCCGTTACCATCGAGTTGTCCGTAGCCAAGAACCGCGGCGGCGACCAGCGCGACGACCGAGCCGATCCAGACCACCATGAACAACGGTTGATTGCGCTGGATCACGCGGTCCATCAACTGAAACGCTCGCAGAAACTCACCATCGCCCAGATCGCGCAAGCCCGGCATCACGACAACTGCGAACGCGAAAACGAACCCGGCAACCAGGCTGCACAGAAAGGTCGCCAGGATCAGCGTGACCGTGAATATGCTCATCGAGTCACTCGCTTCGGGTTGACTCTTGCGAGGCTCGGGGCAAACCGGTGAGGAACGGATCAACCTCCATCGTCGCCAGGTCGAGCACGTACAACTCCTCGGTGCCGGAACGGTAGGACGAGAACAGCACGCCGCTACCGTCGGGCAGCCAGACCGGCATGTGGTCGTAGTCGTCGTTTGTCGTGAGTTGCCTCGTGTCCCCGGTCGGAAAGTCGATGACGTACAGTTCCGCGTTCCCGTCGGGCTGGTCGTTGGGCGTATCGGTGTAGGCGATCCTGGTGCCATCCGGGCTCCAGTCAAGTCCGTAGAGGTACTGCGTCGACTCGACCATGCGCATGATCTCGCCGGTCTTCAGGTCCATCACGTCCAGTGCCGAGCCGCTTTCCATCTTGACGGCGAAGGCGAGCCAGCGGCCGTCCGGTGAGAAATGCGCGTCGTGCTCATTCGGCTCCGGAGTGTCGGTGATCTGCTCGAGGTTGCCGCCATCGACGTCCACGAGATAGAGGTCCCGCTTCTCATCACGCTCGATGAACAGCACCGCTCGTGCTCCGTCCGGCTGCCAGTCGTTGACCGAGGCCCACACATCGTCCATGGTCAGGAACGGCCGTGTCTCGCCCGAAGCGAGGTCGAAGAGGTACGGCCGTTTCACACCGTCGTCCTCCCGGTCGTAGACGAACCTGGTTCCGCCCGGTTCGAAGACGGCGTACCCGTCCCAGCCCGGGTGCTCCGTCAGCCGGGTCAGGTTCGATCCGTCGCGATCGATCCGGAACATCTCCCAGTCCTCGTCGAAGCGATTGGACATGAAGACGATATGGCTTCCGTCGGGAGAGAAGACCGGCCGGTGGTCGGAAGGCTTGAACTCTTCAGGCGCGTCGGGTTCGGTGGGGTCGGCGGGATCTTCCGGATCGCCAGGCGAACAGCCGAGCGAGAGAGCGAGCGAGAGAGCGAGGGCGATCAACGGGACCGAGCCGGTATGCAGCCACAACCGTTTGGGAATCATCTTGCACCACGTGCGGGATCGGTCCCGTAGTCCACCACGGTAACGGAGAATCACCGATTCCGGCAAAGCGGACGGATCCGGCCAAGGGGTGAGGCAAGCTGCTGAAGATCGCCGCACTCAACTACTGGGGTGTCGCCTCATTCCGGGGAGCACTCATGGACGCGATCGCCGTCTTCAGCACTTTGGACTCGGTCCGCTCGCCCGCAGGCAGGATCGCCAGCGCAGCCCGGATGAGTTTCTTCGATCGAGTCGCGGAGACACCGAGCCGTACCAACCCCGTTGCCAGTTCGTCGGGGTCAGGATCGGCAACCCTGGAGTCTGTAATTGCAGACTCCGAACGGCGACCCTTCGACTTCCGGCGCGTACCGTCGAATCGAAGGACGGGTAGCTGACCGGCCGCCTTGCAATCGGCAGCAGTCACCGTTCCCACGTGCAGCGGATCCGCCACCGGTGACCAGCGCAGCCCACGGTTCGCATCGCCGTCTACCTTCAGCAAGCCCGCGTGAATCAGCGCGTGGCAGCTGGTGCAAACGGCGACTTCGTTCTCGAGCCGTGTCCTTCCACCCCGGGATCGAAAAATGATGTGGTGGCAGTGACTCGCCAGATCCGTGCAGCGAGGATTCCCGCAACGCCCTGCCTCCCGGGCCAGGATCCGACGGCGTAGCCCTGGCGGAGTCGGGCCGTCGACGACGATCGGCTCCGCGGAACCTTCGTAGCGGTCCAGCTCCTGGAGATCTACCTCGACAAACCCTTCGCGAGTACCGACGCGGGCGCGCGAACAATCGGGGCAACATTGATAAACAACCTGGGCTCGGGGGTGGTCTGCGTCGCGCGCGGACTTCGCGCATGCGCTTGCAGGGCGCTCGCACAGAAACAGGACGGCTTGCTCCACCGAGACTTCCTCGGCTCCGGTCCGCTCGGCGACCTCGGCACTTGCATGCTCGATCCAGGTGCGGATCCTCTCCATGTCCGATCGCGAATAGCGCAGGACGAGCTTCTGATCGAGGTTGGGCAACCCGAACGACGACTCCCTGGGCGCGTCGCGACCGTTCCGTCGTGCGTCCCGCGCCTCCGCCAGTGTCGACTCGATCCCGTTCGCACGTGCGAAGTCGATCCAGGTCGACTGACTGTCGGCAGTGGCTACCCGGGTGATCGCCTTGAGCGCGGACCAGCCGAGGCGACCCTCCGCGAACGCGTCACGCAGGAGCGTCAACTCGACCATCGCCCTTGCCACCCTCACGTACTCGAAGGCCTCGGATCGTCTGAGTTGAAAGAACGCATTCGCGTAGGACGCAAGACTCGGATAGCCCAGGTCAAAAAACAGCCGGGTCTCCGAGAACACTCGAAGCGCTTCACACAGCGACAACCGACCCCGGTTGCCGATGCGAAACCCCTCGAGGGCCAGCTCGTGCAATCGATCCGCGGACAGACGGGTGATCGGGCCCTTTGACGTTGGCGTTGGCGTTGGCGACGGCGACGGGATGGCGACGACGGCGACGGACGATGGCGACGGAACGGGCGAGGGAACAGCAACAGACATGGAGTCCTCCCGGTAGGTCCACCCGCACGGGTCGCGAACGGCGGGACGAACCGTTCAGCGAATCACGAGCGAACCGAGGAGAGGAGGCCCGACCATTCTAACACGAAATTACGGCGAAAGTCAGAGAACAGAGCCTACTTTTTCGCAACGTCGGTTCGTTTGAGAACCGCCCGAAACCGCGGCTGGCCGTGACGCTCGAGGTAGTAAGTCAACTCGCTCCCGTCCTCTGACAGCGACAGGAACCACTCGTTCGTTTGAGCCTCGGGAATCAACTCGGCCGTGTGCTTGTCCGCCGGGAACGACTGCGACAGCCCCGTGCCCGCGGTGGCGGAAGTCCCGCCATACATCGTGACCTCATCCGGCGTCCCGTCTGCGTGTCGATGGTCGTGCTTGAGCTCGAGCCCATCCTCGACCCGGGTCAGGATCCAGGTGCGAGAAGTGTCCTCGCCGACCCGGAACGGGATACGGATGACCTTCTCACCGCAGGTCTCGATCACCGCGACCAGCTTCTTGTCCCGGAACGCCTCCCCGGGATCTTCCGGAAAGGTCGATCGACCCTCGAACCGAGCTCCGCAAAGCGCCTGGAGCTGCTCGAAAAACGCCGTCTGCGGGTCCTCGACCTCGCCGGCAGCGAAACTTGTCATCAAGAGAAGCGTTAACAACATGCTACTTCAGCTCCTCGACCCAGTTGCCGATCAGGCGGTAATTCGATGGGCAACTTGACCTCGCTCCTGGGGTGATTCGCCAGGTCGAAGTCTACTACGTGCTGTTTCGCGTGCCGAGCTCCGGATCAAGGAGTCCAGTTCAGCACCAGCGACATCGTCCGCGGAGCATCGCTCTCGATCCAGGAGTCGATCACGAACGACTGGCCGTCGGGAGCGACATCGTAGTGATCGCCCTCGTCGAAACGGATCCGTGCGCGGAACAGTCGTGTAGGCTGACTCAAGCTCACGTCGTCTCCCACGACAACGTCCACGGCGTACAGAAACCCGTCGGTCCCGTAGAAGAACAGCTCACGGCCGTCGGCGCGCCACTTGGGGCCCTCGCCGCCCGCAAGCGAAACCTGCCACGCACGAGCTCCGGCACCGCCACCTTCCGCCAGCTCTCGCAAGAACACCTCGTTGCGACCGGTCTCACGCGACGTATACGCCAGGAACTTCCCGCCGGGGGCGAACGAGGGTTGGTATTGCTTGGCCGTTGTTTGCTGAAGTGGCCGCGACTCTCCCGATTCCACATCGAACAGCCAGATCTCGTCGCCCCATCCTGGCCCGCGCACCAACGCAATGGTGCGCCCGTCTTCCGACCAGTCCCCCGAGAATTCGTTGATCCCGTCTTCACCCGTCAGGTAGACCGGCGCGACGCTTTCGCCGACGCGGTGGACGAAGATATCGCCGTCCCCCTGGGCGGTTGACCAGAAGGCGATCTGCCCACCATCCGGGGACCACATCGGGCCGCTCTCGTCGGCAGGATGCCGGCTGACCCGGGTGCCCACGGGTCGGCCCAGGTCGTGGATCCAGATGTCGCCGTTGTTGGTATTGCCACTGTTGTCCACGGCGACACGGCGTCCGTCCGGTGAAAACCGCGGGTGGTAGTAGTTGCCCGGTGGCCCCACCGTCCCGATCGTCTCGCCGGCTCGGTTGCGCAGCACCAGCTGGGTCTGATTGTCGGCCTCGGCACCCGTGATGTACGCCAGCGTGCCACCCGCAACCGAAAAGTGCGCTACGAGATGCGAAGGATCGACGGCCACGCCGGCAGCGACGAGTTGCTGCTCGCCTGTCAGCTCGAGTGTTGTCGTATCGAACGGCCGCGACCGCAACCCACCATCACGCCAGTAAAGGATGTGACCCGGATCCACGTACGCCATGTTGGAGTCACCCGGCATCAGCTCCCGGGGTGTCGCAGTTCCGTCCTGGACCACGAAGGTGTTGCCCTGGCCCGACCGCCGCGTCAATAGCACGGCATCGGTGCCCGGAACGGGAAAGGGCGACGTCTGATACTCCCACCCGCCCACGGCCGATTCGGTACCAGGCACGGACGCTGGAGTCCCGCCTGACGCGGGCACCGTGTAGAGGCCGCTCGCCCCTCCCGCCATGCCGACGAGTATCTCCCCCGCAAGCGTCCAGGTCGCACCGCGCATGCGGACCATGTTCGGGAAATCCGTCGTCACGATGTCCACAGCGCCGCCGGCGGCAGGGACCCGCATCAATCCAGCTCGCGCGCCGAACCCCAGGTGCATGCCGTCCGGAGACCAGAACGGCATCCTCGCCCTCGGTGCCTTCCAACCGGTGCGCGGACGGTTCGCGCAGATCGCGCACCCAGAGATGACGAACGCCTTCTGCGTCCCCGGCGATGAACGCGACCGACTGACCATCGGGGGACACCGCCATCTGGCCATGGTGCAGGTCGAAGTATGTGCCCGGGGGCGGAGCGAGATCCACGTGCAACGGGGCAGGGGGCGGTGCCTTGGAACCGAGGCGGCCGATCTGCCATCCGGCCAGGAGCACCAGCAGTGCGGCAACCATGACGGCGACGGATCGAAGGGCCTTCTGTCGCGGCGACGCGGCCGGTGCCGCCGTGGCATCGAGCGTTGGCGATGCAACCCCCGGTTCGCGCAACATCAACCCCACGTCGCCCATGTCGCGCATCCGCTCGCGCACGTCCTTGCGCAGGCAGCGCTCGAGCACACCGCGCACGCTCGTGGGTGTCGCGGGGGGAAGTGCCGACCAGTCGGGTTCCTTGTGCACCACCGCGGCGAGCACGTCGGTCAACGTCTCGCCCCCGAACGCGGACTTGCCGGTGAGCAGCTCGAAGAGCACGCAACCAAACGACCAGACGTCGCTGCGCCGGTCCAGCGTGCGCCCTCGGGCTTGTTCCGGGCTCATGTAGGCGGCGGTACCGAGCAAGGTGCCGGCGACGGTGCCGGCCGAGGTGAGTGTGGGCGAACGGGATAGGCCTTCTGCGCCCTCGCCGGAAGCTTGGGCGGGCCCAAGGGCCTTGGCCAGGCCGAAGTCGAGGACCTTGACGGTGCCGTCGGTGGTGACCTTGACGTTGGCCGGCTTGAGGTCGCGGTGAATGATGCCTTGCTCGTGGGCGACCTCGAGCGCTTGCGCGATCTGTAGTGCTCGCTCGATGGCTTCGTCAACCGGGAGAGGGCCTCGTAGCAGGCGTTGGGCGAGGTCCTCGCCGTCGACCAGTTCCAGGGAGAGGAAGAGGATGTTGTCGGTGTTGTGCAGGCTGTGGATTGCGGCGATGTGGGGGTGGTTCAGTGAGGCGAGTACCTTGGCCTCGCGTTCGAAGCGGGCCAGGCGTTCGGGGTCGTCGGTGAAGCCGGGGGGGAGGACCTTGATCGCGACCTCGCGGTCGAGGGTGGTGTCGAGGGCTTTCCAGACGACGCCCATGCCGCCCTCGCCGATCTGTTCGATCAGGCGGTAGTGGAGGAGTTGCTGGGAGGGGTTGAGCGTCATTGTCGTGGTTCCTCAGGGAGCAATCTGCGCCCGCCAGTTGTCGACCAGGGTAAGCGACGGCGAACGATAACCAACGCGCTCGAGCAACGAGGGGCGATCGCCATCGGCAGCCAGAATGAACAACTCCTTGCCGTCGGACCGGAAATCGACCTGCAGCGCCGCACCGCCGGTGGTCACGCGGCGTGCGCGCGAAGGTTCGGGAAACGTATCGATGTAGGCCTCGGTCGTTCCGGACACATCGCTCAGGTAGGCGATGAAGCGGCCGTCGGGGGACGCTAGTTGTCGGTGAGCTGCTGCTTGAGCAACTCCCCAAGATACTCCGCTAGTTCATCCACGTTAAAGTGCCCATTAGCCCAATGCCGATCGGCTGCCGCTAGGGCTGCGTAGTAGGGCTTGCGATCGTCTCTGATTCGCTCCGGAACGATCTTGGCCCCTGGAAGCGGGCCACCATTTCGGAGGCACATCAGGTAGTAGCTCGCGGCTCTCGCCGTACGACCGTTCCCTTCAATGAATGGATGGATCCAGTTGAGCCGCCAGAGAACGTAGGCGGGCAAGATAGTAGGGTGATCCAGGATGTCCCAGTTTTCGTGAACGACGGAGATGCACTGATCCATCAAGTCGGAAACTTCCTGGAAGTGAGGCGGGATGTGGTTACCGACGTAGATTGGTTGTTCGCGAAACCGCCCGCCGAACTGCGCTAGATTGGCAACCGCTACTGCGTTGAGTGACCAAAGCGTGTACTTGTCAAACGCCTCGATCCCTTTGGCCAGTCCAATGTCGATGCAGTTCGTCAGCAGATCGTATTGGCGCAGCAGATTCTGTTGCTGGATCCGAGCAAACAACTCGCGATCATCGGATTCTCGAACTGACATTCTGGGACACCCGCTAGTGTGTCACTTCAAACGAAGATGAGTTGAGGCGTACCTTACAGAATCTTTGGTTATAAGATCGGATTCTGGAGCATTGCCAAACGCGAAGCTAACCCGCTGTTCGTGGAGCTCCTCCTCAGAGACCTCCGTCGCTCGCGCCTTCTCTAGGAGCGCCGTCAACTCTTGTGACGGCGTCAAGGTCGACTGGAATTGCTTACGAGCAGGCATTGCTTGACCTCCTGGCTACCATCCCGCTTGCGTCAACTAGCACCAACAACTGCCTGGGCAGATTGGAAGCTAAGCGCGAGTATAAGGTACGGCGTACGCTAGTTGAATACCACAGCATAGGCGAATCTACTACGAAAGTCAATCCCGCCCGGGATCAGGCAATCGTTCAGTTTGTTCATCACGGTCTGTCCGTGACCCGGCCCGGAGGTCGGGAGGCGCCCAGGCGGGGGCTAGGTCGACGGACCACGACCCTCTACTCGACACCCATGAAGATCAAGGATCACGACGCGATCTGGATCGATGATCCTCGCCTCGTGTTCGCCCGCGAAGAAGGTAGTGATTCGAACGTTGCCGATCGGTGTCTTGCACTTCACGAAGTGGGGACCGAACTTGTTCTCGGCGACCCACCGGGCCAAGGCGAAACTCTGATGGGAGGCGCGCCACAGTTCCGCGGCGAAACCGTCGCCTTCGACATCCAACCCGTTGGCCGTCGCGATGTCGTCGCTTACCCAACTCCGGTCCAGGATATGTGAAGTCTCGCAGCGCTGGGCGCGGTCGTGAATGGAATTGAACGATAGAACGGAATCCGACAAAATCTGCTGTTGCGTCCTGACGTACCTCTGCCTTACGTCGCGCTCTTCCAGGTCGACGCCGCTGCTGTCCAGTTGCGGCAACCGGAAAACGTCCGACTTCTGAAGTCCTCGATACAGGAGAACCTCACCCGACTCCAGCAGAGGCTGTTCATCAGCGGGGACCAACTGGTAGCTTCCGTGCTGCATCAGTAGGAAGTAGCGTCGATTCAGACGATCGTGTACGGAGTAAACTGCCAGAGGAGCTGTGGCCTCCGGGGCGTCGACCGTCCCGAAATGACACGCAACACGGACCGTCCTGCGCTCCCGGGCCTGCCGCCAGAACGAGAACAGCTCCTTCGCATGGTGCTTGCCGTGAACTCCGAAGTAGAAATGGGAACGCTTGTTCGTGGAAGTCGCGAAGATCTCGGGAAGGATCCAGCCATACTGGAAGAAGTAATCCCGAGTCGGAGGGTCCTCGGGCGTGTAGGAGAGCGACCCCGTCGCGGCCAACCACGGCACCAGGCATCCGTCGGCGGTGATCGTGCATCTGGAGTGTCTACGCCGCCGCGACATGCCACAACTTCGGTTTCAACTGAGCGGCATCAGCCATCGAACGCTCGCAAAGTCCGGCGGATCGCCTTCTTGAGACCAGGATCCCGCTCGTTGCTCAGGTCCGCAACGACGACCGTTATGGGAACTCGGCTACCCAGTAACCCGAACACGTCCTCAAACACCCGCTGGTCCTTGCGCAGCCGCAGGACATCTTCCCGGGCGGCTTCCCCGCGGCGACGCTCGGCCGTGCCGCGGATGTTAATCACCACCAGCTGGGCCTTCTCGATCCCGCGATAGGGCTCCGTGAGTTCCCATCGTTCGCTCGGCTCGCGCGACGGTTCGCCGGAACGGACTCGGTCCAGGCTGCCCTCGATGCTCGAGCGAAAGGAGTCCACGACCTCCGGTCGGGATCCGGCCAGCAGGGCCATCGGCGTTCCGAGTAGTTCGTCGACCAGCTTGACGGTCCCCTCCGGAGAGCGCAGCAGGGTTCGCAGCCGGGCCACCGTCGCGCGATGTTCCCGGGCGAGGTTGCGCTTGACGCGGCGCAAGAGCTTCCTCCGTGGCGCCGGGGCGGGCGCGACGAACACCTCGAGATCGGCGTGCTCGACAGGTCGGTCGCCCTCGAGTATCACATCGGATGGATCCGCCATGAAGTGCGAGCAATAGAACACGTCGGCGTCAGGCTCCGGAAACCGATAGACGGTCGCCTCGTCCGCTCCGGCCGAGCGATAGCGCCCCAGCTCCGGATCGCCGGCCGGTGAGGCCTCGCACGGCTCGTCGAGGTCCGGCTCCCGGTGACACCGGACGGCCTGGATACAGCGATCCGCCGCCCGCAACATGTGCTCCGCAAACGTGGTCTTCCCGGATCCCGACGGCCCGCCGACCGAGATGATGGTGCGCTCGATCATCGTGCTTGCCCCATGAGTCGAAGGCACCGATCATGTCATGGATTTCCCGTTCGTGGCCAGCCCGAGAAACTGTTCGGGACAGGGTGAACGGGTCGCTGGGTGGGACGATGGCCGAGTCCAACAGGAAGAAGTGGGCCTTCGCGCCGCGCTTTCGTCGCAACGCGTTCGGATGGAGGTCGCAGCCGGCCATCGCGCGGGTGAAACAGGCGGTCTCCGAGATCAAGAAGTCCGCTCGCGGCGACCCGGCTCTCGCAGCGGAAGGTGCGGTGCTTTTTCTCGAGAAGGTGTCGCCGGCCCTCGCGCGGATCGACGGCTCGTCGGGTGCGATCGGAACCGCCGTCAACCGTGCCATCCGGGATCTGGTGCCGATCATCGCCGGCGCACCGGCCGACGAGAAGACGCGGAGCGCCTGGCTCGAGCGGATGTGGAAAGCGCACCAAGACGACGAGATCCCGTATATCGAGTCGCTCACGGACTACTGGGGGGAGCTTTGCGCATCGAAGCAGATCGCCTCCGCGTGGGCAGACCGCCTCGTGGGTATCACGCGGATGGCACGCAGCCCGGACAAGAATCTCCGCGGTCATTTCCACGGAACGACGGCCTGTCTCAGCGCCCTGTTCTTCGCCGGGCGGCATGCCGAGATCGTGGACATCCTGGCGAGCGAGTCCTTCTGGCCGTACAAGCGCTGGGCGGTCAGAGCGCTGGCCGCGATGGGCAAGAAGGCCGACGCGATCCGCATGGCCGAAGGAAGTCGCGGCGCCTGGGCCAGCGACCAGGATATCGACTCGCTCTGCGAAGAGATGCTGCTGGACTCCGGGTTGGTGGACGAAGCGTACCGGCGATACGGCCTCGGCGCGAATCGCGCCGGTACCTATCTGGCCTGGTTTCGTGCCGTGGCCAAGAAGTATCCCAAGAAGCAGGCGAGCGAGATCCTGTCCGACCTGGTGGCGAGCACGCCCGGGGACGAGGGCAAGTGGTTCGCGGCGGCGAAGAGCGCGGGGCTGTACGACGAGGCGGTTCGGCTGGCGCTGCTGACACCTTGCGATCCGCGAACGCTGACGCGGGCGGCGCGTGATTTCGCGGAGAACAACCCGGCCTTCGCCATCGAGGCCGGGCTCGCCGCGCTCCACTGGCTCGTGCAAGGCTACGGATACGAGATCACCGGTGCCGACGTTTGGGCGGCTTACTCGAACACGCTCCAGGCGGCGGAGAAGCACGGAATGGTCGACTCGACGAGGGAACGAGTAAGGCAGCTGGTCGACAAAGAGACTTTCGGGGAGCGATTCGTCACAGGAGTCTTGGGGCGGGAGTTGGGGCTTCGATGACCGTTTCCCAGGTCGATGGCTGGGAGCGCCAGCACCAAGAGATGTCGGAGTCGCTCCGGTTGCCGTACGCCACGCTGTGCAGCTGGATGCCGCGGTGAGGCGACCAGTGCTGGGTCCGTGGCGACAGGAGAAACACTCGTGCTGGTCACGGCCCAGCGTCTGCGCGGTCTCCACCCAGGGCTGGCTCGTCCTGAAAGGCGACGGTTCATTGGGGTGATCAACGACACTTACTTTTGCCGGTCCGACGACAGTTATTTTTGCCGGTCGGGCTAGTCCTGACATCCGTGGCAATGTGCCCGTCTTCACCGAGGAGACGGGATGGTCACGGATCACCAAGTCAGGCTGCTGAGGCGAAAGTTGCGCGAAGGAAAGACTCAGGAAGCGGCGGCAGCAGGGGCCGGGATGTCCGTTCGGGCGGCCCGCCAGTGGCAGAAAGGCGGGCTGCCTAGCCAGGCCAAGGCACCCCGGCACTGGCGGACGCACAAGGATGCGTTCGCAGATGTTTGGGATCGTGACGTCGTGCCGTTGCTCGAGTCCGACAAGGACGGCGAGTTGCAGGCGACGACGCTCCTCGAGTTCCTGGAGGAGCGCCATCCGGGTCGATTCGGTCCGACGCACCTGCGCACGTTGCAGCGCCGGATTCGCGACTGGCGGGCGCTGTACGGCCCTGACAAGGAGGTGTTCTTCGAGCAGGTTCACCCGCCAGGGCGTGAAGCCGCCGTGGACTTCACCCACGCGACCGGCCTCGGCGTCACGATCATGGGTCAGCTCCTTCGGCACTTGCTGTTCGTCTTCCGTCTGAGCTTCAGCAAGTGGACTTGGTGCGACGTGGCGTTTGGCGAGACGTACGAGGCGCTCGTCGACGGCGTGCAGGGCGCGGTGTGGGAGCTTGGCGGCGTCACCGCGGTGCTGCGCTCGGACAATCTGTCGGCAGCGACCCACGAGCTAAAGCGCAGCGGTGGTCGTGCGCTGACACAACGGTTCAAGGGCGTGCTCGAACACTACGGCATGGATTCCACGCGGATCCGTGTTGGCGAGTCCCATGAGAATGGGATCGTCGAGAAGGCTCACGACCTGATCAAGTCAGCCTTGGCACAAGCGCTTGTTCTGCGCGGTAGCAAGGACTTCATCAGTCTGGATGCCTACCGAGAGTTCGTGCGCGAGGTGATCGAGCGGACTCACAATCGCCACGTCGCCGACCGCCTGAAGGAGGAGCGGCGATTCCTGCGGCCGCTGCCATCGTCTGCCGTTCCGAGTTACACCGTCCACCGCCCCAAGGTCCGTCGCTGGAGCACCATCCGCGTTGGCGGACGGACCTACTCAGTCCCGTCGCGCCTGAAGGGTCACGAGGTTGAGGTTCGACAGCACCCGGACGTGTTGGAGGTTCGTTACAACGGCAAGGTCGTCGAGACGATGCCTCGCCTGCGGGGCGACCGCGATCACCGGATCGACTATCGCCATGTGATCTGGTCGTTGGATCGCAAGCCCGGCGCGTTCGCACGCTACCGCTACCGGGAGGATCTGTTCCCGACGTTGACGTTTCGCAAAGCTTACGATGCCCTCTGCTCCTATCGTGGCCAACGTGCTGACGTCGAGTACGTGCGCGTGCTGCACTTGGCTGCGAGCACAATGGAATCTCGGGTGCAGGAGGCGCTCGAACAGCTCCTCGAGGGTGGCCAGGTGTTCGACTACGCCGTGGTTCGCGCGATGGTCACGCCGGAGCGCCCCACGGTCCCGGAAATCCGGATCGGCACGCCCGACCTCGGGACCTACGACCAACTATAGCTGCCAAACACAAACTATATCTGGACTTGGTCAGGGTCACCGAACCACCGTCGGACTATGAAACACGACTTCTGGACGCAACACCCCGTGGTTTCGAGCAACTCAGAATCAAGATCCTGGATCCGTACGATCTCGTCCTCACAAAGCTGGATCGAAACTCCCCGAGGGATCGTGAGGATGTAAGAGCACTGACCCTGGAACTTGGCCTTGAGGCGGATGTTCTCCGCAGGCGATTTGAGGACGAGCTACGGCCTTACCTCGCGGTGGCTCCAGAACGAACGATCCTGACTTTCGAGCTCTGGATGGGTGAGTTTTTTCCGACCGAAATCTGAGTCCTCGCGCGCGAATCACCATCTATCCGACTGAGCTATCGGCCCGAAGCCTGATCCGAATACTGGCCAGCCGCGACACCCAGCCTCGGGAAAGCTAACGCCCTGCCGTCAGCTCCTCGAACCAGTTCAGGATCACCCTGACCTCGACCTGGTTCTCGCTGACGGTAGAACGGAACATCACAAACCGATTCCCCTCCGGCGCGACGTCGTAGCTGGCCATCCCGGGAGAGGAGAGGCCGTAATCGCCCTCCAGCAGCTTGACCGGTCGTGACGCCGAGAACACCGGTGAGGTCTGGACGTCGCTGGCGAAGATCGACCGCCCGCGGCGGAAGTACAGTTTCTTGCCGTCCCGCGCCCAGACCGGCTCCGCACCTCCATCACTCGACACCTGGGTTCGGGAATCGAATTCGGGGAACGGTTGCACGTAAACCTCACGTCGCCCCGACTCGCCGGTGGCGTACGCGATCATCCTTCCATCCGGGGAGAACACCGCTCCCTCTTCATCCCAGCGGCTGCCCAGCAGCGTCCGCATCTCACCGTCCTCGAGGGAAACCAGGCCGACGTCCGCGTTCGTTCCGGTCCCACGATCGCTGACGAGCAGGTGCTTCGCATCGGGGGAGACCGAGATGACCCAGCCGCGTGCCATCGTTGCCTCCGCCAACGGCTCGGCCGCACCGGCTCCATCGGACGACGTTGCGAAGACACGCCACTCCGTGTCCGCCTGCTCGCGGGCGAAAGCCAGGCGCCGATCGTCGGGCCACCAGGTAACGCCGTGGTTGTCACCTTCGCGTGTCACGCGGGTGGTCGTACCGCGCCGCAGGTCGTGAACCCAGATGTCACAGTTGGGTGCGGGGGCGCGGAAGGCGATGCGCGTGCCGTCGTGAGAGACGCGCGGTGTGTCCGCCACCCGGTCGATGTCGGCGATCGGCGTCTCCTGGCCATCCTCGTCGACCCAGACCAGCAAGGCTCGGTCCGGTTGCGAGGATCTGGCGGCCGGGAACCAGACGTTGCTGACGCCGAACGTGGTGATCAACTGGATCGAGGAGCTCGAGGCGAAGATTCCGCGAGAGAAGTGACGGGTTGGCGGTTCCCGGGGTGCGATCGGGAAGTGCGCCTTGCTGGGTTCGAGATGATTCACGTCAGTAGTGAACAAGGCGAACGCTGCGCATCCAGATGCCGTTTACGGAGCCCTCGGAATCTTCCAACCGCTTGACCCGATCGAATACATCGACGGACATTTCGCTCTCAGGGTCTGCAACCACCGCCCCAGCCCCGCGCAATCGCCTCTCCGACTCGTCAGACAGGCGCGCGTACGGCGCGGTGTCGGCCGACGGTCGCGCAAGCCCCGCCAGGTCCTGCTCGAGTTCTGCAAGTGGCTCGCGTGACGCCACGATCAGGAACTGTTCGATCCGCCCTCCTGTAGTGATCTTCCACGCCTGCGGAACTCCGGCGATCATTCCCGGCAGGCGATGACGAACACCTCTTTCAATAGGATTGGTTGTCTCCGTCTCTCGCATCGGGAACAGGAGGAATAGGGCCCCCTGATCGTCGCGATTCAACACGTATACATGGACGTCTTCACTCGACTCGAGCTCGACGATCAGATGATCTCCGACGGCAATCGGATCCCCGTCGCCAAGGACAATGGAACCGCGATCGCCCGATTGCCTTAGCAGCAACTCGGCATGCACTTCAAATGTTCCGCCACCGATGAGAACACGTGATCCCCAACTGGCCAGCGCGATTGCCGCCGTCACGAGCACAGTGCCGATGAGAAACCGGCGGCGTGTCAATGTTGGCGTCACACTCCTCTGCCTTGAGGACCCCTGCGCTACGAGGAGACTTTCGAGCGCCTCTTGCATCTCACCCGCGGATGAGTAGCGCGCTGCAGGATCGGCCGCCAACGCCCTTTCGATAATCCGAACGGCCCCGGGATCTAGCTCCGGCCGCAGATCGCGGAGCTTCTCCCGTGCGCCTTGCTCGTGACGGGACACCAGTTCCTGCCAGTTGGCTGGCGCGATTGGATAGCTAGCGCTGAGCAACCGGAAGAGGACGACTCCGAGTCCATAGATATCGGCGCTATGCGTTGCCTCCTCGCCCCGCAGAACCTCTGGTGCCATGAATAGCGGGGTTCCACTGATGACCTTGGCCTCGCCGTATTCGGCGCCAGGGTCATAGCCGGCACCCAGATCCATCAACAGGATCCGGCCGCCTTCCTCGCGCATCAGGTTGGACGTCTTCACGTCTCGGTGGACGAGCCCGGCCTGATGGATTGACGCCAATGCCCGGCACGTTTCGACGCCGATCGCCGCTACCTCTTGTATGCCGTACTTGCCTCGCCGCCGCAACTCATCTTCGAGGGTCCTCCCGGCGACGTAGTCCATCCAGATGCCGGCGAACCCATCGGCTACCGCACCGCCGTGAACAGCGACGATGTTCGGATGCCGGACTCGCGCCTGAAAGCGTCCTTCACGAAACCGGCGGTCCTCGGACGCCAACCTCGTCAAAGGCACGAGCTTTACCGCAATCTCTCGTTCCAGAACCGGATCCCAACCACGGTACACGCTTCCGAAACCTCCGGCACCGACCAGTGCGCGGAGTTCGAATCCGTTCCACACACGTGGCGCGGACGGCTTGGCAGCCTCACCCGGCTGGGTTTCCACCGTCAAGGTTTCGGCATCGACTTCAAACGTGTCGTTCTCAAGATGAAATCGACTGATGCCGTCGATCACACGCAAACCGTGGAGGGCCGACCGAGACGTCTGCTCACCGGGTTCTCCCGAGTGGCTCGGCCAGTCGATCGGTGTCCGGTCCGTGACGGCCTCGCAGAGACGATCAAACTGCGGTTGCTCAGCCATGGCCGATCTGCTTTGCCATCTTGCCCACCGCTCGGACGATGGCCATTCGCGCAGCGTTGGCCCCGGTCCAGCCCAGCGCTGTCGCGATCTGGTCGAAGGGAAAACCGAGTTCTATTCGCAGGATCACGGCGTCCCGCTCTCGAGCCGGCAACGAATGAAGGGCGTCTTCATATCGTCGCAGCTGCTCGTTGCCCATCGCTTGCTCGAGCGGCGAAGCCTGTAGGTCCCGGTGGAACTCAAGTGGCTCCTGCCGGAGCTTCGGTCGGCGATCGATAAGGCGCACCTCGTCGCGAATCCTGTTCATGACCGCGGCTCGAAGGTAGTACACGAGACTATCTGCCCCCAGCTCCGACTGCTTCACTCGGTCCAGGGTTCGTAGCATCACGTCCTGTGTGAGGTCGTCGGTGTCGACCAGGTCTCGCGCGAACACCGGTAGGCGCCTGCTGGCCCAGCGGTGAATTCTGGGAAGAAACCGTCGGTAGAACTCCTCCTGAGCGTGCTTTTCGCCGGCGCGCACCGCGGTGAGGAGCTCGTCGAGGAGCGCGAATACGATGCGGGGTCTTCGTGGTCGGCCATGGCGTCGGGTTCATCATAGCCCCCCCCACTGCTGAAATCAGCCCTCGTTCAACCGAAACCTGGAATCGCCGATGACCGCGAACGCCGCCCACGCAACTGGTGTCGCCAGAGTCGCCTCCGAGGATTCGAGAAGGTGCAGCTGCATGGACTGTACTGCCTGACCGATCGTCCACCCCTTGCTCAGGCCGGAATGGAGGTAGTGCATTGCCTGTGCCGTCGCCCGGTCCTCGACCGGCCAGTACGTGGCCACGACGGTTCGAGCGCCGGCGGCGAGAAAGGCTTGCGCCAGACCGTGTAGCCCTTCGCCGACAATCGACCGGTTGCCGACGGTCTGACATGCGGAGAGGATCACCAGCTGGCCATCGAGAGGCAACGCCCCGATCTCCGCCAGGGTCAGGTACCCGTCTTCCACCGGATCTTCATCGAGGCTGAACAGGATCGCCGATCGACCGATGACCTGATCATCGGTCACGGCATGTGACGCGACGTGCAGCACCTTCACACCATCGCGGATTGATTGCTTGAAGGCGTCCTCGGTAGCGTTCGGGCCGGTGAAGGCTGACGCAACCTGGTTCCCATGGACCTTGACCACGTCCCGCACTTCGTCTCCGCTTCCTGGAAGCGGCAGAAGAGTGGCAGCGCTCGAGCGTTTCACTGGGCGGACGGCGTCCGGCAATCCGGCAATGGCCCATTTCGATTCGGGCGAAGTGCCGAACGTCGGGTCGCCAAACGCGTGAATGTAGTCTGCCCGTCGATCCTCGGGGATCACCTCCGTGTCGATAAGGTCGAAGTGCGGAAGAATCGATACCTCGGTGCTTTCCGCGAGCCATCGAAGCTCGCCTTCGTCTTCGATCCGGAGCGCGTGGAGCGGCACGCGTTGCATCTCTGCATCGGCAATAAAGGCGATCTTGCGGACACCGCGAAGATCCGCTCTGAGCGGCTCCAGAAATCCAGTCGCGATCGCCCTGGCGCTCTCCGTGAACGCCGCACGCTCGGCCGCGGTCGAACCGCTTCGAACCCCGCTCTCGATCGCGACCGTCAGCCTCGCGATCGGCGCCACGAGTTCACTCTTCGACGGCAGCGAGTGAAGCTTGACTTCTCCTTCGCGAATCGTCCAGGCAATGGAACGAGGCTCCTCGAGCAAGTATGCGACAACCGCCTCGTCCGGGTTCAGCCTTGACCTGATCTTCGTCAGCTGAATGGAGGAGCGCGCGGTCGACGCCGGCGTTTCTGCGAGCACACGGCGCAACTCGACTGACGATCTGTGTTCCGCGGAGCGAAGCGCCGTGGCAAGATGTTCCCGTTCCGAGGTCGACAGAGTACCGTCGCGCAAGCGCGTGCGTGCAGCGGCGACCTGCCCTTCCGCAAGAGCCCACGCCCGTGCGGAAGGTGTGTCTGATTCGATACCTTCCCGACCTCGACGGTTGCGGAGGCTCCGGGCGATTCCGGAATGAAACGCCACGAACGACTCTTCCGGGTCGCCGAGTGTGGCCAGCAAGAGCGCCAGTTGCCTCGATGCGGAAGGGATCCGCTCTCGGCGCCCAAGAGACAGATCCGCTCCACCGATCCGATCGAAGACCCGGTCTTCGAGACCGACGGCTCGCTCCAGGTAGCGGCGAGCCTCCTCCGTGTCACCGCGTCGTTCGTGCGCCTGGGCCGTGAGAAGAAGGTTCTCCAGCAAGGCCTCGTCGTCGACAACGGCTGTGTGCAGGTCGGCCGCCTGGAGCAGCTTGTTGATGGCTGACTGCGGGTCTCCCTCGCGAAGTTCGATATTCCCCAGGTTCGTCAGCAACAGAGCTTGGTAGTCGAACCGTTGGAGCCGGCGCGCGTCCTTCGACGCTTCGAGACTCACGCGCTTTGCCTTGCCCAGTTCACCGGCCTCCAGCGCGGCCTGGCCGATGTTCAGGCTTTGCTGAAGCGCCTGGATCGGTTGCCCGATGCTGGTGAAAAGGTCACGGGCCGCTTCGAAATGCTCGACGGCACTTTGGAACTCCCCGGATTCCAGCTGCTGAAACGCCACCTGAGCCAGGATCTCCGCTTCATGCGGTCTGTCGCCGGCATCGCGGGCTGCACTCAGCGCCTCGCGAAGAGCCGAGGTCGCGGCATCTCGATTCCCCAGGGCGTCCTCGACCCGGGCGAGTCCCACCTTTGCACGAAGCGCGGTCGAAGGGTCCTCCGCGGACAGTTCGTGGGCATCCACGAACTCTCGTGCCGCGTCGGCCCAACGCCCCTGGCGCAGCAAGGCATTGCCGAGAT
Organism: uncultured bacterium; assembly: GCA_942490715.1. Taxonomy (GTDB): domain Bacteria; phylum Acidobacteriota; class Polarisedimenticolia; order Polarisedimenticolales; family Polarisedimenticolaceae; genus CALNYP01. The sequence continues at coordinate 132,629 of CALNYP010000049.1, forward strand.
TGATCCTGTCGACGGCGACGGACAGCGGCTGGTCCAGCGACCGGTTCGCTTCGAGACTCTTGCGATACCAGTCCAGCGCGGAAGAAACGTCGAAGCTCGCCAGCGCAAGGTTGCCCATGTCGGTCCATACCGAGGCCTGTGCGGCCACGTTCCCCTGGTCGGCGAGAATGGATGCTGCCTCGCCCAGCAGCTCCTCGGCCGTCGCCAGCTGGCCGGTTGCGATCAGCGACGCCGCACGGACTTCCAGCGCCTGGGCGAGAGAATGGGGATCTTCGATCCGGCGCGCAGCCTTCTCACCTTGCATGGCGAATACGATCGCCTGATCGTGCTCCCCTCGCCGCTGGAGAATATCGGCAAGTCTCAGGGCGGCCGTCGCTACGCCGACCTCGTCACCTCGAACCGTCAGTGTCTCCACGGCGCTGCGCATGACCCGTTCTGCACTGACGAGGTCCGACCGGCCGGTGTGTATTCCGGCCAAGCCGGAGAGGACGCGGGCGTGCGCAGCTCGCATGTTCGTTCGCTCGAACAGATCCCCGGCGATTTGAAACGCCTCCAGCGCGGCTTCGTCGTCCCCGACCCCAAGATGGGCCGTGGCCTGATTCGTCCGGATCTCCGCGATCGTGATCACATCCCCGGCATCCCTCGCGAACGCCGCTCCTTCGTTCAATCGCTCGAATGCACGATCGATCTCGTTCCGGTAGTAGAAGTCGATCACTCCCAGAGCGGAGAGCGCGATCGCCTGACCGAGCTTGTGGCTGGCTGCCGCGTAGCCGTCGCGGGCGGCCGCGAGCTCATCCTCGGCCGTGTCGACGTCTCCCTTGTAGAGCAAGATCAGGCCACGTCCGAGCCGGCCTCCGGGGTTGCCGACGGACGCGAACCGGTCGTCGAGATCCGCCAGTTTGCCGAGGCTACGCATCGATCGGCACAGACCACTGACCGCCACCGGATCGCTCTCGTCGTTCTGCAACGCCGCCTCGAACAAGCTCGCGGCTTCTTCGTGTCTGCCCTCATCGGCTATCTCGCGAATGTCGCTGTGCGGTGGCGTCTCCTGGCACGCGACGATCGCCAGCACTGCGGCCAGTGCCAGAACAGTGGCACGAGCGCGGAGTCGCTCACGGCGTGTCGACGGCATCCTGTCTCTGCTCCTGCCGTCGCTATCGACGGATGCGCCTCAGGGCGCTGTCGCTGCCGAACAGACGTCCGCGACACCATCACCGTCCAGATCTATCAAGGCGGCATATAGTTCAGCCTGCTCGTCGAGGTCCTTGTCAGCGATGAAGACAGCATATCGCGACAACGGATCGATGTGGATGTTGAAGCTCTGCCTTCATCACGTCGCCGTTTGCGACGAGAGTGCCGCTCAGCTTTCGCGGCGCGGGACCACTTTCACCTGCTGTGCCGAACAACTCCCACACTTCGTCGGTCTCCTGGTCTGCGGTGTAGACGATCCTCTCCGACAGACCCGCCGACGCGAATCCGAACGCGCCCCCGTTGGCTGTCATAGGTGCACTGATCTTCGTCGCGGAGGCGCTTCCGTCGGCCGGGACGGCGAACAGCTCGCGGTTTCCACCGGGTAGGGTCGGGGCCAGGAACACCACTCGATTCGCGGGTTCGTAGTAGCGGATGCTCCCCAACGTTCCACCAGCTACCTGAGGTGGGCTGAGTTCCTGGACATTACCGCCGCTGGTCGACACCCGGAACAGACGTTCTTCCAGCAGTCCACCGGCAACATCGGTTGCCCAGTACACGAGGCTCTGGCTGTCGCCGCTGAACAGGGCGGAGTTCACGTCGCCGTCGTCCGATACGATCACGCCGCTACGTTTTACTACGGCCCCGCCGCCGATCGGAACCAGGTAGAGTTCGAACTTCTGATCTACTTCGATATCGGCCGAGAAGGCTACCCACGCACCGTCCGGGCTGATCACCGGATTGTCACTCGCCTCGGCCCACGCCGGAAGCGTCCCACTCAGCTTGGTAGTACCGCCGCCGGTGATCGGCACACTGTAGAGTTCGACTTTCAACGGATCGTCCTGGCTCGCTCGGTACACGACCATGTTGCCGTCCCGGCTGAGGCGGAACTCCAGCACCGCACCTCCGACCGCGATATCGTCGTTGAGTCGGGTGACCAGGCCGCCCTCGATCGGGGATTGGAACAACTGTGTAGCATCTTCGAAATAGGATAGAAAGACGACCTTCGACCCATCCGGGGTAAAGCCATAGCCCAGCCCGGAGTTGGCGCCGACCGGATCCAGCCGTGTGGCTACTCCGCCTATGATCGGTACGCTGTAGAGCTCAGAAGGGAAACCGATCAAGTAAACGACATGGATTCCATCGGGGCTGAGCTTCACTTGCCGGACGAACCCGGAACCGCCGGAGTTCAGCAACACGCTGGCCCCGCCATCGATCGGGACGGAGTAGACGGAGTGGGTTCCGACAACGTAGACGACGTGACTGCTTGATGGATCGACGTGAAACTGGGTCACGCTCCCGATCGGGACGGCAGGGCTCAGCTTGAAAGGGGTCCCGCCGAACGGGGAAACGCTGTACAACTCGGAAACCCCATCGGTCTCGCGATCTGCGGTGAACACCACCCGGCTTCCGTCGGGGCTCACCACGACAAAGGTGATGTCGCCGCCGGACACCATCGGCTGCGACAGCGGAATCGGGACGCTCGCCGTCGGTGTCGCACTGCACGCCTCGCATAGGTCGCCGATACCGTTGGCATCGACGTCGGTCTGCAGCGGGTTGAACAGCGAGGGGCAGTTGTCGTCGCAATCGACAGTATTTCCGCCGGTGCAGGAATCCATCATCGAATCGCCGTCATCCTCGGCGATCCCATCCCCGTCCGCGTCCTCAGTCTCGCAAACGTCGCCGGTCCCGTCACCGTCACCATCGGCCTGGTCGGGGTTGGAATCGATCGGACAGTTGTCGTCGGCCTGGCAGACGTTGTCCCCATCGGGATCGTTGAAGCGGTCCAGCGGGCACACATCGCACTCGTCGCCCAGGCCATCGTTGTCGGTATCGAGCTGAGTAGCATTCGGCACGATCCGGCAGTTGTCACAGACGTCGCTGACACCGTCGCCATCCCGATCTGCGATCGGACTCAGACCCTTCAGGCCATCGGTAACACATGGCGCGTCGTTGACTCGCGAATGTGCCGTTCCGCGGCCGAGGGAGCCCTCGCCGATCCGGTTCTCCGCCGTGACAAGGTAATAGAAACCGTCGCCGGCCGGCGGAACCGCAAGATCCGTCAGGTCAGGACGCATGTCCATGTCACTGTCGCCGACCCCGGCGGCCAGGCAGGATGTCTCGCTGGTGAACACTCCCTGGGTTTGCCGCAGAGCGCTGATCAATCCTCGATAGAGGTTGTGCCGCGAAGCGCCGGGAACACCGTCCCACTCGATCTCGTTGTCGACGAAGTCGTAGGAATCGCCGGGGCCTGTCAACGCCTCCGGCGGCGACGACAGGCTGACCACGACCAGGGCGCCGGCATCCGACTGGACTGTCTTGGCCTCGACTACCGTATCGGTCAGAGGCGCTCCGGCAATCAGGTCGGTACGTCCGTCGCCGTTGAAATCGCCGCCGCCGGCGAGAGATCGGCCAAGTTGGGCTCCCGCCTGGCTCCCCATGACGATCCGGCCACCGGTGGACAGGGCGACCGTATCGATATCGATCTCGGCGCCAGGCACGAATGCGGACCGACTGATCAGGACGACACGGCCGGCCTCGAATCCGCTGCCCGAGTCGGCCAGCGGGAACCCGACTGCGATATCGACTCCGGGTTCTCCGTCCACTTCACCCACAGCGGCCACGATGTCGCCAAAGCGCGCTGTCGGCATGAACTGGAAATCTTCCGCGGTTCCGGCTGCCGCTTTGTCCCCCGGACAGGGATCGGGGCTCGGCTTGACGATCACGGGCCCCATGAGCATCCGATTACTCGTGCCCATGGAATCCTTGCTTCCTTTGCTCGAGACTCCGCTGAGAGCGCTGTCGACCCCGGTATCGTAAAGGAACAGTTGGCCTTCCTTGCCGCCCGGAGTGCCGTCGGTGTGGTCCACACAACCCGGAGCGCTGGCAACGAACACGAATGCCTCGAACTCCGCCTCGGGGTCGATTCCCTGCACGAACGACCCGAGGCGCGCGCCGTCCTCATCACCGTAAATGAACGCGCCGGTCACTTCATCGTTCTGCCCGTTCGCGACCCGGGACAGGTTCACGGGACTGTCGGCGAAGGAATCGTCATTGATGATGTAGATTCGTCCGCTCTCGATCGTGTCCGGACCGTCGGATCCCGGACTGCCGATCAGGATGTCATCGAGGCCGTCACCGAGGCGCCCGCCCGGATCGATCCAGATATCGGCAGAGTAGCCGGCCTCGTCCCCGGCCGCGATTCCCTCATAAACGACTCCCGGCACCGAGTTCCCGAGGTCGTTCAGATCCACCGCACCGGGGGCCAGCGGACCGAACACTAGATAGAGCTTTCCTGCGTCCGTTCGCCCTCCGGGGTCCGCAAACGGCGCACCAAGCAACACGTCCACCGCGCCATCGAAATTGGGGTCGCCGCCGCCGGCTAACGAGAATCCAACCTGCTCTCCCGCGTCGGCACCGTCGATGCGGACGCCTGGAAGCGTCCCACCGACATCGGCGAGTTCGAATACCTGACCATCGGCAAACGATGCGGATCCGAACACCACATACACGCGTCCCGCTCCGATCCCCGCGGAGTCGTTGCCGGGCGCGCTGATCAGGATGTCGGCCAGACCGTCGCCACTCACATCGCCCGGCCCGAACACGCGGAAACCGGAGTGATCACCGGCAGATTCTCCACGGAACTTGACGCGGGCCGGACTTCCGCCGGCCGCCAGGCCCGGAGCGCCGAAGAACAAGTAGCTGTTTCCGGAGTCGACGCCGTTCTCATCGGCCAGGGGCGCCCCGCTCAAGAAATCGTCGATCCCATCGCCGTTCACGTCGTGGGCGTTGGCCAGAGACCAGCCGATCTGCTCGTTCCCCGTCTCGCCGTAGATGCGGCTTCCCGGGAGTGAATTACCCGCATCGTCCTCGTCGATCACATCCATCGACGAGGTCGAGGTCGCAAACGCCGCCTGCACCGGAGTGATTGCGGTACCGGACATCGACAAGACCGCGTCGGAGAGAGCTGCAAAGTATCCCTGCGCCGGAAGCAGTCGATCGTGTGGATCGAGGGTCGCCAGCAGGCCATCGGCTCGCAGCGAGATGTCACCGGGTACGGCGCTGCCCTGACAGTCCTCCAGCGTGAAGTTGAAGCTCGTCAACGTCATCGGATTGACGGGAGAACAGAACTCCGCCACGATGTTCGCGGTGACCGCGACATCGAACGTCCCATCGGCGGGGCGCACGATCACGAGGCTGCAGTCGCCACCGCACGCGGCAGTGTCGTCGCGACAATCGTTCGTGACGCAGTAGCCATCGCCATCGACATCGGTGCAATCGCTGGTGCACTCGGGGTTCGCATCATCGCAGTCGTCCACGCAATGAACCCCGTCGCCATCGGCATCGCCGAATCCCTCGTCTACCTCGAGATCACAATCGTTGTCGATCCCGTCGCAGATCTCTTCGTTGCCAGGGAACGACTTCGGTTCGTTGTCGTTACAGTCGCAGGGTAGCGACACGCCGTCCTCATCGACGTCCAGGCCCTCGTCGATGACGCCGTTGCAGTTGTCGTCGATCCCGTTACACACCTCCGGCGCGTCGGGGTTGATCGTCGGGTCGGCGGGGCCGCAGTCATTGAAGTTGGGTGAACCGTCGCCGTCCGAGTCGATCAGGATCGGTGAAGGCGACAGCCCGGTCACCATATCGACGGACTCGAGTTCGCCGACGACGGTCGTCGCACCGGTGGTTCGATTGACCCGGAACAGCCGCTGTCCGGCCGCGAACAATCGGCCGTCCGGAAGGAACTGAATCGCCTCGATCGGATCGAGCGCCGGCGTGGCCATATCGACGTCGCTGGCGATGCCGGTGGCCGTGTCGATCGTCAGCAGCCCGGCTCCGCTGTCCCACGCGAACATTTCTCCGTCCTCGGACCGGGTCAGTCCGGTTACGCCGAGCAAATGGCCGCTTTTTGCCGGGTCCAGTGGGCCGACGTCCGCCACCGCGCCGGTGGCGGTATCGATCGTGATCAGGCGATCGCCACCTGCTTCGGCCACGACGGCGAACAGCGCGTCCATCAGGTCGAACGCGATCGCCTGAGGAGGTTCCGAGCAGGGAGTCGTGGTGCTGCTCCCGGTGCAATCCAGGGGGAGGGTCGACTGCACCTGCCCTGTACCGGCGGCCAGGGTGGCGAGGTGCACTTGCGACGGTGCCGGCACGAGGCGACCCACCGCGTGGAGCGAACCCGAGGCGCGGACCGCCAGGTCGCCGACGTCGACCAGGCCGGTCGGGCCGACCGCGATTCCGTCGCCGCTGGCTTCTTCGATGATGTAGAAATCGGCGTTCGTGTCCGTGGCGAGCAACGTCGGGAAAACCTTGTGATCGAACCCCTGGCCGACAAAGGGGCAGTATTCAACGACTCCCAGCGACGGATCGTCCCGCTTGTCGCGGATGGCGGCGATCTGCGCGTTACAGCCGTCATCCTCCATGCTGGAAGTCGTGGTCGCTCCCCAGTGGTTGAAACGCGCATCGACATCGAACGCCGTTTCGTTGCGAATCGCGTACGTTCCGTTGTTCGACAGGTTCGTCCGCTGCACGATGGCGCGGAAGCCACTGTTGACCCTGACGCCGACGACCCCGTTATCGACAACGCTGCTGTTGGAAACAACGAGACGGCCTTCACCGTTGCGAGAACCCAGATCGATTCCTGCGGAGTTCGCATCGGAGATCGTGCTGCGGATGATCTCGATCTCGGTATCGCCACAGGCGGGATCGAATGGCGATTGGTACACACCGTTGCTGCCACCTCGCACCTCGCTATCGGCGATCAGCACATCCGCTATGGCACATAGCGCGATCACGTTCCGAGAGTTGAAGCTTTCGAACCGACTGTCCAGGATGGTCGCCGAGCCTGCGGCGGCATTATACCCGTCCAGAATCACGAGTTCGAAGGTGTGCAGCTGCGACCTCACGATCACGCCGTTCATGAGAAGGGCATTCGACGTGCCGAACTTCGCGTCGATGCCACGGATACCGAAGTCTTCGATCCGTGAGTCGATCAAGGCAAGGTCGATGCCCGCGGCACCGGTGGTACTCACGACAATCCCGGATTGACCGATGTTGGTGATCACCGTCGACCTGGCGGTCCAGGTATCTCCCGGGCGGTCCGGCATCGACCCGCTGACACCGTGATCCGTCATCTGGTCGATCGTGCAGCCCACGAGATCCGGAAGGCGTGCTCCCGTTGCCCCGTGAACCCCGAATCGGGCCCATTCGATGCGGCATCCCTGGAGCGTAGACGTTTCGCCTCCGGTCCCGAGGAAGCGAATGCCGAACCAGTGCCCTTTCGCGGGAGTCCCCGACGCTGTGCTGAACACGACGGGGTCGCCACCTTCGCAGGATTCGCCAGCCGGACACTGAACATCCTCGGAACAAACCTGCTCCGACGTTTCGCTACAAACACCGAGTGTTCCCTGAACGACGAGGGTTCCCTCGACGATCAACTCGACGCGATTTGCATCAAGCCCCGACTGCGTTCCGTCCGCCAGAGGGGCCGCCGAGATCACGGCACCCGCCTCGACGGTCAACGTGACACCTGGTGGGACGCGTACGTCGCCGGTCAGGGTCGGGGGGTTGCTGGCCGTCCAGATCTCCCCATCACGGGTATCGCCACTTGTCGTCGGCGTGGTCAGTGCAGTGTCGATCTGGATCGTGACAGCCCGCGAGTCGCTACCCTGCTCCAGGACTCCCGACAGGTCGGTGGCGCGACTGAGGATCATGTACGTGCCGTCGGGTAGGGCGCCGCCGGGAAGGTAACTCCAGCGAACGCAGTCGAAGCGGTCCTTGCCGCTGCCGTCGTCGTCGCAGGCAGTTCCTTCGCTGCCCAGGACGACGGACCAGTCGGCGATCAACCCACCCACACTGTTTTCGATCCTCACTTCCACCTTGCGAATCCCGTTCACACCGAACGCGGTTCCGGAAACCCGGGGGTACGGCGTGGTGAAGACGGGATCGATTGCCGATCCGCCGTCCCCGACCGTCGGATGCGGGCTGACGATCCGAGACTCCAGAACGACGCCGCCCTGGCAGGTCTCGTCGGCTGGACACTCGAGATCCGAAGCGCAGGCCGTTTCGGTACTCGTGCTACAAGCGCCTATTCCGCCCGGAGTGGCCTCGAGCCACCCGTTGAAGTCGACCCGCCCCTTCGTCGCGTCGTCCTCGACGTCGTCGATGATCTCGAGGTCGGAGGGATAGATCACGATCCCGGTGCCCTCGAACCAGTTTCGTCGAGCATCGAAGAACGAGACGTTGTTGCGAATGGTGACCCCGCCATCGCTTTCGAATCGATTCCAGTGAGCGACCGGCGTGGCTGCGATGTAGTTGGTGCTGACGACGACGTCGTCGCCGTTGTTTCCGGACAGATCGTTGTACAGCAGCGTGTAGTTGGCCGCCGTCGCGAAGAAGTCCGGGAGGAGATCGATACCGCCCTGCGAGTGCCCCCAGACACGGTTGCGGATGATCTGACCCGTCGCCGCCTCGATCCCGACTCGCCCGCCGAAGAGGTCGTTGGACTCTACCCGGGCCCGACAGTTCGGCGGACGACAACCGTTCAAGAATATGCCGGTCGCCGAGCCACCGATGACACGGTTCTCCCGGATCGCAATCTCGTTCCAGCCAGGATTCGTAATCTGAGGGCCGGTGACGATGCCAAGGTTTGCCGGGTCGACAATGAGATTACGCTCGAACGAGACTGTACCACCGGCGCTGTGCGCGATCGTGTGGAGGGAAGTACTGGCTTGTTGAACGATGTTCCGTTCGAACCGCACCTTGGCTACCGGAAACGACTCGACCTTGATGCCCGTGCCACCGATGCCAGCGACATGGTTGTCCTCGACGGCGATCTCGATCCCGGCGACACTCGTCTGTCCTTTCAGTTCAACTCCATGGAACGAGAGGTTTGTCACCAGGTTGCGTGTGACGGAAAGGCTCGCACCTTGCCAGCTGGAGTCCGTTGGCTGGAGTCGTGCGAAGACAGCTCCGGGATCCGTGACGCGACCGCCGATCTTGGCTGTATCGATCCAGGAATCCGTGAACTTCCACCCGGCTTTTTCGGCAGGCAGTGGATGCAGGCCGAGGTCGACCAGGTGAATCGCGGCGTAGGTCATTTTCCGGATCACAACGGCTTCGATATCCGGGGCGACGCCGTTGTACCCGTTGACCCCCAGCACGCCGTGCTCGAGTCGTAACGCCCGAAGCCCGTTCGGTACAGCCGCTGTGGTGCCATCCAGATCCACGCCATACCAATCGGCGGGCGCAGGGCCGTCGACGCAAGTCTGCCCGTCGGGGCAGTCGTCGTCGCTCCGGCAGCCTTCCGGTGCGATGCTGCATGTACCGATCCGGTCGGACAACAGGGAAACAGGGTCTGCGCCCACGCACGTCCCATCGTTGGGGCACTGTGCGCTATCCAAACAAGTGTATGCGGGATTCGAGTCGCAGATTCCCGGGATGCCCTCCAGCATGAGGGTTCCCTTCACGATCAGCTCGATACGACTGGTATCTCGTCCGCCGTGTTCGTCATCGCCGCGAGCCTGCACGGTGATGTCCGTGCCGGCCTCGATCGTCAGGGTCGAGCCCGCTGGAACGATCACGTCGCCGACCAGGTGGGGTGGATTCCCAGCGCTCCAGACTTCATTCTGACGGACCGAGCCCTTTCCTGTCGGGGCCGAAACGTCGACGACCAGGGTCTGGGCGCGGGATTCGAAACCGGGCTCCACGGTCGCGGTCAGATCCGTTGCGCGTGTGGTGACGACGTAGGATACCGTCCCCCAGGGGCGCCGTCGGTACGTGTCGCCAGGTGACGCAATCCGACCGGTCGGCTGCCGTCCCGTCATCCAAGCAGGGCTGCCCCTGACTGCCGGTAGCGGCGGTCCAGTCCTGGACCACGCCTCCCATGTCGTCAGCGATCCGAATCTCGACCGAACGCAAACCCTCGGTCGCGTACGCGACTCCCCTGATCGAGGGGAGCGACGTCGCGACGACCGGAATGGCGGGCGGGGAGGCATTTCGGATCACGTCGTGCGGCGAAACAACCGACGAACGGATCGTGATCACGCCCTGACAGGTCTCCCCGGAGGGGCAGGCCAGCGCCGAGGCGCACTCCGTCGCTGAGATGCTGCAGACACCGGTTCCGGAAGGATCGGCGGCGAGCCAGCCATCGAAGTTGACCCGGCTGATCGTCGCATCGTCCTCGGCATCGTAGATCGCATCGACGTTCGCCGGATAGTTCACAAAGGACTGCCCGGCCCAGTAGTTTCGACGAGCGTCCACCGCGTTGACTGCCGCGTCGTTCCGGACCAACGTGCCGGAAGTACTCGCCAGGCGGTTCCAGTGGAGCCGAGGAACGAGGAGGTTGGCCGGGTGGACGGTATCGTAGTCGATCGTCGCCCCGGCGGAGGTCTCCAGGTCGTTGTACAGCAGCACGTAATCGGCGGCTGCGGAACCGACCGCCGCTACCGATGCATCGCGGACCCGATTACGCACGATCTGACCGGTTGCCGCACGAATCGCGGTCGACCCACCGGTGACGTCGTTGGCCTCGATCCGGCTCCGGCACGCCGTCACGCAACTGTCCACCACGATGCCGCTCTGCCCGACTCCGGAGGCTGTCACGACGTGATTCCCCCGGACGACGACATCGGTCCATTGTCCACTGGATGAGATGTGTCTGGATACGGCGATCCCAATGGAGCTGTAGCTGTCAACGACGTTGTTCTCGACCCTGACGGTTCCGGATCCGACGTTCAGAAATCCACTGTTTTCGGTACGGATTCCGTTCGAGACGCCACTCACATGGTTGCCCGAGATCGCGATCTTCGGCGTGGTGAATTGACCCACGTAGATTCCCCGGAACCCTCCGTCGGATACGCGATTGTCGAGTACCTCGAATTCCTGATCCTTGGCCGTGCTGCCGTTCCCGAAGATCGATATCGCGTCTTTGTCGCTCTTGGTACCGGTCACCAGATTGCGAGCGATCCGGTGTAGCGCACCATCCCACGTCGGATCCGAGCCCCGGAACTCGAATTCGAGGCTGCTGGGTTGGCGGAACCCGGAGGACTGGAGGTTCGCCCGATCGAGATACGCGTCGGTGCAGACCCAGCCCGCCCGCGACGCCGCCAGCGGTTGTGTGCCGACGGCCTCGAATCGCAGTCCGGCCACGGTCATCTCGCGCACGACCACTGTTTTCACGTCGGGAATCGCGCCGTTGGCTCCGACGACGCCACGTACTCCGTACTCGATCTGAACGTTGCGAATCTCGCTCGTTACATCGGCAGTCTGGCCGTCGTACCGGATTCCATACCAGTCGCCGGCTTGGGGCGCGTTGTTGCAGGTCTGGCCTGCGGGACAATCCTGTTCCTCGTCGCAAGGATCGCTGGAGATGCTACAGAATCCGTTCCGGTTGGAGGTGAAGATCACCGGGTCGGCGCCCTGACAGACACCTCCATCAAGACATTGTTCATCGACCAGGCACGGTCGCGCGGGATCCGTACTGCACGACCCACCGATGCCGTTCAGCACAAGGCTGCCCTCGATGATCAGCTCGATACGAGACGGATCCAATCCGGCGGCACGGTCGTCCGAGACGACGTCGGGACGAATCACGGTGCCGGGCTCGATGGTCAGGGTCTTACCCGCCGGCACGGTCACCTCTCCGGTCAGGACGATGTCAGCCCCGGATGCGTCCACGTCTCGTCCGCCTGGAGCGGGCCGGACCGAGTGATGTCCGATCTCGACTGAACAGGGTCCCCGACACGAACTGGCCACCCTCTCGGTCGGTGACCCGGCACTTCAATCGATAGTCGCCGGTTCCCAGCCCCGCCAGTTCGCTGCTCCAGCCGATCGTCCCTTCGGTCAGGACCCAATCCTGCTCGACGGCTCCCCCGATCGTCTCGACGCGAATCTCTACCGATTCCACTCCCTCGGCAGCGGCAGCTCCGCCGCGAACCGTGAATTCGCTTCCCGCGCCGCCGGACAACGGCGCCGCGCCGGGAACGGAGAAGTCGCAATGGAAAGGCGGGCCCAGGTCGATCGGGCCGTCCGCAAGACCTCGGTGCCCTCGGTAATCGATTCGTCCAAGAGCGGGGTTGTCCTCGACGTCGAACAACGAGCTGATGTTCGCGGGGAAACCGGCCGAGTTCATCTCCGCCGTCGCCACCGATCCCCACCAGGTGCCGGGCGCATTGATGCTGCCGGGCGCCTCGTTTCGAAGCAGCAGCGAACTCGGTGTGTCGGGAAAATTGTTGAAGTGGACGATCGACGCTTGGGATAGCTGTGTCGTGACATTCGCGGCGCTCGAAGAGTTGGAGGGCCCGAAGTCGTTGAAGGCCATCGCGGACATGGTTCCAGACATCAAATGGATGCTTCGGGAATTCGATTGGAACGTGTTCTTGTAAAGAAGCGACCTTGTCGCCGTCACGCTCAGACCGATTCCCGTGTTCGAATTGAAATCGCTATCGAATACTTCGAGATCGCCGAACTTGCCACGAAGGGCATCCCCGCCGTTCTGCGAGAACGTTGTCCCACCGACCACGAGGTTAGGCACGACCCACGGATGATTCAGGTCCATTCCCCTGGCACTGTTGTTCTGGATCACCGCATCACGGACGACCCACGCGTCCTGAATATTCTGGTTGGATACGGCATCGATTCCGTTCCCCACATTGCCTTCCAGCAACACTCCAGAGAACGACCAAAGCGTCTGGATATGCGACCGCGATGTGACACGGATGCCGTGGTTCCCGTTCGCAGAGAAGCTACCGCCGGTCACATGGACCTCGGCGGGCCAACCCAGGTTATCCCGGGAGAACAGCAACCCCGATTCGAAATTTCGCGTGCTGGCGACTTCGTCGAGCGTACCGCCGGAACGGCGGAAGTGGATACCGTCCCAGCCGGATGTGATTTGCATGTTGCGCAGCAGGTTTCCGGGGCGGCAGGTTTCGGCCCCAGGGCAATCTGCGTTCGATTCACAGCTCTGATCGGTCTCACTGCACGTGGAGTAATCCAGGGATGCGTTTTCGAACCGTAGACCGCGCCAGTCTCTCGGCTGGACGTCGTCGGGGACGCAGGCCGATGCACCGCAGTCCGCCGTGGTCACGCACGGCGTGACACCGTCGCTGCATGTGGAAGTTGCCGACGACCTTGCCGAGGACCACAGAACCTCGCCCCCTCCAGCCTCGTTGACCACGACGCTGCCCTCGACGATCACCTCGATTCGCGACAGGTCGTCGCCGTCGAAGCGATCGTCGGTGTTGGGCTGGGCGAGAATCACCGCATCCGGCTCGATCCGGAGCACCGTTCCCTCCGGAACGTGGACGTCGCCGGTCAGCTCGATCTGACCGCTCCAGGTCGCCTCGCAGGGTGGCGTCGGACAGATGTCTCCGGACGTTGCAGGCATTCCTGGGAGCAGTGTGAAGTCGAGACTCTCGCTCGGAATCGAGCAAACCTCGCCGCCACCGATCAAGTCGCAAACCCGCACCCAGATCTGCGTCGGATCGGAGCCTGCCTGCCACTCCCAGCTCCACGACTCCTCGCCGGTCGCCGCCTCCCAGCCGCAGCTGGCCGGTGCCGAGTCGCAGGCCGAATCGGTCGACACCTCGACCTTGACGATGCCGGCACGCGAGTACGCAACGCCCCGGACGATCAGGTTGTTGACACTCACGGGGTCACCCGGACCGGGGAAGGTCACGTTCGCCGCTCGTTGCCGGAGTGGGTCTCGGCCAGCCGTGGGACACGCAGCGGCGGAGGGGCAATACCGCGACCAGTCCACGTGCCCGCGATCGGCGTCGTCCCAGATATCCTCGAAACGTTGCTGGTCGGCGGGATAGTCGACGGCGCCCAGCTCGAGGGTCGTTGCTTCACCCCACCAGTTGCGACGAGCGTCCAGCGCTCGACTCCCTTCGATTTGAATCTCGGGAGAACCGTTCGCGATTCGGTTGAGCCCCAGAACGGCGGGCGGCCCCGAGGACGTCCCGTAGAGCAGGCCGGAGCCAGGCAGAATGGTCGGCCCTTGTGCTCCCAGATTGTCGGCGATCGTGTTGTAGGCGGCGATCAACCTTGGCGACAGCACTTCGAGACCACGGCCATTCAAACGAAGTTCGCTGTTCAGTAGCCAGACGGTCGAGCCAGATCCCACGCGAACGCCGGACGTTCCGTTGGCGTTGCTGACCACGTTCTCGATTTTGGTCTCGGGTCCGCTGCTGACGACGTTGACGCCGTACGCCCCGTTGCTGATCGAGGAGCTATCGACGATCAGAACGTCCACCGTGTTCACGTCGCTGTCATTGCCGCCCTCGACGCGCAGGCCGTCCTGTTGGTTCTGCTCGGCCAGGAAGGCGCGCACCTCGACCGGGCTGGGACTCGAATCGATTCTCAGGCCATGTCCGCCGTTGTTCCGCGCCACGCCGCCGGCGATCTCGACCCGGGTCTGCACAACGAGATCACCCCCGGAGCTTCCGTTGTACTCCAGCGTGTTCGCCGTGAAACGCCAGAGCGGGCGGGACAGCGAGCCGCTGGTTCCGGTCACGCCGAAACGGAAGTTTCGATGCAGGCGTGTGTTGGTCACGTCAGGCGCCGCCTGTGTCAGCGTGATCCCGTCGTTCGCGTCACGGATCTGGGCCCCGTTGATCTTCGAGAGAGTATCGGTCGTGGTATCGAGATAGACGATGCCGTACCAATCTTTCGGGAATCCTTCGGGAAGACGCGACGACTCGAATCGAACGGGATTCCCGACCGTGCCGTTGACGATCAAGTTGCCTTCAACGCGGAGCTCGATTCTCGAAGGATCCAGACCGCCGAAAGTCCCGTCGGTCAGGAACATCGATTGGACGATGGCGCCCTGTTCGATGGTCAGGGTGGCGCCGGCCTTGACGGTCACATCGCCGCTGAGCAGGATCGGATCGGGTGTACCGTCCATATCCCGGTCGGCGAGCCAGGTTTCGTCAGAAGTTATTTCTCCCGATCGCGTCGGTTCATCGACGAGAGCTACGACCTTGACGTCTGGCGAGGCTTCGACGGTACCGTCGTTGTCGATCGCCGTGGCGCGAACCGTGAAGTCGACCGGGATCGCGCAAGGCCCTGGATCGGGCAACCAGTTCAGGAAGAATGCAGCGCCCTGCAACGTCGCGGTCTGGTCGAGCACGACGGCACTGTCACAAGCACGCTCGACCTCGATCCGCACACTGGCCACACCGGCGAGGGCGGCGGCGCCGCCGGAGATGCGCAACATCTGATCAGAAGTCGCCGCGGGAAGAACGAGGTAGCTATCGGGGCCGACAAAAGAGGCGCCTACGTCAGGCAGCAGTCCCGCGGCGGGTAGCCGGTAGTCCACGTGCCGGAGCGAGGCAACGTCGTGGACGTCTTCGATCTTCGTCACGTTTCCGGGGTAGCCGGAAACCTCCGCTGCCGACGCGGCTCCCCACCAGTTTGCGCGAGCATCGACCGGCAACGATGCCGGCTCCTGCTTGAGGTCGAACCCCGCATTGTCCGCCAGGTTGTTCCTGTGAGCCGAGACCCTGCCCCACGTGGACGAGCCGTTTTGAATGGCCAGACCATTGGCGGTGTTGAGCCGGATATCGTTGGCCACGACACTACGTGGCCCCACGCCTGTGATGGTCAGGCCGGTGCCCATGTTGGCGACAAGAGTCGACAGTGCGACTTCCACTGCCCCGCCGAAGGAAGATACCGTCAGGCCGGCATCGTTACCTTGAATGTCGGCGCCGACAACCCGAATCAGTTGCGCGCCGCCATTGATGACGACACCTCCGCTGTTCCGGACCCATAGCTCCGACCAGGTCCCGCCGGAACCGCTGACGTTGACCGCCTCGAAGCTCGCCTGATCGATCGAAAGGCGAGAGGGCGAGAAGGCAATGCTGGACCTGGCGTTTCCGGAGATTCCTCGGAAGGAAGCGCTGTCAATACTGACATCCACCAGGGTGGGAGACGAGGACGTCAAGACGATCCCGGTCTGTGCATGTGCAATATCGACGTAGGTCAGATTCGAACTGCTGCTCTCCAGGGTGTTTCCGAACTCGACCCCCGCCCAGTCGCCGGCCTGAGGAACTCCGCGACCGCTGACGAACCGGATCGGATCGGACGCCGTTCCCTGTGCGTTCAGTACCCCCGCGACGTCGAAAGAAATCTTGCCTGAGCCGTTTTCGCGACACTCGGCAATGAATACCTCTACGCCAGGCTCAACCGTGACGGTCGCCCCGGATTCGATCGTGGTATCGCCGATCACCGAGAACGGCCCATCGTCCAGCGCCCACAATTGGTCGTCGGTGATCGGTCCCGAGATCACGGTCCCGCCCTCGGCGTCGAACCGTGCCGCGTACAGGTCAAAATCGCCGTCGCGGCCGTCGGTCCAACCGACGTAGCCGAAAGGTCCGAATACTTCGGTCGAGGTGTGGGCGGGGGATTCACCACTGTCGGAGCTGAAATCAGTCGGCGTGAACCCCGGAACGACCGGCGCGTTCGCCGACCAGGCCGACCCTGGTCCCTCAACGGACGCGCGCCAGACTTCCGTCAAGCAATTTCCCGAATCGTTTCTACGGTCGTACCAGGACGTGTGGACGCGCCCGTCGGTCGCGTTGACGGCGACGGATGGCCCAAACTGGTGGTGTAGCGGCCCGGCACCGGTTGCGTCCGTGTTCATCCGCGCACTGGCCCAGGTGGCGCCACCGTCGATCGAGGACGCGACGAACACGTCGAGACCATCGCCGGCCCCCAGGTCATCCGCGTACACCACGTAGATCGCCCCGCGGCTCGCCGTCAGGCTCCGGTCCACGGCCAGTTCCGGAGTGGACCCTACGCGTCTCGTGCCGCTACAGCCCGGATCGATACCGCAGTCGGCGCCGGCACACCCGATCTGGACCGTCTGGACGAGCGTATTGGAGCCATCAAGGAAACCCGATGTCGTGAAACGCTGGAACCGGATCTCCGCGCCGGAACCGTCTTCCTGAAGCCACGTGACGTACCCTTTGCCGTCGTCACCGACGTCAATCGATGGGCGGGCGATTCGACCACCCATGGCCGTATCGGCAGGAGACTGGTTGACCGTCTGGGTCCCCGTCCACGACGCTCCTCCATTGGTGGACAAGCGATAGCGGATGTTCTGTACGCCGCCGACCGTCTCGACCCAGGCGACATGGATATAGTTTCTTGTCGTGGTACAGGCGCCCTTGGTGATGGCGATCGTCGGAGCCTCGAGCTTCGGGCTCGTCGATCCGCCGCAGCCGTTGTTTGCCGGCATGGCCCGGGACGTCCATGCACTGCCGTCGAAGGAAGCGACTGCGATCGATTGGTTGACCAGGTCCGGCCCGCTGGTATCGGCTACCACGTAGGCGGCGAACCAGTTGCCGGCAAGGTTGACGTCGGCGTCGATTGCGTAGGCTATCCCGAAGTCGTGTCCACTGTGCTGGAGCGGGACACCAACACCGGTGGTGAAGCTGAACGCATCGGGGTCGTCGGCGTCGAGCGAGAGATGCGACGTCGGGCTACCCAGCGAGGGGTCTTCCGCAAGCGCGAGGAGCTCCTCGGAGTTCTGGTGCGACAGGGAAAGGACACCGAGCCCCTGGTAACCCACCGACGCCGAGACGTCTACCTCCAGCGTTGCACCGGCCGGCGCCGGCGAAGCCTGCGAGGATGGCTCTCGGCGCGGATCTTCGTGCCCCGAGGTCGAGCCCGCCGAGATCACTGCGAGGGCTAGAATCCGACCGGTCCACGGAGACATCCATGATGTGCCCACTGCTCCCCCCATTGAGCCTCGCTTGCATGAGGCTGACAAACGTTACTCAGCAGTAGAAACGAAACCGCGGACCGAACCACACAACGCCGGTTGATTCTCGAGGCGGGCCAATGCCGCATGAGCGACGCTTCCGTGCTTTTAGGGCGAAATAGCACCCATGTCAATGGGTTGTAGGGTTCGGGGCAGCGCCGCGCTACCGGACACGGTGTCCGGACCTGCACGCACGTTGTCACGGAGGCGGCGAGCAGGGGTCGCTGCGGAACGCCGTCGGAAGGTATCCACTGATCATCCTGACGGCGTTTCCTTGGAAATTCGGATCAATCCCGGTCGGCAAACGTCGCGAAGTGAGCAGTGATGATGTCGGTCCCGGGAGGGTAGGACATCGACACGAGCGGGGTTGTGACCCGGCACGGCCCGGTGTTCGTCGAGCCGGCTGCCCGCGTTCGGCAGGAGTCGAGCCGCAAGCGCTGAGGTTGGGGTCGGGGGGCTGAGGGCCTCGGCCCTTGGCTACCCCTGGCAAGCTTAGCGCCTGGCCTTCAGCTCCTCGAACCAGTTCAGGGTCACGCTGACCTCGACGCCATAGTGTTGCCATGCGTTTGGTGCATCGATGTCGCCGGGGTAGGGTTCGATGAGGGGCTCGCCGGTTTTTTCGAGGTGTTTACGGGCTCGCTAGCATCGGTAGGCCCGTCAGCGCGCCCACCGAGAACACGGCTGCGGCCCCCGCTGGCTCCAGCGTCTTAGTTCTGCTGCGTTGCAGTTTCGGGGGCGCCGGACTGTTGTTGGACTGCGGCTCCTTGCAAGAGCAGATCAATTCGCTGAGGGCCCAATCGCACCAGATCGTCGACGGCAATACCGTCAAGTCGCAAACGAAGAAAATCATCGATTTCGCGATGCCGGAATCCGAGCGGAAGAGTCCGGGGTGGTCCAGTCAACGAGAAGCACCGAGCTTCGATCGCGCTGTTATTCTTGCGAAGGGTCTCGAAGAAGGTCGCGTACGCAACCGGCAAGTCTTCACTGCCGCAGATAGCATCATAGGTTCGTGTCAATAAGATGACCCTGGGGCCGTCCGCAGCCGCCGCGGCCTTCGCTGTTCTGTCGAGGAGTACCTTGCAAGCAGCGGCAACATCGTCTGAGCTTGGGACACTCAGGGCATCCACCGCGAACGCGCGAGTCCCGCCCGACAATAGTAAGACAAGGGTGATTAATCCCACGCGCAACGCGACCTCTACTAGTTCTGCCCAAGCGGGTTTGGTGGTGCGACAATACGCTCCGAGGAAGGACGCTCTCGATAGCCCGGAAACTCGTCCTTGCTGGCCACGGTCGTTCCGATCAGTATGGCACCAATGACCATCGCTATGATTCCTGGTGATGCCGTCGCAAGTCGTACAGACCATCCGACCCCCTCCCCGGTAATGTTTGTTTTGGACGACACAGAGTAGAGGGAAACAGCTGACCCGATTAGTAGAGCTGCTACCCCCGCAAACATCCCGACTGAGCGCTTGATCATACTCAGGTGCAGATGGTGAACATGTATCCGGTATTCGCCGCTCTCCCACGAGGGCGCCTGGATCGCGTGGTCTTTGAACCACTCGATGTTCGCAACGAGGTAGTAGCCTAGAAGGAAGAGTACGACTGACGAACAGACGGTCATGAACCAGGGTGCCATTTCTTCCCATCGCGTACGCACCTGCTCTCTCCCTCGGCTCAGGCGATTGATCGCGGTAGTCACGCGGATTCCAGGGCGACTCTATTCCTCCGGATCGACGATCTCAATCCCGGCGGAATCCTCAATGACTTCAGCGGTCACGGGATCGGAATACCGCGCAGTGATCGTTGCGGTTCCGCGGAACGTTGTATCGCCCGCCGAGTAGGTTGCAACACTCTTGCCCATAGCATCCGTCAGAGTCTCGCCTCGAAATTCGCCCAGCGGCGATCCTTGATCGTCCACGGCGAAGTACTCGATCAACAGTCCTGAGGAAACCGCCCCCTGCCCAACAGGTCTCGACACTTGTACGGCGACCATCGCGCTCTTGTCGAGACCGGCCTCGAGCTGGAAAGTGCCGGCGTCGACCGTCAGGCTCGAAGGACTGGCGACAACGAACTCCACCTCCGTCTGCGCGAACTCGTCATCGAGCGTGGCCCCGACGAACGCGGTGCCAATCGTAGTGGAACTCATCAGTCGAACCGTAGCTGCGCCGCTAGCGTCTAACGGCGACATCAAGGTTGTTCCGGAACCGCCGGCCGACAACAGCGTTCCGGCGGATGTGGTCAGCGTGACCATGTCCGCAGGCCCCACGGGCCCGGTAACCTGCACCTCGATATCTGTCGACGATGTTCCATCGGCGGGGAGCTGACCTTCGGTTGGCTGGATCGAGACCGAAAGGTTGCGAGGATCGAAGACATCGTCACCCTCGGTGCAACTCGCGAGGGATACGAGGATCGTAATCGCGAGGAGTGCCATGCTGTATCTCTTCATGACGATGCCTCAGATAGGATGCGAAACCGTGCGCTTGTCTCGTCGAGCGGTTCGAGCGTGTTCGCGTCGAGAAAAGTGACATGGAGTCGGATCTCGGCCTGGAACGGTTCATCGACCAGCGATACGAGCTCGGCCAGCTCCACAATTCGGCTCCCCACGGCGTTCAGGGAGATCGGGCCGACCGTCCATGACAATGCCGGTGTTCCGTCGATGTCGGCAGCCACCTTGCCCGCGGCAGATTCTGCGCAAAGGATCTCGTAGCACAACACGAAATCCATCGGGCCACCGATGGTCCGGGCAGTGACACCGACTCGGATACCTGCCGGCAAGGTGCCACTGGTGGGGTAGCAGCGAGCCTGTGAACGTATCGCTACGAACGGCATGTCACTTCCCGCCGAGGCTGCCGAGCAGCGCCTTGATGTTCCAGTCGAAGCCCACAGAGACGTAGGTGTCGAATCGAGTCGAGAGACTGGAGTCCAGTGGATCGACGCGCTCTTTAAACACGACTCCGCCGACAGAAACACTAAAATAGTCGAAGACTCGATAGCTCCCACCCACGATCGCCGAAGTGCTGCCGAACAAATCGTCTCTAACCACGGCCCCCGCGCCGTTTTTTTCCTGCATAGATGACACCGTGAGTCCGACCACAGCCGAAGCTCGTCTCCAAAACCCTCCCTTGATCTTCAGCGGGACTTCGCGATTCACGGGCCGGGCATAGAACTTGGTTCCGATGTACGGGACGAACTCAGACGTTCCCAACGTATACGCATACGAGATGTCCACGCTGATGTGATTGCTGGCACGCGTGGAGAGATTCCCAACTGTGGATCCGTCGATCACAACGGAGAAACTTACTTCTGCAGTTGCCCTCGCGACCGCGCTTTGAATTGCGCTCTGCCGCTCCTTCAGTGCCGCCGCAAGCCTCCGGCAATCGCTGGCGCCCTTGGACAGCGTTACTGCCGACCGTTCTGCGAGTACCAGGATTTCCTCGCGGTTCTCTTTCGACATGCTGAGAGATTTGGCCAAGTACGTGTAGGCGTCGATGTCTCGAATGATTTCGAAGAACTCCCGAATCGACCCTTCGTTTGCCGACAGCACTTCGATTCGCGGCTCGACTTCGCCAGGTTGCCAGGCCTCACTGACCAACCTGGTGGGCAACTCGATCTTGGGATCGGACTGGAGCAACTCGTCGCCTGAAGCGACAAGATCGAACTGGTTGATGTTGGCGATCTTCCTGACAAGATCCCATTTGGAGCCTGCCAACAACGCGTTCGCCTGTGACTTGATCTGGGGGTCACCGTGAACCATGGCTTCAGCCAGCCCCGCGACCAGTCCGGAGTGCCTTACCGCACTGTTCAGGGCCTTGAGTGCCTCCTCCCGAGGTTGCTGCAGTCTCCCGAAGCTTTCTTGCGGCACCCTTAGCCCATCGTTTGCTCCCCTGAGTTCCTCGACAAGTTCCTCCCACGTGTCATCTCCGACACGCGCGGCTACGAACC
Organism: uncultured bacterium; assembly: GCA_942490715.1. GTDB lineage: Bacteria > Acidobacteriota > Polarisedimenticolia > Polarisedimenticolales > Polarisedimenticolaceae > CALNYP01. Next base: position 154,524 of record CALNYP010000049.1, read on the forward strand.
TCGCTTGGGTCTGGGGGGCGAAGTTGAAGGACTGCGAGGTCCCGAATGCATCGATCAAGTCGTCGGAAGCTAGCCCTTCTCCCTTGGCGTCAAACTGCTTCCGAAGCGCCGCATCAACATCGACCGTCAACTGCGCCCGAATCTTCGTGAGTTCCTCGTCGGTTGGCACCGAGACGGAATGAAAAAAAAACGCGAACTCGTGATTGGCCTCGAGCGCCTCTGTCACGTTGAGAAAAAACTTCTTTTCGCTCGCTATCGGGCTTGGATTCCACTTTGTCGTAGAATACGCCTTCGTTTCCTCGGCATCGCAATGCGGTTTTTGGGGTGTCGGCTCGTGGGATCTCAAGTACTCATGTTGTGCACTCGTCCAGCCGGTCGTATCGCAATAATACGCCTGGACGAATCGGAGAGTCGATTCGCTCTCCCCGGATATCGTGAACGGGGTATCGAACGGCAGTGTCACATCGAAGCCGCCCTTGCCGAAGTCGACAACGATGCTCGGTCTGAGCTTTCCTGGCTTGCCTTGGCAAACCGCTTGTTCGCAGAACGCAAACAAGATGCAGCCGGCTAGCAGAGCGCGTGTGATGCCTCGCAATGTGGATCTCCCGTCAATGTTTGGCGAGAGTATCTCGCACTCGATACGGAGATCGCAAGCCTCGACTGACGCTTCTGATGGAAAGTCGCGGATTGCTCTTTCGATGCAACCTACTTGGCCCGACACATCCCGATTGCGTGAGCGCTCTTCCTGGGCGATCCGAAACGTCCCGCAACCGGTCGATTGGCTACCGGCGCTCTCTGGGCTAGTGGCGAGGGTTAGTCATCTACGTACGCGTTTGCGATTCTTGTACGTAGCAATGTCGCGCCTACGTAGGTGACTACTCGGTAGGAATGGCAGCTGGGGGCCCGATGAACGTAGATGATCGGTTTTCATTGCAGCTCCTCGAACCAGTTCAGGATCACCCTGACCTCGACCTGGTTCTCGCTGACGGTAGAACGGAACATCACAAACCGATTCCCCTCCGGCGCGACGTCGTAGCTGGCCATCCCGGGAGAGGAGAGGCCGTAATCGCCCTCCAGCAGCTTGACCGGTCGTGACGCCGAGAACACCGGTGAGGTCTGGACGTCGCTGACGAAGATCGATCGCCCGCGACGGAAGTACAGCTTCTTGCCGTCCCGCGCCCAGACCGGCTCCGCGCCTCCATCACTCGACACCTGGGTTCGGGAATCGAATTCGGGGAACGGTTGCACGTAAACCTCACGGCGCCCCGACTCGCCGGTGGCGTACGCGATCATCTTTCCATCCGGGGAGAACACCGCTCCCTCTTCGTCCCAGCGGCTGCCCAGCAGCGTCCGCATCTCACCGTCCTCGAGGGAAACCAGGCCGACGTCCGCGTTCGTTCCGGTCCCACGATCGCTGACCAGCAGGTGCTTCGCATCGGGGGAGACCGAGATGACCCAGCCGCGTGCCATCGTTGCCTCCGCCAACGGCTCGGCTGCGCCGGCTCCAACGGCTCGGCTGCGCCGGCTCCATCGGATGACGTTGCGAAGACACGCCACTCCGTGTCCGCCTGCTCGCGGGCGAAAGCCAGGCGCCGATCGTCGGGCCACCAGGTAACGCCGTGGTTGTCACCATCGCGGGTCACGCGGGTGGTCGTACCGCGCCGCAGGTCGTGGACCCAGATGTCACAGTTGGGTGCGGGGGCGCGGAAGGCGATGCGCGTGCCGTCGTGAGAGACGCGCGGTGTGTCCGCCACACGGTCGATGTCGGCGATCGGCGTCTCCTGGCCATCCTCGTCGACCCAGACCAGCAAGGCTCGGTCCGGTTGCTGGGACCCGGGGATGTAGGCCAGTGTTCCGTCCTGGGCGATCGAGGAGAGTGTGCCAATCTTAGTTGGAAATTGAAACGGCTCCAAGCCCTATGGTTTGATGGCATTGCCAAACAACATCAAGCCGCAAGAGAAAGGAGCCGAGATGAGCAGTGTCCTACGATCGGTCAAGAAACGCAAGAAGTCCCGTCGCCTTGGGGAGGTCAACGTCATCAGCCGCGAGGAGTACGACGACTTCGAGTTGGACTCCAAGGTGGAGACAATCCGCGCCTTGGTCCCGCTCGGGCTGATGCACGTGGCGGAGTTGCTCGATAACGAGATCACCGAGTTGGCGGGAGCGCGCCACGCCCGCAAGGAATCGTCGATGCCAGGACGGCGTCACGGCAGCAATCCCGGCACGGTGCAACTGGTAGGACAAACCATACCGATTCGGGTTCCGCGAGTCCGCAGCGTTGCCGGCGGTGAGATCCCGCTACGGTCCTACGATGCGCTGAAGCAGGACGGCGAGGTCAACGACTTGTTGCTGAAGCGTGTGCTGTATGGAATCTCGTGCCGCAACTACGAAGCCGCGGCGGAGTCGGTCCCCGGCGCGATCGGGCTGTCGAGCTCAACCGTGTCGCGAAGTTTCATCCAAGCCAGCGCAGCCACTCTGCGAGGGTTTCAGGAGCGCGACCTGTCCGGTGAGGACCTGGTTGCACTGTTCATCGATGGGAAGACCTTCGCCGACGCAACGATGGTGATCGCTCTCGGAGTCAAGGTTTCCGGGGAGAAAGTCCCGCTTGGCTTCGTGGAAACGGATACCGAGAACGCGAAGGTGCTTACCCCGTTTCTTCGGTCATTAATTGATCGTGGTCTCGACATCTTTCAGGGCCTGCTGGTGATCGTGGACGGCGCCAAGGGCCTACGTGCGGCGGTCAGGAAGGCGTTCCGCGACAAGGCCGCGGTCCAACGCTGCCAGTGGCACAAGCGCGAGAACGTAGTGAGCCACCTTCCCAGAGGCGAGCAGGCCGACTGGCGCCGGCGACTCCAACGCGCCTACAACCGACCGGACTACGACGAAGCTCGTGCAGCTCTCGACGAGCTCCTTGCGGAACTGGAAGACAGGAACCAGTCCGCTGCTCGCAGCCTGGCCGAAGGCCTGGAAGAGACGTTGACGTTGCATCGACTCGGTGTCTACGCCCTGCTCGGGCGGTCGTTCAAGACGACCAACTGCCTCGAGTCAGTCAATGCTCTGGTCGAGGAACGTTGCGCCAAGGTCGACGCCTGGAAGAACTCGAATCAACGCCAGCGCTGGTTGGTTACGGCGCTGGTCGACATCGAACCTCGTCTGCGCAAGGTGCAGGGCTACCGCCACCTGCCGAAGCTGCGCGAAGCACTGAAGCGGGAACTCAAACTCGAGAAGAAGATTGCAGGTACGCCGAAGAAGAAGATCGCGTAACGAAT
>CALNYP010000050.1:0-5568 GCA_942490715.1 uncultured bacterium
GGTCGTCCAGCAGGATCGGATCGTCGCCAAACCGGCCCTCCATCTCGACCTGATCGAGGAGAAGGGCTTCCTGGGTGTCGATATCCTGACCCGGCAACAGGACGACGAGGACAGCGTCTGGATCCGCAGTGTCACGCCGGGCTCCGGCGCCGAACAGGCCGGGATCCGCGCCGAAGATCAGCTGCTGACCGTCAACGGCCGCAGCATCTACGAGTACGACGATCTGGTGCAGTCGCTGCAGGGTACGAAACCGGGGCAGCAGATCGAGGTGCTGGTCCGTCGTGCCGGTCTCGAGCATGCCCTCGGTGTGACGCTGGGGTCGCGGCACAAGGCCGGCTACGTGCTGCGCGAACAGCTCCGCCCGGTCGGCAAGGGCAAGTGGCTGCACGTGGTCGCACCGCACGGTGTCGATCTGGGCACCGAGACTCAGGGCCTCAGCCCACAGCTCGCCGGTTACTTCGGTGTCGAGGGCGGTGTGCTGGTCACCGAGGTGCGGCCCGACGGCCCGGGCGAGCTCGCCGGCCTGCTTGCCGGTGACGTGATCGTCGCCTGGGACGATGCGACGATCGCCGGCGCCGACGATCTGAAGCGAGCGAAGCGGGATGCCGAGCCGGAGGTCGCCGTTCCGTTGACGGTCCAGCGCGATGGCCGGACGTCGCGCCTGTTCATCACACCGGCCGCACCTGCACCGGCGTCGACGTGATGGCTGCGAGCTGACCAGGCCCGGATGGAGCAGATCAGTCCGCTGAAGGAACTCGCCGAGAGCAAGCGGAAAGCTGGAGCGTACCTACCCGGCGAAACACCGAGCTGCACCCAGAGATGGATCCTGTGCTCAAACGGAGAGATCGTCGAGCTGAGATGGCGCGGATCCAGAAGCTTCAGGCGGCGTTGAAGGAAGCGATGAAGTAGTTCGAGAATGGAAGGCAGGGCGTCGGGGAGACCCGCTGGTCATTCAATCGATGACCCCGGCGCCCTGCCGGATCTTCACGAGGCGATCCGGCGCGACGTCGGTCAACGTCTCGAGCTTCCCCACCGTTCAGCAAGCACCACCTGATCTGATCGCCGTCGCATCACCCAGCCCATGTATTGCGACTACAATACGACATGACCCGCCGCCCTTGCGCTCCCGGACCTGCGCCCGCCCCCCGGCCGTCACCGTGACCCGCGCCCCGATCCCGTCGCGGTTCGCCGAGGCACCCACCAGCTGCACCTCCAGCCAGTGCCCGCCGGTCGAGTCGTTCCGCAGCAACAACCCATCGTCGTCCAGCGCCGTCAGGAACAGATCGACGTCCCCGTCATTGTCGTAGTCGCCGAACGCCGCCCCGCGGAACGAACGCTCGATCGCCATCCCCTTGCCGGCCCGCAGCGACGACTCGGTGAACTTGCCACCGTCGTTGACGAACAGGTGATTGCGCTGCCGGTACCGCGTACCCAGCTCGTACTGATCGACCTCCGGATAGATGTGTCCGTTGGCGATGAACAGATCGAGGTCCGCATCCCGGTCGAAGTCGGCGAACCCGGTACCCCAGGAGAGCATCAGGTTGGTGATGCCCAGCCCACCCAGGCTCGACTCGTCGATGAAGAACTTGCCGGCGAGACTGCGGTAGATCGTGTTCAGGTCGTGGGCGAAGTTGGTCACGACGATGTCGAGCCAGCCGTCGCCGTTGTAGTCGCCGAAGTCGGTGCCCATGCCGGCCTGGGCCCGGCCGTCGGCGTTCAGCGCGACGCCCTGGGCCACGCCGACGTCGGTGAACTTGCCCTTCCCGTCGTTCTGCCACAGCGAGTTGAAGACGCTGTCGTTGGCCACGTAGAGATCGGTGTCGCCGTCGTTGTCGTAGTCGGCGGAGACGACGCCCAGGGCGTAGCGCGGCGTGTCGAGCTGCATCCCCGCGGCCTCGGTCACATCGGAGAAGGTGCCGTCGCCGTTGTTGCGATAGAGCACGTCCTGAAGCGGGACCTGACCCAGCGGCCCGCAGTAGACCGGGATCGCCTTGTACATGCAGCTCGACGTGCGGGCGCCCTCGGTGCCCCGCCGGGGGACCCGGTCCGGGTCGGCGTTCATGTAGTTGCCGACGTAGAGGTCGAGGTCGCCGTCGCCCTCCATGTCGAAGAAGGCCGCCGAGGCGGACCACTCGGCGTGACCGACACCGCCTTCGCCGTCACGTCGGTGAAGGTGCCGTCCCCGTCGTTGCGGTAGAGCACGTTGGCGGCGAAGTTGGTGACGTAGAGGTCGGGGTCGCCGTCGTTGTCGTAGTCGCCGACGGTCACGCCGAACCCCCAGCCGCGATGGTCGACGCCGGCCTTCGCTCCGACCTCGGTGAACTTGCCCTTGCCGTCGCCGCGGTAGAGCTGGTTCGGCTGGCCGCCGGTCGGGCCGTCCTCGTAGGAGGAGCCGTTGACGATGTACAGATCGAGATTGCCGTCTCCGTCGTAGTCGAGCCAGCCGGCGCCGGCTCCCATGCTCTCGGTCAACCAGCCCTTGTCCGCCTGCTTGGCGCCGCAGACGTTGCGGTAGCGGATGCCCGAGGCGGCGGTGGCGTCGCTGAAGCTCGGTCCCGCGGCGAGGAGCGGAAAAGCCACCGAGGCCACGGCGGCCAGCGCTGCCGGTGCGAACCGGCGGCACACGAGTCGCTTCACTGTCCCATCGCCATGCCGCCGGTCGGCTTCTGGGCGGCCATCAACGCGAGGTGCCGGGCGAAGGATTGCTCGGCCTCCTGTTCCCGGCCGAGCTGCATCAAGACCTGGCCGTAGGCGTAGTGCCCCGACGGATGCTCGGGATTGCCGGCGAGCAGTTCGCCGAGCAGCTTCGCTCCCCGGTCCAGCTTGCCCATCCGGATGTCGAGCCTGGCCATCTTGTACAGCGCGTCGTCGAACGCTTCGAGCTCCGGCGGCGTCCTGGGTTCCAGTCTCATCACCGCCGAATAACTTTCGTACGCCTCTTCGAGGAGTCCAGCCTCGGTCAACGCGTCGCCGAGATGAAGCTGGCCCAGGATGTAATCCGGCCGGGCCGCGACCGCCCTGGCGTAGAGGTCGATCGCCTCCTCGGTCTCGCCCCGTCGCAGGGCGATGTTGCCCAGGCTGTGCAGGGCCACCGGTTGTTCGGGGCGCGCGGCGAGTACCTGCCGATACGTCGCCTCGGCCTCGGGGAAGCGCGAGAGCATCGTGTAGGCCCGGGCCAGGTTGAGGAACGCGCCGACGGTCGGCTGGTCCCGCGCGAGCTGCTCGAACAGGACGACGGCCTCCTCGGTGCGACCCCGTTCGAACAGGGCGACGGCGAGCCGGCCGGCCTGGCGCGGATCCGTCGGCTCCTGCTGGTAGGCGCCGCGGATCGCCGCCAGCTCGGGGTCGTCGGGGGCGGGAGGAGGCTGGATCGGCCCGGCGGGGGAGCGTCGCTCCGTCGCGGCCGGGGTCTGACCGGTATCCCCGGGAGTTGCCGTCGTCGCGTCCGGATCGGGGTCGCTGGAACAACCGACGATCAGAGCGGCGGCAACCAGAAGCGCGGCAATCCTCATCGCTCCATCGTATCGCAACGCCGCCGGCCCGGCCGGGTCGTCACTCCTGATCGGTGAGCTTGCGGTAGGTCTGCAGGTAGCCCAGCGCGGCGGCGGAGTCGCCGACCTGCTCGAGCAGCCGCGCCAGGTTGTAGTAGGCGTCGGCACAGTTCGGGTCGCTCTCGATCGCCGCGCGGTAGGCGTCGATCGCGTCGTGGCTCTTGCCCAGGTCCTCCTGGGAGACGCCGAGGTTGAACAGCGCCGTGCCGTTGCCGGGCTGGATCGTCAACGCCAGCCGGTAGTGCGCCTCGGCCGCCCGGAGCTGACCGGCCTCGTGGAGCAGGCGCCCGAGGTTGACCCGGGCCTCGACGTGAAACGGAGACAGCTCGAGAGTCCGCCGATAGGCCTCGCGGGCATGGTCGGGGGCGGCGGTCTCGAGGTCGGCACCCAGGCCGTACCACTCGTCGGTGTCCAGGTCGCGGATCGGAGGATCCTCGGGTTCGACACCGGGCGCCGCCGCCGGCGTGTGCGGGGTGATCACGCTGAGTCGGGCGGAGTTGTCGAAGGCCAGCGCCGCCTGGCCGGACTCGGGGCTCCAGATCGTGTCGCCGTCGCGGACCAGGACCTCCTCGCCGTCGGTCAGGATCTGCACGGCGCTGAGCGGACGGTTCTCCGGGAGGCGGTTCTTGATCGTGGTCAGCACCCGGCGCACCTTGCCGACCGGAACCCGTTTGGCCACAAGCCGCTCGGCGGTGCGCAGCAGCACGAGATCCTGGAACGAGAACAGGTACTCGCCCCGGGGGCCGCGCTCGGGCGCGAGAAAACCGGAACGTGCGTACGACCGCACCTGATGGACGGAGAGGTCCAGCATGCGGGCGACGTCTCTGGCGCTGTAACCCTGTGTTGCCAAGGTTGGTGCGTCGGGGCTTTGCGGTCAGCCCCGGGAGCGCTTCCTCACGGCCTTCTTGGCCGAGGCTTTTGCCGCAGATCGCCGCGGCGACTTCCGGGCGGAACCCTTCTGGGCCAGGCTGGCCTTGAGGGCATCCATCAAGTCGATCACCTGAGCCTTCGGTTCGTCCTGGGGCTCGGCGGCGATCTCCTTCCCCTCGACCTTTTGCTGGATCAGGTCGAGAGTCTTCTGGCGGACCTCGTCGCTGTACTTCTCGGGCTCGAAGGCGTCGTTGATCGCCTGGTCGACGATCTGCATCGCCAGTTCGAGCTCGGCATCCTTCACTTCGGCGCTGCCCAGCGGGACCTCGGTCAGCGCCCGTACTTCGTCTTTATAGTGCAACTGCTGCATCACCAGCCCGTCGTGATGGGGGCGGAGCAGCACCAGGTATTGCTTGCCCCGGGCGGCGTACTTGGCCAGCGCCGATCGTCCGCTCTTCTTCAGGGCCTTCGCCAGCAGCCGGTAGGCCCGGTCGCCGCCCTTGTCGGGGCCGAGGAAGTAGCTCTTCTCGAAGAAGATCGGGTCGACGCGCTCGGTCGGGATGAACTCGGTGATCTCGATCGACTGGGTCGTCTTGGCCTGCAGCGTCTTCAGCTCGTCCTCGGTGAACAGAACGTACTGGCCCTTCGAGAACTCGTAGCCCCGGACCATGTCGCCCCGGGAGACGATCTCGTCGTCCTTGGGGCAGATGTACTGCTGCTTCAGCCGGGAGCCGCACTTCTCGTGGAGGTAGTTGAAGCGGATCTCGGCGGCGCTGTTGGTCGAGGCGTAGACCTTCGACGGGATGGAGACCAGCCCGAAGGAAATCGTGACCGAAGCTATCGCTCGTGCACTCATCGGCTCGCATCGTAACATAGGGTCCGGGGTCCCCCGGAGCAACGACGCTGGCCGGGCGAATCCGGCACGAAAGCGTCTGTTTCCGGAGAGTTTCGATGCCGCGCAAGATCGATCGCCTCGCCGAGTACCGCCGGAAACGCTCGGCGGGCGCGACCCCCGAACCGTTTCCACAGGGCCTGGCCGGCGGCGGCAACCGGCTGTTCGTGGTGCAGAAGCACGCGGCGACCCGGATGCACTACGACCTGCGCCTGGAGATGGACGGTGCGCTCCAGGTCGTGGGGCGGTGCCCAA
>CALNYP010000051.1:0-10068 GCA_942490715.1 uncultured bacterium
CGGCAGGCTAGCTGCCGGGTGACGCCGCACTGTCGTGACCTTGCAAGCCGGCGATGAGATCGGCGGCCGGCACCCTGCGGTCAGCGATTCTCCGGCGCGGCTCCGCGGATCGAACCCGGCTCCCAGCGCTCGACGACGGCGACGACGTGGAGACCGAAGCGCGTCACCAGCGGACCGACCCGTTCACCGGCCTGCGCGGCGAAGACCGCCTCGGCAAATGCGCGATCGACCTGATGGGGAGCGATTCGCCCCAGCTCCTCGCGTCGGGCGGCGAGCCCCTCTTCGGTCAGCAGCCCGACCGCGACGGCCAGGTCGCCGCCGGAACGGTCGAGCACATTCCGCAGGCGGTCGACCGCGTCGCCCGTCGCACCGGGAACGAACAGTTGCACGGCGCGGACCACCGGAGCCGTGCGGTTCGATTCGGCGAGGATCCCGGACTGAAGTCCGGAGACCAGACGCGGCGGTTTCGCCGTCGGCGTTCCGGCGGACTCTGGCGGCGCTCCCGCGAAGCAAGGTCCCGGACGCAGTTGCCACGCGGCCCCGACCGATCGCAGCCGGGCGGCTGCCTCGGGGCCTGGCGACGCCGTGCCCTGCTCCGACTCCATCGTCGCCAGCCACTCCCGCCAGGACTGCAGCCGTGCCTTGCTCGACGAGGGGGCCAGCCAGCCGTTCAGGTCGAGCTGCGCCACGGCGGCATCGACGGCGAGCCGTGCCGCCATCTCCGACGACGGCGGCGGCTGAAGCAGCGCCCGCAGTTCGGTCGCGTCGCTGACACGGATCTCCACGTCGGCGAGGGTGGCGATCCGGCAATCCGAATCGACAGCCTCGGCGGTTCCTGTCACGACGATCAGTGCAGCAACAGCCAGGAACGAGCGCAGCTCAGGGAGCCGAAGCGTCATCGTCCACGCCCGCGTAGTAGCACTGCGTGATCGCGGTCACCCCGGCGGCCGTCGTGTGGAAGTTTTCCAGCGTCACCTCGACGCACGCGTTGGCCAGCGGAATCGAGTCATTCTCGAACGCCGCCATGTGTACGATCTCCGCCCCCGCGTCGATCAGCGTCGCGTATACCGGCCCGGCCGGGTCTCCGCACTGCCCCGAGACAGGTTGACGCAGGCGCACCTCGAGCTCGATTTGACTGATGTCGGCCTTGGCCGACATGTCCTCGACTTGATACGAGACGCACTTCAGGACCTCGGCCCCTGCGGGAATCGGCGTGTTCCAGGGCGTGTAGACGACATCGCCGGAACCCGAAACGAAGTTCCACACGCTGACGTTGTTGCCCCACGGTCCCATGCCCGCGCCGTTTTCGAACAGGCGCATCTTGAGCCGGCCCGTGCCCATCAGCCGGCTCACGCCGACGGTCAGCTGGGACGACGCCTGACCGAAGTTGTGGTTGTGCCGATCGCCCATGCCGAGCATCACCGTGTGCAGGCGCCCCGGATTGTTGATGAAATTCTGACCGGTGCTCAGGTAGTGATCCTTGACCAGCGCCGCCGCTCCGGCGACGACCGGAGCCGCCGCGCTCGTGCCGGCGAAGCAGGCGCCGGCGCTTCCTTGCAGACCGCCCGGTGTCGTGGCGCCGCAGAACCGATTCAGCGTGGTCAGGGAGTTGCCGGCGACACAGCCGGTGCAGGTGTTCCCGTTCACCGTCGCGTTGATGCCGCCGTTGGCGGAGAAATTGACGTCGGTGAGACAGTTCAGGTACCCGCTCTGGCAGCCGGGCTCGGCTGCGTTGAGCGCGTTGATCGCAAGGGTCTTCGGCAGATCCGCCGGCGATCCGATGTTGCAGGTTCCGGTCGACGCGATGCAGGGACCGGTGCCGACACAATCGGAATTGACGTTGCAGGTGGTGTTGCGATCGCTATTGCAAACGCCGGTGTTCGGGTTGCCGGACGAGACGACCATCAGGATCCCGTCGTCGAAGGCGTTCTCCGCTTCGAGCTCGTGGGGTGCGACCGCCAGCAGGCTGCAACTCGAACTACCGTCGGAGTTCCAGCCCCAGGAGCTGTTCGTGATGTCCACCGAGCGATCGATCGAATCGTCGAAAGCGTCGGCCAGGCCGGAGGAGGTCTGGGTTCCGTCGTCGGAGTCGTTATCCGCCATCTGGCCGAAGAAGATCAGCCGCGCCTCCCGGGCGATGCCGGTGTTGTCGTCGCGCCACTGGGCCGAGTGGCCCGACGCCGCCGTCCACGACCCATCGCCGAGCGCGTACGCCTCTCCCTGCCCCTGGGTGTAGTCGGCGAGGACCGTCGAGGAGACAAACGTCGCATGGGTCGCGATGTCGTCGTTGTCCCGGAAGCCGCTGACCGGTTCGCAGTAGTTTCCGTCCCGGTCGAAATCGTCGCAACGGAACATCTCCTGCAAGCGCGTCTCGCCGCTGCACTCGGTGCCGTCGTAGACAAAGCAGGCCGCGTCCTCGAGCTGGTTGATCTCGACGACGCCGACGGTGATGTCGCCGAAGCCGTGACGGGCGGGATTGCCCGTCTCACCGGTGTACCCGGCATCCAGGTACTGCCGGGCGTCGATGTAGGCGTCCGAACGGACCCGGCTGAGCTGGATGCTGCCACCGTGCTCGACGGCACGTCCGCGTAGCAACGACACCCGGCGCAGGTCCTTGCGCTCCAGAAGGACGGCGACCGCGGACGCCGGCATGCGCACCGACAACCAGCCGCCAAGGCCGCCCCGGGCGACGATCTCGCCGCCCAGCGCTTCGACCGCCTGGGCGATCGGAACGAAGCGCTTCTCCGACGCCGCCTTGCGATCCGCCAGCGCGCGCCGTCGGGACTCCTGGGCCTTCGTCAAGTCGTCGGCGCTGCGGGCGTGGGCGACCGGCTGCAACGGGATGTCCCACGCCGGGACGCCGCGAACGTCGAGGGTCAACGGCAGCACCGCGGTTGGGTCGCCCTCGGCGAGTTCCTGGGCCAGCGCCGGATCGACCTCCGGGGGCGTCCAGCCACGCTTGTGCCGGATCGGGCTCGGGTTGGGTCGGCGCGAGACGCTGTAACCGTAACGCACGGTCAGGCCGTCGTCGGAGCGTGACCAGGCACTCTCCTCGAAGAGCGTCGACTCGTGAAGGTAGGACCAAGGTCGACCGGCACGCTGGGCCTGGTCGGCGTCGAGATCGCCCTGCACGTCGGACCACAGCACGCTGCCGTCGGCGGTCTCTTCCCGTTCGGAGCGGAAGATCACCTCGGCCCGTGGTTTGGTCCCGCCCCCGGCGGCGGTCCCCTGCCGTCCGCGGGCCGTCTCGTCGTCGAGACGCGCCGGTGCGGGCACGAGAGCGGCCACGGCGGCGATCGTTGCGATCGCGATCGGTCGGATCCCTCTCATGCGGATTCTCCTCGTCCCGTTGGTGGCCCCGCTCATCGCTGCATCACCAGCACGCGAACGGTTCCGGTTCCTTCGTCGAGCGCCTCCAGGGCCTTGCCGAGCACGGTTCCGGGTAGCGGATCCCGGCCGCGCATCGCGTGGCCGGGCGTCGGAGACGTGACCAGCAGATCCCCGGGAAGGATCGCGCCGTAACTCGCGTCCACCTTGCAGACGACGATACCGCTCAACGCGACGGCGACGCGCTCGACATTGCGCCCCAGGCCATCGCCACGCAACACCAGTCCTGCATCGGCGGAGGCGATCCCGACGACCGTCGGATCCTCGCCTCGATCGGCGCGTCGCAACGCTCCCGGCTCCTCGGGGTCGATGACCACGACGTCTCCGACCTCGACCTTGCCACGGACGCGGTACGCTCCGGCGACTCCGTCGCTGCTGGATCGGAACGACCCCGCATAGAACGCGTCCTTGCCTTCCCTGAGCGCCGTGGCGGTCGGCCCGTCCGACCCGGAACCGACGTCGCTGGTGGCTGCCGGCACGATCCCGGCCGGGCCGACGGTGGTCCGCAGTCCCGCCGGTTTGTCCTCGGAGTCTCCTTCGATATGCCGCCGACGAGGACTCAACGGCTCCTCGGGATTGCCCACTCCGATCGCCTGCCGCAGCTGCCGGGTCCGGGTCGTGGCCGGTTCCATGCCGTAGACCCGACCCTGCATCTTCGCGTGCCGCTCCTTCGCGCTGTAGCCACGCAGTGACGGATCGACGGCATACGCGGCGTCCCAGTATCCCTCCGCGGGAAGCGCCGCGTCGGTGGTGCGCTGCCGGACCACGGGATAGTCCTCGTAGCCCACTCGCAGGCCGAAGACGACGAAGTCGAAAGCGGCGTTGCCGGTCGACTCACCGTGGCTCCGGACGACGAGCTCCTCGGAGCTGATCGAGACGACGTAGAGGTCCGACCATTCGCCCCGGGGCGTCAGGTGCGCCGACAATCCAAGCTCCGGGTTGGCGACCCAGCCGAAGGTCTCGTCCAGGGCGATCCGTGCCTCGCCGTTCTCGAGCCGTGCGGCGCCCCGGGTGAACACCGTCGCCTCGTTGCCCTCCAGCGAGGGATAGGCGATCTCGAGGTCTTCGCGCAGCGGGTGGTTCTGCACCATGCTCTTGCTCAGCGACGTCAGATCGCCATAGACGTGGAGGCTGTCCGACAGTTCGAAACGGTCGACGCCGCCACCGGCATCGTTGTCCCACTCGAACCACTCGTCGTCCATCGTCGAGTTGTCGTAGAAGAAGATCCACTGATCGCGATCGTCGGGGTTGCCGTCACCGTCGAGGTCGGGTCCGATGTCCATCATGATCAACTCGCCGGCCAGGTAGAGCTGGCTCTCGATCTCGATGTCGCCCTGGACGTAGACGTCGTGAGCCCCGGACATGTCGTCGCTGTCCGGCGCGTTCGTGAGGTTGCCGAACTGGTTGTAGGCCAGCGGATCCTGCTGGGTGTTGCCGGTCCGCAGCGACCCGGCGATCGCCAGGGAGTCGGAGAACTCGAACCGATCGGCGGCCTCGTCCCACTTCAGCTCTTCCTTGGGTGAGCCGTCGTTCCAGAACCAGAGGTGCTGGTCGCCGTCGGGGCCGTCGTGATCCACGTAGAGATTCCCGCCGCCGAAGAAGGCATCGCCGTCGGCCTCGAGATCGTCGCCCAGGAACAGATCCTCGCCGTTGGTCACCTGCCCCGAATCGGCGGTGGCGGTCTGCGAGATCCGGTTGTAGCCGGGCGGGATCGAGGCGGTGTCTCCGATCGCCAGCGGGCCGTCGGTCTGCAGCCCCGCGCTGATCTCGAAGACGTGGTCGCCGATGTCCCAGGAGAAGCGCTCGGCCTGCGGGTCGCCTCCGTCGGCGAAGTAGATGTTCCCGAAGAACTCGCTGCGCAGGCGGATGTTCCGGAACGTGTCGAGACCGTGAACGGTCAGCAGGGAGACTTTTTCCTGGGGCGTCGCCGAGGTGTCGATGAACTCGTCGGCCGATCTCCCTTCGAGGTGGCTCGCGTTCTGGGCGTATGCCGCGGAGAGAATGCGTACCCGGGGTGCCAGGGTCTCGCCCTCGATCTGGATCTCCATCCAGACTTCGGAGAAGTCCCGGAACACCTCGGCAAGGGAAGAGTACGGATCCATGCCGACGACATCCGCCCCATCGGTCACGACGCCACCGCCGAGGGTCGCGTCGAACAGGCCGACGGTGACGGCGATCGCTCCCCCGCCGGTGTGCGAATCGACGAGGATCTCGTTCCCTGCGATCGGGGCGTCGAAGAAGCGGAAGACCATATCGAACGTACCGTCGAGGGGCACATCGTTGTCGTCGCGCAGGACACCTTGGTAGTGCAACAGGGCCGGCGGTGTCGCGGCCTGGGTGATCACCGTCGCCAGCAACAGCAGGAGCAGCAGCGCTCTGGGATATCTCATGGGAACCTCAGGCTCACGGGCAGGGCCCGGGATGGATGCGCTGGACGCCCGAACCGTCTGCTCCGAGCGAGCCTTCTTCGCCGAGCAGGTTGGACGCGGTGACCAGATAGAACCAGGAAGTACCGGGGCCGGGCGACGATCCGTCGCTGGCCGTGGTCCCGGCGATCCCCGTCAACTCACAAGCTCCGAAGGGGCCGCCGGTCAGCATTCCGCTGGAGTCGCGGTAGACGCTGTAGGTCCCGGCGGACGTCTCCGCGTGCCACTCGAGCGTCGCCGGATCCGCGAACCGCAGGTCCTGCACCTCGCCAGGTGGAGGGTAGGTCGACGCGAACCCGCCGCCGACCCCGAACGACGCGGAGGCGAGCGGCAACGGGGCAACCCCTTCGCCGATGGCGCCGAGGGTCAGTCGGTAGCTCGGCGAGGCCGGCGCCACGCCGTCGGACGGGTGGCCGCCAGCGTTGAGGCTGCCCCCCTCGACCTTGAAATTCTTGCTTTCCTGGGGGATCGCCGGCAGGCATAGGAAGCTGGCAATCGCAATCGCAATGCAAGCGCGCAACGGCTGCCCCCCCTGTCCGGAACTGCCTACCTATACCCCGGCAGGTCCGCGGCTGTCAACGAGGTCGCCCGGGAGGGTCGGCGGGAGTGGACAACCGGTGTAGATACGGTATGTTGCGCTACGGAATCCGAGGAATTCAGACCGGAATTCTCGCGGCAGCGCGAGACGAGACGAGGTTCGATATGGCCACCCAGTACGTACCCACCAAGAAGGAACAGTCGTTCCTCGACACCGTCGTGAGCCCGAAGTACGACCGGCAGATGATCAACGGTCTCCGACCGTTCTTCAACGAACGGGCCCCCGAGGACATGCGCGACTTCTACAGCGACTCCGAGATCGCCGCGCTCAAGGCGTTGAGCGGAACCGAGCGCGATGTCGAGAGCCGCATGCCGGTGAAGCTCACGCGCCACTACTTCGAGCTGGCCAAGAACAGTCCCCAGCTGCAGCGCCTGGTCAAGGCCAGCCCGGACGAGACCCTCAACCTCCAGGGGTCCGAGGATCCCGGCAACCAGATGGATTACAGCCCGGTCGAGGGGTTGCTGCACAAGTACGAGATGGGACTGATGTACGTCATCTCGACCTGCTCGGCCCACTGCCGCTTCTGCTACCGCGAAGAGCTGATCGCCCGCAAGGACATCGAACGCCAGGACGGCACCGTCGCGAAGAAGGGGCTGGCCCAGATCGACGAGGTGACCGACTACATCAAGGCGCACAACAAGATCGTCGCCGACAACGGCGGCCGTCATCCCGAGACCGGCCGCGAGAAGCTGCGCGAGATCCTGCTCTCGGGCGGCGACCCGATGGTCCTGCCCAACGACAAGATCGCAGCCTGGTTCGCGGCTCTCGCCGAGGCGGGCATCGAGTCGATCCGGCTCGGCACCAAGGAGATGGCGTTCTACCCGGATCGCTTCGACGACGCGTTCCTGGCGATGCTCGACCGCTTTCACGAGGCCTACCCCGAGGTCGGCTTCCGGCTGATGATCCACTTCAACCACCCCGAGGAGTTCCTGCTCCGGGGCGAGGACGGCGAGTACCTCGAGAACCCCAACGGCTCGCTGAAGTGGCACCCGGCGACGAAACGAGCGATGGAGGGAGTCGTCTCCCGGGGCTGGATCAACGTCGAGAACCAGGCGCCGATCATCCGCGGCATCAACGACGACCCGGACGCACTGCGCATCATGCAGCGTGCGCTCTACCGCATCGGCGTGGGCAACCACTACTTCTTCTGCGGTCGGGACATCGTCGCCTACCGGGCGTTCAACGTACCGATCGAACGGGCCTGGCAGATCCTCAACGAGTCCCAGAAAGGCCTGTCCGGTGTCGAGACCCACGCGCGGCTTTCGATCACCCACTACAAGGGCAAGACCGAGGTCGCCGCGGTGACCGACAAACCGATCCCCGGACTGCCGGGATCGGAGAACGGCGTGTTGATCTTCAAGATCCTGCGCAACGCCGCCGGAGCTCCGGACCGGGGCAAGGTCTGCATCGTCGGGCGCAACCCCGACGCGGTCTGGTTCGACGACTACGAAGACCGGGTGCTGTTCGACGAGGCGGGGCTGTTCGACTACAGCCGCGTCGTGAAGAAGCCGGTCAAGACATCGGCGGGAGAAGAGTGATCGATGATCGACAAGACGATCGACAGCCCGGCGGCCGCGGTGAGCGACATCCCCGACGGTTCGACGGTGATGATCGGCGGCTTCGGCGAGGCCGGTAGCCCGATCGAGTTGATCCACGCCCTGATCGACCAGGGTGCCTCGAATCTCACGGTCGTCAACAACAACACCGGCAGCGGCGAGGTCGGGCTGGCGGCGTTGATCAAGACCGGACGGGTCTCGAAGATGATCTGCTCCTACCCGAGAACCGCCAACTCCACGGTGTTCCCCGAGCTGTACCGCGACGGACGCATCGAGCTCGAACTGGTGCCTCAGGGAACGCTCGCCGAGCGCATCCGTGCCGGCGGCGCCGGCATCCCCGCCTTCTACACGCGGACGGCGGTCGGCTCCCCGCTCGAGGAGGGCAAGGAGAAGCGGGCCTTCGACGGCCACGACTACGTCATGGAGCGTGGCCTGACCGCCGACTTCAGCCTGATCAAGTGCCGGGCCGCCGATATCCACGGCAACCTCGTCTACAACAAGACGGCGCGGAACTTCAGCCCGTTGATGGCGACCGCCGCCAGGGTGACGATCGTCCAGGCGGGTGAGATCGTCCCGCTGGGCTCGATCGACCCCGAGTGCGTGGTCACGCCGGGCATCTTCGTGAACCGTGTGGTCGAAGTGCGCCGGCCGGCCCAGGAATCCGATCTGGTCGCACGGGGGGTCTCCTACCCATGAGCGATTCCTCGGAGACGGTCGGACTGAGCCGGGACCAGATGGCCCAGCGCGCCGCCCGGGACATTCCCGACGGTTCGTACGTGAACCTCGGCATCGGGATTCCCGAGCTCGTCGCAGCCCACGTTCCGGAGGGGCGGGAGTTCATCTACCACACCGAGAACGGGCTGCTCGGGATGGGTCCTTCCCCGGCCGAGGGAGGGGGCGAACCCGAGTTGATCAACGCCGGCAAGAAGCGCGTCACGGCGTTGCCCGGAGCGTCGTACTTCCACCACGCCGACAGCTTCACGATGATCCGTGGGGGACACCTCGACCTGTGCGTGCTCGGCGCCTTGCAGGTCTCGATGAACGGCGACCTGGCCAACTGGTCCACCGGCGAGCGGGACGCGATCCCGGCGGTCGGCGGGGCGATGGATCTGGTCGCCGGCGTCAAGACGATCTTCGTCATCACCCAGCACGTGACCCGCGACGGCGCGCCGAAGCTGGTGCGGGCCTGCAGCTACCCGCTGACCAGCCCCGGAGTCGTCGATCGGATCTACACCGACCTGGCGGTCATCGATGTGATCGAGAGCGGCTTTCAGCTCGTCGAGCTGGCGCCCGGCGTCACCTACGACCACGTCGCGGAGAGAACCGGGGCGCCCCTGGCGCGGATCGAGGACGACCCCCGGCCGACCGACCGATGAGCGAGAAACCGAAGGCCGGCGCCTCCCGCAGCGCGCAGCTCTACCAGCGGGCGCTCGAGACGCTCCCCGGCGGGGTCAGCCGCAACACCGTCCTGCGCTCGCCGCATCCGGCCTACGCCTCCCACGGCAGCGGCTGCCGGGTGACGGACATCGAAGGCGTCGAGCGCATCGACTTCGCCAACAACATGGCCTCGCTGGTCCACGGGCACGCGCATCCGGCGATCGTCGCCGCGGTGACCGAGCAGCTCGCTCGCGGGTCGGCGTTCACGATGGCGACCGAGGTCGAAGTCGAGTACGCCGAACACCTCTGCAGCCGCAGCAAGAGCCTGGAGCAGCTCCGCTTCGTCAACTCCGGCACCGAAGCGGTGATGGGCATGCTCAAGGCGGCGCGGGCCTATACCGGCCGGCCGAAGATCGCCAAGGTCGAGGGCGCCTACCACGGCCTCTACGACTTCGCCGAGGTCAGCCAGACCTCCAACCCGACCAACTGGGGCGACGCCGACCAGCCGCTG
Organism: uncultured bacterium; assembly: GCA_942490715.1. Lineage (GTDB taxonomy): Bacteria > Acidobacteriota > Polarisedimenticolia > Polarisedimenticolales > Polarisedimenticolaceae > CALNYP01. Next base: position 9,856 of record CALNYP010000051.1, read on the forward strand.
AGCGTGGCCGTGGCCCACGGCACGCCGTTGAGCGTGCTGCAGAGCGTGGTGATCATCCCGTTCAACAACCCCGAGCGGGCGACGGCGATTCTCGACGCCCACAAGGGCGAGATCGCCTGCGTGATCCTCGACCCGATGCCGCACCGGGTCGGCCTCGTCCCCGCCGACCCCGAGTTCGTGCAGGCCCTGCGCGACTGGACGAGGGAGGACGGG
>CALNYP010000052.1:0-3495 GCA_942490715.1 uncultured bacterium
CAGCTGCTCGTAGTCCCGGAGGAACATGTAGTTCGATCGGGTGTCGGACGGGATGCGGGCGGCGGCGTAGAACAGGTCGGTGCCGTCGATCCGCTGCATCGAGCGTTCCTGTCGCGCGCCGAAGATGTCAGCGCCGACGGCGAGGTCGGTTCCCGCACCGCGATAGACGAAGACGACGACGTCGTCCCGGGCGATGATCGGGAACGCCTCGACCGACGCCAGGTAGTCGTCGACCACCTTCGACTTGTCGTCGGCCTTGGCGACCTTGTCCAGGAACTTGCCGAACGCCGTTCCCGCGACGAGGTTCTTCGAATCGTCCTTGGCCATCATCATCGAGCGGCCGCGGCCGATGTCGATGCGGGCGATCTCGCTCAGGCTGCGGGCGTAGACGTTGCCGCCGGCGAACGCCGGAGGCGCCCAGGCCAGCTCGTCGAACACCTCGAGGCCGGCGACCTCCTTGTAGCCGTCGGGGGATGCCGGGGCGACGTGGACCGTGCCGTCCTTGGTCACGATGACCAGGTGCCCGTCGACGAGCATCATCCAGCCGTCGCCGGGTTCCCGGGAGCGCCACTTCGCCTCGCCGGTCGCGGCGTCGACGCAGGTGAGAAAACGCGAGCTGAACGCGTAGACGTGCCCCTCGTGGTAGACCGGCAGGTTGTAACTGTTGCGAATCGCGTTGTTTTCCCAGCGAGTCTCGAAGACCGCCTTGTCGCCCTCGAGGCGATAGTCCACGACGGTCGAGGCGTCGTCCTTGTGGGCCAGGAACAGGCGACCGTCGCCGGCCGGCAACGCGGCCATCGACCAGACGCCGCGAGCGCCGCCGCCGTTGTGTTCGTACTCCCAGAGCACGGTTCCGTCGGTCGGGTCGATGCCCATCAGCAGTTTCTGCCCGGCGGCGACGATCACCGTCTTGCCGTCCTGCTTGACGATCGTCGGGTTCTGGTGCACCACCTGATCGGTGCCGGCGGACCAGCGCAGCTCGCCGGTCTCGATCTCGAAGGCGCCGATCGTCGCCTCGCCGCCCAGCTCGAGGATCACCAGCCCGTTGACCAGCGCCGGCGACGTGGAAAATCCGTAGTGCGGTTTGACCGCCTTGTACTTCTCGACCAGATCGATGCGCCAGAGTTCCTTGCCGGTGGCGGCGTCGAGGCCGAAGAACTCGCCGCGGCCGCCGAGACTGACGACGTGTCCGGCGGTGACCAGCGGTGTCGACAGCGGACCGGAGTGGGCGCCGTCGAGGCCCGGATACATCTCGCTGATCCGGTAGCGCCACAGCTCGGCGCCGCTCGTCTCGTCGAAGGCGATGACGAAGTCGTCGGTACCGTCGGTGAACGCGGTGACCACCCGCCCCCCGGCGGCGGCGACGCTGGCGTAGCCACTACCGAGCGGCTGCTTCCAGGCGACGCGCAGGCCGGTGCCGGCCGGCTGCTCGAAGACGCCCTCGATCGACGAGGCGCCGTCGGCGGCGGGCCCTCGGAACTGCGGCCAGTCGCCGGCGGCAGGCGTCGACGAGTCGGCGACGACGGCACCGGTCATCGCCCCGGCCAGCGCAACGATGGAAACAACAAGGCGGATTCGTGGAGTTGCGGTCATGCCGGGGTCTCCTCGCGCCGTCGGGTCGAATCGACCGGAGGGCGACGAACGGGATACAGGTCCGTGAGGACTGGATCGGAAGATCCGAGAGTATGCAAGGTCGCTCAGGCGGTCAATGGGGTGCGCGTCAGTCGATCGGATATGGGCCGGATCCAGGCAATTCTTCCTGGCGCTCGGGCTCCGGTACGGCAGCCGGCAACGGCCGGGCCTCGCCGAGTTCGATTCGTCGATCGACCTCGGAGGTCAACGACTGACGGGCCCAGCTGCGGACCTGCTCCTCCTGGGAGAACAGGATCACCTGGCGTTCCCGGCTGACGTCGTGGAGCAACTCCAGCAGGGCGAAGGTTCGCTCGGCGTCGGACTGCACGGTGACGTCGTCGAGGATCAGCGGCGCACGCTCGCCGGTGGTCACCAGATGCTCGGCCAGCGCGATGCGCAGCAACAGGTAGATCTGCTCGGTCGTACCCCGGGAGAGCAGTCCCGCGTCGAGCCAGGCCCCGTGGCCGCTGCGCACCCGCACCTGCAAGGTCGCCGGGTCGATCATCACATCATCGTATCGCTCGCAGGTGATCAGGCGTAGCCGGGGGCGCAGCCCGTCGACGAGGCGCGGGGCGATGTCGCGCTGCACGCGTTCCCGGGCCTGCTGCAGGAAGTCGAGGGTGCTGGCCAGGGTCCGGTCCAGTCCTTCGACGCGCCGCAGCTCCGCCTCGGCCCGGGCCAGCTCCTCCTCGGCGACGGCGACCTGCCGGGCCCGGGACTCCATCTGCTCGGTCCGGCCGATCAGCTGATTGCGCCGTGCCCGAACGGCCTCGAGGGCCGGCTCGAGGGAGCGCAGGGAGTCGCCCGGGTCGACGGAATCGTCGATCGGCGCATCGGGAGTCTCCGCGCAGGAGCTCCGCAGCTCCTCTCGTTCGCTCTCGAGTTCGGCGAGTTCGGAGCCGCCGAGGATCTCCTGCAACGTGACCCACTGTTCGCGCTCTTGCTGTCGCCGGCGGAACGAGGCCTCGGAGTCGTTGACCCAGCGACGGAGCGCGACGGCGGTGTGCCGGATCGTCGACTCGGTCAGGCCGGTCTCGGCGGCGATCGCCGCCAGCCGGATCTCGGCGTCGCTCCGTCGCCGGATCTGATCCCGGTGCGCCGCCTCGGCGAGCCGCCGGGAGTCCAGCGCCCGTTGCAGGTCCGGACGCCGGGCCGCCTGGGCCGCCTGCTCGGCACGACCGCGGCAGGCGGTGCGATAGCGGTTGACCCCGGCGACGAGCCGCGTCGTCCACTCGATCGCCTGGCCCGGACGGGCGTCCGACGCGGGGAGTTCGATCCGCTCGCCGCGTTCGGCCAGGGCGCGGATCAGCTGCTCGGCGCTGTCCCGTGCGGCGTTCCGGTAACGCTCGTCGAGTCGCAACCACTGATCCCAGGCCCGGCGCTCGAGGGTCGCCTCGTCCAGCTCGGCGGCTCGCCGGCGTAGCTCGGCGGCATTCTCGGGAAGTTCACGGCGCTGCAGATCCTGGATGACCTCGTCACGACGGGCGGCGAGGTTGCCCGCCGACTCGAGCTGCAGCGCCAGTCGCGCCTCGAGGGCGCGGAGCTCGCCGTCGGCTCCCGGTCGCCGGCCGCTGTTGATGTACTGGTAGAGCAGCAGCAACGAACCGGCGATCACACCGGCGAAGCCGAACAGCTGCAAGTTGCCCGAGTCGCCGGTGTCGACGGCCACCGCCGCGAGTCCGCCGACGATCAGCAGCGTCCCGAGGACCACGCCGATCCGCTGGGCCGGACCAGCGGAGCCGGTACGCCGCCGGCGATCGATCTCGTCCTGCAACCGGGGGTCGACGACCGGGGCGGCCGCCTCGAGGGTCTCGGCGTAGCGCTGCCGATCCGACGGCTCGAGTCCAGCGGGCGGTTCGTCCT
>CALNYP010000053.1:0-12959 GCA_942490715.1 uncultured bacterium
GCTCGCGTGGTGCCACCCTCAGTCGGTGGTAATACTGCCTGTGGTTGTAGTTCGGGGCGTGATATCCAGAGGGGCTGTTCGATTCGGGTGGTTACTCGCGGCGGCTTCGGCCGCGGCCTACATGGTGATTGGAGTAGAGCACGAGCCGCTGCGGGCGAAGGCTGAACACGTAGTCGCGTTGCCTGCAATCCTAGCGGAACGCATCGCGTTCGAGGGTCTGTTTGGTACGGCCAGCCGAATGTGGCTCCGCGACCACGAACTTGGTTGGCTCGTGCTCGGAGTGGGTAGTGCGGTGTCGGTCCTGGCAGCCGTCGGGTTGGCGAGGCTGAAGCCCCTTGTACCGAACCGCGAGGGAATCCGAGCACGCTCGTTCGCCGCTCTATACTTCATGTTGGCGCTGAGCACGACTGCGATCCTGGCGCGACCACATGGCTCAATCCTTGAGATCGCCGGGTACCAGCGGCATCTCTACGTTCCCCGCGTCCTATTCATTTGCGTGCTTGCAGCTGCATCGCAGGGTTTGTTGGTCCTTCTGGCCGTTAGGCCGCGCCTCCGCGTCACTCTTCTTGGCGCGCTGTTGGTGGCCGCGCTGCTAGTATCGAATAGCAACAGAGACCGCTACAGAGCCTCGCCCGAGCGCGGGGCCCAGGTTCGGAAGTACCTTGATTACGTTTCTCAACTGGAGAGCCTTTCAAAGCAATGCCAGATGGCATTCGAGGCAACCCTGCCGGCCGGAGTGTGGACCATCACCGTCACAGTTGGTCGAGGCAGGTCAACAGTTGCGGCACCGTGGCCCCCACCGCCGGCCGTGGACTCCACGCTTTGCACCACGGCTCTACTTCAGCCTGGGGGCCAAGGTGCGGACCCTCCATACTGAGGCATCTCCCCCGGCCGGGCGTTGAGTTAGTGGTTCGCGCCTCGTTTGTTGTCGGGTGTCCTCGTAGAGGCCGAAAACTCAGCCGACCGTCGCGTCAACGCACCCGTGGCGGGCGATTCACGGCCCTGCATCAGGTGCCCTTCCTCGATCCGGCGCTCTCGTTGCTCGGCCAACTTTCGTAGCGCCTCAGCTTTGGCGGCTCACGAGGGGGAATACCCCATATCAATCTTGAGTGCCTCCCCGCAGGGCCGGGGGGCTTCCGCTTTACGCTACGGCGCCGGCTGATTGCCGCAGGCATCGACCGGGACAACCCGGTAGAAGAACGACTGCGCGGAGCCGACGGCGCCGGCGTGCACGAAGCTCCGGCTGTCGGTGGAACCCACGGCGGTCGGCAATTCGAACGCGGCGCCGTCGAGGCTGTAGACGACGAAGCGTACTCCCGGCGCGGGGTCGGTGCTCCAGTCCAGGATCACGTCGTCGCCGCTGCGATCGACGATGATCGTGTCGACCGGTGAGACCGGCGCATCGCAACCGGCGCAGCCACCACCGAGATCGACGATCGAGAACTCGTCGATCCCGGCCTCGACGAGCGAGCCGGCCCCCAGGTCGGCGGCCTGGAAACGCACCCGCAGCTCGTCGGTGGACGCGGCGAGGCCGGAGAGCGGGATCTCCACCGGGACCCAGGCCAGCGGGGTCCCGGCACCGACCACCTCGATCGGCGTCCAGCTCGATCCGTCGTCGCCGCTGACGTCGATCTGGAACCGGTCGCTGAACTCTCCCGGTGCGTTGCCGGCGTCGTTGGTGAACCAGCGGTGGTAACGAACCGCCGGGTTCGCCACAGCGCTGGTGTCGTAGCGCGCCGAGAGCAGGGTCGTCGTCCCGCTGTCGATATCGCCGTTGCTCGGCGTCGGCGCGATGCCGGTGATCCAGCACTTGATGCCGTCGGGGGTGACGTCGTCCTCGGGCTGGTAGTTCGTGCCCACGGGATCGCCCCACTGCCAGTTGCCGGTCGCGGCGTCGTCAGGCTCGATCACAGTCCAGCCACCGTCGTCGGGTTCGAAGTCGGTGTGGGCCACGATCAGATCCCGGGCGAAGGGCTGGGTCGTGCCGCGGACCGTGTTCGGGGCGCTGTTGCCGATGTCGTCCCGGGCGCGGACGACGTAGGTCATCGCGACCTCCGGCGGCAGACTCGCGTCGACGAAGGTCGTGTCGAAGGTCGAGGCGATGCGGTGCTCCGGCCCGGGGACGAAGCCGGGATCGGCCGAGCGGAAGACGTCATAGATCACCGGGCCGCTGCAGGTCTCCAGGGCCGCGTCCCAGACGAGCAGCGTCTCGCCGCACTCGCCGCCGGTGCCCGCCGACACCAGGCCGGGGAAGACCGGCGGTTGCAGGTCCGGTGTCGTCGGCGCGATCGCCTGACGGCGCAGCAGGTTCGAATCCTCGCCCGAGCGCGAGTCGTTGGCCCGGACGATGTAGTGATACGTCTCACCGGGGTCGAGCAGGCTGTCGGTGAACTGGTTCGTCGTCAGCCCTGCGGCGACGAGGTTCGTGGGATCCGGCGTGAAGCCCGGATCGTCTCCGCGGTAGACGTTGTAGTCGATCGTCGCGTTGGTGCAGTTGCTGGAGGCCGGATCCCAGCCGACCCGGGTCTCGGCACAGGAGGCACCCGGCAGCGCCGCCAGCGCACCGGCGAAGGTCGGCTCGACGAAGCAGGCCGGCGTGTCGTCGCAGACGAAGCCGCCGTCGACCGCCTGGCCCAGACGCACCGCGAAGTACGAGACCTCGGCGGCGCAGCCGGTTGAATCGTCGGGGGTGAAGCGGAACAGCGCCTCGGCTCCGCAGGCCGTTGCGGGATCGGTCCGGAAGCGGAGCGCGGTCTCGTTGAAGCCGCTGGCCCCGCCGGACAGGTCGGCGAAGACCGTCGCGCCTTCGAGGATCTCGACGAACGCCGAGTCGGTCTCCAGGGTGCCGGCCAGCGCCGCGCCGGAAGACGCGCCGTGATTGGTCAGCGTCAGCACCAGGTCGACCTCTTCTCCTGGATCGGCGAAGCCCGAACGGTTCCCCCGGGGCGTGTCGTCGATGGCCACCGCGGTGATCTCCAGCACCGGCTGGTCGATCAGACCGGCGGCCAGCGGAGCGTCCACCGTCGACTCGCAGCCGCCGTCGTCGATCGCCATCACCGCGTACCAGTAGGCGTGATCGGGGGCGACGACCGGGTCGGCGAACATCGTCTCGCCGGCGGCGAGACTCGCCACCGGGAAGTAGGGCGAGTCCTCGACCCACTCCTTGCGCAACACTTCGTAGCCGGCCGCGCCGTCGACCTCGTTCCAGCTCACGACCAGCGCGCCGCACTGGGACTCGACGTCGACCGTCGGCTGGTCCGGGCGGTTGCAGGCCGGCGAGGAGCCGGTCACCGACGTCGCCGCCTCGTGGGCCTCGAACGCTGCGTGGATCTCGGCGCCGTTCGGCGTCCCGTTGGCCAGGTTGCCGTCGTCGTCGTCGGCCATCAGGTAGGCGTCGTAGATCGGCATGCCGCTTTCCGGATTCCACGAGCCGGCGTCGTTGAGCGAGGTGAAGAAGATCCGCTCCGACGTGCGCCAGCCGGTGTGGGTCCCGTGCTTGGCGGCCAGAGCCTGGGCCAGCTCCCAGGCGATCTGGCCGTACAACTCGCCGACGCAGTGGGACTCCGGCGAACCCATGAAGTCGCAGTCGCCATTGGCGATGCGGGTGGCGGTCAGCAAACCGGTGGGGCTCGTCGTCGCGTCGAGGTCGCGGACCGCCGAGCCGTCGACCCGGAACCCGGGGCCGAGCAGCGGGCTCCGGGAGAGGTGCATCGCCACCACGTCGGCGGTCCCCTCGCCGGTGCCGGCGTCACCGCCCTGGGTGTTCAGGTCGAGCCCGTGACCCCACTCGTGGTTGATCACGTCGGCGATCTCGCCGGTGTTGTTGCAGCCGCCGCCGGAGCGGAAGAAGTTGACCGCCCCGTTGTAGACCGCGTTGCAGACCGACGGGATGTTGACGTTGGAGATGAAGCCCTGGGTCTCGAGATACGGTTCGCCGGGCAGCCAGGCCAGCCCCAGCCGGCGGGCGCGGTTCAGGTGGTAGAACGACGTGCGGCCCGCCGGAGTGGAGAGCCCGTTGCCGACCTCGTCGATGCCGCCGAGGCCGAAATCGATCCGGCCGTTGCCGGTGCTCTTCTCGACGAACGGAGCGGCCGGGTTCGTGCAGGTGTCGCACTCGACGTCGAAGTAGCGCCCGTTCATCGTGGCGCTGGTCGTACCTCCGACGTACGGGTAGGCGCCGGCCGCATCGCTCAACTGGAACACGCCGTCGGCGAGCACGTCGAGCTGGGCCAGCGGCACCGTCTCCTCGGGGGTGAACGGACTGACCCGGTGGACCCCGGCGACGGCGCGTGCGTAGTAATTGGTGTCGACGAACTGGACGACCTCGCCGGTCCGGGCGTCGACACGCCCCTCCCAGCTCTCGATCCGCCCGTGGATCGTGTAGCCCATGCGCCAGACCAATCGGTACTCGATCGAACCGACGCCCTCCTCGGGTTGCAAAAGCAGTTCCGGTTCCGACGAGGCCCGGGCGGTCTCCTCGTCGCCGCTGTAGGCCAGCAGACGGCGCAGCGCTTCCCGGGGCTTGATCGCCGGCGTGGTCGGCGCGTCGAACGGTCCGACCCAGCGGCTGCCGATCTGGGTCACGTTGCCGGAGTTCACCCGGACGTAGACCCGGGAGCCCTCGACCGGCACGCCGTCGACGTGCCAGGTGTAGTAGACGCTGGCCAGCCGGCCGCCTTCACGGACGGCGCTGGCGATCGGGTCGAAGACCAGTTCACCACTTGCCGGGACCAGCCACGGCCCGTGCTTGTCGACGAAGGCGCGGATCGCCGGCTCGACGGTTCCGGTCAGCGACAGCTCTGCGGTCGCTCCGGCGGCGGGGCTGAGCTGGTTGCCCCGGCCGGGCCAGAGCGGAATCCCCGAGCCCTGGATCATCGTGAAGCGCTCGGTCCGCGGGTCGATCCGGAAGCTCCACTCACCGCCGTGACGTTCGACGAAGGCGCCGGCGGACAGGCCGGCCTTGCCCGGTTCCCCGGGCAGGACCCGCTGCATCCGGCTGGATGGGCGCTCGGCCCTTCGTTCTCGGGGGTCGGGTCCCTCCGGCCCCACGTGGCGCACGGTGACCGCCTGGGCGGCGGGCAGGGCGAGCAGGCACAGTCCGAGGACCAGGATGGTGGGCAAGCGCATCCAGCGACTCCAGTTGAAGCTCTCGTTCGTTTCCTTGTGTACGGTGTCGCGGCGGTCGGCACCACCGCGCTGGGGTATGCGCCGCCGGTTTCTCGTCCTCAAACCCGGCAAACCGGTTCTACCGCAAATACCCCAAGGGGCGTGGCCGGTTTCAGGCCGCGCCGGCCGGCGGTGCTTCGACCCGTTCGTAGACCGGGAGCACGGCGCTGAGCACCTCGGCGGCCTCCCGGCCGAGGAGCGGCGTGGTCACGATGTCGCGACAGACCGGCAAGTCGTAGCGCCGGCCGATCTCCCACCAGACACCGCGCCGGTGGACCTCGGGGAACGTCCGGGCCACATCGGTCTGGCTCTCGAAGACCAGCTTCGAGCCGACGGGCCACTTCTCCGACGCGTAGACGCGGAAGTGGAGTCCGTGCTCGACGGCGATCTGCCGCAGGCTGCGGTCCAGCCCGCCGAGCCGGCAGAGGAACTCGAACCTGCCGAAGGCCGCCGCGGAGGTGTCCCAGCCCAGGCGCACCGAGACGTGATCGGCGTGGACGCCGACGTTGAGCTGGGCTCCCGACTGGTAGCCCTGGGTCCGATGGGAGATCGCGACCCAGGTGCAGAACGGCTGGTACCCCTTGGGCCAGTCGAGCCGGGGCAGGTGGACGTGGTAGCTGCCCCCCGAACGCCGGTTGAGTACTTCGACCAGGTCGTCGCCGAGCCGCTCGAGGGCCGGGTGAATCCGCTCGAGGATTCGCAGGCGGCGGGTGTCACGATCGCGGATCCCGAAGAGCTCGAACCCCTCTTCAGGAAGCCCGTAGAACCGTGGCTCCGGATCGAACAGCATGCCGCCATTCTACCGGCCACCGGGGGCGCCGCCCGACTCTCGTGGGCGAATCAATGCTGCAACTTTGTTGATGCACCATGATTCCCCACCCGAGCGTCCCTCCTCGGGGGGGCGGACCCCCTGCCGGAAGCGGTAGAATCTTGGGGCATCGAACACGGGTGCGAGAACCGGCCGGCCCCAGTGATTCCCCAGCGCGATTCGTCCGGCGCGGGCGGAAACCGGTGCTTCCGGCCGGTCGTAAGCAATCAGTACGGGGGGACGTGCGAGATGCCCCCGACAACCAGGAGAGATGACATGTCACGAAGAATCGCTTGGACGGCGTGCGCGCTGATGCTCGCCGTCGGCTTCGCCGCCCCGGCCGCGGCCCAGGATATCGCGTCCTTCGAGAAGGGCCTCAGCGTCGAGACGCTGGACAACGGCCTGACGATCATGGTCTACGAGCGGCCGACCGCGCCGGTGGTCTCGTTCTTCACCCACGTCGACATCGGTTCGGCCCAGGAGGTCCCCGGGATCACCGGACTGGCCCACATGTTCGAGCACATGGCGTTCAAGGGCACGACCAAGATCGGCACCAAGAACTACAAGGCCGAGGAGAAGGCGCTGCAGGCGGTCGACAACGCCTACTACGCCCTCGACCTCGAGATGTACAAGAAGGGCGGCCCGGACCCGGAGAAGCTCGAAGAACTCAAGAAGGCGTTCGTCGACGCCCAGGAAGAGGCGGCCAAGCACGTCCAGCCCAACGAGTTCGACGAGCTGATCAGCCGCGCCGGCGGCGTCGGCCTCAACGCGTTCACCAACACCGACACCACCGGCTACTTCTACTCGCTACCGGCGAACAAGACCGAGCTGTGGGCCTACCTCGAGTCCGAGCGTTTCATCGACCCGGTCCAGCGTGAGTTCTACAAGGAACGCGACGTGGTCCAGGAAGAGCGGCGCATGCGCACCGAGAGCAACCCGATCGGCCGGCTGATCGAGCAGTTCACGATGGTCGCCTTCCAGGCGCACCCGTACAAGGCGCCGGTCGTCGGCTACATGTCCGACCTCAAGCGCTTCACTCGCCAGGACGCCGAGGACTTCTTCGCCCAGCACTACATCCCCTCGAACATCACCGTCTCGGTCGTCGGTGACGTCAAGGCCTCCGAGATGATGCCGATGCTGCGCAAGTACTTCGGCCGCATGGAGGGCCGGCCGGAGAGCGCCGGCCTGCGCACCGTCGAGCCCCAGGCGCTGGCCGAGAAGAGCTTCAAGATCTACGACCCGTCTCAGCCGGTCTACCTCGAGGGCTACCACCGCCCCGCCGCCGATCACCCCGACGACGCGGTCTACAACGCGATCGCCGACATCCTCTCCACCGGGCGCACCTCGCGGCTCTACCGCACCCTCGTCGAGGAGAGCAAGATCGCCGCGCAGTCCGGCGCCTTCAACGGTTTCCCGGGCACGAAGTACCCGCACCTGATGCTGTTCTTCGGCGTCCCCTCGCCGGGTCATGAGAACGAGGAGATCCAGGCGGTGATCCGCGAAGAGATCGAACGGCTCAAGAGCGAGCCGGTGACCGACGACGAGCTGAAGCGCGTCAAGACCCGGGCCAAGGCCGGTCTGGTCCGCGGACTCAACAGCAACCAGGGCATCGCGATCCAGATCGCGACCTACCAGGGGCAGTACGGCGACTGGCGCGAGCTGTTCAACAGTGTCGACAAGATCGAGGCGGTGACCAAGGACGACATCATGCGTGTCGCCAAGGAAGCCTTTATTCCGCGTAACCGCACCGTCGGCATGATCGTCACCGACGAACAAGAAGCGACGAACTAGGAGTGATGGGGCCAATGAAACACAACACCACGATCCGAATTGCGGCGCTGATCGTCGCCGTCCTGCTCGTCGCGCCGCTGGCGGCCCAGGTCAAGGACGTCAAGGACATCAAGTACCCCAAGCTGCCGGACTTCAAGATCCCGCAGCCCGAGGTCTACACCCTCGCCAACGGCATGCAGATCTTCCTGATGGAAGACCACGAGCTGCCGCTGATCAACGTCACCGCGCGCATCCGCACCGGCTCGAACTACGACCCGGCCGACAAGGTCGGACTCGGCGGCATCTTCGGCCAGGTCCAGCGTGAGGGCGGCACGAAGAACATGTCCGGCCGCGAGCTCAACGACTTCCTCGAGGCCCGTGCGGCGTCGGTCGAGACCAGCCTCGGCGGCGACGTCGGCTTCGCCTCGATGGACTGCCTCAAGGAAGACTTCGCCGACGTGTTCGCGATCTTCCGCGACGTGCTGCGCTACCCGGTCTTCGACGAGGAGAAGATCGAGCTGGCCAAGGTGCAGACCAACACCGGCATCGCCCGGCGCAACGACCAGATCGCCGGGATCACCGGCCGCGAGTTCTCCCGGTTGATGTACGGCAAGGACACCGCCCTGGGGCGGCTGACCGAGTACGCCACCGTCAACGCGATCACCCGGGACGACCTGCTCGCCTGGCACGAGAAGTTCTACCACCCGAACCAGATGATGCTCGGCGTCGTCGGCGACTTCGACCCGGCCGAGATGCGCAAGACGATCGAGGCGACCTTCGGCGACTGGGAGAAGGGCCCCGACTTCAGCGCCCCGGCGCCCAGCTTCGCGATGGCCGAACCGGGCAGCTACTTCATCGAGAAGGAAGACGTGACCCAGGCCTACGTGCGCATCGGCCATCTCGGCATCCAGCAGTCGCACCCGGACTACCACGCGGTCCAGGTGATGAACGAGATCCTCAGCGGCAGCTTCGCCAGCCGGCTGTTCAGCAACGTCCGTTCGGCGAAGGGGCTGGCCTACAGCGTCTTCGGCGGCATCGGCTCGTCGTTCGTGCGCCCGGGCATCTTCCAGGTCGGCCTGTCGACCAAGTCCGAGACGATGGCCGCCTCGGTCGATGCCCTCCGCGAAGAGATCGACGGGATCATCAACATCCCGCCGACCAAGGATGAGATGTCCCGGTCCAAGGAGTCGATCCTCAACTCGTTCATCTTCAACTACACCTCGCGCTCCCAGATCCTCGGTCAGCAGATGACCTTCGCCTTCTACGGCATGCCCGAGGATTTCCTGGCGACCTACCGGGACAAGATCGAGGCCGTCTCCGCGGCCGACGTGACCCGGGTGGCCAAGACCCACATCCATCCCGACAACATGGTGCTGATGGTCGTCGGCAAGTCCGCCGACTTCGATCGTCCGATGGACTCCTTCGGCACCGTCAAGCCGATCGACATCGCCATCGCCCCGCCGGCGGACAACCGGGGCGAGGTCGTGCGCTCGGCGGCCAACGTCGAAGCCGGCGCCGCGCTGGTCGCCAAGGCCGGCAGCGCCGTCGGTGGCGGCAACACCCAGGTCGAGGCGGTCAGCGCCAGCTACGACCTGAGCCTCAAGATGGGTGGACAGTCGATGCAGCTGGTCACCGAGGTGACCTTCCAGATGCCGGACAAGGTCCACACGACGATCAAGACGCCGATGGGCGACCAGGTGATCGTGCTCAACGGCAAGGAGGGCTATCAGATGGCCGGCGGCCAGTCCCAGCCCCTCGGTGGCGATCGGGTGCAGGACTCGCTGAAGCAGCTGCCCCGTGACCTGCTCGTACTCGCCACCCACTACGGCAACGCGGGCTTCGAGGCGGTCGCCACCGGCGAGAGCGAGGTCAACGGCGCGGCCTGCACCGACGTCTCGGTGGTCTACATGGAGGCCGAGTCGCGGATCTGCATCGACGGCGACGGCACGGTGCTGCGCCAGGCCTACCAGGGCAAGCATCCGCTGCAGGGTACGCCCGGGCTGATCGAGGTCGTCTTCGAGAACTACGAAGAGGTCGACGGCATGATGGTGCCGAAGGTGCGGACGATGAACTTCGACGGTCAGGAAGTGATGAAGATGAGCCTGAAGACGATGGACATCAATCCGGAACTCGATCAGGCGATGTTCGCCAAGCCGAACTGATTCCTCTACGATCTGGTTTGACCACGCCTCTCCATGGCGCCTCGGCGCGGTGGGGGGGCGTTTTTGCGATTGCGCACGGAAGCTTGCCTTGAATCATCGCTATCCGATCGTGCTGCTCGATGCCGGGGATACGATCCTCGGACCGCGGACCTCCTTCGGCGATGTCTACTCGGCGGTGCTCGACGAGCTGGGCTTGCCGCTGGACGGCAGACTGCTGCAGATCTGTATCGCCGAGGTGGCCCACGAGATCGCCGGCGAGATCGAACCCGGTGTCGATCGGTACCGACAGTTCCCCGGGGGCCAGGACGAGTACTGGCAGCACTTCTCCTCCCGGGTGCTGGAGCGGGCGACCGGGGCGCCGATCTCGGCGGAGATCGCCGCCGGTGCCGTGGGGAAGCTCGGCGCGGCGTTCCTGCAGCCGGCGGCCTGGCAGGTGTTCGACGATGTCGTGCCGGCACTGCAGGCGCTGCAGGCCGACGGGGTGCGACTGGGGATCGTCTCCAACTGGGACTCCCGGTTGCCGCATCTGCTGGAACAGCTGGAGCTGTCGTCGTACTTCGACTACGTGGGCGTCTCGCACCTCGAGGGGTTCGAGAAGCCCGACCCGCGGCTGTTCGAGGTTGTGCTGGGGCAGATGAAGATCGAACATCGTAACGTGCTGCATGTCGGGGACGTTCCGGAGCTGGACCGGGCAGGTGCCGATCGCGCCGGGATCGACTCGCTGCTCGTCGACCGGTATGGTCGACTCGCCAGGACTCACGGTGCCCACGCCGATCTGTCGGCGTTGCCCCGGATCGCCCGGGACGGGCTGTAACCAGCGGAGGTCGAAGACCGATGGCGATCAATGCCGATGCACCGCGACCGACCGAGGGGTTTCTGCTGCGCGCCTGGGGCCAGGTGACCCACACCCTGGAGTGGAACCTGCCGGCGTTCCGTCGTCTGCCCGCCCATTCCTGCGCCGTCGACGCCTACTGCTCGAAACACGGCTGGCACCGCAAGGGCGAACAGTGGACCGGCCTTTCGTCCCGGGAGCTGATCGCCCGGGTGCGTCCCCTGCCCGACGCGACCTGGGTCATGGCCCACGGCGCCGGCGGGTTTCGCGCCGGGATGAGCCTGGCGACCTTCGCCGGCCCCGACGTGTTGCTGGCCTGGTCCCACGACGGCGCCGAGCTCGACGACGAACGCGGCGGACCGATCCGTCTGGTCGTATCGGGGCAGGATTGCTGCAAGTCGGTCAAGGGCATCGAGGGGATCGAGTTCCTGAACAAGAACTGGCCCGACTCGATGGACGAGCTGGTCTGACCCGGGTGAGCGGCGTGGGGCAACGGCGGCTCTGGCGGTCGGCGGCGCTGCCGGCCCTGCTGCTGGGCCTGGCCTGCGGCGGGCCGGTGGGAGACTCGGATTCGGCGGCTCCCTCGGCCACCGCGCCCGGCGTGGCGAACGGCGAGCGACGCAACGTGCTGCTGATCACCGTCGACACCCTGCGTGCCGATCGACTCGGCTGCTACGGCTATCGTCTGGATACCTCGCCGACGATCGACGCACTGGCCGACGGCGGGGTGCGCTTCGTCGACGCGACGGTGCAGTGGCCCAAGACCTGGCCCAGCCTGGCCTCGATGCTCAGCGGCCGCTACCCGAAGACCACCGGCATCCAGTACACCCGCAAGATCCTGCCCGAGTCGATGGTGATGCTCAGCGACCGTTTCGGCGAGTCCGGTTACCGCACCGCGGCGGTGGTCGCGAACTTCAACGTCGGCAAGACGTTCGGTTTCGATCAGGGCTTCGAGCACTTCGTCGAGTCCTGGGCCGAGAAGTGGGCCGCTGCCGGAAACGACGAGCCGTTCCAGAACGCACCGGGACGAGTGAAGGAGTTCACCGACGCCCGCACCGTCGTCGATCAGGGGCTGTCGTGGCTACGGGAGAGCGACGACGGGCGACCGTTCTTCCTCTGGTTGCACTTCATGGATCCCCATGGCCCGTACGTGCCGCCGCCGGGTTACGAGGAGCTGTTCGTCGGGGAGCATCCGGCCGAGCCGGTCGCGCTGGAGCTGCTGCCGAGCTACCAGCTACAGCTCGACGGAGCGGGAGAGCCGATCGCCGATCTGGGGTTCTACCGGGCGCAGTACGACCGGGAGGTCCGCTACCTCGACGACGAGCTGAGCCGGTTGTTCCAGGAGCTGGAGCCGCTGGCGCCGGCCGAGGGGACCGTGGTCGCGCTGAGCGCCGATCACGGGGAGAGTTTCCGGGAGCACGAGTACTACCTGGAGCACGGACAGTTCTCGTATCAACCGTCGGCACGGGTGCCGTTGATCGTGCGCGCGCCGGGGATGCTTCCGGCAGGCAGGGTGATCGAGCCACCGGTGGGGCTGATCGATCTGGCGCCGACGTTGTCGGAGCTTGCCGGGATCGAGGGTTCGCCGAGCTTCGAGGGAACGAGTCTGGTGCCCTGGATGCGTGGCGATGTTGACGCTGCGCCGCCGACGTTCGTGTTCATGGAGTCGGGCTACGACGTGGCTGCGCCGCAGCACACGGTACGCTTCGGTCGCTGGAAGCTGATTCATGTGCGTTCGCCGCATGACCTGGCGGCGATGACCGGGGCGCAGTACGAGCTGTACGACCTGGAGGCCGATCCCGGGGAGCTGCGGAATCTGGCCGACGAGCAGGGGCCGCTGGTGGCTCAGCTCGCTTCGCTGCTGTTGCGCTGGTATGCGTCGGGGCCGAGTCCCGAGGAGGCCGGTGAGCCGGTCGATCTGGAGGCGCTCGATCCCAAAGCGATCGAGATGCTGCGGTCGCTGGGGTATCTCGGGGATTGAAGCGGGCCGCATCGCTTGCTGCCTGTGGACGTAGTTCAGCGCGCCTTCTTGCCACGGTCGCCCCAGCGTTTCTGCAGACGCTCGGCGACTTCCGTGCGAAGCTCCGCCCAGTCTTTCTTGGTCAGCGGCGCGGCCGTTCCGCTCTCGAGCCCCTCTAGCAGCAGTCCTTCCAGACGTTGCTCGGCTTGGCGTTCCTGGTCTCGCCGGATCAACTCACGCAAGTACTCGCTTGCGTTGCCG
>CALNYP010000054.1:0-84974 GCA_942490715.1 uncultured bacterium
GACCAATATAGGCCGGGCACCAACGATCGTGGTTCATGAATCGCCAGCCGACTCAGGTTTGCGGCCGCGGCGCCGTCGTGGTTTGCGCTTGCGCGGCTGCGCGCTGACCTGGAAAGTGGCCGCGCGCTGCTTCACCGACTGCGTCTGCACATCAGTCCAGAACTTGGCGGTCGCTTCGTCGGCCTGACCAACCTCCGCCCGCAGCACGTAGAAATCGTAGGCGGCACGAAAGCGCTTGTGGCTCAGCAGGTTCATGGCGCGCTTGCCCCTGGTCGCTGTAAAGCGGGGTTGCAGCGCGAGCATCTCGCGCATCGGCACCGTAAATCGCTTCGGCATCGAAATGCGTCGCTGTTGCTGGGCGCAGCAGCTCGTAGGATGCAAGGCTCAATGCCTGCGCCTCGGAGATTTTCTCCTCCTCGCGGCGAATCGCTCGCAAGTCGTCTTGACGGTTGGCGCCCAGAGAAACACGCCAATAAGGAACATCGGCGTAACTGACTTGCCGTCCGCGACTCGTCGATCGTTATTGTGCAACGCCTCCCTGGCGAATGCTTCGAAGGTCTCGTCCTCATCCATTTCCTCATCGGTCGCCGAGAGCAACTCGACAATCAGCTTGTGTTTGCGTACAGGAAATCGAAGGTACTCTCTGCATCGCCCCCTGGAACAGCTTCAGGAACTCATCAAACAAGCGCGCGGCCGGCACATTGGTCAGCAGGCCGACTTGTAGGGTCCATTGCCTTAACGCTGGGTTTGTCGATGGTGAAATCCAGTTTTGCGGCGAAGCGCACCGCGCAACATGCGAACGGATCCTCGCGCAGCCGTTGTTCGGGGTCACCTATAAAGACCAGTGGCGCTTCTTCTTGATGTCTTTCACGCCATCGGTGTAATCCCAGATGCTGAAGTCTGCGATGTTGTAATAGAGCGCGTTGCAGGTGAAATCGCGGCGCCAGACATCCTCTTCGATGCTGCCATAGACGTTGTCACGCAGGATCCGGCCCTCATCGTCGTGATGAGAATCATCGTCTTCGTGATTGGACGCCGCTCTGAAGGTCGCAACTTCGATGACCTCGCGACCTAAGCGAACGTGAGCCAGCCGAAAACGCCGCCCAATCAGGCGACAGTTGCCGAACAACGCGCGCACCTCGTCCGGCGTCGCGTCTGTCGCGATATCGAAGTCCTTCGGATGCAAGTCCAGCATGGCATCCCTTACGCCACCACCCACCAGAAACGCCTGATACCCCGCCTTGTTTAGCCGGTAGAGCACTTTAACGCGCTTTTGGAAATTTCGTCCCGAGAGACATTGTGGGCGGAGCGAGGAATGATTTGCGGAGCTTTGCGCTTCATTATGCCGTCATTCTTCAAATGAAGAACCGCTAGTGCATTCAATAAGCGGCCATATAGTACCAGCCCCTAGCCCGATCGCGGTCTATTCCTCCAACCGGGCCCATGGTCTGGGGGTTCAGGATTGCGCTGCCCGCGACGGCTTTAAGCGAGGGTGCGCTGCGGAGTATGGCGCAGCCGTCCGAAATCACGTTATTGAGCTTGAAGCGAGTGCAGCCCGCGCGCTTGCGTAGCATCGAATAGCCGCCCCTGGGGGCCCGCATCGCGTTAAAATTTGGAATATCTACTCCACTCCCTTCGTCTAGTGGTTCAGGACGCTGCCCTCTCACGGCGGTAACACCGGTTCGAATCCAGTGGGGAGTACCAATAAAATCAACGGGTTAGACGATTTCCGACTAGCCGTTTTTATTTCTCCAACTTTTTACCTAACTTTGATCGGCGCTTTGTGGGCGTTCAAATGGTTGGGGTTTGGCTAGCGCTTGTCGAACAATATTCGTTACAGATGCGGCTAATTCCGCGACGTTTGCAATAGTCAGACGTAAGCCAGTCTTCTAGAAGCTTCGCCCCCTTGCTGGCATTACAGGAGAAGCAACAAAGGGCGATGTTTTTCCACGCGGCGACAATTCGCGCGTCATTGACGATATGTTCCCAAGTTGCCGTCGTCTTTCTCGTACCGTCCGAACCGAAACGGACGCCGCAATATACGCATTGCGTGTCGCGGCGGCGTATCTCCGCTTCAAGCGCGGGGGGGATGTTCCAGTTATTGGCCAATTGGCTTTCGCATGAATATGGTGGCGGTTCCATATCGTACGGGCCGTCGCGCTCCAGCGCGCGGAGTTCGTGGCTAATGTCTTCGAACTCCCCAATCTTGCTGTCCACTTGGTTGCCGACAATTGGCGGGCGGCGTGTTGAAATTCACCGTCGCGAATGTATGCGGTAATTTTTTTGTAACCGTTTTCTACGGAGTCGTCGGCGGCGAGTTCGTATCCGTTTAGTTCAAACAAGCGCACAAAGGTTTCCGCGCTCGCATCTTGCGGGAGTTCGGCGAGGCCAGTGGTATGGGGGTGACGGGCCGGGCAGTATTAGGCCGTATGGTTGCCACCAACGGTGTACATCTTCGAGCGCCCATGACGCACAATTGTAATTACCGTCAATTGGGCTGGTTATATCAGCCTGGTGCCTTTCGAATTTGGGAATACGCCGCGTAATTCTTTAAGCGGCATCAGGGGTCTATTAGGTTATTGTCCAGCCATACAGCCCAAAGCGCGGCGGCATCTTCAACATTGCCGTCAAAGTCTGGGAGTACCGGGTTATCGTCGGCAAGCGTGATAAGTGCGTGAAACCAATGTCCCGGCCTGCGCCGCAATTCCTCAAGAATTAATGGAATGGCCGTGTTTCCCATTCTCAAAATGCGCTTATATGCTGGATGGTTAACGCGTTGAGAAATCAAGGACATATGCCCGGTATCTCGCCGCCATTCGTTGGCGAGCGTACGGAAGTACGTAGAGGCATCGACAGTGGACGAAAGTTCCGCTTGCACATAGTTAGATGCGCCGCCCGTTGCCTTTGCTTCCCCAAGGTACAAGAAATAGCCGCTTGGCGGGTCTACTGGTAATGGTAATGCTAGTCCGTTCATTTAGCCTTCTTTAAAGCTTCGACGGCTTTACGCCTAACTTCAAACTCTTCTAGCTTTTGATCCAACCAGACTTTGATGTTTCTGGCTGTGCTTTCGTTCACAATAATGTCGGTTTCCATTTGCCGAACTACGCCTTCCTTGACCTCACGTGTCGATTCGTCGCCAAGTGTGCCGTCTGGGTTAACCTGTTGCGTGGTCTGTTGCGGAATCGCCATGCGCTCGGCATAGAACGCGATGTGTAGGTGGCCGCTTGGCGTTAGCCCCCCAATCGCTCCGTCAACATGAATAGTTCGAAAATCCGGGCCTTTCAGGTAATGGAATGTTACTTGATCGGGCTTAGCTACTTTGGCGGCCTTTCCGTTGCCCTTACTGGCCGTCTTCGTGGCCGCCTTCTTGGCGGTCTTCTTAGCCCTTTTTGGCGGTCTTCTTGGTTGCTTTTTAGGTGTCTTTGCCACTGGTGCGCAGTATAGGGTATCTAGGACTTTTTTAACAATTCCGGAAAGCCGCATGTATTATGCCTTTTACGACGATAGCCACCACCCCGACCCGTAGTGGCCAACACTTTCCACGAATTCGAATATATCCCGGTTGTCCCGCATCCGGTAGACGGCCGCTACCCGCCAAGCGGCCCTTCGCGCAGGTGTATACTCAGCGGCTGGTATTGACCCAAAGCGGTCGTCCAAGAAGCCCGCATTGAAACTGGAGCAAGGCACCCAAATGCAACGGATTTCCATTGTCGCCGTGTACTTTATTGTCGCCGCGGCAGTCTTGAATAGATTCGTTCTTAGACCGTTTGGGCCGTGGTGGGCCGGTGCTATAGGGGCTGTTGTTATCGTAGCCGGGTTCTTGATCTGGAAAGGTCTTTCGCGCAAATGACGTGACGGTCTGGTCGTGGCCGTACTGAGAAGTTCACGAGAAAGAAGAACTGGGGTCCGCTTAGCTTCGCATAGCAGCCTGCCACAAATTGTGAGCTATAATTTCCGCCACTGACCCGAGGCCGCCCGTCGAGAGAACATCCTGATGAACAGATTTGAGCGCTACATTCTCTGGCTTGCACCGGCATTGGTGATCCAATTAGTTGCACACTATTTCGCCGGCCCCGGATTGGAATACATGATGAAACCGGCCATGATTTTTATTCTCCAACCGGGCGATGTCATATCTATCGCTGCTTTTTTAATGCTGCTTCCAACTCTCGTGACCGCAGCCTGGATTGCAATCGATTCTGACTCGACTGCGGTAGTCAAAATCGCGTGGTTCGTTGCCGGTTTGTTAATGTCATTTACCGTCTTGATCCCTTACGTCGGGTCGCTACTGATTCGCGAGCGAAGCCGGCGATCAGATGAAGAATTTTGATGCCGCGAACGGCCGCATCTGGCCGATTCCAGCCCCTCACTAATCCGCTTTTCCTACCATTTGAACGGCCGCTTTCGGCAAAAGCAGACCCTACGCCGCCAGCACGTAGCGCGCGTCGTTAGCAGCCAGCCGCCGCCCCGCCGCCCGCGTTACGGCCACAACCGGGGAGCCGTACCGACTGAATGGGCTGGGGTCAGGCATGGCGATAATGATTAGGTCGGAGGTCCACTTCACGACCCGTTGCGCTTCCCCGTTAATCGTGACTACTCCGGGCCGGGTGCCAAAGCCGCGCCCCCTGATCCTGTAACCGGGATAGCGGTATGACGACGTTAGCCACGCTGGCGCGCCGGGTGAAAATCTACTGATTCAATTTGTACGCTCATTGTCTTCAACCTCTTGTAGCCACTCCGTCGGGCCAAGTGACAGCGCGCGCAATTCTACTTGCAGCACTTGGGCGACTTCGCAGAGGGTATCGGTCTTAGATATTTGCGCGGCCATATCGTCTATGCAGCCTTCGACTTGGCGGCGAAATTCGGCGGCATACGTAGCGAAGACTTGGGCGGCGTCGCCTATCGGGACAAGTGCGGCTTCGGCCTTGTCGTTTTGAAGGCGTAGTTTTCGCTCGCGCTGGCGATGCAGTTTTCTTGCGTATCGTCGCCCTTGGATTCTCTTAGGTGATTCAGGTACGCGGGTATGGCGTCCAACAAATTGTACTTGCCGCGCGCCCGGCCGTTTTGCTGTATCACGCCGCCACGGTTTAGGCGCGTCACGCCGTCGCGTCGTGCGGACATTCTGCAAGGTGCGCCGTGCTTACGTTTGTCGGGTCTAGGTCTTTCATATTAATTAACGTTAAAAGTAAGAAAGTTCATTTTAGCCATGGAGATAGGCGGCAACTTTATTAACGTGAAAATGCTGTTTCCGCACCGGTCTCTTGAGGACCCGCACTAACGTTACTTCTCACAGTACCTTGGCTTAACGTTAAACAATTCATTAACACGCCGTCTATTAACATGGGGTACCCCCCGACCTCTATGAAATGCAATTGATCTAACGTTAACCCGCGTTCTTCCCGTTCGGCCGCGCGTTTGGCGCCTTCCAGCGTGTACGGGCTGCCCTTGTGCCACCACTCCAATAGGCCATTGCATAAGCGATATTTCTGCAACTCGCGGCGGGCCGGGTCGTACAGGACAAGCAAACAATCGTCGCCCCGGTCTTGGTAGGCTGCCAGCGTATCTATGTCCAGCATTCCGTACCCGCGTCTACATCGCCCCATAGGTAGCCCGATTCGCCCCGGTCAAAGCCTTGGGGGATATAGAACAGGTTACGTTCTGCCGGTACGCCGTTTGCTAACGCTTGCTCGCGCGCGCACTCAATAGCCTGTTTCTTCGTGACGGGATACCAAGACCCTTCCCAACGCGCCCTACCGCCTTCGCCTACGTGCATGATTTGTACGCCAGCATCGGCCAAGTACACGCTTACTAGCGCACGTTCCGACCCGTCAGCCGCGTCCTGTACGTCGGTCAGGATTTCGGGCCGGGTACGGCTCGTACAATCGGTTTTCGGGCAAGTGCGGTTACATTAGTCATAGCAAACTCTGAAAACTCCGGGCGATACCAACCTTAACGAGGGTTTTGGACACCACACCCAAACAGGGCCGCCCGGCGAGGGAGGATTACACGCCAGCGTTCTTAACGATGCCGCGATACTCGGAAATCAGCGCGGCGAAGTCATGGCGTACTTTGATTTTGAGTCCGTCAATCGCCCAACCAGCCTGTTCGTCAACAAACGGCGTCGGCTGCCCTTCCAAGTGAATACGCTTCGCCCAAGCAAATGTGTTCGGGTTGGCGCATACGTACCACGCTGTCGTACTGTCAACATCTAGTCGCGGGTCTACGATCAGTTGCAGCTTATTCGCAAACAGGTTGCGCGCGTTCGTATCGCCGGTAGTCGCCGAGGTCAGGTCCGACTCGAAAGCAATTGTTCGAATACCGTTTCAAGCGACGCCGGGGCAATAACCGCAAACGGCTGCAAATCCAAGAATGCAGTACCGGCCAGGCCCATTTGCTTACGCAATAACTCGCGCGCTTCGCCCAAGGTCGTAACACTTGGAACGCCGCCCGTACCTATATTGTTGTGGTTCGCATGAAAGAGCGTATCGCCGTCGGACATTACCGGGTTGGACAGCAATGCGCCGTAAGTAATATCCAGTTCAGACACATGGCACTCACTTGCCAGTTACGGGCCGTGCGCAACAACTCGCCGGTATCGTCGTTAATGATCGCTTGGCGCGAGAACGACATTAGCTTGCCGTAGGAGCTAAGACGAACGCTCATACCGTCGTCGGTCAAGACGCCATGCGTAAATTCGCCGTCTTCGTTCACAAGATCAAGCGCGGGTGTTTCAGACGCGGCAACAAACTTCTTGTCTTTGAAGTCGCGCGCGGCCTTTGACGACCACGCCCGGTGCGTGCCTGTCGGTTCGTTGTAGCCCACGTTAATAGACTTACCGACCGAATCGGCAAGCAACAACGGGAAGTCACTGGTTGTTTGCGCGCGCTTGACCAGTTCGCCGGGCGTCATGCGGCCCGTATTGATACCATTCCAGTGACCGAGAATAAGACGCATCAGGTCATGCAACAAACGGCAAACCAAATCGCGGGCCGCCGCGTGTGGGTTTGGCACGGTTACGCCATTGCGAAGGCAAAAGACCGTCTACCGCTGCCCGCATAAAGTCGTCGCGCCTGTCAGGCATGGAGAAATGCTCGCCACGAAATTCTGGTTGGTACGGGTCGCCGCCCGCCGGAGTTACGTGCTACCGACTCGGTAAAGCAACTTTCGTGATTCGTCGGTAGTTGTACCGTTATCAAGCGCGCGCGTACGTACAGCCTCCAGGTGGGGTACGGCGCGAAAATTTCGTTAATTTCCGAAACGCGGGCGCGCTCTTGTGTAACGCCTTGATTAACGGCGTCGGTAATGTTCGTAACTTTGTCTTTCACTTTTGTTTCTCCAATTTCAATTACGCGGTACTGCATTTCGGCGCTATCGCTTCGGCCGACACCTACCGACGGGTCGGCGGGAATATCTACGAAACTAACTTCGTGGGGGGTTAACTTGGTTCACACGGTATTCGTCCGGGCTGCCGTCTTTGTTTTCTTGAGTTAACGTGCGCTCGTCAATCGTGCTGGCAATCGAAATATTGGTAAGGATGCCGTCGCGTATGTCTTGCCAAACGTCGTCTAAGTCCTCGCGTTTGCTTAGGCGTACCGTTGCTTGCAGTCGCTTATTAACGATGCGGGCGCTTTTCAACCACGCCGATACGGTCGGAACGCTCGCGCGAATGGTTGTAATGGACGCTCGCGCCGTTGTTGAGCCGGGTCAGGTCTACTTCGTCATTGTTGTGGCCTAGCACTTCCTCCACGGTTCGCGAAAGAACGACGAACGAATAACGGGCAATTCACTGGACGCCGAAACGCGGACTAGGCGCTTTTCTTCGTCTATTACCGCGTCTTTGCGAATTTCCAAATCACGGTAAAAGGTGCCTTCTACTTTTTGTTTGCGGGTCTGCATTGCTGGCGCTCACGTTTCAATCAAGCCGACCGTAACACCGGGCGGGCGAAACCCGTTGGTAAAAACTACGTTAACAATTACCAAGTATTTTGCGTATTGCTTCGTCACCTACAACACGGACGCCAAGCATACGAATCTTGCCAAGCAACAATTTGTACTGCGGCGCAATATTCGAATCGTCGTAGTTACGTTCTAAGAGAAATAGATTTTCCGCGATACATTCGGCCGCGCGATTGCATGACCGTCCTAGCGGGCGTTCCGTACTCAAGCGCAATTGCTGGCGTTACAATGTACGCGCCCGTTTCTTGCGTTCGCACCGGCTAGGCAATTCATGTTCAGAACGCACTATCAACCTAAGTTGATGGCAACAAAACTCATTCAGGCCATTGGCTAGAAAATCCATAACGTCGGCCGGATACTTGCCTGCGCCCGACTCGTGACGCTCAAGAAAGCGGTCAACGTTTTGAATCAGGTCTTGCATGGGCGCTCAAGTTAAGCCGCAAATGTTCCGGCGCTATCTCGGCCATGTGCAAATACACAATGTCGTCTTCAGTGTTCCGCGTTCGACTTCGCCCGCAAGGCAAGCGCGCGTCGCTTCTTCGGTCATTGGCGCTAGCAGCGTCCAGTTAACAACCTGACCCCCTTTGGTGGCAGCCATTAACGTTAATTGCACTGCCGTCGAACATGACAACCAACCGGGCGGCGGGGTTGCCTTGGCCGCCATCATTACGCCGTACACTTCGTCAGCTGCTTCTTGGGGGTTGGGCGTGTGTAACTTCAGTCATTTCTTAACTCCTAGTGTTTATGCAGTCCGACGCATTTCCGACGCATTTTCAAAAAGCGTCGGCCTTGCTGCGTAAGGGTTCTGACCCTTCTGACGCTTCTGACCTTTCTTATTGAAAAATATATAAAGGAAATAAATTACCTTCGTTTTTCCCTGTTTATGCAGATACATATCCCCCCTTTTTTATATATAGATTTGAAAAAAGCGTCTTTGCGTCTGGATGCGTCAGGTCATTGATTTACCACCACTTTTCCCCACAAAAAGCGTCTGAAAAGCGTCTGAAAAAGCGTCTGAACCGCCCGGAAACGCGAAAATTGAAGAAAATCACGCATTAAGAATTTTTTCTGCGGCTGGAATTTGTTGTAGACGTTTGGCCATTGAGATTTATCAAGGCGATTAAATTCCTCACAGTCGCGCACCGCCCAAAGTTTCTGCGAACCGTTTACCGTATCGACTTTGTGCATTTGAAAACCGCCACGACGTAGCGCCTTTGATACGGCAATTAACGTACTACGCCCGTCGGTATAGGTATTAATGTAGCTTTGTAGTTGCGTCGCTGTAAGTAACGGGCACGGGTTAATATGATTTGAGGTGCGCAATATGTGTCGGGGTTATCGCGAATCTGCATTACGGCCAAGTCCAAGTCGGACTTACTGAGCGCTATCATTTCTTCTTTAAGCCCTTCGTAGTCAGGGCCGGGCGCTTCGGGTCGTAGTCACTCAGGTCTACTTCATGCAGAAGGTAATTAAACCAGTACGATGCACCGCCTCTTACGCCAATCGTCAATACATTTGTAAAACTCAAGGGCATCGGTTCGCCTTTGATTTCGATAATGACGAATCGGCGGTCGGTATCTTCGACAAATACAGCGTCAACGTGGTTGGACGTTAATAGAATGTTCGCGCAGTCTTCTATATCGTATTCGGGTTGATACTTTTCGTTAACGTGTATTGGCTCGCGTGTAATCATGTTCTTTAGCCGGTCGGCTTGCGCTCGCGAATTGTTACCTGTGATTTCCTCACCTAAAATAAATTGCTTATTTACAACCCAACCGTTGAAATTGCCTTTCATAGCTTCGTGATCGACAACCACGAAGTTTTCGCCGTAAATGTCTTTCATTATGTAGCCGACGAAGCTTTTGCCGGCGCCTTGGGCGCGACTGTGAAAAAGCACGGCCGTAAGATTTCTTACCGCCGGGATTTTGTAGCGGGTAGGCAAGCCACTGTAAGAACCACGGCAGCAAATCGGCTTCGTCTTTGAATAGGTAAGCTAATAAATCCTTGACCGGCTTATTGCGGTCGGTCTTACGCTTGTTTCGGTTCACAGCCCCATCCCTTCCAAAAGTTAATTCTTCCGTCCGCAACTTCGTCTTCGCCCGGTGCGTAGCAAATATCTACGTAGCGGCGCTTTTCGGGCCACTCTAGCCACGCTTGCGCACGGCGTTGACCTTCTTAAAACCGTCTTCGGGGTTGGCCTTCGGTTGTAGGTACCATAGGTCGGCAAAGTTAAAAGAGCAGTCGGCGCGCGATTTGTAGAAACGTTCGGCCTCAAAGTCGTACACGCACCCAAGTTTATTGACGAACGCCAAACGCTCATTTAGCTGATACAGGGCGGCACCCTTGCTATATGCTTCTTCGTAAGCTTTAGGAACTGTTCGCGCGTGTGCGTTAATAGATAGTCATTAGCCAATCTTGCCGCGTCTTTTGGCAGAAACTTGATGCTTACTTTCGCGCCACGGTTTGTTAACTCGCTCGAAATCGCGTTTAGCGCGGCTATCACTTGCGGGTTCGTCATTAAGTCGTTATCGAACGCCGCTAACAGTACGTCGCGGCCTTTCCATTCGATAGCGTCGAAGTCGGGTATTGCTGAAACGCCCGCTTTCTTCGAACGCCACGCCCATACCCCCGGTACGCTAATCGTCGGTAACCCAGACTTACAAGACTTAACGCTTTTTTCTCGCCTTCCGTAAACAATAACGGCTCGGTAACGTCGTTAGCTAACGCCTGCCAATCTATACCCGGCGGGAAGTAAAAACGTGGTAACGCGTTCATGGCCCGGTATAACGTAGTGGTTTCTTTTTTGACGACCCGAACGGGCCGCGCACTTCTTCGGTATAGCGTACGCATAATAATCGGTTTTCTTACCGTCTATGTCATGGTACGGAATCAGGTAACCCGCCGCATAGTTGCCGGTAAGTTCCTGTACTTGTTCGGCCGTTAACGTTTTGTACTTAGACTTTCGCGCGTCAGTAGCGGTTAGGCCCGACCGTTTCAAATCGGCCAGCATCAATTGACGCGGCGTGAGCTTCACAGTAGGCTTTTTTCTTAGCCGCTTTGCTATGTCGTGGTGAACGCGCTCTTGGAAGGCTGCCCCTTGACCGGGCGGCCTTTCGTTCTTTTGGAAGTCATTACCCACCCCGTCGATTCGCGCGGGCGGTCTTCGCGTCGGCTTCGTCAATTGTCGATTCAAGACAATACTTCGCTTCCCATTCCGCGTCGGCGGCAGGCAGTACTGTGCGCTTTCGGCCAATCTTAATTGTGGGGCGCAGTGCCCTCGCGAATCATTTGGTAGCCCTTCCAAACGGAAAAGCCGCGACAGTTCTTTAAGCCTTAAACGGTTCGTCGGGTAGCCGGGGCGGCGTTGCTTTGTTTGAGTTGTCACGGTATGTACTCCTTGGAATGTTCAACGCGGGTGGCAGCCGTGTAGCCTCACATACCGGGTGTCTGAGGCAACTATTTTGATTTTTGCGTCTTCTATGAGCGCGTCCCGAATTGCTTTCTTGACTGATTTCAGTACCGAGGCGTCGTTCGTCGTCGCCTTCGAAAAACACGTATTGGCCGCCTTCGAAATAGCGAAAGTAATCGCCGCCGTCTTTCTTAAGCCACGCTAGCGCCTGTTCGATGCTAATACAGCCGACTTGCACAGCCTCGCGCGCCGCTTTCGTTAGCGGGCTTTTAACTGCGCCACTACCTAGACTGCCCGCGTGTTCCGACCGCCGGGCCTGTAACAGAATCGGTGCTAACAATGTGGCGTGTTCTTTTTCCAAGGCCACGATTTCGGCCGACTCCGCACCACTTTCGTAGGCGACTTCTAACGCGGCTTCATTGACACAGCTTTAAATAGTTTCGAACGTCGGGCGGGTGATCGGGGCCGGGGCAAGCGTACTCAACTCCCGAACCGTTGTAGTGCGCTTTCCAGAATTGTTGATTCTTGGCAATACCCTTTTCGGCCAACTTCGTTAACACGTACTCCCGGCTTCCGACGGCGGCTTTAGCTTTCGTAACGCTCATTTCTTGCGCGCCTTCAATTGCCGCACCTTCGGCTTGCGCTTATCCAGCTTCGGAAGCTTTGCGCGTATCGCCTTGGCTACGTGGTCGGGTTGTATGTGCGCGTAGTGCTTTTCGGTCGTGCGCGTGTCGGCGTGTCCAAGTGCGGCCGCGATTACCTGTAGCGGAACGCCCTTGGCCGCCAAGCTACCGTACGTGTGGCGCAAGATATGAAAGCTAACGCCGTCTAACTTCACCTTGGCCGCCGCTTCTTTCAGCGGGCGGGTTTGGTGACTCTTGCCCCAAGGCTCGCCGTTGTCACGTAGAAACAGCGTGTCGCCCCCTGCCCGCCCGGCGGTCACTTCTTCGAAGAAGCCTTGCCCTTCGTCATTGAGTGGAATATCACGCGGTCGGCCGCTTTTACTGTCGCGTACGTAAACCGTCCCGGCGTCGGCGTCGTAGTCTTCAACCCGTAGCGCGATCAGTTCCCCGTAGCGCGCCCCGGTCAGCAATGCCCCGCGCACAAGCTGGCGCAAGTCGGGTTCGGAGCGATTAACAAGGCGCTTAGCTTCTGTGACGATTAAGGAGATCGAACGCGGGGGGCGTCTACGTTGTGGAAGGGCTTGACGCGTCGCCATGCCGTGTCGTCGTCTACGTAGCCTTCGCGAAACGTAGTTGAGTCCCGCTTTCAGCACGGTCAGGACGCAGTTGCTTTCGCCCGGCGACGGCGCGCCGCTTCCGGGTCGTCGGGGTCTAGCGGGCGCGTATTGTTCACTTGCCCCTGATACGGGCCGGGGCGCTGGCAAATACCGGATTGCCAATTACTTCGATGTAGCCGTCAGGGACGCTACCGAGCCGGTTACCAAGCTTCGGCTTGATGTGCGCGTTTATCGTCGTGGCGGTCGTCGCGGCCGATTTCCGATGCTCTTTGACCCAATCGTAGTATTCGGCCATAACTTCGTTGACCGTGATCGGAGTCAGGTCGCGCTTATCGTCGTCGGCTACCATCTTGGCCGCCCGGCGGGCTTGGTCTTGGGCTTGGTCGGAAGTCCAGTACGCGCGTGCCGTCGGCTTCTTGTACGTCGTCAGCGACGCCTAGCGCCGATTCCCGGTAGCGCTTGTCGCCCGCATATAAGCGAACGCCCCAACGGCCTTCTGATTGCCCCTCGCCGCGCCGGTACGACAAGGCAACCCGTTTGGTCACTTGTTGGTAGTACGGCCCAGCTGGCGGACGCCGCTTGCGTCTTGCGGTACGCGTATGCAGTAGTATTGTCACGGCGGTAACCCCTCGGTTTCTCTAACTTTACCCAACTTCGGGGCCAAACTGCAACAAACCGTATTTACGTAGGCAACGCTAGGGCCTACTGTTTTTACGCAGTTTTTTAACGTTAATAGAATTTGTCTTAGGGTTAAAATCTTCCCCTCTCACGGCGGTAACAGGGGTTCGAATCCCCTAGGGAGTACCATACAAATGAGAAGGGGCCCTTGTGGCCCCTTTTTATTTGTATCGTTCTCGCTCTGGGAAGTTTGAGCCCCGGTTCGAACCGAGGCCAGCTTTTGCTGGCCGACGAACACCGCAGGCGCCCGCAGGGTGAGCCGCGTAGCGGCGAATGTCCAGGGAGTACCATACAAATGAGAAGGGGCCCTTGCGGCCCGCTTTTTATTTGTATCGTTCTCGCTCTGGAGGATTAGAGCCCCCGGTTCAAACCGAGGCCAGCTTTGCTGGCCGACAGAACTCCCGCAGGCGCCCGCAGGGTGAGCCGCGTAGCGGCGAATCAATCCCCTGGACGACAGGTTTCACCGTAGAGTCCGGTGCTACACTGCGCCGCGAACGACCAACACAGCAATCCAATGTTCAAGCTCCTAAACAAAGCCCTCAGCCCCGAAAAAATCGACACGATCGAACAGCAAGTAACCGCTGCTGCCGAAGCGGGCGACGAAGATGCGGCCTGGAAAGCACTGCAACCTCTGTTGCGGGCACAGCGGCACCAGCGAGAAGCGGCCGAGTGCGTCGTTCGCATCGTCAAGGATTGCCGTTTAGCACTGCAGCACTCGCTCTCTGCGCTTGCTGATACTCCCGATTCGAACAAGGACGACAACCCTTCTGGTAGCGTCCATAGGTGCGGCCCTGGAGAGCGCGCGCGACATCGATCAGCTGAACGCTGCGCCGCCGGAACATCCGTTGTTCCTGGCCGTCGTTGATCAGCTGGCAGCCGTTGCCGAAACCATTAAGGGCGAAGAAGACGAAGCGACGGTACTCGACGGCCTGTCATCCGCGGCAAGACTGGTCGCGCGGCAGCGCGACGAAATTGCTGAACGCAGTTACAAGCGACTCGTCGAGATTGACCCCACCTACTCCGCCTATCACTACAATCTCGGTTTGTTCTACAAGACTCGCGGTCACGTTTCCAAGGGAGGGCATGCTGGCGAACCAGATGGCGGCGAGGCTCGTCAGCAAACCGATTGAGGAAGTTACGAGTGGAATCTCGGCATTTGTGCCACCGGTGCGGGCGATGGTGCTATCGCACTGGATATCTGGAAGCGCATGTCGCACAAAATCGGCAATGGGTCGCTTCGACCTGCCCGACGGCGGCTATCCGCAATGCAAAGTGCGACTCGCCGAGCGGCCGCTGGCTGAACGCAATGCGGCCGACGACGATCCCGGGCTGGAAGAGACCATCTGGATCCAGCGCCTGAGTCCGTGCCATGGCATCATCCGCAGCGTGCTGTACCAGACCTCGGTGTCGATTTTGGCGATGCGGTGCTGACAGATGGCGCACCAATCACCTACCACACCTATGGCGACAAGGAGATTGCTGTATTTCCGCATCTCGCGACGCTGGTACGAAGCAACTACCAGTTTTACGATTTTGCCGGCACGCAGCAGGACGCCGGGCAACTCGAAAGCGCCAGCGACGATCTCGAACAAGACAGCGTTATTTATTCACACACAGAGAACTTTCAGACGCTGTGTGCCAACTGCTGGCGCGACCCGGACATCGATCATGAAAAGCATCTTCACGAAGAGAAGCATGTCGTCACCGGCCGAATCGCTGCACCGCCGGATATTTCGGCGCAAGAATTGCTGCAACAGATCGACAAGGCTGTGGCGAGCATGGATTCATGCAGCATCTACGCACCTGACCTGTGCGAAGCCGCAGGACAGAGCGATCGCGCCAGCATGGAACGGCGCCGCTTCGAGATGTTGAAGAACAACTAGCCGGCGAATCCCTCCGAAGCCGGCACCTCGCCTGTTCGAATCAGGCGACGTCGAGTTCACCGGCAGCTTCGAACATACTTGCATTTTCTGCGATGATCATCCTGCCTATGAGCAATGACCCTGACATCCGCCCGGCTGTGCCGGCTGACGCTGCACGCTTGTCGCAACTCGCGATGCGCTCCAAGGCGCACTGGGGATACAGCGAAGCCTTTATCGAGGCCTGTCGCGAAGAGCTCACTGTGAGTGAGTCAGACGTCGAGTCCGGCCTGATCGACTACCAGGTAGCCGAACGCGGCCATGCGTTGCTGGGCTACTACGCCCTGAGTCGCCAATCAGCCGACACGTTCGAACTGGAAGCCATGTTTGTCGATCCCGGCCACATCGGCACTGGCGTCGGCCGCCTCCTGATGCAGCATGCCCTCACCAGCAGCAGAGACGCTGGCGCTTCCTGCCTGGCCATCCAGAGTGACCCGCACGCCGTGGACTTCTATATCGCGGCAGGCGCCCGGCAGGTGGGCGTACTCGAGTCAGGCAGCATCGCCAACCGCTTTCTTCCGCTGCTGGAGATCCCGATCAACCCTCTCAGGTGGTAAAAATGTCGGCTAGGATGATCAAGGTCAAGGCAGTTGCCGTGGGAGCCCTGACGGTCATCCTCGCTATGCTTGTCGTCGTGGTGCTCGCCGTACCGTTGGACAGGTTCGTGGCCAGCCAATTGGCTGGTGGAACAGTGTCTGTTGAGAATTTGTTCTTGCTGACGTACTGGCCGATCAGGATCTTTACGTGGATCGGGCTCTTCCTGGCAATCGCATTGGGTAGCTACGTCGCCACCGGAGTTTCACGGTCAGGCAGCAATATTCATTGGTTGATCATGGTCACCGCCCAGGTTGGCACGATCTGGGAGCCTATTTCTGGGCTGCGAATACCGACGTGTCCGGCCCTGTCATTTCGACAATTATCGCTATTGCGTCCGGCGCACTCGGTCACAGAATTGCGCTGCGGCGGATGCAGGCAGCCCGCTAGATGCTGCGCCGCAAACCCCTCCGGGATTGTCTTTCCCGCCAAGTACAGCGATTTACCAGAAGGTTGCCGATTCTTGGCAATTTTGGAATCGCTGGCAATCCGTATTAGCACTTACGCCGTATATACTAACTGATCGTTATTGAGAACGGCCTCGGGAGGAGGAAAATTCAGCGTGGACCAATCCTGGATTTCATCCACCCTTACCTGAGAATTTTACAATGCACACTTCGAGCAAAATGAGCCCCCCGCTTCTTGCTCTCGTTACGTCTTTTTTCCTTGCCTTTGCGGTTAGCGGCTGCGAAGACGGCAATGATGGTCGTGACGGAGTTGACGGAACAGCCGGTCCAGCAGGAACCGACGGCTTCAGCTGTTGGGACCTGAACGAAAACGGCGTAGCCGACCCGGAAGAAGACCTGAACGGCGACAACAGGGGGACTTCTGCATCGCGATCCGCGACCAACGAGCCGGCAAGCGCTGCACCGCAGTGCCACCACGGGTGTGCCACGGCTGCGGGTTACGGAACGATACCTTCGACCACACCGATGAGACGAAGATCGACTGCCTCGTCTGCCACGACACCACCGGCACCTACGCGAAGGACCCGAAGACCGCGGGCAACCCCGCGCCCGGGGTGGATCTCCGGGACGTAGCGCTGAACGTGGGAACGCCGGGCCGCAAGAACTGCGGTGCCTGCCACTTCAACGCCGGCGGCGGCGACAACGTCAAGCACGGCGATCTGGCCTCGACGACTCGTGTCCACGACTCGCGAGATGGACGTGCACATGGGCACCGACGGCGGCAACTTCACCTGCCAGGCGTGCCACGAGGACGGACGCCGATCACGGCATCGGCGGCATGCCCCTTCACTCGCGTGGACGAGGGCAACATGTACGGCAGTGCGCCGACTGCCACTCCGGGGCCACGCCCACGCCACTCGGGCGTGGCGCGACGTTCGGAACGCGCTCAGCAGCGAACCCTGGCCTGCCAGGTCTGCCACATCCCGGCGTTCGCCCGCGACATGCCGACGAAGACCGAATGGTACTGGGAGGATGCCGGGACAGGATATCCGCCACCCGTCGATCGACGAGGTCACGGGCAAACCTCTCTACGACAAGATGAAGGGCACCTTCGTCTGGGAACTCGACGTCCGTCCGACCCTGCTCCACCACGACGGCATGTGGAAGCGGATGATGGTCGGCGTCAACGACACCTGCCAATCTTGGCGCACCGGCAGCAACGTATGAAACGCCTGGAGCCATGATCTATCCGTTCAAGAAGATGATCGGCAACCAGCCGGCGGACAGCAACAACCAGACCATCCTGGTGCCGCATCTGTTCGGCTCAAAAGGCGGACCGAACCCCTACTGGGCGAAGTACGACTGGCAGCTGGCGCTTGAAGACGGCGCAGCCTATACAGGCCAGGAATTCACCGGCGAGTTTGAGTTTGTCGACACGTACATGTTCCTGACGGTCAACCACGAAGTCGCGCCGAAGGAGCGGGCGTTCGGCTACGAGTCGGACTGCGCCGATTGCCACTTCGAGGGGAAGATCAATTGGCAAGGGCTCGGCTGGACCGATGACCCCGTACTTGAGGGAAGCACGAGACCGTAAGCAAAATTTTGGCTTGCCAGCTTGACATAGCGTCCGCGGGAAACCGCGGACGCTTTCTTTCTCATGCGCTTGTTGCGCCTCTACAAGATCGCAGGGACCAGTTTCACGAGGCTGCCCAAAAGCAACGCAGCGGCCACAACGAAGCCCGCTGTGAAGCCAAGACTGCGACCGGCTGGATCTTTTACGTATGCGTAGCGATACACGAAGCGCGAGACGATAAATAAAATGCCCAGCCCGGCTGCCCAGATCGCAGACACATAGGTCGCGAAAATCCATAGCGCCGGCACGACCACCACCAGCTGCTCCATGGTGTTCTGCTGCACCCGAAACATGCGCTCAAACTCCGGCGCTCCGGTAGTTGCAGGCGCGTTTACGCCGTGCCTGCCTCGCATGATTCCTACTTCAGTGCCAAACCAAAGGTACTGTATCAGTACCAAGATCGTAACGATTGCGACATACTCCATGACCCCTGCCCTCATTAGAATTATTGTGTGATGCCATTATCAGGGCTCAAACCGTGAATACCAAGTCAGCTGAGGACGAAACCGATGGACTGCTGAAACGCGTCCTTGGAATCGAACGTCACGAGCTGTTTGGCGTAGCCTGGTCGTTCCTGTACTTCTTCTGCATCCTGTCGTCGTATTACATGCTGCGGCCGATACGCGAATCGATGGCAGTCGGCAGCGGCCCCGACACCATCCCGTACCTGTTCCTTGGCACGTTTACAGCGACTCTGCTGGCGAGCCCGATTTTCGGCTGGGTGGCATCTGCGTTACCCGCGTCGAATGTTTCTGCCGTGGGTTTACGTATTTTTCGCTTTCCAATATCCTGATTCTTCTGGTGATCATCTATTCACACTCGCAACGACGGTTCCAATAGACCCGGTCTGGATCGGTCGCGCGTTTTTCGTCTGGGTCAGCGTATTCACCTGTATTCGTGGTCTCGGTGTTCTGGAGTTTCATGGCCGACATCTACACACGCGATCAGGGCCGACGCCTGTTCGGTGTGATGGCCGGCGGCAGCGTCGGTGCGCTCATAGGCAGAGCCTGTTCGCGCACCGGCTGCACTGGTGGTACGAATGGGGTTCCAGAATCTGTTTCCGGTCGGCGTCCCTGTTGCGTGGGAAGCGTGCTGTGCATTCGCCAGCTGCGTCGCTGGGTGCAGCCTGAACATGAGCGCGAAGAGTCGAAAGCCCGCCGCCGTCACGATCGAAACCAGCAAGCCATTAGGCGGCAATCCGCTGGCCGGCATCTCGCATGTCGCCAGGTCACCGTACTCTGTCATTGATCTCTGTTCAAATCATCTTGCGAGCCTGCTCGGCACCTGCCGCTGTATATGTTCACGAGCAAACTGGTCGGTGAAGCACACCGCGCATAGCCGACGCTGATCAGCGCACCGCAGTTCTTCTCCATATCGTAAACGGCGCGTCGAATGTCGTGACCACGGCCGGCTGTTACAACTGCTGGTCGTCAGCAGGCCGTGGCCGTTGAGAACTCGGTGTCGCGGTTTCGATGCTGCCGATCGCGTAT
Organism: uncultured bacterium; assembly: GCA_942490715.1. GTDB lineage: Bacteria > Acidobacteriota > Polarisedimenticolia > Polarisedimenticolales > Polarisedimenticolaceae > CALNYP01. The sequence continues at coordinate 19,327 of CALNYP010000054.1, forward strand.
CGCTGTCATTGTTCTTCGCCTTCCTCGCGCTCGCCATCGACCCGCCGTGCTGGCCGTTGTGGCGGCTGCAGTGACCGTTGCAAGATGCTCAATCGGCTTCGGCTTCGCCAAACCAGCGACAGACATGCTGTATTCGGTCGTTACGCCTGAAGACAAATACAAAGCCAAGAACTTTGTCGAGACTGCCGTGTACCGTGGTGGTGACGTCATCGGTACCTGGGCGATCAAGATCATATGGGGCCTCGGTATCGTCCGGCATCTCTGTTGTCATGCTGCCGTTTGCGCTGCCATTTGGTCAGGATCGCCATGTGGCTGGGGCGCGACTATCGCCGCCAGGGTCGTGAACTCAAATCGAAGCGGTATCGCGTAACCCCCTGGGATCAGACATGCAAAATACCGGACTCATGTGGCGTATCGCGGCTATGTTGTACGACAGCCTGTGGTTGTTCGCCGTACTGTTGTTTCTGCAACGGCACTGCCGTTCATCGGCCGGTCATGGCGGCGAAGCGGTGGAACTGGCACCAACCTGCTGTATCAGCCGGCACTCGCTTGCGTGATTTTCGGCTGTTTTTGTCGGCTTCTGGACGCATCGGGGCCGTACGCTCGGTATGCAATCGTGGCGGCTTACAGGGACCGAGTCGATGGATGAAGCACCCGCTGCAACTGCAGCGACGTCGACATTCGGTTTTTTGCGTCGGTGTTGTCCTGGGCTGCCTGCCGGCCTCGGCTTTCTCTGGTCCCTTTGGGACAAGGACAAGCTGGCCTGGCACGATCGCCTCAGCGGCACGAAAATCGTGAACACTAACCCGAAACGAGGCGAAGAAGGTCTGAGCGGCTAGCGTATTCGCGTCAGTGCGATGACGGTTACCAGCCAGCAACACCACGGGCGGAAACCATGCGTCAGGGCCGGGTTGAGGTTGAACACCGCGCCGAGTTTGCCAGCATCTCGCTAACCGAGATAGTACGCCGAGGCCGATCACAACACCGATCATCAGTCGACCGCCCGCCCCGCCCGTGCGCAGCGAACCGAAGACAAATGCCAGCGACAGCATCGGCATGATGAGTACACGTGAAGGTTCGCGACACGCGGTACCAGAGCTCCGTTTCATACTTGTCCGATGAGTCCAGCTTGTTGCGTTCGAGGTAGTCGATGTACGTCACGAGTTCCCGCTGAGCGGACAGGCTCAGCGGCTTCGCGAGCGCATTGCCGAGCAGTTCGGCATTCACTTCAAAATCACGAACGGCCACGCTGGTTTCCACAACCTGGACACCGTTGTTTTCAAAGCGCGTCTCGCGCAAATTTTCCAGCATCCACTTGTCGTTCTCGTCGATCCCCGAGTTTTCGGCCGCGGCGATGGACTCCAGCCCGATCCCTGATCGTCAAAGCGATAGATGTACATATTGCCGAACTCAAACTCGGAATTGACGCGCTCAAGGTGCAGGTAGGAATTGCCGTCCTTGACCCAGGTTGCATTACCAAGTCGCTCATCTTCCTGGCCATGCCGCGCCGTATTGCGCATGTCGCGGGCATAGAAATCTAGGGGCGGACCAATGAACTCACCCAGCAAAGCCGTGAACACCAGCATCACGAACCCGGACGATCCGACCATCGCCGCGAGATCGCGGAACGACAGACCAGCCGCACGCATGACGATAATCTCGCTGTTTGCGGCCAGCGCGCCCAGGCCGAGCAATGAGCCAATCAGTGCGGCGACCGGCAGCATTTCGAACGCGAGGTTCGGCAATCGCAGCGACGTAAACAGAATCGCTTGTGGCGTCTGGTAGTTGCCCTGGGTGTCATCCAGCTCGGCGATGAACTCAAACAGGCCCGCCAGTGCCAGCAACACGACCAGCACCAGGGCTGTGCTGGCAAGGATCGTGCGCATCATGTACTGGCTCAGGATGCTCGTCATCGAAATAGCCTTCCGGTGCACAGCCGTTTTGTGCCATCAGCAGATCAGGATCGAGCGCAGGAGCAACGCACCATGCACCCACCAGATGCCCGAGCGCGGGTGCACCTTGCCCTGTTCGACCCAGGCCTTGCCAGCGCTCAGCATGTTGAAGTAGATGATGAACACCAGCAAGCCAACGGCGATGCGGCCGTAGCGCCCCTCGCGGGGCTGGCTCCTGCTCAGCGGCACCGCCAGAACGCCAGCATCAGCGTCGACAGCGGCACGCCGATGCGCCAGTGCAACTCGGCAATATCGTCGAGTTCGTCCGACCGCAGCCAATCGGAGAAATGGCATCGCACGCGGCCTCGGGTCCGGCGCTTCGAGGGTCGGCAAGCGATACGGTATGCCGTGCTCGGCGAATTCGATCGACCCGGAACTCTGTCGTGCCGGGTACGCCTTCGTAGCGCCGGCCATTGTGCAGAACCAGCAAGCGAGTGTTGGGGTCTTCCGGACTCCACCTGCTCGCCGCGCTCGGCAATCACCACTTCGACCCGCCCGTCTTCGACCGTGCCGCTGCAGGAACACTTTCTCCATGACGCCGGTCGGCGCTGACGCTGCTCACCGTAGACCACCGCCTTGTCCGGGCCGAACACCGTGAACGGCCCGGTTCGATGCTGGCAAGGTCCGCTTCCCGGCGCGCTTCGGCGCCAATGCGGTCAACGGCCTGCAATGCGTTGGGGCCAACGTCGATCGACAGCCAGGCCACAGCGGCGACCAGCGGCAGCATCAGCCACGGGAGTGGCCGATAAATGCCCATCGGGCCAACCCGGCAGGCCATCATCGCGGGCATTTCACTGTCGCGGTAGAGCCGCCCCAGTGCCAGCATGATCGACAGGAACAGGCCAATCGGCACCAGAATGGTCAGGTACTGCAGGGCCGACAGCCCGATCACGTCCATGGCCGCGTCTTTCGGCAGTTTGCCCTTCGCGACGTCGCCCAGCACCCGTGCGAACTGGTTGGTCAGCAGGATGAGCAGCAAGACGCACGTGACACCGAGCCAGGTCGTAGCGATTTCGCGGAAAATATAGCGGTCGAGGATTCGAATCATCGCTGCCCGGAAATGATTTGTAACGGCTGCTGGCGAGGTAATCAGTTAGACTAACTGTTTTATTTTTGCCCGGGACAAAGCGCTTTTTGTAGCCGCCATGGAATACTTCACAACAACTAAGCAATGCATCCCGACGCGGCCGGCGGACTGCGTCATCGTTGGCATCTATGAGCGTGGCAAGCTCGGCATCGGCGCCGAGGATATCGACAGCGCGAGCAAGGGCGAACTGAAACGCCTGTACAAGAGCGGCGACATCTCCGGCGCGCTCGGCCGCGCAACCGTCCTCGGCAAGCTTGCGGGCGTCAAGGCACAGCGCGTCGTTGTGGTCGGGCTGGGCAACAGGACGAATTCGGCCAGGTGCAATTTCGCAAGGCACTGGCTTGTGCCATCAAGGCGATCGCGCCGACAAAGTCGCAACAGGTCCTGGTCGCCCTCACGCTGGAGCCCGGTGCGAGCCCTTACTATTTTGCCCGCGCCGCCGCCGAAACCATCGGCGATGTGCTCTACCGCTTCACCGAAATGAAGAGCACACGCAAGAAGCCCGGCATGCCGCTCAAGAAAATTGGTCTCGCCATTGCGAAACGCGGCGATGCCGCCCAGGCAGAACGTGGCGCCAGCACGGCGATGCCATCAACAAGCGGTGTTTCGCTCGCGAAAGACCTCGGCAACCTGCCACCCAATGTCTGCACACCGTCGTACCTCGCTCGCCAGGCGCAGAAGATGGCCAAAGGCAACGGCAAGATCACGACCAAGATTCTCAGCGAGGCGGACATGAAGCGCCTCGGCATGGGATCGCTGCTGTCGGTGACGGCCGGCGCGGCAGAGCCAGCCAAACTCATTACGATCCAGTACAAGGGTGCGGGCAAGGACGCGCCGCTCGTTCTCGTCGGCAAGGGCGTTACCTTCGATACGGGTGGCATTTCCCTGAAGCCCGGCGCGTCGATGGATGAAATGAAGTACGACATGTGCGGCGCTGCCAGCGTGCTCGGCACCATGGCCACAATTGCGGCCCTGAAACTGGCCGTCAACGTCAATGTGGTCGTACCCGCTGTCGTCAATATGCCCGGCAGCCGTGCCACGGTGCCCGGCGATATCGTGAAGAGCATGTCCGGCCAGACCATCGAAATTCTCAATACGGATGCCGAAGGTCGCCTGATTCTGTGCGATGCACTCACCTACTCAAGGCGTTACAAGCCTGCCGCGATCATTGACGTCGCCACCCTGACAGGCGCCTGTGTCATTGCGCTCGGCGCGCACCACGCGGGCCTCATGAGCAACGACGACGGTCTCGCCGATGAGATTCTCGCTGCCGGCCAGCGCGCGTCGGACCGGGCCTGGCGCCTGCCGCTTGGCGAAGACTATGCGGCGCAGCTAAAGAGCAATTTCGCGGACATGGCCAATATTGGCGGCCGCGAAGCCGGCACGATCACAGCAGGCTGTTTCCTCGGCAAATTCACCGACGGCATGAAGTGGGCACACCTCGACATCGCCGGCGTCGCCTGGCGGGGTGGCGCGAAGAAAGGCGGCACCGGTCGCCCGGTGCCGCTGCTCAGCGACCTTGTCCTCGAAAAGAGTGGTGTATTGCCGAAGTAAGCCGATGACCCACGTTGATTTTTATGTCTTGCGCCAGGCGGGTGAGCAGGCACGACGGATTTTTGCCTGCAAGCTTGCCGAAAAAGCCTATCGTCTCGAGAACACCGTGCACATTGAAGCCGCCAGCGAAGCTGAGGCGGCCGAAATCGACACGCTGCTCTGGACCTTTCGAGATGGCAGCTTTGTGCCGCACGAGGTCGTCAGTGCAAATGAGCCTGAGTCGCCCGTCACGATCGGCTACCCCGGTAGCACCGGGCCGGTGCGCGACCTGCTGATCAACCTGGGCCCGGACATACCAGCCGCAGCCGTTTCTTTCCCGCGCGTTGCCGAGCTTGTAAGCTCGGATGACGACAGCAAACAACAAAGCCGTGCGCGATTTGCCAACTATCGCGACCAGGGCCACGACATAAAAACGCATAAACTCTGATATGGACACCACCTACCAACCCAGGGACATTGAGCAGCGCAACTACCAGCGCTGGGAAGAAAACGGCTGGTTCGCGCCCGCGGGCGACGGCGATCCATACTGCATTGTCATTCCACCGCCGAATGTCACCGGCACCCTGCACATGGGTCACGCCTTCCAGGACACGATCATGGATGCGCTCACCCGCTACCACCGCATGCGCGGCTGCCGGACACTCTGGCAACCCGGCATGGATCACGCAGGTATTGCCACGCAGATGGTTGTGGAACGCCTGCTGAATGCCGAAGGCAAGTCCAAGCACGACCTCGGCCGCGAGGAGTTTGTCGAGCGTGTCTGGCAATGGAAAGAAGAATCCGGCGGCCAGATCGCGCAACAGTTGCGCCGCATGGGCGCCTCGGTCGACTGGCAGCGTGACCGCTTCACGATGGACGAGGGGCTGTCTGAATCCGTACGTCGCGTGTTCGTCTCTTTGTACGAAGAAGGACTCATTTACCGTGGCAAGCGCCTCGTCAACTGGGACCCGGTGCTGCACACGGCCCTCTCCGATCTCGAGGTGCTGTCGGACGACGAGGAAGGCACCTTGTGGCACTTCCGCTACCCGCTGGCCTCCGGCGAGGGCCACCTCATCGTCGCCACCACGCGACCCGAAACCATGCTCGGCGACAGCGCGGTTGCCGTGCATCCTGACGATGAGCGCTACAAGTCCCTGGTCGGCGAGGACATTATCCTGCCACTCGTTGGCCGCTCTATTCCGATCATTGCCGACGACTATGTCGACCCCGAGTTCGGCACCGGCTGCGTCAAGATCACCCCGGCCCACGACTTCAACGACTTCGAAGTGGGCAAGCGGCACGACCTGCCGATGATCAATATTCTGACCGACGATGCGGCAGCATGAACGACGACGTGCCCGAGAAGTACCGCGGCCTGGATCGCTTCGAGGCACGCAAGGCAAGATCGTTGCCGACCTCGACGCACTCGGCCTGCTCGAAAAAATCGACGACTACACGGTCAAGATCCCGCGCGGCGACCGCTCGCGGCGCGGTGGTCGAGCCCTACCTGACCGACCAGTGGTACGTGAGCATCAAGCCGCTGGCGAAGCCCGCCATTGAGGCCGTGGAAAGCGGCCGCATTCGCTTCGTGCCGGAAAACTGGTCGAAGACCTACTTCGACTGGATGTACAACATCCAGGACTGGTGCATCAGCCGGCAACTCTGGTGGGGCCACCGCATTCCGGCCTGGTACTGCGATCCGTGCGGGGAACTGCATGTCTCGCTCGAGGCACCGCAGGGCTGCAAGAAATGCGGCGGAGAGTTGCGCCAGGAACAGGACGTCCTCGACACCTGGTTCTCCTCGGCGCTATGGCCGTTTTCCACCCTCGGCTGGCCGGAAAGAACGGCAGAGCTGGAAAAATATTATCCGACCAACGTACTGGGTACCGGTTTCGACATCATTTTCTTCTGGGTCGCCCGCATGATCATGATGGGCCTGAAGTTCATGGACGACGTGCCGTTCCGCGAGGTCTACATCCACGGCCTGATCCGCGACCAGGACGGCCAGAAGATGTCCAAGTCCAAGGGCAACGTGCTCGATCCGCTGGACCTTATCGATGGCATCGGCCTCGACGCACTGGTCGAGAAACGCACCGCCGGCATGATGCAGGACCACCTCGCGCCGAAGATCGAAAAGGCTACGCGCCAGCATTTTCCCGAAGGCATTGAGCAATACGGCACCGATGCGCTGCGCTTCACCTTCGCGGCACTTGGCCACCACGGGCCGCGACATCCGCTTCGACCTCGGCCGCATCGATGGCTACAAGAACTTCTGCAACAAGCTCTGGAACGCAGCGCGCTACGTGCTGATGAACACCGAGGATCTCGACAATGGCGACGTTGAATAGCCGCGGCGGATCGCTGGATTCGGTCGCGCCTCGGAAAACCATCGCGGAAGTGCACGAGCACTTCGCAGACTACCGTCTCGATCTCGCGGCGCAGGCGTATCTACGAATTCACCTGGCACGAGTTCTGCGACTGGTACCTTGAGCTGTCCAAGCCGGTGCTGCAGTCCGACGGACACCCCGGAGCAGAAGCGCGGCACCGCGACCAACGACGCTGATCGAGGTCCTCGAAACACTGCTGCGGGCTGCTGCATCCGCATCATGCCGTTCATCACCGAGGAAATCTGGCAGCGGGTAGCCAAAGTCGCGGGCATCGAGGGCGCCACGATCATGCTGCAGCCCTACCCCAGGGAGTCCGACTTCGTGGCCGACGAGGCCGCCGAGCAACGAACTCGAATGGGTTACCGGTTTCATACTCGGCATACGGCAAATCCGTGGCGAGATGGATATATCGCCCGGCAAACCGCTAACCGTGTTGCTGCAGGATGTGTCGGCCGACGATGCAGACAAACTGGAACTCCACCGCCTGTTGCTTCAAAAGCTCGGCGCGTCGACGATCCATTCAGACGCTGGACGCCGGCGAAGAACCGCCGCCTCGGCCACGGCATTGCTGGGCAACATGCACATACTGGTCCCGATGGCCGGGCTTATAGACGTGGCCGCCGAGCGCAAGCGCCTGCAAAAACAACTGGACCGGGCCACGGCTGATCTGCAGAAAATCAGCGGCAAACTGGGCAACGAGAACTTCGTCAACAACGCCCCTGCTGCCGTGGTCGACCAGGAGAAAGAGCGCTGCCGAGTTCGAGCGGCAGCTGGACGAACTCGCTGAACAACTCGGAAACTGAACGAAGCTGGGCGAGCAGAGGCCTCGCGAAACTGGCTGCAGCGCCGACGCCCCTTTGAATAGGGTCACAGAACAGCGACCGGTGCCGCACCGCATTTCCGCCGCCAGGCGACCATAGTCTCAGCGCGACTACAGAACTATGAAGACATGCATACGCCCGATTCCCAGCGGCGCGATGCCGGGATCACTGCCGCACCAGCTGACGCGCGAGCGTCACTGGGCCGCATCATCCTCGGCAAGGACGATGAGATCGGCTGGCGCTGGCCTGCCTGCTGGCGGGCGGTCACCTGCTGATCGAGGACCTGCCCGGCCTCGGCAAGACCATGCTGGCGCAGTCGCTGGCCAGCGTCCTGGACCTGAGCTTCAGCCGCATCCAGTTCACCAGCGACCTGTTGCCGGCCGACATTATCGGCGTCTCCGTTTTCAACAAAAGGATCGGCGAGTTTCGAATTCCAGACAGGCCCGGTGTTCGCGCAACCTGGTGCTCGCGGACGAAGTCAACCGGGCAACGCCCAAGGCGCAGAGCGCCCTGCTCGAGGCCATGGAAGAGCACCAGGTCTCCGTTGATGGAAGACACGACCATTGCCCGATCCCTTCTTCGTGGTCGCTACGCAAAACCCGGCCGACCAGATCGGCACGTTCCCGCTGCCCGAATCGCAGCTTGATCGCTTCCTGATGCGCCTCGAACTGGGCTACCCGGATACCGAAAGCGAACGAGCGCGAACTGATCACGGGCAACCGACCGCCGTGAGATGCTCGCCGGCATCTGGACGCCGCGACCACGCCCGATCTATTGCAGTCACTGCAGGCGACGGTTCCGGGATGCACATGAGCGACGCACTCGTCGACTACATCCAGGCACTCGTTCGCGAAACGCGCGAGTCACCCGACATCGAAATCGGCCTGTCGCCGCGTGGTGCGCAGGCACTGGCAGCGGCCGCAAGGCACTTGCATTTGTTCGCAAACACACCGGCGTTTATCCCGGACGATGTGCAGGCCGTGTTTGCCGCCGGTCGCCGGCTCATCGTCTCAAGGCGGCCAGCAGCTCTAGCTACCGAACCGCGGCCGAACTCTGCCAGCATGTTCTCGATTCCGTGGCGATACCCTAGTTGATAGGCGAGCGGCGCTTCAGCTTCTCCCGTCGCTGAAGTCTGCCGCCACGCGCGCGTCCGGCGCTGGGCGCGAAACGACAGGGACTCGACCCGCCTGTCCAACGTCTGTGCCCGGCGAACCTACATCCTGCCGACCGGCGTGGGCCTTGTTTACGCCATCATGACGTTCGCGATGTTGCTGGGTTCGATGAACTACAACAACAACCTGTCGTTCGTGCTGACCTTCATGCTCGCAGGGCTGGGTTTCGTCGCGATGCACCAGTGCCAGCGCAACCTGGTCGGTCTGGAGATGAGCTTCGCCGGCGTCGAGCCCGTATTCGCAGGCCACCCGGCTGCTGTTTCGCTTTGCCGTCAGCAATCACTCCCGCAAGCACGCGTTTACAGAATCGGCTTGTATCTGCGACAAAGTCGAAAGCGCAAACACGACCTCGCAGCCGGCGAGAACCAGGTCTGCCTGTTGCCGCTGAAAACGCTGCAGCGTGGTTATCTGGCACTACCGCGATTCGGCGCACGCAGCCTGTTTCCTTTCGAGTTGTTTCGCGCGTGGGCATGGTTGCACATGGACTCGAAGGCGCTCGTTTATCCGCAGCCGGCGAGCGATGCACCGCGGCCTCCGCCACCCAGATAGCGCTCGGCCACCGCCAGCATGACGCACGCGGCGAGGAAGACTTCGCAGGTTTGCGCAAATACAACGAAGGCGACTCGCCGAGACATGTCGCCTGGAAAGCCTATGCCCGCAGCGGGCAGCTGTTATCCAAACAATTTGCGGGCGCGGACACCAGCAGCCAGTGGTTCGACCTTCGACGCGGTTCCGAAGCAACGATCTCGAGCAGCGGCTGTCCATACTGACGCGCTGGGTGATCGATGCCGATCGGCGCAGTGAAGACTACGGCCTGCGCCTGCCGGGCACCGGGAATTCCGCCCGCCCACGGCGACGCAGCATCGACAGTCGCTGTCTGGAGGCCCTGGCCCTGTTCGACAACGGCCGATCGCAGTGGCTAAGGTCACGGCACCGACGGCTCGCTGCTGCCCAGCCTGCCCTGGACGCTGGCCTCGCTTGCTGGTTCGCGCTGCTGCCGCATATCCCGTACCTGCCGATCTGGATTACTGCGGCATTTTCATCGTTGTGCGGACCTGGCGCGCTGTCGTCATCGAACACCGCCGCGCAGCGCTGCCGTCGACCTGGTTGCGGGCGTTGCCTGGCGTTCACCTGTTTCATCGGCGTGCTGGCAACCTACGAAACCATCAGCGGCGTTGGACCAGGCTCCGCGCTGCTGGCCATCATGGCATCGCTGAAACTGCTCGAGACGCGCAAGCGCCGTGATCAGTACGTGCTGCTCTTCATCTCCATTTTCCTCGTGATGTCCTCGCTGTTGCGCGAACAGTATCTGTGGTCACTGCCCTACATGCTTGGCTCAGTGTCCTGTTCATCCTGACCGCCTGGCTGCGATGTCTGCCGAACCGACGGCTCGCCCCGCGCCAGCCTTGCAACCAGCGGCCGGCTGCATCGCCTACGCCGCGCCGCTGGCGATCGCCATGTGGGTACTGTTCCCGCGTATGTCCTCGCCGTTCTGGGCGGTGCCAATCGACACCAGTCGCGGCACCACCGGTCTGAGCGACACGATGAGCCCGGGCGACATCAGTTCGCTGTCAATGTCCGACGAAGTCGCTTTCGCGTGCGCTTCGAGGGCGCAGTGCCCGCGCCTCGGGACCGCTACTGGCGCGGCCTGGTACTGCATGAATTCGGCGGTCGCACCTGGACCGGCCGCGAACCCGGCATCGACAGGACCGCTGTTGACCGGGTGCAATACCTCGGCGACCCCATCGAGTACGAGATTACACTTGAGCCAACAGCGCAACGCTGGGTGCTGGCCCTGGAGTTGCCGCAATACTGGTCGCTGCAGAGCACCTTCATGAGACTCGCAGCAACAGCTGGTCAAGTTCACACCCATTGATCAGAAGGTGTCCTATAAAGTCACCTCCTACACCGACTACCGCACCGACACGGAGCTGAAGTCTTTTTATCGCAGCTGGTATGAACAACTGCCGCCGGGCGGCAATGAGCGCACCATGCAGTTGGCTATCGACATGCGCGCCGCCGCCGGCAGCGACAGAGACTATGTCAACGCCGTACTCGACATGTTCCGCAATCAGGAATTCTTCTACACGCTGCAGCCGCCGCCGTTAGGCAGCAACCCGGTCGATCACTTTCTGTTTGAAACGCGACGTGGCTTCTGCGAGCACTATGCGTCGGCTTTCGCCGTGATGATGCGCGCAGCGCAAGTTCCCGCACGCGTGGTGCTTGGCTACCAGGGCGGCGAAATGAATCCGATGAGCGACCATATGGTCGTGCGGCAGTCAGACGCGCATGCGTGGACTGAGGTCTGGTTCGAGGGAGAAGGCTGGCGACGCGTCGACCCAACCGCAGCGGTAGCGCCTGAGCGAATCGAGTACGGCATTTCGGAGGCCCTGTCGGACGGCATCGGTCAAAGCTGGGGCTTCACCGCACCATCCGCGCTGCGCTACCAGGTTGAGATGGCCTACGACGTACTCAACGCGAAATGGGACGAGTGGATCCTGGGCTATGGCCCGGAGGCGCAGAACAAACTCATGAACCTGCTCGGCATGTCGGATCCGAGCTGGCGCAAGATGCTGCTGACGCTGGTGTTCGTCGTTATCGGCATCGTGTTGTTAATCAGCTACCTGTTATACCGACGCTACCAGCCGCCACCGCGTGACGCAGCGTCCATTCTCTACCATCGATTCCTGCGCAAGGTCGGACTGCAGCCCGAGGTTGGCGAGACGCCGCGGCGCTACGCAGTGCGCGCTGGCGAGCACGGCAAGGTATCGGCCGCATCTATTAGCGATGTGACGGCGGCGTACATGGAAGCGCGCTACGGCCCCGCTGGCGACGACGCGCTTGGCAGGCTGCAGCAGGAAGTCGCCAGGGCCGGCTGAATGCTGACCGGGTGTTAGCGATGCTGGTCGATTAGCACCGGGTTACCGTCGGGATCCAGCAGCGTAATACTCGCCGGTCCTTCGCTCGCCTCATCGGCTTCACGAATCAGCTCAACCCCGCGCTGGCGCAACTCGCGCTGCAGTTCGCGCACATCCGTAAACGAATCGAGGTCCTGACTCTGCTGATCCCAGCCGGGATTGAACGTCAGGATGTTCTTGTCGAACATGCCCTGGAACAGGCCGATAACGTGATCGCCATTGCGCAGGATCAGGAAATTTTGTTCCGCAGCACCGCCGATGACCTCGAAACCGAGCTTTTCGTAGAAACTCCGTGAAGCCTGCAGGTCCTTGACCGCGAGGCTGACTGAAAATGCTCCAAGCTGCATTGTGCGCCCTCTTGATTACTAGCTTCTGAATTTTAGCCGGGCTCTACGATGAGGTAGATCACCGTTGTCTCCCCGACGTTTAGCACTTCGTGCCGGCGATTGAATCGCGCACGCACCAAACGCGAGCAGTGCAATGATGACTACGAGGATACGCATCTTTACGCCGTCAGGTAGAGAATGCTCGCCGCGTAAATCGCGAACAGCACGCTAAGGACCTCAAACCACTTTGGCTTGAGTGCGATCGCCAGCATCAACGCGCCACCAACGATAGGAAACAGAAATGACAGCATCACGGGGTTGCCAAACATCGTTATGTTGACGTACGGCCCGACACAAAAATAACCGAGCATGGACAGTGCGGAAAATCGGCCGAACGTGCGACTGTGGTGGATGAAGTCAAGCTCGGTATCGTCAGAGATATCGTAATCTTCTGTTGGCAAGGCGAGCTCCGCAGAACCGTAAACAAAAATGGCGCCAATGACCAACACGAAGAAGTCAATGATGGTCCAGTCATCAATCTCGCGAAGCTCCCAGCCGACCCACCACATTTGCAGAATGAACAACATGACGACAACGCCCCACAGCGCTGTCGACCAGTGATAGGTAGCTCGTTCGTGCGCGCGGATAATTCCTGCGACAGCATTGAGCAGTCGTGATAACGCCAAACCGAGGATGACGGAAATGGCGATAAAGACGTATTCGTGTTTGGTCATGGCTGCTGTGTTGCGTCGGATGAGAAAAGCCAGAGCATACCCTGGCGATAGGACGCCGGCGGTGCGGACATGTGCGTGTGCCCTTCAAGGTCCATCGTTTTTAGCCGCCACCAGGGTGCGGTCGTGCGCCAAAGCGTTCAGTGTTCTATCCATGCCCGGCGGTCGTCGGAAACTGGGATCGTCGAGCGTACCGCTCGCAAAGAAAACCCTGGCGGTTGGCGCAGCGTCTCCCGCCGCCGCATGATTCTGCAAGAAAAATGGCAGGTTGCGGTGTAACGCAGGGTTGCTCGCGATATGCCCCCAAAAAAGGTCCGGCCGAGTCAAAGCAGAAAACAGGACAAACTGCCCGCCGAGTGATTGCCCAAACACGATTCTGCGGTCCGCCCTGGCGCGATAGTCGCTCTCTATTTGCGGCAGCAGCTCTGTCTCAAGGAATGCTTGAAACTCTTTGGCGCCGCCCCAGAACTCGCGTTCCTCCGAAGGTGCCGTGAAATCGGTACTGCGATAATTCCCGGATTCGAAATCACTGGATCCGTACGAAATGCCGACGAGGATCACGTCGGGTAACTCTTCACCAAAGCGGAGATAGCGACTCGTAAGGCTGCAAACAATGGAAGAAACCGGCAACGTCCAGAATGTAGACCACCGGATAGGTCGCCTCCTCGGACTCAGCGTACGATGCTGGCAGCTGCACATAGATATGGAAATCGCGGTCGACGACCTCGGAATACAGCTTCTCGTAGCGGCTGTCTCCCAGCCCTTGCAAATATTGCGAATCAAAGTCCGCCAGCGCGTTTGCTGACAGCAATATCAATAGCAGTGCATGGCAACGCCAGATCATGTTGGTTCTCCGGTCACGTTCAAGCGGTTCCTGTTTACCAACAGCGAGTAGTCTACGCCGCCACCGACGAACAGCGGCATCAGCGACAGAAGCACCCACTTCGGATCGTCTGACAGCGTTGCGGCGACGCGACTAGGAGAGGCCCCAGGACGTGCGCGAACTTCGTGGTCATGCTGTAGAAGCCGAACTCGCCGGGCTGATCCGGGCGGGATCAGTGTCGCATACAGCGAAGCGACTCAAACCCTGCACGCCACCCTGCACGCAACCGAGTGATCACCGCCATGACGTAGAACTGCCAGACGTCCGCATCAACATCGCCCAGACGGACATCACGAAGATAGATACCGAGAGCAACGAACACCGCAGTCTTCGGCCTGCCCCAGCCGAAGTTGCCAGGAAAAGCCGTACAGCAGGGTCGCCGGGAAACCTCCGATTGGTGATCATCAGTGCCATGACCAGGTCTGTTCGAACCGAGCCCGTCGCCGCCCATAGTCTACGGCCATGAAGATGACCGTGAATACGCCGCCGATGTAGAGCCAGTAGGCAATCAGGAACACGACCACGTTGCGATAGCGGCCAATGCGCCGCATCGTCGACCGCAGTCCTGCGTAGGCCGCTTGGATCACGCCGCCTCTCTCCGGCTGCGATGCTCCGGGACGGAGTGCATCAATGGCACGCAGAAACAGACCCACCAGGCACCGACCGACACGAACGCGAAGGCGTGATGGCCTGGCGTCGGCGTCCGCAAGGCCGAATCGGTCCGGTGCGAGCATCATGAACAGGTGTGCAATGCGAGCAGCAGCGCACCGCCGAGATAGCCGAGCGAAAACCGAGCGTCGACACGAAGCTCGTAGTTGCGTGGTTCAGTCACGTCGATCAGCAGCGAGTCGTAAAAAACAGTCGAACTAGTAGTAGCCGACCGATGCGACCAGGTAAAACGCCAGCGCCAGCGGCCAGCTGCCCTCGCCAACCAGGCCAAGCGCCGCCGTTGTTCGCGCGCCAAGATCGCGAGCACGAGCAGGAAGCGTTTGCGATAGCCGCCTGCGTCGGCAATGGTCCCGAGCACCGGCGCAGTCAGGCAGACCACGAGCGCTTTGCCGGCACGTGATCCACGCGAGCCGCGCCGTGATATCGGCGTCGCTATCGCCCACACTCCAGTAGGCTACGGTAGAATACCAGCGGGAAAGGACCGCCAGCACGCTCAAGTGCAAATGCCGAATTCGCCCAGTCGTAGAGAGCCCAGGCAATCACGTTCCTGCGATTAATTCACGTCAGTGCTCGCGTGTCTTGCGGAATCGGATGTCCGGCCAGCGTTCCTCCGTCAGACTTAGATTGACTCTAGTTGGGGCAATGTAGACCAGACTGTCGCCGTGATCCAGCGCGAGGTTGTCGTGCGCTTTCCTCTCGAAGTCGGCCAGCATCTTCGGGTCGCTGCACTCGACCCAGCGTGCCGTCGCGACATTTACCGTCTCGAACTGGCACTCCACCTTGTATTCGTCGCGCAGTCGGTGGGCAACGACTTCGAACTGCAGCGGCCCGACCGCACCCAGGATCAGGTCGTTGTTGCGCAACGGCCTGAACAGCTGCGTTGCGCCCTCCTCGCACAACTGTGGCGAGCCCTTTCTGCAACGCCTTCAGACGCAGGGGGTCCTTCAGCACCGCGCGGCGAAATATCTCCGGCGCGAAATTCGGGATGCCGGCGAACTGTATCGTCTCGCCCTCGCTGAAAGCTGTCGCCGATGTTGATCGTGCCGTGGTTGTGCAAGGCCGATGATGTCGCCGGCATAGGCCGTCTCGGCGTGCTGCCGATCGGCCGCCATGAACGTGATCGCATCGGGGATTTTCATCTCCTTGCCGAGCGCACGTGACAGAAACTTGCATGCCGGACTGGTAGTCGCCCGAGCAAATCCGCATGAAAGCGATGCGATCGCGGTGCCCCGGGTCCATGTTCGCCTGAATCTTGAAAACGAAGCCGGTCAGCTTGCCTCTTCAGTCGGATCGGACATCACGCGCTGTCGCTCTCGCGATGGCTGCGGCGCCGGCGCGTGCTCCACGAACTCGTCGAGCAACTCCTGCACGCCGAAATTCGAAATCGCCGAGCCGAAGAAGACGGGCGTCTGCCGCGGCCAGGTAGTCCTCGAGATCGAACTCGGGCACGCGCCCTGGACCAGCTCGATCTCCTCGCGGAAATCATCCGCGTCGTCGCCGAGGACTCGTCGCCTCGGCGCGAATCGAGCCCGTCGATGACGCGGATCGTGCGACGCGTTTCGCCGCGGCCCGCCTTGTCGTACAGGTAGATGCGATCCTGTGCGAGGTGGTACACACCTTTTAACGAACTGCCCATGCCGATCGGCCAGGTCATTGGCGTGCATTCGATCTGCAGGACGTCCTCAATCTCATCAAGCAGTTCGATAGGCTCACGACCTTCGCGATCGAGCTTGTTGATGAAGGTCATGATCGGCGTATCGCGCAGACGACAGACCTCCATGAGCTTGATCGTGCGTTGCTCGACGCCCTTGGCGCAGTCGATCACCATCAGCGCCGAATCGACGGCGGTCAGCGTGCGATAGGTATCCTCGGAAAAATCCTCGTGGCCCGGCGTATCGAGCAAATTGATGATGCAATCGCGATACGGGAACTGCATCACCGACGATGTAATCGAGATGCCGCGTTGCTGCTCCAGCTTCATCCAGTCGGAGGTCGCGTGACGCGTCGCCTTGCGACCCTTCACCGTGCCGGCCATCTTGATGGCGCCGCCGAACAGCAGCAGCTTCTCCGTCAGCGTGGTCTTGCCGGCGTCGGGATGCGAGATGATCGCGAAGGTCCGCCGCTTGGGGACTTTCAGATTGAATGTCATTGGCATGGATGGGGAGGCTTGAGCGGTTCTAGTCTTCGATCAGTTTCTTGGAAAGAACGGCCGCGTCTTCACGCCCGTCGTGCGCCTGGTAATACGCCGGTCGGTTCGCGATCTGGATGAAAGCCCTTCTTCCGGTACAGGGCGAGCGCCTTTCGTTCGACGGTCGGACTTCGAGAAAGACTCTCCGCACCGACGCGGCGCGCGCACGAAACAGGATTTCATCGAGCAGGCGCGCCGTAGCCGTGCGAGCGAAACTCCGGATCGACGCACAGATATTCAGAATGTGCGCCTCACCGGCCGCGATCGACAGGACGCCGTAGCCCGCGACACTGTCGCCGCGCATCCAGCACGATGCACTGGTAGCCGGCCAGCAGGCAGTCGCGAAACACACCATGGCTCCACGGGAATTCATAGCTGCGCCGCTCAATGTCCGACACGAATGACAGGTCTTCGTGCGTCATCGCTCGCATTGCAACGGGCGGCTCCTGCATCGGCGTGATCATGTACGCAGCTCCTGCACGGCTGCGCGCGAGGCAAAGATCATCCCAGCTCTTGCGTTTTTGCGACGGGCTGCGCAACAGGTAGGCCGGGTGATAGGTGACGACGAGGGGCACGTCGCCGAAACTGTGGCGCTTGCCGCGCATGCGCCCGACCGGTTCATCGGTGGCCAGCAGCTTCTGCGCCGCGATCCTGCCAACCGCGAGGATGATGCGCGGCTGATTCACGAGCTCAATCTGGCGCTCGAGATAGCCGCGGCAGGCGGCGGCCTCTTCGGGTTTCGGATCGCGATTGTTCGGCGGCCGGCACTTCAGGATGTTGGCAATGAACACGCTGTCGCGAGACTATGCCCAATGGCGAGCAGCATCTGGTCGAGCAACTGGCCCGCCCGCCCGACGAACGGCTCACCGCGGCGATCCTCCTCCGCGCCCGGCGCCTCGCCGATGATCATCCAGTCCGCGTTCGGGTTGCCAACGCCGAATACCGTCTGCGTCCGGGTCTCGTGCAAGTTCGCAGCGGGTGCAGGCCGGCGACGGTCGCGCGCGCAGCTCGTCCCAGCCGAGCAGGCCCGCGTCGGCAACCGCAGCGGCCCGGGCAACCGAGGTCGTGCTCAGCTCATCGCGCGGCACCCAGACATCGATGCCCATCGCCTCGAGGTAGGCGCGTCGTTCTTGTTCGTTGAGATTCATCAGGTGGATTGCCAGGGCATGCGAAGACATCAGGGGTGGCACGGTCACCTTGGCCAGCAGGTCCTGCCCCGCGACGACTTCCTGGCCGGGTTCCACCAGCACCTTGCTGTCGATCGGCACATGACTTCGGCGAAACGGGTCAGGCGCAGGTAGGCGCAGCGCTGCCCTGCCCGAGCCGCTCGCCGAAGCGCACGAAGGAGCGCGGCGCCAGGCCGAAACGATAACCAGCTGAACTGCAGGACGACGTCGTCGCCCTCGTCGGTCTGAACCCAGAGCGCATTCGTCGGATATTCAATCGTCTGCTCGTCCGCGATGAGTTGCAGAGTCCATGATTTTGCCCTCGATCGGGCAGCGTGCCGTGTAGGTGCCGAGCGCATTGACCCGGATCACGATACGATGCGCCTCGCCCTGCAGGACACCCTCTGTCGAGCGAGGTCGACCGTGCGACCACCTTACCGTCGACCGGACTGACCATGCCGAGCGGTACGGCCGGGATCCGGCGACGTGGGTCGCGGAAGATCAGGAACAGCACGGCAAACAGTGCGACGGCGGCGGCGAACCAGATGAGACCGAGGTATTCGTGGTAGCGCGCCACGAGAGAATCGCGACGGCAAGAGAGCGACAGGAACGGTATGCCCTCCGGGCAACAAATGGGTTGCGTCGACCTTGCAAATTTTCAGGGTCCCTGCGACTCAATGACGGCGACAATCCGACCAGCTTGCCCGGACGAGCAATACGTTTTCTCCATCGCGCGCGTTTCACGCTAGAATACGCGCCTTGCATTTGCTAGCGGGAATATGCAATGCGTTTTCACAATTCGGCTGACAACACTCAAGGAAGTACCGGCCGAGGCCGAAGTCATCAGCCACCAGCTCATGCTGCGCGCCGGCCTGATCCGCCGCCTGGCATCGGGCCTGTTCACCTGGATGCCGATGGGCCTGCGGGTCCTGCGCAAGGTCGAGCCATCGTGCGCGAGGAGATGAATCGCGCGGGCGCGCTCGAGTTGCTGATGCCGGCCGTGCAGCCCGCAGAACTCTGGGAGGAGTCCTGGCCGCTGGGACCAATACGGCCCGCTGCTGCTGCGCATCAAGGACCGCCACGAGCGCGAATTCTGCTTCGGCCCGACCCACGAAGAAGTCATCACCGACATTGCGCGCCGCGAGCTGCGCAGCTACAAGCAGCTGCCGGTGAACTACTACCAGATCCAGACCAAGTTCCGCGACGAGATCCGGCCGCGCTTCGGCGTGATGCGCGCGCGCGAGTTCATCATGAAGGACGCCTACTCCTTCCACCTCGACGACGATCGCTGTGCAGCGAGTACAACCGCATGCAGGACGCCTACTCGCGAATCTTCGCGCGCCTCGCAGCTGGAGTTCCGCGTGGTCGATGCCGACAGCGGCGAGATCGGCGGCAGTCGATCGCAGGAATTCCACGTCCTTGCGGACTCCGGCGAAGACGCCATCGCCTACTGCGAAGCCGACGGACTTCGCCGCGAACATCGAGACTGGCCGCGCGCAGACGTCCGCCAGGGCGACACGGCCCGCCGCGACCGAAGCCTGCGAACTCGTCAGCACGCCGAACGTGCGCAGCATCGAGGAACTCTGCGCGTTCTTCGGCGTGACGCCCGAGCAGACCCTGAAGACGCTCCTCGTCGCCGGCAGTGACGAGTACCCGGTCGCGCTGATGCTGCTGCGCGGCGATCACGAACTCAACGCGGTCAAGGCCGAGCGCTCCCGGGCGTCGGCTCACCTCTGACGCATGGCTCGGACGCAGAGGCCATTCGCGCGCACGGGCGCGGAACCCGGCTTCGCGGGGCCAATCGGTCTCGAGCTGCCGCTTATTTCGCCGATCGCGACGCGCCGCCTTGGCCGACTTCATCTGCGGCGCGAACCGTACGGATCATCACTTTCGCGGCGTGAACTGGGAACGCGATCTACCGCTACCGCGCCATGCGGACCTACGCAATGCCGTGGCCGGCGATCCGAGCCCGTCCGGTGGCGGCGCACTGAGTATTGCCCGAGGAATTGAAGTCGGTCACATCTTTCAGCTCGGAAGCAAATACAGTGACTCCATGGACGCGACCGTGCTCGATAAAGACGGCAAGAGCTGCGCGATGCAGATGGGCTGCTACGGCATTGGCGTGACCCGAGTGGTCGCGGCCGCCATCGAGCAGAATCACGATGACCGAGGTATTATCTGGCCTCAGGCAATCGCTCCTTTTGACGTTGTGCTGATACCCATCAATATGGACAAATCCCATCGCGTCCGGGAGGCAGCCGACCAGCTCTACAACGACCTGCAGGCGGCTGGCCTAGACGTGCTTCCTCGACGATCGGGCGCAACGTCCCGGCTTCAAGTTCGCTGATGCAGATCTGCTCGGCATCCCGCATCGAGTCGTGGTCGCCGAGAAAGCCTGGGACGAGGGACAAGTCGAATACCGCAAGCGCCGCGACGCGAATCGCGCACCTGATCGCCGTGCACAGCTCCTGGAGCCTCACGCCAAACTGCGGCGCTGCTTACGCCAAAGGCCGCAGGCGCGCGCATCTTGGCACGGCGTTTTGGCAATCGCCGCCTTACGATTAAGCACTTGCTGCCATGCCTGTTGCGGGTCAGGGTTCGGCCCTTCGACGGGCGTACCGGTGCCGATCCACGCCTTCCGCGAAATACGTGAGTCGCCGCCGTGCCGCCGACGGTGCGTCCAGCTTCGAGGACCGCTTTGCCGCCGAGGTCTGGCTCAGCGACATGTCGCGGCGTCTCGCGCGACAGGTCCCCGATCTCGATGAGCGCATCGAAATCCTGATGATCGTGCATCACGAAGCTACGCGCGTGGCGAGCTGCGCCGGAACTCGTGCTTGCGGTAATCGATGTCGAAAGCAATTTCGACCGCTACGCGATTTCATCCGCGAGCGCGCTCGGCCTGATGCAGATCATGCCGTTCTGGGTGAACGAGCTCGGCCACGACGACAAGAACGTGCTGTTCGATATCCGCCTCAATGTTCTCCTGGGCTGCCGGATTCTGAAGTATTACCTCGACATGGAGAACGGCGATCTGCGGCGGGCACTCGGGCGCTACAACGGCAGCCTGGGCAAGCGCAAATACCCCAACAAGGTCATCACCAAGCTGTCAAGAAGTGGTTTTCCAGGCCTAGTTGGCTGACTTGGACTTTTCGGCCGTTTTCAGCGCTGAGAGCGCTTTGGACTTGGCTTCCAGCGCATCGCGCCGTGCTCTCAGGTAGTCCTTTTCCGTGAGTTTGCGCTCCGCGCTCAGCAGGTAGGTCTCCGCCTCCTGCAGCGCTTCCGTCGCCAAATCGGCCGCGCCCGCTTCCCGGGCAACCGCAATTGCCTGGCGTGCGTCGCTCATCTCCTGCACAGGAGGCGCGGTTTCGCAGCCGGAAAGGGTAACGAGCAAAGCCACCAGGGCGCTTTGCAGCCAGATTTTCAGTTCAGGTTTTGGCACGGCTCTTATTTTTGTAAAGTAGCCGGGCAACGCTACCAAGCAGCGTGCTGCGCCGTCAAGCAAGTGTGCTGGTCGCTGACGGGTGGCAACGAGGCTGCTAGAGTTCGCGCTGGCCAAACCAGAGTCCCTGCGAGAGCAATTCATGACGATTACCATTTACCACAATCCGCGCTGTTCGAAATCGAGACAGACATTAGCGCTAATTGAAGAAGCTGGCGTAACGCCCCACGTCGTCGAGTACTTAAAGGACACGCCTTCCGGGGCAACAATTGCCGGGCTTGCCGCCAGCCTGGGGGTTGCTGTTGTGTCGCTCGTGCGCAGCGCTGAAAGCGACTACAAGGAGGCGACCGATCGACCGGACCTGAAGAACAACGACGCGCTGGCCGCCTGGATTGCCGCGCACCCGAAGGTCTTGCAGCGGCCGATCGTGGTCAACGAAGACACCGGCAAGGCAGTCATCGGGCGACCGCCTGAAAACGTGCTTGGGATCATCGGGTAATGGCTGAGGTACTGGTACTTTACTACTCGCTGCATGGCGCGACTGAATCGCTTGCACGGGAAATCTGCGTTGGCGTCGATTCTGTCAAGGGCGCCTCGGCACGCTTGCGCACCGTGCCCAAAGTCTCGTCTCAGGCGGAGGCCGTTATCGACGACATTCCGGATGCCGGCCCGCCCTACGCCATCGCAGAGGACTTTGCGTCGTGCGCGGGAATCATCATGGGCAGCCCGGGCCGCTTCGGCAACATGGCCGCGGCGATGAAGTACTTCATCGACGGTACGCTGAACGAGTGGCTGAAGGTCGGCGCGCTCGTCGGCAAGCCGGCGGCGGTGTTCGCGTCGACGGGTTCCGTGCACGGCGGCCAGGAATCGACGCTGCTGTCCATGGCGCTCCCAGTGCTGCATCACGGCATGCTGCACGTCGGCGTGCCGTACGGCGGAACCGGCGCTATCTCGCGAACAACGGCGGGCGGCACCCCCTACGGCCGCGACCCGTCAGCTGGAAGCCGTGACCGCCAGATGCGTTATCGGCTGACGAGATCGAGATCGCTGCGAGCGCTGGGTGCGCGTCGCCGGACACCGCCATCAAGCTGGGGACCCTGGTCCAGCCTGCTTTTCTGAGTACATCGCTGACAAACGGCACGGTCAGTTTTCGCTGCGCCTGCAAGGCGGCAAGGTCCAGCCGGTCGAGTAACTCGTAGAGACTCGCCATGTCGCGCCGACTTCGCTCGAGAAGGTAGTGCCGCAGTCTTGTCCGGCAGCTCCAGACCGCGGTGTCCTGCGCGCAGCTTGAGCGCCTGTGCGCGCTGCTGCTCGTCAAGGGTGTGCAACTGGAATACCGGCAATCGTGACATTCGGCTTTCAAGGTCTGCGAGCTGCACGGCACTCTCGCGAGGCGCCATCGCCGCCGACGAGCAGTTGTCCATCGTGCTCGCAGAATCGGTGTGCAACAGGTGAAATAGTGCCTGCTCCCAGGCGGCGTCCCCGGCGATGGCATCGATGTCATCGAGGCACACCAGCTCGCGCGCTGTGCCAGCCCGTCGATAACGGCAGGCCCGGCCTCGAACAGCATGTGCGAGGGGCACGTACACCGAGCGATCACCGGCGCGTCACACATCGCCTGCAGCAGGTGCGTCTTGCCGGTTGCGTGTGCTCCCCACACACAGCAGCCTGCTCCATTGCCGTCCGCGAGGTCCTTAAGCGTAGCGACCAGTGGCTCGTTACCACTGGCGAGAAAACTGGCAAATACCGCGTGATCAGCCAGCTGCAAAGGCAGCGCCATCTGAGCCATCAGTCATCCGTCGGCAGCGATACATCGGGATGTTCCCGCAGGTACCGGTCGTAGGCGAAGCGCACGATGACCGACCGGACGGCCGCCGGCAGCGCCAGGAGGATGCCGAAGAAACCGAATAGCTGGCCACCGGCGCCACGGCGAAAATGACGATAACGGGGTGCAGGCCGATACGATCGCCGACCAGCTTCGGCGTCAGCAAGGAACCTTCAATGAACTGCGCGATCGAGAATGTCGCGATGACGCCGACCATTGGCCACAGCGGATTCGGCTCCAGCGCCACGACCAGCCCGGCAAGGCCGATACCGAAGACGAAACCAAGGTAGGGTACAAAACTGATCAGCCCCGACACAACGCCGATCGCCAGCGCGAACTCGACTCCGAGAGGCTGAGGCCGAGCGAATAGATGAACGCCAGAAACCATCATCACGAGAATCTGGCCGCGCAGAAACGCCCCGAGCACGTCGTCAGACTCGCTGGCCAGCTGGAATACCGTTTCGCGCTGGCTGTCGGAACCAGCGCACCGAGATGATTGATGATAACGTCCCAGTCGCGCAGCAGGTAGAACGTGATAATCGGTATCAGGAACAGGCTCAGCACGGCAGCAAGCAACGACGCCGCCCGACTTGGTGACCGATAACAGCACCTTGCCACTCCAGCTGCTGACGGTATCGGCATAGCGTTCGAAGAAGGCGCCCAGGCCGACGTCGTCGCCAGCGTCAATATTGAGCAGTTCGAAGGCGTTCGGCATCCAGACCTGCTCCGCCCTGGCGACAATTTCCGGCAACGCCGCCAGCAATTCAGAAACCTGCTTGTCGATCAGCGGCCCAATGAGCACGACGATCAGCGCCAGCATCAGGAAGGTCAGCAGGAACACGATCACCACAGCCAGCGTGCGCGGCATCTTTAGTCGTTCCAGGCGGTCCGCCAGTGGATCGCCGATATACGCCAGCAGCGCCGACGCCACGAACGGCGTCAGGACCGGCGCCAGCAGGAACATCAGCCAGCCACCGAGTGCGATCGCAATCAGCCAGTTAAAACGTACGTCGTTCCCCATCACTTATGCCCTCTTTCTTGCACGATCGGACCAGCGCAACACGTAGTCCACGCCACTGATGACTGCGGTAACGAGCACCGCAGCCCCCAGCGTGGTCAGTGAAATCTGCTGCGGCCAGGCAAAGCCCGCGCGGCTCAAAACAAACAGCAGAAACAGCAACTGCAGGGCGGTGTTCAATTTACTGATGCGACTCGGCTCGCCCTGCACCGGTTCGATCAGGAAATGATATACGAGCGCTCCGACAAAAATGACCAGGTCGCGGAGAATGACGACAGCCGCAAGCCAGACCGGCAACAAACCCTGCCAGGCCAGCGTGATGAACATGCCGGAAACCAGCAGTTTATCGGCAACGGGATCGAGCAATGCGCCAAAGCGGGTTTGCCAGTTGAAGCGAACCGCCAGGTAGCCGTCGATGCCGTCGGAGCCTCCCGCGATGACGAACAGCAGCAGCGCAACTGCGTACTCGCCGTCGACGATGAGGTACGGAATCGGCACCACGAAGCGCACTATGCGCGGCATCGATGCCAGCGTTGTAGGCAGCCGGTGCAGGGTCGCTGATGCCCGGCCCGCTCAGGGTTGTAGAAGAACTTCAGCTCTTGTCGAGTTCGTTGGTGGCCTTGATGGCCCCTACGACGGCGCGCAGGTCTCCGGCTCTCGGAGCGTAGAGCGCCAGGATCTTCAGCACGTCTTCCTCGATCTCCAACTCGAGGTCGTTCAGTTGCAGGTCGCCCTTGATGACGCGCTGGGCCGTCTCGGTGTCGCCTTCGAGGAAGGCCCTGGCGGCCGAGTCGACCGCTGTCTGGGCGAGGCCTCCCATGACGAGGACGTCGCGCATGAGTTGTTCGACTTCGCGAAGGAAGTGTCGTTTCATCAGATGCTCTCTTTCGTCCGCTCGACTCCAACGGGTTGTGGAATCAGGGGAATCCGTACGGTGAAGGTGGTGCCTCGGCCGACCTCGCTGCGCACCTCGATGGTGCCGCGATGGAGTCCGATGGCGTGTTTGGTGATGGCCAGTCCGAGGCCCGTGCCGCCGGCAGAGCGGGAGCGGGCCTTGTCGACGCGATAGAAACGCTCGAAGATCCGTTCGAGGCTGTCTGCCGGGATCCCGATGCCGGTGTCGGTGACCGTCATCCTGGCGACTCCGTCCTCGGCCCGCACCTCGACGCTGACCTCGCCGCCGGCAGGAGTGTAGTTGAGGGCGTTCACGACCAGGTTGTCGACCACCCGATGCACGGCTCGGGCATCTCCCTGGATCATCGTCTGGTGGGGAGCCGAACACGTCAATCGGATGTCGGCGCGCTTGGCGCGATTGGCGAGATCCTCGCAGGCCGATCGGGCAACCCCCGCGAAGTCGATGACTTCGACTTCGAGCGTTTCGGGCCGGGACTCGAGTCGAGAGAGATCGAGAATGTCGTTGAGGAGGGCTTCGAGGCGGTGGACGCTCCTTGCGATCATCTCGAGGAACCGCTTCGAGGTTTCGGGGTTCTGGGTTTCGGTCAACCCCTGCAGGGTTTCCGTGGCGGCGGCGATCGTCGCGAGCGGCGTCCTGAGTTCGTGACTGACGTTCGATACGAAGTCGGATCGCATCCTTTCGAGCCGACGCATCTCCGACATGTCACGCAGGACCAGGATGACCCCCCGGGCCGTTTCGCCGACCGGGGCCGCACGGATGCCGATGAGGCGTCGTGGAGGGCCTTCGTGGTGGATCTCGGCTTCGATCGCTTCCGAGCGATCGGCGGCCATCTGGATCGCTGCCAGGATCTGGGGTTCACGAACCAGATCGTAGAAGCTGCGCCCCGCGTAGGCGTCGTCCTCGAGACCGAGGATTCTGCGTGCCGCGGCGTTGAGGAAGGAGATCCGCTCGGCATCGTTGACGGCAACCACGCCCTCGTCCATGGTTTCGAGGATGATGGTCAGGCGCGCTGCCTCGCTCTGGGCGCCGGCGACCGAGTTGCGAAGCTTGGCGGTCATCTCGTTGAAGGCCCGGGCGAGGTCTCCGAGTTCGTCCTTGCCGTACTCGGTCGCCCGGGCGTGGAGATCTCCGGCCTCGACCCGCTGAGCGGTCGCGGTGAGTTCGACGACCGGGCGGGTGAGGAGGCGGGCGAGCAGGACGGAGGCGCCGGCCCCCAGGACCAGGACGATCAGTGCGACGCGCCAGAAG
The DNA here is from genome assembly GCA_942490715.1 of uncultured bacterium. Taxonomy (GTDB): domain Bacteria; phylum Acidobacteriota; class Polarisedimenticolia; order Polarisedimenticolales; family Polarisedimenticolaceae; genus CALNYP01. The sequence goes on from CALNYP010000054.1 coordinate 45,606, forward strand.
TTCTCCGTCGGGCGCGCCAGTTCGCTCTCGATGCCGCTGACGTCGCGCGCCAGACGAACGATGACGTCGGTGCCCGGAAGCACGGCGGCGGCGTAGAGGAGCTCCCGATCGACCGTCCGCGAGGTCCGGCGCTGGCTTGCCGCGCCCTGCCCTCGCGCTTTCAGCACCTCGGGCCGATTGGCATGGTTCTCCAGCGCCGAGACGTCTTCCACGTCGGTGTCGACCAGGACGGTGCCGTCGGCGGCGATCAGGGTGATTCGCGCCTCGGCGGCCTCGGCCAGGATGGCTAGATGACTCGAGAGGTCGGGCCGGTCGAGTTCCTCGGCGGGGAGCGCGTTGGCCAGGATCTGCACCTGGGTGAGGAGGTCGCCTTCGATGCGGTCGGCGGTGACGTTCCTCACCTGTCTCAGGGCGAGAGCCGCAAAGATCCCGAGTCCGACGATCGCGGGGATCATCGCGCCGAGAGCGACCTTGGTGGCCCAACGCAGTCGCACGCTCAGGCCTCCGTGAACTTGTAGCCGACGCCCCGGATCGTTTCGATGCGATCGCCGTAGTCGCCGAGCTTGCGGCGCAGTGCCGACACGTGGACGTCGATGTTGCGCTCGACCACGATGACGTCGTCTCCGACCACGCTTTCGAGCAGTTGAGCGCGGGAGTAGACCCTGCCGACGTTCCGCACCAGATGGTAGAGAAGGCGGAACTCGGTGGCCGTACAGGGAATGGACTGTCCCTCGAGGCGCACCTCGTGACGGGCAGGGTCGACCTCGAGATCGTCGACCCGAACCGCCCGCGGTGCAACGTCGGAGGGTTCACGAGTTCGTCGCAGCAGCGAGCGGACGCGTGCGACCAGTTCCTTCAATCCGAAGGGTTTGCGGACGTAGTCGTCGGCGCCGATTCCGAGTCCGATGACCGCGTCGGTCTCTTCGGCCTTGGCGGTCATCATGATCACCGGGATGCGGGCCGTGTCTTCGGACGAACGCAGGCGACGGCAGACCTCGAGGCCGTCGAGCCCGGGCAGCATGAGGTCGAGAAGGACCAGGTCGGGCTTGTGTTGGCGAACCAGACGCAGGGCCTCCTCGCCATTGGTCGAGCGGATCGCTTCGAGACCGTCTCTCTCGAGCGCGAAGGCGACGGTCTCGAGCAGATCGGTTTCGTCTTCGACGATCAGGACTCGGTGCTTCATGACGGAAGCCCGGAAACCGGGGTTGGACTCGACAGCATCATCATGGCTCTGGCTTCTGGGGTAGCGCAAGCTCGAAGCGGAACTGACCTGAATTTCATGCACGGAATCTCCTTCGCTGCATGGTCGGCCGCGCCTATCCGAAGCGGCCGGTGACGTAGTCCTCGGTCTCTTCCAGTCGGGGCTTCAGGAAGATGTCTTCGGTCGGTCCGTACTCGACCAGTCTTCCAAGGTACATGAACGCCGTGAAGTCGCTCGAGCGCGAGGCCTGCTGCATGTTGTGGGTGACCATCAGCAGCGTGTAGTCGCCCGCCATGTCCTGCAGCAGCTCCTCGATTCGGGCGGTGGCGATCGGGTCGAGGGCGGAGCAGGGTTCGTCGAGCAGCAGGACCTCCGGTTCACCGGCGATGGCGCGCGCGATGCACAGGCGTTGCTGTTGACCGCCGCTGAGGCGCAGGGCGCTCTCGCCGAGGCGATCCTTGACCTCGTCCCACAGAGCGGCGCCGCGCAGGCTCTTCTCGCAGATCTCGTCGCACAGTGCGCGATCGCGGACCCCGTCGATGCGCAGTGAGTAGACGACGTTCTCGTAGATCGACATCGGAAAGGGGTTGGGTTTCTGGAACACCATCCCGATCCGCTTGCGAAGTTGAATGACGTCCGTGCCGGGGGCGTAGATCGGGTCGCCGTTGAGCCGCATCTCGCCCCCGACCCGAACCGAGGGAATCAGGTCGTTCATGCGGTTGACCGATCGCAGCAGGGTCGACTTGCCGCATCCGGAGGGTCCGATCAGGGCGGTGACCTTGCCTCGGGGTACGACCATCGAGTTCTTGTAGATCGCCTGCTTGTCGCCATACCAGAGGTCGAAATCGTCGATCTCGAGAAGGGCGTCGGCACCCGTCAGGGCCTCATGCGTACAGGTCTCGAAAGGCTCGTTGTTCGAAACCACATCGAAGAGTTCCGATTTTCGGTCGGTGAGGATCTCGATCGCTTCCTCTTCGTCGATCGACGGCGGTGTGTCGTCTGAAGCGGCGTTCGCTGCGGGTCGCGAGTGCATGAACTACCCCATTTCGAAGTTGCGACGCAGCCGGTCTCGAACTCGGACTGCGACGATGTTGAGGAGGACGACGATTCCGATCAGGAGAAAGGTCGTCGTGAAAACCATGGGCTTTGCGGCTTCGCTGTTCTGGCTCTGGAAACCGAGATCGTAGATGTGGAAGCCGAGATGCATGAAGCTGCGTTCCGGGTGGATGAAGGGAGCCGTCAGGTCGAAGGGCAGCTTGGGTGCGAGCTTGACGGCGCCGACGAGCATGAGGGGAGCGACTTCACCGGCGCCACGGGCGATCGCGAGGATCATGCCGGTCATGATGCCGGGCATGGCGCGCGGCAGGACGATGCGCTGGATCGTCTGCCACTTGCTGGCGCCACAGGCGTAGGAGCCCTCCCGCATCGAGTTGGGGACGGCGGCGAGGGCTTCCTCGGTGGCGACGATCACGACGGGGAGAGTCAGCAGCGCGAGAGTCAGCGATGCCCACAGGATCCCGCCCTTGCCGTAGGTCGGGTTGGGCAGATTGGCGGAGAAGAGGAGCTGGTCGATCGAGGCTCCGAAGATGTAGCAGAAGAATCCCAGCCCGAAGACGCCGAACACGATGCTGGGTACCCCAGCGAGATTGTTGACGGCGATCCTGACGATGCTGACCAGGGCGCCCTGTCGTGCGTACTCGCGCAGGTAGAGGGCGGCGAGCACGCCGAAGGGAACCACCAGGATGGACATGATCAGGGTCATCACCACGGTTCCGAAGATGGCGGGGAACACCCCTCCCTCGCTGTTGGCCTCGCGGGGCTCGTCGAACAGGAACTCGACCCAGCGCTGAGCGTAGATCGCCGCCTGGCGCGGCCATGTCAGTTGGTTGGCCGGATAGGCGCGAACGATCTCTGCCAGGGGCAGGCTCTTCTGGGCGCCGGCGGCCGATCTCAAGACCAGCACGAAACGCTCGTTCTCCTCCTTGAGGTCGCGGATCTGTTCTCCGATGCGTCGGAACTCTGCCTCGGTCTCGGCCTCGAGTCGCTCGTACTCTCGCTGCGCCGCCAGCGCCTCTTCGGAGTCGGAGCCGTGGTCGAGCTCCTGCTTGCGGACCGCCAGGCGACCGGCCTCGAGACGGGCGCTGAGCCTGCCGATGTCGTGCTCCTCGAGATCCTTCTGCTCGCGCCGACGCCGACGGGCGTCCGAGTGGTGCTCCTGAAAGGCCTTCCAGACGTCCTGCGGCTCGCTCGCCGTGACTTCGCCGTCGATCCGGAACTCCTCGGGGAAGCCGTAGAAGCGCCCCCAGGTCAGACGCTCGACGACCAGGGCCCACTCCGGGAAGGTCTCCTCGGCGATCTCCTGATCCCCGACCCACTGGAAGTGAGTGTTGGTGAGGTCGTAGTTACCCGTCCGGATCAGGCGTCGGCGCAGTTTGCCGTCGTTGGCTGCGGCTGCCTCCTGGGCCTCCCGTCGAGCGAAGTCGGGCAGCGCCTCGAGCGTCTCCGGAGACGGCGCGTAGACTTCGGTGCGAGTCTCCTCGCCCATCAGCATGCGCGAATCGAAGGTCTGGAAGTGAGGCAGGGGATCGGGCCAGAAGGTCGCCAGGCCGCGCGTGACCACGAGCAGGAGAAGGCTCGAGATCATGATGAGGCAGATCACCAGGGCGCCGCCCGCGATCCAGACGAGGGGCTCGCCGCGTGAGAACAGCGAGGAGCGGCGTCGACTTCCGGTGCGCCGAGTCGAGGAGTTGGGTTGGGTCACAGATCTGCCGATCGCCGTCGAGAGATACGGCGAACCCCTTCCGCGAAGGTGTTGATGATGAAGGTGAGCGCGAAGAGAACGAGGGCGGCGAGAAAGAGCGTCCGGTAGTGGGTCGAATCGCGCACGGCTTCGGGGAGCTCGACGGCGATGTTGGCGCTCAGGGTCCTGAAGCCGTTGAAGGCGTTCCAGTCCATGATCGGCGTGTTGCCGGCCGCCATCAGCACGATCATGGTTTCGCCGACGGCGCGGCCGAGGCCGACCATCAACGCCCCGAAGAGTCCGCTCATCGCGGTCGGGATGACGATTCGCCAGGCGGTCTGCCAGGGAGTGGCGCCGGTTCCCAGGGAGCCCTCCTTGAGCGCCAGGGGCACGCTGGCGAGAGCGTCTTCGGCCAGGGTGTAGATGATCGGGACGACGGCGAAACCCATGACGAAGCCGACGACCAGGGCGTTGCGTTGGGCGTAGGTGTCGAGGATGCCGCCGCGCGGATCGAGGCCGAGTCCTCCGAGCGCCGCGGCGGCGACCCAGGTGAGCGCGAGAACCGCCAGGAGGGTGGCCGCGAAGGACAGCAGATCGGCGATGGCACAGCGCGACCGGGTCCAGTCCATCGAGATCCTGCGAATCCAGGGGCCGACCGTTCGGGTGTAGACGACGGCAACGACCAGCGCGCTGAAGGGGAGCAACAGGAATCTCCAGCCGCCGGTGCCCGTGCCGATGCCTCCGTCGAGCCAGCGCTTGAGGTCACCGGCGAAGAACGCCGACTCGATCACCGGGGCCAGCACCACGGCGCCCAGAAGGCCGAGCGGCACCGCCAGCGTGATGGCGGCGAGGCGCGGCCAGCCGGACCACAGGATCGCGCGACGGGTCGGCAGCAACTGCCACAGACGGGCGCCCAGCAGGAAGGCGAGGGGTACCGTCGCGAAGGCTGCGAGTACGACGGTGATGACGTCCTGGACGAAGGGCGCGATCACCAGGGCGGCCAGGAAACCGAGTACCACGCTCGGCAGACTGGCCATCATCTCGATCAACGACTTGACCGACGAGCGCAGTTTTGGGTCCATGAACTCGGAGGTGTAGATGGCGGCCAGCAGCGCGATCGGGGCGGCGATGAGGATCGAGTAGAGAGTCGCCTTGAGAGTGCCGAAGATCAGCGGGTAGAGGCCGAGCTTGGGTTCGAAGTCGTCGCTGCCGCCGGTCGACTGCCAGACGTGCGCGGGTTCCGGATAGCCCTCGTACCAGACCTTCGAGAACAGGGACGAGAGCGTGACTTCGGGATAGCCCGGGTCGAAGTGCCAGTGGCGCGAAGACTGTCGGGAGAAGGCGAGAACCCCGTCCTCGCGAGGCGACAGGGCGAGAGCCTCGACCTGGGACTCGCCCAGGGTTCCGACCGACAGGAGCTGGTCGGTGGTGACGTGGAAGATGCGGATCTCGCCAGAGTCGTATCCGGCGGCGACCAGGCGGCTTCGTCTCGACGGGGCCAGCGCACTGACGGCTGCCTCGGGGCCGAGCATGACGTGGCCGGCTTCCATGACCGCGCCATCGAGGGTGCCCGCGTCGTCGGGCTTGGTGAGGAACCAGGCGGTGGTCTGACCTCGTGAGTCGCCGATCAGGAGGGTGGTCTTGCCGATCAGGAAGGACACTGCGGTGATCGAGGCATCGCCGGGAGTTGCCTGCAGGGTTTCGACCATTCTGGGCTGGCTCGGGTCGACGAGATCGAAACGCTGGATGAAACCGTCCTCCCAGGCGAGGAAGACCTTGGTCCCGATGCCCGTGATGGCGACGAAGTCCAGGCAGGCCTCGTCGAGCGGAGGGCACGAAGGGAAGGGCGATGCGCTCGAGCGAGACCTGCTCCTCGCCGGTCATCATGTTCAGTCGGACGTCTTCGACGAACACGGCCAGGCTGCCGTCTTCGAAGAACGCGGCGTAGGAGTTGCCGTTGTTGGTCACGCTGATGTCGATTCCGAGGACTGCGCTCTCTCCGGTCGGAATGGCTTCGCCGAACTCGGCGAGCGGTGATTGATAGTGGAACTGACCTCCGGGGATGACCCGCACCATGCCGTCGCGGTAGCGGGCCGACTGTCCGGGTTCGAGGCTGCGCAGTTCGGTCGGCATGGCGCTCGCCTCGAGGAACTCGAAGGCGAAATCGATCCGTCCGCTACGAATCGATCCGTCCGCAAAGCCGAAGGCACAGCGGCTGTCGTCGGGGTTGAAGGCCCAGGATGTGGGCGTGGAATCCTCGAACAGTCGCCGTTCGCTGATCGTCGTGCCGTCCTGGGTTTCGACGACCCTGAGAAGGCCGTCACGGTAGAGGATCCAGGACATCAGCTGGAGTTCGTCGGTGCCAGTGGCGATGACTCTCGATTGCTCCCAGAGTGTCGTCTCGGTTTCTGGCGCCCGGGGCTCCGAAAGCCGGGACTCCGAGACGTCTTCGAGGTGGCCTACTCCGAAGAGGGGGGCGACGACCCAGACCAGGAAGGCCATGATGAGAAAGACGGCGGCGATCGTCCCCAGTCCGCCGGTGGCGATCAGGGTGCGGGCGAGACGCTCGGCGATCTGGACCCGCCTCGGGGTCTTGCGAGAGCGTTGCCAACCGGTGTAGCTGCCTTCAGACATGGGTTCGGTACTTCCTATCGATCTTCGCAGATGAAGAGCGGGTGCCGCAGCATTTGCGACACCCGCTGGGTAGAAGGATCCTGGCTGGAGGGACTAGAGGCCGACTTTGGCGAGCTCGCGCTTGGCGAGCGCAGAAACCACCGGGAAGTAGCCGTCCTTGACGACCACCTGCTGGCCCTGTCGGCTGAAGACCAGCTTGATGAACTCACGACGGAGGGGATCGAGCTGGCTGCCCGGCTTGTAGTTGACGGAAAGCCAGAGGAAGCGGGCCAGTGGGTACTGGTTGGTGTAGGCGTTCTCCGGAGTCGCATCGACCATGTTGGTGCCCGACTGGGCGAGCGGCAGGGCGCGAACGTCGGCCGTCTTGTAGCCGATGCCGCTGTAGCCGATGCCGCCGATGTCACTGGCCACCGACGACACTACCGCAGAGCTGCCGGCCTGTTCCTTGACGGAGTCCTTGTAGTCGCCCTTGAAGAGCGCGTTGTCCTTGAAGAAGCCGTAGGTGCCGGAGGCCGAGTTGCGTCCGTACATCGTGATCGGTCGGTTCTTCCACTCGCCGGTCAGGCCGAGGTCGCCCCAGGTCTTGATGTCGGTGGCGAAGCCGCCCTTGCGGGTCTTCGAGAAGATGGCATCGACCTGCTGCAGGCTGAGGCCGCGAATCGGATTGTCCTTGTGGACGTAGACCGCCAGCATGTCGATGCTGGTGGCGAGCTGGACCGGCTTGTAGCCGAAACGGCCCTGGAACTCGTCCATTTCGCCGGGCTTCATGTCGCGGCTCATGGGGCCGAACGTGGCCGTGCCTTCGATCAGCGCCGGGGGCGCGGTGCCGGAGCCCTTGCCCTCGATTTCGACCGCGACGTTGGGATAGAAACCCTTGAACTCTTCGGCCCACAGGGCCATGAGGTTGTTCATGGTGTCGCTGCCGACACTCTTGATGTTGCCGCTGACTCCATCGACTCCGGAATAGGTGGGGAGTGAGGTGTCGACCTCGACTCCGTCGGCCAGGGTGAGGCTCGAGACGAGAGTGAGGACTGACAGCGCAAGATAGATCTTTTTCATGATGTCCTTTCGTTGAAGGTTGTTCGCCAACGCCTCGAAGGAGACCAGTTTCGGTTCAATGCACTGTCGGCGGTTTGTAAAGAAACGATCAATTTCACGGGACGCCCCAGGGGCTCCGGTCGCCTTCCGCGCGCTCTCGACGCAGGGACGCGGTAGGCTCCGACTGCCTTCGTGGAGTGGAGAAGGAGTGTCGGTGGAGGCCGGAATGGACCTGCCGCCGGGGCTCGGCGATTGAAGCGATGACGAAATCGGAAGCGAGGACCCACCTGCGCCCGCTGGGCTTGCGATGCCTCGTGCTGGCCGTGGTGCTCCACGCGGTTGCCATTCTCGGGACCGAGTCCGAGGTTTCGTTGGGAGCGTCGCTCTACCTGGCGGTCGTGTACCTGCTGTTGGGAACGTTGCTGGTGCTGTTGCAGAACCTGCTGACGGCCGTACCGGCGGGCCGTTGGGTGGGAGCGTTCATCGTCTCCCTGGTCGTGGTGTGGCACGTGCGGGAGCAGACCGGGATGCCGAGTTCGTTGTGGGCCGTGCTCGCCGCTGCGGCAGTGCTGGCGCTGGTCGCGAGGCTCCTGAGGGTGGACGGACTCGACGGGAATCGACTCGTTCTCGCCGCTGCCGGAGTGGCGGCGATGTTCGCGCTGAGTCTGTTCGTCGGATTCGTCTCCTCGGATCTGCTCCGCTGGCACCTGCTGCGCCACAACACCCTGCTGGGGACGCCTCTCTACTACCTGTTGGCGGAACCCGTTCCCGTCGTCGAGCAGGCCCTGACGGCGCCTCATCGTGGGACCGATCCCGAGCCTCGACCGCCGGTCGCTCTCCTGCCCGAGGTGGATCCCGAATCGGCCCTGGTCTATGTGCTCATCGATACGCTGCGCGCCGATTCTTTGAGTGCCTGGGGGGCGACCGAAGTCCGCATGCCGCTTCTCGACCGGCGTTCGGAGCAGTGTCATCGGTTCACCGATGTCCTGGTCAATTCGAGTTGGACGCGACCCTCGATCGGCTCGCTCTTCACCGGCCTCCTGCCCGAGGAGCACGGAGCGCGGAACTTCCCCGACCGACTTCCCGAGTCGGTCCAGACCCTGGCGGAGGTCTTCGAGGAATCGGGCTGGGAGACTGCCGCGTTCGTGACGAACACCGCGGCCATCGGGGAAGAACTCGGTTTCGCGCAGGGCTTCGAGTTCTTCCATGAATTTCCCCAGGAACCGTATGTACGCGCTCGAGGTGTCCAGCGGGCGGTCGAGTCCTGGCTCGACCGGAGGGAGGAACCGGCTGAGCGGCCGGAGGAGCCGGCCAAGAGGCCGCTCTTTCTCTACCTGCACTACCTCGATCCCCACGAACCCTACCTGGCGGGGGTCGTTCCGCGGCGTCCGACCCGCTCCGAGTTCCGGGCAGCCTACGACGCTGAACTGCGCGAGCTGGATGCCGAACTCGGGCCGTTCCTGGATCGGTTGTTGGAACGACTCGGTCCGAAGACGCAGTTGATCCTGGTGAGCGATCACGGCGAGGAGTTCTATGAGCACGAGCTCTTCGGGCACGGCCATTCGCTCTATGACGAGGTCGTCCGCGTGCCGGCGATGCTGTGTCGATCGGATGATGAGGGGGCACGACTGTCGGCGCGGCTCGAGGGTCGCGACCTCTTCGCGCTGACCCTGGCCGCCGCCGCCGACCCCGAGCTCGACCTTCGCCACTGGGCGGCTCGCCATGCCCGAACCGAGCGCTACCTGTCGCTCTACTACACCGGTGAGGGTCGCCTGCAACTGCGGCCCTATCGGCGCTTCAACCTGATGCGCGCCATCGATCGCAGTCGCGAGAGGCTCATCTGGTCGGGATACGGGGAGACCGTGGAGCTCTACGGCGCTCGCGATCCCGGGCAGTTGCGCAACCTGTCGGCGGCACAACCGGAGACGGTCGAAGACCTGCGCAGCTCGCTCGACAACCATCCGCGCTACTGGACGTTCCCGGAACCGTTCGAGGGCTCCGACGAGCTCCGCCGCCGGCTCGAGAGCCTGGGCTATATCGACGACTGATCTGCGTCGGCTCGCCGACTTCGGCGTGCGTCGATCCGGCCGGTCAGTCTTCGATCGAGAGATCGGCAGGCGAACCCGTGACCGAGAGGATGTGTCGCACGGCATCGGCCGGATCCGAGGCGGGGTAGATCAGGTCGAGGTCGGAGACATCGATGGTTCGGTGCTCGACCATGGTCTCCTGGAGGAAGGGTCGAAGATACTGCCAGTAGTCCCTGCCCAAAGCGACCACGGGGAAGTTGCGGATCTTTCCGGTCTGGATGAGCGTGAGGGTCTCGAAAGCCTCGTCCATGGTGCCGAAGCCGCCGGGAACCAGGACGAAGGCTGCCGAGTAGCGCACCAGCATGACCTTGCGGACGAAGAAGTGGTGGAATTCCACGAACTGATCGACGTAGGGGTTGGTGGTCTGTTCGTGGGGCAGGTGAATCGTGCAACCGACCGAGCGAGCGCCGACGTCCTTCGCTCCGCGGTTGGCGGCCTCCATGGCGCCCGGTCCGGCGCCGGTCATCACGCCGAATCCGGCGCGGCCCAGCTCGCGGCCGAGTTCCCTCGTCATCTCGTAGTAGGGCTCGCCATCCTTGAACCTGGCAGACCCGAACACGGTGACGCAGGGGCGCAGATTGCGAAAGGCGTGGAATCCCTTCCAGAGTTCGCCGACGATCTTGGCGGTTCTGGTGAGGTCGCCGAACAGGCTTCGTTCACCGGAGAGAAGTCGAGGATCGGGATCGCGGGGAGGAGGGCCGTCTTGCAGCATCCCTGGAGCTTGCCTGACCCGGCCGGCGGTTGCAAAGGCCTCTTGCTCTCTCGTGCTGCGCTATTCTCTTGTCGATGTTCGGCTTTTCGACCCGACCGGGAGAGGGACGTTTCTTCCCCTTCCTCCTCGCACTGGTCGTCCTGTTCGCCCTGGGCCCGATTCTCGGCTATCTCGGTCTCGACGACTACTATCGACTGGCGTTCGTGGCGGTCCTGCTCGCCGGGGTGTGGTCGCTGAGTCGGGTCCGTCGCCATTTCTTCGTGGCCCTGGCGCTGCTGGCGCCGTCGGTCCTCACGCAGGTCTTCGCGTTCGCTGCCGAGAGTCCGCTCTCGGCGGCCATTGCGGCCGGCTCCTCGACCTTCGTCGTGATGTATGTGACCGCGGTTCTGTTCGGCGCCGTGATGAGAGGCGATCAGAGCAACGTCGACACGATCGCCGGGGCGGCGTGCGTCTACCTTCTCCTGGGCCTGCTGTGGACCCTGTTCTACGGGGTCCTCGAGTATGTCGTTCCAGGCTCGCTGGTACACACCGGGCCGGTCGATGCCAGTGTCGTCGTTCAACAGGACTCCCTGACCTATTTCTCGTTCGTCACGCTGACGACCCTCGGTTTCGGAGACGTCTTGCCGACGAATGTCGCCGCCCAGACGCTGGCGTGGTCCGAAGCCGTCGTCGGGCAACTCTACGTGGCCGTGGTCCTGGCGGTGCTGGTCGGATCCTACGTGGCGAGAGCGACGGAGAAGGACTCCCTGGATCGATCGGCTCTGGCTGAATCAGAAGGCGACGAGTCCTGAGGCTGCGAAAGGATCGACGGCGGCTCATCCCAGGCAGAGGTCCCGCCGAGGACGGCGCCGCGGCCGTATAATCGAGTCTTGCTTCGTGCCGCTATCAGGGCGGCCGCAGCCTCTCGGCCGACGGCTGGCGAACTCGCCTGTCATGACGCATTCAAGGAGACCCGAACGATGAAGGCATTCCGACTTTCTCTCTGCATTCTGACCCTGTTCTGTTGCGCCGCGGCGGCCTCGGCCCAGTTCTTCCGTTTCGGCCCGGCGGGCGGCCAGAGCGGCAGCGATTGGATCGATACGAGAGATCCCGCCGACGTCAGGATCACCGAGGTCCGGGTCTGGACCGGCAAGACCATCGATGGCATCCAGGTCGTCGTCCAGAATGGGGACGGTGTGCGCGAACTCGCCGTTCACGGCAACACGACGTCGAACGAGGCCGTCTTCAAGGTGGAGGAGGGCGAATACCTCACCTCGCTGTCCGGCAAGGTCGGGGGACTCGTGGATTCCATCCAGGTCGCGACCAACACGGGCAGGACCTCGCCCCGAATGGGTGGATCGGGCGGCACGATGAACTTCTACTACGAGGCGCCGCCCGGGTTTCAGATCATCGGCGTCTTCGGTCGTGGAGACCGCTCGATCGCCTCCCTGGGGGTGATCGTCACGGCGGCGCCGGGCCAGTGAGGAACCTCGCGATCCTGCCGGCCCTTCTGGCTGTCCTCCTTGGAGCGAAGATGACGACCGCTGAACCCCATCCGTTCTCCGTTCACGACATGCTGGCGATGGAGCGGATCTCGGATCCGCAGCTTTCGCCCGATGGCCGGCAGGTCGTCTTCAGCCTGCGTCGGACCGATCTCGAGGGCAATCGGGGACGGACCTCGTTGTGGATCCTGGCGTCCGAGGGCGGTGAGCCGCGCCGTTTGACGAGTGAAGAGGGCGGGGCTTCGAATCCGCGCTGGTCGCCCGACGGCCGCTCGCTGTTCTTTCTGTCGTCGCGCAGCGGGACTTCGCAGGTATGGCGGATCGCGCTGGCGGGTGGAGAGGCCGAGGCCGTCACCAGCGAGCCGCTCGATGTGAGCTCGTTCGCCGTCAGTCCGGACGGAACGCGATTGCTGCTGTCGATGGACACCTTCCCCGATTGCGACAGTGCGAAGTGTTCTCGTGAACGTCTCGACGAGATCGCCGAGCAACCGGCCAGCGGTCGGATCTACGACCGGCTCTTCGTTCGTCATTGGGACACGTGGAAGGACGGGCGACGCTCGCATCTCTTCATTCGCAGTCTCGACGATCCGGCCCCCTCGGTCGACCTGATGAAGGGCATGGATGCCGACAGTCCCTCGAAGCCCTTCGGCGGCCCCGAGGAGTACACGTTCTCACCGGACGGAACGTCGGTGGTCTTCACGGCTCGTGACGCCGGCCGCGAGGAAGCCTGGTCGACCAACTTCGATCTCTGGCAGGTGCCGGCCGACGGAAGCCGAGAACCGAGTCGCCTGACCGCCGACAACGCGGCGTGGGACACGCAACCGGTGTTTTCGCCCGATGGCAACCGACTGGCCTGGTTGGCGATGAAGCGCCCCGGGTTCGAGGCCGATCGTTTCCGCGTGATGATCCGCGACCTCACGAGCGGCGAGACCCGGACCCTGACCGAGGGCTGGGACCGATCCCCGAGCGCCTTCGCCTGGTCCTCCGATGGTGAGAGTCTGCTGGCGACCGCCGCCAATCTGGGCCAGCGTTCGCTGTTCGAGATCGACGCTGAGACCGGCGAAGTGGAGACGCTCCTGGAACAGGGCACGGTGCGCGCCGTTCTCGAAGTCGAGGGCGGTTGGATCGTCGGAGTCGACCATCTGAACTCGCCCGTCGAACTGCACGAGCTGAAACGAGGCGGCAGTCTGCGTCAGCTGACCCACATCAACGACGCACGGGTGGCCGAGGCGCAGATGGGCGAGCCGGAGCAGTTCACGTTCGCCGGCTGGAACGGCGAACGGGTCCACGCCTACGTGGTCACGCCGGCGAACTTCGATGCCGCGAAGAAGTACCCCGTGGCGTTCCTGATCCACGGTGGGCCGCAGGGTTCGTTCGGCAACGACTTCCACTACCGCTGGAATCCGCAGGCCTATGCAGGAGCGGGATACGGGGTGGTGATGGTCGATTTCCACGGTTCCGTGGGCTACGGCCAGGACTTCACCGACTCGATCTCCGGGGACTGGGGCGGAAAGCCGCTGGAGGATCTGCAGAAGGGCCTGGCGGCCGCCCTGGAGCGCTACTCCTGGCTCGACGGCGACCGGGTCGCCGCCCTGGGCGCGTCCTACGGTGGCTACATGATCAACTGGATCGCCGGAAACTGGCCCGACCGCTTCCGCTGTCTGGTCAACCACGACGGCAATCTCGACGAGCAGATGGCCTACTACGACACCGAGGAACTGTGGTTCCCGGAGTGGGAGCGCGGCGGAACTCCGTGGGAAGTTCCCGGGTCCTACCAGAAGCACAATCCCATCAATCACGTCGGCAGATGGAAGACCCCGATGCTGGTGATCCACGGTGCGCTGGACTATCGAGTGGTCGATACCCAGGGAATCTCGACCTTCACGGCGCTGCAACGGCGGGGGATTCCTTCGAAGCTGCTCTATTTCCCCGACGAGAACCACTGGGTGTTGAAACCGCAGAATTCGATTCTGTGGCACGACACAGTAATCACCTGGCTAGATGAATACACGAGGTAGGGCCGGCCGGCGATCGTACCCAATCTCGCCGAATGCTCGTCGAATCCCTTGTGCGAGGTTGGCAACCCTTCGGGTTGCTTGGAAGCTCGCTTCGCGAGCTTCACGCTCCGCCACGCCTCCGCGGGTCCTCGCTGTGGTACGACGATCTCCGGCACGCTTTCCGGCCTTTAGGCTGAGGAAGAGAGGGGGTGGCGGCGGCCGGAGATCGGCAACCCTGCGGGTTGCTTGGCAGTTCGCTGTCGCGAACTGCTGGCACGTCATCTCGCCGAATGCTCGTCGTTCTGAGTGGTGGTGTTGGGAGCTGGGGATAGGGCAGTTGGGTTCGCTTCCCTGGGCCGGTGTGGAGATGTACATTCCTTGTAAACGTGGAACTCAACGGGGCCTGGCTCGTATAGTGGGGAGGACGCGTTCGCGTCTTCGTTCCTCACCTGAAAGGTCTCTCATGCGTAAGTTTCTTGTGGCTACGGGTTTGTCCATGGTGTCTCTGGCGGGGTCGGTGTCGGCGCAGATCGATGCCCGGATGTTGCGGCAGCCGGATGTTTCGGCGACGCACATCACGTTCGTCTATGCCGGTGACATCTGGACGGTGCCGAAGGGTGGGGGCGTGGCGACGCGGCTCAGTTCGCCGGAGGGGGAGGAGGCTTTTCCCAAGTTCTCGCCGGACGGCGGATCGATCGCCTTCAATGCTTCGTACGACGGCAATCAGGACGTCTATGTGGTGGCGACCTCGGGAGGCGTACCGCGGCGGGTCACGCACCATCCGGACGGCGATCGGCTGGTCGACTGGTACGGCGATGGAGAGCACCTGCTCTATGCATCGGCGATGAAGAGCGGCTCGAGGCGTTTCAATCAGCTCTACAGGACGTCGGCACAGGGAGGACTTCCCGAACGACTTCCGCTCGCCTACGGAGAGTTCGCCGCTCTCTCTCCCGATGGGACGGAGATCGTCTTCCAGACCCTGCAGCGCGAATTCCGCACCTGGAAGCGCTACCGCGGCGGCATGGCGCCGGACCTGTGGTGGGTCGATCTCGAGGCCCTCGAGTCGCGCCGCCTGACGCTCGACGAAGCCAACGACTCGCTGCCGATGTGGCGCGGAGACACGCTCTACTTCCTTTCGGACCGGGACGGCAACAAGCGCAAGAACCTGTGGGCGCTCGAGCTCTCCGGCGGAGAGCCTCGTCAGCTGACCCGGTTCGTCGATGACGACGTCCACTTCCCCTCGATCGGTCCCGACGAGATCGTGTTCGAGGCGGGCGGCCGATTGCATCTGCTCGACCTCGACTCGGAGACCCTCCGCGAGGTCGAGGTGAAGGTCCAGACCGATCGTCGCGCGCTGCGCCCGCGCCAGATCGAGGTCGGCGACCAGTTCAGCGGTGCGAGCATTTCGCCGAGCGGCAAGAGAGCGGTGGTGGAGGCCCGTGGCGAGATCTTCAGCCTGCCGGCAGAGCACGGAGTGGTGACGGATCTGACCCGCACCTCCGGGGTGGCCGAGCGTCATCCGGCCTGGTCTCCCGATGGTCGGTGGGTGGCCTACTTCAGCGATCGCACGGGAGAGTACGAACTCACCGTTCGCCCCGCTGACGGCTCCGGCGAAGAGCGCACTGTCACGAAGCTCGGTGCGGGGTATCGCTACTCTCCCTTCTGGTCGCCCGATTCCAGCCGCATCGTCTTCATCGACCACAGCTTCACGATTCAGGTGGCCGACGTCGAGTCGGGCGCCGTGACGGTGGTCGACAGGGCGCTGCGTTGGTCGCACGGTCCGCTGTCGGCCTTCGAGGCCCATTGGTCTCCAGACAGCCGATGGTTCACCTATCACCGCGATCTCGAGAACGGCAACAACGCCGTTTTCGTCTACGACGACGCGGCCGGCGAAAGGCATCAGTTGACCTCGGGGTTCTACAGTTCCTCCCGTCCGGTCTTCGATCCCGAAGGCGACTACCTCTACTTCGTGCAGGAGCGTTCCTTCCAACCGTCCTACTCGACGGTGATCGAAGGCTGGGCCTATGCGAACACCGGCAAGTTGGTCGCCGTGCCTCTGCGAGGCGATGTGGATTCGCCGCTGGCGCCTCGAAACGATGTCGAAGAGGTGAGCGAGGGCGAGAACGGCGAAAGCGACGAGGCAGCGAAGAAGGATTCCGAGCAGAAGTCGGACGAGGAGGACTCGAAGGGCAAGGAGCCGCAGCCCAAGGCCGTGGAGATCGACCTGGACGGCTTCGAGAGCCGCGTGGTCGTCCTGCCTCCCGAGGCCGGCAACTATCGCAACCTGCGGGCAGTGAAGGGCAAGCTGGTCTATTCGAGAGCGCCTCGTACGGGCTCTTCGGATAGCGACAGCCCGATGCTGTTCTGGGACCTCTCCGAGCGTGAAGAGAAGACGATTCTCGACGATCAGGACGGCTTCGAGATCGCTGCGAAGGGCGAGAAGGCCCTGGTGCTGCAGCGCGGAGCCCTGTCGATCATCGACGTGGCGGCGGTCAGAAGACCGACAAGAAGCTGCCGATGAACGAGATGCGGATGACCCTCGAACCGGCGGCTGAATGGCGTCAGATCTTCAACGACGTCTGGCGCCTGGAGCGAGACTTCTTCTACGACCCCGGGATGCACGGCGTCGACTGGGAAGGGCTGCGTGAGCACTACGGCGCGCTTCTGGAAGTCGCCGAGACGCGCTGGGACGTGAACTTCGTGATCGGTGAACTGATCGCCGAACTGAATGCCTCGCACGCGTATCGCAATGGGGGTGACGTCGAACGCGGCGCGCGGTCGAGAGTCGGCGTGCTGGGCGTCGATTGGGAAGTCGTCGACGGCGCATACCGGATCGCCGATGTCGTCTCCGGAGCGCCGTGGGACAACGAGGAGCGTTCTCCGTTGATCGACGCAAAGGGAGACGTGGGAGCTGGAGATTTCGTGTTGGCGGTCAACGGGGTGCCGATGGATCCTTCGAGAGATCCCTGGGCGGCCCTTCAGGGCCTGGCGGGAGAGACCGTGGTCCTGACGGTGGCCGATTCGGCTGCCGGTGACGAGTCCCGCGAGGTGCTCGTGGTTCCCACGGATTCGGAGGCTCGCCTTCGCAACCTCGCCTGGATGGAGGCCAACCGTCGGCGGGTGGAAGTCGAGACCGACGGCCGGGTCGGCTACATCTACGTGCCGAACACCGGAGTCGACGGTCAGAACGAACTCGTCCGCCAGTTCCAGGGTCAGCTCGAGAAGGAAGGACTGATCATCGACGAGCGCTTCAACGCGGGCGGCCAGATCCCCGACCGTTTCGTCGAACTGCTGAACCGCCGTCGCGAGGGAACGATCACGACCCGCCACGGCCTCGATACAGGATCGACCTTCAGCGCCCGCACCGGTCCGATGGTGATGCTGATCAACCACTGGGCCGGATCGGGCGGAGACATGTTCCCGTTCCTGTTCAGGGAGGCGGGGCTCGGACCGCTGATCGGAACCCGGACCTGGGGTGGACTCATCGGCATCAGCGGATCACCGGCCCTGATCGACGGTGGCGGCGTGACGGTACCGTCGTTCGCCTTCTATGACAACGACGGTCGCTGGTTGATCGAAGGACATGGCGTCGAGCCGGACATCGAGGTGATCGACGATCCCGCCCTGACCGCCAATGGCGGCGATCCCCAGTTGGACCGCGCGATCGAAGAAGTCCTCGACCGCCTGCAGACCACGCCCGCGCCGGTCGAACGGCCGGCCTACGAAGACCGGTCGAACTAGATCCTTTCCAGGGACGGAGGCCTGCACCGCGGCAGCGGCGCACGCGTGAGCCTTCGGTGCGGCTTGCGGCGACTTGGATCGGTCGGGATGGCCGTTCGTCGTTCGCCTCCGGGTCAGCGCGACAGGTGGCTTCTCCACCTATCGAAGATCGGCTGCCAGTCCAGCATGACCAACGGCATCATCACGACGTTGTGGAAGAAGAAGAGCTGCATCAGGACCAGGGTACTGAAGTGGAAGGCCAGCATCGACACGATCCAGAGCCGTCTGAAGGCCTTCGAGAACAGGCTCAGCGGAGAAAGGACCTCCATCACGGTCACGTAGGCGAACCCCAGCCTGAGAGCGACCTGGACGACCGGCAACGCCACCCATTGCAGGGCCGCCGAGCTTCCGTACTCGCCGGGCTGGTAACCCACCTTGACGACGTAGCGAACGATGCTGTCGTCGAAGAAGATGGCGACGCCCGACTGGGCGAGACGGTGCACCCCGGTGAAGGTGTAGGAGAGCAGGAACAGGAAGGAGATCAGCACCATGGGAGCGGTGAAGGCCGCTGAGTCTCGTCGTACCGGGGGGCGCCGGCCGAGGCTGTAGGCGTCGGTGCACGGCGCCCAGGCCAGGACGCAGGCGGCGTAGAGCATCATCAGCTCGCCGTGGTTGATGTGTCCGGCGCTCAGGGCGACCGACTGATGAGCCACCAGCAGCAGGCTCGTCGGAACCGCGAAGAGCCTGAACGGACGCAGTCCGAGGATGCAGGCGATCAGGCCGATGGCCACGACGATCTTGAAGCCCAGCAGGACCTCGGTGTCGTAGAGACCCGCGAAGACCTTCTCGGGCAGCAACTCGAGGACCCCGATTCGATGGAAGTAGTGCAGGGGCAGCCCGACCAGCTCAGCCGTCCGCTCGCGCACGAGGTCGCCAAGACACATCGAGTAGATCCAGATCCTGGCGATGGCGAGTCCCTGGGGTGAGGTCGGGTTGTGGAGGAGTCCGCTCATCGGATCTCGACCTCGCGCTCGAGGCTTCGCTCGGCGAACTCGAATCCCCGGAAGGGAGACGTGGGGATGGTGGTCTGCCACAGACGAAGGCTTGCGATCGGATCGTCCGAGTGGTCGCGGTTGTAGATCGCGCCGAGCGAACGCAGAGTGTCCTCGTACTCCGACTCGAGGGCCGCCCGCGGCGCTCCGTCGGGGACTTCATCGAGTTCTTCCTTCAGATCCTTGAGGCCGAAGAGGATCTTGCGGCTCAGGCCGCGGTAATCCCTCGCAAAGTTGATCTCGAGTTCCCTTCCGTCGCGCGTCCGGCCGCTGAAGTCGTGGAACCAGGGTTCGCCAGAATCCCTGTCGGTGTACATGTCCCAGAACACCAGAGGGTAGGTTTTCGCGTCGCGACCGTAGAGCTGGACCGTCATGAGCGCGGCGAGCAGAATCGAGATCCCGACCTGAGACGTTCCCGGCAGGCTTGCGAAGAGCTTGCGGATCTCCTGGTGTCTGGAGATCACCAGCACCAGGACGAGATAGACGGTCGCTTCGAGCAGGTGCCTCCAGGACTCCGCGATCGGCTCGGGCCTCGATGCCATGCCGATCGAGGCGGCCAGGGCCCACGTCGCCACGATCGTGCGGGTGCTCGAACTCACGGTGTCCCGGGCAGACCGCGTTCGGCCATCGACGTCAGTTGGCGGCGCAGGGCGTCGGGTCGGTGTTCGAGGAATCGACCGAGTTCGGAAAGGAACTCGCGATCGACGATACCCAGTTCGTTGGTGAGTGTTTCGTAGTGATCCGCTCGCTGACGCAGGAACTCCGGCGTGAGCTGCCGTTCGAGGATCTCGAGGCCCAGTTGTACGTATCGATCCCGGAACTCTTCGCTGGTCGTCAGGAGGGTCCAGATCAACAGACTCGTCAGGCTGCGATTGTTCCACCCCAGGCGATCGAGGGCCTCGAGCCGATCGACTTCCCAGCTCGAGCGGCCCCCGGGTCGCGTCAACCGGAAGCTGCTGTCGAGATCCCAGACCACCCACTGCCACTTTCCGTCGGAGCTGCGCGCCATGACGGCCTGGTCGGCATCCGAGGTGATGCAGAAGATCAGCGCGAGATGCCATCGGATGAGGCTGTCGAGATCGGCCTCCCTCTCCAGGCGCTCCATCGGGATCTGCGGAGTCTTGCCGTCTTCGAGGCTGCGCAGCCTGCGCCACAGCCACGGCATCGTGCCTCGGCCGATCTTCTCGCTCGAGATCTCCCAGTCCCGCCCCCCCAGGGAACGCTCCAGAAAGTGCTCGTCGATTCGTTCAGCGAGTGCGTAGACGCCCTCGTCCTCGCCGTTGAGAAGCAACGAAACCGTTTTCGCCTGCGGCGCCAGGGCTCCCATCTCGCGGGCGATGTCGAGGCCCAGCGCGAGGGCGAAGTACCACCGCCGCCCGATGCCGTCGCGATGGGCATCCCGCTTCAGGACCCACTGCTGGCTCTCCTGTTCTTCGTCGAGTCCCACCCATTGTCCGGGTAGACCTGTGGCTCCGAGGGTCGGCCTGGCGACGACACGGTAGCTCTTGCGAACCAGGAATCGGGAGCTGTTGCCATGTAGCCGGATCCCGGCGCCGGAGCCGAACACCGGCTCGCCGTTCGCGAAGACCGTGACGAATCCCGGCTCCTCCCAAGCCCTGCCCGTCCCTCCCGGATTGCTGTGGAGACGGGTCAGACGACAGGATTCGACGGCCAGCGAGACGACCGGGACGGTCGGGTAGCCTGCGGGCCGGCCTGCGAGAGTCGTAGAGGGGAGCCCTGCCGCCGAGCCGGGACCGACAGCATAGAGCGGTGGCCCGCACTCCGGGGACGGCTCGGGCAGTCCGAAACGGTCGAGTCGATGCACGGTCCAGTCGGCGTTCCGAGGTGGACTCAGATGGAGGGCTTGCGACCGGACCAGGATCTCGATGGTCCTCGGCGAGCCGAAACTGCTCGCGGGCGCCGCGGAACGCTCGATCTCGGGAGTCGTGCAGGCGAACAGGAGGCCGCTGACTGCGAGGAGCGTCGAGGTGACGTCCCTTCGCCCGAGGCTCATGCGCCGGCGTCGTGGTAGACGAAGTCGGTTCGGGCAGCCGGTGAGAGGGCTCGGATGCCGCGTTCGAGTTCCGGTACGAGCGCGGGCTGGAGGCCGCTGATCCGGTAGGTGATCGACGTCATCGTGTCTTCGCGCCGGAGGCTGTCGAGCTGGGCCCGCCGGGCGGTACGGTGGAGGAGATCGTCGATCTCGTCACCGTGCTCGTCGAAGGCAGAGGTCGGAAGATCGAGAAGCAGGATTCCGGCGTTGCCCCGCAGGCGCAGGGCGATCAGCGCCGGACGGGCGAAGAGCTGCGCTGCGGTCGCGACGGTCAGGAGAACGGCGAGAAAGCCGAGGCTGAAGGTCGCGCAGGCCAGCCCGTTGGCGATGACGAGGAGCACGAAGCCGATGTCCTCGGGCTCCTTGACCGGCGTTCTGAACCGGACGATCGACAAGGCGCCGAGCAGACCGAGGGACAGCGGCAGGGAGAACTGCACCGTGACGAAGATCGCGGTGACCGCGATCCCCAGCAGGGGGAAGGCGTGGTGGATCGCGCCACCGCTGCGGTAGCCGCGCGAGAAGCGGGCGTAGAGGAAGGCCAGGTAGTACGACGCCAGCCCCGAGACGGCGAGCAGGAGACCGATCGCCACGGGGCCGATCTCGGCCAGCCGGGGGTCGGCGAGGCCTTCGAAGAGGGTTTGGAGGGAAGTCTGGTTCATGGGGTCCTCTCGTGGGCAAGAGCCCGGGTCCGTGGGCAAGAGCCCGGGTCGGTGGGCAAGAGCCCGGGTCGGTGGGCTGGAGTCCGGCTCGTGGGCTATAGGAGTCCTGATCGTGGGTTGAAACAGCGGTGGCAGAGCGCGTACTTGGAGAACGATCCTGCGTGGCATCCGAGGTCGCGAAGCAGGCCCAGGCGGGTCGGCAGATCGCGCCCGAAACCCTTGATCTCGACCACACCCTCGCCGAGCTTCGGGTCGCGAATTCGGCGCAACTGCGATCGATTCCAGTCGGTGCCGCGAATCTCGCTGTCGATGGCGATTCGGGCTCCACTCTCGGGTTCGATGAATCGTCGTCGACGATAGGAGATGGTCAGCATCGGCAGCAGTCGAGGCGCGAGATGGGGGATGAACTCCCTGAGCTGGGGCCCGATGTGCTGCGCCGCCGCCATCAGGCCGTCGGCCTCTTCGGCGAAGTGCCGCTCGAGCACGAGCCGAAGGCGGTCCTTGGTTCGGCTCCGGCCGTCCCGGTTCTTGATCTCGAGCCAGGCGGGGCGACCTTCTTGCGACACCGTCTCGGAGGGGTACCAGCGCAGTCGAACCTTGGTCTTGAGACGGTTTCCACCGACCGCTTCGGCGAGGAGTGCGAGTTCGCGGGTGTCGAAGTAGAGCGATTCGACCTCGCTTTCGGGAAAGCGGGGATCGGGAATGCAGAGGTTGCGCAGTGCGTGGTGAATGGCCGCGGTGCGGCTCAGGGGGAAGGGGAACTTGAGTTCGAACTCCGGCAGCGACGGTCGCGCCTGCGTCGGAGTTTCCACTTCGGCTGAATTACTGCTCGTTCGAATCAAGGAAGCCGCCATGGGAGGGGATTGGCGGCAAGACTATAGGAACTTCGCCGTTCTTCGGGCGCGACTCGACGCTGGAGGCTAGGATAGGTCGGCATGGCTGACTCCCCGGTGATCCTCGGTGTCGCAGGCGGTTCGGGATCCGGCAAGACGGCAGTCGCCGAGAGCATTCTCGAAGCCGTCGGGCGGGATCGGATCTCCTTTCTACCGCTGGACAACTACTACCTCGACATTCTGTGGCGAGATCGGTCCGAGATCCAGGCGCACAACTTCGATCACCCGTCCTCGCTGGACTGGGAGCTGTTGGCGCACCACCTGCGAGAACTGCGGGCCGGTCGTGCGGTCGAGATGCCGCTCTATGACTTTTCCGCCCATCGGCGGCGTTCGACCACCGAAAGGTGTGAACCTCGACGGGTCATCATGACGGAGGGGATTCTCCTGCTCGCAGAACCCCAGGTCCGCGAGCTGCTGAGTTTCAAGATCTTCGTCGACACCGACGCCGACGTTCGGCTGGCGCGTCGCATCCTGCGCGATCTTCGCGAACGGGGACGAGACCTCGACGATGTCTTGCGGCAGTATCTGGAAACCGTGCGTCCGATGCATCTCGAGTTCGTCGAGCCGTCGCGACGTTGGGCCGACGTGATCGTGCCGGAGGGCGGAGAGAATCGACCCGCCGTCGACATGGTGATCGCGCGGGTCGAACAACTCTGCGGCTGAGGCAGCGCCTGAGCCATCTCCATGGAGACGACGCTTCGGCTCAGGAGCGCCTTGGCGGCGGCTCGAACTCCTCGAGTTCGACCAGCGGAGGAACGGTTGACAGTCCGATTCGTTCGGCGAGCTTGATGATGACGGCGTGGACGGCGGGGATCATCAACAGGGTGAAGATCGTCGAAAAGACGAGGCCGCCGACGACGACCGCGCCGATCGGTCGCCGACTCTCGGCGCCGGCGCCGACGGCGAAGGCGAGTGGCAGGGCGCCGAGAATCGAGGTCATGGAAGTCATCAGGATGGGCCGGAAGCGGGTCCTGCCGGCCGCTCTCAGCGATTCGAAGAGGCCGACACCTCGGGCCCTCTCCTGGTTGGCGAAATCGACCAGCAGGATCGAGTTCTTGGTGACCAGGCCGACCAGGAGAACCAGGCCGATGGCGCTGTAGATGTTCAGCGTGTGGCCGAGCAGGCGTAGGGTGGCGAGAGCGCCGACCGACGCCAGCGGAACGCTCAGGAGCACCGTCAGCGGGTGCAGGAAGCTCTCGAACTGGGCGGCCAGCACCAGGTAGATCACCAGGATGGCGATTCCGAAGGTCAGGAACATGGTTCCGGAGCCTTCGACGAACTCTCTCGAAGAGCCCGCCAACTCGGTGGTGAATCCCGCCGGCAGTTCCTGCCCGATCGCCGAGAGGGCCTTGTCGAGAGCGTCGCCCATGGTGGCGTCGGGGGCGAGGTTGGCGGTCACGGTGGCCGCCCTCTGCAGGTTGTAGTGGGCGAGCGTCGCGGGAGCGATACTCGGCACGGCTCGGACGATGCTCGACATCGACACCATGGTGCCGTCGCTCGCCCGCATGTGGATCTCTCCGAGTTGCTCTGGAATCGACCGGTATCTCGAAGCCAGCGCCATCACGACGTCGTACTTGCGCGAACGCATCACGAAGTCGTCCATGCGCCCCTGCGAAACCAGCAGGCGGAGCCCCTCGGCGATCTCCGACACCGGGATTCCAAGGTCGGCTGCCCGCTCCCGGTCGATGATCAGATCGATCTGCGGGTTCTCGAGCCGCATGTCGCTGTCGACGTTCACCAGTTCGGGCATCGCGCGCAGGCGCGAGACGGCGTTGGCCGACACCTCGCCGAACTCCTCGAGGGTGGCCGTCGGGCTGCGCAGGGCGATCTGGATGTCGGCATTGCGGAAACCCGACGATCCAATTCCCGACGGGTTCGAGGCGAAGGCCAGCGCCTGCGGAATTGCCATCAGCTTGGGGAAGAGTTCCGCCACCAGCTCCTGCTGGGTGCGATCGCGTTCGTCCCAGTTCTTCAGGTGCGTGAACACCATGCCTGAAGCGGTGTCTCCGGGGCCGCCGCTGCTCATCGCTACGACGGTGAAGAACCCGTCGACCTCGGGGATCAGCTTCATCTCCTTCTCGACCTGCAGGATCGCTTCGTTGGTATAGGCGGCGGTGGAGCCCTGCGGCGCCCGGATGAAAGTCATGATGGTGCCGCGGTCCTCGACCGGCACGAGTGTTCTCGGGGTCGTCGATACGAGCCACCAGGTGGCGCCGAGGGTGAGCGCGAAGAGCGCTACGGTCAGGGCGCGGTGGCGCAGGAACCAAGCCAGGCCGCGTCGATAGAGGTTCGTCACGGCGACCAATACGAACTCGATCGCGTTGAAGACCGGACCGTGCTTGCGGGTGATCTTGAGGAAGCGGGAACAGGCCATCGGCACGGCCGTCAACGCCACGAAGGTCGAGATCGCTACGGCGAACGCCATGGTGAGCGCGAACTCCCTGAAGAGGCGACCGACATTGCCGGTCATCATCGACAGGGGCACGAGGACGGCGATCACGGCGACCGTGGTCGCGATCACCGGAAAGCCGACTTCGCGGGCGCCGTTGCGTGCCGCCAGCATCGGCGACTCTCCGAGTTCCTGTCTTCGGTAGATGTTCTCCATCACGACGATCGAGTCGTCGACCAGCAGGCCGATCGCCAGCACCATGGCGAGCAGGGTGAGGGCGTTGATCGAGAAGTCGAGCAGGTACATGGCGGCGAAGGTGCCGACCAGCGAGACGGGAATGGCGACGGCGGTGATGATGGTGGTGGTCTTCGAGCGCAGGAAGACCAGGTTGACCAGCACTACGAGGGCGAAGACGATGGCCAGGGTCTCCCAGACCTGCGACAGCGTTTCCCGTACGAACGTGGTGAAGTCGGTGGCCGACTGGATCGTGATGCCGGCCGGAAGGGCGGCGCGAATCTCCGGCAGCTTGTCGTAGACCGCCTGGGTGACCTCGAGTTCGTTGGCTCGAGACTGACGGATCACTCCGACCGCCGTGGTTTCGGTGCCGCTGTGTCGGGCGACTCGCCGGTAGTCCTCGGCTCCCAGTTCGACCCAGCCGACGTCGGCGATCCGGACGATCTTGTCGCCTTCCCGTCGGATCACCAGACGCTCGTAGACCTTGGGGTCGTCGATCTCGGCGTCGAGGTTGACCGTGAACTTTCGCGCGCTACCCTCGATCTCACCGGCCGGGACCTGCAGGTTGTTCTGGACGATGGCGCGACGGACGTCGGCGGCGTCGACACCGCGAGACGCCATTCGCGCCGGGTCGAGCCAGACCCGCATGGCGTAGCGCTGCCCCATGATTCTCACGCCCGCGACACCCGGCAGCAGTTGCAGCGAGGTCTTCACCGTGCGCTCGGCCAGGTCGGTCCTCTCGGGAGCCATCAGCTCTTCGCTCTCGAGGCTCAGCCACATCAGGGGCTGCGATTCCGAACCGGCCTTGGTGACGATCGGTTTCTCGGCGTCTGGTGGGAGTTCCCCGAGCCCCTGCTGGATCGCATTCGAGACGTCGGTGACCGCCAGGTCGATATCGCGGCCGGCCTCGAACTCGATGTTGATGGTGCTGGCCGAGAAGGAACTCGACGAGGTCAGCGTGCGAACCCCTTCGAGCCCGTTGAGGACCTGCTCGAGGGGCTCGGTGACCACGGCCTCCATGGTTTCTGGACTGGCGCCGACGTAGATGGTGGTGATCGACACGACCGGACTGTCGACGTCGGGATACTCACGGACTTCCAGCAGGAAGTAGGCGACCCCTCCGCCGACCAGGATCAGCAGGTTGAGGACGGTGGCCAGGACCGGGCGTTGGATCGACAGGCTCGACAGTCGCATCGGGGTGGCCTAGCGGCAGTCCTCCTCGCCGGCGACGTCGCCGAGGCGCAGGATCGGGTTGTCGATCGGGGTCCAGGGAGAGGGCGCGATGGTGCTGCCCGGACTCAGCTTCTGGTGGCCGGCGACGACCACCGTCTCACCGGCTTCGAGGCCCCGGACGATGTGGACTCCGTCGGTGTAGAACTCTCCTGGCTGGACTTCTCTCGCCTGGCCGACCGCTTCGTTTTCGACGACGTAGACGAGATAGCGACGTCCCTGACGGATGAGGGCTTCCCTCGGGATGATGATCGCACCGGGGATGCTGCCTGTGACGATTCGGATGCGGGCCGACATCCCGGGGCGCAGAGCCCCGCTGCGGTTGTCCACGCGGGCCTGGATCGAAAGGGTGCGCGTGGCGCGGTCGATGGTCGGGTCGAGCGCCTGGATCTCGGCCTCGAAAGCCTCTCCACAGCGTCCGACGCGGCTTTCGATCCGCTGTCCGACCCGGATCCTCGTGGCGTCGGCCTCCGGCACCGAGAACACCAGTTCGAGCGGGTGGATCATGGTGATCTCGACGATCGGATCGCCGGAGGAGACGTACTGACCCAGCTGGGCCGTCTTGAGGGACAGGACGCCCGAGAACGGAGCGCGGATCACCGTCTTGTCGTTTCGGCTGGTCGCTTCGGTGAGAACGCCGATGGCGGTGTCGAGTTCAGCGACGGCGTCGTCGAACTGCTGGCGCGGCACCACGCCGTCGTCGTAGAGCGGTTGAATGCGTTCGAGTTCGGCCCTCGCGTTGCGCTCGCGTGCCCGGGCCACGCTGAGGATCGCCTCGGGGATCTGGGAATCGAGACGGGCGAGCAGGTGCCCCTTGTCGACCGTTCGGCCTTCCGGGATGTTGAGCTCCACCAGGATGCCCGACATGTCGGCGGAAACGACCGTGGTCTCGGGACTCTGGAGCGAACCGACGGCGGTCAGGGTTTCGTCGAGGGTCTGCGCGGTCGTGGTGACCACCTGAACCGCGATCGGAGGCGGCTGGAAGGCTCCCGGGCCTTCGTCGCCCTGGGACTGGCAGCCGGCAACGAGAATCGCGCCGATCACGAGGAGCTTGGAGTCGAGTTTCGATGGCAAGGGGTCGTCCTCAGGCGGTTCGGGGCGCGTTGAGGGAAGCAGGATACAACTTCCACGAGAAGTTCGAACGCTTCCTCGCGCGGCCGTCGTGATTTCGTTGCGTTTCGCTAGCGAGGGGAACGGCAGACCCGGAAGCCGTAGTCGTTGTATCGGCAATGGGGGAGGATCGCGGAGCGGGCAGCGCAGCGTGAGATCCGGATCGCGTGGCGCCAGGCGCCGCCCCGCGACGCCTTTTTGCGGCCTTCCTCGGGCCCCTGGGGATCCTTCTCTGGCGAGTTCTCGTAGTAGTTGGCGTCGTACCAGTCGCGGCACCACTCGTGGATGTTCTCGCACAGACCCAGGAAACCGAGCGGATGGGAAGACGGGTAGGCGTCGACGACTTCGGGGCCGTCGATCCACCGGCGTTCGTAGTCGGGAACGCTCTCGATCCCGTCGTCGCCCCAGGGGTACAGGGTTCTGCGACCTGCCGTTGCGGCGTACTCCCACTGTGCCTCGGTCGGAAGATCGATGACTTCACCGGTCGTTGCGTGATGCCATCGGCAGAAGGCCTGGGCGTCGTCCCAGGACGGTCCTACGGCGGGTTGTGCAGGATCGGCGAAGCGCGGCTCGCACCAGAAGGGCGGCGGCTCGTGACCGTCGGCGTCGAGGAACTGCTGGTACTGGGAGCGGGTGACCGGCGTTCTAGCCAGGTCGAAGGCACTCAGGGAGACGCGGTGAAGGGGCTGCTCGTTGTCGCGCTCCGTGCCGCCCATCTCGAAGCTGCCGGCGGGCACCCGGATCCATTCGAACTGGACGGCCATCGCATGGAGCATAACGGCAACCCTTCGGGTTGCTTGGCAGTTCGCTTTGCGAACTGCGGGCCGTTGAGGGAGGTTGCCTCTCCGGGCAGTCCCGCAGGGACTGCCAAGGAACCCGCAGGGTTCCCGGTTGCTTGGCACTTCACTTTTCGAACTGCGGGCAGTGGGGAGTCGTGCAGTGGAGAGTGGCGCGGTGGAAAATGGCGGACTTCTCGCGGTGGAGTGTCGCCGTTCTTCTGACCGGCGGGCGGTGGAGTTGCCGCGGGGTCGTTATTCGCTTCGCAGGGCCACGGTCGGAGCGATGCGTGTCGCGCGTCTGGCGGGCATCGTGGCGGCGAGAATCGAGGCCAGCAGGAGCACGAGTGGCGCCAGGGTGAAGACGACGGGGTCGGTCGGGCTGACCTCGTAGAGCATCGTTCCGAGCACCTTGCCGAGCAGGAACGAGACCACCAGGCCGATTGCGAGTCCGATGCCGGTGAGCCACAGCCCCTCGCGCAGGATCATCCACAGGACGTCGCGCCGGTCGGCGCCCAGCGCCATGCGGATGCCGATCTCACGGGTCCTGCCGGGCCACCGTGTAGGCCTTGACTCCATAGACGCCGATCACCGCGAGCAGAAGCGCCACGCTGCCGAAGACCAGGAAGAGGTTGGCGCCGGCGCGAACGAGCCAGAGTTCGAGGTTGTCCTCGCGCAGGGATTCGAGGCGGCGCAGCGACAGGATCGGGAGATCGGGATCGACTCCTCGTACCGTGTTGCGCAACTCCTCCATCATCGCCGCCTGGCCTTCGAGGGTCGCCGATCGCGGGCGTACGTGAAGCCACATCGCCGGTCTGAAGTCGCGTCCGAAGGGCAGGTAGATCTGGCCGCTGTCGTTCGAACTGAGCAGTTGCTGCCGGAGATCGGGTGCGATGCCGATGATCTCCACGGTTCGCCGGGACCGCTCCTCGCTGCCGCCGATTTCGAGGTTGCGCCCGAGGGGGTCTTCGCCGGGCCACAGCTGCTCGGAAAGGGCGCGGTCGATGATCGCCACCGTGACAGGTCCGGGCGCGGATTCCTCGGCAGCGCTGAACCCCCGACCCCGGAGCAGGGAGACTCCGAGGGTTTCGAAGTAGTCGGCGCCCACGACATAGCGTTCGGCACTGAGCGAATCGTCCTCGCTGCCGGGTCGGAACACGGCCTCGTTCTCGGACATCGGACTGAACGGCACGTTCGACGAGAGCGATGCGAACTCGGCGCCGGGCAGCGCGCGCAGTCGGCTGACGAGTTCGGAGTAGAGCTGCCTCATCCGCGCTTCGTCGTAGGCCACGAACGATCCGTCGATCTCGGCCACGACGCCCCGTGCCATGTCGAAGCCCGGGTCGGCTTCTGCTGCGTTCCATGCACCGCGAACGAACAGTCCGGCGGCGGTGATCAGGCCGAGGGAGAGGGCGATCTGGGCGACGACCAGGACATTGCGTGGTCCGAGACGTGCGGAACCGGAGCCGTCGCGCGAGCCCTCCTTGAGATCCTGGAGCAACTCGCCCCGGACCAGTTCCAGGGCCGGGCCGAGAGCGAAGAAGACGGTGCCGAGGCAGGCGAGGAGCAGGGTCGCCGCCAACACCCTCGGATCGAGATGGAACTCCAACTGGATCTCACCGAAGGGCAGCAGGGGAGCGATCGATCGATTCAGGATCGTGCCGGCGCCCAGGGACAGAAGGAGACCCAGGAGGCCTCCGGTCAGGGAGAGAAGCATCCCTTCCGTGAGGAGTTGGCGAACGATCCGCTTGCGCCCGCCGCCGAGGGACTGGCGGATGGCGACTTCAGTCCGACGGGTCGAACTGCGTGCGAGCAGCATGTTGGCGAGATTCAGGCAGGCGATCAGCAGCACGATGGCGGCCATTCCCATCAGCGTTACGGAGCCCGCGAGCGCCACCGAATCGTTCATCGGCCGGGTCGACAGGCCCATTCTCGAGAGTCGAGCCAGCATCAGGTCATGGTCGCCGAACTCCGGGTGATCGGCCGACAGCTGACCGGCGATGCGCGACAGTTCTTCCCCGGCGAGTTCCTCGCCGATGCCGTCGGCGAGTCGACCGACCAGCATCATCGCGTGTTGACGGCGGTCGGAAAGGTCGATGGCTTCCCCCATCATCTCGCGGATGATCGAGCCGTAGACGCCGGTGGGAAGCCAGAACTCGGGAGCGAGGATGGCGATCGAGCCGGTGAATCCCTCGGCGGCGACGCCGATGACCGAGAAGTCGGTGCCGTTGATGCGGATCGTCCGGCCGAGGATCCGGCGGTCGCCGCCGCGCTGCTGCCAGAGGCCGTGGCTGATGACGACGACCGGCAGGTTGCTGCCCGGGCGTTCCTCGGCCGCGGTGAAGGTCCGTCCGAGCGCCAGGGGAACCCCGAAGACGTCGAAGTAGTCGGCTGTGCTGATCAGGCCCATGGCCCGATCGGTGACGTCGCCGTCGCTGATTCCGGCGATCACGGGGTTGTAGGCGGCCAGGGCCTCGAACGATTCGCTGCTCTCGCGCAGGTCGAGGTAGTCGGGATAGGAGAAGGACTGGAAGTCGTCGGCGTTCTGCCGGTGCTTGGCGAAGACGCCCCAGACCTTCTGCGGTGAGTCGATCTTCAAGGGCCGCAGCAGCACGGTGTTGATGATCGAGAACAGGCTGGTGTTGGCGCCGATCGCGAGGGCGAGCACCAGGACCGCCAGGGCCGCGAATCCCGGGCTGCGCCGGAGGGTTCGAACGGCAAAGCGCGTGTCCTGGTGGAGTTCTTCCAACCAGCGGCTGCCCTGTCGCCGGCGTTCGGCGCCCTGATCGAGCCCCCTCAGACTGCGTCGTGCGCGCTCGAGGTCGCCGAACTCCCGTTCGGCCCGTTCTTTCGCTTGGTTCTCGTCGACACCCTGGCTCATGAGTTCTTCCCTTCGCATGTCGAGGTGAAAGCCGATCTCTTCGTCGATCTCTGCGGCGATCTGGCGTCGGCTGCGCCAGGGAAAACGAAAGCTTCGGCGGAATCCTGGGACGTCGGGCATCGGGTTCGGGTCGGGCTCAGGTGGTTTGCAGGACTTTCGAGACTGCCGCAGCGTAGCGCTTCCAACTCGATTCTTCGCGGTGGAGGCAGGCTCGCCCGGCGTCGTTCAGTTGGTAGTACTTGGCTTTGCGGTTGTTCTCCGAGAGTCCCCACTCGGCAACCACGAAGCCACCGCGTTCGAGTCGATGAAGCGCCTGGTAGAGGGCGGCATCCTCGAGTTCGAGTTCGCCATCGGTGATTCTTCGAATCCAGGCGGAGACTCCGAAGCCGTGGCAGGGCCCCTGGCTGAGGGTCTTGAGGATCAGGACGTCGACGGTTCCGGGGAGGAGTTTCATGGCCATGACTCCCCTTACGTTGTGAGGGAAGAGAATGTTTCCGGGGTCTGGAAACCGCGCACGATCGTCAGGAGGACCCGGGCTGCGGGAGACGCTCTGGTAGCGTCGCGCTTCGATGACCGAGCACCCCCAGATGGCCCTGCTGTCGGTCGCGATCGGAGGTGCGGCAGGGGCCCTGGCGCGCTATGGGATCGTTGAGTTCGTCAAGAATCTTACGCGCTTCGAGGGCTGGGTCGCCGTTCTGCTGGCGAACCTCGGCGGCTGCCTGGTGCTGGGGGTGATCGCCGCGGGTGGAAGCGGCAGCGCCGATACCGGATCGACCTGGAGGCTGTTGGCAGGGGTCGGCTTCTGCGGCTCGTTGACCACGATGAGTGCCCTGGCCCTCGATCTGACCCTGCTTCACGCCGAGCGCCGCCGGCTTCTCGGCGCCGCCGTGCTGTTGGGCTCCTGGGTCGGCGGCCTGGTGGCGATGCGGCTCGGCCTGTGGCTGGGGAGCGGACTGTGAGGGGTCTGATCGCGCTCCTGGTCGCGCTGGGTGGAGCGGCTGGAGCCATGGCTCGCTTCGTTCTGGGACGGGAGTTCGCCGGGGTCGGATTCGGCGGCTGGCCGGCGACCCTGGCGATCAATCTGGCCGGCTGTTTCCTGATGGGGTGGCTCTTCCTGTCGATCGAGGCGCGCTTCCGACGCGATCCGAAGAGCCGCCTCGAGTCGACTCCCTTCGCCGGCAGACTGCGCGCGGCCGGGGTCCGGCTGGGCCCCGACCCCACCCTGGAGGCGGTCGAGTTGTTCCGTTCCAGGGCCGCGCTCGAGCGCCTCTCAGCCTTGTTCCTGACCGGTCTTCTCGGAGGCTTCACGACGTTCTCGACGTTTGCGCTCGAAGCGGTGGAACTCCTGCGTCTCGAGTCGTGGGGTCAGGCTGGAGCTCATTCGCTGCTCACGATGTTGGCCTGTCCGGCCGCGATCTGGCTCGGGTTCGAGTTCGGCTTCAGCCGTCGTGGAAGCCGCGAGGAGGCATCGAGGTGAATCGCCCGGCCGAGTTGATCCTGGTTCGTCACGGCGAGACGACGGGCAACTCGACCGTCCGTCTGAACGGTTCGACCGACGTCCCCCTGAGCGATCTCGGTCGGCGCCAGATGGAGCGCGTCGGTTGCGCCCTCGCCGACCTGGCGCTCGACGAGCTGCTGACCAGTCCCCTGGTGCGGGCCCGCCAGTCGGCGCAGATCGTGGCCGGTGGGCGGCCGTTGGAGGCGCGAGTGGTCGAAGGGTTTCGCGAGATCGACTTCGGACGCTGGGAGGGACTGACCCTGCAGGAAGTGGCGCTTCGCGACCCTCCGGGCTACGAGGAGTGGAGGAGGGGGCATCTCGACTTCACCTTTCCCGAGGGCGACAATCGAATCGGCTTCCGGGATCGGGTGGCCGCCGAAGCCCGGCGTCGCCTCGTTCTCGACTCGGGCACCTGGCTCGCCGTCCTCCACAAGGGCGTCTGCAAGGTGATCGTGGGCAGCCTGACGGGGCTGCCGCCGGCCGAGTGGAATTCGCAGCCCTGTGAACTCGGGTCGATCCATCGATTGCGGCTCGAAGCCGACGGGTGGCGTCTGGTCAGCGCTTGTGAGGTGAGCCACCTCGGTGAGGATCGCCTCGCCGAGAGCCGCTGAACGGCGAGTCAGACTTTCCGGAAGCGATCGCCGACGGAGACTCGACCCGGCTCGACGATGCGGGCGTAGACGCCTCGCAGGCGCAGTTCCCTGCCGCGTTCGCTGTTGACGAAACGCAGGGCATCGTGGCCGAAGCGCTGGGAGAACTTCTTGCAGCCGAGATGAGGCTGGGCGGTGATCTCCACGACCGCGTCGCCGATCGCCAGACGTTGACCGACGGGCAGGTTCTGCTCGGAAACGTCGAAGTCGGCATAGAACTGGTCACCGGCAAGCGCCCAGCGCTCGCGCTGCTGGGCGATCAGCTGGGTCATGCGGGCGTTCATGATGGTCAGCTGGACGTCGGGATGCGAGTCGCCGTTGTCGAGGTGGAGGTGGCAGTGGGAAGCCCAGCGATCGCCCTCCAGACCGCCCTCGGGGCTGATCTCGATCGACTGGTGTACGACCCGCTCCTCGGTGGCGGGACGGGTGACGATCGCGAGGAGTTCGCCCTCGGTGGGAGCGGCGGCGAGATCGTCGAGTGCGGCTTCGAGTTCCTCGGTGGTCAGGTGTCGGACTTCGTCCATGGTTCCATTCTCCAGAGCAGATCGAGATTCGTCGGGGCGAGGGTGGGTCGATTCAGGGTGGTGGCTGCTTCGAACTGTCAGACACTGGGCTTGTGCAGGCCGGGCAGGCCGTCGATGCTCTCCATGTTGTAGCCGAGCTGCGCCTTGCGCATCTTGTCGTCCGGGGTGCGTTCGGCCCATTCGATCAGGGTCGAACGGTCCTCGACGTACTCGTAGACGGGAACGCTCCAGCCGCATGAATCGGCGATCCGATCGATCTCGAGAACGATGATCGAGCGCTGCCCCGGCAGATCGGGGAAGAGTGGGGCGAGGCGCTCGAAGCCTTCTTCGCCCTTCTCGAAGACGCGGCCGGTTCCCTGCAGTCGGAGAATCTTCGGGGGACCGTCGAAGGCGCAGAAGAGCAGCGTGAAGCGACCGTTGTCACGCAGGTGGGCGATCGTTTCCACGCCGCTGCCGATCAGATCGAGGTAGGCGACCGTGTGTTCATCGAGGATTCTCAGGGCGTCGAGCCCCTTGGGCGACAGGTTGATCCGGCCCGCCGGATCGTCCGGAGCCGTCGCGATGAAGAACATGTGCTGGCGACGGATGAAGTCCTGCAGGTTCTCGTCGAGCTTCTCGAAGGTCTTTCCCATGGGATCGCTTTCTCTCGGGGGGATCACCCGGACTCTTCAGGGCCGGTCGGGCTCCATCCTACGATTCTTTGCCGGAAATGGCCCACAGCCCCCGGTCGGTGCGAAGGAAGATCCAGCCGTCGAGGATCGCCGGTGAGGCGACGCTGCGTTCGTCGAGCGGGTTCCGGCTCAGGGGTCGATACTCGCTGCCTGCTTCGATCACCACCGTCTCGCCGCCTTCGTCGACCAGGTAGACCTTGCCGTCGGCTCCGACGGGCGAGGCCCAGAAGGCACCGCCGAGGCGTTCGCGCCAGGCCGTGTCCCCGGTGAGTGGGTCGACCACGGTCAGGATTCCGCCTTCGGAGGCCATGTAGATCAACCCCTGGTAGAGGAGTGGCGAGGAAACGTAGGGGGCGCCGGTCTCGCGCCGCCACAGCACCTCGACCTCGCCGCCGTCCTCGAGTTGCAGGGCGAGGTAGGGTCCGCTGCGGTAGCCGCGACTGGTGTAGAGAACGCCCTCGGAGAAGACCGGCATCGGCACCGGCACGCGGTTGTAGTCCTCGTAGTGCCAGAGGAGTTCGCCCGTGGCGGCGTCGTAGCCGTCGATCCCTTGGTTCGAGTTGACGACGATCTCGTCCCGCGCGGCGTTCGCTCCCGAATGGGGGCGCGAGATCGCGATCGGGGTCGAATAGCCGCGTTCGCCGGAGCCTCGGCCGGTGCGCCAGAGGGTCGTGCCGTTACTCTTGTCCACAGCCAGCAGGTACGACTCGGGAGTGTGGTCACACAGCAGGATCAGGCTGTCTCCATGCAGCATCGGCGAGCTGCCGTGCCCCCAGCGGAGAGTGAAGGGGCCGTAGTCTTCAGCCAGATTTCGTTGCCATTCCAGGTTGCCGTCGAGGTCGTAGGACAGCAGTTGCCCGGTCCCGAACCAGACGATCAGTCGTTCACCGTCGGTCACGGCGCTGGGGCTGGCGAGGTTGTGCATCGAATGCACCGGCATGAGTTCCCCGACCGATGCGACTTCGTCCTGCCAGACGAGACTGCCGTCGGTGCGGTTGAACGCCTGCACCACGAAGGTGACGGTCGGCTTCCCCGGTTTGTCGATCTCGCCAGGGCCCCGCCCCTGGCCGATCGGCCCACGCCCGACCTGGCTGGTCACGATCACACGGTCGGCGACGACGATCGGCGTCGAGGAGCCACGACCGGGCAGCTCGACGTGCCATTCGATCCCCTCCGTACGGCTCCAGGCGGTCGGCAGGCGGGTCTCGTTCGAGACGCCATTGGCCTTCGGGCCGCGCCAATGCGACCAACTGGCTGCTTCCCGGCCCGAGCTCGGCTGGGCCTGGGCGGTCGGGGTCTCCTGAACGGAAGCCGTGCGGGTCGATTCAGCCGTGGCCGGGACCACGGATGCTGCGAGCAGGGCCATCGCGTTCAGGATGGGGCGGTTCCTGGAGGGAGCGGGCGGTTCCTGGCTGAGGCGAGGTCGGGAACTCATGGCGATCTCCTGGGCGTCGGGGCCGGCGAAGGTGGCGGGCGTTCCGCCACGGAAGGGACGATATGCTCGGAGCCCATGTTGACACGACCCCAGTCAGGAGATTGCCGTTGAGTGAACTCGAGATCGAAGTCCTGCCCGCCCTCAGTGACAACTACGTCTACCTCCTCCTGGATCCAGCCACCGGAACCTCGGGCGTGGTCGACCCGGCGGAGGCGGCGCCGGTGCTGGCGCGGTTGGAGAGCCTGGGGAGGGGTCTCGACTGGATCGTCTCGACCCACCATCATGCTGATCACACGGCCGGCAATCTCGAACTGAAGGCCGCGACGGGGTGCAGGGTCGTCGGCCCACGGGCGGAGAGTGCGAGCATTCCGGGAATCGATGTCGAGGTGGGGGAGGGGGACACGTTCCGCCTCGGCGACTGTGTCGCGACGGTGTTCGACACTCCCGGTCATACGGCCGGGCACATCTCCTACTGGTTCGAGGGTTCGAACGCCCTGTTCTGTGCCGACACGTTGTTTTCGCTCGGCTGCGGCCGACTCTTCGAGGGCACGGCGGAGCAGATGTGGAACTCGATGAGCAAGTTCCTGCCGCTCCCCGACGAGACCCGGGTCTACTGCGGTCACGAGTACACCCTGTCGAATGCCGAGTTCGCGGTGACCGTCGATCCCGACAACGAGGCCCTGGCTGCAAGAGCCGCCGAGGTCCGGCGCCTGCGTGAGGCCGGAACGCCGACCATCCCGTCGACCCTGGGCGTCGAGCGAGCCACCAATCCCTTCCTGCGCCCCGACGACCCCGCCATCCGCGCCCTGCTCGGCATGCAGGACGCCACCGACGCCGAGGTCTTCGGCGAGATCCGGCGTCGCAAAGACAACAGCTGACGGGCAACGCTTCGCGTTGCTTGGCAGTTCGCTTTGCGAACTGCTGACCGCTGAGGAAGGCTGTCCCACCCCGAGCAGTCCCGCAGGGACTGCCAAGGAACTCGAAGAGTTCCCGGTTGCTTGGCAGTTCGCTTTGCGAACTGCTCGAGGCGGGAGGACTTCGGTTCTGGTCTGTGAAGGTCTCTCCCGTACGTTCCTGGCCTGAAAACAAAAAGGGAGGAGACCGAAGTCTCCTCCCCGTTTGGTTCCTCTTCGGGCCGCCTAGGCGGCCGTGGGAGGGGTTGGTGGCGTGATCAGAACTTCACGGCCGCCAGGACACGGAAGCGGCGCGGACGCTGGAAGCCGCGGCGCAGGGGCCGTACTTCTCCACGTCCGGTGATGCCGACCTGGTCCTGGGAGTCGAGGACGTTCTGGATCTCCACTCGCAACTCGCCGGTCACCTTGTTGGATGACAGCGGGAAGCCGTAGGCGCCCGACAGGTTGAGCCAGTAGAACGCGTCCATGCGACGACTGTTCAGGGGCTCGACCGAGATGCCGACCGCCGTGCTGTCCGGGATGCCGTCACCGGTGGTGATGTTGGCGCCGCCGAAGCCTTCCGTACGCGACCAGGGCTTGCCACTCTGCCACGTCAGCGAGCCGCCGAGCGTGAAGCTCTGACGGGCCGTGATGTTGAAGAGCTTCCAACCGGTGGCCTTGGCGATGATCGTCCGATCGAAGCTCGCGGGACCTTCACGGTTGATCAACGACAGGGCCTGGCCGAGGAACGGCATCATCTGGCTGCAGTCGACAGGCACGTTGCGGCTCGCCTGACGGGTGTTGCAGATGTCGATGTCGTTCTGGGTCAGCACCTGCTCCTGCTGCTCACCGTAGCTGTCGTTGGTGTTGTTGAACACATCACCATGCGACGAGCCGCCGGCTTCGCTCCACGTGAGGTTCGAGAAGAGACCCCAGTTGTTGTGGAAGCGACGGTTGAGCTGCATCTGGAGCGCGGTGTAGTCCCGGAAGGGCTCCACGTAGTTGGCCAGCACGTCGGCCTGGGCCAGACGCGACTGGTTCGCGGGGGTAGCCGCGTTGCGAACCGCGTTCAGGATGTCGGCGTAGTCCTTGTGGTTGGCCGTGAGGGACCACAGGACCAGCCGGCCCGTGTTCGGGTCGGTTCCGAGCTGGTTGGTCGAACCGATCAGGTTGTCGACCTTCCACCAGATGCCCTTGACGTCGAAGGCCCAGTGGTCGGAGAACTGCCATTCCCAGCCCACGATGACCTCGTCCTTGTAGTAGGGCTCGATGTCCGACTGGAAGATGCCTGCGTCGACCATGTCCCACTGGATGCCCGGCAGGATGAAGCCGAGGCTGGCCAGCGGGCTGTCGTAGCCGATCGGGAACGGCAGCGGCACGCCCGGCATGCCCGGGAAGCAGATCGGTGTGTTGACGCAGTCGAGCCAGATCCGGCGTTCGTAGCCGTTGTAGCCGTTGAACTGATCCTGCATGTACTCGTTGATCGCCTGCTGCGGCAACTGGTGGTAGCTGCGACCGACGAAGCCGGTGATCAGCTGACGGCCGTTGCCCTTCAGGTCGTAGGCAACCGAGAGGCGCGGTGACACCGTGGTGGCATCCATGACCTCGCGGCCGATGTCGTTGGTGTGGTTCTGGTTCTCGACCCGCAGACCGAGATTGAAGGTCCACTTCTCACCGGCCGTCAGACGGTCGCGGAAGTACACACCGATGTTCTGGCTCTCCGTGTCGTTGCTGCCGAGATCGGCGAGCAGCAGCGGATGGTTGTAGTCCTGCTTGATGCAGGAGTTGCCGTCGCGCGTGTAGTCGCAGGAGGCGAGGAACGGACTGGTCGACTCCGGGTTGACGAAGCCGTTCAGACTCGTGGAGCTGAACAGGTTGTCGCCCTGACCGCTGAACAGGTTCTCGCGACGGACATCGCCGTCCCAGTGCACCTGCTGCGCGTCGATGCCGTACTTCAACTCGTTGTTGGCCGTCGCGAAGTGGGTGAACGCCAGGTTATTTCCATTTTGATCGTTTTTTT
The DNA here is from genome assembly GCA_942490715.1 of uncultured bacterium. Lineage (GTDB taxonomy): Bacteria > Acidobacteriota > Polarisedimenticolia > Polarisedimenticolales > Polarisedimenticolaceae > CALNYP01. Next base: position 84,184 of record CALNYP010000054.1, read on the forward strand.
CAATGCCTAAATTTAGTAATAATTTGGCAATAAAAAGTCTGTCGAATATTCGGGACAGGACTTAATGTTTTAAGTTAATTATTTGACTAGCCTTAATTTTTTAACATAAGTTTTTTCATCAGTTTTAATGGTGACGAAATAAATGCCCTCCTCAAATCCTTTCAAATCAATTGGCATTATGGTTTTACCCGAAATTGTAGATTGTTCACTATAAATTATTACGCCTACAATATTCACCACTTGTATAACAACTGAACCGTTTATGGTTTAATTTCAGTTCAAATTCTCCTTTAGATGGATTGGGGTATAAACTTATTTTACCCAATTCAATTTCATCAATTCCGGTACATGGATCAACCAGTATGGTTTCCTCGTCTGAATTATCACATCCATTACTTGCTACATATGTGTAAGTAATTGTATGAGTTCCCAATCCAGCAACAGCAGGGTCGAACCAACCATCAGTAACTCCAGGTCCTGAATATTCACCACCTGCAGGTGAACCCCCGGTTAATTCAAATGCAGGCCATCCAACACAAACATCTTCAAATGGTTGTAATAAAGCTGGGGGAGACATTGAAACAGAGATATATTCTTCAAGGAACATTGTATTGGTATTTGTTCCATCTGAAACAGTTAACTCCACATCATAATCACCTTCATCATTGTAAGTAACCATTGGGTTTTGATCAGTAGATGTAGCAGGATCGCCACCCTCAAATGTCCAGCTCCAGCTGGTAATATCACCTGATGATAGATCTTCAAAATTAACATAATCATATTCGCATATA
>CALNYP010000055.1:0-30281 GCA_942490715.1 uncultured bacterium
TCAAATCTGAAAAAAATTATCAAACAAAGATCTTCCTCATATCCAGTCATTCTGATTTGATTTGGAGTCATTTTAATTTGAAGAAGCGTCCCCTCGATGAAGGAGGCAAGTTGCCCTCTTTCCAGTCACCAAGCAGCGCGCTGGGCCCGGCTTCTGCAGAGGAGGAGTGAAGAGCCGACGCCGCGCAGCGCTGGTCAACGGCGCGCTGACTGAGGCAGGTCAAGAGGAGCTCCTTGGCTGCAGGCAGGGAAGCGCCCGCGCGAGCAACTTCTGGGTTTTGCGTCGAGTCGAGTGGCTGCTGGCCAGCTCTGGAGCTGGCAAGGAAGAGGTCGTCGTTGACGCGCTTCGCGCCAGCGCGAGCCGGGAAGCGCGTGACTCTCCCGCAGGCGTCATGGCAGGCGCGCCAGGCAAAGACTTGATTGGTCGATGCATCGTGGACAACGTCGTCGACCTTGAGCTGGGCCTGCCGCCAGCCCGGCTCCCTCGGTCGGCGGGCGACCTCCGCGCCGGAGGGGCGCAGGGCGCCGCCAGGGGGGCTGCGACGGCTGCGTCGAAGGAAGAGTCACGGTCGCAAAGAGCCCCGTCCAGCGTCGCTCACGTTGCCTGTAAGACGATCATAGCCATCGGCGCCTGGGCGGTCGCCATCGTTTTTTTTTTTTTTTTTTTTTTTTTTTTTTTTTTTTTTTTTTTTTTTTTTTTACGCCACCGCCATCGCCGACCGCCGCCGCCTTTTTTGGGGGGGGAGCCGCCACTCGGGGGAGCCGCAGGCGAGTGACAGGAGCCACGGGAGCGATCGTTGGACCGAGGCGATTGGGCGCGCTCAGGAGGCGCGTCGGCAGAGGCGCCGCGGGAGGAGCGCTCCGGGGCGCTCGGCCGCCGCCGGCGGCGGCGGCAAGCGCTTCGGCGCGAGGGGCGCTAGCCGAAACGGAGGGGGCGCCAGCATCAATAGGAAGTCCTTGGGCAACATGGCCGGCAACTCCAGCAGGTGGCGCGCTGGCGCGCCGCTTGCCAGCTCGAGCGGGCGCGTCGACGTCGTTGGCCGTCGACGCGTCGGCCGGCAAAGGCGGGTCATCGGTCGTCTCGGCGAAAGCTCGCGAGCCGAATTTTCGGAGCGCCGGCCATGCGGGGCGCAGCAGAGCGGGCACCTCGGAGTAGCCCTTTCGATCGCAGGGAGCTCCCCTTCTAGCCCCGAGCTTCAGGGCGCTAGGGGAGGCGAGGGGCGACTTTTGCTGGGCAAGCCTCAAGCCCCAGCTAGTTGGCTCACTTTGCTGCGGGCAAGCGCCTAGCAGGCGCCCGAGCTCGCTGGCGCGAGAGAACAAGCCACGCAACGAAGCAGGCAAGCGCGCGCGCGCCACGCGCGCGCGTGAATTGGCGCTGCGCAGCGCAACTAGCGCTTGGCGCTCGAGTCTCCGCGCTCGCGGGCGCGACGCGCTGCTAAAAGGCGCTGCCGCAGCAAGCTTGCGCAAGCCAAGTACCTTAAAGACGTTGTCGGCGCTCGCTAGACGCGTGCTCCTGCTGCCTCGCGCCTTGCTGGGGGCGAGGCAAGCCGCGCCCACTCGGCAACGCGCTCTCCTGGGCAAAAAGCCGCGCCTCGAGCGCTTCCTCCAGCTGGCGCCAGCTGCGCCAGCCAGCGAGCTTTAGCTGTGAGAGGAGGCGCTCAACAGCTGCACTCAATACCTGAGCGAGGCCAGCCAAGCGAAGAAAAGAGAAGTGCTCGGCAGCTCCTTCAGCGGTAGCCCAGTCGCATTGCTATTTGCAGCCTCAGTCAGGCTACTCACTTGAGCTTTCAATTCTCCGAGGAGCTGCTTGGCACAGTGCCTGAGTCCAGAGCACTTCAATGGAGGAGCCAAGTTTCGTGCCTACTCAGTGAGGGCGTCCCTAGAGCGAGCGGGTTGGGGGCGCTTGCCCCCTCCATTGCCCCTCGGAGCGCGCGCAAGTCCCCTCCTCCCGCAAGGCGCGCCTTCTCGCAGGGGCTCTCGCGCAGGCTGGGGCGCGTCCTTGCCCACGCGCAATGAAATCATCCTTAGAAGCCCCTCCTCGCTTCTTGCCGAGGTCCTCTCTCGCGTCCGCGCGCCGTCGCGAGCGCAGTCGCGGCTGCTCGCTCTGGCTCGTCGGCGGCGGCGCTGGTGGGAGACGCGCGCCAGCCGGTCGTGAGAAGTGTCACAGTGGCGTCATTTTCTGCGCAGGATCCTGCGTAGATCTCTAGCGCTAAAAAGTTGCCTTTCGAGTTGCCGGTCGAAAGGGCCACCTCGGAGGGAGCGGCCATTTTTCTAAGTGGCGCGAACGGCGGCCACTGGGCTGGCTCCCTCCGCCGGCTGCCACTGCGGAGGAGGGCGCCGACGGGTGGCGCGGCGTCCGAGGCGCCCTCGGCGCGGCGCCGCGCGAGGCGCCGCCCTCAACGCCGCTTCCTTCTCGTCGTCTGACGCACTCCCGCCTTCAGCGCCGCTTCACTCCCAGCGCTGCTTCCTCACCAGCCTCGCCCATCACGGGCGTCAGATCCTTCGCTGGCGCGCCAAGACTCACTAGAGGTCGAGGTTGGCGCCGACGACGCTTCCGGCGTCGACGACGAGCGGCCGCTCAATGACGTGGTGGACGACAATCGACACAAAGTTAACTTCGTTCGCCAGAAGAGGGCTTGCGCCGAAAGCATTGCGAAGCGTTGCGGCAAGGCCCTTGCGGAAGAGCGCTCGCCAGCGCAGTTGGTCGCGCGACGACTTGGAGAACTCCACGATCTCTTCTCTCGCGCTCAAGAAGGATCTCTCGGGCGAAGTCTCATCGGGGCATAGAAACGAAGGAAGGACAGGATGGCATTTATCTGCTCAGCGCGATTGCGGCGACAGTCAAGCGTGGCCTTTGTCGACTCGCACGCCGCAGGCAGGTGTCACCCTTTCGCGCGCGAATTCCTGTGACTCTTCCGTAAGACTCTTGGCAGGGCGACAATCGACAACCACTTGGCAAGCAGACAGTCGGTGCGACAGATCGCGTCGGGCGATTCGCTGTTGGCCAGCCCCTCGTCGCACTCCTCGCCTGTATCGACGATTCCGTCGCCGCAGATCTCCTCGGTCATGCAGGCGTCGTCGCAACCGTCCCCCGGGTCGGTGTTGCCGTCGTCGCAGGCTTCGCCGCCGTCGAGCACGCCGTCGCCGCAGGCCGGTAGCAGACAGCTGGCCTGGCAGCCGTCACCGGAGATCAGGTTTCCGTCGTCGCATTCCTCGCCGGGGTCGGTGACCCCGTCGCCACAGACCGGCAACAGGCAACCCGGCTGGCAGCCGTCCCCGGCGGTCATGTTGCCGTCGTCGCACTCCTCGCCGGCGTCGGTGATCCCGTCGCCGCAGACCGGCAACAGGCAATCGGGCTGGCAGCCGTCGCCACCGATCAGGTTGCCGTCGTCGCACTCCTCGCCGCCGTCGAGGATCCCGTCGCCGCAGAGCTGCAGCGTGCAGTCCTGGCGGCAGCCGTCGGTGTCGTCGACGTTGCCGTCGTCGCACTCCTCGCCGGGATCGGGCATGCCGTTGCCGCAGGTGATCGGGTCTTCGGGGTCGATCCGCGAACCGTTCTCGAAGAAGTAGTCGAACACCGCGTCCAGCGCCGGGTTGCCGACGGCGTTGCCGGCCTGGACTCCGACCCGGTTGACCGTCGTCGCGAAGTTGAAGGAGCCGCTGTCGGTGAACGTCACGCCGTCGAGGGAATATCGGTGAGTCCAGTTGTTTCCGGCCCGCTCGACCTGCAGCCAGATCGGGTTGGGCAGCGCACCGGCGCCGAGATTGACGTTGAGCCGGGCGACCGGCGAGCCGTTGACGCTGGTCGCCGCGAAGGCCCTCCAGGTCGACCCGTTGGTGAAGAAGTCGAAGCGCAGCCAGATGTTCTCGTCGCGCTCGACGACGATGCCCTGGAACGCGTTGGCCCCGCTGAGCGAGGACTCGATCTTGGTCTCGAGGACGAAGTTCGCGTCGTCGGCCACCTGGGTCAGGCGAACGGAGTTGTTGGCGCTCCAGGCGTCGTGGGATGTGCCGGTGGGGACCGACAGGATCAGACGGGCGTTGTCGGTTCCCCCGCCGACGGTCGTCATCCCGCCGTCGCCGACCGGGTTGATGAACGTCCAGAACGATCCGACGCCGGTGGAGAAGTCGTCGGAGACGATTCCCTCGCAGAGCGCGGTGCAGCCGTCGCCATCGACGTTGTTGCCGTCGTCGCACTCTTCGCCCGGGTCGACGAAGCCGTTGCCGCAGAAGGCCTCGCTGAGGCAGACCGACGAGCAGCCGTCGCCGTTGTTGGTGTTGCCGTCGTCGCACTCCTCGGCGGAGTCGACCACCGCATCGCCGCAGCCGGCCAGGGTGCAGTCGGGGCGGCAGGCGGCGTCGGGTTCGCCGCTGTTGGCCATGCCGTCGTCGCACTCTTCGCCGGGGTCGAGGAAGCCGTCGCCACAGGTCGGTTCGTTCAGGCAGCTCTCGTCGCAACCGTCCCCGGGCGTCAGGTTGCCGTCGTCGCACTCTTCACCGGTGTCGACGACCATGTCGCCGCAACCCGGCAACGTGCAATCGGTCCGGCAGGTGGCGTCGGGGTTCTCGCTGTTGGCGACCCCGTCGTCGCACTCTTCGCCGGCGTCGAGGGTGCCGTCGCCGCAGCCCTCGGACGAGCAATCGTCGCGGCAGCCGTCGCCGTTGAACGGGTTGCCGTCGTCGCACTGTTCCCCGGCGTCGAGGACGCCGTCGCCGCAGGCGGGCAGACGGCAATCGTTGCGGCAAGCGTCGAGGTCGTTGGCGTTGCCGTCGTCGCACTGCTCGCCGGGGTCGAGACCGCCGTCGCCACAGGTGACCGGATCTTCGGGGTCCACCGGGGAGGTGGCGTCGAAGAAGTAGTCGAAGGCCGCGAGGTGCGGCGGGTTGCCGGCGCCGTTGCCGGCGAGTGGGCCGACGGCGTTGACCGTCATCGTGAAGCTGAAGGAAGGATGGTCAGTCCAGTCGACGCCGTTGGTCGAGGTGCGATGGGTCCACAGGTTGCCGACACGCACGACCTGCAGCCAGAGCGGCACGGGGGAGGGACCGGTCCCCAGCGAGACGTTGAGCCGCACCGTCGAGCTGCCGGACGCCGTCGTGGCGGCGAAGGCCCGCCAGTCGGTGCCGTTGGAGAAGACGTCGAAGCGAATCCAGCGGTTCGCATCCTGCTCGACCAGCACACCCTGGAACTGATTTCCCATCGACATCGACGAATCGAGCTTGGTCTCGATCGTGAAGTCCGAGTTGTCGACCGCCTGCATCGAGCGCAACCTCGTTGTTGACCGTGGAACGCATCGTGGCCCGCTCCACCAGGGGGCACGACGAACTGCAGGCAGGCGGAGGAGGTTCCGCCACCGATCGTGTCGAACGATCCGTCGCCGATCGGGTCGACGAAGCTCCAGCGCGGGTTCTCCGCGGGGCTGAAGTCGTCGGACAGTAGCCCCGTGCAGAGTGCGGAGCAGCCGTCACCATCGACGAGGTTGCCGTCGTCGCAGTCCTCGTCGGCGTTGACCACGCCGTCGCTGCAGAAATCGGTCTCGATCAGGCAGCTGTCGTCGCAGCCGTCGAACAGGTCGGTGTTGCCGTCGTCGCATTCCTCGCCGGAGTCGAGAATGCCGTCGCCGCAACCCGCCGGCGTGCAATCGAGCCGGCAGGCGGCGTCGGGGTCGGAGCTGTTGGCCGGGCCGTCGTCGCACTCCTCGCCGGGGTCGAGGTCGCCGTCGCCACAGTACGGATCGGCGATGCAGAGCGGACTGCAGCCGTCGCCGAAGACGGCGTTGCCGTCGTCGCACTCCTCGCCGGAATCGAGAATGCCGTCGCCGCAGCCGGCCGAGGTGCAGTCGTTGCGACAGGCGGCGTCCGGGGCGTTGCTGTTCCCGGCCCCCTGGTCGCACTGTTCCCCGAGATCGAGCTGGCCGTCGCCACAGTCCGCCTCGTTACCGCAGATCACGCTGCAGCCGTCCCCCGGATTCAGGTTGCCGTCGTCGCAGGCCTCGTCGCCGTCGATGACGCCGTCACCGCAGGCCGGGAAGCGGCAGCTGGCCTGGCAGCCGTCTCCGTCGACGATGTTGCCGTCGTCGCACTCCTCGCCGGGGTCGAGGCTGCCGTCGCCGCAGGTGATCGGGTCTTCCGGGGTGACCGGTGTCGCCGTGTCGAAGATGTAGTCGAACTGCACCGTCGAGGCCGGCGCCGACGTCGGGGAGAAGTTGCCGATGAACGGGCCGATCGCCGACAGGGTCAACGAGTGGTTGAAGACCACGATCGTGTTCCAGCTCTTCGCGGCGGGGGTGGTCGACCAGCGGAAGGTCCAGTCGTCGTTGACGCGCTGGACCTGCAGCCAGACCGGCGACGGCGACGGGCCGTTGCCCAGCATCTGGTTGGTCTTGACCGAGGAGCTGCCGTTCTTCGTCGTCGCCGCGAAGGCGAACCAGTCGGTGCCGTCGGAGTAGAGATCGAAGCGGATCCAGTTGGTGGCGTTCTGTTCGAAGATCAGACCCGCGAACTGGTTGCCCTCGGTCAGGCTGGTGTCGATCTTCAGTTCGATCTCGATGTCGCTGTCGTCGGCGACGCGCATCAATCGCGGGGCGTTGTTGACGCCGAAGGCGTCGTGGTTGGTGCCGCCGGGGATCGAGATCGTCAGGAAGGCGTCGGCCGTTCCACCGCCGGTCGTCGACATCGTCGCGTCGCCGGCGGGGTTGTGGAAGGTCCAGCCCTCCTCCTCGAAGGGGCTGAAGTCGTCGGAGAGGAACCGGGTGCACGTCGCGCTGCAACCATCCCCCGGCGTCAGGTTGCCGTCGTCGCACAGCTCGCCGGTGTCGAGAATGCCGTCGCCGCAGCCCGGCAACATGCAATCGGTGCGGCAGCCTGCGTCGGGCTCTTCGCTGTTGGCCATCCCGTCGTCGCACTCCTCCTCGGGGTCGACCACGCCGTTGCCGCAGTTCGGGCTGGAACAGTTTCCGAGACAGCCGTCGCCGTCCTCGGTGTTGCCGTCGTCGCAGAACTCGCCGGGGTCGAGAATGCCGTCGCCACACACCGGCAGCTGACAGTCGCCCTGGCAACCGTCGGCATCGGCCGTGTTGCCGTCGTCACACTGCTCGCCGGGGTCGACGATCCCGTCGCCGCAGATCGGCAGGCGACAATCGTGCTGGCAGCCATCGGCGTCGATCTGGTTGCCGTCGTCGCATTCCTCGCCCGCATCGATCATGCCGTTGCCGCAGGTCTCGGGATCCTCGGGCACGACGGGGCTGCCGGTCTCGAAGAAGTAGTCGAACCGGGCGTCGTGGGCCGGCGCGCTGCCGGCGGAGAAGTTCCCGGCGAACAGCCCGACCTCCGAGACGGTCAACGGGAAGAAGTAGGTGTCGACCATCTCCCAGGAACCCGACCCCGAGTTGAACTCCATCGTCCAGAGGTCACCGGTCCGGGTGACCCGGATCCACAGCGGCACCGGCGAGGGGCCGCCGGCGACACGGTCGCTGATCCGGATCGTCGACGTGCCCGCGATCGTCGAGGCCGAGAACATGTTCCAGTCGTCACCGTCGGAGTAGACGTCGAAGCGGACCCAGTTGTTCTCGTCCTGCTTGACCAGGATGCCCTGTAGCTGGTTCCCCTGGGACAGCACGCTCTCGAACTTCGTCTCGAGCTGGAAGTTGGCGTCGTCGACCTGCTGCATCAGGTGCGGCACGCCGAGGGTGCCGAATGCGTCGTGGGTCGGTCCCTGGGGGACGTGGATCACGAGCCACGAATCGGCGGTCCCGGAGCCGACGATCTCGTAGGTCGAGTCGGCTGCCGGGTCGTACCAGATCCAGCCGTCGTCCAGACCCGGACTGAAGTCGTCGGAGAAGACACCCTCGCACAGGGCCGAGCACCCGTCGCCGCTGACGTTGTTGCCGTCGTCGCAGTCCTCACCGGCGTCGAGGATCCCGTCGCCGCAGAGCTCGGCGGTACAGTCGTCACGGCAACCGTCACCGGTCTCGGCGTTTCCGTCGTCACAGACCTCGCCGGTGTCCAGCACGCCGTTGCCGCAGGTGATCGGGTCCTCCTCAATGAACGGGTCGCCGTTCTCGACGAAGTAGTCGAACCGGGCGGAGTAGGCCGGTGCGCTGTTGCCGCTGGCCGAGAAGTTCCCGGCGAAGACGCCGGCCCGGTTGACGTGCAGCGCGTGGGAGAAGCTGCCGACGGTGTTCCAGCTCTTGGCGGCCGGATCGGTCGAGTAGCGCAGGATGAACAGGTTGCCGATCCGCAGGACCCGCAGTCCGACCGGCACGGGGGAGCCGCCGATTCCGAGGGGGACGTTGATCCGGCTGGTCGAGTTGCCGTTGGCCGTCGAGGCGGCGAAGGCGTACCAGTTCGTGCCGTCGCTGTAGAAGTCGAAGCGGATCCAGTTCAGCGCATCCTGTTCGACGATGATCCCCTGACTCTGGGTGCCCTGGCTCAGCGAGCTCTGGATCTTGACCTCGAGCTCGAAGTTACGGTTGTCGACCGGTTGCATCAGCCGGGGGGCGTCGTTGTCGTCGAAGGCGTCGTGAGACGGTCCGCCCGGCACGTCGAGGACCAGCACGCTGTCGGCGGTTCCGGCGCCGCTGACGTGGAAGCTCGCGTCGCCGCCGGGGTTGACGAAGCTCCAGAACGGTTCGACCTCGGGGCTGAAGTCGTCGCGGAGCACGGCGTGGCAGCCGGCGCTGCAGCCGTCGCCGCCGACCTGGTTTCCGTCGTCGCAGTCCTCACCGCTCTGGACGATCCCGTCGCCGCAGTACTCGGTCTCGACCAGGCAGCTCGCGGAACAGCCGTCGCCGCTGGAGAAGTTGCCGTCGTCGCAGAGCTCGCCGCCGTCGATCACGCTGTCACCACAGCCGGCCAGCTCGCAGTCGCTCCGGCAGGGACTGTTCGGGGTCTCGCTGTTGCCGGGACCGTCGTCGCACTGTTCCCCGAGATCGACGTTGCCGTCGCCGCAGACCGCTGGGATCGTGCAGGCGGTGGTGCAACCGTCGTCGTCGTCGAGGTCGGCGTCGTCGCACGCCTCTCCGGGGTCGAGAATGCCGTCGCCGCAGAACGGCAGCCGGCAGTCGGCCTGGCAACCGTCGGCGTCGATCAGGTTGCCGTCGTCGCAGACTTCGCCGGGGTCGAGCAGGCCGTCACCGCAGAGCTCCGACGAGCAATCGCTGCGGCAGCCGTCCAGCGAGTAGTTGTTGCCGTCGTCGCACTGCTCTCCGGCGTCGAGCAGCCCGTTGCCGCACATCGGCCGAACGCGGTAGAAGGCGATCGTCCCCGGTGCGGGGTCGGTGTAGCGGCGGGTCGGGTGCTCGGCGATCCGGCTTGCCGGATCGTCGACCCGTGCGGGGTCCGCCGAGCGGAAGATGCCGAACGCCGGCACGCCGCCGGTCCACTCCAGGGTCACGTCGTCGCCGGACGGCCCCGGTACGACGTGGAGGCGGAACGTCTCGAGGCAGTCGCTCTCGCAACCGTCGAGAGCGACGTCGTTGCCGTCGTCGCAGATCTCGCCGTTGTTGACCAGTCCGTCGCCGCAGAACGCCGTGACGCAGCTGGCGGAGCAGCCATCGTCGTCGACGGCGTTGCCGTCGTCGCATTCCTCGCCGGGATTCAGGATGCCGTTGCCGCAGCTCTCGCTGTTGCAGGTCGCATCGCAACCGTCGCCGTCGACGGTGTTGCCGTCGTCGCACTGCTCGTCCGCGCGCAGCTCCCCGTCGCCGCAGAAGTTGAGCAGGCAGTCGTTGCCGCAGGCGTCGTCGTCGACGAGGTTGCCGTCCTCGCACTGCTCACCGGCCTGGATCGACAGGTTGCCGCAGAACGGCGCCGTCGCCGGCAGGTCGATCAGCAGCGCCGGTCCGGGCCAGAGGATCTCGATGCCGTGGTGCAGCGTCGCGGCCCAGGCGCTGATGTTGTTGTAGCCGTTCTTCAGCTCCTCGACCGGCACGTCGATGACGTCGTAGGAGTAACGATGATTCTCGCCGAACGGCGGTGCGACCCAGTCGACGACCTTGATCTCGTAGTCGTCGTCCGAGTTCAGCGGTCCATCGATGCCGTTCCAGGTCCGGATCAGCAGTCGCGCCCGGGTCGCGTTGGCCACGCCGTCGGTCGCCGGGATGAAGACACGGCTGTGTCGGGTCAGGTTGTTGCGGACCCAGAAGCGTTCGGGGACGCTCTCGGACTTGTACATCTTCACCACGCGATCGAAGCGGTTGAGCGTCAACCCGGTGACCGGCGGCGTGGCGTACCAGAACCCGTCGTTGTCGCGAATCCGCGCCATGATCTCGACGGAACCGACCGCCTGGTTCGGCACGAGGGCGGTGTTCCAGGTCGTCTGGTACGGCGCGGAGATCGATGTGCCGGCGTGATGCCGTGGATCGAACGAGGTGTCGCCGTCGTAGACGTTGTAGGCCCGGTGCCAGTCCCGGTAGTAGCCGTCACCGTCTTCGTCATACCCGACGTAGCGCGCGAAGAAGTCGACGCGGTCGATTCCCGCCGGCGATTCGGCGCTGGCGCTCAAGGTCGGGTTCTCGCCGATCGACGCTCCGTCGCCGGGCGAGAGGATCTGCCCGCGGATGCGGCTCTTTCCCGGACCGTAGTAGACGCGCAGCTTGACGCCGTACCAGCCCCACTGCCCCCAGTCGAATCCGTAGCAGGTCTGATCGCCGCTGGTTCCCTCGAGGGTGTTGGCGCCCTCGACGAGATCGTCCAGCGGCACCTCGACGACGACGTTGACCTGATGCATGTAGCAGTGGCCGCGGTCGGTACCGGGCGTCGTCGTCAATTCGGGAATGTCGATCCAGTCGTTGGCGTTGATCCGGAATTGCTTGTCCGTCGTCCCGATGTGGCCGCCCCACTGATCGAGCAACAGCTCCGCACCGATCGCTCCGTCGAGGTCGCTGACATTCAACGAGAGGATCTCGTTGGGCAGGTTGAGCAGCGCCTCGGGCCGGGTCGTGTCGGGGTCGGTTACGCGCCAGTCCTCGCCGTCGTTGATCCGCGAGAACTCGCGGTAGACCGATCCCGGCGGGGCGGTCTCCTGGAACGAGGCCGCACCTGTAGCAGGTGCCCACAACAATGCGCACGCGCCGACGATCAGGATCGCCGCCACTCTGGACCGCGCTCGGTTCACAAACGCCACCGTGGACGGGGGAGAGACCCCGGTCCGCTCGCTTCCTCGAGACTCTTGACCCTTCCTTATTGAATATATGGCCGAGAACGGGCAATGTGCAGAGAAAGTGAGGAACCGGGCCCGGCTCGGTTACCGTTTCGCAATCGGGTCGTCACCCCGGAGCAGGTAGGCGGGAACGAAAGCGTGGCGGTGTGAAAAAGCCTTTCGATTCGAGGAGTTCTGCCGGGTTACGATCTCGTGCAGTGGACCCGCGGAGTGCAGAAACATGAGTTCGACCCCGACCGGAACCAGCGCCCGCATCCAGGGCTGGCTCGCCGAGTGCGAGAGCGCCTGGGGTGCACCTGGCCTGTGCGGTGAGCTGCGGGTCGAATTCAACGGCCGGATCCGGCGTTCCCTGGGGCGCTGCCACGTCGTCGACGGCAAGGTGCGCCTGCATCCCGGGCTGGCCACGGCACCCGACGCGCTGCTTCGCGAGGTCGTCTGTCACGAAGCGGCCCACGCCGTCGTGCACCGGTTGCACGGGCGCGCCGTCCGTCCTCACGGACGCGAGTGGGGAGAGCTGATGCGCGCGGTCGGCTTGCCCGCCCGGGCCCGTCTCGGTCTCGGCGATCTCCCCGAGGCGATGCAACGCTCGATCAACGATCGTCCGGCCTATCGCCATCGCTGCGGCGACTGCGGCGCCGAACGCATCGCCTATCGGCGGATGAGCCGCTGGCGTTGCGCGGTCTGCTTCCGCAAGGGGCGAGCCGGTCGTCTGGAGATCGAACCGTTGAAGGGGACGTGAGGCGATGCGCAAGATCGGCGACCGTCTGAGCTTCACACCCAGCGACCTCTCGAACTTCCACGATTCGCCGTTCGCCTCCTGGATGGATCGGCTGGCGATCGAGCGGCCCGGTGAGGTCGAACCGGATCCGCCGGACGCCGCGTTGTTGCTGGTGCGACGCAAGGGAGTCGCCCACGAGGCCGCGGTCCTCGAGCGACTGCGTGCCGAGGGTCACGACATCGTCGAGATCTCGGGCGGACCGGCGGGAGTCGCGGAGACCCGCGCGGCGATCGCGGCCGGTCGCCAGGTGATCTACCAGGCGGTGCTGCAGTCCGGGGCGATCCGCGGCGTTGCCGATTTCCTGATCCGCGACTCCGAGCGCCGCTGCTACGAACCCCTCGAGGCCAAGCTGGCCCGGCGGCCCAAGCCCGGAGCGGTCGTCCAGCTCTGCTGCTACGCCGAGTTGCTCGGCCGGCTGGGCCACGGCACTCCCGAACAGCTGGCGATCGCCACCGGCGACGGCGAGACGACCCGGCTGCGCACGGCCGATTTTCTTGCGTACTACCGCACCCTCGAACGGGAGTTCGTCGCGTTCATGGAGGCCTGGGATCCGTCGAATCCGCCGGTTCCCGATGCCGCCGCACCGAATCGCGAATGGCAGGGACATGCCGAGGCATGGCTTGCGGAGCGGGATCATCCGTCACGGGTGGCCAACATCACCCGGCTGCAGGTCGCCCGGCTGGCGGCGGCCGGTATCGAGACGATGACGCAGCTGGCCGAGAGCCAGGCCAGGTCGATCGCCGGGATCGAGCCGGCGACCTACGAACGACTGCGGGATCAGGCCGGTCTGCAGCTCGTCTCGTCGGGCCGGGAGCGACCGGAGTTCCGGCTGCTGTTGCCGACCCCCGAGTTCCCGCGGCAGGGGCTGGCGCTGCTTCCGCCGGCCAGCGAGTTCGACGTCTTCTTCGACATGGAAGGGTTCCCCTGGGATCGCGAACGGCTGGAGTACCTGTTCGGTGCCACGGTGCTCGAAGCGGGCCAACCACGGTTCCTCGACTGGTGGGCCCACGATCGCGACGCGGAGCGGCAGGCGTTCGAGGAGTTCATCGACTGGACCTGGCGCCGGTTCCGCACCGACCCGAGGATGCACGTCTATCACTACGGGCACTACGAGACGACCGCACTCAAACGGCTGATGGGGCAGCTCGGCTCCCGGGAGAACGAGATCGACGAGCTGCTGCGCCACGAGGTCTTCGTCGACCTCTACGATGTGGTGCGCACCGGGCTGCTCGTCGGCGAACCGGCCTACTCGATCAAGAACCTCGAGCGGCTCTTCCGGGGCAAGCGTGACGGTGACGTCGGCTCGGCGATCGACTCGATCGTCTACTACCAGCGCTGGATCGACTCCGGGGAGCCCCGGGACTGGCGGGAGTCCGAGACGCTGGCGTTGATCCGCCGCTACAACCAGGACGACTGCGAATCGACCCTCGAGCTGGCGCGCTGGTTGCGAGCGCGGCAGCAGGAGCAGGGCATCGAGTGGGCCGGGACCGCTCGCGAAGGGAAGGAGGCTGTGCCGGATGCACCGGTCAAGCCGGAGATCCTCGCCCGGCGCGATCTCGCCGACCGGCTGGACCGGCAGGCCGACGCCGGCCAGGCCGGTGGATTGATCGCCCAGCTGCTGGAGTTTCATCGCCGGGAGAAACGGCCGGCCTGGTGGATGCTGTTCGAGCGTCACGCGATGACCGAGGAGCAGCTGATCGAGGACGCCGGCTGCCTCGCCGCCCTGACCCCGACGGGAGACCTCCCCGAAGCCCGTGACCGCGGCTGGATCCACCGCTTCCGCTTCGATCCGGACCAGGAGACCAAGGCCCGGGAGGGCGACAGTTTTCACCTGTCCCACGACCTCGCGGTGAATGCCGAGATCGTCGAGCTGGATCTCGACCGCGGTGAAGTCGCGATCAAGATCAACCGCGGGCCGGGCAGCGCCGGGCCGCAGCAACCGCTCCCGCGAATCTCGTTGATCCCGGCGGAGAACTACTTCGCCACGCCGATCATCGAGTCGATCCACCGCACCGCGGTACGCATGGAGCGGCAGGGCGGTCTCGACGGCGCGATCGCCGAGTTCCTCGAACGTCGCCCGCCGACGGTCGACGGGCATTCCGGGAAGCCCCTCGTCCGCGACGGGGAGACGCCCGCCGAGGCGGCGTTGCGGATCGCGCCGCAGCTCGACGGCAACACGCTGTTCATCCAGGGACCGCCGGGAACCGGCAAGACGACCACCTCGGCGAAGATGATCCTGAAGCTGCTCGCCCAGGGTGCGTCGGTCGGCGTCTCGTCGAACAGCCACAAGGCGATCGAGAACCTGATGCTCCGCTGCGTTCGGCTGTACGACGGAGAGCTGCCGTGTCTCAAGGTCGGCGGACCCGCCGACTCGGAGCTGTTACAGCAGCCGGGCGCGTTCACCGCCAAGGCCAACGGCGCAGCGTTTCACGTGCCCAAGGTGCGCTTCGTCGGTGGCACGGCCTGGCTGTTCAGCCGGCCGGAGATGGCGGGCAAGCTCGACTACCTGTTCGTCGACGAGGCGGGTCAGGTCTCGGTGGCCAACCTCGTCGGCATGGCGCCCGCGGCCCGCAACCTGGTTCTCGTCGGCGACCCGATGCAGCTCCCGCAACCGACCCAGGGCGCGCATCCGGGAGACAGTGGAGCGTCGACGCTGGAGTACCTGCTCGGCGACCGTGCGACGGTTCCGCCGGAACGCGGGATCTTTCTCGATACGTCGTACCGTCTGCATCCGGCGCTGGCCGACTGGATCTCCGACGCGTTCTACGACGGCAGGCTGGACTCGGCCGGCAACTGTGCGAACCGGGTGGTCCGCCTGCCTGCCGATCGTCCGGTTGAGCCGGGCGTGCCGATCGAAGCCGGCATCGTCTTCGTGCCGGTCGAGCACGAGGGGAACCGTCAGGCGAGTGCCGAGGAGGTCGAACGGATCGCCCTGCTGATCGACGAGCTGACCGGCCGCGAGCGGGTCGACGTTCGCGGGAACTCCGCGGGTCCGGTGACGGCGGCGGATATCCTCGTCGTCGCCCCGTACAACCTGCAGGTGCGCAAGCTTCAGCTGCGCCTGCCCCAGGATGTGCGGGTCGGGACCGTCGACAAGTTCCAGGGGCAGGAGGCGCCGATCGTGATCGTCTCGCTCTGTTCCAGCGAGGGTCACGCCTCGTCCCGCGGACTCGATTTCCTGCTCAACCCGAACCGGCTGAACGTTGCCCTGTCCCGGGCCCAGAGCCTCGCGATCGTCGTCGGCCATCCAGGACTGGCCCGGACCCGGGCGACCAGCGTCGACCAGATGCGCCTGGTCAATCGACTGTGCCGGCTGGCCGCGTCGAGCGCGGGCGGGAGCGCAGGCGAGATCGGTCGAGGCGGAAGCGCAGGCTAGACGCGGCGGGCGAGGATCTCTTCGAGCTTCGGGCCGACCTTGGCCAGCTTGTCGTACGGCTCGAGCATGCGGAAGCAGGAGAAGCCGCGATCCTGGAGGAAGCCGCAGACCTCGAACGGGTCGACGCCCAGGTTCGGATGAATGTCGATCAGCAGGATCAGATCGCGGTTGTCGACGAGGGTCTTCTGGGCGCCGCGCAGCACCTGCATGTCGGCGCCTTCGACGTCGATCTTCATCATGTCGACCTGCTCGACGCCGAGCTCCGCGAGCACCGCATCGAGTGGCCGCGTGCGGATCGAGACCGTTCCCTTGTTGCTTCTTCGAGCCTGGCCCGGAACCAGGGTGTGGAACCCGCTGCGATCGCCGATGTGCAGCTCGGCGGTGCCTTCCTCGTCGCTGAGGGCGATCTCGTGGAGGTCGACGTTGTCGTAACCGTTGAGCGTGATGCTCTTGCGAATCCAGTCGCAGTTGTCGGCCTCGGGCTCGAAGGCGAGGACACGGCCCTCCGGCCCGACGAGCTTCGCGCCGAGGAGCGAGAAGTCGCCCTTGTTGACGCCGACGTCGATGAACGTCTGTCCCGGCTTCAGCATCTGCTGGATCGCGTCGGTCTTGGCGATCTCGTAAAGACCGAGGGCCCGTTCGAGCATCATCGGCGATTCCCGGAGGTTCAGATGGATCTGACCGCCGGCGAACCGATAGGGTCGGAAGGAACCGGGAAGCAGGGGAGCGATGGGACGATGGAGCCGTCGGACGACCTGCTGGAGTATCTGCTGACGCCTTGCCATCGTTACCTTCCGTCGGGAAAAATCGCCCCGGAGCGGGACCAAGCCTACCATGTCGGGCTCATTACCCGGAAAAACAAGCAAGAAAGGCGCCCCGGGGGGCGCCTTTCTCTGTTCCCATGGGAAACGAACGCGGCTCAGTAGCGGTCGTAGCCACCGCCACCGCCACCGCCACCGCCGCCGTCGCGACGCGGGGCGCGCTCGCGGGCCTCGTTGACCGTCAGCGGACGGCCGCCGAAGTTGAAGCCGTTCAGTTCGTTGATCGCGGCCTCGGCATCTTCCGAAGAACCCATCTCGACGAAGCCGAAGCCCCGGGGGCGGCCGGTGTCACGGTCGGTGATCAGCTTGACCTCGGCCACGGTGCGGTCGTTCTGTGCGAACAGCTCACGGACCTGTTGCTCGTCGGCACTGAAGGGAAGATTCCCAACATAAAGTCTGGCACCCATACTCTCGAACTCCTCTCCCGTACTCGGGGAATCAAGGGACAGAACCACCGGTACACTACAACAGCCGAAGGACGCTGCGAAACCCCGTGTAATCTCTCGAACGAACGCGGTCGCCGTGTCCCGGCGGGCCGACGAAGCGAGGACGATAAGAATGATAAGAACCGTGTTCTCGTTACTTCCGATTCTTCTCATCGGAGCCGTCTGTCTCGTCGTCGACAACGACGTCAACGCTCAGGAGGCGCGGGCGCGCTGGGAACGGATGAACCAGATCCGCCAGGACAAGTTCGACCACGTACTCCCGGGGGCGATGCGTGAGAACGAGATCGACATGTGGATCACGATGATTCGCGAGGCGAACTACGGGACACTGCATCCCGACCTCGGACTCGGGTACACCGGAAGCCACGGCTTCTACGTCTTCACCGATCGCGGCGGGGAGCGTATCGAACGCGCGGTCCTCGGCGTGGACGGGCCGCGGCTCGAAGGTGCGGGTGCCTACGACATCTTCGGCAAGGCGGAGGAGCTCGCCGCGTTCGTCAAGGAGAGAAACCCGCGGCGCATCGGCCTCAACATGTCCCGGGCGCTGGGTCCGGCGGACACGCTGTCCCACACCGGTTACGAACAGATCGTCGAGACCCTCGGGGAACCGTTCGCGTCGCGCATCGTTTCGGCGGAGAAGCTCGTCTCCGACTTCCGTTCCCGCCGGACGGCGTCCGAGATCGCGGCCTACGCCGAGGCCGGTGAGATCTCCCGGGAGATCGCGGAGCGCGCGCTGTCCAGCGAGGTGATCGTGCCCGGACGGACGACCCTCGCCGACGTCGCCTGGTGGATGATGGACCGGCTGCTCGAGCGCGGCCTGGATACGTCGTTCGGGCTTCCGTCGGTCTACGTCACCGGCCCCGAGGGCATCGCCGCCGTCTCGACCGACCGGATCATCCGGCCCGGCGACCTGCTGATGATCGACTGGGGCGTCGGCTTCCTGAATCTTTACACCGACATGAAGCGGATGGCGTACGTGCTCCGGGACGAGGAGATGGAGGCGCCGGCGGGAGTTCGTCACGCCTTCGAGCGGGCGCGGGAGGCGCGGAAGATCGTCGCCGGATCGATCCGCGCCGGAGTCACGGCGGCCGAGGCGGAGCAGACGATCTACGGGAATCTCGAACAGGCCGGCTTCGTGCGCATCGGCTTCAACGAGCCGACCGACGACCCGGAGACCACCGACGTCGTGATCGGCTGTCATTCGGTGGGAAACAGCGGCCACGGGATCGGACCGTCGATCGCCTTCTTCAATCCGGTACGCTTGCAGTACGAACTGCGGCCGACGAACCTGCTCTCGATCGAGCTGTTCGCCTACACCGCGCTACCCGAGTGGAACGGCAAGAAGCTGCGCGTTCCCCTGGAGGACGACGCCGTGCTGACCGAACGTGGCATCGAGTGGCTCTATCCCAAGAACGATCGTCTGTTGCTGGTGCGCTGATGGGCACCCCGGCGAATCCGTTCCAGCACATCGACCTCCGGGTACGGGACCGCGCCGAGGCCCGGGAGTTCTACGCCAGGCTGCTTCCGGCCCTGGGGCTGACCCGGGAGGAGAACGGCAAGAACTTCACCTGCTTCCACGGCACCGGGGAGCCGCCAGGCCGACCCTGGTTCGGCTTCACCGAGGACCCGGCCCACCAGGCCAACGGCAACCGGATCGCGTTCGTCGCCGCGAGCCCCGAGGAGGTCGACCGGCTGGCCGCCCTGGCCGTCGCCGCCGGCGCCGTCGGGATGAGCGGCCCCAAGGCCTGCCCGGACTACAGCCCGACCTACTACGCCGCGTTCTTCGACGACCCCAGCGGGAATGCGCTGGAGATCTGTTATGTCGGGGATCAGTGAAATTGCGTGAATGCTGAGCGCCCGGACGCGTCTCCGGGCGTGGACGAGCTGATCGCCGTATCAGATATCGCCAAAAATGGCAAAAACTAGAAATCAGTCTTGACTTATAGTTGCCATAAATGGCAAATTCAGTGCCGTGGATCCGTTTGAAGCTCATCTCGAGGCTATTTCAGGGCTCCAGGGCCCTCGCCTCTTCCAGGAGCTGGTCCTGCGCCTGACCCAGATCCTGGGTACCCACGGAGCCTGGGTCACCGAGTACGACGAGTCGTCGAGGAAACTGAAGGCGCTGGCCTTCCGGCTCGGCGACGCCTGGATCAAGGACTACACCTATTCGGTCGCCGGAACCCGCTGCCAGCCGGCGATCGAGGGGCCGGAGCTGGTTCACGTCCCCCGGGGGCTGGTCGAACGGTTCCCCTCGGACCCGGAGCTGCGGAAGCTCGGCGCGGTGAGCTACCTGGGAATCGCCTGCCGGGACGGCCAGGGGCGGGTCCTCGGTCACCTGGCGACCCTCGACACCCGACCGATGCCTCTCGACGATCGGAACCGGGCGAGGTTTCGCATCCTCGCCGACCGCGCCGCCGCCGAGCTGAGCCGGCTCCGCGGCGAGGAACGTCTCGTCGAGCTGCAGCAACAGCGCGAACAGCTACTCGACGCTTCGACCGACGCCATCCTGGAACTCGACGACGAGCTGCAGCTCCGCGGGGTCAACCCGGCGGCGCAGAAGCTGCTCGACTGCTGGGCCGAGCAGGCGCTCGGTCGGTCGATCGACGAGCTCGCCGCGACCGATTCCGTCGATCGGCTCCGGGAGGCGATCGCCGCCGGTGAGCGCTGGCTGCCCGGCGGGCTTCGCCTGCGGACTCCAGCCGGCCAGGAGATCCAGGTCGACGGGACACTCCTGCGTTGCCGCCAGGATCGCCGCAACCGCCACACACTGATCCTGCGCCGGACCGATCAGGATCGAATCCTCACCCGGGACGAGATGAACGAGCTGGAGAAGCACAACCTGATCCGGGCGCTGGAAGCCTGCCGCTGGAGAGTCTCGGGGCCCTCGGGGGCCGCCCGGCGTCTGGGAATGAACGCCTCGACGCTCAGTTCGAGGATGCGGGCTCTCGAGATCCGGAAGCCGGCCGCGCCGGTAGCCAGAAGCTGACCATCGTCCCCGCGCCTTCCCGGCTCTGGATGCGCAGGTGTCCACCGTGGGCCTCGACGATCTCCCGGCAGAGGGGCAGGCCGACGCCGCTGCCGGTCTGCTTCGTCGAGTAGAACGGAAGCAGCGCCTTGCGCAGGACGCGGTCCGGCATCCCGGCGCCCTCGTCGGTGATCTGGACGAAGTTGCCGCCGTGGGCCACCCGTTCGACGCGCAAGCGGATCCGCGGCGTGTCGTCGCTGGCCTCGACGGCGTTCTTGAGCAGGTTGATCAGCACCTGCTGCAGCTGCGACGGATCGAACCAGCCCGGCGCCGACGGCAGCTCACCCTCGATCTCGAAGGCGAACAGCTCCCGGGGGCCCTCCAGCCAGTCCGACCAGTCGACGAGCTGCCGCGCCGGCGGCGGGAGCCGGGCGAAGCGTGCGTAGCCCTCGAGAAAACCGGTCAGATGCTCGACACGCTCCCGGATCGAATCGTAGATCGGTTCCAGCCGCTCCAGTCCATCTCCTTGCTGGGCCACCTTCAGTCCCGAGTGAGCCAGGGAGGAGATCGGCGCCAGGGAATTGTTCAACTCATGGGAGATGACGCGGATGACCTTCTTCCAGATCTCCGCCTCCTGTCGCGCCAGCTCCGGAGTCATCCGGCGCAGCAGGTAGAGCGTGTGGCGGAACCGATTCAGGAAGAAGGTGCGCTGGGAGACGTGATAGGTCTCGGGGTTGTCGTCCTCCTCCACGGTGAAGATGCCGTCGGCCTCGCTGTCGAGTACGATCCGCATCTCGTCGGGGCAGCTGGCCAGGATCTCGTCGAACTTCCGGCCCTCGAGCTTGGAGCCGCCGAGCAACAGCCGCCGCGCCTCCTGGTTCGCGTAGACCACACGGGTCAACGGATTGACCAGCACGATCGCGATCGGCGATTGATCGAGGGCGGTCTGCAGCAACAGCTCGCGCTGGCGGATCAGCCGGCGTTCCTCCTGCAGCGTCTTGCCGACCTCGTTGTACAGGTCGACCAGGTCGCCGAGTTCGTCCCGGCGGGTGTGGGCCAACCGCATGCTGAAGTCGCGGTCGTGAAAGCTGCGGATCCCATCGGACAGCGCATCGATGGTGAACTGCAGCGGGTGTACCGCCGAGCGGACGACGCTGACCAGCGTCACGAACGACAGGCCGAAGGCGAGCAACCAGCCCAGCCAGCGCGGACCGGGCAGGAACGCCTCGCCGACCAGCATCAGGATCACGAACAGCACCATCCCGCCGATGACGATCGCCGTCATCCGTCCGGTCAGCGAGAAACGTCGACTGGACGGGCCGAGCTCCCGGGCCGGAACGTCCGCCGGAGGCGATTCG
The DNA here is from genome assembly GCA_942490715.1 of uncultured bacterium. Lineage (GTDB taxonomy): Bacteria > Acidobacteriota > Polarisedimenticolia > Polarisedimenticolales > Polarisedimenticolaceae > CALNYP01. Next base: position 20,902 of record CALNYP010000055.1, read on the forward strand.
GTTTCGATGGGTTCGGTGGTCACTTCAGGTCCGCCGCGTCCCGGCATTGTCCCCGTCATCCGACGTCAAGACAAGCCCGGCCAGGGTGCCGGTCAGGTGCGCGGACGGCGCTCGAGGACGATCCCCAGTCGGTCCATCTTGCGATAGAGCGCCTGGCGGCTGAGTCCGAGCCTGCGGGCGGCGCGTCGCCACGATCCCGTTCGGCATCGAGGAGCGCCTGCCTCGACGCGCGTCGCTCGACATCCTCCGGGCCGACCTCGCCGGCCGGTCCGCGGTTCGTACCGGGACCGGAAGGCGGCGGGGCAAGATCGAGGTCCTCGGGCGGTGATCGCTCGCCGGGCGGTCAGCACCGCCCGCTGCATGCGGTTCTGCAGTTCGCGGACGTTGCCTGTCCAGCGGTGCCGGATCAGCTGCCTGCTGCGCCTCGGCGGTCGATCGTCGGGCGCGGCCCTCCGTCCTTCTTCGCCGCTCGGGCGAGGAAGTGGCGCGCCAGCGGCAGGATGTCCGTCGGGCCGCTGTTCGAGCGGCGGCACCGCCAGCTCGAGCACGTTGAGCCGGTAGTACAGATCTTCGCGGAAGCTGCCCTCGCGAATCGCCTCCTGCAGCCCGGCGTTGGTCGCGCTGATCAGCCGGACGTCGGCGCGCCGGGTCTTGCTGCTGCCGAGACGCTGGAACTCGCCACTCTGCACGACCCGGAGCAGCTTGACCTGACCCGACAGCGGCAGCGCATCGATCTCGTCGAGGAACAACGTCCCGCCATCGGCCGCTTCGAAGCGACCGACCCGCAGCGACGTCGCCCCGGTGAACGCGCCGGCCTCGGCGCCGAACAGCTCGGCCTCCATCAACTCGGTCGGCAACGCCCCGACGTTGACCCGGATGAACGGTCGATCGACGCGGCGGGAGTTGGCCTGGAGAATCTCGGCCAGCTTCTCCTTGCCGGCGCCGCTGGGTCCGGTGATCAGCACCGGGGCATCGGAGGCGGCGACGTTCAGGGCGAGGCCGACCAGTCCGTGCATCGCATCGGACTCGTAGACCAGACCGCACAGATCGTGATCCCGAGCGAGGTCTTCCCGGGCCTGACGCCGCTGCGCCTGCAGGCGTGCGTTCTCCAGCTGGAGCCGGCGCATGCGCAGCAGGTTCTGGACGCTGACGATCAGCTTGTCGTCGTCCCAGGGCTTGGCCAGGTAATCGGTCGCGCCGTCCTTGATCAACTGCACCGCCGTCTCCAGCGAGGCCCAGGCGGTCATCAGCAGGACCGGTATGTCGCGATCGAATTCGCGGATCCGATGGAACAGTTCGATCCCTTCCTCGCCGGTGGTCTTCTCACGCACGAAGTTCATGTCCTGGATCACGACGCCGACGCTGTCGGTCTCGAGAATCCCCAGCGCCTCGTCGGGCGAGTTGGCCGAGACGCAGGGGATCGCGTTCAGCTCGAACAGCACGCCTAGCGCGTGGGCCACCGCGGGCTCGTCGTCGACGATCAGGACCTTGAGCGGTTGCTTACGCCCATGGGATCGATGAACGAGGGGGTAAACGCCGATCATCTTACACGCTCTGCGTTGCGATCACCGGCGGTACCAGGGTCCCCCGCAGGGCGGGCGCCAGCGCCGCCAGCAGGCCGACGACCCACAGCACCAGCATCGCGGCGCCGACCATCGCGAAGGAGATCTTCGGCGCATCGGCGAGGTTCGCCAGGGCGAAGTTCAGCGAATACGAGAGGGCGATGCCGAGAGTCAGGCCGATCCCGGTGAGGATCCAGTTCTCGATCAGGAAGTAGCGCAGGATCGCCAGACGCGTGGCGCCGAGTGCCCGCCGGGTGCCGATCTGCTTCGTTCGCTGGGTCACCGAGAACGACGTCATGCCGATGATCCCCAGGGAGGTCACGAAGACGAGCAGGACGCTGACGCCCAGGAACATCTTGTCCAGCGCGACGAGGTCCGAGTACATCCGCTCCTTCAACTCGGTCATCGTGTCGAGCATCACGATGCGGCCCGCGTTCGAGTCGAGCAGGGCGACCTCGGCCGCCTTGAACACCTCGTCGATCATTCCCGGTTCGACACGTACCAGGTAGCGCGTCCGTCGCTCCGACGCCGGGTTCCCGGCGAAGAACATCATCCGATCGGCGACGCTCGAGGTCGGCCAGAAGCCGTGCATGTGCCCGACGATGCCGACGACCGTCTCGACGTTGCTGTCGGTGCGATTCGAGATCTGCCGGCCCAGCGCATCGCCGTCGGGGAACAGCCGGTTGGCCGCACCGACCGTCAGCAACACGTTGTTGAGTTGCGGCTCCTCGGTGGTCGAGGCGTCCGCATTCCCACCGCCGTAATCCGGGTAATCCGACAGATCCAGCAGGCGTCCTTCGATGAGTTCGACACCGAGAGTGTCGAGGATCTCGGCGGTGGCGCGCATGTAGGGGAAGGTCGTCGACGTATCTTCGGGCTGGCCGAGGATCTTTCGGCCGGTCGCGCTTCCGCTGCCCGATAGCGGGGTGGCGCTGACCGCCGAGGCCGAGCGAACCCCCGGGATCGCGCTCAGCACCCGCAGGTCCTCGGCGGCCGAGTCGCGGGCGTAGTCCTCGTCCTCGAAGTCCGCGGCGAACGGCTGGCTCTCGATGGTCAGGATGTTGTCGACATCCAGTCCTGGGGGACGATTCATCCGCTCGCGATTGTCGAGGATCACGTTGACGCAGTTGACGACGATTGCCAGCGTCAGGGCGATCTCGAGCGTGATCAGCCAGAAGCGGGTCTTGTTCTGAAACAGTGCGCGCAGGATCGGTCCCATTTCCATCTCGAACTCCTACTGTGTCTTGAGGTGATAGCCGGGCTGGATCCTGCAGATCCGCCATGCCGGGTAGACGCCGGCGAGCAGTGCCGACAGGAGCGAGAGTGCGATCGCGACCAGGAACATCGTCAGGTCGGGCCGGAAGTTGTACGCCTGGTCGAACAACCGGTCGACAATTTTCAGGCCGCCGATCGACAGCAGCAGCCCGAGCAGGCCGCCGACGACGCCGATCACCTCGCACTCGATCAGGTGCTGCACGAAGACCCAGCGGCGACTCGCGCCCAGTGCGCGACGAACGCCGACCTCGGGAGCCCGGGCCAGGAACTTGCCGAGCAGGATGCCGATCAGGTTGAGGGAGCAGATGACCAGGAACAGGATCGAGACGATCAGCAGACCGGTCGCCTCATCGGGGACGACCTCCTGGTAGTGCAGCCAGGCCATCACCGGCGTGAGTTGATTGTTGATCCTGCCGAATCGCCCGGACTTCTGTTGCTCGAGAGCGTAGGCGTCGAGGTAGCCCTGCAACTCGTCCTTTTGCCGTTCGCTGTCCAGCTGGGCCCAGGCCTGGATCCAGATCGCCTCGGAGGCCAGGAAGTCTTCGTACTCGTCGCCGTAACCCTTCCAGTTGTGTGTGTTCCCCCAGGGGTAGAGCTCCATCTCTATCCCGGTCATGAACGGCATGAACATCGGGGAGGGGAGACCGAACTCGTCGCTGGTCAGGTCGTAGTACAGCGGTAACGGGCGCCAGTCCGCGAGGACCCCGACGACGCGGAACTCGCGATCCTCGATCGTCACGTAGCGGCCGACGCTGTTCTCGCCGCCGAACAGCTGCTGGTTCGACTCCTGGGTCAGCACGACGACCGCTTCCGGGCCGATGTCCGCGTCCGGCGCCCAGCCGGAGCCGAACTTGAACGGAACCTCGAACATCGGGAAGAAATCCGCGGTGCACATGCGCACGACGTTGCGGTACGGCCGCCGTCCACCGTCGGGGTGAACGGTCAGCTGCGCCTGGTACATCGCCGTCTTGTAGGTCGGAATGTCGGTCGCCAGCAGTGCCTTGGCCTCGGTGTACGTCAGCTGGTCCGGCGGCGTCGTCGGGTCGTCGGAATCCCAGGACTCGTCGGGGTTCCAGGCGTCCATCCGCACGTAGAACAGCCGGTCGCTCTTGCTCGGGATCGGATCGCCCGAGAAGTGGTAGTAGGCGGTGACGAAGATCATCGCCACGCCGATCCCCAGGGCGATCCCGCCGATCATCAACAGCGAGAGGATCGGGTTGCGTTTCAAGCTGTTCCAGGCCAGTCGAAGCTGGTATCCGAACATCGCCGCCGCCTCAGGCGCCGTAAGAGGCGCGAGCAGCGCCACCACGGTTCGGATTGGCCAGCGGCAGCGGCTCGCTCGGGATCCAGATCGATCAGCTTGCCGTCGAGCAGGTGGATCTGCCGGCCGGCGCGGTTGGCCAGCTCCGGGTCGTGCGTCACCATCACGATCGTCGTGCCGTTCGAGTTGATCTTCTCGAGCAGGTCGTGGATCTCGTTGGCCATCGCCGAGTCGAGGTTGCCGGTGGGCTCGTCGGCGAGGATCAGGCCCGGCTGACAGACCAGCGCCCGGGCGATGGCCACCCGCTGCTGCTGGCCACCGGAGAGCTGCCGGGGGTAGTGCTTCATCCGTGAGCTGAGCCCGACCGTCGCCAGCGCCTCGTCGATCGCCTGGCGGCGTGCGGCGGCTTTCCGGCCGCGATAGCGCAGCGGCACGTCGACGTTGTCGAAGACGTTGAGATCCGGGATCAGGTTGAACGTCTGGAAGATGAAGCCGATGTTCTCGTTGCGGATGCGGGACATCTCGCTGTCGTTCAGCTTGCTGACGTCCTGGCCGGCCAGCACGTACTGCCCGCCCTCGAACGTGTCCAGCAGGCCGGCGACGTTGAGGAACGTCGTCTTGCCCGAGCCCGACGGCCCCATGACCGAGACGAACTCGCCCTGTCGGACCTCGAGGCTCAGCTCGCTGAGCGCATGGGTCTCGATATGCTCGGTGCGGTATATCTTCGAGACGCGATCCATCCGTAGCATGTCGTTCTCCTTACTGACGCAGGAAGATCCGCTTCGCTTCTTCGAAACGGGTCGAATCCGAAATGATGATGCGATCGCCCTCGGACAGACCCGAGAGGATCTCCACCTCGCTGACGCTGGTGGCGCCGACGCGGATCTCGACCCGCTCGGCCATGTTTCCGTCGAGGAGGTAAGCCGCTCGACCGCCGCCGCTCTCGACGAACGGGCCGCGCCCGACCTTCAGCACGTCGTCCCGGGTCTCGAGGATGAGGCGAGCGTTGACGCGCTGGTTCTGCCGCAACCCCTCCGGCGGCGTGCCGGAGAAGGCGACGATGCCACGCACCTGGGTCCCCTCCACCTCGGGGGAGACGCTCTTGACGGTGCCCTCGTACTCGCCGTTGCCGAAGCGGATCACCGCCGGCGTCGCCGCGCTGATCTCGTCGGCGTAGCCCTCGGGGATCTGGATCTCGACCTCGAAGGCGGAGAGGTCGACGACGGTGATCAGCGGCTGATTCGCCGCGACCGCGTCGTGATCCTCGACGTCGATCCGGGAGACCAGACCCGCGACCGATGCGCGGATCGCGAGGTCGTCGACCTGCCGCTGCAGCTCGGAGACGACCAGCCGTTGCCGCTCGACCTCGCGCTCGCGGTTGCGCAGCTCGAAGGCCAGGTTCTCTTCCTGCAGATCGGCCAGCTCCTCGGCGTGGCCCCGGGCCAGCACGGCGCGTTCCAGGTCGTCCTGGGCCTTCTCGAACTCGACCTCGTTGACGATGCCCTCGCTGCGGGAACGTCCTCGGCGCGTCGCATCGCCCGCTCGGCCGCCTCGAGCTCGACCTGGGCCAGGTCGACGGCCTGGCGCAGGGTGAGCATCGCCTGCTTGGCCAGGATCTTCTGGCGTTCGAGGTCGCCGTCCAGGGAGACCAGCGACGACTGCTCCTGCTGCAGGCGACTCTTGAGCTCGGGGCTCTCGACCACCGCCATCACCTGGCCTTCGCTGACGATGTCGCCGGCGCGCACATCCAGGCGCACGATCCCGGTGGCCGGGCTGGAGCTCGTCGGGTGGAAGGCGGCGATGACGCGCCCCTGGACCGAGAGGTCACGCTCGAGGCGTCCGCGGACGACGGTGTCGACCCGCAGGCGCGCCATCTCGTAGGACCGTTCGGCGCGGATCCAGCGGTTGAGTGTCGGAAAGGCGAGCGCGCCTCCCACCACCACCACCAGAGCCAGTCCGCCGAGGATCCACGTCTTGCGGGAGGCCCGCCCGGCTTCCACCGAGGGCGTGCGATCCATTGCTGACGTTCCCTGAATCATCCGTCGTGCTCCTTGCTCTGTCTGCTCCTCTGTCCAGAGCAAGGGGCTTGCCAGCTTGGTCGATCTCGGAAAAGGCAACGAACGGTGGGGATTTCATCTGCGGAGCCTGTCCGCGTCGTCGTCGGACGGACAGGTGTCCGGGGAACGACCCGGACAGGTGTCCGGTTCGCAGGGGGAAGAGCGGCGAGGTCGGAGGAAGAGAGAATGTCCGGACGACCCGGCCCCTTTGGGCCGTCCGGACATTCCAGGGAAGAGGCAGGCTCAGGGCGTCTGTTGCAACACCGTGCCGCGGATCCTCGGCCGCGCGTGGAACTCGCGTTCCTCGAGGCTCCAGAACGGTTCGGTGGTCGGCGTGCTCCACGCCGATCCGGTCGTGCGCCAGGTCCAGGCCATCTCGTCGTCGGCGTCGATCCAGTCGGCCCAGGTCCGGGTGCCGTCGGTGTGGATCTCGGCGCGACCGGGTTGCGTGTGCTGGGTCGTGCCGACGATCTCGAACTGCATGCCGTGGCCCGTCTCCTCGGCGACCACGAGGGATCGCGGAGTTGCCGGACCGCCGGCGAAATGGGACTCGTAGATCAGCAACAACCGATCCCCACGCACGACGCCGTTGGGCCGCATCGCCGCCTCGTCGTGGGCCGAGATCCGACTCTCGGAACTCCAGACCAGGTCGGTGGCCGATGCCGTTCGCAGCATCACTCGCGGGTCGCTGTCGTCGATCCAGTACGTCAGGTAGATCGTACCGTTGCCGGCATCGACGACGAGTTTCGGGTCGCGCTCGTCACTGCCGGTGACCGCCATCGACTCGGGATCGGTCCAGGCGCCGTCGACGAAGCGGCTGGTGACGACGTCGAAACCGTTTCCGGTCTTCATCGCCCATGCCGCAAGGGGAACGTTGCTTCCCGGGATGCGGTTCATCGAGGGTGGGCCGTCGCCGTGAAGGTTCCCCTCGGGGTTGAGTACGACCCGGCCCCCCGGGCGCTCCAGCGACCAGCTGCGCTCACCGGGCACTGGCGTGAAGCCGTCACCGAGCGGCGCCCAGATCGCCGCGAACGGACCGTCCTCGTCGACGATGGTCAGGTTCCAGACGTAGAGCGCCGGGGCCGGCCGCGGTGCGTCGCCGTTGACGAAGGCGACGCTCACGCCGACTTCCGCCCGGGCGATTCCCGGCAAGAGCACGACGATCGCCAGCAGCAGCGTCAGCGCGGACCGGGCGATCCGCGAACCGTGGTTGAACTCGACTGTGCCGCTCATGCTTCACCTCCGCCTTCCGTTTCGGTCTCCGAGCACCCCAGGCCGGGGTGTTCCCCGGCGAGATACCGTCGGTAGCGGACTTTCTCGGGCAGTTGATCGGGTACCTGATTCAGCAGTCGCTTCAGCGTGCGCTCGTTGGAAGTGATCGACACGCCGTCGTCCCGCCGCCGGGCGATGTGCCACAGGTAGTAGCAATTCCGGAACACGACCTGGAGGAACTCCCGGGCTCGCGCGATGGCGTTCGACCGGAGGCAGTAGGATTCGGCCGCATCGAGATCCTCGGTGACGTAGCTGAGCTTGCCGAGGGTGCTGAGGGCGAACGCCGCGTTGCGGTCGAAGCCGTGCTTGCGGGCCTGTTGATGGGCGAGAATCAGGATTCGCCGGGATTCGTTGGTCTTGCCGCACTCGAGCAGCGCCTCGGCGTAGTTGATGCGCACCCGGCAGGCGTTGAAGTGTTCCCCAGCCTTCTCCCGGGCGACCATCGCCCGGTGGAACGCCTCGGCGGCGGCGGTGTGTTCGCCGAGGGCGGTGTGCAGGGCGCCGAGCATGTTGTCGAAGCTGCGTCGCAGGGGATCTTCGTCGGGGAGCTGCTGGATCAGCTCTTCGGTCGGCTTCATCGCCATCCGTGCGATCGAGAAGCGGTTCGTGCCGTAGCAACACCAGAAGAAGCGTGTCATCGCCAGTGCACGGTGCTTCAAGGACAACATCGGCGAGCCGAGCAGCGCCTCGACCTCGTCCCGGGCCATGCCGTAGCGACCGATCTGGTTCAGACAGAAGACCCGGCGCAACCGGAGCTCGTGAGCCGCAGGCCGTTCCAGCTCGCCTCGCGCCCGGAACCGTTCGATCACGACGTCGTACAGCGTCAGCGCTTCCTCGCACTCGGATCGCTCGCTGTGCTCGTCGGCCCGGGCCTGGATCTCTTCGTCGGTCAGACCGGCGATGTCGTCCGGCATCATCGTGCGGCTGAGGTCATTTTCGAATCGCTCGGCAAGCGACGAGATCGGCACGCCGTAGATCCGGCTGAGGGCGAACATCCGCGGGAACGTCGGTTCGGCCTGGCCGTTCTCGATCCGGGAAAGGTGCGATTTGGTGACCCTCCCCGGAAAGGACATGGACATCTCCTCGACCGCATCCAGCGACAGCTTGCGGTCTTCCCTGACGCTCCGCAGATACCTGCCGAAGCGTTGGCTTTCCAGCAACGGACTGTGTTCGCTCAAGGTTGCCCCCCCCCGTCGACAGGACCGTGTCACCCCAAGGAAATAAACCGCGAAACGGATCGCCAGGCAGGAATCTGTCCGATCAGGGTTTCCAAACGGAAACCCAATCGTTGCGCGGTCCTGGAGCGGCCCGGGCCCGGAGGGCCGTCGAATCGCGAAAAACCCGAAAAACTCCCGGAAATCGCCGAACCTTCGACCGCCACGGCCACGGGCCAACCAGAGGCCCGTCGACGGAAACGGCGCTCCGCCTCAGCGCCGCGGCGGCCGGGGAATTCCCCGGGGCAGCTCGCCGAACCAGTGCAGCACGACCCGCAGGTCGATCTCGTCCGGGGCGGCGTGAACCAGGATTCCGTTCCGCGAGACGGCGTACCCCGCCACCGGCGCCATCGCCGGGTCGGCGTCAGGGCCGGCGACGGCGACCGCCTGTCCCCGGGTCTCCAGGCTCTCGGGATCGAAGCGGACCGCGACGATGCCGGCGCCCGATCGGGTGAGCAGATGACCGCTCGCCGCGAACACCGGGTCGAGCCCGGAGTCGACGACCTGCCGGGAGGTACCGTCGTCGATCTCGCGAACGATCACCCCCGGCAAACCCGCGTCCGCGGATTCGAGCAACACCCGGCGGCCGTACGGCAACGCATGGGGTCCGAGCCCGGGCACCGGCTTTCCGTCCGCCGGCGAGAGCGGCGTCAGCCGGCGGTCGTCGATCCCGACACTCCACAGCCTGCCGGTCTCCGCCGCCGGCGGGTCGTCGAAGATGATCGTGCTGCCGAACCAG
>CALNYP010000056.1:0-129220 GCA_942490715.1 uncultured bacterium
GCGCGGACGCCGAAGAGGCGGAAGAACGCCTCCCGGCTCATCCGGCCCAGCCCCTGGACCTCGATGCGCTCGATGGTCCCCTCGTCCTGGGCGGACACCGGCGTCCAGGCAGCAGCCAGCGCGACCGCGAGGATCAGCAGCAGGCATGCCGGCGCGCGGACCCTGCCGACCTGGCCAAGGGGAAACCCGAGGGCGCAAGATCGTGGGGTCCGGGCGTCGGTACTGTTCGGCGTCCGGCTAATTCGAACCATGAAGCGACCTGCTGCCCCCTGTTTGCGACGCCCATTCTACGATGGAATTGGAACTTTCGCCGCGCCTGGACACAGGGCCGGCGGACAGCCGAGATACGGCTGCTGAGATCGCACCGCAAGCGGCCGCCGCGAGGGGGTCAGTTCTCGGGCTGGCTGGTCGTTTCGGGCTGGGGCGTCGTCTCGACGGGAGTCCGGAAGGCGGGCTGATCGTTCTCGAGATAGACCTCGATGCGCCCCTGCATCTCCAGCTTGTTCGTGATCAACGCCTCGGAGAGCGAGTCTTCGATGTGACGCTGGATTGCCCGCCGGAGCGGCCGCGCGCCATAGGCCCGGTCCGCACAGGTCGTCTCGACCAGCCAGGCGCAAACCTCGTCGGTCAGGTCAAGGGAGATCTTGCGATCCTCGAGCCCCTCGTTGAGGCGGTCGATCATGATCCGGACGATGGCGCGGAGCTGATCCTCGCCCAGGGCGTCGAAGACGATCACCTCGTCGATACGGTTGATGAACTCGGGACTCAGCGTCCGTTTCAGCTCGGAGAGCACGAGATCGCGCCGGTCCTTGAACTCCTGGTTGGCGTTGTCGGACTTGAAGCCCAGCTTGCCCCCCACCCGGGCGACGTGCTGGGAGCCGATGTTCGAGGTCATGATCACGATCGTGTTCTTGAAGTCGACCGCCTGGCCGTAAGCGTCGGTCACGACGCCGTCCTCGAGCACCTGGAGCAGGATGTTGAGTACATCGGGGTGCGCCTTCTCGATCTCGTCGAGGAGGATCACACTGTAGGGCTTGCGCTTGATCTTCTCGGTCAGCTGACCGCCTTCCTCGTGGCCCACGTAGCCCGGAGGTGAGCCGATCATCTTGGCGATCGCGTGCTTCTCCATGTACTCCGACATGTCGAAGCGGACCAGCGATCGCTCGGTGTCGAACAGGAACTCGGCCAGCGTCCGGGCGACCTCGGTCTTGCCGACGCCGGTCGGTCCGAGGAAGACGAACGATCCGATCGGGCGGTTCGGGTTCTTCAGGCCGGCGCGGGAACGACGGATCGCCCGGGCCAGCGCCGAGATCGATTCGTCCTGGCCGACGATGCGCTTGTGGAGGAACTCCTCCATGTTGATCAGCTTGTCCGCTTCTTCTTCGGCGACCGACTGGATCGGAATTCCGGTCCAGCGTGCGATCACCTCTTCGACGTCGGCGCGCTGCACGTCGAGAATCTTGTTGCACTCGGTCTCGTAGCGCTGCTTGAGATCCTCGTGGCGACGGCGAAGGGTGACCTCCTCGTCGTGGAACGCGACCGCCTCGTCGAAGTCCTTCCGCGCCAGGGCGCTCTTCATGCCCTCGACGGCACGGCGCAGCTCGCGCTCGATCTTCTTGATCTCGGCATACGAGGTCGTCTTGCCCAGCTTGACCCGGGCCCCTGCCTCGTCGAGCACGTCGATCGCCTTGTCCGGCAGGAACCGGTCGGTGATGTAACGGTGAGACTGGTAGACCGCCGCGCGAATCGCCTCGTCGGAGAACTGCACACCGTGGAAGCGCTCGTAGCGCTCCTTCACGCCGATCAGGATCGCGCAGGTCTCGTCTTCGGACGGCGGGCGGATCTGGATCGGCTGGAAGCGTCGTACCAGCGCACGATCCTTCTCGATGTACTTGTGGTAGTCCCGGGGCGTGGTGGCACCGACGCACTGCACCTCGCCGCGGCTCAGCGTCGGCTTGAGGATATTGGCGGCGTCGAGGGAACCCTCGGCGGAGCCGGCACCGATCAGCGAGTGGATCTCGTCGATGAAGATGATGACGTCTTCGGAGGTCGTCAGCTCGGTGATGATCCCCTTCAGCCGCTCTTCGAACTGTCCGCGGTACTTGGTTCCGGCGACGACCAGCGAGAGATCCAGCGCCAGGATGCGCTTGTTCAGCAGCGACGGCGGAACCTCGCCGTCGATGATGCGGGTCGCCAGCCCTTCGATGATCGCGGTCTTGCCGACACCGGGCTCACCGAGCAGGACCGGGTTGTTCTTGCGGCGCCGGGAGAGAACCTGGACGACCCGTTCGAGTTCCGACTCCCGGCCGATCAGCGGGTCGAAGACACGACGTTCGGCCATCTCCGACAGATCGCGAGAGAACTCGTTCAGGAACGGCGTCTCCTTCTTCTTCTTCGGGAGCGCTCGCCGCTTGTAGATGTTGACGACGTCTTCACGGACGGCGAACAGGCGCATGCCGCGATCGGTCAACAGGCGGCCGGCCTCGGCCTCCTCCATGCGCAGCAGGCCGAGCAGGATGTGCTCGACGCCGATGTTCGGATGCATCAGCCGTTCGGCCTCTTCCTCGGCGAACTGCAATACCTGCTTCGTCTGGTCGCTGAACGGAATCTCGACGGAAGTGGAGAGCTTCTCGGGCATCGGGCCGCCCTGCTCGAGCTCGGCCTGGAGCATGTCCATCGAGACGTTGGCCCGGGTGAACAGCTCGCGAGTCGTGTCCTCGCCTTCCTTCAACATGCCGAGGAGGATGTGCTCGGTTTCGATCGCGATTCCGCCCTGCTGGCTCGCCTCGTAGCGCGCCAGGAACAGGATGCGTTTCGCTTTCTCGGTGAACTTCTCGAACATCGTTGTTTTCCGGGACTTTTCGAGTCCGACTATAGCATAGGGCTCGCGACCGCCTCGACGCTAGCCCGGACTGTTTCCAACCGGAGATCGCGCCTCGAAGTAGGCCCGGGTCGCGGCCTCGTCCAGTTTCGTAAGTCCGCCGTCCAGCATGTGCAACACCCGGTCACAGCCCCGTGCCAGTCGCTCGTTGTGGGTCACGAGAACGATGGCGAACGCGCGCTCACGATGCAGTTCCTTCAGGGTGGTGAAGACCGCGGCGCCGGTCGCCGGGTCGAGATTGCCGGTCGGTTCGTCGGCGAGGACGAGACTCGGGCTGTTGACGATCGAGCGGGCGATCGCCACCCGCTGCTGTTCGCCGCCGGAGAGCCGGCCCGGGATGTGCTCCAGCCGGTCGCCCATCCCGATCCGCTCCAGCAGGCCGCGCGCCTCGTCACGGCCGTCGTGCCGTCCGGCGATTCGCAGCGGCATCTCGACGTTCTCGAGGGCCGTGAACTCGGGCAGAAGGTGATGAAACTGAAAGATGAAACCGATCTCCCGGTTGCGAATCTCGGCGAGGTCCTGGGGTGAGGCCAGCTTCAGGTCGCGGCCACCGAAGTGCAACCGACCGCGCTCGGGGCGATCGAGGCCGCCGAGGATGTGCAGCAGCGTCGACTTGCCGATGCCGGATTCGCCGACGATGGCAACCGACTCGTCCGCCTCGACCGCCAGGTCGAGTTCCCGGAGCACCTCGATTCTCCGCTCACCCCTGCCGTAGGTCCGGCAGATTCCGGCGGCGTCAAGCACGACGTTACTCATAGCGCAGGGCTTCCACGGGATCGAGCTTCGCCGCCTGTCGGGCCGGGTAGATCGTCGCCACGAACGAGACCAGCATCGCGCAGACCCCGACGTAGATCAGGTCCGTGACGCGCACGGCGAACGGCACGTGGGTCAGGTAGTAGACCTCCGGGTTCAGCTTGAGCAACTCCAGCGCGTTCATCCAGTAGGCCGCGGTCCAGCCCAGGGCCAGACCGAAGGTCGTGCCGACCGCGCCGATCACGAGCCCCTGGAAGATGAAGATCCAGGCGATCGCGCTGGCCCGGGCGCCGAGGGCGGTCAACGTCCCGATCTCCTTGACCTTGTCGGTCACGAGCAGGATCAGCGTCGAGACGATGTTCAGCGCCGCGACGACGACGATCAGCCCGATCGCCAGGAACAGCACGAGGCGCTCGGTGTTCAGGGCCTTGAGGATGTCCTCGTTCTGCTCGATCAGGTCGATCACCAGCCACGGATGACCGAGCTCGGACCGCAGGCGCTCCTTCATCGCCGGGAGCCGGCGCAGATCGTCGAGACGGATCTCGACCCAGTTCGTGCGACCGGCACTCTTGACCAGGCGAGCCGCCGCCTCGAGATCGACGTAGGCCCGCTGTGAGTCCTGCTGGAAGTGCCCGGACTCATACGTGCCGACAACCTCGAAGACCGCCGTTCGCGGTTTGGGACCCCACGGCGAGAGCGTCACCTGGGGCACGAACACTCGCACCCGGTCGCCGACGATCGCGCCGAGGCTGCGGGCCAGATCCGAACCCAGAACGATCCCGTCCCGTCGACCGTCCCCCGGGGGGCTGAGCGCCAGGAACGGGTTGTCGACCGGCTGCGTTCCGAACGCGACCCGGGAATGTCCGGCGGGGTCGATGCCGTGGACCTCCGCGAAGTCGTTACCGCCGCCGAGTTCCGCGACGATCATCGCCGGCGTGTAGACGACCGGTGCCGCGGCGTCGACGCCGCCGACCGCCTCGACTCGCCGGATCAACTCGGCTGCCCCGTCGAAGCGTTCCGCCTCGTAGCTCATCACCGTCAGGTGGGCGCTGCCGCTGTGGATGCGGTCCCGTACGTCCTGAACGAACCCCGCCATCAACGCGAGGGCGATGACCAGGGCGGCCACACCCACGCCGACACCGGCGACGGAGGTCAGCGTGATCACCGACAGGAAGACACTCCCCCGGTGAAACCGCAGGTGACGCAGGGCGATGTAAAGCGGATACGGCAGTCGCAAGAACTCAGTCCCCGTCGGGCTCGGCCTCGCCGGGCCCCAGTCGCCGGGCGGACCAGTGCCCGTTCGAACGATCCCCCTCGGCGAGTTCGTAGCTCTGCCACGTACCGAGGATCCGGTTCCGATCGCTGGAGAGCCGGCCCTCGAACTCCATCGACCGGCCGAGCCGCGAGTCGATCCGTTCCAGGTAGACCTTGGTCTGCACCAGCGTGCCTTCGAGGCTGCCGGTGAACCCGCCGGTCAATCGATAGGTACCGCTGAGCACGGCGCCGGACTGCCGGAGGCGGAAGGTGCCGCGCTGATCCGTCGGCAGCAAGACGACCTCCCAGGAACCGGTGAGCAATCCCTCCTCCGGTCGCTCGCGACCCTGGAGGATGACGATGCGCTCCTCGAACAGGGCGATCCGCCGCATGCGATCCTGGATCCGGGCGACCAGTGTTCGTTCGGCGGCGAGGAGTTCGGCCCGTTCACCCTCGGCCTGTTGCCACTGGGCCAGCAGGATCTCGAGCTCGGCAGCCGCGCCGGGACCGTCGTCGAAGACGGCGATGTCGATCGCCTCGTGAAGCCGGGACCAGCGATTGGAGACGGTCGACCGCTTGGTCATCAACTGACGCCATGAGCCACGATCCTGTTCGAGCAGGGTCTGCTCGACCGTGAGCGAAGCCTCCACCGCGGCCACGGCGGCATCCGTCGGTACCGAGGATTCCGAGGAGTGGACCTGGGTCAGCAGCAAGAACAGCAGCGCGCAGGCAACGACGGAGCGTCGCGTGAACCCGGCCGTCCGGACCATCACAGACCGGCCGCCTGTTCGGCGAAGGCCACCGAGTAGAGCGCACGTCGTTCGCCGCTCTCGCCGGCGACCGCCGAGAGCCAGATGCCTCCCAGGCCGTCGTCGGCAACTTCGAACAGGGCGACGCGCCCCTCGCCGACCACCTCGACCGGCGTCGTCGGAGGGGGGGTCGCGCTATCGGCGCCCAGGCCGTGGACGGCGGCCAGCAATTGCCGCACCTCGTCCGCGTCGGCGCCGCCTGCCGCCCGGACGCGCATCCGCACGAAGTGACCGTGAAACACGGGGACCGTCGCGAAGCACAGCGTGGCCCGGGGTCGATCCCAGCCAAGCAAGGTCTGCAATTCGGACGCGATGCGCCCTTCGAGCCCCGCACCCTCCGGAGACAGCGACGGGATCACGTTGAATGCGAGCTGGCTGCCGAAGGTATCGGTCGGGATCTCGGCGAAACTGAGCAGGCTGACGGTCTGCTGGCGCAACTCGTCGAGGCCGGCGTCACCGTGGTCGGCAGCCGGTCGCAGCACGGTCGCGACGACCTCTTCGATGCCGATCCCTCGCTGGAGGTCGCGGAGCAGCTCGACGAGGATCAGCGTGATCGCGTGGGGCATCGTGTAGCAGCCGGCCAGACCCGGCTCCACGTTCAGCGACGGGGAGACGAGCCCGGCGCAGTCCCGGGCCGGGATCGCATCCGCCAGGTCGATGAGGGTGGATCGCTTCGCCATCGCGGCGATCCCGGTCGACAGGTCGCCCCGCTCGCACAGGAAGATCGCCTCGTGGGACGAGATCTCGCCCATGTCGGGGTCCTGGATCAACCGCGCCTCGCCGGCGTACTCGCTGATCACCGCTTCCCCGCCGACGGTGGCGTACAGATCGACCCGATCGCCGGGAAGCTTGCGCTGGGCCAGCGCATCGCGCACCAGGTGCCCGTCCGGGGTCTCGGCCCCGACGATCGCGACCCGGGCAGCCCCTGTGATCTCAGCGCGAGGTCGGGCCATCGACGATCTCCACTTCCTCGGCGGAACGCGGCTCGGTCCGGGCGCCGAACAGCCCGCCGAGCGCCCCGAGCGGACCGGAGATCACGTAGAGACCTCCCAGACCGAGCACGGACCACTCCGGCTGGATCAACACGGCAACGAGCAGCATCGCAACGGGAAGAACGTAGACGTACGACCGCGGGTTACGCAGATCGAGGTCCTTGAATGAGCGGTAGCGAAAACGACTGATCATCAACAGACCGAGGGTCGAGACGAGGATGGCATAACTCGCGGTGACCCAGCCCGGCTCCGGTTGCTCCATCGCGAAGATCACGCCGGCGATCGTCCAGGCCGAGGCCGGCGAGGGCAGACCGGCGAAGAAACGACGGTCCTCGTTCGAGCTCTGGATGTTGAAGCGGGCCAGCCGCATCGCCGTGCAGACGACGAAGATGAAGCAGACGACCCAGCCGATCCGGTCGAGGGGCGCCAGCGCCCAGCGGAAACTCAGGAACGCGGGCGCGATGCCGAAGGAGACGACGTCGGCCAGCGTGTCGAACTGGACGCCGAACTCCGAGGTGGTCCCGGTCAACCGGGCGATCCGCCCGTCGAGGGCGTCGAGGACACCGGCAAGGAGAATCAGCACGGCCGCCGTCCGGAACTGCCCCGAGGAGGCGAGGATCAGACTGCTGAAGCCGCACAGCAGGTTGCCGACGGTGAACACCGTCGGTAGCAGGTAGATCCCGCGCCGGGTCCTGACTCTTACCTTACGTTTCATCGCGGATCCCACTATAGCGGAATCCGGCGGCGCGCCTGGAACCGACGGAGGGTCAGCCCCCCGGGGTTCCCCTTCCGGGGACCCGGGCCAGGACGGTCTGTCCGGCCTGGACGGTGTCCCCCACCCGGACCTCAGCCCTCCCGCCTGGGGGAAGAACGACGTCGACCCGGGAGCCGAAGCGGATCAGCCCGACCCGTTCACCCCGTTGCAACGTCTGCCCCGGCTTGACCTTGCAGACGATCCTCCGGGCGACCAGGCCGGCGATCAACGTGAACTCCAGGTCGAAACCGCCGGTGGAGACGGAGATCCGGGTGCGCTCGTTCTGCAGCGGGGCCTCGTCCTTGAAAGCGGCGAGAAAACGACCCGGGGAGTGCTCGACCTCCCGGACGGTTCCGGCGAACGGCGTGCGGCAGACATGGACGTTGAACACGTTCATGAAGATCGAGATCCGGTCGCCCGAGGCGCGGATGATCTTGCCATCGGCCGGGCTCACCAGCACGTCGGGCTCGTCGGGCGGCGTCCGTTCCGGATCCCGGAAGAACCAGATCACGAAGAGGAAGGCCAGAGCGGGAATGACGGCGGCGAGTGGATGCCACCACGCAGCCGCTGCGGTGACGATTCCCGTCACCAGCGCGAACGGCAGCGCCTCACGGGCGACGGACATGTCTTCTCCTGGTTGGAACCGCGCCTCAGCCGTCCTGGACGTTGTCGCGGATCAGCCGCTCCATCTGGTCCTTCACGGACAGCTTCAGCTTCTTGAGGGTGTTCTCTTCCACCTGTTCTTCGGTGGAAAGGAAACGGCGGCGCTTCAACTCGTCGAGGCGCTTTTCGTACTGCTGGTGCTTGTCGTGCAAGCGGCGAAACTGGTCATCTTCTCGGGTCAGTCGATCACGGGTCTCCGCCACTGGATTCATGCGATCTCCCCTGGTCTTGCCGTTGACGATTCTACCACGCAGTTCCGTCAGCCGAGCTCCTTCTCCATCACGAGACCGTCCTCTTTTTCCGCCTGGTAGTAGCCGGGTCGCCGGCCGATCTCCCGAAAACCGAGCGCCGTGTAGAGCCGGACCGCCGCGACGTTCGACGGCCGGACCTCGAGGGACGCGATCCGGTTTCCCCGTCGCACACCTTCCTCGAGCAACACCGTCAAGAACAGTCTCCCCAGTCCCTTTCCGCGATGGGTCGGGGCGATGGCGAAGTTGTTGATCTTGAGCTCCTCGAGCAGCGTCCAGAAACAGGCGTAGCCCAGCAGCTCCTCGCCGTCGATCAGCACCCGGTTCACACCGACCCGGGTGTTCTCCAGTTCATGCTCGAAGTTCTCCCGGGTCCACGGTGAAACGAAGGAGCTGCGCTCGATCTCGAGGATCCGGGTCAGGTCCGACCGGCGCATCGAGCGAATCCCCGGCAGGGATTCGTCCGCGTCACTCGGCATTGCGTGCCGGGGTCGCGTCGGGTGGACGGACGTAGAGCGGCGACATCCCGGCGTCGGCGCGTTCCGCTCCGGCGGAACGACGAAGGGCCAGCCTCCCGGCAGCCGCGGCGATGTTCCGTGGGGCCTCGGTCGTCGTGACCTGCGGCGGAAGGTCGGCCCCGTCGAGGAGTTCGGTACCGGGCCCGAAGACGACCAGCGGTGCGCCGCTCGCCGATCGGGCGACGATCTCCGGGGCCGGACCGACCTCCGGATCCCCCAGAGAAACCGGCGGCGAACCGTCGGCGGCGAACAGGCCCGCGTAGACTTCACCCCTGCCGGCGATCAGCAGCGGCAGACGCCGGACCGGGGAGGGTCCCAGGGCCTCCGCCATCGCATCGAGGGAGCCGATGCCGTAACACGGTGTCCCGCCGGCAACGGCGAGACCGCGAATGGTCCCCAGGCCGATCCGCAATCCGGTGAAGGAGCCCGGTCCCCGGCAGGCGACGTAGGCATCCGGGGCATCCCTGGACCAGCCCGCCTGCTCCATCAGCCAGGCGATCCGCAGGAGCAGCTGGGCGCCGTGGTTGCGGGTTCGCATCCCGGTCTCGGCGACGACCCGGACGTCGGTCGGCGCCTCGCCGTACTCCAGCAAGGCGATTCCGGCCCACGGGCTCGAGGTGTCGATGGCGAGGAGCTTCTTCACGTGATGGGCTGCAACGACGCACGTCCCGACTGGCGCAGGAACTCCAGGGGGTCCCGGGTCGGGTCCATCGCTTCCTGCTCGAAGGCGACGCCGATCTCGTAGTGATCCGGGGCGATCCGGGGGTCGGATCGAACCGGCTCGGGCAACTCTTCGATGCGCACCACCTGCCCCCGCACACCGGCGCTCCGCTCGTCGTTGTCGGCGGCGAGGCGGATCTCGACGCACTCTCCGAGGTCCAGCCGCTGTGGACTGGCGAACAGGATTCCGTTCCGGCTGAGATTCCGGGGTCGCCCCCGGGAGGCCTGTCCGACCACCTCGACCTCGAAACGACCCGGCTCGAGCTCGAAGCGCAGAAACCGCCGCCGCTCCTCCCGGAAACACTCGACGCAGTTCTTCCCCGACGCCTTGGCCTCGTAGAGGGCCGTGGCCGCCCGGGCCAGCAGATCGTCGGAGGTCGTGGCATCTTCGGGATAGGTCGCGATTCCCGCAGAGAGTGTCAGGGACAGTGCGCGGCCGTCCGAGCGCATCCGGGAGACGGTCCTCTCGACCTCGCCTCGAAATCGATCGGCCAGTAACCAGGCACCCTCGCGACCGGTCTCGGGAAGCAGCAGCGCGAACTCATCCTCGCCCGGCCGCGCGCGGAGGTCGATATCGCGACTGATGTTGAGCAGCAACCGGGCGATGTCCTTCAGCACACGATCGCCCACCGGCGGACCGAACGAACGGTTCATCTCGGCGAAGTCGTCGAGATCGATCAGTACGACGGTCGACGGGTGGCCGTATCGGCGCGCACGCTTGAGCTCGTCGTGGACCGCCTTGCGGAACCGGGCGGCGGGAGCCAGTCCGGTCAGCGGGTCGACCGCGGCGGTCGAGGGTTCCGCGTCGAGCATGTCGAGTTCGATCAGGGCGGGCTCGATCATCGACCGGTTCAGGTTGACGAAGTAGTCGAGCACCGCGACCCGTACACCGACCGTTCGCTCCAGGCGACAGGCCAGCTCGTCGTGGTTGTCGACGATCGCCTCCCAGTGCTTGCGGGCGGCGGACTCGTCGAAATCCAGCCGGGTCAGGATGCGCAGCAACGCGGCGTGGGCCGTCTCGCCTTCATCTTCGGCGATCGCATCGAGCCGGGCGACGATTCTCCGAGTGTTCCTTGAATCCTCGGCGAGCAATGCGAGCAGGCGATCGCGGAGGCGCCGCGACGGCTCGGCTGTCACGATCCGCCACCTCGACCGCAGCGGGTCACCCGGGAGGCCATCACGTGAGACAGCAGGAGTTCCTGGGCCAGCGGCTCGTCGAACAGGACTCCGATGCGAATCCGCTCCCCCTCGCCCCGAGCCTCCGTCCGGATCACACGACCGGGCAGGTCGAGGCGCTCGCTGCGGCCGGCGGTACCGCGCCGCTCGACGGTGACCCGCACCCGCCCACGGGGCGGCTCGCCGGCGGGCAACTCCAGCAGCGCTCCGTGAGTGCTGAGGTTCAGGCCCTGGACGCCGGTCCACCGTTCTTTCTTGTCGGCCGAGACGATCCGCACCCGGGTCCGCGGACGCACCGGGAAGCGAATCGACTGACGCCGTTCGGTGTGAAACAGGATGATCCGGTTGCGACCACGCATCTTGGACTGGTAGAGCGCGCGATCCGCGCGGTCGACGAGGTCATCGAGACTCTCGCCGTCTTCCGGGTAGGAGGCGATGCCGCCGGAGATCGTCATCTTCACGGTGCGGCCGTCGATCGGCTCTCTCCTCGAAGGCCTGCTCGACGCGCTGGCGGATTCGCTCGGCCACGGCGTACGCGCCCAGGCGATCGGTCTCCGGCAGGATCACCGAGAACTCCTCGCCCCCGATGCGACAGGCGAGATCCGAGTCGCGGACCGCGCGGCGCAGCACCTGGCCGACGGCGCGCAGAACCAGATCGCCGAACGGGTGCCCGTACAGGTCGTTGATCGACTTGAACGAGTCGAGATCGAGCATCACGAGGGAAAGCGGCAGAACGTAACGCCGGCTGCGGCGGACCTCGACCTCGAAGGCGGTCTGAAAGTAACGCCGGTTGTTCAGCCCGGTGAGGTGGTCGATGAACGCCGAGCGCTCGGTCCGGCGGAGCTGGGACAGCTCGACGATCGTCGGATTCGTCAGCAGCTCGCGCACGTTCGTCAGGTAGTCGATCGCGGCGACCCGCATCCCCGGGTCCCGGCCGAGGCGCGTTCGCATCTCTTCCCGGTGATCGAGCAGCCCGACGAGCAGGGCTTCGGCCTCTTCCTCGCGCAGACTCAGGTTGGCCAGGAGATGGACCAGGGAGGAACAGGTCGAGACGCCCTCGCGAGAGCGAATCTCGCGCAGGCGATCCATCAGGCGATCGCCGTCTGGTCGGTCCTCCGCGATCAGGGCGGCCAGACGTTTGCGAACCTGCTCGGTCACTTGAGGGGCAGGCAACTCGGCAACCCCCGGCTTCGTCGATCCGACCGGTCCGCGTTTGAACTCGAACCGACAGGCGGCTCGGGATCGACCGGTTGTTGAAAAAGCGCGGATTTCTGCGCTCGGGCGGGTGAATCGTAACACGGTCGGTGGTCGATCTGTCAATCGGGACTGAATTGTAAAAGATCGTAAAAGTCCCCGAAATGGGTCCAGAGGCGCAGGCCGGGGTCCCTTGTCGCTGCTACGGTGAAAGAAGGGTGGCGCCGGAGCCCGCCCGAAACTTTCCGCCAGGCTCGCCCGTAGAAACGGATGAACCCGGCTCTGCTCCGGGAGGGGGATTCCGGAGTGATTCCGAAGACGAGCGTTGCTCGAGTCCGATCCACCGCGGCGCCCAGGCCGGTCCCGACCGACGAGCAGCTCGTGACATCGGCCCTCGCCGGCGAACGAGCCGCCTTCGAACAGCTCGTCCGGCGGCATCAGCGTGCGCTGGTCAATCACATCTATCGACACACCGGGCGGCGGGAAGGCGCCCACGATCTGGCCCAGGAGGTCTTCCTCAAGGTCTACCAGTCGCTGTCGACCTTCGATCCGCGTTACCGCTTCACGACCTGGCTCTACCGCATCGCCTCGAACTGCGCGATCGACTTCCTGCGCAAGAAGCAGCCGCAGACCTGCTCGATCGACCCGGACCCCGGCGACGAGAAGGGTGACTCGCCGCTGCGCTCCCTGGCCGGCGACGATCCGACGCCCCACGACATGCTGCGTTTCCAGGAGCTCACCGTCCGGCTGGAGACCGCGATCGCCGGCCTGCCCACCGACTACCGCCAGTTGATCCTGCTCCGCCACCGGCAGCACTGCCGCTACGACGAGATCGCCCGCATCACCGAGCTACCGATCGGCACCGTCAAGAACCGCATCTTTCGCGCCCGCGAGATCCTCCGCCAGGAACTGAGAGACCTGCTCGAGGTCGAGGTCCGAGCATGACGCCTTGCGCTTCCATCCGTCCGCTCCTCACCCGCTACGCTGACGGCGAACTCTCGCCCGACGAGGCGATCCGCGTCGGCCGGCACCTGCCGGGCTGCACCGCGTGCCGGATTCATCTGGCACGGGAGGGTCGGCTCGCCGAGCTGCTCTCCGGCGGACTGGACGACCTGCCGGTCGCCGACGACTTCGCCGAATCGGTGATGGCCACGCTGCCCCAGGGTCCTCCCCCGCGCCGCAGCCGCCGGCCCCGCCGCGGACTCAAGCTCGCCTCGCTGTTCGGTTTGATCGCCCTGGCCGGCTTTCTCGGCTTGCAGATGCCCGGCGCGCCGGAGACCGTCCTGCGGATGCCGAGCTGGCCGACCTTCGATCCGGACTCCTCGATGTTCGGCCCGGCGAGACTTGCCGGTGCGGGGCAGATCGCCCTGTCGGCGATCCAGAGCCTCGGCGCAGGCTCCCCGGTCAGCCTGGGCTCCCTCGGCGCGATGATGTCGGTGCTGTTGCTGGCGGCGCTGTCGTTGCTGGGGCTGTTCGGCGGCATGACCGGCTTCGTCGCCGTCGCCGCCCATCGGCTCCTGCGACCGGCGCGCTCCGTGCGTCCCTGATCCTGCCCTGGCCGTTCCGGTCAGCGGAGGCTGCGCAGGAGCGTAACGTCGATCCCCAGCCGGTTCGCGGCGGCTTCCTCGTCGCCGTTTTCCCGGGCCAGCGTGCGTCGAACCAGGTGAGTCCGGAACGCCCGGGTCCCGGCTTCGAGGGTCTCGAACTCTCCGTAGAGGTCCAGGTCCGGCGAGCGCACGCCTCCCATCGATTCGGGCAGGTCGGAGACTCCGACGACCTCGCCACCGGCAAACAGCAGCAACCGCTCGACGAGGTTTCGCAGTTCACGCATCTCGCCGGGCCAGTCCCACGACTGCAGCACCGACAGGCACTCCTGATCGAACCGCCGGGGTGCGCGACCGTACTCCCGGGCCAGCTCGAGCATGAACCGCTCGACGAGGGTCGGGATGTCCTCTCGACGTTCCCGGAGTCCCGGCACCGCCAGACGGATCACGTCCAGCTGATTCAGCAGGTCGTCGTGCAGCTCCTCGGGTCGGGTGACCGAGGCGATCACCCTCGGCGAGGGCGACTCCCGGAGCTTCTCGACCAGGGTCGCCGCCAGCCGGACCTGCAGTCCTTCGGGTAACCGCTCGGCGTCCTCGAGAAACAGGGTGCCTCCCCGGGAAAGTTCGATACGCGACGTCCCCTCCCCGTTGCCGTAGAGCGCCAGCTCCGCCGCACGGGTATCCAGCGCGGCGCAGGGCACCTCGACGAAGGTCGACTCGCCCCTTGGCCCGCCGGCGTGGATCCGCCTGGCGACGGTCTCCCGGCCACTCCCGTGCCTGCCGCTGATCAACACGGGTGCGTCCGATGTCGACGCAACGTCGACGTTCCGACGCAGCTCCTCGACCGACGCGCTGCGGCCGAGGATCTCGGTATCCCGGGCCAGCTGGGCCAGCAGTTCGCGGTTCGCCCGCTCGAGCCGGCGCTGCCGGAGCGCGTTACGCAGGACCAGCAACGTCTTCTCCAGCGACAGCGGCTTCTCGATGAAGTCGAAGGCGCCGTTTCGTGTCGCTCGTACCGCGGTCTCGATCGTGCCGTGGCCCGAGATCATCACCACCTCGGCGTCGGGCCGCAGCTCCTTCAGCCGGCTCAACGTGTCCAGGCCGTCGATTCCGGGAAGCCAGACATCGAGCAGCACGGCATCGTAGGGCGCCTTCTCGATCGCCTCGACACCGTCCTCGCCGGTTCCGACACAATCGACGTCGTAACCGTCGTCGGCCAGGATCGCGGCCAGCGCTTCCCGCACACCGGGTTCGTCATCGACAACCAGGATCTTTTCTCCCGCCACGGCCTACTCCTGCTCGATCGTCCGGCGAATCACGCCGGGATCTCGATCACGAAACGCGCCCCACGGGGCACGTTGTCCTCGACCGCGATCGTTCCTCCGTGGTCCGTGACCACCTTGTGAACGATCGCCAGTCCCAATCCAGTGCCGCGCTTCTTCGTCGAGAAGTAGGGCACGAACATCTTGTCCTTGTCCGCGTTGGGGATCCCCGGTCCGGTGTCGGCCACCTCGATCCGCAGTTGATCTTCTCCCCCGGGGGTCGCACGGATGCTGATCTCGCCCTCGCCGCCGAGGGCCGCCACGGCGTTGTCGACGAGGTTGATCAGCACCCGGCGGAACTGCTGAGGATCGATGACGACCTCGCCGATCTCCGGGTCGACCTCGATGCGCCAGACGATCTCCGGTAACCCCTCGTAGAGCGCGAAGACCGAGTCGACGATCTCCCGGAAGGGCACCGCTCTCGGAGAGACCTCGGGCATCCGGGCAAACCGGGAGAACTCGTCGACGAGCTGCTTCAACGCGGCGACTTCGCGTTCGATCGACGCGGTCGCCTCGGGCAACACCTGGTCGAAGTCCGCCGCACCCTCGGCGAACTTCTTGCGCAATCGCTGGGCCGACAGCTGGATCGGCGTCAACGGGTTCTTGATCTCGTGGGCGATCCGCCGGGCCACCTCGCGCCAGGCCGATGCCCGTTGCGCCCGCATCAGATCGGTCAGATCCTCGACCATCACGAGCGTCCCGGCCCGGGGACCCATCGCGCTCTCCAGCGGGGTCGCCTGCGCTGCCAGGTGCACCGTTCCCGTCGCCAGCTGCAACGTCAGATCACGATTCGAAGTCGCGTTCCCCTCGGCCAGCGCTAGATCCAGCAGATCGGCCAGCGGTTCGAGGGACTGCTCCCGCAGCCGGCGCAACAGATCGTCACCGATCTCGACGCCGATGCCCAGGATCGAGCGAAACGCCGCATTCGCCGTCGTGACCCGCCCGCGGACGTCGAGGGAGACGACCCCCGTCGACAGGTTTTCCAGCAGGGTCTCGATGTAACGCCGTCGTTCGTCGAGCTCCCGGTTCGAGCGGCGAAGGTCGGCGGTAGATCGGGTGATCACTTCGCGACTCTCCTCCAGCTCACCGGCCATCTCGTTGAACGCATCGACGAGCATGCCGACCTCGTCGCCGACCACCGAGGTCACGCGAATCTGGAGGTTGCCGGCGGAGATCTCCCGGGCGGCGTCGGCGACCTCCTGGATCGGCTCCGTGATCCGCCTGGAAGTGTAGAAGCCGATCCAGGTCGCGATGAACACGGTGACGACGAACACCAGGGCGATCTGGGTCAGGTAGAGTCGCAGGAGATCCTTGCGCTGGGCGCGGAACTGACGATAGGCCTGATTGGCCGCGTTGAACCCCTCGAGGTTGCCGGCCAGCCGGGTCGGCAACACGAAACCGACCGCCACGACGACCGGCTCGCCGCCGGAACCCTGCCCCAGTTCCGGGTGTGGCGTGGCCGCGTGGGCCAGCAGGCCGTCACCGAGCTGCGCCACCCGGCTGGCGGACTCGCCGCGCCGGCTGACGTCCTCGGCGATCTCGGCCACGAGCCGTTTGAGTTCGTCGGCGAGCAGCGGGTCCGAGATGTCATCGGCGAAATGCAACACCTCGCCCTTCATCTCGCCGCCGATCACGACGCGGATCACGTTGAGATCGTGATGAGACTGCCAGCGGTCGAGTTCCCCTTCGAGGGCGGCGCCGCCCTGTTTCAGAACACCGCTTGCGGCCAGCTCGAGTCCCAGCGCGTTCGACTTGTGCAGGCCTTGTTCCTCGAAGTACACCCGCCACTCGGCGACCAGCTCGCCGGACTGCCGGGTCAGATCCTCCAGCGGAGTGCGGAGGATCGCCTCGACGGTCTTCTTGATCAGCTGGGCCGAACCGGCGAAGAGGACGATCGCCGGCATCAGCACCAGGGCCAGGAAGAAGAAGACGAGCTTGGAACGCAACCGGGCGCCGAGGATCCCCTGCTTGCGATCGGAGATCAACTTCACCAGGTTGCGGATCAACACGCCGGCGAGCGCCAGGACCATCACGACCAGCAGCAGTGACAGGATCGGCAACAGCAGCTGGTTTGCGGCCAGTCCCGGGCCGAGGTCGGCGAACCGATCGAACATGCGGTAGGTCGCCCAGGCCGCACCGAGCATCAGGGCGACGAGCAGCGCCCAGCGCGGGGAGAACCGACGTCGCCGCGCCATCACTCGCCGAGTTCGACTTCAGCGGAGGCGCTGATCGTCGAGGGAAAGACCCACATCACGTAGGAGCGACCAAGACTCGATTCGACCTTGATCTTCGCGCCGCGTCCAGCCAGCGGCCGGTCACCGTCGGACAGCGGGACGCCGGCGACGGAGCTCATCCACTCGAGCATCTCCTCGACGGAATCGGTCGTTCGCGAGGTCTCGACCGGCGGGCGGGCGTCCCGCTTCCGGCGGGGTTTCCCCTCCACGAGACGGGTCAACCGGTACTGACCGGTCAGCGAGTCGTAAGCCGCGGTGGTGGTGACGATCGTCCGGGCCAGTTCCTTGCGTGGCGTGAGCGGAACGTCCCGCCGGGCCAGGACACGCACCTTGTGCCGGAAGGAGGTCTCGATCCCCGAATCGATCCGCTCCAGCACGTCCGCGGTGATTCCGTTCTCGAGCCGAAACGACGTGACGACCGTCAGCCGATCCGCCGAACGCTCGAAGGTCAGATCGACGACCCTGGGCTTCGTCGAGGGCTTCTCGTCGGACTCGTCGCCGGCGGCGGGCAACGCCAGCACGCATGCGAGCAAGAGTGCGGTCACGCCGATCCTTCAGCCGGCTCCGCCATCGTCTCCTCGGACCACGCCGCGAGGTACCACGCGCTCGTCGAACTCCAGATCTTGCGGGCAAGGGCGGCGTGCAGATCGTGGCCGGCACGCAGCGCGACGACGTGCGCCCGCAGCGGGTATCCGAGCAGCGAAAGGTCGCCGGTCAGGTCGAGCATCTTGTGCCGGACAAACTCGTCGGGGAACCGCAACTCGCCGTTGAGGATTCCCTCGTCGCCGAGGACGACCGCGTTGTCGAGGGAGCCACCGAGGGCCAGACCGGCGTCGCGCAGCTGGGCCACGTCCTTCTCGAAGGTGAAGGTGCGTGCCGGGGCGAGCTTGTCGCCGAACTTGGTTCCACCCCAGAGATCGGCGGTCAACTCCTGATAACCGAGGAGGGGGTGATCGAAATCGATCGCGTAGGTCACGCGATACTCCCGGCAGGGATAGGCCGCGATGCGCTTGTCTTCCCGGGCCAGGATCACGGGCCGGGCCAGGGTCATGTACTGCCGCTCGACGCCGAGATCGGCGCAGCCGACCTGGGTGATCCGGTCGACGAACGGCCGGGAGGATCCGTCCAGGATCGGCACCTCGGCACCGTCGATCTCGATCCGCAGATCATCGACCTGGAGTGCGTAGAGCGCAGCCATCAGATGCTCGATGGTGCTGAGCTTGACCTCGCCGGTCTGGATCACGGTCGCGTAGAAGCTGGGGCCGGCGTGGTCCAGCCGCGCCGGGATCTCGACATTTCCCGCGTCGGTGCGTACGAAGACGATGCCGGTCCCCGCCGGAGCCGGGCAGAGGCGCATGCGCACCGGGAGTCCGCTGTGCAGTCCGATCCCCTCGATGACGGTCTCATCGGCCAGGGTCTGTCGGTTGTGCATCGGTCTCCTCGTCCAGGGCCACGAATCTCGAATCCCTGGCATTCTAACTGCAAGACACCGGCATCGCCGAGGCCCGGTCCCGGGGGGCCCCGAAGGCGCGGGTCGAACCCCTTGCGGGGTCAATGCAACCCTTCCGCGGGGTCAGGGCCGACCAGAGTCGATTCTGTGGCGTAATGAAACAGGAAGAAGGCGGGGACCTTGGCGAATCGGCTTCGTCCCGAAGGTCACCGGGGGTGATGAAAGAGGAACTTCTCGACACGGAACCGCGACTGAAGGAATTCGTACCTGCATAGGGATTCTAGTTTTTCGTTGACCCGTCAACCGGCGCCGTGCTAGATATCTGGCAGAGCGTGGAAGCGGGGGGGCGATTGGTCGGACCGCGACCCAGCGTTTGAAAAAGCTCGGTTTCGGTCTCATGTTGCCTGTCTGGGGAAGCAGGCTGATTCTGGCCTGATGTGACAGGCGCCAGATTGATGAGACATTACGAACATCCTCCCGCCGTCCGGATCACGCGGAAAGCCGCGTGGCGGTACCCTGGTGCCTCGGCCCGTCCCGGACTCCCCTTCGCCGGCGACTCCCGACGGGGGAAGCTCGCCTGGGCTGCAGCGGTGCGGGCGGAAAATGCCACCGATCCCGAGTCGGCCTACCGCGACTACCTCGAGGCGGTCGACCACCTGCCGAACTGGTGTGACGCCTGGAACAACCTGGGGCTGGTCTGCCTGGAACTCGGACGACACACCGAGGCGGCGAAGCACTTCCGCCGGGCGACCGAGTTGCGTCCCGAGCTCCACCAGTGCTGGTTCAACCTCGGCAATGCACTGAGGGCCGGATCCCGGCTGAGCGACGCCGTGGGCGCCTATCACACCGCGCTGGAGCAGACGAGCCGTTGTTTCGCGGTCTGGTACAACCTGGGCTACGCCCTGGCGGACCTCGGCGATCACGACGGCGCGGTCGAAGCCTATCGATCGGCCACCGAGATCCGCGGCGAGGATGCCCGCGGCTGGTTCAACATGGGGAACTCGCTTTCCGAGCTCGGCCGCGACAACGAGGCGGTCGAAGCCTTCGAGAAGGCGGTCGAGATCGTCCCCGGGGATCACGAAGCGTGGAACAACCTCGGTACGGCTCTCGCCGATCTGGGGCGCTGGACCCGGGCCACCGGGTGCTTCGAACGTGCCCTGCAGCTCTCTCCCGGTTACGACCCGGCGTGGAACAATCTGGGTACGGCCCTCGACGGAAGCGGGCGTCTGGATCGCGCCCTCGACGCTTACCAGCACGCCTCGGACCTGGCGCCACTCGTCCCGACCTATCGCGTCAACCTTGCCTCGGCGCTCTGTAGAGCCGAACGTGGCCATGAGGCCGGGGCGCATCTCGACCGAGCGATCACCCTCGACCCGGGTCTGCGGGCCGTCCTGCCGACCTTCCGCGAGTTCGACGGGCTGCTCGACCTCTGATCCGACGGAAGTTTCGATTTGTCGCTCCCGCGATCGGGGGGAGCCGTTACAATGGTGCACGCATGAACGACGGTCACACCATCGAAGGGCTCGAACTGCTCACGCGCCGGGTAGCGGTCGCCGAATCCGCCCCCGATGTTTTTCGCATCTTGATCGAAGGGCTACCCTTCGCCGCACCCCGCGCCGCCGTGTTCCTGGTGCGGAACGGTCAGCTTCGCGGATGGCGCGGCTTCGGCTACAGCGACCGCGTGATCGAGAGCTTGCGTGGTTTCTCGGGTGCCGCCGATGCGTCTCACCGGATTCGCGAGGACGGACAGCTCGACCGGTTGAGCGGTCAGGCGAACCCCAGCTTCGGCCAGCCGGCACCGGTCGAATCGATCGCAATGCCGATCTCCGTCAAGGGCAAGCCGATCGCTCTGATCACCGCCGAGCGCGACGGCGGCGAAGGCCCCTGGCACCCTGCTGCCCTGTCGCTGATCGCCCATGTCGCCTCGTTGCGACTGGAACTCTCCCTCGCCGAACGCCGGGCCCGCCCGGCGGAAGCCCCAGCGCCATCGGTCACGACTTCCCACAACGCTCCGTCCCCCGCTCCGTCCCGGCCGGCAGCCGCGGCTCCCGCCGCCCGGGCCGCACAAACGGCCCCGACCCAGGCGGCCGCACCGGCCCCCAGGCCGGCCCCGTCCGCAACCCCGGCTCCGCCGGTGATGACGATGACTCCGCAGAACACGCCGGTCGAAAACGCCCAGGAAGATCCGATCGCTCCTATCGCCGCGTCGCTCGCCGCGACGTCCTCCCCCGGGTCATCGACGTCAGCGACAGCATCGGCGTCGGCGACGCCGGCTCAGGACCCGCGGCTCGAGGCCGCCCGACGCTTCGCCCGGCTGGTCGCCACGGATATCCGCCTGTACAACGAACAGGCGGTCATGCTCGGTCGACAGCACCGGGATCTCGCGGCTCGGCTCGACGAGCCGATGACGCTGGGACGCAAGAGCTTCCTCGATCGCTACGGCGATCTCGGGCCGACCGCCGCCGAGCTGCTCCAGCAGGCCTACGTCGATGTGCTGGCCGGCGGCGACGCCAAGCTGATTCCCGCCTGAGACCAGAACCGCCGGACGGTCAAGCTTCCTCGGACAGGCTGCCCTCGAACACGAACCGGGCCTCACCGGTCATCGTCACCGATTCCGGGGCGTCGCGTTCGCCGGCGATGGCGATCGCAATCCGCTCGCCGCTGGCCGTGACGAAGACGCAGTCGGGCGGGCCTCCGTCGAGCCAGCGCACGAACGCGGCGGCGATCGTTCCGCTACCGCAGGCCAGCGTCTCGCCCTCGACACCACGCTCCCAGGTGCGGATGGCGACGGCGCCGTCCGGACGAGTCGATACGAGATCCACGTTCGCTCCGGAGCGGCCGAACGTGGGCGCGCTACGCGCCGCGGGGCCCCAGACCTCGAGCGGGGCCGAAGCGACATCGTCGGTCTCGACGACGAAATGCGGACAACCGGAGTCGATCTGCCGACCGCGCAGCTCGATCCCGGCGACCTCGACCATCCGGGCGCCCAGATCACGGGGAGCCGGCAGAACCAGGGTCACCTGACGACCGCGAACCGTGGCGGCGACCGGGCCGACCTGCGTCTCCAGGGTGAATTCCTGTCCCGCGAGCCCGCGCGCCGAAGCGTATCGCGCCGCGCAGCGGCTGCCGTTGCCGCAGAACGCCTCGCTGCCGTCAGGGTTGCGGAAGTCGACACGGACGCGGCCGTCCTCGACGGCGGTGACGACCAGCACGCCGTCGGCGCCCACCGAGACCCCGCGGCGGCAGACCGAGCGCACCCAGTCCTCGAACCGGTCACCGAGACGACTCCGGGTCCGGGCATCGATCACCACGAAGTCGTTGCCGGCGCCGGACATCTTGACGATCGGCAGACCGCTCACCGGTCGCCTCCGACCGCCGAGGGCTCGGCGACGATCTCGATCTGGACGACCTCGGAGACGTCGCTCTCGTTCGGCGGGATGGCGCGGTCGATCGCCGTCACCCGGTAGGACCAGCGCTGGCCGATCTCGACGTCCCGGTCGACGACCGTCGGCTGCTCGACCGGGTCGGGGCCGAAGCGTCGCCACGGTCCGGCATCCAGCCTGCGGTAGGCGCGATAGCCGCCCACATCCCGTTCCGGGTTCGGATCCCAGAACAGGCGTACCGCGAGCCCCTCCTGCACCCGGATCAGCCCCTTGGGCGGCGCCGGAGGGAACCGGTCGACCGCACCGACCTCGAGGGGCCCGGCGGGCAGTCCTTCCCGGGGCATCGGGCGGTCCCCTTCCAGCACCGGCATGTCGATCCGCACCACGTAGAGGTAGGTCTCTCCGAGGACGACCGCGGTGTCGAGGTACTCGGTCTCCACCATCGGCTGGGGGTTCAACGGCCGTTCGGGAAGCGAACCGCCGGCGAGAGCCCGGTAAATGTTGTAGCGAATTCGCGCAGTCGTCTCGCCGGGTGCGCCGTCCGGGACGGCCTCTGCCTGTTCGATTCCCTCGGCCGGTTGCGGCTCGACGGCGTCAGCCGTCTCCGCCGGCGTGTCGTCGGTCGCCGCACCCTCGAGGGTGTCGGCGTCGGCGTTCGACAGGACCCGGCGAGGCGGCTGCCAGTCCGGGGCGGTCCAGCGCATCCGCACCCCGTCGGCGGTCGGTTCCGCCGCCAGGTTCAGCGGTGCCGGCGCCGGTCGGATCGGGACCAGGTCGGCAGCGATCGACGGATCGGTCCAGCGTCCGCGGGCGTCTCGCAGCCTCACGGCGTAGCGCAGCCGGCGGTCGCCCTCGACGCCGCCGAGTTCCTGGAGCAGGCCGTCGTCGATCGAGACCCGGCCGCCCTCGGCCCGGCCGGTCAGGTCGAGGCTTCCGACGAGCTCTCCTCGGCGGCGGAACGCGTCGGGGTCCGGGGGCACCTCGTAGCCCGCGTCGTAGTGAACGCGAAGCAATTCCGCCTCTTCCAGCTTCTGCGAGGGTCGCGGGCCGCGACTCGCCGGAATCCCGAACCAGATCCGGACCGAGTCACCGACCTGGCGGGCGATGATCTCCCGGGCGGGACTGGGACCGCTCGGCGGAGGTGGGATGGGCGCGCCCTTCTTGCCGCAGCCGCTCCCGGCGGCGAGCACCAGGCAGGAGAGGATCAGGGCCACGGCCCCGTACCGGACGATTGCGCTCATCGGTCCATGATGCCACGCGAGGCCACGCCTCCGGACAGAACGTTGGGCTACAGGATGAAGCGCGAGAGATCCTGATCGGAGGCGATCGCTTCCAGGCGCTCGGCGACATAGGCCCGGTCGATCACCACGAGCTTGTCCGGAAGTTCCGCGCCCTCGAACGACACCTCTTCGAGCAGGCGCTCCATCACCGTCGGCAGCCGCCGGGCGCCGATGTTCTCGGTCTGCTCGTTGACCTTCGTGGCGGCCTCGGCGATCGCCGCGATCCCGTCGGTGGTGAAATCGAGGGTGATCCCCTCGGTGCCCATCAACGCCTGATACTGCTTGACCAGCGAGTTCTCCGGCTCTTCGAGGATCCGGATCAGGTCGGCCTGGGTCAACGCGTCGAGTTCGACCCGGATCGGCATGCGGCCCTGCAGCTCGGGGATCAGGTCGGAGGGCTTCGAGACGTGAAAGGCCCCCGCGGCGATGAACAGGATGTGATCGGTGCGGACCATGCCGTGCTTGGTATGAACGAGAGTGCCCTCGACGATCGGCAGCAGGTCGCGCTGCACGCCCTCCCGGGAGACGTCGGGCCCATGGCCACCTTCGCGGCCGGCGATCTTGTCCAGCTCGTCGATGAACAGGATGCCCGACTGTTCCACCCGCTGGATCCCGTCCCGGGACAACCGCTCGGGATCGATCAGCTTGTCTTCCTCTTCGCGCTGCAGCACCTCCCGGGCCTCGCCGACCTTCAGCTTGCGCCGCTGGGGCTTGCCCTGGAACATGCCCGGGAGCATGTCCTTGAGGTTCATGTTCATCTCTTCCATGCCCGACTGGGAGAAGATCCGCATCCCGCTGAACCCCGAGGCCTGGGTCTCGATCTCGACCTCGCGATCGTCGAGCTCGCCGGCGGCCAGCCGGGTCTGCATCGCCTGGCGACTGCGCTCCCAGGACGCCTGCTCCTCCCGTTCGCGCTGCCGGGCCTCGGGATCGGTCCCGACGTTGGCCGAGCGCGCCCGTGGCGGCAGCAGCAGGTCGAGCAGCCTGCTCTCGACGGCACGCGCCGCCGCCTCGCGCACCTGGATGCGCTTCTCGTTCCGCTCCAGCTCGATGCCGATCTCGACGAGGTCGCGGATCATCGACTCGACGTCACGGCCGACGTAACCGACCTCGGTGAACTTGGACGCCTCGACCTTCATGAACGGCGAACCGGCCAGCCGGGCCAGACGCCGGGCGATCTCGGTCTTGCCGACGCCGGTGGGTCCGATCATCAGGATGTTCTTCGGCGTGACCTCCTCGGCCAGCTCTTCGGGGAGCTTGCGCCGGCGCACGCGGTTGCGCAGGGCGATAGCGACCGCCCGCTTCGCCTTCGCCTGTCCGACGATGTGACGGTCCAGCTCGGCGACGGTTTCCCGGGGGGTCAGCTCTCGCGATCCGGCCTGCGGCACGACTTCGCCCGGCATGTAGAAGACCATGTCAGAGTTCCTCGACGGTGAGTTGATCGTTGGTGTAGATGTCCATCCCCGCGGCGATCCCCATCGCCGCCGTCGCGACATCCCGCGCGGTCAGCTCGGTGTGCTGGATCAGCGCGCGGGCGGCTGCCATCGCGGCGACACTTCCACTTCCGACCGAGACGACTCCGTCGTCCGGTTCGATCAGGTCGCCGGTCCCCGACAGCAGCAGCGTCTTTCGCGCGTCGGCGACGATCAGCATCGCCTCCAGCCGACGCAGGATCCGGTCGGTCCGCCAGTCGCGCACCAGCTCGACCGAGGCCCGCTCCAGCTGCCCCTGGTGCGCGGCGAGCTTCTCCTCGAAACGCGTCAGCAGGGCGAAGGCGTCGGCGGCGCCGCCGGCGAATCCGGCGAGCACCGCGCCGTCGCCGAGCCGGCGCACCTTCCGCGCGCTGCCCTTGACGACGGACTGGTTCAGGGTGACCTGGCCGTCTCCGGCCATCACGACGCTCTCACCGCGGCGGACCGCCAGCACGGTCGTGCTGCGGATCCTGATCGATTCGTTCATTTCGATTGACCCGTCTTTTCCGGTGTGGAACAAGAATTCTAGCAGCCTATCACCGGGTTGGAGAATCGATGGGAATCCACATCGGAGTTGCCGGCTGGGATTACGCGGACTGGGCCGGAATCGTCTACCCCGCCGGCGGCGGCCGGGGCCTCGACCGGCTGGCCTGGATCGGCCGCTTCGTCGATGTGGTCGAGATCAACAGCAGCTTCTACCGGCCGGTCGAACCCCGGGTCGCCAGGTCGTGGATCCGGCGAACCCGGGAGATGGAGCGGTTCCGGTTCACGGCCAAGGCGCACCGTTCCTGGACCCACGAGGGTGACACCGACCCGGCGACGGTTGTCGCCCTGACGCTCGCCGGCCTGCAGCCGCTGCGCGAGGCCGGGAAGCTCGGTGCCCTGCTGGTGCAGTACCCCCAGTCGTTCCACTTTAACGAGGGCTCGACCGGGCGCATCGAGGCACTCGTCGCACGAGCGCCGGACTGGCCGCTGGTCGTCGAGGTCCGCCATCGAAGCTGGGCCGGAGCGGAGGCGGCGGAGTGGTTCGCCCGCAACGAGATCGGCTGGTGTCTGGTCGATCAGCCCGCCGCCGGACCGGCGACCCTCGGCCCGCTGCCCCGGGTCACCTCACCGGTGGCGTATCTCAGGATGCACGGCCGCAACGTCGCCGACTGGTTCCGCCCCGACGCCGGCCGGGACGACCGATACGACTACCTCTACGCGCCGGACGAACTCGAATCGATCGCCACCGCCGTCCGGGAGATGTCCGCCACGGCCGAGGAGACCTTCGTGATCCAGAACAACCACTTCCGGGGCCAGGCGCTGGTCAATTCCCTCCAGTTGAGCCACCTCGTCACGGGCCGGCGGCGCCAGGCGCCCCAGGAGCTGGTCGACAGCTACCCGCAGCTCACCAGCGCCGTGACGGTCCAGCGCACCCGGCTGTTCTGAACGATCGGCGCGGTTCAATGTGCCGGCCGGGTGTGGCAGAATGGGCGGCCCGCGGAACGCCATGCCGACACCATCACCTTTTCATCCTCGCACCTCGGCGCTGTGCAGCAGCCTGTTCTGGAAGGAGTGGGCCGGTTACCACGCGGTGCGCTCCTACGACACCTGCCACGAACGGGAGTACTACGCGCTGCGCCACGCTGCGGCGATGATCGACGTCACCCCGCTGTTCAAGTACGAGGTTTGCGGCCCGGACGCGGCGCGTTTTCTCTCGAGGGTCACGGTCAAGAACGTCGCCCGGATGCGCCGGGGACGGGTGAGCTATCTCTGCTGGTGTGACGACGCCGGTCAACTGATCGACGACGGGACGGTGAGCCGGCTGGGCGAGGAACACTTCCGGCTGACGGCCGCCGAGCCCTCGCTGGCCTGGCTGAGCCGGTTCGCCGGTCCGTACGACGTGACGATCGAGGACAGCAGCGCCCGGATCGCCGCGGTCGCGATCCAGGGGCCGAATTCCCGCGCGGTGCTGGCCCGAGCCGCCGAGGCCGACGTCGAAGGGCTGAAGTTCTTCCGGGTGACGACCGGATCGATCGCCGGGAAACCGGCCTGGATCTCCCGCACCGGCTACACCGGCGACCTGGGGTACGAGGTCTGGTGCGCGGCGGAAGACGCCCTGGTGGTCTGGGATGCGATCTTCGCCGCCGGCAGGGAGTACAGGCTCGCGCCGATGGGACTCGACGCGCTGGATGTCTCCCGGGTCGAGGCCGGGTTCATCATGAACGGTGTCGACTACTTCAGCGCGCACCACTGTCTGATCGATGCCCGCAAGTCCTCGCCGTTCGAGGCCGGGCTGGGCTGGACCGTCCAGCTCGACCGGGACGACTTCGTCGGCCGCAACGCCCTGGTCGAGGAGAAACGTCGTGGCTCCGAGTGGTCGTTCGTCGGCCTC
Source organism: uncultured bacterium (assembly GCA_942490715.1). GTDB lineage: Bacteria > Acidobacteriota > Polarisedimenticolia > Polarisedimenticolales > Polarisedimenticolaceae > CALNYP01. Next base: position 27,025 of record CALNYP010000056.1, read on the forward strand.
GAGATGGACTGGGACGAGTACGAGAAGCTGTTCGCCGGCTTCGGGTTGCCGCCCCACGTTCCATCCGGCGCCTGGCGCGATGCCGTGCCGCTCTACGGCGGCGACGGCAAGCAGGTCGGCTACGCGACCAGCGGCGCCTGGTCGCCGATGCTCAAGCGCAACCTGGCCCTGGCCACGGTGAGGGCCGCTCAGGCCAGGATCGGCACGCGGCTCCAGATGGAGGTGACCGCGGAGTTCGAGCGTCGCCGGGTGACGGCGACCGTGGTCAAGACACCGTTCTACGATCCACCGAGGAAGCGCGGGTGAGCAGCGTCGAGACCCACCCCTCGCGATCGTCCTACGACGCGATCGTCGTCGGCGGCGGCCACAACGGCCTGACCGCGGCGGCCTACCTGGCGAAGGCCGGCCGCAAGGTGCTCGTCCTCGAGCGGCGCCACGTCGTCGGTGGAGCTGCGGTCAGCGAGGAGCTGTACCCGGGCTTCACCTTCTCGGTCTGTTCGTACGTCGTCAGCCTGTTCCGACCCCACATCATCCGCGAGCTCGACCTGGCCAGTCACGGTCTCGAGATCATCCCCCTCGATTGCTCCTTCACACCGCTGCCCGACGGTCGGTCGCTCGCCCGCTGGGGCGACCCGGAGCGGACGCGCAAGGAGATCGCCGCCTTCAGCCAGAAGGACGCCGAGGTCTACCCGGAGTTCGGACTGGCGATGACACGGCTGGCCCAGATGGCCAAGAACATCATCGACCAGCCGGCTCCCGACCCGGCGTCGCTGAAGCCCGGCGAGCTGCTGCGCCTCCTGCGCCTGGGCAAGCAGATGTCCGGAGCCGACGACGAGCTGCGGCACCTGAACTTCAAGCTCCTGACCCTCAGCGCGGTCGACTTCCTCGATCAGTGGTTCGAGAGCGAAGTGCTGAAGTCGCCGATGTCGGTCAGCGGCATCATCGGCACGTTCCTCGGCGTACGTTCGCCCGGAACCGCCTACGTGTTGCTGCATCACTACATGGGCGAGATCGACGGCGCCTATCGCGCCTGGGGCTTCGCCAAGGGCGGCACGGGACAGGTCAGCAACGCCCTGGCCTCGGCGGCCAGGAGTCACGGCGCCGAGATCCTCTGCAATGCCGGTGTCGAGCGGGTACGGGTCGAGGGCGGCCGCGCCGTCGGCGTCGTGCTGGCCAACGGCGACGAGGTTCGAGCCCGGGACGTCCTCTCCTCGCTGGACCCACGACGCACGTTTCTGGGAGTCGTCGGCGCCGAACACTTCGACGACGAGTTCATCGGACAGATCAACCGGTTCAAGATGCGTGGAAGCTCGGGCAAGGTGAACCTGGCCGTCGACACCTTCCCCGAGTTCACCGCACGCCCCGGCGACGGACCGCACCTCCAGGGCGACATCGCGATCTGCCCCGGGCTGGACTACCTGGAACGGGCCTACGACCAGGCGAAGTACGGAGACTTCTCCGAACGTCCCTACCTCAACGTCGTCATCCCGTCGCTGGTCGACCCCTCGGTCGCGCCTCCCGGCAAGCACGTCATCTCCTGTTTCGTGCAGTACGCGCCGTACGACATCAAGGAAGGACCCGAGAACTGGCCGTCACGCCGGGAAGCATTCGGCGATGCCGTGGTCGACACCCTCGCCGAGTACTGCCCCTCGCTGAAGCAATCGATCCTCTACCGTCAGGTGCTCACCCCCTGGGATCTCGAGCAGGAGTTCGGTCTCACCGAGGGCAACATCTTTCACGGAGAGCTCAGCCTCGAGCAGCTCGCCTTCCTGCGCCCGGCCGCCGGCTGGGCTCGTTACCGCACACCCCTGGCCAACCTCTGGATCTGCGGCTCGGGAACCCACCCGGGCGGCGGCGTGATGGGCGCACCCGGCGAGCTCGCCGCGAAGACGCTGCTCGGGGAGCTTCGCCGATGAGCGCCCGGGAGATCGTCGTCATCGGCGCCGGCGCCAACGGGATGGCGGCGGCGGCCCGGCTGGCCGCGGCCGGACGGAAGGTCCGGATCTTCGAAAGGAGCCCGATCGTCGGAGGACTCGCGGCGGGCTACGAGTTCCACCCGGGTTACCGGGGCGCCGGCATCCTCGAGGACACCACGACCGTACGGCTGGACCTGCTGCGCGGGGTCGTCGGCGACGACGAACTGCGCGAGGCCACCACGGCGCCGACGATCCACGCGCTCTCCCGTCGTGGGCCTGCGCTGGCGATCCACGGCGATCCGCGCCGGACCGCCAGCGGGCTCGAGGAGTTCAACGCCGACGACGCCCGGGCCTACCTCGCGTTCACCGCGTTCCTGGAACGGCTGCGCCCGCTGGTCCGCTCGTTCGTGGAGCAGCCGCCGATCGACCTGATCCGTCCCGAGGGGCACTCTCCGATCGACCTGCTTCGTCGCGGGCTGGACCTGCGACGACGGGGAAAGCGGGAGTTCCTCGAGTTTCTCCGGTTACCGCCGATGAGCGTCGCCGACTGGCTCGGCGAGTGGTTCGCGAACGACCGGCTCAAGGCCGCGCTGGCGCTACCGGCGGTCGCCGGAAACTGGATGGGACCTCGCTCGCCGCAGAGCAACGCCAACCTGATCCTCGGCCGCGCCGCCGCCGGCCCCGGCGTCGCGGGCGGTGCGCCGGCGCTGCTCCGGGCGCTGGAGTCGGCCTGTCGCCGCCACGGCGTCGAGATCACGACCGGCGCTCCGGTCGCCCGGATCCTGATCGGTAACGGACAGGCCCGGGGAGTCGCCCTGGAGGACGGCAGCGAGATCGAGTGCGACACCGTCGTCTCCTCCTGCGACCTGCGACAGACCTTCGGGAAGCTGGTGTCGCCGACCGACCTGTCCTGGAACTTCCTGCACAACGTCGACAACTTCCGCACCCGGGGAACGACGGCGGTCATGCACCTGGCCTTCGACGACGCTCCGACGTTCCGCGGAGCCGGCGACGACCCGGTCGAGTTCGCCCGCACCGGCGATCATCTCGACGAGATCGAGCAAGCCTTCGACGCCGTCAAGTACGGTACGTTCTCGGAAAGGCCGATCCTCGAAGTACACGTCCCGACCGTCGCTCAGCCGGATCACGCCCCGGCGAACCACGCGGTCTGGACGGTCAAGATTCATTTCGCGCCCCACGACCTGCGGGAGGGCTGGAGCGACGACACCCGTGATCGACTCTCCAACGCAACCTTCAATGCGCTGGAGGAAATCGCGCCCGGGGTTCGCGACCGCGCCCTGGCCGCCGACCTGCTCACCCCGCCGGAGATCGAGAGGCGCTACGGTACGACCGGCGGTCACATCTTTCACGGGGAGCACGCCCTCGATCAGTACCTCGTACGGCCGATCCCCGGTGCGCTCTCGTACCGGACGCCGATCGCCTCGCTGTACCTCTGCGGCGCCTCGTCGCACCCGGGCGGAACGCTGAGCTGCGCTCCGGGCATCCTCGCCGCCGCTTCGCTGCTGGAAGGCTAGCGCTCAGGGCTCGGTCGGGTTCCCGTAGGCGTCGAACGTCACCGACAGTTCCGGACGCTTCAGCGTCTTGACGGTCGCCTTCGTCACCGAGCTGTCCGGGTAGTCCTCGAGGATGCGCTCGAGGTACTGCTTCGCCTCGGGGGTGTTGTCGCCCATCATCAACGCCTGGGCCAGGTAGTAGTAGACCTCGGGCGTGTTCTGGTAGCGCGGGTAGTTTTCGAGGATGCCGCGGAAGCGCTTCGACGCCGCGACGAACGACTTGCGCTTCAGATAGAAGCGGCCGACGAGCAACTCGTGGTCGGCCAGACGCTCCTCGGCTCGGCGGATCACGTCCCGGGTCGCGTTGGAGTAAAGCGACTGGGGATAGCGTCTCTCGATCTCACGCAGGTCCTGAAACGCAGCGATCGTCTGGGACTGATCCTTCGACGGGGCGTTGGTCTGATTGAGCGAGCAGACCCCGGCCTGGAACTGGGCGTAGGGCGCCCTGTCGTGGTCGCTGTAGAGCGTGATGAAGTTCAGGTAGAGATCCCGGGCATCGATGTAGGCGAGGTAGTTTCCCTGATAGAACGTGGCGTCGGCGATGCTGAGCCGGATCAGCGGTTCGAGGACCTCACGGTCGTCACCGGCGAACCGGAGATCGATCGACTGGAACGTCTCGAGAGCCTCATCGGGCTTGCCTCGCTCCAGCAGGTCGAGACCCCGGGCGTAAGCCTGGGCCGGGGACATCCCGGCAATGGTCGGCGGCTTGTGCTTGGACGAGCAGCCGGCGCCGACCAGCAGCAGCACGGCGAAGAGCGTTCCGAGGAGGCTGTTGCGCTGAATTTCGATCACGTTGAACCTGTGTACCCGGCCAGCCGGTGACGGATTTCGTCCGGCAGCCGGATCGGTCTGGTGTTCTCGTTGACTGCGGCGTGGGCGGTGCTGCCCGTCGCCAGCAGGTCGTCGCTGCCCTGCTTGCGAACCTCGTACGCGAACCGCACCCGGGCCCGGCCGATCGAATCGACCCGGGTCAGGACGTGCAGCAGATCATCATAGCGGGCCGGCGAAAGGTAGCGCACCTGGGCTTCGATCACCGGGAAAAACAGCTGCTGACGGTCTTCCAGTTCCGCGTAGGTCGCGCCCGCCTCACGCATCAGCTCGGTACGACCCATTTCGAACCAGACCAGATAGTTGCTGTGATACACGACCCCCATCCGGTCGGTCTCAGAGTACCGGACCCGTACCTCGACCGGGGGACCGAAGCCGGGCCTGGGCTCAGCAGCGCTGCTCACGTTCCGCAAACTCGGCCAGCAGCCGGACGAACTCGGCGGTGGTTTCCCGGGGAGTGCCGGGCCCGAAGACCGCCGAACCGGCGACGATCATGTCCACGCCGGCATCGACCACCTGCTCCAGGTTCGCCAGCGAGACACCGCCGTCGATCTCGATCCGCACGTCCAGTCGGTCGCGGACGATGCGCTCCCGCAGACGGCGGGCCTTGTCGAGGACCGACGGGATCATCTTCTGACCACCGAAGCCGGGGTTGACCGACATCAACAGGACGAAATCGACGTCGCCGAGAACCTCGTCGATGGCGGTCAGCGGCGTCGCTGGATTCAACACGACACCGGCCTTGGCGCCGGCCTCGCGGATCCGCTGGATCGTTCGGTGCAGATGAGTCGCGGCCTCGACGTGGATCGAGACCATGTCGGCACCGGCGCGGACGAACTCCGCCGCGTAGCGATCCGGATCGGAGATCATCAGGTGGCAATCGAGGGGCAGATCGGTGACCCGACGCACCGCCTCGGTGACCAGGGGGCCGATGGTGATGTTCGGGACGAAGTGGCCGTCCATCACGTCGATGTGGATCATCCCGGCGCCGCCGGCGGCCGTCTCCTGGACCTGCTCGCCCAGGCGGGCGAAGTCCGCGGAAAGAATCGAGGGGGCGAGAACGGCCACGTGTTCCTCCGGGCCGCCCGGACTCAGCGGGCGACGGTCAGTTCGACGACATCGTTGGTGCGGATCGGATACCCGGACAGCGGCAGCTGACCGAGGATCGTCCCCGACCGACGGCCGTTCATGCTAATGCTTCGCACCGCCACGCGAAAGCCGCTGCGCCGGGCCCAGTCCTCGACCTCGCGGCGAGTTCGGCCCTCGAGGTCCGGCATGACCCAGGTGGTCGGTTGCGGCCCCGACGAGACGAGGCGATGGACCCGGGTATTCGGGACGGCCGGGGTGGTCGCCGGGGGAACCTGGGCGATGATGCGGCCGTCCGGGATGACATCCGACGGGATTCGCACCTCGTGCCCCGGGGTGAGTCCGAGTTGTCGGAGTTCGATCGCCACGGCCCGCGAGCCCTCGCCGACGATGTTCGGAACCTCCAGCACCTTGTCGCCGAGGCTGAGGATCAGCTTGATCTTGCGCCCCCGACGTACGCTCACCCCGGCGGGCGGTGTCTGCTGCAGGATGCGGCCGCTGTCGACCGACGGGTCGTTGCGTTGCTCGACGACCTGCAGGACCAGATCGAGCGCGGCGACACTCCCGGTCGCCTCGTCGACGCTCTGCCCGGCCAGGTCGGGGACGGTCACCTCGCTCGACCGCATCTCGATGCGCATCGCGAGGTAGAACGACAGGACGAAGACCACACCGGCCAGCCCCCCGGCGGCGGTGAGCCAGATCGCGAGGCCGAGCCACTTCCGCATCCGGCGACCGGGCTTGCCGACGACGACCGTCACGCCCGGGGCGTTGGCCTTGTCGCTCGCCTCCGGGGTCGATCCGTTCGCCTCGTCCTTGGGGGTCATGCCGTCGTGCTTCCCTGCCCCGCTTCGGCCACGTCGCTCCGCCGCAGCACCGCGGCAAAGAAACCGTCGAGACCGCCGTTGTCGGGAGAAGTATGAAGGAAGCCAGGCGCCTGGACCAGCGTTTCACATCCCCGGGGGAGACGCAGGGCCGGATCCACCAGGGCGAACCCGGGATGTCCGGCCAGGAAGTCCGTGATCGTCTCGGGGCCCTCCTCGGGCTCGATCGAGCAAACCGAGTAGACGAGGGTCCCGCCGGGGGCGACCCGCTCCGCAGCACGCCGGAGCAGCACACCCTGGCGGCGGGCCAGCCGCTCGATATCCCCTGCCGTGAGGCGCCAGCGAATCTCGGGGTGACGGCGCAGCGTGCCGGTGCCGCTGCAGGGCGCGTCCAGCAGCACGGCGTCGAACGTTCCGCCCAGGGCAGCGCCGGGTGCGGCGGCGTCGGCCACCAGCGGGAGGATGTCGGCGGCACCCAGCAGCCGGGCCATCTTCACGAGCCGCTTCAGCCGTCCCCGGTGCCGATCAAGGGCGACGACCGGGCTTCCGTCGGGCAACCGGTCGGCCATGTGAAACGTCTTTCCGCCGGGAGCGGCACAGAGATCGAGGCTACGGGGCCCGGCGTCGCCCAGCAGCACGGGAACCAGCTGGGCCGCCTCGTCCTGAACCCAGGCCAGCCCTTCGGCGAAGACGCCGGCCGCCGCGGGGTTGCCGGAGACCACCCGGAGGGCGCCCTCGGCGAAGCGGCAGCGCTCGGTCTCGACCCCGCTCTCCCGCAATCGTGCGGCGAGTCCGTCGGCGTCGATCTTCCGGCTCCAGGGTCGCAGGACGGTCGGCGCCGGCTCGTTGTTCGCCGCCAGCAGGGCGTCGGCCCGGGCCCAGCCCAGCCGTTCGACGACCCGTCGGGTCCACCACAACGGGTGGGACCGGTGCAGGGCCAGCGCCTCGACGTCGCCATCGGCCGGTTCCGGAGGCAGCACCGCCGCCCTGCGCGAGGCCAGCCGGCGCAGCACACCGTTGACGAACGACGCCGCGCTGCGCCGCGGTCCGCGCTTGACCTGCTCGACGGCGCTGTTGACCGCGGCGAAGTCGGGAACGCGATCCAGGAACAGCAGCGAGTAGGCGCCGATGCGCAGCACGACCCGGACCAGCGGATCCATCGCCGCGGTCGGCCGGTCGGCACAACGATCCAGGGCGTGGTCCAGCCGGGCCTGCTCCCGCAGGACTCCCATCACGATCCGGTGAAGCAACGCCGCGTCCCGGCGATCGCGAAGCTCCGACTCGTGCTGTTCCAGCAGCACCGACGCGAAGGCCCCCGCGGTCTCGACCCGCTGGAGGATCACCTGGGCCCGGCGACGGACGCCGTGAAGGGGCTCAGCCCAGGGTGTCGGGGCGGGCAATCCGGTCTCCTGCGGCCAGCTGGCGGCCGCGGATCGCCTCGGCGATCGACTGGGGCCGGCGCCCCTCCCGTTGCACGCGCAACAGCGAAAGCCGCGACCCGCCGGCACAGAGCAGCTCCAGGCCATCTCCGGTAGCCAGCAGCGTTCCCGGGGTGTCTGCGCCAGGGGAAGCCGGTGCCGACGCGACCTGCGCCTCGAGGAGGCGGATCCGCTGACCACCGACGGCGAACCAGACGCCGGGCCAGGGGTCGAAACCACGGACGCGGCCGTCGATCTCGGCGGCGGTCATCGACCCGTCGACCCAGCCGTCGCGCTTGCTCAGGATCGGAGCGTGAGTCGCCTCGTCGTGATCCTGAGGTCGCGCCGTGATCTCGCCGCGCGGAAGCCCGGCGACGGTCTCGAGCAACAGCTCGGCTCCGAGGGTGGCCAGGCGTGCCTGCAGTTCAGGGGCGTGCTCCCCCGGTCCGATCTCGACCTGGCGCTGGAGCAGGATGTCGCCCTCGTCCATCCGCTCGTTCATGCGCATCGTCGTCACGCCGGTGACCGACTCCCCCCGGGCGATCGCCCACTGCACCGGAGCGGCGCCGCGGTAGCGGGGAAGCAGGCTGAAGTGCACGTTGACCGGACCCAGCGGCGGAGTCGCCAGCAAGCGCGGTCCGAGGATCCGGCCGAAGGCGACGACGGCCAGCAGCTCCGGCCCGGCGGCCTCGATCGTCGAACGAAAGCCGCGGGAGCGGACGCGATCCGGTTGCAGGACCTCGATCCCGGCCTCGATCGCCGCGACCTTCACCTCCGGCGGCTGGGGCTTGCGGGATCTGCCGACCGGCCGGTCGGGCTGGGTGACGACGAGGGGAACCTCGTGCCCCCCAGCGAGCAGGGCCGCAAGGCACGGCACCGCGGTGGCCGGAGTGCCGAAGAAGACGATGCGCACCGGTCAACCCTCGACGGAGGCGACCCAGTCACCGGCCTTGATGCGCTTCTTGATCTGGCGTTTGACGAGCTCGCGCTTCAACGAGGAGAGGTTCTGCAAGAACGTCTTGCCCTCGAGGTGCTCGCACTCGTGCTGGATCGCCCGGCCGAGCAGGCCGTCGGCGTCGAAGCGGAACGTCGCTCCGTCCAGGTCCTCGGCCTCGACGACGATCCGCCCCGGCCGCTCGACGTCGATCTCGACGTCCGGGAAGGACAGGCAGCCCTCGGTGGCGACGTCGGCGCCTTCCGCCTCGCTCAGCCGGGGGTTGATGAAGATATGCAGGTGTCCCGGCTCCTCACCGGCCGTCAGGTCGACCAGGCAGACCCGCTTCGAGACCCCGACCTGGTTCGCGGCGAGCCCGATGCCCGGGGCGGCGTACATCGTCTCGGTCATGTCCCGGACGAGGTCGCGGATTTCGTCGTCGATCTGGTCGACCGGCTCGGTCGGCCTGAGCAGGACGGGATCGGGGTAAAGGACGATCGGTCGGGTCGGCATGGCGCGAAAAGTAGCACCCCGTCGCGGAGACGGTCAACGCGAGGGTGTCACCGACGCGGTGAAACCGGTCGATTGTCCCTTCGCGAGGACGACGTGTCCCCGGCCGGGCGGTGAGCGACCGCGGCCGCCGCCGGAAACCGTCCGAAAACGGGGAGATCGGGGAGCCGGGAGCTGGCACGTCACGTGCAGTAGGAACCGTCGTCCTTCGAGGGATGGAGTTTTTCGGACATGCACAACTGGCGCGATTTCCCACGATCGGTACCCGGCCTGCTGGTCCTGATCACGATCGCCGCCGCTCCCGCACCGACCCTGGCCTCCCGGGACTCCCCCTCACAGCTTCAGCTGGAACAGGCCGATCCCTACCGCTCCGGTGACTACGGGCGGATCCGTTTCCAGATCAACGGCGTGACGGTGAACCGGGCCGAGCCGGGGCAACCCGGAGCCGCCGATCTCAACTCGCCGATCTTTCCGGGGGACACCCTGATCACCGCCTACGACCAGCGGGTCGAGGTCGAGCTGGCCGGTGGAACCATCCTGCGGGTCGACCGGGACAGCGAGTTGACCTTCCTGGCCCTGCCCTCCCCTTACGCCGATTTCCGGGACAACACGATCCTCCAGCTCGCCCGCGGCGTCGTGCGGATCAACGCCCGGGTCGGGGGCGACGAGGAGTTCCGGATCGACACCCCGGCCGGCTCCAGCTACCTCCTCGGCGACGGCGACTTCCGGATCGAAGCGACGGACGGAACCGTCCCCAGCACCCGGGTGATCTCGCGCCGCGGCGTGGCCGAGGTGGCCGGTGCCGGCGGTTCGGTGCTCGTCCGGGGTGGCATGCGCACGCTGGTCGTCAGCGGGTCGATCCCCGATGAACCCTCCGCATTCAACACCTTCTCGACCGACGCCTTCGATCGCTGGGTCTCCGAACGGGAGCCGCGCTACCGCGACGACCAGTTCGTCGACAACGGCGCCTACGACTCGCTACCCGAGGAAGTCCGGCCCCACTACGGTGAGCTGTCCGAGGCCGGCGAGTGGATCTACACCGACGAGTACGGCTACGTCTGGTCCCCCGACGTCACCGAGGACTGGCAGCCGTACAGGGACGGCTACTGGCACTATGGCAACCGTGGGTACTTCTGGGTCTCCGGTGAGCCGTGGGGCTGGGCCCCGTACCGTTACGGCCGCTGGCAGTACGTCTCGGGTCCCGGCTGGTGCTGGAAGCCCGGTAGCGTCTTCGGCGGAGCCTGGGTCGCCTGGTCCTGGGGTTCGATCAACATCGGCTGGGCGCCCCTGGGTTACTACGGCTACCCGGCCTACTACGGCCCGGTGCACTACGGCTACTACTCCCCGGGTTGCTGGACCTTCGTCGGCTATCACCACTTCTACCATCCGCGACGCCATCACCACGGCCATCACGACGAGTACAAGGGCGTCCACGACGTGGGCGACGACCTCCGCGGCGCGGCGGTGCGCACTCGCCCGCCGGACGTGAGCCCCGACGAACTCGCCGGCTCGACGGAGATGCGCCAGAAAGCGATCGACACCGCCCGGCGGAACGTCGATGACCAGGTATCCCCGGTGAGCGGCCGGAAACCGGGAGCCGACAGCGATTCGTTCCGGGTCGCCGAGGACCGGGTCCGGGCGAAGCCCGGCTTCGCGGGCATCAACCCGATCTCGTCCGCCGATGCCGAGTCGACCCTCGGACTCGGCGAGCGGCTTCCCCGACCGAGCGGGATGACCTCGCGCACGAACAGCGACAACGTGGCCGGAGCGAACGCCGCCGGCGAGCCCGGCGGAAAGCCTCGCTTCACCAGCTACCCGCGCAAGTTCCGTTCGGACCCCAGCACGGTCAGCGACCCGGGGCTGGGCAAGCCACGCCGTTCGTACAACTCGTACGACAGGATCAGCCCGACCTACACGCCGACCCCCGACAGCGGTGCGCGTCGGTACTCGGACCCCGCACGCACCGAGACCTCCTCGCCTCGCACCAACCGCTCGGTCGAGCCGTCCGCGACGGCTCCGAAACGTAAGACCAGCACCAGCAGCCGCATCCGGTCGCTGTTCGGTTCCGCCGGCCGGAGCAAGTCTCCGTCGCCGTCCGCCAAACCCTCGGCGGCCAGACCGTCGTCCGGTGCCTCGCGCACGCCCACGTCCAGCCGTTCACGCTCCGCGAGCCCTTCCAAGTCCTCGACTTCGCGGTCGAGCAGCTCGCGCTCCTCCGGATCTTCGCGATCGGGAGGCAAGAAGGGGAACAAGAAGTGACCGCTCGCGGTTGACTCCCCGAGACCTGATCAGTCCATTACCGTGTGCGGTTCACCCCCTCAGCCGCCGCACATGGTCGAGCCGGCGGATTGTCCGCCGGCTCGTGTTTTTTGTGGGGTCGGGTCGTCGGGAACCCGGTCGTCGCCCTAGAGCTGGGGCCGGCGGACGACGTCGAGAAAACCGTCCAGCAGCCGGCCGGAGTCGCTCCGGAGCCGGTCGTCGATCTCGGATTCCGGGATGCCGGTGGCGGCGGCGAACTCCTCCCGGGCCTCGGGGTGGAACTGGTACGAGAAGATCGGGCGGCTCTCGTGCTCGATCCCGTCGAACTCGACGCCGGGCCGACTCGCCGTTCGCAGGAAACCGTCCGGCACCTCGACGACCGTCTCCCGATGGCTCACGACCACACGGAGTCTCGCCTGCCCCTTCACGATGCGCGAGCCATCGAACTCCGTCTCCTCGACGCCGAGTCGCTTCGCCTTGGTCTCGGCGAGGAAACCGACCCGGGCGCCGGCGCGCTGCGCGATCAGCTGGTGACCGAAGCAGATGCCGAGGAGCGGGACCTTCACCTGGCCCTGGAGAATCGGGTCGATCCAGCGACCGAGCTCTTCGATCCACTGCGGCTCGTCGTGGACCGACGCCGCGGAGCCCAGCACCACGACGCCGGCGACGGGATAGGGGTCACCCGGCTTCGGGCCGTCGCCCGGAATCAGGACCGGCTGGAACGTACGAGAGGGGCCGCCCCAGCGGGTCACGATCTCCTGGATGCCCTGGGTCTCGGGACGGCGGCAGGATGGGTCGATGACCCAGAGCTCGGCGTCCGGCGGGTTCATCGCACCTGGTGATCGGCGGCGGCCTCACGGGAACGCAGACCGACCAGCAGCCGCTCGTGCAGACCGTCGAAGCCGCCGTTCGACATCACGGCGACGACATCTCGCGGGCCGGCCTCGGCGGCGATGCGCTGGACGATCTCCGCGGTGTCGGCGAGGTACTGCGCATCCACGCCACGCCGGGCGAGGTCGGCGATGAGTCGTTCCGGGTCCAGCCGCTCGGCCTCGTCGATCAACTCCGGCCGGTAGACGCCGGCGACGATGACGTGGTCGGCGGCGGCCATCGCCTCGACGAGTCGGTCCTGGAATACGTTGCGCCGCAGGGACCAGGAGCGCGGTTCGAGGACGGCCCAGACATCGCCCCCGGGCCAGCGGTCGCGGACCGTGCGGATCGTGTGCTCGATCGCCGTCGGGTGGTGGGCAAAGTCATCGACGACCGTGACCTCACCGGCCACGCCGCGAACGTCGAGGCGGCGTCGAACGCCGCGGAACGAGCAGAGCCCGGCGACGATCGCGTCGGGCTCGGCTCCGGCCTCCCGGCTCGCCGCAGCCGCGGCCAGCGCGTTGCGCACGTTGTGGTCGCCCCCCTGGAGCAACACGACCCGGCCCAGTTGCTCTCCGCCGCACACCAGCGTGAAGGCGCTGCCCTCGGCGCCGTGTTGCAGCTCCTCGGCGGTCCAGCGCCCGGCCTGCAGGCCGAAGCCCTCGACACGGCAAAACGGGTGGTCCGAGACCTCCCGGGTAACGGCGCAGTCCTCGTCGCGCACCAGCAGTCCCCGGCCGGGAATCAGGTTGACCAGCCGGGCGAACGCGGTCTTGACCTGATCCAGGTCGCGATAGATATCGGCGTGATCGAACTCGACCGTTCCGAGGATCGCGGTGTCGGGGCGGTAGTGCATGAACTTCGGCCCCTTGTCGAAGAAGGCCGTGTCGTACTCGTCACCCTCGATCACGAAGGTCCGCCCGCCTCCCAGGTGGAAGGAGTGCTCGAGGTCCTGGGGCTGCCCCCCGATCAGGTAGGACGGGTCGAGCCCCGCCCGCTGCAGGATCCAGGCGACCATCGACGTCGTGGTCGTCTTGCCGTGGGTTCCGGCGACGACGATCGAGTGTCGTCCACGCAGGAAACGCTCGGCGATGATCCGGGGCATCGAGGTATAGGCCAGCCCACGATCGAGCACCTGCTCGAGTTCCGGGTTGCCGCGGCTGATCGCGTTGCCGACGACGACGAGGTCCGGGGCCGGGTCGAGGTGCTCGCCGCTGAAACCGGTGGTCACCTCGAGACCGAGGGAGGCCAGGATCTCCGAGGTCGGCGGATACAGCGCCTGATCCGACCCGGTGACCCGACTGCCATCGGCGTGGAGCAGCCCGGCGAGGGAGGTCATGCCGGTCCCGCCGATTCCGATCAGATGAACATGCTCGACTGACTTGGACACCGGAACCCCCGAAGTGAAGCGCGGCCTACAGGACGATCAGTTTCCCACTTAATGCCTTCAGATGAAAGCGCGCCTGACGCTTGCGGCGTGTCGGACGCAACCGGGACATCAAGCGCTCCTTGGCGATCAGGTGCTTGATCTCCGGTAGCCGGTCCATCACCGCCCGCTCGCCCTCCTCGATGCAGGCCTCGAACGCGCCGAAATCGGCCCAGTGGACATGACCGACCTCCGGTGTGATCAGCACGTCGGCAAGCCGGCGGGAGAAGCCGACCAGAGCGTCGTCCTTGATCGCGTTGGCCCGGACCATGATGTCGACGCCGCGTTCGTAGCTCGCTCCGTTCTCCAGATCGGCGGTGATGTCGACACCGATCACGACATCGGCGCCGAGCTTGTGTGCCGGCAGCACCGGGATCTTGTCGACCCAGCCACCGTCGATCAGCTTGCGGCCGTGGAGCGGCACCGGCGGCAGGATGCCCGGGATCGCCGAGCTCGCCGCCGCCGCCGAGCGCAGGCTCCCGGTGCAGAGCATCACCTCTTCCGCCGTCTCGATGTCCAGGGTCACGGCAGCGAACGTCAGCGGCATCCCGGGGATGTCGCACTCGGGCAGCACCGCCTCCATGCTGCCGGCGAACTCCTCGGCGGCCAGGAACGAGGGACGCATGTTGGAGACGCCGAAGAAGATCCCGCGGCGGATCAGGTTCTTGACCGAGTAGACCAGGCCGCCGCGCTGCTGCTTGCTCTCCTTCAGGAAGGAGATCCGGTTCCGCCGGAACTCCTCGCTGGTCAGCACCTGGCGCACGCCACGCTCGAGCTCGTCGATCGGGACACCGGCGGCAAAGGAGCCGCCGATGATCGCGCCCATGCTGGTACCGGTGACGATGTGAACCGGGATCCCCTCTCGATGGAGGGCGCGGAGCACGCCGACATGGGCCAGCCCACGGGCGGCACCTCCGCCGAGAGCGACCCCGATCCGGGGACGTTGGGTGTCGAGCATCAGAAGTCCCAGGTGAGGCGGGTGGTACTGGCGCTGCCGGCCACCGGCTCGACGGAGACCACCGTCCAGCCCGCCGGGCAGCCTCCAGCGGCCTCCTGCTCCATCAGGGTCCAGTCCACGCTCACGCTCTCCAGCACATCCAGGCGCACCTCCCGGCTGACCCACGGGACCGTCAGTGGTTCCACGCGGCCGACCGGACTGCGGTTGAAGTACAAGGTGGTTCCAGGGCTGAAGCGGGACAAGTCGATACTGTCGTATCCGAAACGAATGTCGGCCCGGACCCTGGTGGTGCCGTCCTCGGCGACCTGGGGCGAGCCGGCGTCGCTGAACGTGCCCCGCCCCAGGGCCAGCAGCTTCACCAGCAGGATCCCGTGCCCGTCCAGCAGCACCTCACCCTCGTCCCGCCCCTCCTCGTAGGCCAGAAGCAGGCTCTCGGCCCATTTCTGGAACGAGGCCCGGCGAGACTGCTCGTCGGCTCCCAGCTCCTCGGCGGTCGCCGCCCCCGCCGACAGACAGTAGAGGGTCGCGAAGTCCCGTTGCTGCACCGCCGACGCGTAGGCGGTGATCGTCTGTTCCACGTTCGGTCGTGGTTCGCAGCCGCCCAGCATCCCGGTGAGCAGAACTGCCGACACGACCCCCCAGGGGGCCCGCCGACGGTCGGTATGAAGAGATCCCACGAGGCCATTCTAGCGGGGACGTGTCGCGTTCGCCGGGCTGAGCCTATAATGCGCGGTTCCCGGCTCGGAGCCCTCGCCGGTTGTCGCGAGAAACGGTCGTGGACGATGGAGACCTGGTGATGGCAAAGATGTCGAAAGTGATCACACCTCGCGCCGAGGACTACTCGCGCTGGTACAACGACATCGTTGCTCACGGCAAGCTGGCCGACCACTCTCCGGTGCGCGGTTGCATGGTCATCCGCCCCCACGGCTATGCGCTGTGGGAGAACATGCAGGGTCACCTCGACCGGATGTTCAAGGAGACCGGCCACCAGAACGCCTATTTCCCGCTGTTCATCCCCAAGTCGTTCCTGGCCAAGGAGGCCGAGCACGTCGAAGGCTTCGCCAAGGAGTGCGCGATCGTCACCCACTCCCGGCTCAAATCGGTGGTGATCGACGGCAAGCCGGAGATCATCCCCGATCCGGAGAGCAAGCTCGAGGAGGAGCTGATCGTCCGCCCCACGTCGGAGACGATCATCTACTCGATGTTCGCGAAGTGGGTACAGAGCTACCGCGACCTTCCGCTGCTGATCAACCAGTGGTGCAACGTGGTTCGCTGGGAGCTGCGCACCCGCCTGTTCCTGCGCACCGCCGAGTTCCTCTGGCAGGAGGGGCACACGGCCCACGCCACCGCCGACGAGGCCGAGGAAGAGGCGCGACGGATGCTCGAGGTCTATGCGACCTTCGCCGAGGAGTTCATGGCGATCCCGGTCGTCCGCGGGGTCAAGAGCGACCGCGAGAAGTTCGCCGGTGCGGTCCGGACCTACTCGATCGAATCGATGATGCAGGATCAGCGGGCGCTGCAGACGGCGACCTCCCACAACCTCGGGCAGAACTTCGCCAAGGCGTTCGAGCTGAAGTACCAGAACGAGGAGGGCGTCTGGGAACACGCCTGGAACACCTCCTGGGGCATGTCGACCCGGACCGTCGGCGCCGTGGTGATGACCCACAGCGACGACAACGGACTGATCCTCCCCCCGCGGATCGCACCGATCCAGGTCGTGGTCGTACCGATCTGGCGCGGCGACGACCCCAAGGAGAAGATCATCGCCGCCGCCGGCGACGTACGGAAGTCTCTGATCGGCGCAGGGCTGTCGGTCAAGCTCGACGACCGGGACAACCTCAACCCCGGCGCGAAGTACCACGAGTGGGAGCTGGCCGGGGTCCCGCTGCGGATCGAACTCGGGCCGCGCGACCTGGACAAGGGCACCGTCGTCGCGGTGCGTCGGACCGATCGCAAGAAGGAGTTCATCTCCCTGGACGATCTACCGACGCGGATCCCCGCGCTGCTCGAGGAGATCCAGCAGGAGCTGTTCGACGCCGCGCGCGAGCGTCGCGATGCGAACACCTACGAGGTGAACAGCTACGACGAGTTCAAGTCGGCGGTCACCGATCGCGGCGGCTTCCTGCTGGCACACTGGTGTGGCGACGGCGACTGCGAGGGGAAGATCCAGGAAGAGACGAAGGCGACGATCCGTTGCATCGCCTTCGCCCAGCCGGACGAATCGGGCAAGTGCATCCGCTGCGACGGCGCGTCGACGAAGCGCGCCCACTTCGCCAAGGCCTATTGACCGGTGGTCTTCGTCGGCCGCTTCTTCGAGGCCGGCCGGGACTTCTTTGACGGAGCGGCCTGCTTCTTCGGCTTGGCCTTGACCTTCGCCGCGAAGTTGACCCCATCGACCGCCAGCCGGGTCAGCTCGGCGTCGACCTTGCCGAGCACCGACTTCGGCGGATAGCCGCCGTCGGTTCCGGGCTTGCCGGCGACCTCGCCGGTCAGCACCTCGAGTCCCTCTTCGATCGTGTCCACGGCCCAGATGTGGAAGGCACCCTTGCGCACCTCGGCAACGAGATCCTTGCGCAGCATGAGATCCATGAGGTTACGTCGGGGGATCAGCACGCCCTGGTCGCCGGTCAGCCCGGTGTGCCGGCACAGCTCGAAGAAACCCTCGACCTTTTCGTTGGCACCGCCGATCGGCTGGATCTCGCCCCGCTGATTCACGGAGCCGGTCACCGCAACGCCCTGGCGGATCGGCACCCCCGAGAGCGCCGACAGCAACGCGTACAGCTCCGCCGACGAGGCGGAGTCGCCGTCGATCCGACCGTAGTTCTGCTCGAAGGCGATGCTCGCGGTCAACGACAGCGGCTTGTTCCTGGCGAATCGCGAGCGCAGGAAGCCGGTCAGGATCAACACGCCCTTGGCGTGAATCGTCCCGGACAGCCGCGCCTCGCGGTCGATCGCGATCACGCCGGCCCGACCCATCGCCACCGTCGCGGTGATGCGAGCCGGCTGGCCGAAGGCGTGATCGCCGAGGTCGAGAACGGTCAGGCCGTTGATCTGCCCGACCGCCTCGCCTTTCAGATCGAGCAGGATGATGCCTTCGGTCATCCGCTCGCGCATCAGCTCCTCGATCAGGTTGACCCGGAACGCACGCTTTTCCACCGCCTGGTCGACATGTTCGGCGCGGACCCAGCGGGCGCTCGACTGGGCGGCCCAGTAGCCCGACTCGCGAATGATGTCGGCGATGTCCTTGAAGCTCGTCGTCAGCTTCTTCTGATGCCCGGCGATCCGCACCCCCTCCTCCACGACGACTGCGACCGCCTGACGATGGAACGGCAGGAGATCGTCGTCGCGGATCTTCTTCGTCACGAACGCGGCGTAGTTGCGGAGCTCCTCGGTGCTGCGCGGCGTGTGATGGGCGAACTCGGCCTTGACCTTGAAGACCTTCTTGAAGTCCTCGTCGACCGAGTAGAGTGCCCGGTAGATCTGCGAGGTACCGATCAACACGACCTTGACGTCGATCGGGACCGGCTCCGGCTTGAGCGAGATGCCGAAGGCGTGAAGCGGATCGAACACCTGCACCTCGACGCGCTCGTTACGCAAGGTGCGCTTGAGCGCGGACCAGCAGCCGGGCTCGACCAGCAGATCCATCGCGTCGATCACGAGGATGCCCCCGTTCGCCCGCAGCAGGCTCCCGGCGCGAATCCGCGTATGGTCCGAGAAGTACTCGCCGCTCGGCGTGCGGGTCGTCTCGATCGTGCCGAACAGGTTGCGATAGGAGGGTGCGGTTTCCCAGATGATCGGCCGCCCCTCGGTGGCGGCGTTGTCCACGACCACGTTGACGGCGTAACGCCCCGGAAACTCCTCGCGGTCGACCAGCAGCTGCGGAGTCTGGGCCTCGGGCGGCCCCCCCTCGTGAAACTCGTCGAGGTTCTCCAGCAGGTCCCGGGTCATCGCCCGGATGTAGCCGGGCAGCCCCGGGATCGGGAACCGCTCCTGCAGCTCGGCGAACGTCTCGTCGATCAACGGCGTCGCCAGCTGCACATCGAGTTCGGCCAGCTGATGATGCAGCAGACGCTCGAGCCTGCGCAGCTCCTTGCCGACGGACTCCATCTCCGCGCGCAGCTTCGCCTCTCGCTTGCCGATCTTGTCGAACTCGACCTTGGAGAACTGCCCGGCGTCGACCAGCTCCTCGAGCTTGTCGATCTCGGTCGGGTTGCCGGCGACGACCGGCACGAGTTGCGGCGTGATCGCCGAGCCGGTCTGCACCTGCATCATCGCGAACCCACGGGACTGCACCCGTGTTTCGAAGTCCTTCAGGTGTGCCTTCTGCTCCGCGGCGGTCTGATCCCGCAGCCGGGCTCGGCGCTTGGCGTAGAGCTCGGACTCGAACAGCGCGTGCAGATCGCCGGCGAGGGCGTTGACCAGCTCGGCGACCGCGTCGCGAAAGACGGTCCCCTGCCCGGCCGGAAAGGCGAGCCGCTGGGGCTGGTCCGGGTCGCGGAAGTTATGGACGAACACGAGATCGTCCGGCGCCGACTTGCCCCGCTCGACGTCCTCGAGCAGCCGGCGAACGATCGTCGATCGGCCGCTCCCGACCGGGCCGTTGACGAAGATGTTGTAGCCTTCGCTGCGGATGTTGAGCCCCAGGCGGATCGATTCGAGGGCCCGGGGCTGGCCGATCACCTCGATCTTGCGGTTGCCGAGCTCCCGGGTGGTCCGGAAGCGGAAGACCGACGGGTCACAGCGCCAGCGCAGCCGGGCGGCCGGGACCCGGTGGCGACGGGAGTTTCGGGCAGTCGGGGTCTTTGGCGACATCGGGCCTCCTCGGACGGTCCGCCGGTTCGCCGGCCCCTTATACTAGCCGGAATGGGGCAGAATCCGGGGATTTCCGCAGGGGAAGATCGGTGGAACCGCGCAGGTCGAGGTCTCGTTCCATGAGGGTGAAGGACGAGGATGGAGGATCGAGCCAATGAAGATCGCCAGCTCGTCCAGTCGGTACTCGACGGCGATTCCCAGGCCTATGCGGGCATCGTCACCCGGTACCAGAAGATGATCGCCAGTGTGGCGTGGCGCTACGGCGCCCGCCGGGAGGAGATCGAGGACGTGGTCAGCGAAGTCTTCATCAAGGCCTACGGCAACCTGTCCCGTTACCGGCCGGACCACCCGTTCTCGACCTGGCTCTACCGGCTGGCCGCCAATCATGTGGTCGACCACGGCCGGAGGGCCAGGAAGGAACGCAACCGGGTCGAGATGCCCGAACAGGTCGTCGACACCTCCCCCTCGACCGGCGACGAGCTCGAGACCGACGAGCGCTCGAAGCTTCTGCGGGAATCCCTCGAGACGCTACCCGACCACTATCGTGAAGTCCTCTTCCTGGTCTACGTCGAAGAGATGAAGGTCGACGAGGCCGCCGAGACACTGAAGCTGCCGACGGGTACGATCAAGACCCGGCTGATGCGGGGGCGAGCCGCGCTGAAGAAGGTTCTGGCGCGCCGACACCCGGACTACTTCGGAGACTGAGATGCGTTGCCGTCAAGCCAGAGCCGCTCTGCTCGAAAAAGAGTTCGGCAGTCTGCCGGGCGACCTCGAGGCCGGGCTGGACCAGCACCTCGCGAGCTGCGCCGAATGCGCCGGCGAGGCCGCCTTCGAGCGCCGGATGGTCGCCGACCTGGCGCTGCTCCGGGGCCAGATCCCCTACGAGATCGACGTCCGCCCCCGGGTGATGGTCGAGATCGCCGAGCGGCTCCGCCCGGTCGTTCCCGCCTTCACCTCCCGCGAGCTGGGCTGGGCCACCTTCGCGGCGGTCGCCGCCGGACTCACCCTGGTCGCGGTCGCGATCGGTGGATTGCCCGAATGGACGCCGGCGCTGCGAGATATCTTCACCGTGGTCGCCGGACTCAAGGCTCCCCTGCAGCAGTTCGCCTCGGTCGGATTCGGGCTGTTGCTCATCCCGCTCAAGCTGCTCGGTCCGGCGATCGCCTCTCTTGCCGAGTGGGAGCCGGTGCTGCGCAAGGTCCAGCCGGTCGCGGCTGCCGGCGCATTGCTGGCCACGGTAGGGATGCTCGCCACGATCGCTTTCTTCGTCGGTCGCGACCTCTTGCGTGACCCGGTAGCCACTTCGGAGGGCTCCGCTCGATGACCCGCCACCTTCGTCTCTCCCTGATCCTGTTCGCGCTGCTCGTGATCGTCGGCTCGATCGCCGCGGCGCAGTCCAGCCTGGACAGCAACGACGACGCACAGAGCCCCGGCGCGGAGAGCCAGCCCCGTCTGGACAAGCGCTATGGCGACCTGGTCAGCGTCTTCAGCGGCGACCTGCACGTCCCCGCCGGGCAGGACCGCCGGGGTATGGTCGTGGCGGTCGGAGCCGACGTGCTGATCGAGGGCCGCGTCTCCGACGTGATCGTCGTGATGGGCAACCTCGAGATCCGCGACGGCCAGGTGCGCAACCAGGTCGTCGGCGTGCTGTCGGAACTGGATCTCCAGGGCGCGGAGATCGGCGATCAACTCGTCAACGTTCTCGGGCCGCTGCACCGGGTCGACACCTTTGTCGACGGCCAGACGGTCAACGTCAGCCTCGGTAACTGGTTTCCCGGAGTGACGGCCCTGTTCTTCTGGTTCCGCCTGCTGGGCTCGTTCGCCTCGTTCATCGTGATCGTCCTGATGGTCGCCCTGGTCCCCGAGCGGGTCCAGCTGATCGGCGATGAGGTCGGCCGCCGATACGTGGCCGCGTTCTTCGTCGGCATCCTCGGATACCTCGGAGCGCTGGTCGCCTTCACGTTGCTCGCGGCGACGATCATCGGCGTACCGATCGCGATCTTCGCCTTCTGGGCGTTGAAGTGGCTCGGGATCGCCGGCCTGTTCTACGCGATGGGTCGTCGCATCGGCCGGGGCCTGGGCCGGGAGATGTCGATCCTCGGCGCCGTGCTGATCACCTTCACCGTCTACGTCGCGATGAAGCTGTTGCCGCTGCCGCTGGGGCCGCTGGGACTGATCTTCTCGGCGATGCTCTGGATGCTGTTCCTGTTGCTGATCGAGATCCCCGCGATCGGGATGGTGATCCTGACCCGGATCGGCACCTCGGGCACCGAGTCGATGTTGCCCAGGGACCCGTTCGTCGTTCCGGCCAATCCACCTTCCAAGGCAGCTCCCCGCCCTCCGGCAGCAGCGCCATCGACGCCGTCGTCGGAGCCGCCTGGAGCCGCCCCGGGGCCGGCGGTCACGCCGCCCTCGTCGGTTCCGCCGAAAGACCCGACCTCGTAGCGCCCCACGTGCGTCCGCACGGATTTTCTGGAAACATGTTCGATCCGTTCGCGTTCAGTAGAATGAAAGCGGCGGCTGATTTCCGGAATCCGAGGGAACGAGGGCGTGGTGCTGAAAGGTGGCTGGAATCTCAGGCGCGGCCTGTTCGCGGCCCTCGCCGCCTGGCTGCTGCTGACCACGGGGCCGGCAGCCCTCGCCGTCGATCCACAGATCAAGTTCAAGACCCCGCGGCACCTGTCGACGGTGATCGGCGCCGGAACGATCGAGTTGCAGGTCACGGTGCCCGGCGGCGCCAAGGTCGACCGGATCGAACTGATCGTCAACGAGAATCTGTTGACGACCCTCACGGCTCCGCCCTGGCAGGCGAACTGGGACGCCGGTGACGGACTGCGGGGCAACCGCATCGTCGCCCGGCTGTTCCTGACCGACGGCCGGCAGTTCGAGTCGTTCGTGCGCACCAGCGCCCTACGGATCAATCAGTACGAGGATGTCGACCTGGTCAACCTCTACGCTCTCGTCCGTGACAAGAGCGGAGCCTATGTCGGCGGCCTGACCCGCGACGACTTCCGCATCCTCGAAAACGGCAAGCCCCAGAACGTCTCCCAGTTCAGCACGCTGCGCAAGCCGCTGCGGGTCGGCATCGTCCTCGACACCTCTCTCAGCATGAGCGCAGGCAAGGGCTCCAAGCTGAAGAACGCCCGCAAGGCCGCACTCGAGTTCCTGGATGTGCTGGAACCCGGTGACGAGGCGATGGTCGTCACGTTCAACGACGAGGTCGAGGTCGCCCAGGATCTGACGTCGGACAAGAAGAAGCTGGCCAGCGCGATCGTCAACGCCGAATCCCGGGGCGGCACCGCCCTCTACGACGCGATCTACCGCGGCTCGCGCAAGCTCGCCGGCTTCGACGGCCGACGGGTGATGGTCCTGCTCTCCGACGGTCGCGACGAAGCCTACGCCGGTCTGCAGCCGGGCAGCCTGCACACCCTCGAAGAGGCGCTGGATCAGGCGCTGCGGGCCGAGGTGATGGTCTTCAGTATCGGCCTCGGCAAGGGGCTGGACCGGCAGTACGTGATTCGCTGGGACCGCAATCTGTTCGGCCAGTCCAACGTCGACGTCGACACGACCCTCGGGGCGATCCTGCGCCGGGTGGCGGATTCGACCGGTGGGCGGGCGTTGATCTCGGTCGGCGCCGGCGAGCTGCGCAAGGCGTTCGGCAACGTCGCCGAGGATCTGCACCACCAGTACTCGATCGCCTACCAGTCCACCGACGACACCCGGGACGGCCTGTGGCGCGAGATCGACATCTCGACGATCGGCACCAGCTACGAGGTGATCACCCGCAAGGGCTACTACGCTCCGGGGCCCGAGCGCAGCTCGGTGAACTGACACCGCGCCAAACCGTTCGAGCTGGACCTGGAGCTTCTGCGGCCAGGGCGATCGACCGGCAGTGGTTCCGGACAGATCCAGCTCCGACAGGGGGAATTAAGCCACAGTTAAGCGCTGAGCTGTGGTCCCGGCTCGCCGACTATCGCAGGATAGGACTGGCGCGAGGCGATCGCCCGCGATGGAGGTGACCTGTGGCTCAGCGCTCGTCCCGATTGTTTACCGCGATTCTCGTTGCGATCCTGCTCGTTGGTGGTCTGCCGTCCCCGACCGGCGCCGGTGCCGCGGCCCGTCCCGCTCCATCGCTCCCCGAGGTCGAGCGGCGAGGAACCGGCGGCCCGACCCTGCTTCTGATTCCTTGCATGTCTTGCCGCTGGAGATCCTGGGACACGTTCATGGAGCGCAACGCCGACCGGTACACGATGGTCGCCGTGACCCTGCCGGGCTTCGGCGGAACTCCGCGGCCCGACCTGCCGCTGAACACGGACGGAACGCCGTGGCGCGACAACGCGCTACGGGCGCTCTCCGAGTTGATCGACGCCCAGGGCCTCGACGATGTCGTCGTCGTCGGCAACTCCTTTGGAACGATGGTCGGCGTCCAGCTCGCCGCGTTGCGACCCGACAAGGTCAAGCGACTGATCAATGTCGATGGCTCGCTGTTCAGCTCGGTATCCGGCTCCCGCGAGGAGCAGCTAGCCCAGGCCGCCGAGACCGTCGCAACCCAGACCGAACGACTCGCCGACCCCGAGGTCTGGAGGACCTTCAACGGCGGACCCTCGACCCTGGGACCTCCCGAGCAGGAGTCTTATATGGCCCGACATCGCTCGATGCTCTATCACGGCATGTTCATGGCGACCGACCGAACCTCGCTGATCCAGTACTGGCGTGAGAACCTGTTGATCGACCTGGACGCCGTATTCCGTGCACTGACGATTCCCGTACTCGATATCCAGTCCTTCCGTGGCGGAAACTTCGACGAGCAACGCCGACGGTACGAGGAGAGCATCATCGCCGCGGGCAAGCCGGACGGCGTCAAGACGGTCTACCTGGAAGACACGGGGCACTTCGTCATGGAGCATCGGCCCGAGCTGTTCGACCGCATGATCGCCGACTACCTCGCCGGTCGGACCGTCCAGGGCCTGCGGCTCGAGCCCTCCGGCGAGAACGCGGTCGGGCCCGACGTCGAGGGCCCCTAGATCGGCCGCTTGGGGTTGAACAGCCAGAGCTTCCGGAACCGTCGGTGGCGTTGCATCATGCGCCACTCCTCGTCGGTCAGCGGCCCGGCCATCAACACCTGCTTCCACTTCAACGCGCCGGTCAGATCGTTCGTCGCGAACCAGCGGAAGAACAGCCGGTGCGCCAGGCCGCCGGGCCGCATGCAGGCCGCGCTGGCCAGGTCGACGACGCAGATCGAGCGATCGGTCCGCAGCATCACGTTCTTGTTCGAACGCAGATCGAGGTGAGCCAGTCCACTTCGGTGCATCCGGTCCATCACATCGCGCAGCTCCGCCAGATAACGCAGCGCCTCGGTCCGGCGGTCGGGCGACTCGCAGAGCAAGCCGCCGTCGATCCACTCGACCGCCAGGGCGTGGGCATCGATCCGACCCAGGTAGCGCGGAATCCCCGGCATCTCGCCGAGCCAGCGATAGGCGTCATGCTCGCGGCGGATCTGGATCCGGCCGAGCAGCCGGGCCCAGGCCGGCTTGTTCCGGTAGTCCTTGACCAGGATCCGCCCCTGGCCCAGGTCGAGCTGGAACAGGTCGCCCTTGAGCGGGTTCCCCTGACGGATCACGGTCGCCCGGGTCAGGTCGCCCCGTTGCGGCAGGCGTGTCGCTACAATGGGTCGGGCGTTCACGGGATCTTCTCGACAGGCAGGGCGTTGCGTCATTCGCCGACGAAGACTAGCACAGCGGCTCCGACGGCCTCGTGGACCGTCGATACCTTCCGTGGGCGACGACCGGAGCGCACGACACCCGGGCGAAACAACACCAAGGCCGACGTGCATTACTACCGCATCGACGATCAGCCCGTGGCGCTGAAGGACTACTCGGGGCGGCCGTGGTGGATCCGGGTGACCCTCGGGCGCTGGCTGATCCGGCGTGAGTTCGCAGCCTACCGCGCCCTCGAGGGCGTCGCCGGACTGCCCCGCTGCCACGGTCGGATCGGACGCGATGCGCTGGCCCTGGAGTGGTTGCCGGGACGGTCGCTGGCCGACGTCGATCGATCCCTGCAGCAGCCGGCCTGGTTCGATACGCTGGAGCAGATCGTCGGACGGGTGCACGCGGCGGGAGTGGCCCTGGGCGACCTGCACCATCGGGACGTGCTGGTCGACGGCGACGGCGAGGTTCACGTGGTCGATCTGGCGACCGCCTGGGTGCTCGGCAGGCGACCGGGTCGGCTGCGGCGTGGGATCTTCGTACGGCTCCGGGATGCCGACCGGATCGGCCTGGCCCGGATGCGCGCTCGCGCCGAGGGACGGGAAGCCGACGAGGCGATCGACGAGATCGGCGGAGCCGCGGCGAGCTGGCATCGCCGCGGCAGGAAGGTGAAGGGATGGATCGACCGGCTGCGCCGGCGCTGAGGCCGTACAACCGCGGGCTGGGGGTTGCCCGGCTGGTGACGATCTTCGCGGTCGTGATCGGGCTGGTGCTCCTCGCACGTCCGCGGCCGGCCGCCGTCGCGGCTGGCGCGCTGCTGGCGACTCTGGGGGAGTCGATCCGGATCTGGGCCGCCGGCCACCTGCACAAGACCGTCGAACTGATCACCTCGGGCCCCTACCGCTACACACGGAACCCGCTGTACCTCGGCCGCCTGCTGATCTTCACCGGTCTGGCCGTCGCCGCCGAGCTGCCGGGGCACGCGAACTGGGGCGTCCTGCTCGTCTTCTGGGCGGTCTTCTTCGGCTACTACCTGCCGCGCAAGGAGCGTGTCGAGCCCGAACGATTGCTCGCGGTGCACGGTGAACCCTACGCGAGGTATCGCGCGTCCGTGCCGGCGCTGTGGCCGAGGTCGTCGCCCTACTCCGAGGGAAGCACCGACCGCTGGAGACGCGATCGCGCCGCCCGCAACCGGGAGCACTGGATGGTCGCCGGGCTACTCGCGGCCTTCGTCGTCCTCGGCCTGCGCGCCGGCGGGTTCATCTGACGAGCCGTCGGCCGGCGGACTGCGATAGAGCTCGACCTGTCGCGACCCGACCTTCCGCGAGACGATCGGAGCGGCCTCGCCGACGAACCCGAGGAACTCCTCCCGGCGATCCTCCTCGACGATGAAGAAGCCCGGTGTCGGCCCGTTCCAGATCCGCAGCAACTCGGGGAGGTCGGTCACCCGGGTCACCGGTCGGTCCGAATAGAAGGCGTACCCGGCCCGCCAGCGCCAGGTCGCGAAGGCGTGCAGTTCGTCGTCCGGGCCGACGTGGGTCTGCACCTCCTCGCAGAATCCACGAGGCGACTTGTAGATGTCGACCGACGGCTGCACGAAGCCGAAGGCGAGCCACAGGCTGGCCACGACGACGAACAGCATCCCGGGTGCGGTGGTGCGGCGGGTCCGCGGGGCGATCGCCGCGATTCCGATCGCGGCGCCACCGATGAGCAGCAACCCGATGATCAGTACCGCCGGCCCGAGCATCTCGGGATAGCGCGACAGGCCCCGGTCGGCGCCGAGGTAGCCGGCGGCCAGGAACAGCACCGCGTAGAAGGCGACCCAGCCGGTCATCATCCGGTCGCGCCAGGCCTCGAGGCGACCGGCGACGCGCTGGACGACGAGACCCGAGACGAGAGCCGCAGCGGCGGGAGCGATCGGCATGATGTAGGGACTACGCTTGCTGGCCGACAGCGAAATCAGTGCGATCACGCCGAGCAACCAGGCCCAGCTCAGTCGATCGAGCCGCCGCTCGGCGTCGGTACGACCGGGCAACGCAAACGCCAGCGGAACGAACAGCGACCAGGGCGCCAGCTCGTTCCAGAACTCGCGCAGGAAGTACCACCAGGGACGGGCATGGTCCCACGGGTCGACGGCACGGACGAAGGTCTGACGCCAGGCGAGCTCGACGAACACGTCGAGTTGCCCCCGCAGGGCCAGGGCGACGACCCAGGGCACGACGATCGCGATCGCCACCGCAGTTCCGGCAAGAATCGCCGGGTCGAGCAGCCGCCGAAACCTCCCCCGGGCGATGGCGTAGGCCAGGATCGGCAAGCCGGCCAGTCCGAGGATCAACGGTCCCTTGGCCAGGAAGCCCAGGCCGGTGGCCAGCCCGGCGAGCATCCAGCCACGGCCGGGAGACAGGCGATCGTCGATCGTTCGCGTCCCGGCGACGATCGCGCCGAGGGCGCAGACGGTCAGCATCAGATCCATCTGGATCGAGCGAGCCGAGATCAGCACGAGGTACATCGTCGCGAACAGCGCCGCGGCGATCCGTGCGCGATTGCGGCCGCCGTCGGGGCGCACCAGCAGGTACTGCAACACGGCGCCGGCGATCCCGAACAGAGCCGAGGGGAGCCGCAGGGCGAACTCGCTGGCGCCACCGCCGATCGCCGCGAACAGCCGCGCCAGCCAGAAGTAGAGCGGCGGTTTCTCGGCGAACCACTCGCCGTTGACGGTCGGCACGAGCCAGTCGGCCCGCTCGATCATCTCCCGGACCGCCTGGCCGTACGTCGGCTCGTTGGGGTTCCAGAGGTCCCGGGCTCCGAGCCAGGGCAGGTAGAGCAGCGCGGCACCCAGCGCGACGAGCCAGAGGTCCCGGTCGGGAGCCCGGCCGGCTTCGGTCACGACTCGTCGTCCCGGAACTGCATCTCGTAGAGCCGGGCGTAGGCCCCGTCGGCGGCGAGCAGCTGATCGTGGCTCCCTTCCTCGACGATATGCCCGGCGCCCATGACCAGGATCCGGTCGGCCCGGCGGACGGTGGAGAGCCGGTGGGCGATCACGATCGCGGTGCGGCCTTCCATCAGCCGTTCGAGGGCGCGCTGGACGAGCGCCTCGGACTCGGTGTCCAGCGCCGATGTCGCCTCGTCGAGGATCAGCAGCGGCGGCGACTTGAGCAACGCCCGGGCGATGGTGATCCGCTGCCGCTGGCCCATCGACAGCCGGGTGCCACGTTCGCCGAGCTGGGTCTCGTACCCCTCGGGGAGCTTCTGGATGAACTCGTCGGCGTAGGCGTCGACCGCCGCCTCGAGCACCGCCTCCTCCGGCAGGTCGGCCCGGCCGTAGGCGATGTTGTTGCGCACCGTGTCGTCGAACAGGATCGTCTCCTGGGTCACGATGCCGATCTGCTTGCGCAGGGAGACGAGGGAGAGATCCCGCAGGTCGTGACCGTCGATCTTCACCGAGCCGCCGGTGGGATCCCAGAATCGAGGCAACAGGTTGACCAGCGTCGATTTCCCGGAACCCGATGCACCGACCAGGGCGACCACCTCGCCACGTTTGATCGTCAGGTTGATGCCGTCGAGGACCTGCTCGTCACCGTAACTGAACGTCACGTTGTCGAACTCGATCGAGTCGGAGAATCCGTCGAGGGTCACGGCGTCGTCCCGGTCGCGGATCTCGCGCTCGTGTTTCAGGATCGCGTCGACGCGAGCCTCGGCCGCCGCGCCGACCTGCAGGGCCGCGTACTGATTCGCCAGCCGGCGCATCGACGTGAACAGCAGCCCCAGCGAGACCATGATCACCGTGAAGTCGCCGGGATCGAGCTTGCCCCTGGCGATCGCGAAGCCGGCGACGAGGAACAGTCCGGCGCCGACGATCGACCCCATCAGCTCCATCAGCGGCGGCGCCAGGGCCCGTGTGCGGCCGGCGCGCATGTCGGCGCGGAACATGTTGTCGAGAGTCTTGCGGAAGCGGTCGATCTCGAAGCGCTCCATGCCGAAGCCCTGGACCACCCGCGCTCCGACGACCGACTCGGTCAGCTGGGCCGCCAGCGCGCCCATGTTCTCCTGGGAGACGGCCGAGGCGCGGCGCAGCCGCTTGCCCAGGCGGAGCGCCGGATAGGCCAGCAAGGGAAAGGCGATGAAGGTCACGATCGACATGCGCCAGTCGTGCCAGATCGCCATCACCAGCAGGAACGGAATCGCGGCGCCGATGCGGAACAGATCGGCCAGCACGCTGGTGAAGACATCCTTCAGCCGATCGACGTCATTGAGGATCCGCGAGAGGATCATCCCGGTCGAGTGCGCCTGGAAGAAGCCCAGGGACTGGTGGGTCACCGACTCGTACAGCTCGAGCCGCATGTCCCGGATCGCCGAGGCGCCGGCCTTGATCGTGAAGTAATTGCCGAAGTACAGAAAGATGCCGCGGATCAAGAAGATCACGATCATCAGGATCGGTACCTGGACGAACGGCTCCTCGGCGATCCAGGAGGCCATCCGGTCGGTGGGCAGCCAGGCCTGGAGCTTGCTGAGGATGTCGGGATCGCCGCCCCCGGGTACCGGAACCGGGTCTCCGGGCAGCTGGACCGGCGTCGACGAAGCCTCGTCAACGACGAAGACACGGTTGATCAGCGGCTTGAAGGTCGCAACGACCGCCGCCATCAACGCCCCGCCTCCGCCCATCAACAGCGCGCCGGCGATCAGCCAGTGCAGGTAGGGCTTGAGCCAGCGTACGAGTCTGCCGACCGAGTTCACGGGGCGAATGCTAACAGAAAGGGGTCGGCGCCGACGCCGACCCCTCGCCGGTCGTCAGATCAGTTCGAGGCCGCGGAACCAGTAGCCGACCTCGATCGCCGCGGTTTCCGGGGCGTCGGAGCCGTGGACGGCATTGCGTTCGATATCGGTGCCGTGGAGGTTGCGGATCGTCCCCTCGGCCGCCTTGGCCGAATCGGTCGCGCCGATGACGTCGCGCCACTTCTGGATCGCGCCGTCGGCCTCGAGGGCCATCACCACCGCGGGTCCGGAGGTCATGAAGCTGCACAGGTCGTTGAAGAACGGGCGCTCGCGGTGAACCGCGTAGAAGCCCTCGGCCTCGGCGCGGGACATGTGCACGATGCGCAATCCGCGGATACGGAAGCCTTCTTCCTCGATACGGGCGATGATCGGGCCGGCGGCCTTGGCGGCGACGGCGTCGGGCTTGATGATGGCGAACGTGGTTTCCATGGTCTGTCGATCTCCTAGTTCAGTTGCTGCTGGATCGTCACGCCGATGTCGGCGGGACTGCGTACGACGTGAATCCCGGCGGCCTCCAGGGCGGTCATCTTGTCGGCGGCGGTTCCCTTGCCGCCGGAGATGATCGCTCCGGCATGACCCATCCGGCGTCCGGGAGGCGCCGTCTGGCCGGCGATGAACGAGACCACCGGCTTGGTCACGTTGGCCTTGACGAACTCGGCCGCCTCTTCCTCGGCGGTCCCGCCGATCTCGCCGATCATCACGATCGCCTCGGTCGCCGGGTCGCCCTGGAACAGGCCGAGCATGTCGATGAAGTTCGTGCCGACGATCGGATCGCCGCCGATGCCGATGCAGGTCGTCTGGCCGATACCCAGGCGGGTCAGCTGGTCGACCGCTTCGTAGGTCAGCGTGCCCGAGCGCGACACGACCCCGACCGGGCCCGGTGTGTGGATGTGACCGGGCATGATGCCGATCTTGCACTCTCCGGGTGTGATGACACCGGGGCAGTTGGGACCGATCAAGCGGGTGTCGCTTCCCTGCAACGCGGTCCAGACCCGCACCATGTCGCGCACCGGCAGGCCTTCGGTGATGCAGGTCACCAGCGGCACGCCGGCGCCGATCGACTCGAGGATCGCGTCGGCGGCGAACGGCGGCGGTACGAAGATGACGCTGGCGTTGGCACCGGTCTGCTTCACCGCCTCGGCCACGGTGTTGAAGACCGGGACGCCGCAGGCCTCGGAGCCGCCCTTGCCGGGGGTGACGCCGGCGACGACGGTCGTGCCGTACTCGATCGCCTGGGTGGTGTGGAACGTGCCCTCACGGCCGGTGATCCCCTGGACCAGCAGTCGCGTATCTTTTCCGACGAGCACCGACATCTCAGCTCCCCTTCGCGGCGGCCACGACCTTCTCGGCCGCGTCCTTCATGCCGTCGGCGACGATGAAGTCGAGGCCGGATCCCTTGAGGATCTCCCGGCCCTTCTCGACGTTGGTTCCTTCGAGGCGCACGACGACCGGCACCTTCACGCCGACCTGCTTCGCCGCGGCGACCACGCCCTCGGCGACGACGTCGCAGCGCATGATCCCGCCGAAGATGTTGATCAGGACCGCCTTGACGTTGGCGTCTCCGAGGATGATCTCGAAGGCGTTGGTGACCATCTCGGCGGTGGCGCCGCCACCGACATCGAGGAAGTTCGCCGGGCTGCTGCCGTGGTGCTGGATGATGTCCATCGTGCCCATCGCCAGCCCGGCGCCGTTGACCATGCAGCCGACCTCACCGTCGAGCTTGATGTAGTTCAGGCCGATGTTCGACGCCTTGACCTCCAGCGGGTCCTCCTCGCCGAGATCCCGCAGCTCCTTGATCTCCGGCTGCCGGTAGAGCGCGTTGTCGTCGAAGTTCATCTTCGCGTCGAGGGCGATCACCCGATCGTCCCTGGTGACGATCATCGGGTTGACCTCGACCATCGAGGCGTCGCACTGCATGAACGTCTCGTACAGCCCCTGGACGAGCTTGCCGAAGCCGCGCATCTGCTCCTTGTTCAGCCCGAGGTCGAAGCCGAGCTTGCGGGCGATCCAGGGCGAGTACCCGACGGCGGGATCGACGACGACCTTGAGGATCGCGTCGGGGTTCGCCGCGGCGACCTCCTCGATCTCGGTGCCACCCTCGGCGCTGGCCACGAAGACCGGCGCCTTGGCCGCCCGGTCGAGCAGGATCGCCAGGTAGTACTCCTTGGCGATGTCGACCCCCTCCTCGAACAGCAGCCGGTTGACCTGTCGGCCGGCGGCTCCGGTCTGCTTGGTGACGAGGATGTTGCCCAGCATCGCCCGGCCGACCTGGGCCGCCTCGTCGGCACTCTTGGCGACGACGACGCCGCCGAGCTGCTCGTCACGGCCGGGTCGCATCACGGGCTTGCCCGCGGCGTCCTGGAAACGACCCTTGCCCCGGCCACCGGCATGGATCTGGGATTTGACGACGACGATGTCGCCGAGGCCGGCGGCGGCAGCGGCGATCTGGCTCTCCTCGGTCACCGCCACGTTGCGGGGTACCGGGACGCCGAATTTCTTCAGCAGGGCCTTGGCCTGATGCTCGTGTATGTTCACGAAACACTCCGAATTGCTGGGTTATCTGGCGGGAATGGTCCGCGGAAACGCGGATTATAGGCCAGCCGGGCGAATCAGTCGAACAGACGTGGATGGGGCAGCAGCGTGAACGATCTCCGGTGCACCGGCGTCGCCCCGAGCTTGCGAATCGCGTCCCGGTGCTCGCTCGTCGGATACCCCTTGTGGTCGGCGAACCCGTAGCCGGGGTAACGGACGTCGAGATCGACCATCATCTCGTCCCGGGCGGTCTTGGCCAGGATCGACGCCGCGGCGATCGCGTGACACTTCGCATCGCCCTTGATCACCGCTTCCTGGGTGAACGGTAGTCCGACGATCGGGTTGCGACCATCGACGAGGACGTGCTCCGGTGCCGGGTCGAGCTGGTCGAGCGCCCGGCGCATCGCGACCAGTGCCGCACGCAAGATGTTCAGCTGGTCGATCTCACCGGGCTCGACGGCGACGACGGCGTGGGTCAGGGCGGCCTCGCGGATCTCGACGGCCAGCCGGGAGCGCTGGGACGCGGTCAGTTTCTTGGAGTCGTTCACCCCACGCAGCCCCGCCCCGGGGGGGAAGATCACCGCGGCCGCGACGACGGGACCGGCCAGCGGCCCCATGCCGACCTCGTCGGCCCCGGCGATCCGCTCCAGCCCCTCGGCCCAGAGTTCACGCTCGCGGGCCAGCAATCGTCGCAGACGTTGCCCGGCTCGGCGGTTGGCGGTGGGAGTCGGCATCGGCGCGGATTGTAGTCGATCGCGGTGGTACGGGGTCGGTGGATGTCCGAACTTGACGCACCCACTCCTTCTCTGATTCGATGGGATGGTCACCCCCGTGCAGGAGATCGTCATGCCGCAACTCGTACTGCTGCGCCACGGCCAGAGCGTCTGGAATCTGGACAACCGCTTCACCGGATGGACCGACGTCGACCTGACCGAACAGGGCGTCGCCGAGGCCGAGGAGTCCGGTCGCCTGCTGGTCGAGGAAGGCTTCGATTTCGATGTGGTCTACACCTCGGTGCTCAAGCGGGCGATCCGGACGATGTGGATCGCCATGGACCGGATGGATCGCATGTGGCTGCCGGTGGTTCGTCACTGGCGGCTGAACGAGCGGCACTACGGTGCGCTCCAGGGTCTGAACAAGGCCGAGACCGCCGAGAAACACGGCGCCGAGCAGGTCAAGATCTGGCGCCGCAGCTACGACACGCCTCCGCCGGCGCTCGGCGAAGACGACGAGCGCCACGCCGGCCGGGATCGGCGCTACGCCGATCTGGCCCCGGGCGAAGTCCCGCTGTCGGAATCGCTCAAGTGCACCGTCGAGCGCTTCATGCCCTACTGGCACGAGACGATCGCCCCGGACATCCGTTCCGGCCGCCGTGTGCTGATCGTGGCGCACGGCAACAGTCTGCGTGCCCTGGTCAAGTTCCTCGACGGGATCTCCGACGAGGAGATCGTCGGGCTGAACATCCCGACCGGGATTCCCCTGCTCTACGAACTCGACGACGAGTTGAAGCCGACCGGCCACCGCTACCTGGGCGACCCGGAGGCCGCTCGCAAGGCCGCCGAGGCGGTCGCCCGGCAGGCCGAGAAGAAGTAGGGATGCACAAGGAGCCGCGATGACCAAAGCAGACGACAGGAAGGCCAGGAAGGCGCTGAACCCCGGGCTCGGGGCCGCTCTCGGCGCCGGTTTCGGCGCGGGGATCGGTACGACGCTGGGCAACATCCCGATCGGTGTGGGGGTCGGCGTCGTCCTGGGGGTCATCGTCGGGTTTCTGATCTCTGCCCGGCAGAAGTAGGCAACCCGGCTCGAAACCACGGTTTTCTGGAAGAAAAAGACGTTTGACCCTGGTCAAGCCCGTGTCGGGGTCCGGGCCGCTATACTCTCCGGCGGAT
This sequence comes from uncultured bacterium, assembly GCA_942490715.1. Classification (GTDB taxonomy): domain Bacteria; phylum Acidobacteriota; class Polarisedimenticolia; order Polarisedimenticolales; family Polarisedimenticolaceae; genus CALNYP01. Next base: position 61,336 of record CALNYP010000056.1, read on the forward strand.
TCGACGAACAACCCTTCCCGGGCCCGGCCGGCCTCCAGCCGAGGCGTGAGGAGATCGAAATGACCTTCATCATCACCGAACCGTGCATCGGCACCAAGGACACCGCCTGCGTCGACGTCTGCCCCGTCGACTGCATCCACCCGACCAAGGAGGACGCGGAGTTCGAAACCGAAGATATGCTCTACATCGACCCGGCCGAGTGCATCGACTGCGGCGCCTGCGAGCCGGCCTGCCCGGTCGAAGCGATCTTCGACGAGAGCGACGTCCCGGACAAATGGAAGGAATACACGAAGAAGAACTACGACTACTACGAGAAGAAGTAGTCATGTGACCAGCGACCGACACCGGCCCTTGCAGGGCCGTCGAGTGGTCGTCACCGGCATCGGCGCGGTCTCTCCCAACGGCGTCGGCCGGGAGCGCTTCTGGGACGCGACGCGCAACGGCCGCAGCGGCGTCAACCGGATCGAGACCTTCGACAGTTCGGGCTGCGCGACCCGCATCGCCGGTCAGGTCCTCGACTTCGACCCCGGCTCCTTCTACCCCAGGAAAGAACTGAAACACCTGCCCCGGGCGGTCCCCCTGGGGCTCGCCGCCGCGGCGGAGGCGTTGCGCGACGCCGACGTGGACCCCGCGGCCCTCGATCCCGACACCCGTGGACGCTTCGGCGTCGTCGTCGGCAGTGGCGGCGTCGGGCTCGAGTTCCTGGAACGACAGGTACGCCAGTACTACACCGGCGACCCCAAGGGTGTCAGCCTCTACACGGTGCCTTCGTCGACCCCCGGCGCGATCAGCAGCGAGCTGTCGATGCGCTTCGACCTCCGCGGCGCCAGCCACGTGATCTCCACCGGCTGCACTTCGTCGACCGACGCCCTGGGCCACGCCATGTCCCAGATCCGCTACGGCCGGGCCGACCGCGTGCTCTGCGGTGGGACCGACTCGCCGATCTCCCGCAGCCTGCTGCTGGGATACTGCCTGATGAAGATCATGACGACGCGCTGGAACGACGAGCCCGAGCGCGGGTCGCGCCCGTTCTCGAAGGATCGCGACGGGTTCGTCCTGGCCGAGGGGGCCTGGATGATGTTGCTCGAGGATCTCGAGACCGCCGTCGAGCGCGGCGCGAAGATCTACGGCGAGCTGCTGGGCTACGGAGCGACCTGCGAGGCCTTCCATCGCGTGCGCATCAACGAGTCCGGGGAGGAGCCGGCCCGGGCGATGCAGCTGGCGATGGTCGACGCGGGACTGGCTCCCGACGAGATCGACTACCTGCAACTCCACGGCACGTCGACGGTCCTCAACGACCGGATCGAGACTCGCGCCGTCAAGCACGCCTTCGGCTCCCGGGCGCGGTCGATCCCCGCCTCGAGCCTCAAGTCGATGATCGGCCATCCCCAGGGCGCCTGCGGCGCCGCTGGCGTCGCGGCGACGTTGCTGGCGATGCGAGACGACCTGCTGCCGCCGACGATCAATCACGACGAGCCCGACCCGGAATGCGACCTGGATGTCGTCCCCAACGAGGGCCGGCCTCGCCGCATCGACACCGCCCTCTGCAACACACTGGGTTTCGGGTCGAAAAACGCCGCCCTGGTGGTGGCGCGGTACGCAGGCTAGTGCCGCCCGCGACGGGAGCGACGTGGCTGGTGCCGGCGCGACGTCACGATCCCGAGTGGATGGATCGTGACGACAATCCGCCGGAGCTGCTCGAGAGCGCCCTGCGGGATCTGCGCCAGATCAACTCACGGCTCGGGGGCGCCAACGGCCTGCTGCAGGACCTGGAACCCTGGCTGCTCCAGTTCGACCGCGGCCAACGGGTCGAGGTCCTCGACGTCGGCACCGGCGCGGGAGACCTGCCGGTGACGATGGTCGAGGCCGGGAATCGGCTCGGCCGCGAAGTGCGGGTGACCGCGATCGATCGAGACCCGGTGACCGTCGCGTTCGCGGCGCGGTCCCGGAACGGGTCGGCGGCGAGCATCGGGGTGGTCCAGGCCGACGCGTTCCGTCTGCCGTTCACCGACGGCACGTTCGATATCGTCACCGCATCGATGCTCCTGCATCATTTCCGCCACGAGCCGATCGTCGCGCTCCTGCGCGAGATGCGCCGGGTCGCCCGGCGAGCCGTGATCGTCAACGACCTGCAACGGCATCGCGTCCCGTGGGCCTTCATCCTGACCGTCGCCGTGCTCACCGGCCGCAACGCGATGTTTCGCCACGACGCTCCGCTATCCGTGTTGCGGGGCTTCGTCGACGAAGAGCTCGTCCGGGCCGCCGAGGAGGCCGGGGCGACCACGACCCGGGTGCGGCACCACTGGCCCTATCGCCTGCTGCTGACCCTCGACGGCGGGGGGACGGGACGATGACACGACCCGACCTGCTCGTCCTCGGTGGCGGACCGGCCGGCAGCTCCCTGGCCCTCCAGGCCGCACGGGCCGGAATGGCCGTCACCCTGCTGGAGCGGGCGCGCTTTCCACGGGACAAGGTCTGCGGCGAGTTCGTCTCCGCCGAAGGTTGCGCGGTCCTGGCTCGGCTGGGCTTGCTGGCCCAGGTCGAAGAGCCTGGTGGCCGCTGGATGAGCGGCATGCGCATCACCGATCGCCGCGGCCGGCCGCTGGATCTTCCGCTGCCGGAGCTGCGCGACGGCCGCGAAGCCCTCGGGATCTCCCGGGCCCACCTGGACAGCGTGATCCTGCGGGCCGCCGAACAGGCCGGCGTCGAGGTCCGCGAACGCTGGGAGGCGACTCGGGCCCTGTTCGACGGAGGCCGTGTCGTCGGCGTCGGCGCGCGGCCGGTCGGCCGCCCCGACGAGGAGATCGAACTGCGAGCCGGGCTCGTCGCCGCCTGCGACGGTCGGCGTTCGTTTCTCGCACGACAGCTCCACCCCGGTCTCTGCGATCCGACCCGCAGCTCCCCGGGCTCCTGGTTCGGAGTCGAGGTGCACTTCGAGGAGCCGACACCGCTGCCGCGCCGGCGCATCGAGTTGCACCTGTTCGACGGAGGCTACGTCGGCATCGGGCCGGTCGAGGGCGGGCGGGTCAACGCCTGCCTGATGGCGACGGTGGCGGCGCTCCGGGAGAGCGGTTCCCGGGAACGCTTGCTCCGCCAACGAGTCTTCGCCAATCCCGCGGTTCGCGACAGCCTGGGCCACGGCCGCTGCCACGAGGACTGGAACAGCATCGGCCCCCTGTGCTTCGGCGTCCGCAGGCCCGTCGCGGCCGGAGCGCTGTTCGTCGGCGATGCCGCGGGCACGATCGATCCGTTCTGCGGCGAGGGGATCTCCCACGCGCTGCTGGCCGCCGAGCTGGCGCTGCCGTTCGCCGTCGAGGCGATCGCGGCAGGCGCACTCGATCGGGAGATCGCCGACGGCTACCGCGCCGCCTGGCTCCGGGCGTTCGCCCCGGTCACCCGCCGGGGACGCGCAATCGGGGCGCTGCTCGGACGCCCGGCGATCGCCGGAGGCGTGCTGGGACTGCTACGGGGTGTCGGTCGACCGATCGCCGGCCGGCTGGTCGCGGCCACACGCACCGGACTGGCCACCTCGACGGGGGCGGGCTCGTGAACCGCCGACACGTCGAAGGGGCGATCGCGGTCCTCTGTATCCTGGCCGGGCTGCTGTTCTTCGCCTCGCTGGGACGACTCTGGCCACTGATCGATCTCGAGCTCGTGGCCGATCGCGGGGCGATCGCCGAGCGCGCCCGGGCGTTCGTGGCGGAACGGGGCTTCGACCTCGACGGGTACGGTTCGGCGACGGCGTTGCGGGTCGAGGCGGCGACTCTCGAACATGTCGATCGGGCCCACGGTCGGGAGCAGACCCAGCAGTGGATCGCCGAGGGTCTGCCCCTGGCCTACTACCGCACGACCTGCAAGAAGCGGGGCGAGACGAGTTTCTATGTCGTGCGGTCGCTTCCCGACGGGACCGTCCTGGCCTGGCAGCGCTGGGTCGAAGAGGACGAGCCGGGACCGTCGCTCACGGTCGAGGAGGCGCGACGGCTGGCCCTCGATGCGATCGAGAGCGGACTGGGGCTCGACCCGCACGCGTGGGAAGAGCGCTCCGTGGCAACGACGGAGCAGCTGGCCCGCCGCGACCACGGCTTCCGTTTCGAACGCCTCCTCTCCGACGAGCCGGAGCTGCGGGAGCGGATCCGGATCGATGTCGCCGGGGACCGCGTCGTGCTGGCGATCCGACAACTGCAGGTTCCGCCCGACGCCTTGCGGGCGACCCGGGCCGCCGAGGCGCCGGGGCGTGCCCTGGAGACGTTCGGCTACGTCAGCCTGGTCGTCGCCATCGTCGGCGCGTTCTTCGTGTTCCTGATCAAGCTCCGGGCCAGGGAGGTCTCCCTGGGACGCGGGATGATCGTGCCGACGATCGTCTTCGTCTGCCTGCTCGGGACCTACGCCCTCGAGCGTTCGAACCTCTACCGCTTCTGGGAGCCGCTGTGGCCCCGCTGGGTCTCCGATCTGCAGTACCTGGCGTATCGCGGGCTGGAAGGGCTGGGGATCGCCCTGCTGCTGCTGATCGTGATCGCCGCCGGCGATGCGCTGGATCGGGCCTCCGGGGCGCACCGGGGTCGGACCCTCTGGTCACTGGTCCAGGGTCGGCTCGATCGCGACGTCGCGGTCGCCTCCGGCCGCGGGTTTCTCGTCGGGCTGCTCTGCGGCGGGGTGATGAGCGCGGCGATCCTGCTGCTGCAACTCGTCGCCGGCGCGACGACATCCCTGCAGCCCCGGGGCTTCTTCTTCTACACCTTGAACACGACGGCCCCGGCGTTGACCAGCGTGCTGTTCTTTCTCGGGGTCGCCCTGGCCGAGGAGCTCGGCTACCGCTTCTTCGCCGGCAGCTGGCTGCTCGACCTGACCCGACGGCGCTGGCTGGCGATCCTGGCCCCCGCCGTGATCTACGGCCTGACCCACACCCGCCTCGACTTCCTGCCGCCGGCAGGCCCCTGGTGGGGACGGGCCCTGGTGCTGACCCTGGTCGGCTGCGTCTGGGGCTGGGCGTTCCTGCGTTACGACGCGCTGACGGTCGTGCTGTCCCACTTCACCGCGGACCTGTTCATCTTCAACTGGCCGCGGATCGCCTCGGGCGACGGCTGGAGCCTCTGGAGCTCGATCGCGACCGTCGCCGTCCCCCTGCTACCCGGGTTGCTGTGGCTGGTCGTCGGCCGGCGCCAGGGGCGCGGCGGCTAGCCGGCCGCCTCGGCCTCGAGCCAGCGTTCGCAATCGATGGCGGCCTTGCAACCGGCGCCGGCAGCGGTCACCGCCTGGCGGTAGTGATGATCGTGAACGTCACCGGCGATGAAGACGCCGGGGATCTTCGTCAGCGAGGTCGCCCCCTGCTCGACGAGGTAGCCCGATTCGGTCTTGTCCAGTGCGTCGGCGTAGACGTCGGTGTTCGGCTTGTGACCGATGGCGACGAAGAAGCCGCCGCACTCGCGCTCGCTGGTATCGCCGGTCTCGACGTTGCGCACCCGCACGGCGCTGACCTTCGTGCCGTCGCCGATCACCTCCTCGACCACGCTGTTCCAGAGGAACTCGATCTTCTCGTGGGCCAGCGCCCGGTCGGCCATGATCTTCGACGCACGTAACTGATCCCGCCGATGGACGACGGTGACCCGCTTGCCGAAACGCGTGAGGAACAGCGCCTCCTCCATCGCGGTGTCGCCACCGCCGACGACGACGATCTCCTGGTCGCGGAAGAAGAAGCCGTCGCAGGTGGCGCAATAGGAGACGCCCTTGCCGGCGTACTCCTTCTCCCCCGGCAGGTTCAGCTCGAGGGGCGAGGCGCCGCTGGCGACGATCACCGCCTCGGCACGCAGCTCTTCTTCGTCGGTCCAGACTCCGAACGGCCGCGACGAGAAGTCGACCTTGACCGCGTCTCCACCGACGAACGTCGCCCCGAAGCGTTCGGCCTGGGCCTTGAACTTCTCCATCAACTCCGGCCCCTGGATCCCCTCGGGGAAGCCGGGGTAGTTCTCGACGTCGGTCGTGTTCATCAGCTGACCGCCGGCTCCCAGCCCCTCGACGACGACCGGGTTCAGGTTGGCGCGAGCGGCATAGATCGCTGCGGTGAGCCCGGCGGGGCCGGATCCGATGATGACGACTTGATGCTTCGGCACGAGAACTTCCTCCAGTTCGGCGGTGAATGCGGGTCCGGGCATGGTAGCAACGCTGTCAAGATCGAAACCATCGACCGGCCGGGGGAATTCCGGCTTCTGGTATCATCCGCCGCACGATGGGAAAACGGAAAAGCGGTACGAAAGCGGGCGGAGCGAGCGCCGTCAGCCGGTACCGGGTCACCGCGGCGCCCCGGAACGCGCTGTCGATTCCACCCGGATCGCCGATCGCCGCCCACGACCTGCGCCGACTGGCCGAGGGGAGCCACTTCGCCCTCCACGACAAGCTCGGCGCCCGCCCGGCGACCGTCGGCGGCGACAGCGGGTTCACCTTCGGCGTCTGGGCCCCGTCCGCCGAGAGTGTCTCGGTGGTCGGCAGCTTCAACGACTGGCCCGAAGAGGGCGCGGCGCTCCATCGGCTGGGGCGGCACGGCGTCTGGGCCGGCTTCGTCCCCGGGGTGCAGCCCGGCGATCTGTACAAGTTTCACCTGCGCTCGGCCAAGGACGGCTACACCGTCGACAAGGCCGACCCCTTCGCCTTCCGGACCGAGCTACCTCCGTCGACCGCCTCGGTGGCGACGACCCTCGACTACCGCTGGAACGACGGCGAGTGGCTCGCCGCGCGCTCTCGACGCAACGCCGCCGACGCGCCGATGTCGGTCTACGAGGTCCATCTCGGATCGTGGCGACGGCCCGGGGACGACCCGTCGAAGATGCCGAACTACCGGCAACTCGCCGACCAGCTGGTCCCCTACCTCCAGCGGATGAACTTCACCCACGTCGAGTTGATGCCGCCCCAGGAGCATCCGTTCTACGGGTCGTGGGGCTATCAATCGACCTCCTACTTCGCACCGTCGAGCCGCTACGGCGAACCCCAGGACCTGATGTACCTCGTCGATCAGCTGCATCAGGCGAACATCGGCGTGATCCTCGACTGGGTGCCCTCCCATTTTCCCGGGGACGAGCACGGCCTGGCCTTCTTCGACGGCACGCGGCTGTTCGAGTATCCCGACCCGAAGGTCGGCTATCACCCGGACTGGAAGTCCTACGTCTTCAACTACGGGCGTCCCGAGGTCCAGAGCTTCCTGATCTCCAGCGCGCTGTTCTGGATCGATCGCTATCACTTCGACGCGATCCGCGTCGACGCGGTGGCCTCGATGCTCTATCTCGACTACTCCCGCTCCGAGGGCGAGTGGGTTCGCAACAAGTTCGGCGGCCGGGAGAACCTCGAGGCGATCGAGTTTCTGCGCCGTCTGAATCACGAGGTCCATCAGCGCCACCCCGACGTCCGGATGATCGCCGAGGAGTCGACCGCCTGGCCGATGGTCTCCCGTCCGGTGCACCTCGGCGGCCTCGGCTTCGACATGAAGTGGGACATGGGCTGGATGCACGACTCGCTGGAGTACTTCTCCCTCGACCCGATCCATCGCAAGTTCCACCACAGCAAGATCACGTTCCGGATGGTCTACGCCTTCTCCGAGAACTTCATGCTCTCGTTGTCCCATGACGAGGTCGTCCACGGCAAATCGTCGCTGCTGGGCAAGATGGCCGGCGACGAATGGCAGAAGTTCGCCAACCTGCGTGCGCTGTACGGGTACATGTGGTCGCAGCCCGGCAAGAAGCTGCTGTTCATGGGTGGTGAGCTGGGACAGTGGAAGGAGTGGAACCACGACAGCGCACTGGACTGGGAGCTCGAGAAGCATCCGCTCCACGCCGGACTCCAGCAATGGGTCGCCGACCTCAACCGGGTCTACCGGCTCGAACCAGCGCTGCGGCAGCGTGACTTCGAGGGCGAGGGGTTCCAGTGGGTCGACTGCAGCGATTCGGACCAGAGCGTCGTCTCGTTCCTGCGCAAGGACCGCGACGGCAATGAGGTGCTGGTCGTCTGCAACTTCACGCCGGTGACCCGGGCGAACTACCGGGTCGGCGTGCCCCGGGGCGGCCGCTGGCGCGAGCTGCTCAACAGCGACGCCGGCGAGTACGGCGGCTCCGGCATCGGCAACATGGGCGGTGCCCACGCGGTCCCGATGGCGTACCAGGGACAGCCCTGGTCGATCAACCTGACGTTGCCGCCCCTCGGCGTGCTGTACTTCAAGCTCGAGGCCCGGCAGGAGTTGGCGCTGCCGGCGATCGACCTCGGCGAGATCGCCACCTTGCCGCAACCGGCAGCGGCAGCGGAACCTGAGCCGGCACCGAAACCGGAAACCGAGGCTGGTCCGCTCTCCCTGGACCCGATCGACGAGGCATGAGCACGACGGAACGCTACATCTGCGTTCACGGGCACTTCTATCAGCCCCCGCGGGAGAACGCCTGGCTCGAACGGGTCGAGCTCCAGGAGTCGGCCCATCCGCACCACGACTGGAACGCGCGGATCGAGCGCGAGTGTTACGGCCCGAACGCCACGGCGCGGATCCTCGACGACGACGAGCGGGTCGCCCGGATCGTCAACAACTACGCCTCGATCAGCTTCAACTTCGGTCCGACGCTGCTGAGCTGGCTCGAGCGTCACACGCCACAGACCTACCAGGCGATCCTCGATGCCGACCGCCGGAGCGCCGAGCGGTTCTCGGGGCACGGATCGGCGATGGCCCAGGTCTACAGCCACCCGATCCTTCCGCTGTGCAACCCGCGGGACCGACGGACGCAGGTGCGCTGGGGCATCCGCGACTTCGAGCACCGCTTCGGCCGGCTTCCCGAGGGGATGTGGCTCCCCGAGACCGCCGTCGATCTGGCGAGTCTGGACATGCTCGCGGAGTACGGCATCCGCTTCACCGTGCTGGCACCGCACCAGGCTCACTCGGTGCGCCCGCTCTCCGGCGGCCGCTGGCGTGGTGTCGACGGCGACAAGATCGACACCCGTCGCCCCTGGTCGGTCCGGCTGCCCTCGGGCCGGGAGATCGCGGTCTTCTTCTACGACGGTGCGCTGGCCCGGGGCGTCGCCTTCGAGCGCCTGCTCTCCCGGGGCCACGGGTTCGCCGATCGACTGTTATCGGCTTTCGACGACGAACAACCGGGGCCTCAGCTGGTCCATCTGGCGACCGACGGGGAGAGCTACGGACACCACCATCTGTTCGGCGAGATGGCGCTGGCCTGGGCTCTCGACGCCGTCGAACGGGATGCCGGTGCGCGGCTGACGAACTACGGCGAGTTCCTGGCCCGGCATCCGCCCGATGGCGAGGCGCGGATCCACGAGAACACCGCCTGGAGCTGCGCCCACGGGCTCGGCCGCTGGAGCCGGGACTGCGGCTGCCACACCGGTGGCAACGATGACTGGAACCAGCGCTGGCGGGAACCGTTGCGCGCCGCCCTGGACGGGCTGCGCGACGACGTGGCGCCGCGCTTCGAGAAGCGCGGGAAGGCCTGGTTCGCCGATCCGTGGGCGGCCCGGGACGACTACATCGACGTCGTGCTCGATCGCTCGCCGGCCAATGTAGACCGCTTCCTGCGCGTACACGGCTTCACCTCCGCCGAGCCGTCCGAGCGGATCGACGCGCTGCGCTGCCTGGAGCTCCAGCGCCACGCCCAGCTGATGTACACCAGTTGCGGCTGGTTCTTCGACGAGATCTCGGGGATCGAGCCCCGGCAGGTGTTGCAGTACGCCGGTCGGGTCGTCGAGCTGGCCCGGCAGCTGTTTCCCGGGTTCGATGACCAGCCGTTTCTCGAGACCCTGTCCAGGGCGCGAAGCAATCACCCCGCCGAGGGCTCCGCCCGGGAGATCTACGAGCGGGTCGTCATCGCCGAAGAGGCGGACGCGGTCCGGGTCGTGGCCAACGTCGCCGCGGGATTGCTGTTCGACGCGACCCTCCCCGAACCGCCGGCATTCGAGACCCGCCACGACGACCCGGCCGTTCTCGAGCAGGGCGACATCCGCGTGCTGACGGTCCGGGTCCAGGTCACCTCGCGGATCAGCGGCGAGCAGGCCGATCTCGCGGTGGCCGGAATGCACGCACCGAAGTACGACCTGATCGGCGTGATCACCCCCTACCCCGGCGACGAGAAGTGGCAGGGCATCCGCACCGCCCTGGACGACGCGTTCGGCGCCCGGCGCCCCGGCGAGGTCCGGGACATTCTCCACGCGCTGATGGGCGAGGAGAACTTCTCGATCGATACGCTGTTCCGCGACGAGCAGAGTGCCGTGCTGGATCGGATTCTGGAGTCGACGCTGCTCGACGTCGAGCACGTCTATCGGCGGCTCCACGAACGTCACGCACCGTGGATGCGCCGCTTCGCCGGACTCGGCGCCCCACCGCCGCCGGCCCTGCGCGTCGCCTCCGAGTGGGTCCTGCACTCGCAACTGCGCAAGGAGTTCAACCAGCCGACGTTACGACCGTTGCGAATCGAGGAGCTGCTCGAAGAGGCCCGGGCCGAGGCGATCCGGCTCGACGGCCCGTCGCTGGGGTTCGCCGCCGGAGCCGCGCTGACGCGAATGGCCAGGCGGCTGATCGAAGGCAACGCCGGCTCGGCCGACGACGCCGTTGAGACCTTGCTGCAATCGATCGCCGCGGTGCGCCGGTTGCCGTTTCCGACCGACCTGCGCGAGGTCGAGAACCTCGTCTACGAGGCTCCCGCCTCCGCGGCGATCGACCGACTGGCCGATGCCCTCGGACTCGCCCCCGAGGCGCGCAAGGTCACAGGTTCTTGATGATCGCGTCGGCGAACTCGGAACACTTGACCTTCTTCGCGCCCTCCATCTGACGCTCGAGATCGTAGGTCACCGTCTTCTGCTTGATCGTCTCGCCGAGGGCCCGATCGATCGAGTCGGCGGCCGCGTTCCAGCCCATGTGCTGGAGCATCATCACCCCCGAGAGAATCAGCGAACCCGGATTGACCATGTCCTTGCCGGCGTACTTCGGCGCCGTGCCGTGGGTCGCCTCGAAGAAGCCGATCTCGTCGGAGAGGTTCGCCCCCGGCGCCATGCCCAGCCCGCCGACCTGGGCCGCGCAGGCGTCGGACAGGTAGTCGCCGTTGAGGTTGGGCATCGCCAGCACCGAGTACTCCTTCGGCCGGAGCAGGATCTGCTGGAACATCGCATCGGCGATGCGGTCCTTGATCACGATCTTGCCCTCGGGAGCCTTGCCGTCGAAGTCGTCCCAGACCTGCGCCTCGGTGACGGTCTGCTCGGCGTACTCGTCCCGGGCCAGCTCGTAGCCCCACTCCTTGAAGGCGCCCTCGGTGAACTTCATGATGTTGCCCTTGTGGACGAAGGTCACGCTGTCGCGTCCGTGGGCGATCGCGTAGCGGATCGCCTGGCCGACGAGTCGCTTGGAGCCGAAGGGCGAGATCGGCTTGATGCCGATGCCGGAACCCGCCCGGATCTTCTTGTCGTACTCCTTCGCGAACATCTCGATCAGCGCGTTGGCCTCGGGGCTGCCCGACTCCCACTCGATGCCGCAGTAGACGTCCTCGGTGTTCTCCCGGAAGATGACGACATCGAGGTCGCCGGGCCGCTTGACCGGCGAGGGGACGCCCTCGAACCAGCGCACCGGACGGACGCAGGCGTAGAGGTCGAGCAGGTGTCGCAGGGCGACGTTGAGGCTGCGGATGCCGCCGCCGACAGGGGTCGTCAGCGGACCCTTGATCGCGACCTTGAACTGCCGGGCGGCTTCGACGGAGGCCTGGGGCAACCACTCGCCGAAGGTGTCGTTCGCCTTCTCGCCGGCGTAGATCTCGTACCAGGCGATCGCCTTCTTCCCGTCGAAGGCCTTCTGGACCGACGCATCGATGACCCGGCGCGTGGCGTCCCAGATGTCGGGACCGATGCCGTCGCCTTCGATGAACGGGACGATCGGTCGGTCGGGGACGACGCAGCGTCCGTTTTCGATCTTGATGGTTTCGCCGGCGGGAGGTGCGGGGAATTCGCTGGACACAGAACTACTCCTAAACCGCCTGTGGGCGGAACTGCAGGAAACTGCTCGTACCGAACCGGAAGGCTACCCCGCCCGGCTCGATCGTGTCAATCGTGAGAACTACTCATGGTCCGGTGAAGTTGTCGATTTCGAACCGGTGCTGAGGGTATCCTCGCGGAAGGACACAAGGGGGGGGGCGTCGGCTCGACCGCAACTCCGGTCGCGATCACAGCGCCTCCGATGAACGGCATCCTACGACGGAGGCTTCTCATGAAACTGACCACGGTAGCTGCGATCACCCTGTTGACATTCAGCATCCAGCCGGCATCGCCTGCGGCTGCGGCGGTGTGCGGCGACGGGGTGCTTCAGTCCGGGGAAGCCTGTGATGACGGAAACACCGCGAACTGGGATGGCTGCAATGATTTCTGCGCACCAGAAGTTCCGATCGCAAACCTGCTGGACAATCACGACTTCAGCGACGGACTCGATCTGTGGAACACGTGGGGCAAGATCAACGGAACCTCCACCGTGAGTGCCACATTCGCGGTCGTCGACGGTGAAGCGCATGTCGACATCTTGCTCAATGGCAACAACGTCCAGATGTACCAGTTGCCAAGCACGCTCAACGGTAACGCCCCGCACGTATTCATGTTCCGCGGTCGCAATCAGAACGCCGATCGTGTTCAGGTTCGCCTGCAGAAACATGGATCGCCATACACGAAGTACATCACAACGGCTCACTCGATCGTCGATCTCACGACGGCGATGGACAGCTATGCCATCTACTTCACCACCACGCCCGGCCTCAAGACCGACGCAAGGATCATGCTTTCGATGGGCTCATTCGACACCGCCGGGTACGACTACTTTTTCGACGATGTAGTCTTCGGCGAACTACACGTTCCCTGCGGAAACGACATCATCGAGTCTCAGCATCTCGAGCAATGCGACGACGGTAATAACGTCTCGGGGGATGGTTGCTCCGCGGCATGCCAGAACGAAAGTAGCTGCGGCGACGGCAACCTCGACTCGGGCGAAGATTGCGATCTTGGCACCAACAACTCCGACGCGCCCGACGCCGACTGCCGCACGGACTGCACCGACCAACGGTGCGGCGACATGATTCAGGACGCCGGCGAGGACTGCGACGACGGAAACACCAGCGATACAGACGCCTGCCGAAACGACTGCACAGCCGCGTCCTGCGGTGACGGAGTGATCTTCGCGGGCGTCGAGCAGTGCGACGACGGCCCACTCAATTCGGATGTCACACCGAACGCCTGTCGGACCAACTGCGCACTCGCCGACTGCGGCGACAACGTCATCGATTCTGGAGAGGACTGCGACGACGGTAACGCGAGCAATACCGACGAGTGCGTCGGAGATTGCGAGGTCGCAGCATGCGGGGACGGATTCCTGAGAGAAGGAATCGAGGAGTGCGATGACGGTGACAGCGACAATGACAACCTCTGCGGCAACGACTGCGTGATCAATTTCTGCGGAGACGGAGACATCAACAACGATGAACTCTGCGACGAAGGGGGCGCAAACTCCGACCAACCCGATGCGGTGTGCCGGCCGGACTGCACTCCGCAAGCCTGCGGAGACGGGATCCTGGATACAGGCGAAGAATGCGACGACGGCGCCTTCAATTCCCAATCCGCGGACGCGACCTGCCGGACAAACTGCGAGACAGCGGGATGCGGCGACGCCGTCGTGGATTCCGGAGAGAGCTGCGATGACGGGAACGAGAACGATGGCGATGGATGTTCGGCCTCCTGCGCGCTGGAGTCCGTCTGCGGCGACGGCGTGACCGAGGGGCTCGAGGAGTGCGATGACGGCAACAACCTCCCCGCCGACGGTTGCTCACCGCTCTGCACCATCGAATCCGTCTGCGGCGACGGCAACGTCCAGTCCGGGGAAGCCTGCGATGACGGAAACACCGTGAACTGGGACGGCTGTAGCAGTTTCTGCGCGCCAGAAGTTCCGATCACGAACCTGCTGGAGAACCACGATTTCGACGATGGCCTCAACAACTGGAGCACCTGGGGCAAGACCAACGATACCAACATCGTGAGCGCGACATTCTCGGAAATCGACCAAGAGGCGCACGTCGACATCCTGCTGGACGGAGACAACGTCCAGATGTACCAACGGCCGAGCACGCTCAACGGTAACGCTCCGCACGTGTTCAGGTTCCGCGGTCGCAATCAGAACGCCGATCGTGTTCAGGTTCGCCTGCAGCAACATGGGTCGCCATTCACGCAGTACATCACAACGCCTCACCCGATCGTCGATCTGACGACGACGATGGACAGTCATGCCGTCTACTTCACCACCACGCCCGGTCTCAAGACAGACGCAAGGATCATGCTTTCAATGGGCTCATTCGACACTGCCGGGTACGACTACTACTTCGACGACGTGGTTTTTGGCGAACTTCATGTTCCCTGCGGAAACGACATCGTCGAGCCTCAGCACCTCGAGCAATGCGATGACGGAAACAACATCTCGGGGGACGGCTGTTCGGCGGCTTGCCAAAGCGAAACCCTTTGCGGAAATGGGATCATTGACTCTGGTGAAGAGTGCGATGACGGCAACGCCACCGAAACGGACGCGTGCCGCAACGACTGCACCCATGCCACTTGCGGCGATGGTGTCGTCTTCGTGGGAGTCGAGGACTGCGACGACGGCGGCTCGAACTCGGACTCGGCTCCCGACGCTTGCCGGACGGACTGCAGCCCAGCTTCCTGTGGGGATGGAGTCCATGACACCGGCGAGCAATGCGACGACGGCAACGACGTCGACTCCGACGGCTGCCGCAACAACTGCACCTCGCCGACGTGTGGCGACGGAATCCTGGATCCCGGCGAGCAGTGCGACGACGGCAACGACGTCGAAGACGACGCCTGCGGTAACAACTGCACCTGACCAACTACTGTGGTGACGCCGAGGTGGATAACGGCGAGCAGTGCGACGACGGAAACGACGTCGACTCCGACGGCTGCCGAAACAACTGCACCTCGCCGACGTGTGGCGACGGAATCCTGGATCCCGGCGAGCAGTGCGACGACGGCAACGACGTCGACTCCGACGGCTGCCGCAACAACTGCACCTCGCCGACCTGTGGCGACGGAATCCTGGACACCGGCGAGGACTGCGACGACGGCAACGCAGACAACACGGACGCGTGCCTGGACGACGTGCACGGCCGCCAGCATGTGGCGACGGGATTCTGGAGGACGGGGTCGAGGACTGCGACGACGGCAACGATGAAGACTCCGACGGCTGCCGAAACGACTGCACCTCGCCAACATGTGGCGACGGGATTCTGGACACCGGCGAGGACTGCGACGACGGCAACGACGTCGACTCCGACGGCTGCCGCAACGACTGCACCTTACCCACTTGTGGCGACGGAATCCTGGATGCCGGCGAGCAATGCGACGACGGCAATGCGGTCGATACCGATGTTTGCGACAACAGCTGCTCGCTGAATTGTGGTGACGGGCTCATGGAAGGCTCCGAGCAGTGCGATGATGGAAATGACGCAGACGGAGATGGCTGCGCGTCGGACTGCAACATCGAACCGATCCAGTTCGACGCCTCGAGCGATCCACCCGTTCTCCCCTCAACCTGGATTAATGTTTCGGATCACCTGAACGGCTGCAACACACCGTCAAGCGACAATGACTGCACGGAAGAGATCCAGTCGGCGCTCGATCTTCTCGGTGGTTTCGGACTTCCGGCGGGAGCTGCGGCCCACCAGGGCCCGAACGTCGTCTTCTTTCCGGACGGTGTCTATCCGGTCCACCGGACTCTCCATATCGAAGGCAAGCATGGCGTTCGGCTGATCGGAGAATCGCGAGACGGCGTCGTGATCAAGTGGGAGAATCCAGATCGCGGCACCAGCATGGAGGATGTGCGGGTGATCCTCCACATGGAGGGGACGCGCGATACGACTTTCCGCAACCTGATCTGGGATGGAGGTTGCCCAGATCTAGCGGATCCCAGCGACCCGCCAAACGTCAGCTGGCCGACCTGCTGGGTCGTCGCGGTCGATGAGTCCTACTGCGGGCGCCTCGACCCTAGTGACGGACTGGTGAACTACTACTCCGGCTGGTGCGCGAAGGCACCCGACACGGTCGACGCCACGGGTCTTCTGGACGCGTCTCATGAGGACTGCGATACAGAGAACCCGGCGAGCAACTGCGAGACACCGGATGACCGCGCCATCGGCTGGCTGGAGTCGATCACGACCGGGGACTCTGGCAGGTCCGGGGTCGCCGACGCCGGGGCAGGCCACATCGATTCGACTTTCCGCAACGCCTACATCGGATTGCGCGTCGGCAGTTACGACGTGCAGAACTCGGAGATCACGATTCGTCGGTCCGTCTTCGAGAACAACTTCTTCGGCATCGCCCTCGAGGACCAGAATGCGCTGAACGAATGGATCTGGGATAGCCAGTTCATCGCCAACGCGGTCGGCATCACCACCGATCCGGACTTTGTCTTGAATCGCTATCTGACGCCGAAGTACCAACCGGGGTTTTGCCAGGACGACCCGGAAGTATCGTGTTTCCTCACCGGACCGGTGCCGCTGCCGGCTTGCGATGGAACGGAGCCGGCGTGCAAGGGAATGGATAGCCCAGGCTCCTGCAGCGAGAACGACTGCCGGGAGTTGATCGTCGACCCTGAGGATCTTGATCTCGACGAGCCGGCACGACGTGTGCCGGGCACCTACGCGGAGGAAGGGCTGATTAACGGAAAAGGGACGACAGGCCTCCCGTCCCCCGATAGCAGTTGTGACTGCGTGTACGACCAGGATCCGACGAACACGACCCCCGACGTACGTCGCAGGAAATACGGGGGCGATTTCCACGTTCAACGCGGGTGGTTCGAGGGGAACCAGATTGGCGACCTGCTGATGCGGTCCACAGGTCACTACACGATCCGGGACAGCATTTCCATCGGATCGAACATGTTTGTCTGGGGGGGAACCCAGGGGAGGTCGGGAAACCCGATCCCGATCACGCTGATCGGAAACAAGATCTATGACCTCACGGGCGACTGGGCGGTATTCATCGAGTCGATGGGGCCGATCCTGATGAAGGACAACCAGTTCGACCAGGACGCTGCCCCGGGCACTCCTTACGTACCCGTCCGGTTGAGCGGATTCAGCGAGGGACCTCCGATCGGTCTCGTGGCGGTCGGCAACCGTTTCTCCGTCGAGCAGAGCGCCACGGAACGATACACGCAGCCGACGGACTTCAGCTCGACGCTGTGGGACGGCGCGGAAACACGCTACGTGAGCGATTCGGCGGCAGGAGTGGACGACCCGCCCAGCCGACCGGATCTCAACGAGATCGGCGGATCGATGACATCCGGCGGACGCCAGTACCTGGAGTCCCGAATGGTTTACGAGGTCAATCCCACGATGTCAGCGGCCGTCATCCAGAGCGTGATCGATTCTGCGATCCTGGCGGCTGCGGAACCACAGAAGCAGAGCGCGGTGCTGTTCACTGGCGGCGCCAGGGGAAGTGGATCACCGTATTCGCTGGACACAACGCTGTTCGTCCACGACCCGGAAGACCTGATCATGATGGGGGACGGCGCCTGGGTTCAGCTGAACTGGGATGACCCGAACTCTCCGGGCATCCTGGTGACCGGCAGCAGCGACGGATTCGTGCTCCGAGAGATACAACTCCGCGGCGCCGGAGTTGTGATCGAAGAACCGGCCAGCGAGGTCATCGTCAACCGAATGCGATCCAAAGGGGCTACCATCGCCAACGTCTTCCTCAACGAGCCGACGTCGGCGGCGAAGTTCATTGACAACATGGTGTTCGGCGATGGTAACGCCACAGCTGCGAGCACGAATACCGCATATCTGATCAAAGCCGGCCCCACGACACCGGTGACGGTTGGCGCCTGGAGCAACATCGCCAACGTGAACCGAACGAATTTCCACGTGATCAGCCAGGGGGCCCCGGTCGAAGTCTTGCTGTCCAGTGTCTACAGCGAGAAGTCACATCGATACCTTGAGGTCGACGGTGGCGGTGCAGGCGGCCACATCGTTATACACGGCGCAAAGATGGCCGCCCGGATCACGCCTGACTATGCCACCGAACTGGCCACGGCCTGCACACCCACCTGCACTTCCGGCGACACAGCCTGCGTTGACGCATGCACCGTTGCAGAGGCAAGTGCCTCGGTGCTGGTCAATAATTTCGCGGGAGAAGTTGCCGTAACCGAGTCGTCGATGCATATCATCGCCGACCCGTTCCCGCTGGATGAACAGCAGAGGAACGCGGTGATGCGGGTCACACCCGGATCGACTTCGAAACCGGACGTGCGCTTCATCGCCTCGGTTCTCCGCGTCGAGACCGGATTCTGCCCGGCAGCTGGCCAACCCTGCAGCGGCACGTTCTCCGCCCCAGGCGTCGAGCCATTCAGTTGTAGCGGCAACGACGGTCTTTGCGACTCGAACCTCTGCCCTGCCGGAATCGACCTATGCTGCTCGAGCGGTTGGCGGATCGCCGAAGCCTGTTCCACCGACGCCGAGTGCGACGCGGATGGTGACTGCATCGGGAATACTTGCGTGGGCGGCTGGAACGCCGGGGCCACCTGCGAGAAGAAGCTCGACTGCGACGATCAATGCGTGGTGACCGACTACCACTGTGACCCGTCGGATGGTTGCGACTTCAGCGAGCAGGCCTGGAGCCCCACCGACGTGGGCAGCTACCTGCGTCTGGCGGCCCGGAACAACTTGCCCGGGACTTCGGCAAGCACACCGCCGCTAGCCGACCAGAACGAATCCGGTGCGATCGCCCATCCGTCTACGCCAGGGAACCTGGCCCCTGGCCCGCAGGTGCTTGGCGCCTTGTTGCAGACCCTTGGCCACCACGATAGCCACACGGTCCCCGGGCCACTCACGGACCATGGTGGCCCGGGCAGCATCTTGATCGACAAGGTCATCATCCTGTCCGATCCAGGAGATTCCAACACCTATGGCCTGATCGTTGCGGGAGCGCCGATTTGCAACGTGGCCGCAGATTGCCTCGGCGGACAGTCCTGTGACAAGGCCGACACGCCGCCGGGATTGCCCGGACTGTGCAAGGACTGAATCGCTTCCCCACCTCCTGCCCGCGGGACCGGGAGGTGGGCCAGGTCAGTACTGGATCAGGCTGCCCTCGCGCTTGGCCCGGCGGATCGCGAAACGGGAGCAGAACAGCCCCAGCGGCAGAAGGATCGTCGTGATCACCGCGAGGGCGACCAGCTCTCGCTTCAGGTCGTCGAAAGTCTTGCCTTGCAGCAGGGTCCCCCGGACGATGCGCAGCGACCAGGTGATCGGCAGATACTCCGACAGCGGCCGGATCCACGCGGGCAGCTGCTCGACGGGAAAGAAGACGGTTCCGAGGAACGTCGTCATCCCGCTGAGCAGGTAGTTGATCGGGTCGCCCTTCTTGAAATAGATGATGAACGAGGCCGAGAGGATCCCCAGACCGATCGACGACAGCAGCATCAGCACGACGCCGAGCACCAGCGCGCTCAGACCGGCGGTGTGCAGGTGCACGCCGAAGACCAGGGTGGCGAACAGCAGGTAGAGGCCGATGCGGATGCCGCCGTAGGTGAAGTCCCAGGCCGCCGAGGAGAAGACGACCACCGAGGTCGGGGTCGGCGAGACGAGCATCGCCTCGAGGGTGCCCATCATCTGTTCCTGGCGGATCTTGGCCGAGAAGGCGAACAGCGCGGTGGAGAAATAGAACTGGAACGCCAGGCCGATCAGCATCCACTCGAACGGCGGGATCCCGTCGAGTCCCGCGGTGCCAGGGTCGATCATCTTCGTCATGTAGAAGAAGGCGAGCAACGTCAGCAGGATGCCGAACACCTGCAGCAGGAAGGCCAGGCGATACGAGACCTCGGACTGGAAGTCGCGGATCACGAACGCCAGCGGCTTGGCCAGCTGCCGGATCATCCGTCCTGCTCCACATCGCCCAGCACTCGCGAGAACGCCTGTTCCAGATCGGGCTCGATGCGATCGCAGGCGTGGACCGGGACGCCGGCGGCAAGCAGCGCCCGCATCAGGTCGGCGAAGCTCACGCCGTCCTCGAGGGAGAGGGTGATCCGCTGCAGGTCGTCGATCGTCTCCTCGGAGATCCTCTCGAACGGTCCCCGGGGATCGGCACCGGCGTCGGTCTCCAGCACGTAGGACGGCCGCTCGAAGCCGTAACGGCGGATCTCCCCCGCCGTGCCGATCTGCTGCACCCGCCCACCGGCGAGGATCGCCATCCGGTCCGACAGCACCTCGGCCTCGCGCAGGTTGTGGGTCGCCAGCACGATCGTCTTGCCGTCGCGCTGCTTCAGCTCCTCGAGGATGAACTGCCGCAGATCGAGGGCCGATGCCGGGTCGAGGCTGCGGGTCGGCTCGTCCATGAACAGGATCGGCGGATCGTGGAGCAGCGCCCGGGCGATGGCGATCTTCTGCTTCATCCCCGACGAGTAGCCCGAGAAGGGCCGATCGGCGGCGGCGCCCATGTCGACCTTGTCCAGCAGCTGCTGGATCCGCCCTTCCCGGGTCGCCGTCGGGACGTCGTACAGCCGGGCGAAGAAGCGCAGGTTCTGCCGGGCCGACAGCCTCCAGTAGAAGGAGCGCTCGTCGCTGTGCACCAGGCCGATGCGCCGCTTGACCTCTTTCTCGTCGCCGGAGGTGTCGACCCCGTCGATCGTCGCGCGGCCCTCGTCGGGCAGGACGAGGCAACAGAAGATCTTGATCAGCGTCGTCTTGCCGGCGCCGTTCGGCCCGAGCAGGCCGAAGATCTCGCCCTCCTCGATCCCGATGTCCACGCCGCGGAGCGCCTCGGTGGTGCCGGGCGCAGCGAACGGTTTACGCAGCAGTTCGCGGACCGAGCGTCGATTGACGAACGTCTTCCGCAGACCGCTGCCTTCGATCTGGTATCCCACGAGCCTTCAGCCTTCCCCTTCCCCGACGCTCCGGGAACGTCGTGCCGGAGCGGGGCCCGGGTCAACCCCGGGCCCGTCGCCGGGGGAGGGACGGGGAGCTAGGACAGCGCCGCCAGAGCGGCGTCGTAGTCGGGCTCCTGGGCGATCTCCGGTACGAGCTCGGTGTGGAGCACCTTGTTGTCGGCGTCGAGGACAACCATCGCCCGGGCCGTCAACCCCTCCAGCGGGCCGTCGGTGATCAGCACGCCGTAGTCCTTGGCGGCGTTCTTGCCGCGGACCAGCGACAGCGGGACCACGTTGGTCAGCCCCTCGGCACCACAGAAGCGACCCATCGCGAACGGCAGGTCGGCCGAGATCACCAGCACGACGGCGTCGCCGATCGCGCCGGCGCGCTCGTTGAACGTCCTGGTGCTGGTCTGGCAGACCGGCGTGTCCAGGCTGGGGACGAAGCTGAGGACCTTCTTCTTGCCGGCCCAGTCGGCGAGGGTGCGGTCGGTCAGGTCGCCGTCGGCCAGGCGGAAATCGGGCGCGGCCTTGCCGGTCCGGGGCAACTCGCCGTTGGTGTTGCAGGGGTTGCCTTTGAGAGTGATCTTGGCCATTGCACTGCCTCCTCGATGGATCGGGACCACGGCGCACAGGGCCGCCGAGTCTCCAGATTGCGCGAACCTACCATGGATGCGCCATAATACGGGTTCGCGATCGATTTCCGCCGCTCCCGTACGTTTCATCGGCCCCTGGAGGTTCCGCATGTCGACCGATTTCGTGCCCGCCCTGACCGTCCTCACCGAGGAGGAGCAGATGTTCCGGGACGCCATCCGGGACTTCGCCCAGGCGGAGATCGCCCCCCGCGCCCGGGCGATGGAGGCAGCCGGCCAGTACGACGCCGACCTGCTGCGCCAGCTGTTCGAGATGGGCGTGATGGCGGTCGATATCCCCGACGAGTACGGCGGCTCCGGCGGCAACTTCTTCCAGTCCGTCCTGGCGGTCGAGGAGATCTCCCGGGCCGACGCGGCGGTCGGCGTCCTCGTCGACGTCCAGAACACGCTGTTCAACAACGCCATCTGCCGGCTGGCGACCGACGAGCAGAAGAAGAAGTGGCTCCCCCGGGTCGCCAGCGACACCGTGGCGGCCTATGCGCTGTCCGAGGCCGGCTCCGGCTCCGACGCCTTCGCCCTGGCCTGCCGCGCCGAGAAGGACGGCAACGACTGGGTCCTCGACGGTCACAAGCTGTGGATCACCAACGGCGGCGAGGCCGGCCTGTTTCTCGTGTTTGCCAACGTCGACCCCTCCCAGGGGTACAAGGGCATCACCGCATTCATCGTCGAACGCGAGGATGCCGGCTTCACCATCGGCAAGAAGGAGAGCAAGCTCGGCCTCCGCGCCTCGAGCACCGTCGAGCTGCAGTTCGACGGCTGCCGGATCCCCGGCGACCGGGTGCTGGGCAAGGTCGGCAAGGGCTACAAGTACGCCATCGAGACCCTCAACGAAGGTCGGATCGGCATCGGCGCCCAGATGCTCGGCGTGACCGCGGCGGCCCTCGACGCGGCGACCCGCTACACCAAGGAACGGGAGCAGTTCGGCCGGCCGATCTCGGGCTTCCAGGCGGTCCAGCATCAGCTGGCGCGCTGCCGGTTGCAGCTGGAGGCGGCGACGCTGCTGGTCTACAACGCCGCGCGACTGCGGGATGCGGGCAAGCCGTTCGTCACCGAGGCGGCGATGGCCAAGATCTACTCCAGCGAGGCGGCGGAGTACGTCACCTCGGCCGCCGTCGAACTGTTCGGCGGCTACGGATACTCGACCGAATATCCGGTGGAGAAACTCTACCGCGACGCCAAGATCGGCAAGATCTACGAGGGCACTTCTTTCATGCAGCTGAACACGATCGCCAAGGCGGTCCTGCAAGACGAATGAGCGAACTATTCCTGAACGCCTGCCGCGGCGTACGCGGCGACCGACCCCCGATCTGGATCATGCGACAGGCCGGACGCTATCTGCCGGAGTACCGCGAGGTCCGGGCGAAGACCGACTTCCTGACCTTGTGCCGGACTCCCGAGCTTGCGGCGCGGGTCACGCTGCAGCCGATCGAGCGCTTCGGCTTCGACGCCGCGATCCTGTTCTCGGACATCATGATCCCGGCCGAGGCGATGGGCATCAAGGTCCGCTTCGCGCCGGGGCCCGTGCTCGACGAGCCGATCCGCACCGCCGAACAGATCCGCGCGCTGACGACCACCGACGTCCGGGAATCGGTCCCGTACGTGTTCGAGACGGTGCGAACGCTGCGCCAGGAACTCGACGACCGCGCGGCGCTGATCGGTTTCGCCGCGGCACCCTTCACCCTCGCCGTCTACCTGGTGGAGGGCTCGGCCTCGAAGAGCTTCTCCCAGGTCAAGCGGATGCTGTTCGGCGCTCCCGCGGCGGCGAACGAGCTTCTCGAGAAGCTGACCGTGCTGACCGCCGACTACCTCCAGGCCCAGATCGACGCCGGCGCCCAGGCGATCCAGCTGTTCGACAGCTGGGCCGGTCTGCTGGCGGTCGAGGAGTACCGTGAGTTCTCGCTGCGCTGGGTGCGTCAGATCATGGAACGGCTCGAACCCTCGGGAGTGCCGAAGATCTACTTCGGGCTGAACTCGGCCCACCTGATGCACGAGATCGCCGGCAGTGGAGCCGACGTGGTCGGCGTCGACTGGCGCACGCCGCTGTCGGTCGCCTCGACCCAGCTCGGCGGCAAGTTCCCGCTCCAGGGCAACCTGGACCCGACGACGCTGTTCGCCTCCCCCGACGTCGTCGCCGAACGGACCCGCCGGGTGATCGCGGAGGCATCGTCGCTCCCCGGGCATATCTTCAACCTCGGTCACGGCATCCTGCCCGACACGCCGCTGGAGAGTGTGGAGGCCGTCGTCCGCACCGTGCACGGTGAGTAGCCCCAACATCCCGACGGAGAGCCGCGTTGTCCTCGTCTGAAGAAGCCAGAACGATCGCCGTCATCGGGGCCGGGGTCTCCGGCTTGACCGCAGCCTACGAGATGATCGAACGGTCGGCTCGCTCGGCGTCCCCCGTCCGCATCCTGTGCCTCGAGGGCTCCAGCCGCTCGGGCGGCTACCTGCGCAGCGAACGGGTCGACGGTTTCCTCCACGAGTGGGGACCGAACGGGTTCCTGGACAGCGCCAAGACGACCCTGGTGCTGGCGCGACGCCTGGGCATCGAGAGTGAGCTGCTGCCCTCCCGGGACGATGCCCGCGTCCGTTACATCTTTCGCGGCGGCGCGTTGCGCCGGGTGCCCGGCGGCGCGGCCGAGTTCCTGCGCTCGGACATCCTCGGCGCCACGGCGAAGCTCAGGCTACTGCTCGAGCCGTTGATCCCCAAGCGCTCCTCCGACGACGACGAGTCGGTCTTCGATTTCGCCGCGCGACGGATCGGCCGCGGCGCGGCGTCGATCCTCGTCGACGCGATGGTCAGCGGTATCCATGCCGGCGACTCTCGCGCCCTCTCGCTCCGGGCGACGTTTCCACGGATGCAGGAGATGGAACAGAAGCACGGGACGCTGTTCCGGGCGATGCTCGCTCGCCAGCGTGAGGCCCGGAAGCAGGCCGACAACGGCGACGCCAGGCCGGCCGGCGGCCCGGGTGGACCGGCGGGTACCTTGACCTCGTTCCGTTTCGGCATGCAGACGCTGACCGATGCGCTGGCCCGGGAGCTCGGCGACCGGCTCGTGCTCGATCACCCGGTCCGCGCGGTCTCCGATCTGGGACTTCGCGGCTTCCGGATCCACCCCGAGCACGGCGCACCGTTCGACGTCGACGCCGTGGTCATGGCCACGCCGGCACCGGTCACCGCCGAGATCCTCGAGTCGACCGATCCGGAACTCGCCTCCGTCCTGGCCGAGATCCGGCCCGCCCCGGTCGCGGTCCTGCACTTCGGCTACCGCGAGGATGCGATGGGCGATCGCCCGAAGGGCTTCGGCTTCCTCGTGCCCCGGGGCCAGGGAGCACGAATCCTCGGCGCCCTGTTCTCCTCGGACATCTACGACGGGCGCGCCCCCGAGGGGAGCACGCTGATCACCGTGATGATCGGCGGCGCCCACGATCCGGAGGCCCTGCAGCTCAGCGACGAAGAGCTCGTGACCGCCTCCCGCCGGGACCTGGAGCACTGCATGGGCGTTCGCGCCCGACCGTACACCCAGACGATCGTGCGCCACACCCGGGGCATCCCCCAGTACACCCTGGGTCACAGCGAACGACTCGCCGCCATCGAACGGCGGCTCGTCGGTCACCCGGGCCTCTGGCTGTACGGCAACTCGTACCGCGGCGTCGCGGTGAACTCCTGCATCGCCGAGGCCCCGGCGCTGGCCGAGGCGGCCCTCGACTTCACCGCGGGACGACGAACGGAACAGGCGATCTTCTAGCCGGCTAGAAGCGGTTGTCTCCATCGAGGATGCGGCCGATGCCGCCGAGGATCGAACCCTCGCCGCGCGCCTTCCCGCCCTGGCTCGGCGCCGACGCGAAGATCCGGTCCGCCAGCCGGCTGAACGGCAGGGACTGCAGCCAGATCTTGCCCGGTCCGCTCAGCGTGGCCAGGAACAGTCCCTCGCCGCCGAACAGGGCCGACTTCACGCCGCCGACGAACTGGATGTCGTAGTTGACCGTCGGCTGGAACGCGACGATACAGCCGGTATCGACACGCACCGACTCCCCGGGTTGGAGGGTCTTCTCCGCAAGCGTGCCGCCGGCATGCATGAACGCCATGCCGTCGCCGTCGAGCCGCTGCATGATGAAACCCTCACCACCGAACAGTCCAGCGCCGAACTTCTTCTGGAACGCGATGCCGACCGAGACGCCCTTGGCCGCGCAGAGAAACGAATCCTTCTGCGCGATCAGCGTGCCGCCGACGTCGGGCAGGGAGACCGGGACGATCTTGCCCGGGTACGGCGCGCCGAAGGCGACCTTGCGCTTTCCGCTCCCCTGGTTGACGAACACCGTCATGAACAACGACTCGCCGGTGAGCAGTCGCTTGCCGGCACCGACCAGGTGGTCGAGGATGCCCCGCTGCTTGTCCGAACCGTCGCCGAAGATCGTATCCATCTGGATACCGTCTTCCATGTACATCATCCCCCCGGCCTCGGCGACCGCCGCCTCCTGGGGGTCCAGCTCGACCGCGACGAACTGCATGTCGTCGCCGAAGATCTCGTAGTCGACCTCGTGCATCTGTGCCATTGGTGTCTCCTCGCTCCGAATTCGCCCGCGTGCCGTTACCGGCTCCATTCTGCCCGGCGGGGCCGGCTTTCTCCAACCCGGACGCGGACCGGGATCGTTCGACGCGAGATACGGTCCCTCTGCTCCGGGGGTTCCGCCCGATCGCCCCGGCGGCCGCCGCCGGTCGATAGACGGTCGCCCCCGAACGGTGAGCGGACCCGGATCGAGGGCCGCCCACCGCCGGGTTGTCCGGGCCCGGCGCCGGACCCATGTTCGCCCGGGGAGAACATCCATGGCCACTCGACCGAAGATCACGCCTGCCGAACTGCTCGCAGTCGTCTCGCTGTTTTCGCTGCTGCTGTTCGCCGCTGCGGCCGGCCTGCTCGATCGCAGCCGGCCGATGGTCCATGACGGCGGACTGGGACGGGTCGCCCTGCTGGCGGAGCTGGCCCGGGTCGAGTCGGTGCGTCGAGGTGTCGACTGTCGAGTCGAGTACCGCGAGGCGCCCCGGGTCAGCCGGGTGATCGCCACCGACTCCGGCGAGGAGTTGCACCGCACCCGGTTGCCCCGGGGCGTACACCTTGCACGGGAGATCGACGGTCGACTCGTCGAGGGTCGACTGGCCGTCGCCTTCGATGCTGGCGGGAAGCCGACCGAGGGAGCCACGGCGATCCTGGTTCGCGCCCCCGACGAACACGGCGCCCTGTGGATCGGCAGCGACGGCGAACTGTCGGTCGAGAGCTTTCTCCCCGGCCGGGGCTCCTGAGGTTCGGGGTATCCTTGCCTCCCGACGAGGAGGTCGCCGTGCTCCAGGATCAGGTTGTCTTCATCACCGGTGCCAGCAGTGGAATCGGCGAGGCTTGCGCCCGGGCCTTCGCCGGAGAGGGGGCCCGTCTCCTGCTCGCGGCGAGGCGCGTCGAGCGTCTCGAAGCGATGGTCCCCGATCTGCGGGAACGAGGCGCCGCCGACGTGCTCTGCCTGCGCCTCGACGTCCGGGACCAGCCGGCCGTGCAACAGGCGGTCGACGGGTTGCCCGAGGACTGGGTCGCGATCGAGGTGCTCGTCAACAACGCCGGCCTGAGCCGCGGATTGCACAAGCTGTACGAAGGCGAACTCCAGGACTGGGAAGAGATGATCGACACCAACGTCAAGGGCCTGCTCTGGGTCGATCGCGCGGTGGTGCCGGGCATGGTCGAGCGCGGCCGGGGCACCGTCGTGCACATCGGCTCGATTGCCGGACGGGAGGTCTACCCGGGAGGCAACGTCTATTGCGCAACGAAGCATGCCGTTCGCGCGATCAACGAGGGGTTGCGCCGGGACACCCTGGGTACCGGCGTGCGGGTCTGTACCGTCGACCCGGGGCTCGTCGAGACCGAGTTCAGTCAGGTTCGCTTCCGCGGTGCCTCCGAGAAGGCGGCGGCGGTCTACACCGACATGACCCCGCTCACCGGCGACGACGTCGCCGACGTGGTCCGCTTCGTCGCGACCCGTCCGGCCCACGTGAACCTCGCCGAGTCGTTGCTGCTGCCGCTGGATCAGGCGGCATCCACAGCGGTCGATCGCCAGGGCCGCCGCCGATAACCCAGGACCCCCTTCGTCCGTACGGTTCCTGGTCCGGCGGGGCTCCGGCTGGCCCCGGATGCGGCGGAGGTGCAGCGGCCGGTGGCCGAATCAACCGCCTCGCTTGACCCTGGACCGTTCTGCAGCGTAGACCTGAACAGGAGTATCCGTTCGGAGTCACCGTGTCCTTACGTCGCCTGATCATCGTCGCCCTCGTGCTGTCTGCCGGACTCGGTCTCCGGGGGGCGGCACAGGAGGACTCCGGCCGGAAGAGGGGCGCAGACGACCCCCAGACGATCGGTCTGCTCGAGCGTTCGGGACGCCGGCTGGCCCAGGTCGACATCACCGTCGTCGGTCCCCCGTCGATCGCCGCGAATCTCAGGGTCGAGGATCTGCGCATCAAGGTCGGCCAGCACAGAATTCGCGAGTTCATCCTCGATCGCTACTGTACGACGGACAACGCCGCGACGACGCTGGCCGGAAGCACACGCCAGGAGAAGGTCGACGACGGCGGCGAGGTGGTACCCGGCCCCGGCGACGCAGCGATCGATGCGGCGCACCCTCGATCGAAATACATGCTCTACTTCGATCAGCCGCAGCTGACCCTCGGCGGTCGACAGAACGCGATCACCCTCTCGCGCCAGCTGCTCCGCGACCTGCTTCACGAGGGCGATCAGGCGATGATCGTCTCCAACGCCAACGAGCTGCTCGTCGTCGAACCGATGACCGACGACATCGAGCTGCTGGTCGCCGCACTGGATCGGCTGGAGAACGACCGCACCCAGTGGGACACCTTCGCGACCCAGGAGGACAGCCGCGTCGCCGACGTCATCGACACCCTGAACGAGTCGAGCATGGAGGTCAGCGGAGTGCAACGGGCGATCAGCCGGGCCCGGCGCTACCAGATGGAGGAGACCTGGCGCGCCGAGAAGAGCATGCGGCGGCTGTCGATGACCCTGAGCCGCCTGTCCGACCTCAACCCGCCCAAGGCGGTGGTTTACTTTGCAGATACGATGCGGTCCAACGCCGGCGAGCACTACCTGGCCTTGTTCGGAGACCGGGTCCGGCTCGGCGACGCCGCGTTGCAGGTGATCTCCTCCGACTCGCTGATGGCCCAGGCGCCGTTCGACCGGATCATCAACGAGGCCGCGGCCCAGGGGATCCGCTTCTATCCGGTGCTGTCCCAGGGCATGGCGTTGACCTTCGACACCAGCATGCAGAACCCGTCGGCACTCAACGGGAGCCTCGGCTCACCGGCCACGTCCGGCGCGCGCTTCAACCAGACCCGGCACACCCTGGCCAACCTCGCCTCGGAGACCGGCGGCTACGCCTTCCTCCAGGGACAGGGGCCGGGGAAGATGGCCCGGCGGATCGAGAGCGATTTCTCCTGCCTCTACATCGCCAGCTTCGACCCCGCCGGGCTGTCCGAGGACGCACCGTTGCGCATCGTCGTCGAGCCGACTCGCGATGACATCCGGCTCCGATCCCGGGGACGGCTCGTGATCCAGAGCGAGTCCGCCCGGGCGACGGCGCGACTGCTCGCCGCCTTCGCCTCTCCGGATAGCGAGACCGCCGGCATCGACCTGTTCGACCTGCGGACCAACCTGATCCCGACCGGCTATCGCAACGGCAAGTTCATTGGCCTGCTCCAGCTCTCGCTCCCCCCGGGGCCGCTGCAGAGCGCGACGTGGGATCTGGGTGCGACGGTGATCCACGACGAGCGGGTCGGCGCCGAACCCTCGGGGAGGGTCAGCGTGCCCCAGCCCGGCGTGCGGGTGATCTTCGAGAGCGAACTGCAGTT
This sequence comes from uncultured bacterium, assembly GCA_942490715.1. Classification (GTDB taxonomy): domain Bacteria; phylum Acidobacteriota; class Polarisedimenticolia; order Polarisedimenticolales; family Polarisedimenticolaceae; genus CALNYP01. The sequence goes on from CALNYP010000056.1 coordinate 90,797, forward strand.
CAAACCGGGCGCCTACGAGATCGTCGCGGTGGCCCACGAGACCGGATCCGGCCTCGTCGCATCGGGACAGATCCGCCTGGACTGGCCGAACATGAAGAAGGAACAGGCGACGGCGTCGCCGGTGGTGATCCTGCAACCGGCCCACGGGGCGTTCCTGCGCGGCGAGAAGACCCGACGGACCGGCTCGCTGGCCCGGCCGCCGGGGGAGCCGATCGATTCCGGCCGGCCGGCCGCACTGGTCGCCCTGGTCTGCGTGAACCGGAAGAAGCCGACGACACTCGTGGTGCAGCGGCGTCTGGTCGGAGACACCGAGGTCGAATTTCCCCCGATCGAACTCGGACCCGAGGTCGACGTCTGCGCCCAGATTCGCGACCTGGTACCGGCGAACAGTCTCGGCGACGGCTACTATCGCTACGAGATCGTCGTCGGAGACGGGAGCCGGACGTTCTACGAGGGTGGTAGAGATTTCCTGGCTCTGGGACCCGATTCGTAACCCCGAGGCCCCTTCTACCGTAAAGGTGTCATGGAACTCCCCGAGAGAAGGGAGTCGGTCGTGATGGTGCGTGAGGCGTCGATCGCCGGAGGATGCTCGGAATGAAAAAGACGGGATTTGCAGCGTTCCTGCTGGTGGCGGGTCTCACCTTGGCCGTGCAACCGGCGGTTCGGTCCCAGGAGTCCGGCGCCCGGGACATCGGGCTGCGCGAGGAGACGGAACGCGGGCTGGTCCAGCTCGACGTCTCCGTCCAGGGGCCCGAGGAGTCGATCCGGGGCCTGTCGAAGGGAGACTTCGAGCTGATCGTCATGGGTCGCCGGATCGACGAATTCCTGGTCGATTCCGTCTGCTACGACCCGGTGACCGTCGCCTCGTCGACGCCGGAGGAATCGGAGACGCCGGCGACGACCCCTGCGGCGCCGGTCCCGGTCCGACCGACGATCACCTATCTGCTGTACTTCGACCACTCGTTCCTGACCCAGGAGGGGCGCATCCGCTCGGTGCAGATTGCCCGGGACATGATCGGCGACCTGATGGGGAACGGGAATCGCGCGATGGTCGTCTCCAGCGGCCGCGACGTGACGACCTTCGCCGACCTGACCGACGACGTCGACGAGGTGCTCGCCGGGCTGGAAGCGATGGAAAATGACACCAACCAGTGGTGGGATCCGACGGCGCGCTCCGAGGAGCTCCAGATCGCCGAGGTGCTGGACAAGCTCCAGCGTCGCGGAGCCGACGAGGCGGCGAGCCTGGCCAAGCTCTACCAGGCCGATGAGTCCTGGCGGACCGAGAAGGGTCTACGCCGGTTGTCGATGACCCTGGGCCGCCTGGCCGACCTGCCGCAGCCGAAGGCGATCCTCTACTTCTCGGACCGCATGCGTTCGAAGCCAGGCGCCCACTACCTGACCTACTTCAACCAGACCCAGATCCGGCGCAACAACGCGCTGACCGCCATCGGCACCGACAACGCGATGAGCGGACTGACGTTCCAGGGCGTCGTCGACGAGGCCAACGCCCACGGAGCCCGCTTCTACACGATCCAGGCCCAGGGCATGACCGGATACGGCAACATCGAGGTCAAGAGCATGCCGACCGCCGCCGGCCCCGGCGCAGGCACGCGGCACATCACCGACGCCGAGAACACGATGGTCTCGATGGCCGCCGAGACCGGCGGCGAGGCGTTCCTGCGTGGCATCGGCGCCAAGAAGATCGTCAAGTCGATCCAGGATCAGATGCGCTGTGTGTATCTCGTCAGCTTCGAATCCGAGGGGCTGCCGCGAAACTCCGCGGTTCCGGTGCTCGTCCGGGTTTCCCGCAGCGACGTCAAGGTCCATCACCGTGGACAGATCTTCCTGCAGAGCGGTAGCAAGCGGCTCACGTCGCGGCTGATGGCCGCCTTCGCCGCTCCCGATGCGATCAGCGGTGAAGGACGCATTCGCGGAGCGGTCATCCCGACCGGATACGTCGATGGGAAGTTCACGGCGATGATCCAGGTCGGCGTCGAGGGCTCTCCCCTGCCCGGTGCCTCCTGGGATATCGGGTTATCGGTGCTCTCCCGGGGCAAGGTCCGTGAGGACGCCGCCGAACGGGTCAAGGTCGGCGCCTCGGGTACGCCGGTGGTCCTCGAGGCGATGATCTCCTTCGCCCCCGGCCCCTTCGAACTCGTCCTCGTCGGCCACGAGACCCAGACCGACGAGATCCTCACCACCAAGATCGAAGGCTCCTGGCCCGAGATCGACGGCGACGACCCGGTCACGATCGGCCCGATCGCGATGATGCAACCGGCCTCCGCGGTCTTCGTCCGCGACGGCGAGGTCAAGACGACCGGGGCCGCCGCTCATCGGGAGTTTCTCGCGCCCGAGCTGCCGACCGCGATGATCAGCCTCGTGTGCTGGGGCCAGAAGGAAAAGCAACCGTTCCGCGTGGAGCGGCAGCTCGTCGGCTCGTCGGCGGCCGAGTTCCCGCCGATGGACCTGCAGCCCGATGAACAGCGCTGCGCCCAGATCCGGGACGTCATCCGCGCCGGAACGATGACCGACGGCGAGTTCAAGTACGAGGTGCACGTCTACCGCGCCGATGCGCAGATCGCCGAGGGCAGCCGCGATTTTGTGGCATTCGACGGCGAGGATGACGGCGTCGAAGAGGCGGCACAGCGGGACGGCTCCTGAGGGGCCGGACCCGGTCCGGACACCCGATCTGGGCAAGAATCTCGGCGTGCGCTACCCTGTCTTTTCCCCGGGCAGAGCAGTTCCCTGTCGGCGGGAGACCCCCAAGTTTTTCGGAGTGAAATCGCCATGTTGAAGAAGAAACCTGTCAAGAAGTCCGATAAGACCTCGGTCGTCTTCGAGCTCACCGGCGTCGAGGCCGACAACATCGCCGTCGCCGGCGAGTTCAACGGCTGGGCCCTCGAGGCCAACCAGATGAAGCTGCGCAAGGACGGTAGCTGGGCAGCCACGATCCGGCTCCCCAAGAACGAGAAGTTCGAGTTCCGCTACGTCGTCGACGGCAAGACCTGGATGATCGACGAGGACGCCGACGCTCTCGTGCCCAACCCGTTCGGCGGCAGCAACTCGGTCGTGGATCTCTGCTGAAGAAGCAGAAGAACCACCTCCAGGGGCAGACCAGTCCGTACCTGCTCCAGCACGTCCACAACCCGGTGGACTGGTACCCCTGGGGTCCCGAGGCCCTCGAGTTCGCCCGTCGCGAGAACCGGCCGATCTTTCTTTCGATCGGTTACGCCGCCTGCCACTGGTGCCACGTCATGGAGCGGGAGTCCTTCGAGGATCCCGCTGTCGCCGACTTCCTGAACCGCCACTTCGTCTCGATCAAGGTCGATCGGGAGGAGCGGCCGGACATCGACGACATCTACATGACCGCGGTGCAGCTGCTGACCGGCCAGGGCGGCTGGCCGCTGAACATGTTCCTGACCCCGGCCCTCGAGCCGTTCTACGGCGGCACCTACTTCCCGCCGGATGCCCGCTACGGCCGCGCCCCGTTTCTCGACGTGCTCCGCCAGCTCCAGCAGGCCTGGGAGAAACGCCCGGACCAGGTGGACGGCGCGGCCCGGGACCTGACGGAACGGATCCGCTCGATCTCGGCGACCACCGGGGCGGGCGGCGGCGCAAGCCCGGTCGGGCTCGACGAGCTGCGCCGCGCCTGCGCCGACTGGACGTCGCGCTTCGACTCCCGCTGGGGTGGGTTCGGACCCGCGCCGAAGTTCCCCGCCGACGGTGCCCTCGACCTGTTGCTCCGGGAACATCACCGCTCCGGCGAATGCGTCCCGCTGGAGGCCGCCGAGTTCACCCTGAGCGCGATGGCCCGGGGCGGGATCTACGACCACATCGGCGGCGGGTTCGCCCGCTACAGCGTCGACGAACGCTGGCTCGTGCCCCATTTCGAGAAGATGCTCTACAACCAGGCGCTGCTCGTGCCGGTCTATCTCGACGCCTGGCTGCTGACCCGGCGACCGCTCTACCGACGGGTGATCGAGGAGACCCTCGACTTCGTCCGCCGGGAGATGACCGACGCCGGCGGCGGCTTCCACTCCTCCCTCGACGCCGACAGCGAGGGGGTCGAAGGCAAGTTCTACGTCTGGACTCCCGCCGAGATTCGCGACGTGCTCGGCGCCGACGACGCCGCGCTGTTCGAGCGGATCTACGAGGTCACCGACGAGGGAAACTTCGAGGGCAACAACATCCCGGCGCTGCTCGAACGCTCCCTTTCCGAGAAGGCGACCCTCGAGGGTGTCTCCGAGGAGGAGCTCGACACCCGGCTGCGTCCGCTCCGCCGGCAACTGCTGGACGCCCGGGAGCGACGGGTCCGGCCCGGCACCGACGACAAGGTCTTGACCGCCTGGAACGGTCTGATGATCTCGGCGTTTGCCCGGGCGCACCAGACCCTCGACCGTCCCGAAGACCTCGATGCGGCCCGTGGAGCCGCCGACTTCCTGCTCGACAACCTGTTGATCGACGGCCGGCTCCGGGTGACCTGGCGCGCCGGCCAGGCCCAGTACAACGGCTACCTCGACGACCATGCGTTCCTCGGCCGCGGACTCGTCGACCTCTACGAAGCCGGGTTCGATCCGCGCTACCTCGAGGCAGCGGCGGCGCTGGCCTCGACGATGATCGATCGTTTTCACGACCCCGCGGGCGGTGGCTTCTGGTTCACGTCCGACGACCACGAGACCTTGCTCGCCCGCACGGCGAGCCGCCACGACGGCGCCCTGCCGTCCGGCGCCGGGGTGGCCTGTGAGTTGCTGCTGCGCCTGGCCACGCATCTCGGCGACGATCGTTTTCGCCGGACGGCCGAAACGGTGCTGTCCGCCTCCCGTGCGGCGGTCGAGCGAATGCCGTCGGCCTACGCGTCGCTGCTCCGGGCCGCGGACCACGCCGCCGGGCCGATCCTGGAGATCGCGATCACCGGAGTTCGATCCGCCGAGGACACCCGGGCCTTGCTCGCCGTCACCCGTGATCGCTATCTGCCCCGGCGCGCCATCGCCTGGGGCGATCCGTCAGCGATTCCCGAGGGACTACCCTTGCTGGCCGGAAAGGAATCCGCGGCAGATCAGGCCGCCGGCTGGCTTTGCCGCGATCACACCTGCGAGGCGCCGGTCAGCGATCCGGCCGATTTCGCGGCGAAGCTGGGCTAGCTCAGCGAGACCGTCTCGGTCATCGATTCGGCCTGCAGACTCGCGGTCAGCGCGTCGACGCACTCGGCGTCGTACAGCTCGCCCTTCCGCTCCTGCAGCTTGGCCAGGGCCTGCCCCTGGGTCAGGCTCTCCCGATGGCGGCTCGTCGTCATCGCGTCGTAGACCTCGGCGACCGCCAGGATTCGCGCCGCGATCGGAGTCCGCTCGGCTTCGCGCCCGTAATAGCCCTCGCCGTCGGGGCGTTCGTGGTGATAGAGCACCGCGTCGGCGACGTCGCTGTCCGGGTCGAGGGCCCGCAGCAGGTCGGCACCGCGCCGGGGATGGGTGCGGATCAGCCGCAGGTGCGAGTCCTCGAGAGGCCCGCTGTGGTGCAGGACATCCATCGGCAAGGCGACCTTGCCGATATCGTGAAGCATCGCAGCCCGGAGCAACGCGCTGGTCGCCTTGTCATCCAGTTGCAGGCCATCGGCCATCAGCGAACAGAGCGAGGCGACTCGCTCCTGGTGGCCGGGCTGGAACGCATCCCGGCGGTCCCCCCACTCGGCGACCCGGGCGATCACCTCGAGGTACGGGCCGAGGGGCTTCTCGTAGCGCGGAATCCGCGCCCCGAGCAGTGCGCGCACGCGGCCGGCCAGCCGGGCCGGCGGCAGAGCCTGGAGGCCGGAGTCGATCTCGTCGGTTTCCATCCCGTAGTTCCGGGCGATCGCCCGGCGCACCTTGACCAGGGCGTCGACCCGGGCCAGCAACTCCTCGCTCGAGAACGGGCTCGATACGTAGTCGACCAATCGCTCCGGAAGGAACGGCTGTCGCGAGAACTCGCCTTCGTCCTGGAGGAACAGGATCGGTGCCGGAAAACCGCACTCCCGGCGACCGGGGGCGCTGAGCACGCGATCCATCGAACGCACCGTCGCCACGACGACCTCGGGTGCCACCTGACTCTCGCGCTCGGTCCAGTTGTCGACCTCCGCGTGCCAGACGACCTCGTGACCGTCCTCGCGGAGCAGCGAGCGGATACGGGTCGCGTGTGACTTGTTCTCTCCGAGTAACAGGATCCCGGCCATGCGTTACCTCCACCCCTGGCAATATCGGTCGGGGGCCGGCGGTTGTCACGTCGCAGCCAGGTGAAAGGTGTACGGATCTCGATCTATAATCACGATCTCGTAACCGAATCACGTGGAGTGTCGCCATGTACGACGATGATGCAAAGGGAACCAGTCTGCTGCTCGCATTTCTCGCCGGGGCTGTCGCCGGCGCCGCGATCGCCGTGCTGACCTCACCCCAGTCCGGCCCCGAGACGCGGAACCAGCTGCGCGGCTGGGCCTCGGATGCCGGAGAGCAGATCCCCCGGCGAATGCGCGGCGCCTACGCCCGGGCCAGCGACGCGGCCCGCCAGGCGTTCAACGATGCGCTGGACCGCAACTGACGTCGCTTGCCGGTCACACCTGGGCCAGGAAATCGAGTACCGCTTCGGCGGCCCAGCATCGCGGGTGTCGACTCTGCCGGTACCCACAATGCCCGCCCACCGGCGGATGGGCGAAGGCGACGTGCTCCAGACCGTGGTGACGGGCGAACATCGCGACCGGGACGAACGGATCGTTGGCCGCCGACAGCACCAGCGTCGGCCGGCGGATCCCGCCGAGAAACTGGGCCGAGTGCGCCGCGGCGTAGTACTCGTCCGAGGAGCCGTAGCCGCCGTCGGGCGCGGTGTACAGATCGTCGAAGTTTCGTAACGTGCCGACATGCCTCGCCCGCGGCTGCGGTCGATCGGTTCCACGAAGCTGGTCGATCCGTCGCAGCTGACTGCAGAGCTTGCGAACGTAGTGGAAGTGGTAGATCCGGTTTCGTGGTTCCTCGAGCGCTCGCAGGCAAAGCTCGAGATCGATCGGCGCGTTGACTCCGGCGACCGCGTCGACCGCGGCCCCGTCGCCGGAGAGGCCGACGTAGCGCAGCAACAGGTTGCCGCCGAGCGAGAACCCCGCCGCGTACAGCGGGCCGCGATGCTCCGGGCGGGCGGCGAGATAGCGCAACACCGTATCGGCGTCGCCACTCTGCCCGGCATTGTAGAGCGTATCGGTTTCGCGTTCGGTGCCTCCGCACGTGCGCAGGTTCATGCGCGCCGCGAGCCAGCCCCGGCCGACGGCGGCGGCGGCGCAGTAGCGCATGTACGCGGACTCCGCGCTTCCGCACATCCCGTGAATCAACAACAACGTGGCGGTCGGCTCACCCGCTGGATGGTTGAGGTCGATCCGCACCCGGGAGCCGGGGGTGACCTCGACGAGAACGGGCTCGTGACGGCCGGGCACAGCGGGCCCGGGGATGATCGCCGGCACGATCGTCTGCAGAGCCGAGCCGGGCAGGAGTCGCGAGGCCGGGAACTCGCCGGGCACCGCCGGTAGTCCGGGCGGAATCGTTACCGGGGGAACGGTCACCGCTGCGCCCCGGGAGGTGCCCGTCAGGCCGTGCGACGCACGACGACGAGCGTCACATCGTCGATCGCCGGAGCGTTCTCGGAGAACGTCGTCACGTCGCCCATGATCGACTGGATCGCCTGGAGCGAGGGCTGGTCACGGTACTTCTTGAGCGTGGCGGCCAGCCGCTCTTCACCGAACTCTGCACCGTCGTGGTTCTCGGTCTCGGTCACCCCGTCGCTGAAGATCGCCAGCATGTCACCGGGTTTCAGGTTGACGACCTTCTGGTCGTATCCCAGCTCCGGCAGCATCCCCAGCACCGTTCCGTCCGGCGGCAGCGAGTCGACGTGGCCGTCGCCGCGCACGATCAGCGGTGGATTGTGTCCCGCGTTGACATAGGTCAGGTCCCCGGTTGCCGGGTTGAACACGCTGAAGAACATCGTGATGAACCGGTTCTGCGGGCAGTGGGCGGCCAGACTGCGGTCGAGCTTGGAGACCAGGGTGCCGAGATCCTCGGGGGGCACGCCTTCGGCGAGCATCTGCACCCGGGCCTGCAGGTTGCTCATCAACATCGCCGCCGAGATCCCCTTGCCGGCGACGTCGGCCAGGACGATGCCGACCCGGCCGTCGGGATAGGCGAAGAAGTCGTAGTAGTCGCCACCGATCGTGCGGCAGGGTTCGTTGTGCCCGCCCAGGTCGACTCCGGGGACGTCGGGGGCATCGCCGGGGAGGATCCCGCGCTGGATGATCGCCGCCTGCTCGCTGTCGTGTTCGAGCTGGGCCAGGTTCTCCTGCTCGATGCGGATCGCCGCGACGTTCCCGAGGAACGTCAGCAGGTTGAGATCGTCACCGGTGAACTCGCGCATCCACATCCGCGAGTCGACATAGATCAGGCCGATCACCGCGGTCTCGGTCTGCAGGGGCGCCGCCATCATCGTGTGAATGTTCTGAGCGCTGATGCTCAGCCGCTCCCGGAACGCCTCTTCCTGGGCCATGTCGCGGACGAGCAACGAGGTCTTCTCCTTGATCACCTTGTCCCGGACGGTCGCGCTGATCCGGAACGAGTCGCCGTGCACCGCCTTCGAGACCAGCCGCTCGCCTTCGAGCACGAGCAGCACGCCGCGTTCGGCGCCGACGGCCTCGATCGACATGTCCAGGATCAGCTGGAACAGTTCGCCGAGGGGCCGGTGCTCGGCGAGCTCCCGGCCGGCGCGCAGCATCGCCTTGACCACCGGGCCCTCGAAGGGCGACTGCTGGGGCATCGGCTGAGGTGCCGCCGGGGTCGCTGCCGCCGGGCTGGTCTTGATCGAAGGTCGCGAGACCTGCAACAGCGGCGCCGTCGCCTCGTTGGAGAGCAGGTCGGCCAGCCGGGTCATCACGGTCCCCTGGGTCTGCATGTCGGGACCGGTCTCGGGAACGAAGACGACCGGCGACTCGCCGGTCGGATCGACCAGGTTGATCTCGAGATGGCCGACGACCAGGCGATCACCGGGCCTCATCTGCTGTGCCGCGGTCAGGCGCACTCCGTTGAGCAGCGTGCCGTTCTTGCTCCCCAGATCCTCGACCCAGACGTTGCCGTCCCGGACGCTCAGCTTGAGGTGCTGGCGGGAGAGGCTCGCGTCCTCGGGGTAACAGAGGTCGTTGGTGTGCGCCCTGCCGAGGGAAACCTCGCCGTGTTCCAGCGTGAGGCGCCGGGTCTGATGATCCGGCGTGACGATGAGGATCTCGTGGGACATCGACCTGGGACTCCTTTGAACCGTGACCGCAAAGAATACCATCGGTTTCGGCCCCGAGGACAAAGGTTGGGCGGTCGGGTACCGGGAAGGCTATTCTTGAATGGATGAGCAAAGAAACCAATCGAGGTAGTCCCTGGTCGCTCCAGGTCGCGGTGATCGCCGGGATCCCGATCCGTGTCCACCTGTCGATGGTCTTCCTGCTGGCCTGGTTCGGCCTCAACAGCGCCCAGCGCGGCGATGACCTGGCGATCTCCCTGGGATTCCTCGTCGGGGTCTTCGGTTGTGTCCTGCTCCACGAGCTGGGGCACGCGATGATGGCGATGCGTTTCGGCGTCCAGACCCGGGACATCGTGCTCTACCCGATCGGCGGCGTCGCCCGCCTGACCAATCTGCCCCGGGGGGCCGCCGAGCTGTGGATCGCCATCGCCGGCCCGCTGGTCAACCTGGTCCTGGTGTTCGTCGGCATCGGCGTACTCCTCGCCACCCCGCTGGCCTTCGACCTCGGGGAACGTCTCGACTCGGCCAACGGGCTGTTCGCCCGCTTGATCCTGGCCAACGTCATGCTGTTTCTGTTCAATCTGGTCCCCGCGTTTCCGATGGACGGAGGACGCATCCTGCGAGCGGGACTGTCGCTGTTGCTCGACGATGACCGCGGAACACAGATCGCGACGAAGATCGGCCAGCTCCTCGCGGTGGTGTTCGGCATCGCCGGCTTGGTGCTCTGGCAGAGTCCGCTGCTGGTCCTGATCGCGGTCTTCGTGTTCCTCGGGGCGACCCAGGAAGCCGCGGTCCAGCGGCAGCGTTCGGCGGTCGAGGGTTTCACCGCCGCTCACGCGATGATCACGCGCTTCGAGACCCTCGCGCCCCAGGACACCCTCGGCACCGCGGCTCACAGGCTCGTCGACACGCACCAGCGCGACTTCCCGGTGATCGATGCGTGGCGTCGCGTCGTCGGCATCCTGCCCCGAGCGGTCATGCTCGAGGGCCTGGCCGGCCAGGGAGGCGACACCGCGGTCCTCGAGGTGATGGACCGCAACGTCGGCTGTATTCCGCCGTCTCTCGATCTGCACATCGCACTCGGGCTGCTCCAGGCTCGCCGGGGCGTGCCGTTGATGGTCATGGAAGGAGAACAGCTGCTGGGGATGCTGACCGTGGAGAACGTCTCGGAGTTCATCGCGATCCAGCGCAGCACCCGGCGCGGCGCCGGCTCGGCACCCAGGCCACCGATCGACCCGAAATCGAACGAGCGTGCCGACGAACAGGAGTCGTGACACCGAGAACCGATCCGCGTGACGCCGGGCTGCGTGCCGCCGGCGTGCGCGTCGGCCCACGGTTGCTCGGCGTGGCCGACCTCGTCCGGCCCGGATCACGCGTGGCGGATATCGGCGCCGATCACGGCGGCCTGGCCCGCTGGTTGTTGACCTCCGGGCGTGCCGAGTTCTGCGTGGCCACCGAGCCGGCCCGCGGCCGACGGGTTCACCCGGCTTCCGAGGGCCCGGCCGTCGAGGGTCTCGACCTCCGCTGGGGCCAGGGGCTCGACCCGATCGAGCTCGAGGACCGGATCGACACCCTGACGCTCTGCGGGATGGGGACCCGGACGATCACGTCGATCCTCGGATCGCGCCGCCGGGAGGCGCTGGCCCCGGCGCATCTCGTGCTTCAGCCCCAGTCGGACTGGTCCGGTCTGCGGGGCTGGATCTGGGACCGCGACTGGTCCATCTCCGGCGAACGGTTGATCCAGGACCGGCAGCGCTTCTACCTGGCCCTGTCCGTCGAGGTCGGGCCGGCCGACGATGTGCCGGCGCCCCCGTCCGATCCCGGGGAGCGCTCGTTTCAGGCTCTGGCCGGACCCCGATTGCTCGAACGTCCCCCCGAGGCGATGGGTCGTTTCTGGGAAAAGCGCAGCGCCGTCGCCCGGCGGGAGATCGATCGGGCCCGGGAGCCGAGGCAACGGGAGCATGCGGAGCGGGAGCTCTTCGAGGCTCGACAGGTTCTCGAGCGGATCGGCCGGGACGATCTGTTATAATTCCTGGCTGATTCGGGCTGTTTCACGGTCTTTCTCTTGAATGCAGGCGGCGCCCCGACCCGCCGTGCCGTCGCGACTCATCACGACTTCACCGAGGCTGATTTCCATGACGATTCAACCGTCGCTGCGGGTTCTCGCCGGTCTGGCCATCGTGGCCCTGGCGACTCTCGTCGCCGTCCGGCCCACCCCCGCTGACGGCAGCGCCCGGCCTGCGCCTGGCGCGCCGAATATCGTGATCGTGACGATCGACACCCTCCGGGCCGATCGACTCTCCGCCTACGGATACGAGCGGAACACGACGCCGAACCTGGACAAGCTGATCGGCGCCGGCGTGCGCTTCGATCATTCCAGGACCGTCGAACCGTTGACGAACCCCGCTCTGTGCTCGATGGTCACGTCGCTTTATCCCCACCAGCACGGTGGCAGTCGCAACGGCCTGCGCCTGCGCGACGGCCTGAACTCCCTCCCCCGGGAGCTCGAGTCCCGGGGTTATCGCACCACCGCCTTCGTCGGCAACTGGACGCTGCGGGACAAGCTGTCGGGACTCGCCGAGCACTTCACCGAGTACGAGGACGTCCTGACCCGGGCGCGCTGGTTCGGGATGGTCCGGCGGGAAGCGACCGCCGACGACATCACCGAGAGTTCGCTGACCTGGATCGAGGAACACCAGCGCCGGAATCGCGGCGAACCGTTCCTGCTCTGGGCCCACTACGTCGAGCCCCACGCGCCCTACCGGCTGCAGGAAGATCACCTGGAGCAACTCGGGTTGCAAAAGGGCAAGCTGACCGACGCCGATCGCTACGACACCGAGATCGCCTACGTCGATCGCTCGGTCGGCGATCTGCTGGCCGGGATCGAGAAGATCGCGCCGGGGCAGCCGACCTTGATCGTTTTCACCTCGGATCACGGCGAGAGCCTCGGCGAGCACAAGTACTGGGGCCACGGCCGCAACCTGCACGAGCCCGGGCTCCAGGTGCCGCTGAGCATCACCTGGACGGGACACATCGAACCCGGCAGTGTGATCGATACGCCCTCGCTGATCATCGACATCGCACCGACGGTGCTCGGGCTGCTGGAGCACGACGTCCCGGAGAGTTTCGAAGGCTTTGACTGGTCCGGCGTGCTGTTCGGCGGCGACCCGCCCACCGATCGGGTCACGCGCTTCCAGGCACACAAGGGAGCCGTGATCTCCGGTCACGACTCGGAACTGTCGCGGACGGCGGGCCTGCTCGAGGTCGGCATCGTGCAGGGACTGCGGAAGGAGATCTTCCGCATCGGCAACGAGAAACGGCAACTCTTCGATCTGGCGCAGGACGCCGCGGAGCTGGAGAACCTCTCCTCGCCGACGGCCCCACCGACCGAAGGGCTATCCGAATGGATGGCGATCGTGATCGCCGGACTGGGCACGGCCGACAACGTCCTTCCCGAGCCCCTCGATGACGAGAGCATCGAGGAGTTGCGCTCGCTGGGCTACGTCGACTGACCTTCGGCGTGGCGCTTCAGCGCCACCCGCAAGTGCTCCCGGGCATCGTCGGGAAAGTCGGTGTCCAGCAACCACTCGAGGTAGTCGCCGTTGTCCCGGGCGACCTCGTCGAGGGGTAGCCCGCGGTACTTGCCGAAGTTGATGCAGATGCAGTCGTCCTTCCGGACGAGCTTGCCCGCGGCATCGACGGCGTTGGCCGGAATCCGGCGAATCCAGCGCTCGAGTTCGGCAACATCCCGGGGGAGGTCGCCGTATCGCTCCAGCTGGGCCTCGAGGACATCCGCGGTGGCGTTGACGTCGGCCTCGGCGGTGTGGGCTCCGTCGTGGTCCCGGCCGAGGAAGAACTCGACGGCGGCGGTCAGGTCGCGCCGCTCCTTGCGATGGTAGATCGCCATCGCGTCGATCACGCGCCGGCGCTCCATCCCCAGATCGAGCTGGCAGTCGTTGAACTCCCGCTCCAGCAGCGGGATATCGAAGCGGGCGACGTTGAACCCCGCCAGATCGCTGTCGCCGAGATAGTCCAGCAGCGAACGGGCGATCTGCTGGAATTCCGGTGCCTCCCGGACGTCCTCGTCCTGGATCCCGTGAACCTTCGTCGCCCCGGGCGGGATCGGCCGTCCGGGATTGACCAGCCGTCGGCGGGGGTCCCGGGTGCCGTCGGGGAGTAGCTTCAGGGTCGCGATCTCGACGATCTTGTCCCTCGCCGGGTCGACACCGGTGGTCTCGAGATCGAAGACGATCAGGGGGCGGTCCAGGCGTAGGTTCTTCACGGGGATTCAGGCTATCATGCAGCGCTTCTGGAGGACCCGCCCCGCATGAATGCTCACGCAATTCGCACTCGCTCCCTCGCCCGCGTCGATCTGCCGGTCCAGTTCGCCCGGCTGCGTGACATCGCCTACAACCTGTGGTGGTCCTGGACGCCGAGCGCCCAGGAGCTGTTCGAGCGCATCGACCCGGTTCACTGGCGGCACTACCGCAGCCCGATCGAGGTGCTGATCGACCTCGAGCCGGAACAGTGGCACCAGCTCCAGGGCGACCCCGGATTCGTGCGGATGTACCGGCGCCTGGTCGACCGGTTCGACGAGTACATGGTGCCGACGCGACCGACCTGGTACGACCAGAACTTCCCGGACAATGGCGGCCCGATCGCCTACTTCTCGACGGAGTTCGGCTGGCACGAGAGTCTGCAGGTCTACTCGGGCGGTCTGGGGATCCTCTCGGGAGATCACTCGAAGTCGGCCAGCGACCTGGGGCTTCCCTTCATCGGCATCGGCCTGATGTACCGGCGGGGCTACTTCCGGCAAACGGTCGACAGCGACGGGCAGCAGCAGCACTTCTATCCGAACTACGACGTCTCGCGTCTGCCGTTGCTTCCGGTGCTGGACGGCTCCGGCGACGAGCTGCAGGTCCAGGTGCCGCTCCCCGGCCGCGACGTCACCGTGCGGGTCTGGAAGGCCAACGTGGGTCGGGTCCCGGTGTTGTTGCTGGACAGCGACCTGCCCGACAACCGCCCGGCCGATCGCTCGATCACCTCGATCCTCTATGTCAGCGGCCGTGAGATGCGGCTATGCCAGGAGATCCTGCTCGGCGTCGGCGGCTGCATGGTCCTCGAAGCGCTGGGCATCGCACCGCGGGTCTGGCACATGAACGAGGGGCACTCGGCCCTGCTCGCCGTCCACCGGGCGATCGGACGGATGCGCGGCGGGATGCCGCTGGATCAGGCGCTACAGGAGATCGCGAGCAACTCCGGTCTTCACGACCCACACCCCGGTCCCCGCCGGAAACGAAAGCTTCGAGCGGGAGCTCGTGCGACGGTACTTCGAACGCTGGACGTCCGAGGACAACCTCGACATCGATGGCCTGCTCGAGCTGGGCGACAACGGCGACAGCGGTTACTTCAACATGACGGCGCTGGCGCTGCGCTCTGCCGAGCGGACCAACGGGGTCAGCGAACTCCACGGCAAGGTCGCCGACGGGATGTGGCGCAACCTGACCCAGCCGGCGGGGCGCAGCGTCGGACACATCACCAACGGAGTGCACCTGCCCAGCTGGGTCGGACCCGAGATCTACGAGACGCTCCGGCGAAACCTCGGGCGGGGGTTCGCCCAGAATCTCTTCGACCCGGGCTTTCACGATGCGGTGATGGCGATTCCCGACGAGGAGATCTGGGATGCGCACCAGATGCAGAAGCGTCAACTGATCGAGCTGGCCCGGGAGCTCGCCCTGGCCCAGTTTGCCCGCCACGGCCGCTCCCCCGGCGAACTCGACCAGGTCGACGAACGACTCGACCCCGACGCGTTGCTGATCGGCTTCGCCCGGCGCTTCGCAACGTACAAGCGAGCCGACCTGCTGCTGCGGGACATGGACCGGATGCGCGAGATCGTCTGCAGGGACGATCGGCCGGTCCAGTTCCTGTTCGCCGGCAAGGCCCACCCGGCCGACCGGCCGGGGCAGGATCTGATCCGGCGGATCTTCCACGCCTCGAATGACCCGGCGCTGTGTGGCCGGCTGCTGTTTCTCGAGAACTACGACATCCGCATCGGTCGCGGCATGGTCCAGGGCGTCGACGTCTGGCTGAACAACCCCCGGCGACCCCTCGAGGCCAGCGGCACCAGCGGCATGAAGGCGGCGATGAACGGCGGGCTGAACTGCAGCGTCCTCGACGGCTGGTGGTGCGAGGGCTACGACGCCGAGCACGGCTGGGCCATCGGCGCTCAGGAACGGCCGGCCGACGACGAGACCGAGGATCGTGAGGACGCCGAGGAGCTGTACCGCCTGCTCCAGGACGAGATCGCAACCTGCTACTACGACCGGAACGCCGCGGGACTCCCCGAGGCCTGGATCGCCCGGATGAAAAAGGCGATCGCCTCGCTCTCGCCCCGGTTCAGCACGGCACGCATGGTCCAGGAGTACACCGAGCAGCTCTACCGGCCGGCGGCCGACGGCGTGACCGCCCGGACACCCTGATTCCCCGCCGTTGCGGTTTTCGGCCGGTGAAACACGGAAAACACCGACCGGGAGTGGCCGGCTGACGATTTGATTCGTACTCTTCGCAAGAGGCCTGCCCTTGGTCTATGCTGGGGTCGGCGCACGGCAGGAAAAACATGGTCCAGTTGACCGAGATGCAGGAGAAGATCCTCACCGCCCTCCGCAGGGAGGCCAACGCCGCGGTGCGCATCGCGAAGGTCGGACCCGACGTGATCCAGGTGACCGTCGGCGACGAGCGCTGGTTCGGCCTGCAAGCGGTCAACGCCGTGATGAAGCTGATGGTCCAGGGGTTGCTGACCCGCACCGTCGGCCAGCGTTACGAGTTGACCCAGGAAGGCACGCGGGTCGCCCGGCACCTGCCCGGCGGCGATCTCACCAAGCAGCCGGTCGCCCCGGCTCGCCCGTCGTCGACCTGTCCGCGCTGCCGCAAGCGGCTGACGCCGGGTTCGGTGCGCTGCGCGGCCTGCGGTTCGCGGATCACCCGCGTTCCGTCGGTCGGCGTCTGACCTCAGTCGGCACCGCCGCCCAGCGCGCGCCGCATCCCGATCGCGTAGTGCGCGTGCCCTAGCCAGCGATAGAGCGGATACATCGCTCCGCGGAGCAGGTAGATCCCGCCGAACAGCCGGATCTTCCAGCGACCGAGGGTCATCAGCCACGGCGAAGCGAGGGTCAGGTTCATCACCAGTCGCTGGAGGCGCCGGGACGGGGGCAACGCCGACGGCGGATCGACGAGCAGATCGATCTTCTTGGGGACCTTGATCTCCGGGTACTTGCGGTAGAGCTGGATCAGCGACTCCCCCGCTCGTTCCTGGTCCCGGCAAAACTCGTCGAAGCTCTTGCCGTGATGGTGCCAGCCCACCGCCTCGGGGCAGTAGACGAAGCGCACTCCCGCCGCCGCCAGTCGATAGCCCATCTCGAGGTCCTCGCCTCCGTACTGGCGGAAACTGTCGTCGTAGCCGCCGACATCGGCGAACGTCCGGCGGGAGACCGAGGAGTTGCCGTTCAACGGCGGCATCGGCGGCCGGCCGGCCGGGTACTTGTGCGGGTTCTGGTACAGGTCGAAGTGTCCGCTGCGGTCCAGGTACCAGAGAAAGCTGTCCCGGGCGATCGACTCCGGAAACGGCAACGATCCGACGACCGCCAGCGGCCCCGACTCCTGTTCGTGGATCCTCACGTGTTGCGCCAGGGAGTCGTGCCCCGGCACCACGTCGTCGTCGAGAAACAGCAGGACCGCTCCCTGCGCCCGTTCGGCGCCGGCGTTGCGGGCCGAGGCCAGGCCGCCGTTGGGCTGCTCCAGCAGCTGGAAGCGATGGCTGGCCTGGAGTTCGCGGAGACGCACCCGGGTCGACTCTGCAGAGCCGTCGTCGACGACGATGACCTCGAACGAATCCGCCTCCAGGGACTGCTCGGCCAGCGCGCCGAGGGTGCGCTGCAGCGCCGCCGGACGTTCGTGAGTCGGAATGATGACGCTGAGCCGCATCGATCCCTCAGAAGGACGGAACGCCCCGGCGAACGATCTCGCCGAGGTTCCGCAAGACGCCGTTGTCGATCCGGGCGAACGGCGCGTCCTTGTTGAAGTGGAACAGTCGACCCCAGCGGCGGCGTTTCTCCTCGTCGGAGACCCGACCCGCCCGCGGATCGACATCGGCGATCCCGGCGCCCTCCTGCAGGGACTGGTATTTCATTCCGGCGACCTCGATCAGGGCCAGCACCAGCAGGTCTCCGAGGAGAGCCGGCTCGATCTCGAACGTGTCGCAGAGCCGGCGGAGCATCGCCGCGCCGGCGCTGCGAAACGGATTGTCCCCCCAGAAGACCGTGACGAAGCTATCGAGGTGGCCGACCTCGCCCTGCTGGGTTCCGTGGGGGTAACGGCAGGAGGAGAGGAAGAAGAAGGCGTCGAACAGAGGCAGCTGCGGCGTCAGCGGGAACTCCCAGTCATAGACCCCGAGTCGATCGCCGACGAGCATCATGTTCGCGGTGCAGAAGTCGGCGTGGCGGGCCATCATCGGCAACGTGGCACCGGCCAGCGCCTGGCCGTCCAGGTAACGCTCGGTCAGGAACGCCCGCTCGTCATCGTCGACGAAGAAGCGGTTCAGGTAGCGCTCGATCGGAGCGACGATCCGTCGATCGTGGTTCTCGGCGTCGAGGGTTTCGCGGGTGACGCCGACCCGCCGCTGCATCCCCTCCCACCAGCCCAGCACCTGCTCGATCGTCGCCGCCGCCCGGGCATCGGAGAACAGCCGGGGCCCGGGGACATTCTTCATCGGGACCCCGCGCAGCGCCGTCTGCAAGGTACAGAGGGTTCCGTCGATCTCGGCCCGGTCCAGCGCTCTCGGCGTCGACGGTCCCGCATCGTTGATGCCGGCGCGCTCCAGCGTCTGGAGCGTCCGGAACTCGTCGTCGTAGATCCGGCGGCCGACCTCGCTCCGGGCCAGCTTGGCGATCAACGTCGGCTGCGGATCGTCGTCCTCGAACAGCAGGTAGACGATGCCGTCGACCGCGCCGCGGGTCGCATCGAACGGGACGGCACGTTCACGGGTGGGCGTGGGCAGCCCTTCCCGACGGCGCCAGCCGGCGACTCGCTCACGGACCAGGGGAAGCATGGGGGCAATATAGGGCAACCACGGTGCGACGCGGGGCAAAGTCGCGTACCGGGGCGGTGGCCCAGGCTGTATGTTGGCCTGGTGAAACGGATTCTGGTCACTGGAGCCACCGGATTCATCGGCGGCCGGATCGTCGAGGAGGCTGACGCCCGTGGGCTGACCGTCCGCCTGCTCGTCCGGGACCCGGCCCGCTACCGCGGCCCCGCCGGGGTCGAGCTGTTTCGGGGCGACCTGCTGGAGCCCGACAGCCTGACCGGGATCGAGGAGGACGTCGATCAAGTGGTCCATGCCGCAGGCGTGCTCGGCAAGTGGGGCACCGGCGACGAGCTGGTGACCCGGGTCAACGTCGACGGCGCCGTCGCCTTGCTGGAGCGCTTCGCCGACCGACCGCAGGTACGTTACGTGCACCTCAGCGCCGGCGGAGTGACCGGGCCGGTGCCGACCCGGCAGGTCGACGAGAGCTACGCCTGCCGGCCCGCCACGCCCTACGAACAGACGAAGCTCCGGGGCGAGACCAACGTCCTCGCCCGAGCCCGCAAGCTCGGCATCCACGCCACCGTCGTGCGACCGACCTTCACCTACGGCCCCGGCGACCCCCACAAGCGTGCGCTGTTCCGCGCCGTGCAGCGCAGGCGCATGCTGTTGATCGACGGTGGGCGCAGCGTGCTGCACCCGGTCTACATCGACGACGCGGTCGCGGGGATCTTTCTTGCGATCGACCGGGGCGCCGCCGGGGAGGTCTACATCGTCGGCGGAGCGCGGCCGGTCACCAAGCGCGAGCTGCTGGAGACGATCGCCGAGGCGGTCGGAGTTGCGCCGCCGCGGCTCAGCCTGCCCCGCTGGTTGCTCTGGCCCGCGGCGAGCGTGCTGGAAACGATCGGGCGGGTCGGCGGCTTCGAGCCGGTGCTGACCCGGGGCCGGGTGATGATGATGGGCGACAACTTCGGCTACTCGATCGAGAAGGCCCGCCGGGATCTCGGATACGAGCCGGCGGTCCCTCTCGCCGAGGGTATCCGCCGTACGGTCGAGGCCTTTCGGGCCGAGGGTTACCTGTGACGCGTCCGGCGATCGCCGTCGCCGTCACCCTCGCCTTCGCCCTGGCGAGTCCCTCGGTTGCCGGGGAGGCCGAGATCCTGGCGCTGCTGAGACAGGCCTTCGACGCGCCGCTCACCCCGGCGGAGCTCGAGCGGATCGAGGACGATCCGTCATGGGACCCCGGCCGGCTGGGCCGCTGGCTGCATCAGGTCGCTCCGTACCCGACCCTCGAGCCGGGCTTGAAGACGTTGAACGTTCCGGTTCGCGCCGGCCAGACGCGCCAGGTCGTCGTGCGCCTCCCCGAGGGGTACGACCCCGGGAAGGCCTGGCCGTTGATCCTGGCCTACCATCCCAGCGGCGGAAGCGGTGCCGCGTTCCTGCGCTATGTCGAGCAGACTCTGGGCGAGAGGATCGATTCCTTCCTGATCGCCGCTCCGGACGGTTACCGGCAGACCGGAGTCGATGCCCCACCGCCGTTCACCAACGAACATGCGATCGTCCTGCAACAGCTGCAGCGCAACCTGCACGTCGACGCCGACCGGGTCTACGCCTTCGGCTACTCGCTGGGCGGCTACACCACCTGGACCCTGGCGATGACGCTTCCCGATCGATTCGCCGCTGGGCTGGCGGTGGCGAGCACGTTCCCGGTGCCGGTCGCCGACGACGGAATCTGGAGACTGTTCCTGCCGGACCTGCGGGAGGTACCGCTGTGGAACGTCTGGGCAGCCGGGACCGCTTGCCGGTTCCCGGCGTCGGCGGCGGCGAGGTCGTCGGCACGATCTCCTCGTTGAACTCGCGCTTTCGCAAGGAGACGGCCGGGGCGAACCTCGCCGTCACCCACGCCCCGGTCGCCGGCAAGGGACACGGAGACGTTCCGCCACCGAGAGCGATCGCCGAGACCGCCTTCAGCCGCAAGCGGGGTCCGGTTCCTCGCGCGGTGGAGCATCGCTTCCGCCACGCCTATCACGGTCGCGCCTGGTGGCTCGGGGCCAGGGGTGCCTGGATCGGCCAGAGCTGGGAGGCGCGGCCTCCGGAGAAGTCCGGCGGAGGCAAGGACCGCCCTTCGCCGGCGGAAGCCGTCGACCGGCAGCTCGGCCTGCTCCAGGGCGCGATCGAAAACAACCGGGTGACGATCTCGGGCCGGCACGTCGAGGAGTTCCGCTTGCGCTTCACCGGTGAGTTGCTCGACCTCTCGCAGCCGGTGACGATCGCGATCGCCGGCCGACCGGAGCGAACCGTCACCCTCGAGCCGACGCTGGGTTTTGCGCTGCGCGAAGCGGTCGCCTCCTTCGACTTCGATCGGATCTGGTGGGCCGGCTGGGAGTCCGACTCCCCTGCGCCGACGGCGACGCCGGTCACCGACTGAGATGCGCGACGTGATCCAGATCGCCGGTGTGATCGATCGCGACGAGGCGGAGTTGCTTGCCGGGACCAGCGTCGAGTTTCTCGGCTTGCCCCTCCGGCTAAAGGACGGCCGGGAGGATCTATCCGAGGCGGAGGCGCGAACGATCGTCGACGCCCTCGATGGCCGGGTCGAGGCGGTCTGCATCACCTACCTCGACCGGGCGACGGAGATCGCCGAGCTCTGCGATCGGGTCGCGACCCCGTGGGTCCAGCTTCACGGGCCGATCCCGGCCGGCGAGGTCGCCGAGCTGCGGCGGCTGCGACCGGCGCTGTCGATCCTCAAGAGCCTGATCGTTTCCCCGGCGGGCGTGGCCGGGACCCGAAGGGAGCTCGACGCCGCGATCGACGAGGAGCTCGCGAACTTCTCCGACCTCGTCGACGGCTTCCTCACTGACACCTTCGACCCGGCCAGCGGACGGACCGGGGCGACGGGAATGGTCCACGACTGGACGGTCAGTCGCGGGATCGTCGAGCGCTCGCCGCGGCCGGTGATCCTCGCCGGTGGATTGACTCCCGACAACGTCGCCTCGGCGATCCGTCAGGTGCGCCCCGCCGGAGTCGACGCCCACACCGGCCTCGAGGGGGCCGACGGACGCAAGGAGCTCCCGCTCGTCGAGCGGTTCGTCCGCGAGGCGCGGGAGGCGTTCTCATGGCTTCTGATGCGCGACACTTAGTCCTTGTTCAGGACACGAACGGGATCCAGGCGCAACGCGCGACGCGCCGGCAAGTAGGTCGCGGCCAGTCCGACGGTCAGCAGCAGCGCGGTCACACCGGCATAGGTCGATGGGTCGTAGGTGCCGACCTCGAACAGCATCGAGGCCATGCTCCTCGCGGCGGCCAGGGAAACGATCAGTCCGAGGGCGACGCCGGCCGTGGCCAGGGTCATCCCCCGGCGCAGCACCAGACCGAGGATGCTCCGGTGATCGGCGCCGAGCGCGACCCGCACGCCGATCTCATGCCGCCGCTGTTGCACGGCGAAGGACATCACACCGTAGATCCCGAAGCCGGCGAGGACGAGTGCCATCGCCGCGAACACGGCAAGCACATGGGCCTGGGTCCGCGGCTGACTGACCGAACGGCCGATCAATCCCTCCATCGTCTCGATCTGGGCCACCGGCTGGTCACGATCGACGTTCCAGACAGCACCGCGCAAGGTCGTGGCCATCTCGGACGGGTCCCCGTTGGTACGGGCGACGATGAAGAAGCCGCTGACCGCCGCCTGATCGTAGGGCAGGTACATCTCCCGGCGACCGTTCTCGTCGAGCCCCTGATGACGGACGTCTCCGACGACGCCGACGATCTCGCGCCAGGGCGCATCGTCGCCGCCGATGCGAAACCGCTTGCCGATCACCTCCTCGTCGGGCCAGTACTGTCGTGCCATCGTCTCGTTGACGATCGCTACCGACGGCGCGTCGGCCCTGTCGTTGGAAGAGAACGCCCGACCGCGAACGATCGGGATCGCCATGGTTGCGAAGTAGCTCTCCTCGACGACCCGCGGCGCCGCGGTCCAGGGCTCGCCGAGCTCCGGTTCCGGTCGATTCTCGATCTCGATGATTCGCCCGGCGTCGCGCCCGGAGAACGGCAGCATCCAGGTCAGGCTGACCTGCCGCACCTGGGGGTGCCCACGGAGTCCGGCGAGCAACTGGTCGGCGAACGCGATGCGCTGCGTTTCCTCGGCGTAGCGGCTGTCGGGCAGCGATACTCGCGCGGTCAGCAATCGCTCCGCCGCGAAGCCGGGGTCGACCTCGATCAGCCGCGTCAGGCTTCGTGCCGCCAGGCCGGCACCGACGAGCAGCACGATCGCCATCGCGAACTCGCTCACCACCAGCGCGGCGCGGAGGCGTCCGCTGCCAAAGTCTCCGCCACTTCGCCCTCCCGCCTTGAGTGCCTCGTTGGGGTTCGCCTGGGACGACCGTAGCGCAGGCCAGAGGCCGGAGAGCAGCGTCGCCGTGAGCGTGACGCCGATCGCGAACAGGATCACCGAACGGTCGAGTTCGACCGCGCCGAGCACCGGGCCGTCGAGGGCCAGGGTCGCCTCGATCGTGTCGAGGCCCACGACGGCCAAAGCCGTGCCGAGCCCCGCGGCTGCGATCACCAGGAGTGCGTTCTCGATCACGAGCTGCAGCGCCAGGCGCCAGCGTGTCGCCCCGAGGGCCGTGCGGATCGCCATCTCCCGCCGGCGGGCGAGGCCCCGGGCAAACTGCATGTTGGCGACATTGACGCAGACGAGCAGCAGCACGAGCCCGACGGCGCCGAGCAGGACCAGCAGCGCCGGACGGGAGTTACGGACGATCTCGTCCTGGTACGGTCCGACCCCCGCGAAGTGACCCGTGTTCGAGTCGGGGTACTCCTCGGCGAGGGCGTGGGCGATCGTGTCGATCTCCGCCCGGGCCCGCTCGACGGTGACTCCCGGCGCCAGCCGGCCGAGCACCCGGAGGAAATGCCCGCCCCGGTTCGGCTCCGCACCGAACGTCATCGGCAGCCAGACCTGGGGATCCGCCGGGAAGCGGAACCCCGGCGGCATGACGCCGACGACCGAATACGCCTCCCCGTCGATGTCGACCGAGCGGCCGAGGATCTGCGGGTCGGCGCCGAAACGGCGCTCCCACAGCCCGTCACTGATCACGGCAACCGCCCCGGCATCGGTCGAAAATTCCTCGGAAACGAGTGACCGACCGAGTGCTGGCTCGACCCGCAGCACCTTCCAGTACTCCTCGGTCACCAGCAGCGCACGAAGCTCCTCCGGGTCGCCGTCACCCGTCAGGTTTGCCGCTGCGCCGGTCATCGCAGCCATCGAGGAGAACGTCGTCGACCGGGAGCGCCAGTCGAGGAAATCAGCTGCGGAGACGGTGTTTCGATCCCGCGACTGGGTAGGCCGGGTCTCCCAGAGCTGCATCACCCGGTCGGACCCGGGGTACGGCAAGGGTTGGAGCAACAGGCCGTTGACGGCGCTGAACATCGCGACGTTCCCGCCGATCCCGAGGGCCAGGGTCAACAACATGAGAAGGCTGAAGCCGGCCTGCTTGCGCAGGGACCGCGCGCCGAGGAAAAGATCCTGGATGATCGCCGGCATCGGCACCTCGCTCTGGCCGCCGACCGTGGCAGCCTGGACATTCAGGTAGAACGCACGACCTCGGAAGAAGTCGGGAACGACTCGGTGAGGTCCGGTTCCGCCGTCAGTGATCGATCGGCGGCGGGCCCGGGGGCACGATGCCCTCGTAGGCGTAGTCGCCCAGTCGTTGCTCGAACTCCGCCGTGACCTCCCGGCGCAGTCCGGCGTCCTCGAACAGGTCGACCATCGTCATCGCCAGCGCCTTGGAGGCGTGGACGAGCCCCTTGTGGCCGATCGACATGCCGCCGTAGGCGACGACGGCCCACGAGTGCCAGGGTGTGTCCGACGGTGCGATCGGCACGGCAAGCCGGATCGTCGGCACGACGAAGCTGACGTCACCGGCATCGGTCGATCCACCGCCGGGGTGTTCCCTGGTCGCCTCGAGCGGTAGCAGCTCCGCCTTCATCCCGACCGGCTCCTTGCCGGTCGCGGCCTGGATCTTGCGGGCGAACTCCTGCTCGGCTTCGCTGTATTCGATCGAACCGAGGAACTCGAGGTTGCGCTGGAGTCGTGCGCCGCCGGCCCGGTTGACCAGCAGCTCGTGGACCCCCGAGATCAGCGAGATCTCATGCTCGACGTCGGCCATGATCGCCGCGCCGCCGGCCATCTCCTCGACCCGCTTCCAGACCGCGGTCATGCCGTCCCGGGTGGTGTCGCGGACGCGGACCCAGATCCGCGCGTAGTCGGGAACGACGTTGACGACGCGACCGGCGTCCTGGATGTGGTAGTGGATCCGGACCGTCGGCTGGACGTGTTCGCGGTAGTAGTTGATTCCGGTGGTGTAGAGCTCCAGCGCGTCGGATGCGCTGCGGCCGTTCCACGGATCCGCCGCCGCGTGGGCCGACTGCCCCGTGAACTCGACCATGAAGTCGACGAGGGCCAGGCTGCTCTGCACGTTGGCCTTGAGTTCGTCGCCGGGGTGCCAGTCCATCATCACGTCGACGTCGTCGAACAGGCCCGCGCGGATCATCCACAGCTTGCCGAAGAAGCGCTCTTCGGCCGGGGTGCCGTAGAAGCGCACCGTGCCCTTGAGCTCACCGGCTTCGATCTGCTCCTTGATCGCGATCGCCGCTGCGAGGGATGCTACGCCGAAGACGTTGTGTCCACAGCCGTGCCCTGCGCCGTCGATCTCCCGGGGTTGCTTGTGCGGCAGCGCTTCCTGGGACAGGCCGGGCAGCGCATCGAACTCGCCGAGGATGCCGATCACCGGCTTGCCGGCGCCGTACTCGGCGACGAACGCGGTCGGCGTCTCGGCGACGCCCTGGCGAACCGTCAAGCCGTTGGCCTCGGCGTAGGCGATCAGTGCCGCCGCCGACTCCGTTTCGCGAAACGCGGTTTCCGCGTGACTCCAGATCCGATCGCTGAGGGCGATCAGCTCCGGGGAGCGACTCTCGATCTGGTCGATCACCCGGCGCTGGATCTTGCTTGGCTCGGCGGCGCCGGCCGTGCTCGCGAGGAGGGCCGGAACGAGTGCGAGAACCAGAGTCCTCCCGGGGAGCGTGACGCGGGAAACAGGGCGATTTCGGACGACCGATGTGTTCATCCGCGGAGCTTACCAGACCGCGGAGCGGCCCGGTGGCGCCGGCTGGAATCCAGCCCCCCTGGAACCTAGATTCGTTGCTGGGTTGGAGGTTCCGAAGATGCATCCCGTTCGCCCGAGATTCCCCGCACTCGCTCTCTTCGTTCCGCTCGTTCTGCTGATCTCGCTGCCGGTCTCGGCGGCTGAGTCGGTCGAGTTGTATTCGGCGCAGTTTCCGGAGAAGCAAGAGGTCGCCCTGGGTTTCACCGCGACGCCGATCGCTCCCGCGGCGACGATGGAAGGCGAGGTCACCTATCGCAACGGCCAGGCCCAGATCCAGGTCGAGTTCAGCGACATGAAACCGGCGATCCTGTTCGGTGGCGACATCACCTGCTTCGTCGTCTGGGCGGTCACCCGGGACGGGCAGGCGGAGAACCTCGGCGAGCTGATCACCCGCAAGGCCAAGGGCAAGGTCGAGTTCGCCAGCGGCAAGAACAACTTCGCACTGCTCGTCACCGCCGAATCGTCGTTCCTGGCCACCGACCCGTCGGAGCTGGTCGTCTTCACCAGCAACGAGCCGGCAGGCGTCCAGTCGGCCCTGTTCACCTTCGATCGCCTGGCCCAGGCGCCGCGTCACGGCATGGACGGGATCGCCCACATCATCTGGGACTCCAAGGTGCCGATCGAGCTGCTCCAGGCGCGCAAGGCATTCGAGATCGCCGAACGCTCCGACGCCGCCACCTACGCTCCACAGATCTTCGCCGAGGCCAGGACGGCGATCGAATTCGCCGACAGCCTCGCCGCGATGTCGGCCAAGAGCAAGGAGCTTCCCGACGGCGCCCGCCGGGCCGTCGCGCTGAGCAACCAGGCGCTGAACATCTCGCTGCAGCGAATCGAGGAGATCCGCGCCGAGGAGGAGCTGGAGCAACGCCGTCAGGAGACCGCGGCGCTGGAGGCCCGGGCCCTCGAGGCCGAGAACGCCGCCCGGCAGGCCGAGGAAGCCACCCGTCAGGCCGAATCGCGGACCGCCGAGATGACCGCCGAGGCCAACGACGCGCTGCGCGAGAAGGAGCGGATGCTCGTCGAGACGTCGGCCCTGCGCACCGAGAAGGCCGGTCTCGAGTCGACGATGCTGCTGCTGCGCCAGGAGAAGAGCGGTCTCGAGAGCGAGTCGCGGCGGCTGCAGGCCGACAAGATCGCTCTCGAACGGGAAGCCTCCCGACTGCTCACCGAGAAATCCACCCTCGAGTCCGAGGCGTCGAGGCTGCAGTCGGACAAGCAGGCCCTCGAGCAAGAGGCTGCCCGGTTGCGGATCGAGAAATCCCGGGTCGAGGAGGAGGCGCAGCAGCTGGAAGACGAGAGGAACGCGCTGAGCAGTCGCCTGCACTCGGCGCTGTCCAAGGTGGCCGACACCGAGGACTCCGCCCGTGGGTTCGTGATCAACCTCCCGGACATCCTGTTTGACCTGGACGAGTCCGACCTGAAACCCGAGACCGAGGTGATCCTGGCCAAGCTCGCCGGGATCCTCTTGATCATGGATGGCCAGCACGCCCTGATCGAGGGACACACCGATTCGACCGGGGATGCCTCGCACAACTCCACCCTGTCGGAACGCCGTGCCGCGACGGTGATGGATTTCCTGCGATCCCAGGGACTCGCGGCGCATCGGCTGACCGCTCAGGGCTACGGCATGGAGCGGCCGGTCGCCGACAACGGCACCGTCGAGGGACGCCGCCAGAATCGCCGGGTCGAGATCGTGATCCGCACGCCTCAGGGAGACACCGTCGCCTCCAACTGACGCCGGCCGCCGAGATTCCATTCGACGGCCCTTCGCGCTATCCTTGAGGACATGAAAACCTTCGGTCGGATCGCTCTGGTGCCCCTGGTCTTCCCCGTCCTCGTCGCGACCTCCGTGGTCGGCGTCGTCGGTGCGGCATCGTCCACCGGGTCGGTGACGTTCCAGCGGGGCAGCGTGACGGTCGGCCAGGTCTGGCAGATCAACTCCACGACGACACAGCAGATGGAGCTGTCCCTCAGCGACGGCAGCGACCTCGTCCGCGAGATCTCCAACGACGACACCCAGCAGACCGACGCTCGCATCGAGATCCTGCGGGTCAGCGACGGACAGCCGGAGCGGCTCCACATCCGCGTGCGCGATGCCTGGACCCAGGAGTTCGGCGCCGAGAAGATTCCGCATCAGACGATCGGACACAGTTACATCGCCCAGCGTTCCGACGGCCGGCCCCAGCTCCTGCGCGACGACGGCAAGCCGCCGGGCATGGCCGAGGCGACGATGGCGACCCGGCTCTCCGACGACCTGCTCGGCAAGGGCGCCGGCAGCCCCGAGGCGGCCCTGTTCGAGATCGTCGCCGGCCGCACCGTGCAGATCGGCGAGCGGCTTCAACTCGACGACGCTCGTGCGAAGCTCGTCCTGATCGGTATGCCGGCGGGCGAGATGGATCAGTGGACCGTCGAGAACCCACAGCTGACGCTGACCGGTTCCCGTGACGAGCCGTCGGGGCCCTGCGGTGTCTTCGAGGTCAGCTTCTCGGCCCGGCACACCCAGGAGGCGCGGACGATCGAGATGGAACGCGTGGGCGAGATCTGCGTCGCCACCGAACATGGACGCTGGCTGCGCACGTCGCTGCGCGGGCCGACCAAGATGTCCCAGCCGTTCTTCGCCGAGGATCCCGATCTACGGATGCGGGGCGAGGGCACGGCCTCGACCGAGTCGACCTGGCAGCTCGTCGGAGACACCTCGAAGCGGCGCCGCAGTTCCCTCTGACCGGTGCTCGACGCGCTACAGGATCCGCGGCGCGTGAAGACCGCGTGGTTGCTGGCGCTGGTCGGCGTGGCGGCCGTCCTGCCCTACGCCGCGGTACCGACCCACGACTGGCTCAACTGGGACGACAACTGGTTGATGTGGGACAACCCCACCCTCGACAAAGCCGACCTGGCGACCGTGAAGATGGTGCTGTTCGACCTGTCTCTCGAGGCCCGGGGCAAGCTGGGAGACGAGTACCTGCCGCTGCGTGATCTGTCGATCATGCTCGACAAGCAGCTCTGGGGCAACGAGCCCGCCGGCTACTTCGTCGAGAACATCCTGTTCTACGGCATCACGGCCGGACTGTTCTTCGTTCTCTTGTTGCGGGTGCACCGGGATCGTCTGGTCGCAACCGTCGCCGGACTGCTGTTCGCGGTGCACCCGGTGCATGTCGAGGCGGTCGCCTGGGCCACCTCGCGCAAGGACGTCCTGTCGGCGATGTTCTTCATGGCCTCGGCGGTCTGCTTCGAGGGGTTCCTGGCTGGTACGCGTGGTGCACACCCTGAGCAGGGCGAGCCGCGGCCCGGCAGGTGGCGCTGGGTTGCTTCGAGCTGCCTGTTCTTCTCCCTGGCCGTCGCGTCCAAGGGGACGGCGATCGTCCTGCCGTTGTGGATCGTGTTGCGGCTGGTCTGGCAGTGGGTCGAGGGTAGCGGGCGGGGGTGTGGGCAGCCTGGCGAGGGACGTGGTGAGTGGCGCGGTGGCCGCGGGCGGTTCCGGGACCTCGCGGTTCTCGTCCCGTTCACGGCGATCGCGGCGTTCCAGCTGTCGTTGCTCGTGCGGGCCGGTTCCACCACCGAGGTCCTGGCCCCCTCCCGGGCCTCGGGCAGTCTCGTGCTGGATCTGGCGACCACCGTTCTGGTCAACGGGCGCTACCTGTACAACCTGCTGCTGCCGGTATCCCTCGGGCCGGACTACCCGGTTCGGACGATCGAGTCGTTGACATCCCTGCGGGGGTTGGTCGCCGTCGCGTCGGTGCTGCTGATCGCTGGATGGCTCGTCTGGGCTGGTCGGTCCGTGCTGCCAGGCCGGTCGGAAGAGACGGTAGTCCCCGACGGCGGGCTGCCCGGGTCGGATCATGCCGCCTGGACCGCGTCGCTGTTCTGGGTCCTGTGGTTCTTCGGCGCGCAGCTTCCGTTCAGCCAGCTGGTGCCGATCTACAACAAGATGACCGACCGTTACCTGATGTTGCCGTCGATGGGCTTCGCCGCGCTGCTCGGTTTCTTCGCAGTTCGAGCCTGGGAACGCCGCCGACACGTCGCGATTCCGATCCTGGTCGGGGTCGTGCTGCTCGCGTTGTCGCTGCTGACGTTCCGGCAAGCGTCGTACTGGAAGGACAGCATCACGCTCTGGTCTCGCGGTGTTGCGGTGCAGCCGACCTCGATCCACGCGCTGTATCAGCTCTCGACGGCGTATCAGGACGAGGGGCGGAGTGATGAGGAGCGGCAGACTCTCGAGCGTCTGCTCGAGGTCGACCCGGATCACGCCGGCGGGATGAACAACCTGGGCATCAACCTGTTCCGTGCCGGTGGCGACCGCGACGAGATCATCGCGCTGTACGAGCGGTTGATCCGTCGGCATCCCGCCGACTTCAAGGCGCAGCAAAACCTGGCCAACGTGCTGATCGCCGAGCGGCGTTTCGACGAGGCGATCGACTGGCTGGAGAGCAGCCTGCGAGTCAACCCGACGTACTGCTCGGCGATGTTGAACCTCGGTCGGGCCCACGCGGGCAGGGGCGACGCGGCCGCGGCCCGGAGGGCCTACGACCGGGCGCTCGCGTGTAATCCCGGGCTGCAGGTAGCCCTGGAGTTGCGGAGCCGATTGCCGGAGTGAGGTTCAGGCGTCGCCGACTGGGGTCCACGACTGGCAATTGGTCGATTTTCTCGATAACTTTCGTCTTGTTTTCGTGCTAGAATCATGAAGCCTTCTCCCCTCCGCGCCTGACTGACCTGCGGCGAGTCCCGGCCGCTCGATACGAGGTCGGGTGCACCGGGAGATCCGCTCCATGATCATCGACTCGCCTGCTCCGGAACGCGTGGGTTCGTCTGTCTCCGGGCTTGATCGGGCTACCGGCCCAGTGCCGGCGCCTGTCTCGGCCGAACGCTTGCACACCCTGGCCCTCGAGGCCTTTCGCATCGGCAACCGTGGCCGGATCTCGTTGTGCGAGGCGCTTCGCGTGCTCGCCGAGACCCGGCTGTACTTCGAGCTCGGTTACCCCAGCGTTGCCGCCTATGCCGGCGCGTTCTTTCAACTCCGGCGGTCGGAGGCGTTCGAGTACGTGCGGGTTGCGAAAGCGCTCGTGGCGCTGACGACCCTGCGGGAGGCATTCGCCAAAGGCCGCGTGGGCTGGTCGGCGGTCAAGGCGATCACCCGGGTCGCCAACGCGGACAGCCAGGCCGACTGGATCGAGTTCGCCCGGACCAACGGAGTGGAGTCGACGCTGGCCGAAGCGCGCGATGCCCTGCGCCACGGAAGACACGCTCCGCGACGTTCGTCATACGGGCTACCAAATCTGGACGAGAAGCTCGTGCTGCGCTATCCACGGTCCGATATGGACAAGGTGCGCAGGTGGCTCGAGCAGACCTGCGCGGAGATCGCGGACCGGACGGGAACCGACGAGGTCTCCCTGGAGCAGGCGATCCTGTTCCTGTGCGAACGTGGCGCAGCGACCGAGGTGAAGGAGTCACCCGGCACCGATCGCAGCGTCACCCAGGATGCCCGAGCCCAGATCGTCTATCAGCGATGTCCCGACTGTAGCCGGGCGCGGGTCGGCACCCGGGATGGTTTCGTCGAGGTGGCTCCGAAGGAGCTGGATCGCTATGCAAGCTCCGCCGAGCCGGTGGTGATCGACGGTCCGACACCGCCCGGTCTGCGGCGGAAGATCCTGGCGCGCGAAGCGGGGCGCTGCGCGAATCCTCGATGTGGGGAGTGGGCCGCTCACTGTCATCACGTTGTGTTCCTGTCGAAGGGTGGGAAGACCCGCCTGGACAATGAGGTCGCTGTCTGTACCGCGTGCCACGCGCTGATCCACGCGGGGCTACTGGATCTCCGGGGCGATGCAAACGGGGAGCTGTGCTGGTCTCCGGTCGTGGCGCCCTCGCCGGCCCACGCGGCAGCCTCGGATCGATCCACCGCGGATCGGTTGCCGGTACTGCATCTCGAGTGCTGCGGAAGCGGCGACGTACACCCACAGCAGGCCGAGTCTGCATTTGCAGACTCGCTCGGCGCCGGCGCCGTGCTTCGAGAACCCGATTCACCGGAGCTGGACCCGGCGGAACTGGCCACCGGCCTGACGCGTCTCGGTGTCTCGGTTCGCAGATCGAGGAGGATCATCGATGACGTACTGAAACGGATTCCACCGTCCGAGCGCACCGAATCAAGGGTCCTGAGCCAGGCGGTCGCCTCGATCTGAGCCCGCGTCGAAGCCCGGTTGGTGGCTGGATCGGGCACCCGAACTCGACGCCCGCGTTTCCGTAGAAGTCCCCATCTGCGAGGAACGTGCACGATCGTGATGAGCATGACTCCCCGAGGCCCGGACCGGCTGCTGCGTCACGGATGGCGAAGCTGGGTCGTACTGTACCTGGCGTGGGCGTTACCGGCAGTGATGACCGCCCTCGGCGCCTACTCGATCCAGCGTGCGGCGGGTCAACCGGTCGAGTTGCACCGGACGCTGATACAGCAACTCTGGTACTTCGGGATCTTCGCGACGATCTGTCCGGCGATCTACAGGCTCAACCTGCGTTTTCCGTTCGCCCCGGGGCGGCTCGGGGTTACCGCGGCTGTCGCCCATCTCATCGTCGGCTCCGGGGTCACCGTCGGCGCGATGATCCTCGTCGCGATCTTCGACGTGCTGACCGGCAACCAGCCCCTGGCGATTCCCAACGCCGTGGCCGTCGAGCTGACGACACCTCGCGGACAGTTCCGGGGCATCGTCAACGTCTTCTACTACGTTGTCGTCGCCGGAGCGATGATGGCGATCCGCATCGACCGCCAGCGCCGTGAGCACGAATCGAGAGCGAAAGAACTCGCGCTGCAGGCGTCCCACCTCGAAGCCCTTGTGGCCCAGGCCCGGCTCGAAGCGCTCGAGATGCAACTCAACCCGCACTTCCTGTTCAACGCGCTCAACGGAATCGCTTCCCTCGTACAGTTGCGGCGCAACGACGATGCCTACCAGGCGATCGGATTGCTCGGTGAACTCCTGCGGGAAACCCTGGAGACCGGTGGCGAACGACATCATGTGAGTCTGGAGGCCGAGTTGCAGACCCTCGACAAGTACCTGGCCCTCGAGCGCTTGCGCTTCAGCGACCGGTTGCAGACCGTAGTCCGGCTCCCCGACGAATTGCGCGACGCCGCCGTGCCGCCGATGATCCTGCAGCCGCTCGTCGAGAACTCGGTTCGTCATGCCCTGTCGGTCAACCCCGGCCCCTGTCGCATCGCGATCGAGGTCAGCGCCTCCGCTGGCCGCCTGTGCCTGTGCGTGCGCGACGACGGCCCCGGGCTTCCGCCGGGATGGACCCTCGCACGCGACGCGGGAGTCGGCCTCCGCAACGTCGCCGGGCGGCTGGCTGCGCTGTACGGCGAGAACGCCCAACTCCTTGTCGAACCCGCCGAAACTGGACGATCCGGCAAAGCCCGCGGCGGCGTGACCGCTCGCCTGCTCCTGCCGCTCTATACCCCGGACGACGACCTCAGGAGACCTCGATGAGCATCCGGGCGATCGTCGTCGACGACGAACCGCTGGCCCGCCGGCTGATCCGTGAGCTCCTCGAGGAGCTGCGGGATATCGAGATCGTCGGCGAATACCGGAACGGCATCGAGGCCCTGACGACTGTCCCACAACTCGAACCGGACCTGATCTTCCTCGACGTCCAGATGCCGGGCCTGTCCGGGTTCGACGTGATCGATCGCCTCGGCGCCGGCGCCGGCGCCGGCGCCGGCGACCATGACGACGGCGGGCCATTTCCGTACGTCATCTTCGTCACCGCCTTCGATCGCTACGCGATTCGTGCCTTCGAGGTTCAGGCGATCGACTACCTGCTCAAGCCGTTCACACGAGAGCGCTTCCGCGAGAGCATCGACCGTGCGAGAGCCGCGATCCGCGAACGCGAGCTGGGCCGGATCGCCCGGCGACTTCTGCGGCTGGGCGGCGAGTACGCTCGCGCACGTTCGTCGCCTGCATCTCCGTTCCTCGCCGAGCTTCGCATCCGCGACGGCCGCGTCCTGCGATCGATCGCCACCGCCGAGGTGCGCTGGATCGAGGCGGCCAATCAGTACGTGCGCGTCCATGGACCCGACGGTTCTCATCTTCTGTCACGCACTCTCGCGGCACTGCAGAAGGAACTCGACCCACAGTCGTTCTGCAGGATCCACCGCTCGGCGATCGTCAACACCGCGTTCGTCCGGGAAGTCCGCAGCGACCCACACGGTGCCTATTCGGTTCTACTCCAAGACGGGACGAGCCTGCGCCTCAGCCGGCGACGCCGCGGACTGGTCGACGAGCTGATCCGGCACCGCCGCTGACCGCTCCCAAGCTTTCCCGACCGTTCACGCGGGGTTTGTCGAACCTCCCCGGACTTCCTCCGTAGTCCCGCACGGAACCCCGTTGCGGGAAGGAGGGATTCGATGAAAATGATCCGAACGACGGCCCTGGCCTGGGTCTCGCTGCTGGCCCTGATCTGCGCAAACCACGCGGGTGCCCAGCAAACCTGTACTCCACGAATGGAGCAGGATCCCGATCGCAACAACCTCGTACACGACCCGGACTACGAGACGGTGGCGCCGGGCACGCTGGGAGGTGTGGTGCGATCCGGGCACGGCCCACTGCCGATGGTGCTGATCGCCGGAGGCGGCTTCGGAGCGGAGGTATTCGCGGAGTTCATGGATGCCCACGCCGACCGGTTCACGATGTGGGCGGTCACCCTGCCGGGATACGGCGGCACTCCCGCCCCGCCGATGCCGCCGCAAGGAACGAGCTACGGGGAACAGAGCTGGACCCGGTCGGCCCGGGACGCGGTGGCCCGGCTGATCGACGACGAGGGGATCGACCGACCGATCGTCCTGGGTCACTGGCTCACGGCATCCCAGGTGGCGATCGACCTGGCGGTCCAGCGGCCGGAGCTGGTCCGCGCCGCGATCGTGGTCAGCGGAGTACCGAAGTTCGTGCCGGTCGGCTCCGGAGGGATCCCCGAGCTGACCACCCAGCAACAGCGGGCCCAGATGGTCGACCACTATCTCGCCCCCCAGTGGTTCAAGACGGTCACCCGGGAGACCTGGGACGACAACAACTACCTGCCCCGTGACTACGCGATTCACCCGCTCCGCGGCTTGCAGCTCTGGCAGCGAGCGGCGGAGCCGGAGTTGCCGGTCTCGATCCGCTACCTCTGCGAGCGCTGGGCTCATGACAGCACCCTCGACCTCGACGCCCTGGAGGTGCCCCTGCTCGTCATCAAGCCGGAGTTCGACTCGCTCTACTACGAGGGCCCCCAGGCGGGCGCGGGCGACTACATGCAGGCGTTCCTGCACACCGCCTGGGAGGGCGTCGAGGCCAGGAGCGACCGGATCACCGTCGAGACCATCGCCGACTCCCGGGTCTTCATCATGGACGACCAGCCGGCGAAGCTGTCGGAGACGATCGAGAGATTCCTCCAGGGAGCCGGCGCAGCGGGACGGCGCCCGGCCAACCCGCGCCTGGCGGAACGGGATCCCTCGGAGCGAAGCGCCCGAGACGCCGGGGACGCCGGGGACGCCAGAGACCCAGGAGAGGCCCCAGGCTCCGGAACACCGGAGGAGGAGCAAACCGACGGCTCCCCGGACTACTGGGGCGGAGCGGTAACCCTCGACGGTCATCGCTACACCCTGAGCGACGCCGGGCTCGTCCTCAGCCGGCCGGACGCGTCGTGGACCCTGGAGGCGAGCACCGACGATCCTCCCGTTGTCGCCACGCTGCAGGCCGGTGAGGGGGACCAAAGCATCACGATCCAGGTCCAGCCGGTGTTCGGCATGAGCCTGGATGCCCTGGCCCCGCTGATCGAGCAGCGGATCGCGGGCACCTACGGCGCCTACGAACGACGCTCGCTGGATTCGACGAAACTGGCGGGGCTCTCCGCGCTGCGCCTCGAAGCCGACTGGGAGCAGGACGGCGTGACGACACGAGGCGTGCTGCTGTTTGCCACCCTGGAAGACGGCCACCTGCTCAGCATGACCACCCGGGGCACGCCGGAGCAGTTCGCGGCGCGAGTGGCGGTGTTCGAGCAGGTCGCGACCAGCGTCTTGTTGAGCCGCTAGCCGCGGTCGGGAGATCGGGAGATCGGGAGATGAGAATCGAGGAAAGTCGAATTGGAGGCGGCGACCGGAGTCGAACCGGTGATAAAGGTTTTGCAGACCTCTGCCTTACCACTTGGCCACGCCGCCTCAGCGCGGATCGCAAACTATAGCTAGGAGGATACCCCGGGTCAATTCCTCGAAAATCGGATCCCGTGGTCGATCTGGGCCCGGACGGCGTCGGCGAGATTCGCCAGGGTGAACGGTTTGGC
The DNA here is from genome assembly GCA_942490715.1 of uncultured bacterium. Taxonomy (GTDB): domain Bacteria; phylum Acidobacteriota; class Polarisedimenticolia; order Polarisedimenticolales; family Polarisedimenticolaceae; genus CALNYP01. Next base: position 126,605 of record CALNYP010000056.1, read on the forward strand.
GAGGATTCCCGCACCACAGCGCTGGAGCCGCTGGACCGAGTCGGGTTCGAGGCAACGCCCGGTGATGACCAGGGTCTTCCGGGCCAGATCCGGGAACTCGGTCGCCAGACGCTCGAGCCAGTCGATCCCCTCGCCGTCGGGAAGCCCCAGGTCGAGAGTCAGCGCGTCGAGGGACTCGGCCCCGACGACGCGATCCGCCGCCGCCGCGTCCTCGGCCAGCAGGCAGTCTCCGCCGAGGGACTCCAGCGCATCCCGCAGGAGATGAGCGACTTCCCTCTCATCCTCGACGATCAGTACCTTCATGGGCGACCTCACGATTTGCAACATCGTGTCCGACGTTGGTATGTATAAGGTCTGGGCCCCGCAATCGACAAGCGGGGGCCGATATCGATCATGAACGACCAGATTTGCCCAGGATTGCTCGTCGCGGTCCCCCACCTCCTCGATCCGAACTTCCAGCGCTCGGTCGTCCTGCTGCTGGAGGAGAACGAGGAAGGGGGCTTCGGCATCGTCGTCAACCAGGACAGCCCCAGCCTGCAGGCGGATCTGTGCGAGGACCACGCGATGTCCTACTCCGGCCCGCGGGATAATACGGTCCGGCGGGGCGGGCCGGTCCAGCCCGACCAGGGCCTGGTGCTCTACGGCGCCGAACACGACGACGCGGAGGGGCGCGAGGTCGTCAAGGGCCTGCAGGTCAGTGCCTCCAAGGGAACGCTGGGGCGGCTGTGCGGTCTCAAGAGCGGCAAACGCTTCCACTGCTTCTCGGGTTACGCCGGCTGGGGCCCGGGACAGCTCGAGGACGAGATCCGCGCCGGCTCGTGGGTCACCGCCCCGATCGACCCGACGACTGCTCCTCGAGCGGGAGCCGAGCGACCCTTCCGCTCATGCTGCAGCAGATGCGAAGTGCTGGTCGGCCGAGGGCAGCGGCCTCGATCCTGCGCGGCGCGAGCGGAGCGGGTCGTTACCAAAGCGCCTCGTGAGGCGGACGTGAGGCCAGGCGACAGCCAGCTCAAAGTGCCGGATCAGGGCAGGAACTTCGCCGTCGCCTTGAGCTTGTTCGGCAGGTACTCCTCGATCACGTAGTTCAGCCCCCACTTGGCCAGTGACTGCTGCTCCGCGCGAACGTCCATCTTCAGCAGCTGGCGAATCGCCTTCTCCCAGGGCTTGTGCCGCTGGAAGAACGGGTCGTTCTTGAGCGCATCCTTGGCGCGCTTCTTGTCGACCTCCTTCAGCGGATGGGTCGGCAGCTTGTAGTCGATGATGTCCTGGGGTGTGACCCCGAGGAACGTCGCCGTCGGCACGCAGAAGAACTTGTTGATGTGGGCCGCGTTCCCCGACCCGACCTTCAGCGTGCGGTAGATATTGGAGATGCCGTAGGGATCGCAGTCGACGAAGGCGTAGACCGGGATCTTGGCCTGCTCCGACAGCCGGCGCACGAATCGCCGGGTGGCCCGGGTCGGAACGCCGGCCATCGAGATCAGGATACAGCCCGCCTTCTTCCAGAACTTGTGGCTCTGCAGCCGCTGGAACATACCGCCGGTCTCGATGCAGAGGATGAACTTGGCCTTGGTCTCGAAGCTCAGATGCTCGACCAGCGACGGGATCGAGTAGGCCCCGGAGCCGAAGCGCGTATGCAGTCGATCTTCTCGGTCTGTGCCCGGCCACAGCACAACCAACCAGGCCAACAGCATCCAGCCCGCGCTTAGCTCCTGCGCCATGAACCCGGCGCTCAGAAAGACACCGGCGCCAATCATGTTGGCGAGACCAAGCCCACTCCGAACCGAGGTCCAAGAACCCTTGCCCGAAGGAGGCGCATATGAATCGAGGTTCTCGCTACCCACGTGCATGTTCCGCCGTCTGCCCATCCGCATCGTATGCAGGTCCTTCCGAGGCCCAAGGAATGCGCCCGCCGGCGCCGAGGCTCGAGCTACGGGGTCGTCTCAAGTTCTTCGAAGCCCTTGGCGGCGACGACATCTCACAGGAGGTTCATCACGCCTTCTCCCTGCGTCGTCACCTCATCGCCATCGGGCTGTAGAGCTTCCTTGGCCGACGGCCTCAGTAAACGCCGAATCTTTCCTAGTGATAGTCGTGAATCTTTAGAGTTCTTCCCGTGATCGAGGTCCTCAGTGAACTTGTCAGGCAAAGCCTCGAATCACATAGAGCACCACGCTAATTAGTGCACTAATGCAACGCATTAACTCGCTGATCTTGCATCAAGGTTGCTTCTGAACCTGCCAGCAAACGCAGCATTTGCTGCGCCAGCTGTCGCGACTCTTCATGACGAGAGCTGGACAGGATCTGCGGGGTGCCATCCCCAAGGTCTCAGCGTTGGGCGTCTCTCCCACGTCCGCCCTTCCCTGCGTCGTCTCGGGATCGCTTTCGCGACCGTGGCGCAGAGTCGACACAGCACCGCACTTCGCGGGCCCCCTCTCGCAGCTCTGCCTCACACCAACCTCGGTCGGATTGTTTCCCGAAAGTCGTTCTTGGGAGCGTTTCGGCGCTGTTCATTCTACTTTCGGCCGTGTATCTTTTTTCGTGCTGGTCAGCCCAAGAAGATGAGGTCCTTGCTGTGTGTGGTTCCTCTCGCGGCCACGATCGTCGGCTGCGGAGGCAGTT
>CALNYP010000057.1:0-21184 GCA_942490715.1 uncultured bacterium
GCTCGTGGGTAAATGTGATCGTGTGGGATCGATCGGTACGACTTCGATTTCAGTCAACGACGTCGGTTACTTCGACGGGCGCCCGGTTATTTCTCCGTGATTGGCTCGGCGACTTCTTTGCAACACGAGCACTATTCACGGCAATTCGGCCCCTGGCTTGCCGTCCGCCAAGCACCGGTGTATAGAAGGACGCAGTTCTCGTAGGGGGCGACCATCCTGCCCGGTTTGGTCTCGCGCGCCCGGCCAAGCGGCTTGTGCCTGACATCCTGACGCTGCCAACGGGTCCGTGACCACCGAGTGGGTTCGTAGGGCGTGCCCGTTTTGCCAGCGCTGGTTGGGTCCTATCGGGTTTGGGCTCAATGTAAGGGGGAGCAGTGAATCCATTCCATCGCCGGACACTCACACTGGTCGTCATGCTTCTTTCGGCAATTGTCGTTGCACCAAGTGTCGCTCAGGATACGGACGGTGACGGGATTCTCGATGACGGGGATTCAAGCGGCGTCGTTGGTGATACTCCGTGTCTGGGGGGCAGCGTTGTCAGCTGCGATGACAATTGTCTAAACACCCAAACCCCAGCCCGTTGTCGACGGACCTTCGTGGCGCTTCAGATCTCCTCCCGAACTGGCCTTCGGATATGCCGAGAAGACCGCTAGCCACACCAGAGATCCGCCGGGACGCAATAATGAGGGTCGAACAACCTCTTGGTGAATGACTGCTGGTCTTCGCGGTGGTCTTGACCAGGACAGCACCGGGGCGGCCGCAGAGATCCGTTGGGATCCCGGCGAGGCCGCTCGGGCCAGCGTGCTGCGGGACCCTGGTTTCTGCCGCGGACTCTCAGTGGTGAGAGACGACGATCAGCGACAGATCGTCGGTGACCCGTCCATCGTCGCCGAGGAAACGATCGACCTCGCCGAGAACCCGCCGGCCGATCTCCTCGGAGGTCAACAGCCGTAACTCCGGCAGCAACGCCTGGAGCCGATCCTCGCTGAACTCCTCCCCGTGTCGATCGATCGCCTCGGTCAGCCCGTCGGAGTAGGCCATCACGATGTCGCCGGGCTCCAGCCGCAGCACACCTTCGACGTAGCGAGGATTCTCCATCATGCCGACGGGGAACGAGGAGGACTCGAGCTTCTCGATCCGGTCGCTGCGGATCAGGAACGCCGGGTTGTGGCCGGCGTTGATCCAGCGCAGGTTGCCCGAGTCGTACTCGATCTCGGCGTAGAACAGCGTCGCGTAACGATTCGAGATCCCGTCGCGATAGAAGATCGTGTTGACCTGGGTACCCAGCTCTTCCAGGGAGTCGGAGTCCGGCACCAGCGCACGCAACGTCGCCTGCAGCTTCGAGGCCAGCAGCGCGGCGCCGAGCCCCTTGCCCGAGACGTCCCCCAGCAACACACCGTGACGGAAGCCGTCCATCTCGATGTAATCGATCAGATCGCCGCCGACGTCGTTCGCCGGCCGGGTGTAGCTCCAGAGCGACCAGCCGGGCAGCTTGGGGTGAATCCGGGGCAGCAGCGCAAGCTGTACCTGCCGGGCGACCTCGATCTCGTCCCGGGCGACCAGCTTGTCCTTCAACTCGAGCATCAGGACCAGCAGCAGCGCCAGGAAACCCCAGGGCCGCATGTCCGCCGAGAGCCGGAAGCCGAGGGAGGGGAACTCCCAGGTCTGCGGCCCGAGGATCGCCAGCACCATCGCGATCAGCAGCAGGGTCCGGCGGGGCCGCGACAGGTTCAGGTAGAGGCTCTTGAGGATCCAGCCCAGCAGGGCGAAGGAGCGTCGGATGCGGCCCATGCCGGCCAGCCGCGTCCGGCTCTCGTCGTCGAGGTAGAAGTAGTAGAGCTCCTTCAGCTCTTTCAGATAGTCCCGGCGGAACTCCGCGTGGCGCAGATCGTCGAAGATCGTGCGACCCAGACTGGTCTTCTCGTTGCTCGGACGTGGCGTGGCCATCGGCGCCAGTCTAGCCGAACGGCCGGAAAATCCGTACCGACCGCATCAGAACGCCTTGCCCAGCACGAGCCGGATCGTCGAGAGGCCGTCGCCGAAGCGCCAGCTCAGCCCGATCCGGGGCAGCTTGATCTTCCACAGCTTGACCTTCTCGATCGTCCCGAACGTCACGCCGACCTCGAACTGGTAGTCGACGTCGATCGAGCCGCCCTCGGGGAGGCCGAACTGCAGCGTGTCGAAGTAGAAGAAGCCGGTCGCGAACAGTCCGTAGTCCAGCGGGTGCCCCTTGATCTTCGCGCCCAGCGGACGCAGGGCCTCGAAACCGGCCTCGTACGAGGCGAAGTCGTCGGCGACGGACCGGGTCTCGGTCTGGCCGGCGTAGATCAGATCCTGGCCGATCCGCAGCGTGTACGGCCCGGCGGGATACGAGGCCCGGGCCATCACTCCGAGGGTGAACAGACCGACGGTCTGGCTGTCCTCGAAGGCGTGGCCGAAGCCGATCTCGGCCAGCGGAATCAACGTCCAGTGCTCGCTCAGCGGCACCCAGAACTCGACGCCCGGGGCGAAGGTGATCGTGTTCACGTCGTCGGGCAGCTTGCCGCCGATCAGATCCTCGGGAGAGAAATCGTAGAAGCCGAAGGTCACCGGGAACTTCAGCTTGATGCCGAAGGCGTGGTCCTCCATGTCGCGGAGCTTGACCGTCACCGGGATCTTGTAGACCTGCACCGTGCGGCCGGCGATGTTGTAGATCCCCGAGCCGAGCCGGTTGGCGAAGGCCCAGTTGAGGTACTTGGAGGTCTTGTCATCCTTCCGCGCCGGTTCGTCGGCGAAAGCCGGAGCGACGAACGACAACACGACGATCGCGAGGACCCAGGCGATCGCCCACCTCGATCGCGGCCCGGATCGCGGCCCGGATCGCGAGAAGGCCCAGCGCCGGTGCCCGGGTCCGATCAAAGCCAGCCCTCGTCGCGGTACCACCGTGCGGTTGCCGCCAGCCCGGCGGGCAGATCGTGAGCAGCGCGCCAGCCGGTGTCCCGGGTCAGCGGTGCCGGGTCCCCGGTCCAGGCCGGCTGCAGGAACTCGTTGGCCTTGTCCCGGTTGAGCACCGTCGTCCGCCGGGTCAGCCGGGCCCAGGCGCCGGTCAGCGTCAACACCCCGCGGACGACTCCCCCGGGCAGCCGGAGGATCTTCACGTCACGTCCCACGGCGCGGCCGACCTCCCGGGCCAGCTCCGCGGAGCGGAACACCGACTCGTGACAGGCGTGGTAGGTCCGGCCCGCGGCGGAGGTCGCGACGGCGACGGCGATCAGCGCCTGGGCCAGGTCCGGTCCGTAGATCGCCGACAGCTCCTGGTCGCCCTTGCCGAAGACCGGGACGATGCCCCGGGCCGCGGCCTGGAACAGCCGCAGCACCTCCCGGTCGCCGGGGCCGTAGACCATCGGCGGTCGGACGATGACCCAGGGGAGCGTCGAGGCCCGGACGATCGCCTCGCCGGCGAGCTTGCTGCGACCGTAGGCGGTCACCGGCCGGGGGTCGGCGTCGGCAGCCAGCGGCTTGCCGGGTTCGGCGGGTCCCGCGGCGGCCAGGGACGAGACGAAAACCAGGCGCGGCGAGCCGGCCTCCCCGGCCGCCTCGACGACGTGCGTCGTGCCGTCGCGGTTCGCCCGCAGGTAGGCCGCCTCGTCCCGGGCCGCGACGACGCCGGCGACGTGAAACACCGTGTCGACACCCTCGACGCAGCGCCGCAGGGCTTCGCGATCGTCGAGGTCGCCGATCACCGAGCGGGCGCCGAGCCGTTCGACGATCGCCGCCTTGGGGGCCGAGCGCGCCAGCGCGATGACCTCGTCGCCGCGCTCCCGCAGCGCCGCGATCAGGTGGCCGCCGACGAAGCCGGTGCCCCCGGTGACGAAGACCTTCACAGCGGCCGGTCGTACATGCGGTACGTCTTGTAGCGGCGGAAGCCCATGCGCTCCAGCGCGTTGTTCATCGGCCGGTTGTCCTCGAGGATCCAGCCGGCCTCGCCGTACATCATGCCCCGGGCGTGGGAGCCGGACCAGATGCCGTGCCACAGCATCGCATCGATTCCCTTCCCCTGGTACTCGGGCAACACACCCAGCAGCAGCACCCGGGCCCGGGAGATCTTGCGGCGCTTCAGCGCCCAGAAGATGCGCAGGGCACCGGACAGGTAACCACCGTTGCGGTTGTGCAGGAGCGCTTCGTTGAAGTCGGGCAGTGCCAGTCCGAATCCGATCGGCACCCCGTCCTTCTCGACGAACGGCACCAGCTCGGGGACGACCACCGGACGGAACTCCCGGGCCAGATGGGCGATCTCCCGATCGGTCATCGGCACGAAGCTCCAGTTCTTCTCCCAGACCGCGTTGTACAGCACGCGGATCCGGTCGACCTCGGCCTCGAAGTTCTTCAGGTCGAGGTAGCGCAGCTTCAGCCCCATCCGCCGGCCGATCGTGCTCGCCGCCCGGGCCGCCCGTTGCATGCCGCTGCCGGCGTCGTCGGGCCGGCCGCCGAGGTAGGCCCACAGATCCTTGCTCTTCTGCAGCCCGGTACTCTCGAGCAGCTCGGCGTAGTAGGGCGGGTTGTGGGGCATCATCAGCGCGGTCGCCGTCTCGAAGCCCTCGACCAGCAACCCGCACTCGTCGTTCATCGACGGCGAGGCGGGACCGCGCAGCAGGTCGTGTCCCCGGGCCCGCAACCAGTCCGCCGCCGCCTCGACCAGTTCGCCGGCCAGGGCGGGGTCCCGCTCGCACTCGAAGAAACCGAAGAAGCCGACGCGATCGTCGTGAGTCTCGTTGTGCAGGCGGTTGATGATCGCGGCGATGCGGCCGGCGACCCGGCCGTCCCGCTCGCCGAGGAACAGGCAGGCTTCGCCGTGCTCGAAGAACGGGTTGGCGTCGGAGAGCAGCGCCCGGACGTCCCGCTTCATCGGCGGAGCCCAGAAGCGATCGTCGCGGTGGAGCCGGTAGGGCAGGTCGACGAAGGCGCGGAGATCGCCGGAACCCTGAACCTCGCGTACTGCCATGATCGCTTCCGCCGGTCGCTTACCGGCCGGCGCGGCGCGGCCCGGTCACGGTCAGCGTTGGATGACGCCCAGCTCCCGGCCGACCCGGGCGAACGTCTCGAGGCAGACGTCGATCTGCTCCGGCGTGTGCGTCGCCATGACGCTGGTGCGCAAGCGACAGGCCGATGCCGCGACCGCCGGCGGCGCGACCGGGTTGGTGAACACACCGGCGTCGAACAGCTTGCGCCAGAAGACCAGGGTGGTCTCCAGCGGACCGATCAGCACCGGGAGGATCGGAGTCTGGCTTTCGCCCATGTCGAAACCGAGGGAGTGCAAGCCGTCGTACAGCCGCTTGCGGTTGATCCAGGCCGCCTCCCGTCGCTCGGGCTCGTTCTGGATGATCTCCAGGGCTGCCAGCACGCCGGCGGCACTGGCCGGCGGCAGGGAGGCGGTGAAGATCAGCGGACGGGAGTGATGGCGCAGGTAGTGGATCACGTCTTCCGACGCGGCGACGAAGCCGCCGATCGAGGCCAGCGACTTCGAGAACGTACCGGTGAGGATGTCGACCTCGGCCAGCAGACCGTACTGGCCGACGCTGCCCTCGCCGTTGGGGCCGAGGATGCCCAGGGAATGCGCTTCGTCGACGGCGAGCGCCGCGCCGTTGCGCCGGGCGACCTCGAGGAGGCGCGGGATATCGGAGATGTCGCCCTCCATCGAGTAGACGCCATCGACGACGATCATCTTGCCGCCGCCGCTTTCCCCGTTGCTCATCTTGCGTTCGAGGTCGGCCAGGTCGCCGTGGCGATAGCGGACGATCGTTCCCCGGGAGAGCGTGGCGCCGTCGACGATCGAGGCGTGATCGAGCTTGTCGAGGTAGACGGTGTCGCTGCGGCCGATCATGCCGGCGATCAACCCCAGGTTGGCGCCGTATCCGGTCGAGAAGACCAGGCTGTCCTCCTGGCCCAGGAACGCCGCCAGGCGCCCCTCGAGTTCACCGTGGAGGTCCAGGGTTCCGTTGAGGAAGCGGCTGCCGGTGCAGCCGGAGCCGAAGCGCTTGAGGGCGGCGGCCGCGGCCTCGAGAACCTTCGGATGGTGGGTCAGGCCGAGGTAGTTGTTCGAGCCGAACATCAGCCGCTCGCGACCCTCGATCGTCACCACGGTGTCGGCGGAGTCGGAGATCGGCCGGAAGTAGGGGTACATGCCGCGCTTCTGGACCTCGCGGGCGAGGGTGTAGCCCCGGCACTTGTCGAACAGCTGGATCCTGGGCGCCGCTTCGGAGGCCGCTTCCACGGCGTCGGCGCCGGGAACCGGCACGAGCCTCGGCCGTTCCGTCGGGCCGCCCGTGCGCTTGGCGCGGGCCCGTGTTCCACGGGCGTGTCGGACCGGTGGCTGCAGTTCGGACACCTGACCTCCGTGTGGTCCGATCCAGGCGGCGGTAGGCCGCAAAACGCTATACTCTAGCACGCTTCAGCGGATCAGTGGCCCGCTGGCAGACGGAGGAGTCGATGGCCAAGATTCCCGACGCTCCGGGTACCGCCCGGGCGTTCGAAAACCCCATCCTGGAACGACTTAGCAGGATTCACCCTGTCGTGCCGGTCTGCATCTGGGGACCGATCGCGGTGGGGCTCGTGACCCTGGGGACGATCCGTGGCGTCGGCGTCGGGGCGACGGCGGGGCTGTTCGGACTGGGCGTCCTCGTCTGGACCCTGACCGAGTACCTCCTGCATCGCTGGGTGTTCCACTGGCAGCCGACGAATCCGGCGCTACGAAAGGCGTTCTACCCGGTCCACCAGCTGCACCACGACTATCAGGAGTGGGACCGACTGGTCGCCCCGCCGCTGATGGCGGTGCCGATCTGGATGAGCTTCCTGGGTCTGTTCTACTGGCTCCTGGGTACGCCGACGCTCTTCCCGTTCTTCGCCGGCTTCACCATCGGCTACCTCGGCTACGACTACGTGCACCTGTACACCCACTTCGCCCGGCCCAAGAGTGCCATCGGCAAGGGGCTGCGACGGCGCCACCTGCAGCACCATCACGCTTGCCCCGATCGCTGGTACGGCGTCAGCTCGCCACTCTGGGACTACGTCTTCCGGACCCACGTGCCGAAAGGGGAGCGACCGGCGGCGGTCGGCAACCACGGCTGAGGCGACCCGGCCGGTCGGACCGAGCTAGCGGTTGCCGGCCTCGTTGAGTTCCCGCTGGTGCTCGTCCTCGTCGTCGAGATGGACCGGCAGGATGCAATCCCCGAGGTGGCTCCAGGGGGCCAGGGCCCGGTCGGCACGGACGGCGGGACCTTCGGGGTAGTCCTCGGCGTCGGTCAGGAAGAAGCCCAGACTCGAGACCCGGTCGAGTCCGCCATGGGTTCCGATCAGTCCGCCGAGCATGTGGGCCGCCAGCCGGGCCGGGAAGACGCCCCAGGCGTACCCCTCCTCGAAGCTGAGCAGCACCGTCGCTTCGTGGGCCACGAACGTACCCTCCAGCCCGTCGATCAACCGGCGGGGCGCATCGGGAAACTCCTCCAGGGCCGATTCGGCGAACCACAGGTTCTCACCGGCCAGACCGTCCTCGTCGAAGGCGTTGGCCTCGCGTAATCGCTGGACCGCCGGCAGCAGCAGCAACGGGTCGCCGTCGACCGGGAAGTACCCGATCCTCCGGGCTCCGTAGGCGCCGGCCCAGCGGATCTCGGCCTCGTGTTCGGCGGAGATCACGCGAATCCGCCCGGGCTCCGAGATCCAGGCGCCGAGATTGATCCCGTTGTGGCCGACGACGGCACGGGCTGCGGTCTCCGCGTTCTCCGGGGCGGTGAACAGCGCCCCGAAGCTGACGACGCCGTACGTCGGCGTGACCACGTCCCGGGGCTGCTTCAACGAGTCGTTGACCCGCAGCCCGGCGTCCCGCAAGCGGTCCCGGATGCCGTCGTCGAAGCGCACCTTGGTCGAGGTGTTGCCGTGATCCGACAGCAGCACGAAGGTCAGCTCCCGGTCCCGCTCCTCCCGGTGTCGCCGTCGCAGATCGTCGAGGGCCTCGGAGATCGCCAGCAGCGCCTGGACCACCCGATCGTCTCCGCGGAAGTGGGCCAGCGGATCGGTGGTGCCGACATGGGCCACCACCACCTCACGATCGGTCTGGAGAACCTCCTGGGCCAGCTTCTCCATCGTGTTGGCGACCTTGCGGTTGGGATAGAAATACGTGCCGCGCTTCTGCCAGGTCGTGCGGCTCATCACGTGGTAGTAATCCCGCCAGCCGTAGGCGTTCTTCTTGTATCCGACCGGTCCGCCGCCGACGGTGTCGTTCTTGTCGCCGTCGAAGTGCAGCATCTCGTAGCCCGAGATCGGCCCCAGGCCGAAGGGTCGGTAGACCGCGGCGAAGGCGACGTTGGTCATCGAGGGAAAGGTCGAGACCAGGGGCACCGCGGTGGGCCAGCCCCCGAACGCGCCCTGTTCCCGGGCCATCTCGATCGTGCGAAACGGGACGCCGTCGAGGGAGATGATCACGACGCGAGGCAGTGCCGGGTCCCGGTCGCAGTCCGGGATCGGAAGCCGATCCGCCGCCCGGACCCCGGTCAGGGAGAGCAGTAACGCCGGCAACAGGAGGGAGCACAGCTTCCGCAATCGAAGGCGACCTCTCGAGGGGGGTACTCAGAAGCCCGGCCATTCTAGCCCGTCGCGGGTGACGTGTCAGGGGTCGGCGCTGCCAGAGGCGACCGGCCAGCCCAGTGGCGTGCCGTCGGGTTTCAGGAACGGCGGCCCGTCGTGGGGCAGCGACGAGTGCTCGGCGGCCATCGTCAACATCCCCCGGACCGTCGTCTTGATCGTCTTACCCGCCATCATCGACTGCCCCAGCGCCATCGCTCCGCCGGGGTCCGACCAGGTGTAGAACTCGACGAGGGTGCAGCCGTCGGCGATCGGCGACAACAGCCAGGCTCCCTCGGAGGCGTTGATCGGCCGGATGTCTTCGGCGACCTCGCTCATCGGCGGGAGCGTGGGGTCGACGTCATCGATCGCGTCGACCCACCAGACTTCCCAGAGCTTGCCGCCGGACCGTGCGTACAGTTCGGCGTTGACCTGGACCCGGGTCACCCACCAGCGACCGACGCCGAACCGCTGGAAGTACTGGAACACCGTCCGGTCTGCGCCGTGGGGCGTTCCCGAGACGAGCGTCGACTGCTCGATCGGCATGTACTCCGGCTTCAGCGCGTGATGTCCCTCGTCACTCACGGCGACCCAGAGCGGCTCGATCGGCATCTCGGCGAGGACGACCCCGGCTCCGGCCTTGCCGTCGCGATGGACGACCGGCGTTCCCGGGCGGCGCAGCGCCTTGCGGTAGACGGCTTCCGGAACGACCGCGTCGAAACGTGTGACCCGGGAGATCCGCTCCAGGTCCAGGGCGGCGACCGCTCGTTCGAGCTCGTCGCCCTCGGGGCAGCCGGCGATCGCGCCGCCACCGGCGACCGCCGCGAGCAGCAACCCGATCGCCGGGGCCCAGCCTGTCCGGAGCGGCCTCACGCGTCGAAGCTCCCGGCGGTATCCGCGAGGTACTCCACGCCGGTCCAGCCGACCGGCGTCGCCCGGGCCGTGGCGCCGGCGCCCACGTCGAACAGCCAGGCGCCTTCACGACCGACCATCGTCGCGCTGCCACCGCAGAAGATCCCGGGCCCGACGCCGGGGAGCTTCACGTGATAGCGGTGATGGACGTGTCCACAGAGGATCGCGCCCCGCTCGACCGGGGCGACGCAGGCCAGGAACTCCTCGGCGTTGTCCATCCGGTGCAGCGGCCGGTCGGGACTGCCGTCGGCGAGCCGTGGCGCGTAGTGGGTCACGATGAAGACGAAGCGGCCTGCGAGCCGCGGGTCGCGCAGGATCTCCGCCAGACCATCGAGCTGCCGCTGGGGGACGGCACCGGTCGATTTCCAGGGGAGGTTGGCCCGGGCGCTGTTGACGGCGACGACGGCCACGTCATCTCCGGCCAGACGGACCAGGGGCCAGGGGCCATCGGTCGCCCGCTCCGGGAGGTCGCTGGCCAGGCTCCCGGGGAAGTGATGCTCGAAACGTCGCTCCCGCTCCACGCGCTTGACGTACAGGTCGTGGTTTCCCGGAACGTGGACGTAGCCGGCGGGAAACTGCATCAGCGGTTCGACGACCCGTGCCGCCCGGGCGAACTCCGCCTCGAGTCCCAGCGCCGTGTAGTCGCCGCTGAAGACGACGAGATCGACCGACCGGGCCAGGGCGAAGGCGGTCAGCGCCTCCAGCTTCTGCTCGACGTCGCGAAACAGCTTTCCCCGGCCGATCGCCAGGTGCAATCCGCCGATCGCCCGCTTGTTCAGCCAGTTGCGCAGCGGGACCGCGGCGAGGTCGGTGTCGACATGGATGTCGGTGAAGTGCAGGAGACGCATGCTCGAGGCTCAGCGCGATTCCAGCGGAAGCAAGCGGAACAGCTGATCCAGCGCCTTCTCCGCCTTCTTGCGGGTCTTCGGCCGGTTGTCGGTCACCGACGCCGACGCCAGCCCGCGCCAGACGATGCGCTCCGTGGTCCGATCGATCAGGTCGATCACCACGGTCCCCCCGCCGACCTCGCCGGCCCGCATGTCGCTGATGCCGGTCCAGAAGTCCCAGGTCGCCTCGTCGGCCAGCTCCTCGAGGGTGTGGCGCTCGACGAGGGTGTAGGTGGCGACGATCAGATCGGCGTCGGACTCCACCGGCCGGAGTCCGCGGCTGGTCAGGGCGTTCCGGACCAGGCCGGTCAACCAGCGCTGGGCGTCGGGTTCGGCAGCCTCCCGCCCCTCGCCCCAGGCGAAGGTGGCGTAGCTGCTGAAATCCGCCTGGGGATCGGCGTCGGACTCGATCTTCGCCGCCGAGGCGGCGGTGACCAGCAGCAGGGCGGCCAGCACGATCGCGGTGAAACGTTTCATCGGAACCTCGTCGAGATCGCGAAGGGCTGCGGGACGCAATCCGATCCTCGATGCTAGCACCCCTGGATCTGCTACGATTCTCGACCGGAATCAGAGCCCATTCCCACCGACACGATTCATGAGGAGGCGGCGAGATGAGTCGCATCGAATCCATTCGCGCAAGACAGATTCTCGACAGCCGCGGCAACCCCACGGTCGAGGTCGACGTGACGCTGGCAGGCGGCGCCTTCGGTTCCGCCGCGGTTCCCAGCGGTGCCAGCACCGGAGCCCACGAGGCGGTCGAGCTGCGCGACGGCGATCGCGGAGTCTATCTGGGAAAGGGTGTGGCGAAGGCGGTCTCCAACGTCAACGACATCCTGGCCGCTGAACTGGACGGCTTCGACGCGTCGGATCAGCAGGCCCTCGACGCGCGGATGAACGAGATCGACGGAACGCCGAACAAGGGCCGGCTCGGCGCCAACGCGATCCTCGGGGTCAGTCTGGCCGCGGCCAAGGCCTGCGCCGCCGAAGCCGGGGTTCCGCTGTACCGGCACCTCGGTGGCGACGCGGCGGTGACGCTGCCGGTGCCGATGCTCAACATCCTCAACGGCGGCAAGCATGCGCTGGGCAGCACCGACTTCCAGGAGTTCATGGTCATGCCGGCCGGTGCGCCCACCTTCGCCGAGGGGCTGCGCTGGGGCACCGAGATCTACCACACCCTCAAGAAGCTGCTTCACGACCAGGGCTTCGGCACCACCGTCGGCGACGAGGGTGGCTTCGCGCCGAGCCTCGGCGGCAACGTCAAGGCGGTCGAGGTCGTGACCCAGGCGATCGAACACGCGGGGTACAAACCCGGCGAGGATGTCTTCATCGCCCTCGACCCCGCGGTGACCGAGCTGTACGACGCCGGCACCGGTCGCTACAACCTCGAGATCGAAGACCGCGTGCTGACCAGCGAAGAGCTGGTCGACCTGTGGGCCGACTGGTGCGGCCGTTTCCCGATCGTCAGCATCGAGGACGGCATGGCCGAGGACGACTGGGCCGGCTGGAGCGCCCTCGCCGCGCGGATCGGCGACAAGGTCCAGCTCGTCGGCGACGACCTGCTGGTCACCAACGTCGAGCGCATCGAGCGGGCGATCGAGGAGCAGGCCTGCAACGCGCTGCTGTGCAAGCTGAACCAGATCGGTTCGCTGTCCGAGAGCGACGCCGCGGTGGCCAAGAGCCACGACGCCGGCTGGGCCGTGATCGTCAGCCACCGCTCCGGCGAGACCGAGGACACGACGATCTCGGACTACGTCGTCGCCCGGAACACCGGTCAGATCAAGACCGGCGCGCCGGCCCGCAGCGATCGCGTGGCGAAGTACAACCGCCTGCTGCGGATCGAGGAAGAGCTGGGCGGCCGGGCGAAGTACGCCGGACGCGGCGCGTTCCCGCACCTGCGCTGAGCCCCGGACGACCTCCTGTCTGAACCCGTTGCTGCCTGAACCCGTTTGCTGGCGGTCGCCGGCCGGGCGGTTACTCCGGTCGCCGCGACCGGACCGGGTCCGGTGGCTGGGGCTTGAGCACGACCGGGTTCTTCGCGAGCAGTTCGAGGGCGACCGCGATCGCCTTTTCGAGCTGGGGGTCGACGCCGTCGATGTTGATCGCCGCCGGGAGCTGCTCGACCTCGATGTCCGGGGCGACACCCTCGTTCTCGACCGCCCATTCCCCGTCGTTGTCGTAGAAGCCGCCGCGGGGCGCGGTGATGAAGCCGCCGTCGATCAGCGCGGGCACGTCCCAGATGCCGACCAGGCCGCCCCAGGTGCGGGTGCCGATCAGCGGACCGATCTCCATCTTGCGGAACATGTAGGGCAGCATGTCGCCGCCCGAGCCCGCCATCTCGTTGATGATCATCACCTTCGGCCCCCAGATCGCCGCGTTGGGCGCGGTGAACGGCTGCTTGTCGCCTACGGGGTTGTTGAAGAAGCCGAGCAGGTCGCGCGTCATGAGGTCGACCATGTAGTCGGCGATGGAGCCGCCGTGGTTGAAGCGCTCGTCGATCACCGCGCCCTGCTTGTCCTGCTGGGCGAAGTAGTAGCGGTTGAAGTAGGTGTATCCGCCGAAGCCGGTGTTGGGCACCCAGACGTAGGCCAGCTTGCCCCCGGACAGCTCGTCCACCTTGCGCCGGTTGCCGTCGATCCACTCCCGCTGGCGCAGGTTGATCTCGCTGGCCACCGGCACGACGGTGACCCGGCGGGCGTCCTTCAACTCGGGTGCGGCGTTCAGGGTGAGCACCGTCTGCCGGTCGGCGGTGCGGTCGAACAGGCTGTAGGGGTTCATGGCCGCGGTCAGCTCGACGCCGTTGACGGCCAGCAGGTAGTCGCCCTCGTTGACGTCGATGCCGGGGCCGCTCAGGGGCGCGCGCAGCTCCGGGTTCCAGTTCTCGCCGCGGTAGATCGCGCGATGCGGTAGCGGCCGTCCTCCACCGCGAAGTCGGCGCCGAGCAGGCCGACCGGGACGGCGTCGATGTCCGGGTTGTCGCCGCCGCCGGTGAACGAGTGGCCGACCGCGGTCTCGCCGCCGAGGATGTCCAGCAGGTAGGTCAGGTCGGCGCGGTGGCGCACGTGGTCGACCAGGGCGCGTAGGTCTCCCAGGCCCAGTCCAGGTCCAGGCCGTGCACGTTCTCGACGTAGTAGTAGTCGCGCTGGTAGCGCCAGGCCTCGCGGAACATCTGCTCCCACTCGGCCGGCGGGATCGACCTTCATCCGCATGCCGGACGGTCGAGGGCGCCGTCGCCGGGCTCGGGGCTCGCCGGCGGCGTCGACGATGCCCCAGTTGCCGCCCGCGCTGCGCCAGAGCAGCTTCTTGCCGTCGGCGGACAGGGCGAAGCCCTGACGCCCTGGTGGAAGCTTCTTGGCCTCGCGGTCCTCCAGCTTGTAGCGGTGCAGGGTCAGGCCGGGCTGGTTGGGCACGTCCTCGGTATAGAAGAGCACGCCCTCCTCGCCCGCGGTCAGGTCGGCGTAGGTCCGGGCGGGCACGTCGAGGGCCAGGATGCGCTGGTCCAGCCCCTCGAAGTCGATCGTGACCTGACGGCGTCGTCCTTCTCTTCGTCTTCGTCGTCGTCATCCTTCTTGTCCTCGCCCTTCTCCTTCTTCTTCGTCCTTCTTCGCCTTCTTGTCGTCGCTCTTGTCCTCTTCTTCGTTCGCCCTTCTCGCCCTCGTCGCCGTCGGCCTTGACCTCCTCGTCGTCGCTCTCCGGCAACAGCGGCGAGGGATCGCCGGCGGCGAGGACCGCCAGGTAGATCGCGTAGTTCGTCGGCCGCTGGTAGGAGCTCATGTCGAGCCAGCCGACGTTCAGCCCGTAGTCGGTGCTGGCCAGGAAGTAGAGGTACTTGCCGTCGGCGTCCCAGGACGGGGACTGGCTGTCGGACAGGCCGTCGGTGATCGCGTGGATCGAGTCGCCCTGTCCAGCGAGTAGACGAAGACCGCGTTGAACTGGTTGGTCGAGCCGCTTCGTGTAGGCGATCCAGCGGGAGTCGGGCGACCACGCCGGGTAGATCGTGCGGATCGGGGTGGGCGAAGCCCTCGTTGTCGACCAGCTTCGGGCCTTGCCCGCTGTCGACCTCCACCACCCACAGGTTGCGGTCGGCGTCGCCGAAGGCCAGGTGCTTCGAGTCGGGCGACCAGGCCGGGGTGTAGTAGAAGGTCGGGTCCTCCAGTTCGATGACCGTGCGCGGTCGTTGCCGAACTGGTCGGCGATCACCAGCTGGTACTCGCCGCCCTCGTCGCTGAACCAGCTGATGTTCGAGCCGTCGGGAGACCAGGCCGGACTCCGGTCGGCGACGCCGGGGCTGCTCGGGTCAGGTTGCGCACGTCGCCCTTCTCGGCGGGGATCGTGAAGATCTCGCCGCGGGCCTCGAAGATCGCCCGCTTGCCCGAGGGGGAGAGCAGCCCTTGTCCCAGCTGTCCGGCGACGTTCTCCCAGTGCGGCCGGGCCCAGGGGAAGTCGCCGTCCAGGGTGACCGTCAGCGGGCGTGCCTCGCCGCCGGCCGCGTCCATGGTCCACAGGCGGCCGCCGTGCTCGAAGACCAGGCGGCCGTGGCCGCCGGACAGGTTCTTGCAGTCGAGCTCCTTGAAGAAGGTCCGCTGCTGCAGGCGGCCGGTGACCGCGTCCCAGGCCCACACGTTCATGGCCCAGTCGCGATCGCTGAGGAAGAAGATCGGTGTCGCCGAGCCAGACCGGCGCCAGGTCGTTGCTGTCGTCCCAGGGCAGCTTGGTCACTTGTCGTGGCTCAGGTCGATCACCCAGATCGGGTTGCACTGGCCGCCGCGGTAGTTGCGCCACTCGGTCTCCCAGCTCTGGACCAGCTGGTAGGCGAAGCGATGCCCGTCGGGGGAGAACTTGCCGCGCCAGCCGCGCGGGATCGGCAGGGCCTGGGGCAGGCCGCCCTCCAGGGCGACGGTCCAGAACTGGGCGTAGGGGAACGGCGCGCTCGTGCGGCCCGAGGCGAAGACGACGTGAGCGCCGTCGTGGGTCCAGCCCCGGGCGAGGTCGGCGCTCGGGTGCCAGGTCAGCCGCTCCGGAGAGCCGCCGTCGACCGGCACGACGTAGACGTCGGTGTTGCCGTCGTACTGTGCGCTGAAGGCGACGAGCCGACCGTCGGGCGAGAACCGCGGATCCGACTCGATGCCCGGAGAGCTGGTCAGCCTCCTGGCGTCGCCGCCGTCGCGAGCGACGATCCAGAGATCGGAGCCGTACGAGAAGACGACATGCCGGTCGCTGACGTCCGGATGCCGCAACAGTCGCGTCGATTCCGCGGCGGCCGGGCTCCCGGCGGAAAGAACGATCACGAAGCAGATCAGCAGAATCGAGCAGGTACGAGCGTTCACGTCGGGTCCCTCCGCCCCCTGTTTCTCACAGTCCGGTCCCGTGGTGCAAGTCGCCGCCCTCGACGGCTTGCGGAGGATTCGACGCTTGCAATGCCGCGACGGGCCGCTACATTGGCAGGGACCGAGGAGGGTCGGATCGCCGGATCTGCCGTTCGCCGGTGGGGGAATCGTCATGCAGCTACGTGGTACCGCAGCCGTCCTGATCACCATCGCCCTGGCGACCCTGGGTTGTTCCGGCGGAGACAGCCCGTCGGTGCCCGAGCCGAATCCGGTCGCGGCACCCACCGGACCGGCTCCGGGATCCGGGCCCGATTCGTCGCTGGTGCCCTTCCCCGCGACCGGCGATCTGTGGTTGCTCGAAGGCGAGACGACGAGCGTCGTGCGTATCGATCCCGCCGGCACGATCACGATCGAGATCGTCGCCGACGAGATCATGGCGGCCACCGGTTACACCGAGGCGTCGTTCAACGATGCCGGCCTGGCCTTCGCGATCGACGGGACGATGTACTTCACCGAGGCCGCGTCGGACAGCGTCCTGCGTCGGTCGGTGGACGGAACGCTGTCGGTGCTGTTCGACAGCGACGGGTTTCGCGACGCGACCGGTGTGGAAAGCCCCGATCCGGAAGGGCTGGCGCTGGGCGCCGACGGAACGGTCTACGTGATCGAGGACAACAGTGGGTCGGTGGTGGCGATCGACCCGTCGACCGGCACGGCGACCGTCGTCGGCACGGCCGCCGAACTTGGCGAGGTGATCGCGATCGCCGACGTCGAGTTTGGCAGCAACCTGATCGTCGGCGAGAGCGACGAGGTCTTCGTCACGACACGCGGCATTCCGCCGGGGGTCCTGGCCCTGACGGCCGGTTCCGCAGGGCGCATCGTCACCAGCGGGAACGCCCTCGGGGCGATCGACGGATTCATGACCCGGGACCACGGCGGCAACCTCGTGATGGTCGATCGCGATCGGGACATGATCCGGCGGATCTCGACCGGCGGGGCGCTGTCGATCGCGGTCACCCAGAGCCGTCTCGAAGAGACGTTCGGCGGCGAGGTCCGTATCGACGCGGGCATCGCCTACGACACCGCCGGCAACCTGTACGTTGCCGACGACAACAGCGAGTCGATCGCGACCTTCGATGCCGAGGGCAACGGACGGGTCTGGATCGACGTCGCGGCGTTCGTCGCGGTGCTCGGGGTCGAGCCGGACCTCAGGGCCGGGATCGCCTTCGCACCGGGCGCCAGCTAGCTCTTCAAAGAAGGGGCGTCGCGGGTTACCAGGCGATCCCGTAGTCCTCGCCGAAGTCACTGGATGCACCCCAGAACGTACCGTGCTCGTGGTCGAACCAGATCGCGTTGATCGGTCCCGACGTGTACGGCTGGTAGACCAGGTCATACCCCATCTCGGCCAGCCGGGCCCGGACCCACGGAGGTGTGTCGTCGTGGAGGGTCAGCCGGCCCGGCCGCTTTCCATGGTCGCCGAACGAGCTGTACATCTGGTACGAGGTGATGTTCGCCGCCTCGGCGGCCTGCTGGACGTTCATGCCGAACTCGACGACGTTGAGGAAGAACTGCAGCAGGTTCTGGTCCTGGGTGTCGCCGCCCTGCACCGCGAAGGACAGGTAGGGCTTGCCGTCCTTCAATGCCATCCCCGGCGTCAGCGTCGCCCGGGGCCGCTTGCCCGGCTCGACGACGTTGTAGGGGTTCTCGGCTCGTCGAGCACGAAGCTCTGCATGCGCTGGCTCATGCCGATGCCGGTCTCGCCGGCGATGACCGCCGGGCACCCAGCCGCCGCTCGGCGTGATCGAGACGACCCAGCCCTCGTCGTCGGCGGCCTGGATCGAGGTCGTGCCCCGCGTAGAAGTCCTCGTCGTCGCCGACCAGGCAATGGCGGCTCTCGGGTCGGCGTCGCCGTCGGCCTCCGTCTTCTTCGGCGTCCAGCGCTCCAGCAGATCGAGGAAGGGATTGTCGCCGTCCTGGAACGGGTAGGGGTCGCCGGGCTGACGTCGGGGTCGTTCCGCTCCCAGTCGATCCGGCGGCGCGCGCCTTGCGGCGTACTCCTTGGACAGCAGCCCGTCGATCGGCTCCTCGGGTGGGAAGTACGGGTCGCCGTAGTAGAAGTCGCGATCGGCGAAGGCCAGGTTCATCGCCTGGTACAGCGTGTGGATGTAGCGGCTCGAGTTGTAGCCCATCGACCCCAGGTCGAAGTTCTCCAGGATGTTCAGCGTCTGTAGCATCACCGGCCCCTGGACCCATGTGGGTGAGCTTGTAGACCTCGATGCCCTTGTAATCGGTCTTGACCGGCTCCTCGATGTGGACCTGCCAGCGGTCGAGATCCTCCAGCGTGATCAGGCCGCCCTGCTCCTGCGTGCCGCGGACGAACTCCTCGGCGATGTCGCCGCGGTAGAAGCGGTCGTAGGCGGCGTAGATCGCCTCCTTGCGGTCTCTTGCCGGCGCCAGCGCGTCGCGCTCGGCCTCGACCAGCTTGCGCAGGGTCGCCAGCAGGTCCGGCTGACGGAAGATCTCGCCCGGGTGGGGCGCCTCGCCGCGTGTCTCGTCCAGGTGCGGCAGGAAGAACCGCCTTCGAGTAGGGCCACTGCTTGATCCAGGCCTTCTGGCGCTCGATGTTGTTCGCCTGCTGGGCCTCGATCGGGTAGCCGTCGGCCATCTGGATGGCCGGCTCGAGCACGTCGGCCAGGCTCAGGGTGCCGTACTCGGCGAGCATCACCATCAGGCCGCCGGGGGTACCCGGCGTGACCGCGGCTTCGGGGCCGTACTGCGGGGGAAACGGAATTCCCTGGTCGATGAAGTGCTTCGCCGTCGCCCCGGTCGGTGCGACACCCAGGGCGTTGATGCCGATCACCTTCTTCGTGTGCGGGTTGTAGATCAGCGCCTGGGTCTCCCCGCCCCAGCCGAGGGTGTCCCACATCGTCGACGTGGCGCCGAGCATCGCACAGGCGGCGTCGACGGCGTTGCCGCCCTTGACGAAGGTCATCGCCCCGGCGGTCGCCGCGAGAGGCTTGCCGGTGATGGCGACCCACTCCTTGCCGTGGAGCACCGGCTTGGAGGTCCGCTGCGCGTTCACGATTCCCGCGCCGAGGAGCAGCGCGAGCCCGACCAGACCGATTCGATTTCGCATGGCCGGTTTATACCTTATCGATCGCCGGGAAGGTGACTCCCCCGGGAATTGCGCGAGAATTGCGCTTCCGATCATCGACTCCGGGTCACGGCGGTGGGATAGTTCCGCTGGGTTCCAACGGAGTTGAAACGATGTCCACCGTCCCACGGTTCGTGAGCCTGCTGACCCTGCTGACCCTGCTGACCCTGCTGACCTCGCAACTGGTCGCCCCGGCGATGGCCCAGGCGCTGAAGCAGGTCCCGCCTGCGCCCGAGATGAAGAACCTCGAGTTCCTGGTCGGGTCTTGGAGCAACCACACTCGCTTCCTCGATGCCGAAGGCAATGTGGTCCGCGAGATGCGCAACGCCGACCTGGGTTTCGAGGCGAACACACTGCAGCCGATCCTCGGCGGGCTGGTGATCGAGGGTGGCGCTTCGACCGAGGTTGCCCGGTCCTGGTTTCTCTACCGGCCGCTGGAGAAGCGCTATGTCTGGACGGCGGTCGACTTCATGGGCAACTACGAGATCGCCTACGGTGTATTTGCCGACGGCAAGATGGTCTTCACCAACGCGGCGCCCGTCCCTGGTGGCCGCTCTGCTTTGATAGTTGGTGGCAGGTTTTGTCGATAGAGAGCCAGAGCGGCTTTGATAATCCCAGCCGAACCGGCTGCAGCCTTAGTATGTCCAATCTGTGATTTGATCGAGCCTATGGCACAGTAGGGGTTTCCAGCAGCACCAAAAACGGTTTGAGCGCTGATACCTCAGCATCACCGACTTTTGTTCCGGTCCCGTGAGCTTCGATCAATTCCACAGACTCAGGGGTAACTTCGGCCTGTTGATAGGCGCGGAGCACGGCCTTGGTCTGACCAGCGGCGTTCGGTTCGCCAATGGCAGAACCGCGTCCGTCACTAGAAAAACCAACGCCCTTGATAACGGCGTAAATGCGATCGCCGGCCTTTTCCGCATCCACCAGTCGCTTCCAGAACTATAATTCCCAAACCTTCACCGAGCGTTGTCCCATCAGCATTTGCGTCAAAAGGACGCACATGGCCAGAGGAGAAAGGGCTGGTGTCTTGCTGAAACAGGTGTACATAAAGATATCGTTGAAGGTATCAATGCCACCAGTGATAACCATGTCTGCTTTACCGGATGACAACTCCATCGCCGCCAGATTTATGGCACTCAACGAACTCCCGCAGGCCGCATCAACCGCACAATTGGTGCCGCCAAAATCGAAATGTTTGCTGATCCGTCCAGCGACAACATTGCCGAGCAAGCCGGAAAGGAGTTTTCCCTGCGAGGGGACATAGGAATCAGAGATCCGTTGCATCACATCTGGCAATCATAAGCGTCCCATCGCGCAAGGCCTCACGCCAGCGAGAGAAGCCCATCCGAGCTCCGAGAGGTATGACTAATTCCAGCGCTCCGGTGACTCCTAAAACGACACTGACTTTCTCGATCATAGTCACTGTCCGGCGCGTATCCAGCGTCCAGTAATGCTGTTCCGGCAACCAGACCGAGCAGCTGAGAAGTATCTCGCTTCAAGCGCATTTGGTAGAATCCATATTCCATCGGTTAAAATCAATGGGTGCAAGAAACCGCCAGCCTTGGCGTAAACATGATCTAGGTTTTGGGATCAGCATTAAAATAATCATCGGAACGCCAGTGCTGTCTCTGGCACCTCGGTGATACTGTCTACCCCCACTTTTAATATTTGTCCAGAAGGTTCCTGCATCGTTGGACCGGGAAAAGAGAACCGATACCAATAATTGCCAGCGGGGTATCGATTGGACAGGATGACTCTTTCTGCTCTCCGCTGTGATTTTCCAGCTGAGGAACTCCTTGATTTGTTCTATCTGCAAAGGCTGAATAAGGGATGCGTAGTCCACAGCCCCACCTTGCTACCGAGTTGATTGGCATAGCGAGAACAGAACCGCCGCCCCAAAAGAATGTACATAGCGACTGCGACAACTTCACGAGTGGCTGGAAGCTCCATGAAGGACCCCTTGACCCACTCATTGAACGCCCCCATAGACGGGCCACACCAGATCTGATAATCAATTTTTCGACTTTCATCCCCCTGGTTAGCCCAAACGGGTGATTGACCTAAATACCAGCGAAACACCAATGTCATCTTGTACTTCAGGTCTGCCTCGGCTTTTTCAACCTGACGCGGATCACGGGTGGCAAAATAACTGCGAGTCTGCTCCCAGATTGTCGTCAACGGCGCGCGGAAAAAGGTCTTTTCAAGCTTTTCCCGTTCTTCAGCAGGGAGGTCTTCGATACTGTTGTAGGCACGATAGAGTTCATACAACTTGGCAGCACGAATGGAGAACACTGCATAGTGCCAGCAATGCA
>CALNYP010000058.1:0-77409 GCA_942490715.1 uncultured bacterium
GTTTTCCATCTCGGCCGGGTCGATCTCGTCCTCGATGAACTTCGCCTCGACCAGCTCGCCGTAGCCCGGGTCGTCACCGTCACCCAGCGAGTGGATGTAGTTGACCAGGTGCCAGCGGTCGTCGACGGTCAGCGAGTCGGCGAAGGAGGGCATCGGGGTGCCGTTCACTCCGGTCGAGAAGGTGCGGTAGATATCGGTGCGCGTCGGCCCGCCGCGGAAGGTCCAGCGCTTGGTCATGTCGACGGCGCGAAGGTGGTTCTCCCAGTCGTCGACCAGGGTCGGCGACGACGCGCCGTTGCCCCGGCCGAGTTCGCCGTGACACGCGCCACAACCCTGCTCGACGTAGAGCTCGGCGCCCCGGGCGATCGACTCCTCGGTGATCGGCGGCGGCGCGGGGATGTCGATCGGCGGCGCGTTACGGTCGGGATCCTGGAACGTCGGCGAGAAGGTCTTGAGGTAGTAGGTGATGTTCTGGATCTGGGTCTCGGTGAAGACGTTGCTCCAGCCGGGCATCGAGGTGTAGGGCAGGCCGTCGCGGATGACCTTGTTGATGTCCTCGTCGGTCGGCGCCATGCCGTTGGGCGTCGTGCGGAACTTGTACTTGCCCGAGGTGAAGTCCCGGGGCTGGGGCTTGACGCGGTAGGTCGCGTAGCCCTGGCCGTCGCCGGTGAGCCCGTGACACTGGGCGCAGTACTTGTCGTAGAGCACCTTGCCCGCCTCGCGCTGGGCCTCGGTTCCGGGGCTGGACTGGGCCAGCGCCGGCACGGCGCACAGGCCGAGGACGACCACGACGGCGATGGCAACGAGCCGGCGCATCAGTGGTGCTCTTCCCGGGCGCGGGGCGAGAAGTTCGTGTACTCGTAGAGGTACATCACCGCTTCCCACATCTCCTGCTCGGTCAGGAACAACTCCCAGGCCGGCATCGCCGTATCCCAGGGGCCGCCCTCTTCGGGAAGACCGGGGCCGCCCTTCGAGACGCGCCAGAAGATGAACGTCTCCTGGAACATCGGCAGCACGCCGGGGTCGATGAAGTTCGAGGGGATCGGGTTCAGCGCGTGGGCGAACATGCCGTCGCCGGCCATCGCGTCGCCGTGGCAGAAGAAGCAGTTCTGGAAGTAGACCTTGCGTCCGTTCTCGAGGTGCGCCTGATAGGCCTCGGGGTCGGTCGACTCGAGGTCCCGCAGCGGATTGTGTCCGTTCGCCAGATCGATTTCGGTCTCGTGGACGGTGATCGTGTCCGGCGGCGCCGGGTGCACCGTGCGGCCGAACTGCGGGGAGGCCAGCGGCACGTTCATGCTGCGGTAGACGCCGAAGGCGACGCCGGCCGGGATCAGGAAGACCACGAGCACCAGCAGCGGCATCAGCCGGGGCTCGAGGACGATCTTGAGGATCGGCCCGGTGAAGGCGCTCCAGCGTTGGCGACTGGAGGAGACGTAGGCGAAGATCGCCGCGGTGACGATCGCCATGTACAGCATGCGCACCGACGACGGCACCGGCACCACGAAGGCGAGCTTGAGGGAGACGAAGACGGCGACCCACCAGCTCAGCGCCCAGGTGAACAGGCCGACCTTGCGCCAGCGCAGCACGAGCATCACCGCGACGATGGCGGCGAGCACGATGAAATTGAAACCGAACGCCATGGCCTACTCCAGTCCGAGATCGGCCTTGGTGACTTCAAGGGTGATGTCAGGAGTCCCGCCGAGGCTCTGGAGGTAGGCCAGAACGCAGAGGATCTCCTGGTCGGTCAGGCCGATCGGTGGTTTGTCGATCTGCGGCATACCCGGGTTGAAGCCCTCGACGATGAAGTCGTCGGGGGTGTAGATCGAGCGCGCCATGTACTCGAGGGAGGACATGCCGTCGATCCGGGTCGCGGCCGTGGTGGCGATGCCACCGAGATCCGGGAAGCGCAGGCTGCCGGTCTTGCCGATGGTGTGGCAGGTGAAGCAGAGCCCCTTGCCCTCGGCGATGTCGATGCCGATCTGCACCAGATCGTCGGTGGTCATGTCCGCGGTGATCACCGTCTCGGTCGGCGGCTGGACCTCCTTCTGGGGCACGAGCTGACCGATGTAGGTGTAGAGCGCCGTCGCCCCGACGATCAGCGCGGCGATCTTGAGCGGTACCGGGATTCCGAACTTCATGCCGGAATCTCCCCCGGCGCGGGCACCGGCTTCTTGGCCGCCGCCGGCTTCGGTTCGTAGTTCGGTCTACTGGAGAGACTCGAGAGCCAGAAGACGATGCCGATCAGGGCGAAGAAGATCAGCACGGTGACCGAGACGACCTTGGTCGCGAAGCCGAGGGTCGGCGTGAAGGCATCGACCGAGTTGTCGCGGATGACGCCGTAGACATGCCAGTGCTGGCGCAGACCCGAGCGGACGTAGCCCATCAACCCCATCAACCAGGTGAAGCTGATGGCGATGAAGATCAACACGTACTGGGAGATCGGTGGCAACTTGCCCCAGTGGATCTCCCCCTCCTGCTCGGCGTTGCGGTAGAGGATCACGTCGAGCACGGTGATCAGGACCATCGCCACGAGCACCGCGCCGACCTGGGGCACCGAGAACTTGATCCGGGTGACCGCATCGACGAAGTAGCCGTAGACGCCGAAGAAGATGACCGTGATCGCGGCGCCGGCGAAGATCGTGAACTGCGCGGTGTTGAGCAGTCCCGCCCGCGGGTTCGTCGAGCGCTTGCCGGTGCGACGGAAGAGCAGGAAGCTCATGTAGGTGCTGAGGATCAGGATGTTGACGGCGGTGTTCTTCGCCGACATCACGCCGAGAAAACCGAGCTGCGGGTGCGACGAGCCGCCCATCGCCCGGACCTCGGAGACGCTGGAGATGATCGAGCGCGGCGTGGCCCAGACCGCGAAACAGAGCGCGATCGCGATCAGCAGGTACTTGATGAACTTCTGGTAATGCCGGGTGCCGTCGATCCGGCCCATGCCCAGCCAGAGGTAGTAGTTCGCGCCGAGGAACAGGTTGCCGATCAGCGCCGCCTGGATGATGAACAGCCAGGAGAAGGCGCCGCCCATCATCTGCAGCCCGAGGGTCTGGGAGTAGGCGTAGATCTCCTTGGCCAGCCAGTAGCCGGCGAACGGCAGCGGCAGGAAGGCGCAGATGGCGACGAAGTTGCCGATGTAGCCCATCCAGTCGTAGTGGGCCCGCTCCTCGTCGGTCTCGGCGGTGAGGAACTTGAACGCGGCGTAGGCCGCCGCGATCGCGCCACCGAAGGCGACGTTGGCGATCACCCGGTGGATGTTGATCGGCATCCAGGTGAAGTTCATCAACGCCTGCCAGGGGTCGATCACGGCACCCGTGGCCGAGACGCCCGCCGGCGACATCATGAAGGTCAGCCAGGCGTTGGCGATGAACATGATCGCCGTGCCGACCAGGTTGAGCATCAGCCCGAGGAACAGGTGCACCGGCGGACTGAACTTGCCCCAGCCGTAGTAGTAGCTGTAGAGGAAGATCGCCTCGAAGAAGAACAGCGCGACGTAAGGCAGGAACGTCGGCGAGAAGACGTCCATCAGGTAGGCCATGAACTTCGGATAGAGCGCGAAGAGCATGAAGGTCAGGAAGGCTCCGAGCGTCGCCGTGAACGAGAACGCCGTCGAGAGCAGCTTGGTGAACTCGTGGGCCAGGTTGTCGTAGCGCTTGTCGCCGGTGCGCCAGCCGATGAACTCGATGATCAGGGCGAAGATCGGTACCGCCAGCACGAACGCGGCGAACAGCAGGTGCAGCTGGGCCAGCATCCAGACGACGACACGACTGCCGACGACCGGGAAGGCCCGGTACTCCTTCTCGACGTAGGGCCGGGATTCGTTCTCGGCGGCGGTGGCGGCCGCTTCGTCGGCGACGCCCTGGGTCCGCGGGGTGACCTCTTCCTCGCCGCGGACCGGCGAACGGTACTCGCCGGAGAGCAGGAACTCCGCGGTCTTGACCACGGCGAACCCGCCGACGAGCAGCGCGATCACGGCGCCGATGGCGATGAGCTTCCTGTCCAACCCGGTTCCTCGCCCAGTCCCTACGGAGTTCCCGCGCGCGCCATCTGCGACGAAACGCGGTCCTGTTGCAGCTTGCGGATATAACCGACGATCGCCCAGCGATCCTCGGGACCGATCGGGTACTTGTAACCCTGCATCAGGCCGAAGCCGTTGGTGATCACATCGAAGTACTGTCCATCGGGGTAGGCCATCCGCTGCTCGTCATGCAACGATGCGGTCGGCACACTGCCGTACTTGAAGAGGATGCCCGTGCCCAGCCCGCGCTTGTCGTGGCAGGGCAGGCAGTAGATCGTGTACTGCCGCTCGCCCCGGGCCAGGACCGTCTTGTCGATCGCGAGCGGGTTGCTGGTCAGGAAGCTGCCGTCGGCGTTCATACCCGTGTCGAACGACGGCGCGTCGAGGGATGCCTCCTGGGCGATGGTGCCCGGCACCGGAGCCCGCATCGTGCTGCCGTCGTAGAAGAACCGGCTCTCGGTCTGGGCCGTGTACTTCGGCTGATCGTCCATGTTCGGGTTGGGGTGGATCGGCGGGCGGGACGACTTGCAGCCGCGATAGCAGCCCGTCGTCGAGACGACGAGCGCGAGCAGCAGCACGGCCTGGAGGATCGCCCTTGGTCTCATCGCCGGTCCGGTCCTCATCCCTCGGCCAGCGCCGGATTCGGGTTCCGGATCTTGGCCAGGTAGGTCGTGCGGGGTTTGGTGTAGATCTCTTCGAGCAGCTTGTAGTTGCGCGGAGTCGCCTTGGCCTGGGCCACCGGGCTGTTCTCGTCGAGGATATCGCCGAAGCGAATCGCCCCCGCCGGACAGGCCTGCTGGCAGGCGGTCTGCAGCTCACCCTCGGCCAGGGGTCGGTCGCCGTCGAGCTTGGCCGCGATCTGCGCCCGGGCTGATCCGCTGGACGCAGTAGGTGCACTTCTCCATCACGCCCCGGGTGCGCACGGTCACGTCGGGGTTCTGCGCCAGCTGCACGCTCTCGGGGTGTGTCCTGGGTGTAGTTGAAGAAGTTGAACCGGCGCACCTTGTAGGGGCAGTTGTTCGAGCAGTACCGCGTGCCGATGCAGCGGTTGTAGACCATCGCGTTGAGGCCCTGGGCGTCGTGGACGGTCGCCGCGACAGGGCAGACCTGCTCACACGGCGCGTTCTCGCACATCTGACACGGGATCGCCTGGAAGACGGTGTGCGGGTCGGCGGTGTCGCCCTGGAAGTAGCGGTCGATCCGCAACCAGTGCATCTCGCGACCGCGCTCGACCTCGCTGCGACCGACGACCGGAATGTTGTTCTCGGCCTGGCAGGCGATCACACAGGCGTTGCAGCCGGTGCAGGTGTTGAGATCGATCGTCATGCCCCACTGGGGGCCGGTGTCGTAGGTGTGCTCCTCCCAGAGCGAAGACTCGTGGGGCACCTCGGTGATGTGCTGGGCGAAGTCGGGATGTTCCCGGTAGTACTCGAGGTCCGCCTCGTGGATCAGCGGCCGGGTCTTGCCCTCGCGCTTCCACAACGTCGGTTCGGTCAGGCTGCCGTGGTCCTGGGTCTGGGCCAGCACGGTACCGGCACCGATCCGTTCGATGGTGGCGCCGGAGACCCGGTGAAGACCGTCGGACCTGCGCAACGGATAGGTGTTGACGCCGGTGCCGGTGCCGACGCGACCGGAGGCGCTGCGGCCGTAGCCCAGGGAGAGCACGACGCTGTCGTCGGCCTGGCCCGGCATGATCCACGCCGGGATCTCGGTCGAGGCTTCCCCGACGGTGACCTTGACCCGGTCGCCGTTGGCGATCCCCAGCTCGGCGGCCATCGCCGGCGCGATCAGGGCCGCGTTGTCCCAGGTCAGCTTGGTCATCGGGTCCGGCAGCTCCTGGAGCCAGCCGCAGTTGGCGAACCGTCCGTCCCAGACCGCGGTCGAGGCGCGGAAGATGACCTCGGTCCCGCCGCCGCTTGCCGACAGTCCGCTGAAGGCGTCGCCGCCGGTGCCGGGGTCGACCTGCCCGGCCCTGCGGAATCGAGCAGAAGACCGTCGTGGAGCAACCGGGCCCAGCCGGCCTCGAAATCGCCGGAGATCCGTCCGGCCCAGGTATCCCGGACCAGGTCGTAGCCGGGAGTGGCCTCGCCGGTGGTCAGCAGCCGGACGAACTCGAGGTCGCTCCGGGAGTCGTACAGCGGGAGGATCAACGGCTGGATCACGCTGGCGGTTCCGTCGGCGGAACGCGCGTCGCCCCAGGACTCCAGGAAGTGGGCCCGAGGCAGATACCAGCCGGAGGCTGCGGAGGTCTCGTTGGGCGCGTCGGCGTGATGGATCACCGTCGAGACCTGGCCCAGCGCGCCGCCGAAGTCCAGATCGGCCGGCGCGTCGTAGACCGGGTTGCCGCCGAGGACGACCAGCGTCGAGATCGTCCCGCTGCGCATCGCATCGACGACGGCGGAGAGGTCAGCCAGCTTCGACGAGGCGCTCTCGATCGGTTCGCGATAGGTGACCGTCTTCCCGGCGTTGCCGAGGGCCCGGTTCAGCGCGTGGACCGCGGCGTGGACGGCGATCGGTTGCCGGCGACCGGCGACGATCAGGCATTCGCCCTGATGGGCCGCCAGGTCCCGGGCGATCGCCTGGACCGTGGCGCCGTCGATGCCGGCGGGAGCCGGGGCATCCGATGCCCGCAGCCCCAGATCGGCGTTCAGCGCCGAGGCCAGCGCCGCGACGAGCCCGGGGATCTGTCCCGAGGCGAGGCGGATCCGGTGATCGGCGTTGGCGCCGGTGACGGTGTGGGCCGCTTCCACGGCGTACAGACGATTCATCGCCATCCCGTCGCTGACGTCCCGGGCGGCGGCGAAGCCGGCGGCATGGACCGTCGCCTCGGGGTCGCCGAGCAGGAAGTCGCGATCCAGGGAGAGCACGACCTTGGCCTTGCTGAAATCGTAGGTGGCCCGGAGATCCCGGCCGGTGGCGGCCCGGATGCCGCCGCGCTCGTTCTCGTCGGAGACCGGCTCGTAGACGGCCCAGCGGGCCGAGGGGAATGCGGAGCGGAACGCCTCCCGGGCGGCGTGGAACGACGGCGAGGAGTAGGACTCGGAGACGACCGCCAGCCCGGCTCCGCCGTCGGCGGCGTGGCCTTCCCGCAGCGTGGCCCAGGCTGCGCCGAAGCCGTCCCAGTCGGCCTGCTGCCCCGCGTTGCGCGGTGCCTGTCCCCGGTCCGGATCGTAGAGACCGTAGACCGAGGCCTGCATCCAGGAGCTCGAGCGGCCCCGGGTCGCCGGATGCCGCGGGTTGCCCTCGACCTTGGTCGGGCGACCTTCGTGGCTCTCGACGATCAGTCCGTAGGCGGAGGTTCCGAAGGGCATCGTCGTCGCGTAGTGCCGCGGCACTCCCGGCAGCAGATCCTCGGGCGCCTCGACGAAGGGGACGATCTTCTCGGCCGGTCGACGGCAGGCGGTCAGCCCGGCCAGGGAGAGCGTCGCGCCCAGCAGGCCGAGCATCGTCCGGCGATTCACGCCCTCAGGGGGCTCCGAGGCTCCCTCGGGAAACTCGCGCTCGAAGAACTCCCGGGCCTGCGGATCGTCGGCCAGCCCCTCGAGGCTGCGCCAGTACTGCCGGTCGAGGGGCTTCATCGGTGACACCCCGAACAGTCGGTCGGCGGCGCCAGGTTCGCGGAGACCCCGGCGGCCCATTCGCCATGATCCGAGCCGGGGGCCCATTCCATGTTCGTGACTTCCTCGACCGGACGCAGGTGCTGCTCCGGCGCCCGGTGACAGTCCAGGCACCAGCTCATGCTGAGCGACTCGGCCTGCCAGACCACCTCCATCTCGTGGATCGAGCCGTGGCAGCTCTTGCAGCCGATGCCCGACGTGACGTGGACCGAGTGATTGAAGTAGGCGTAGTCCGGCAGATTGTGGACCCGGACCCAGCGCAACGGCGTGCCGTTTGCGGTGCTGGCCCGCAGGGGTGCGAGCAGCTCGCTGTCGCGCTTGATGATCGAGTGACAGTTCATGCAGGTCCGGGTCGGCGGGATCACGGCGACCGGCGAGTTCTCGACCGAGGAGTGGCAGTAGCGGCAATCCAGGCCGAGTTCCCCGACGTGGAGAGCGTGGCTATAGGGCACCGGCTGGACGGGCATGTAGCCGACGTCAGTGTAATTCGGGGAGAAGTAGTACCAGATCCCGGCGACGACGAGGAGCCCCACGGCGGGTAGGGCGGCGGCGCCGAACAACGGGATGCGGTTCGTCCACTCTGGGAATACCTGAGCCAAACCCCTCGCGTCCTCGATCCGGTCGACCGCAGAGACCCTACGGACGCACGGTGTGTGCCGCAGGCGCTTCCTACGAAGTGGGGCAGATTCTATGGGGGTTCTCGACGCAGGGTCAAGCCGAAAGGTTGTCTTGACAAACCCTCGACAAACCGTTGACGATGAGGGTCGTCTTCAGGAGGTCCGGCAGTGGAAAGTCTGAAGCAGTGGTTCGGCAAGGTCGAGGCCAACCGGGACGTCCTTTTCGACCTGATGCGGGTCTATCTGGGCATCGGGCTGTTCGTCAAGGGCATCCAGTTCAGCCAGGACACCGAGTTCCTGTCGACCGCGGTCCAGGAGTCCGGCGCCAGCGACTTCCTGTTCAACGCGATCAACGTCTTTGGTGCGCACTACATCGTGATGGCCCACATCGGCGGTGGCCTGCTGCTGGCCGCCGGTCTGATGACCCGGATCTCGACCCTGTTCCAGCTACCGATCCTCACCGGCGCCGTCTATCTCGCGTATATCTCGGAAGAGGGGCTTTTCTCGCGGAATCTCGACTTCGATTTCACCGCCCTCGTCCTCTTCCTGCTGATCCTGATCCTGCTCCACGGAGCGGGGCGACTGTCGGTCGACCACTACCTGCGCAACAGCTAGTGTCCGGACCCTCCCGGGGTATCCCCGTGACCTCGTCCCAGCGCCGATTCGCCGAGGGCGCCATCCGCCGGGAGCGCCTGTTCCTGGTCCTTTCGGTCGCCGGGGTCGTCGTCGGGCTGGGGCTCGCCATCCTCTATGGGGTTCGCCGATTCCAGGATCCGGGCTACCCCCTGGGGCTGCGGTCGGTGGTGGTCCTGCTGATCCTGCTCAACGCGCGCCAGAACCTGCGCCAGTACCGCTACGCCGCGCTCCTGCGTGGCCTGGGCCTCGGATCCGGGGGTCGGGGATGACCGACGCGCCGCCCCGGGGCCCGTTCTGGCGCAGCCCGTGGTTCTGGGCGACCGTCGCCGGCCTGATCACGATCCCCGCCATCCGGCCCTTTCTGGTCTACGAGCCGCCCCCGCCCCGGGTGACCTCCTTTCTCCCGGCCTTCGAGCTGATCGACGCGACCGGCGAGAGCGTCTCGTCCGCGGATCTCCAGGGGCGGGTCTGGATCGCCGGGCTGTTCTCCACCCGCTGC
This sequence comes from uncultured bacterium, assembly GCA_942490715.1. Lineage (GTDB taxonomy): Bacteria > Acidobacteriota > Polarisedimenticolia > Polarisedimenticolales > Polarisedimenticolaceae > CALNYP01. The sequence goes on from CALNYP010000058.1 coordinate 9,385, forward strand.
CGCTCGGTCTGCCCGGCGACGATCGAGGCGCTGGCGAAGCTGGATCGACGGATGCGGGACGAGGGAGTCGAAGGGGTCGAGCTGTTCGCCGTGACGATCCATCCCCGGTCCGACCGGCCCCGGCGGCTGGCGGCCTACGCCGGGACCCACGACGTGCCGGACACCGTTCATCTGCTGGGCGGAACGGCCGATGCCGTTCGCCGGCTCGTCGTGGAGGGGTTCGGCGCCGACCCGCTGGCTCCGGCGACCGGCGCGGTGACCCTGGCCCACGAAGGGCGCTTGATTCTGATCGACCGTGTCGGCGGCATCCGGGGGTTCTACGACACCCACACCGCCGGCCTCGACGAGGTGTTCCATCGTGCCCGGCACGTGCGGGACGAACGACCGTACCGGCGCCCGGCGGAAAACGGGACGGATCCCTAGGTTCGGGCCGGGGCACTTGCTACAATTCAGTTTCACCCGCCCGCGAAACACGAAGGAACGATGGCGAACGAGCGCACCGGGCTACTGCTGGTCAATCTCGGCACTCCGGCCAGCCCGGCCCCGGAAGATGTCCGGCCCTACCTGCGCGAGTTTCTGATGGATCCGCGGGTGATCGACGTGCCCGGCTGGCGTCGCTGGCTGATCGTCAACCTGCTGATCCTCCCCTTCCGACCGAAGGAATCGGGCAAGGCCTACGAGAAGGTCTGGACCGATCGAGGCTCTCCGCTGCTGTTCTACTCCGAAGATCTCCGGGACAAGGTCGCCCGGCGCGTCGGCGAGGGAGTGACCGTCGACCTGGCGATGCGCTACGGGACGCCGTCAATTCCCGAGGCCCTCGATCGATTCCGCGACGCAGGGATCGACCGGATCGCCGTCTTCCCGCTCTACCCGCAGTACAGCTCGGCGGCCAACGGCTCGACCCAGGAGTACGTGATGCGGATGGCCGGCGAGCGCTGGAACGTACCGCAGCTGCAGTTCATCCCGCCGTTCTACGATCACCCCGCGTTCCTCGACCCCTGCGCCGAGGTCGCGCGACCGGCGTTCGACGTCGACCAGGTGGAACGGGTCTACTTCAGCTTCCACGGACTACCGGAACGGCAAGTGCGCAAGAGCGACGACTCGGGGCGACATTGCTTCGAAGGCGACTGCTGCGCCGCGGTGACCGAGGTCAACCGCAACTGCTACCGCGCCCAGTGCTATGCCACCGCCCGGGGGCTGGCCGACCGCCTGGGCATCCCCGATGAGAAACGGGTGGTCTGCTTCCAGTCGCGACTCGGACGGACACCCTGGATCCGTCCGTACACCGACGTCGTCCTGGCCGAGGACGCCGCCGCCGGCGTGCGGCGTGCCGCGATCCTCAGCCCGGCCTTCGTCGCCGACTGCCTCGAGACGATCGAGGAGCTGGGCATCCGCGCGCTGGAGACCTGGCAGGAGCACGGCGGCGAGGAGCTGATCCGCGTCCCCTGCGTCAACGCCGCCGACTCCTGGGCCGACGGTGTCGTCCAGATCGCCGCCGAACAGTCGCCGTGGGTCACCGCGTCCCGGCGATCGGCGCCCGAGGGTTCGCCGGATCTCGCGGACCGGCGGTCGCACTTCCCCCGGGAGGCGACGCCGTGAGCGGAACCGTCGAGGGGTCTCGCGTGCAACGGATGGGAACGGTCATCGTCGGCGGTGGAATCACCGGCCTTTCGGCGGCCTGGCGACTGGTGCGCAACGCCGAGGCGTCCGGCGCCTCGTTGCCGATCCGCCTGCTCGAGGCGCGGTCCCGGGTGGGCGGGTTGATCCGCACCGAACGGATCGACGGGATGACCCTCGAGGCCGGCCCCGACAGCATCGTCACCCACAAGCCTTCGGCCCGAAACCTCTGCGAACAGCTCGGACTCGACGATCGCCTGATCTTTCCCGAGCGTGAGGACGGCCGCACGCAGATCGCCCACGCCGGACGACTGTTCGACGTCCCCCGGGGCTTCGCGATGGTCGGCCCCTCGCAGCTGGGCCCGATGCTGCGCTCGCCCCTGTTCGGACCGCTGGCCAAGCTGCGCATGCTCTGCGAACCGTTCGTCCCCCGCGCCGACGCCGAGGCGGACGAGAGCCTGCGCGGATTCGTCACCCGTCGGTTCGGGCGCGAGGCGTTCGAGCGCGTGGCCGAGCCGGTCCTGGCGAACCTGTTCACCGCCGACGGCGATCGGATGAGCGTGCGGGTGAACCTCCCCCGGTTCCGGCTGCTGGAACAGGAACACGGCAGCCTGAGCCGGGCGTTCCGTGTCGCCGCCCGCCGCGCCCCGGAGCCGCGACCGCCGGCTTTCTTCACCTTGCGCGACGGACTCTCGACCCTCGTCGAGCGGCTGGCCGAGGAGCTGCCGGCCGGCCTCGTGCAGACGGGCACGACGGTGACCGCGGTCGAGTACGACGAGCGTCGCCGACTCTGGAAGATCCAGACCGACAGCGGCGCGACGATCCTGGCCGAGGCGGTGATCCTCGCCGCGCCGTCCCACGTCGCCGCCGGGCAGCTGCGGGGCTTCGACGCCGACCTGGCCTCGGATCTGGCGCAGCTGGACTACGCCTCGTGCGTGACGGTCAGCCTGGTCTACCCGCGGTCCGCCCCGCCGGAGCCGATCGACAGCTTCGGCTTCTTCGCGCCGCGCACCGAAGGTCTGCCGGTCCTCGCCGGCAGCAACGTCAGCGTGAAGTTCGCCGGCCACGCGACCAACGGTCGGCTGTTGACGCGGACGTTCATCGGCGGCGCCCTCGACCCCGATCGCCTCGAACTGGACGACGAGGAGCTGACGCGGATCTCTCACGAGACGCTGTCGCGGTTCTACGGCTTGCGCGGGGCTCCCGAGTTCTCGCGAGTGCACCGGCACCCACGATCGATGCCGCAGTTCCCCGTCGGCGATGCCCGGAGGCTGGAGCGGGTGCGCCGCAGGGTCCGGGAACTTCCGGGGCTCTCCCTCTGCGGCGGAGCGACCGGTGCGATCGGAATCCCCGACTGCGTGCGCTCCGGCGAGCGCGCGGCCGATCGCGTCGTCGGCTACCTGGCCCGCCGCGTTCCCGGTCTCGAACTGGCGATGTAGTGGCCGCTCTACGCCAGACCGATCGTACGCGATGACGCCCGCGACAACCGGACGAGCCAAGCCCGATCGTGGCCTGTTGTGGACGGTCCTGGGTGCGATCGTCGTCGCCGCCGTCGTCCTGACACTGCTCGGTCGACCCGACGTCGCCGATCCGTTGCCCGACTTGCCGTTCGCCGAACTCGACGGGACGCCCTTCGTCGCCAAGTCGCTCCGGGGCACGGTCTGGGTCGCCTACATCGAGGCCGATCCTCCGTCGGTGACGACGGTGACGCCGTCGACGCTGACCCATGACGACCCCGACCGGCTGACGGTCGTGTTCGCGGTCGAGCGGCCCGGCCGCACTCCTTCCCGGGGACGCACCGGGATGCGGACGGTCATCGGCGACGCCGAGGCGATCGCCGGCCTGCGGGAACAGCTGGGCTTCTCGGGAACCGACGCCGCACTGGCGATCGTCGATCACACGAACCGGCCGATCCGGGTCCAGCGAGCGACGGAGGTCGACTCGACCTCCCTCGCCGAGGAGCTGGCGCGGCACGACGGGCTCTCCCGTCGTCCGGCACTCCACGCGATCCTGAACGGGATCTGCGCCGGCCTGCTGCTCTGTGGCCTGTGGCTGGTCCGCCGCCGGCAGATCGTCCTGCACGTGGTCTGCATGCTCTCGGCGACGATCGTCAGCGGCGGGTTCCTGGTCTCCTATCTGCACTATCATTCGATCGCCGGAGCGGTGGGCTTCCCCGGCAGTGGCTGGCCCCGGGCGATCTACCTGGTGATCCTGCTCAGCCACACGATCCTCGCCGCCCTCGTCGCGCCGCTGGTGCTGACGGTGCTGTACCGGGCGGCCCGACGGCAGTTCGCCCGGCATCGCGCCGTCGCCCGCTGGACCTTGCCGATCTGGCTCTACGTGTCGATCACCGGGGTCGTGATCTACGTCCTGCTCTACAAGGTCCCCTGGGAGTGAACGGCCCCGGTCGGCGGCTCGGGTGGAAGAGCGGCGGCATCTGGCTCCTGCTCTCCACCCTGCTCGTGCTCGCCGTCCTGGCCTGGCGCGGCCCGGTGCTGCTGGATCTGCTGCGGCGCCGACCCTCCGACGCGGACCCCTCGGTCGTCCACGGGTTCAACGTGGCCGACGCCGGCGTGCCCCGGGAGCTGATCGTCTCCTCCGGCGTCGCCGCCGGCTCGATCCGTGCGCTGGACGATCCCGAGGTGATGACCTCCGCGGAGATGGCGGCGCTCTACTCGGGCCGCCGCACCAAGTACCTCACCTCGGTCGATCCGGTCGTCGGCGTCGTGATCGCGGGAGAGGCCCGGGCGTATCCGCTGCGGGTGCTCAACTGGCATGAGGTCGTCAACGACACCCTCGGGGGCCGGCCGATCGCCGTCACCTACCACCCGCTCTGCGGCAGCGTCGTCGTCTTCGACCGGCGGATCGGCGAGCGGGTCGCGGAGTTCGGCGTCAGCGGCGTCCTGTTCAACTCGAACCTGTTGATGTTCGACAGCCGCGAGCCCGGTGGCCCGCGGAGCCTCTGGAGCCAGCTCGGCACCCGGGCGATCAGCGGGCCCGCCCTCGGCGGCCCCGCGGCCCGGATCCTCCCCGCCTCGCTGGCCTACTGGAGCGAGTGGATCGCGGCCCACCCCGAAACGACGGTCCTGCGGCCGGATCCGCAGTACCGCAAACGCTACCGGCGGGATCCCTACGGCAACTACCTGCGCAACGGTACGCCGAGGTACCCCGTCGAACCCCTGCCGGACCCCGCCGGGCAGCGCCCCTGGATGTCGCCGCTGATCGCCTTCGTCGCCCCGGGCAACGACCGCTTCTCGACGCTGTTTCTGGACGGAGACGACTTCATCGGCGCCCTGCAGCGCGAACTCCCGGGGACGGCGGTCAAGCTCCCACCCCCGGGTGGCGGCGGGTTCCCCTCGATCGTCCTCCCGGACTCGGCCGAAACGCCCACGATCTACAGCCTCTGGTTTGCCTGGAATGCCCGGGACGGGGCGGATCGTTCTGCTAGAATTCGCAGTCCCGAGAACGATTCATGACGCCAGACCAACGACCCAGCAGCGAACGCCCCCGCGTTACGGCGATCGTTACCAGTTACAACGAGGAGCGGAGCATCTCCGACTGCCTCGAGTCGCTCCAGTGGTGTGACGAGATCCTGCTCGTCGATTCGTTCTCCACCGATCGGACCCTCGAGGTCGCCGGCCGATTCCCCGAGGTCCGCATCCTCCAGCACGAGTACTTCGGCGCCGCCGCCCAGAAGAACTGGGCCGCCCGTCATGCCACTCACGAATGGCTGCTGTTCTTCGACTCCGACGAGCGCTGCACGCCGCCGCTCCGCGAAGAGATCGAACAGCTGCTGACCGCCCAGCCCGAGTTCGACGCGTACACGATCCGCCGGGACGTCTGGTTCCTGGGCAAGCGGCTGCGCTTCAGCGGCTGGCAGAACGATCGGGTCGTCCGCCTCGTACGCGCCGGCACCGCGAGTTACGAACGGCGACGGGTCCACGCACAGCTGGTCCCCGACGGTCCGGCGCCGATGCTGCGCAACTCGATGGAACACCGGATGGTCGAGGATCTGCCCGAGTACACCGCCCGGGTAACGCGATACGGTGTCTGGGGCGCGGCTCAGTGCTGGCGCGACGGCAAGCGTTCCGGATTGATCGAGGTGATCGGCCGGCCAGCCTGGAGACTCGGGCGCGACCTGTTCCTGTTCGGTGGCGTGCTGGACGGTATGCGCGGCTGGATCTCCTGCGCCCTCGGCGCCTACGCCACCTTCGTCAAGTGGTCGGTGCTCTGGGGCTGGCGGCGCCAGGCGGCCCGGGGGATCGAGCCCGAGCTTCCCGCCTTCGACGACGATCCGGCGATCTGGGCCGACGAGCGGCGGAACGCCCCGGGTTCCGAGGCGCCGGTCCGACCGGAAACGGCGGGCAGCGTCTCCCGTTGACCCCCCGACTCCCTCTGATACCGTAGCTTCGCCCCTTCAGGAGATACCCGATGAATTCCAGGAGTTTGCCTCTCATCGCCGGTCTGGCCGTCCTCTTGATCGCCGGACTGTTCGTCGTCTTCAAGGGCGGTGGTGGATCCGCTGGAACCTCGCCGGCACGGAGCGGGCGACCGGCCGCCGCGACCAGCGCGGCTCCGGTGACCCTGCACGAGAAGCAGCAGGAAGCGCGGACCGCGATCCGGGAGGGCCGCCTCGACGACGCCGAGGCCGCGCTGCGGACGATCGGCCCCGATGACGAGATGTACCTGATGGCCCAGGGCGACCTGGGAATCCTCTACGAGCAGCTCGGGCGCCCCGAGGACACCCTCGCCGCGGCCCACGAAGTGCTGAGTCGGCGCCCCGAGGACTCCAACGCGCTGTTCCTCGCCTGCCGCGCGATGTACATGCAAGGGCGCTACACCGACGCGGAGATGACCTGCCTGCGAGCGATCGAGGTCGTCCCTGAGAACGAACTCGCCCGCTACACCCTGGCGTTGATCCGGGTCGCCGACGGCCGCCTCGAACGGGCGATCGACGCCTATCTCCGAGCGATGAACCTCAACCGGACCGAGGAACGAATCCTCGACGCCCTGGCGGACGTGGCCCGCTTCCAGGAAGCGAACCCCGACCGCACCGACGTGCACTATGCGCTGGCGTTCTTCGCCAACACCCTGGGGAACGCGGAGCAGGAGCGCAACGAACTGGAGCTGTACCTGGCTTCGGATCCGACCGGTGACATCGCGGATCAGGCGCGGGAACAGCTGGCGGCCCTCGACCGCTGACCCCCGGCGCCGTCAGGGTTTTCCCTGATGCCGCACCCGTCTGGACAGCGATATCGTGAGACCGTGGACGCAGGGCCGGCCGGCGATCCCTGCCTGCCGGTCAACGCGGAGGGATCGCGGCGTTCACCGCCGGGAGACCTCAGCGCGTGAACACGATCATCGAGCCCTTCCGGATCAAATCGGTCGAGCCGTTGCGGATGACGACCCGGGACGAGCGCGCTGCGATCCTGGCCCGCGCCGACTGGAACCTGTTCCGCATCCCGGCCCGGGACATCCTGATCGATCTGCTGACCGACTCCGGCACCGGCGCGATGTCCGCGGCCCAGTGGGCCGGGATCATGCGCGGCGACGAGTCCTACGCCGGCGCGGACTCCTGGTATCGCTTCCGTGACGCCGTCCGTGGACTGACCGGATTCCAGAACATCATCCCGACCCACCAGGGCCGCGCCGCAGAGCGCATCCTCTTTTCGTGCCTCGATGTCGAGGGCCGGGTCGTGGTGAGCAACACCCACTTCGACACGACCCGGGCCAACGTCGAGTTCCTCGGTGGAACCGCGATCGACATCCCCGTCGCCGAGGCCCGGGAACCCGAGCAGGAGTATCCGTTCAAGGGCAACATCGACCTGGCAGCGTTGAAGGAGCTGCTCGGCGGTGCGAAGGGCGAGGTCGCCTGCGTGATCGTTACGGTGACCAACAACTCCGGCGGTGGCCAGCCGGCCTCGATGGAGAACCTGCGCGCCGCAGCCGAGTGCTGTCGTCGGCAAGGGGTTCCGTTCTATCTCGACGCCTGCCGCTTCGCCGAGAACGCCTACTTCATCAAGACCCGCGAGCCCGGCTTCGAAGAGCGGACGATCGAGTCGATCGCCCAGGAGATGTTCTCCCTGTCCGACGGCGCGACCTTCAGCGCCAAGAAGGACGGCCTGGCCAACATCGGTGGCTTCCTGGGAACCAACGACGCCCGCCTGGCGCGTCAGGAACAGGAACTGCTGATCCTGACCGAGGGCTTCCCGACGTACGGTGGGCTCGCCGGCCGGGACCTCGAAGCGATCGCGATCGGTCTCGAGGAGGTGCTCCACGAGGACTACCTGCGCTACCGCATCGCCTCGACGCGCTACCTCGGCGAGGGGCTGCGCAAGGCCGGTCTTCCGATCATCCGGCCGCCCGGCGGGCACGCGATCTACATCGACGCCGGCTCGTTCCTACCCTGGATCCCCGCAGAGGAATTCCCCGGACAGGCACTGGGCTGCGCGTTCTATCTCGAAGGCGGCGTGCGCGGCGTCGAGATCGGCTCGTTGATGTTCCCCACGCCGCCGAAGTCGGAAGGCGAGCGGATGCGACATCAGGAGCTGCTCCGCCTGGCCTTGCCCCGCCGGGTCTACACCCAGAGCCACGTCGACTACGTGGTCGAGATCGCGCAGCTGGTGGCCCGGCGCCGGGAATCGTTGCGCGGCTTCCGCATCGTCGAGCAGCCGCGTCATCTGCGCCACTTCACGGCCAAGCTGGAGCCGCTGGTGCCGGGGCTGGTCTCCGCCGAATGACGACTCCGCAGACGGAGAGCCTCGGGCCCGAGCCGGCCACGGGAAACTACTTCGTCTCGGCCTATCCGCCGTTCTCGGTCTGGACCGGGGAGCAGGTCGCGCGCTACGAAGCGGCGCTGCAGGGCCGCCCTCGAGACCCGGCTGCCCCCTGGGGCCTGTACGTGCACGTGCCGTTCTGCGTCGAGCGTTGCCACTTCTGCTACTACCTGTCTCACGACCGACGTCCGGAGCAGATCGACCGGACCGTCGACGCGATCGTCGCCGAGGCCGGGATGTATGCGGCGACACCCGCTTTCGCCGGACGCCGTCCGGGCTTCGTCTACTTCGGCGGCGGCACACCCTCGCTGCTGTCGGTCTCCCAGGTCAGCCGGCTGATCGGCGGGCTGCGCGACCGCCTGGAGTGGAGCGACGGCGCGGAGGTCTCCTTCGAATGCGCGCCCAGGAGCGTGACCCCGCGGAAGAGCACACGTCTGCGGGAACACGGTGTGACCCGGATCAGCCTCGGCGTGCAGCAGATGGACGACGACGTGCTGCAGGCCAACGGACGGGTCCATCTGATCGACGATGTCGAGCGGGCCTGGCACGCGCTGCGCCAGGCGGAGTTCGACGTGTTGAACCTCGACCTGATCTCGGGGCTCGTCGGCGAGACCGACCGCAGCTTCGACGACAGCCTCGAGCGTGTGATCGACCTGGCGCCGGACAGCGTGACGATCTACCAGCTGGAGATCCCGGCGAACACGCCGCTGTTCCGGGCCTGCGAATCCGACGCCGGGAGTCCGGCGCCGGCGAGCTGGCCGGTCAAGCGCGAGCGGTTGCGACGAGGGATGGCGCGGCTGGAGCAGGTCGGTTACGACGTCCGCAGCGCCTACACCGCCGCGCGCACACCGGCCGCGCGACGCTTCGTCTACCAGGACGCGCAGTACCACGGTGCCGAGCTGCTCGGACTCGGCGTCTCGGCGTTCGGCTTCGTCGAGGGCATCCACCAGCAGAACCACGTGTCGTTGAAGCGTTACCTGGAAGCGGTCGAGTCCGGTGCGTTGCCGCTGGGACGGGCCCACGAGCTCGACGGCGACGAGCGGCTGGTCCGTGAGTTCGTCCTGCAGTTGAAGCTGGGAGAGATCGACCGGCAGCGGTTCGAGACGCGCCACCGGGTCGATGTGACCGAACGCTTCCGGGAGCCGCTCCAGGCCGCCGGCCGGGCCGGCTGGCTGACAGTCACCGACCGCAAGGTCACGTTGAGCCGGGACGGATTGCTGCGCGTCGATCGGCTGATCCCGGGGTTCTACGGGCCCGAACATCAGGGGGTCCGCTACTCTTGACCGATGGCGTGAAGAGGGAGGAAGTCGTGAGCGAAGATCAGGTGCAACGTCGATTCCCGACCCGTCGGGATGCCCTCCGGATCATCGCCCTCGGCGGTGCGGCGGGCGTCGCCTGGAAGCTCGGGCTGTTCGATCGCAACCCCGGCCCGGTGACGCGCTCCCGGGTGATGATGGGGACCGAGGTCACCCTGAAACTGGTCGGCGACGACCGCGAAGCCCTCGAGGCGGCAGCGGACGCGACCCTCGAACGGATGTCCGAACTCGAAGCGCTGCTCTCGCGCTACCGGCCGGACAGCGAGGTCTCACGCCTCAACACCAGCGGCCGGCTCGAAGATCCATCCCCGGCGCTGCTCGACGTACTCGAGCTGGCCGACCGGGTCTGGCGCATGGGCGACGGCGGCTTCGACATCACGATCCAGCCGGTGCTCGACCTCTACGGCGACAGCCCGGACGGGCGGCCCTCCGACGATCGCATCGCCGCGGCCCTTGCGCAGGTCGGATTCGACGCGGTGAAGTTCGATCCGGAGACGGTGCGCCTCGACCGTCCGGGGATGTCCCTGACCCTCGACGGGATCGGCAAGGGGTACGTCGTCGACGGCGGCCTGGCGGTGCTCAAGGGCCGCGGTTTCCCCGACGTCTTCATCGACGCCGGCGGCGATCTGGTGGCTCACGGCGTCAAGGACGCCGACACGCCGTGGCGGATCGGCATCCGCAACCCGCGACCGGGGATGAGTCTGCAGGCGCGCTTCGACGCGACCGACGTCTGCGTCGCCACCTCCGGCGACTACATGCAGCCCTTCACCGAGGACCACAGCCAGCATCACATTCTCGACCCGCGCAGCGGCCGCTCGGCGCCGGAGCTGGCCAGCAGCACCGTCATCGCCCCCAGCGCCGCGCTGGCCGACGCGCTGGCGACACTGACGATGGTGCTCGGGTCGCGAAAGAGCCGCGAGCTCCTGGAGGAGTTGCCCGGCTGCGAGGGCTACTTCGTCTCCAAGGAGCTGTCGGTCGTGCGGACCTCGGGCTTCCGGATCGTCTAGGCTCCGCCCGGCTCCGCGCTCAGGCGAACTTCGCGGCGCGTTCGATCAGCGCCGGCGATGCCGACGTGTCGCCGGCCCGTGGTTGACCGGGATGAATGCAGCGCGCCGGGCAGGCCTCGGCGGCCTTCACCAGCTGCTTGAAGCTCCCGGCGGCAGGATCGCCGATCTCCGCCTGCTTGTCACCGTTGTAACGGAACATCCGCGGGTTCAGGTCGATGCATTCGTTGCAGGTCGTGCACAGGAACGAGTCGATGTACGGCCCTGCGGCGGCCGGTGCGCTCGCCGGTGCCGGCGCGGTTGCCGGCGCGACCGCCGGCTGCGCCGCCGGTGCGATCGACGGCGGGATCGCGGCTGCACCCGCCGGAGCGAGCGCCGGGGTGGTGGCGGCGGCCGCGACGATCCCGGCGATCCCCTGGGTGCCGGTCAGCAGCTGCACCAGCCGTCCGACGGCCTGGGTCGCCCCCTCTCCCCGGGCCACCTCGAGGGCCAGGGCGAAGTCGGCCTCGAGCCGGGCGATCTTCGCGTCCGCCTCTTCCGTCGCGACCCGGCGAGCCTCCTCGCCGGCGCGACGGGCGTAGGCGTTGTCGGTCCCGGCGAGTTCCTGGAGGATGCTCCACGCCCGTCCGCGATCCCCGCAGGCGAACGCCATCTGCCAGCTGATCACCGCCCGGCGCAGCTCGCCCTCCTCGACGACCCACAGGTACGGCAGGCTCCGGGACCGTTCCCGATCGGGAAGGTCCAGATAGACGTCGATGGGGACCTGCTCGTCGATCCAGGCCTCGGGACCGATCACGCGAAAGTGCGAACGGCAGCCGGGGTCGAGGGCGGCGGCGTGGGCCAAGGTGAACGCCTGCGGTTCGAGATCGCCGAACTCGAAGGTCGGCCAGCGGCGCTCCGGCTGCGGGTTGCCGTCGAGAGAGAAACGCTCGGCCCAGGTCACGCCTCCGGAGGGGTCGTAGAGGAAGCAGGGCGAGAGCCGCGCATGCAGCGCCGCCTGCAACTCGCGGCGAGGATTCCCGGGCCAGGTCGTCGGCGCCGTCGAGGCGATGATCACGACCGGGTCCAGGCAGGAGGTCACGCGATCGAGGGTCTCGTGCAGATGTTCCGGATGGCCGGTGGACGTCTGCGCCACCAGGGCGACACGGTGGGACGCCGCGATGTAACCGAGCCCAGGGTGCTGACCGGCGAGGGCCTCCTGGAGCAACCCGGCGACGTCCTCGGAGACGAGCAGCTGGATCGGGCGGCCGCCGCGAATCAACTCCGAGAACGCCGAGAACGCCGGCCCCCGCAGGTGCCGCGCCGTTTCCAGCACCAGCACCAGTGGAATCCAGCGGGATTCCTCCGCCGTCAACGAACGCCAGTCCAGGCGGGCCAGGGGCGGGCCGTGGACGGACTCGTCGTAACGGCCGGCGGCCTCCAGCCGCGCGATCCGGGTGGCACGCACGCGCTCGATCGTCTCCCGCGCCAGCCCGTCGAACAGACCGACCGCGGCCCGCATCCCGTCCGGGTGTCGCACGTCCTGCACACCGTCCGGCAGTGGAGTCGTCTCGGTGCCCGGCCGACCCAGTGCGTAGGCCAGCGGTTCGCCGGAGTGGCGCAGCAACTCCTCGAGCACCTCCAGGGCCTGGGAGACGCGGGCCTGACGATCGGTGGGAATGTCGACATCCTTGCCACGACGGGAGAGCTTTTCGGTCAACGCGCCGGCATCGAGAAACTCGGAACCGACCAGACCGAGCTTGCCGGTCATCTCCCCCGGCGCCGTGTCGCCGGGAATCGCACCGGGCCGCCCGAGGATCTTGCGCAGCCGGTCGGTCAGCGTCCGGACCTCCTCGAACCACGCCTGACGCTGCTTCCGACGCTGGGCCAGAACCGACCCGGTCCAGGCTTCGAGGAGGGTCGGCGGGTCGAGGGTTGGCGCGTCGGCCGGCGTCAGCCGGGCCGGCTCGAGCACCGCGGGTTCCAGCACCGCCAGCAGTCCGGCTCCCGTCGTGCCGTTCCGCTCGCCGCCGGAGAAGTGAAACTGGCGCAGGTGCTCGCGCCACGTCTGGGCGTCGATCACGGCGGGACGTTCGGGGAGACGCGGCGGCGGCGCGGGTTCGGCGGCGGCCGGCTCTTCGGGATCGCCGAGTTGCGCGGGATCGGCGGTGATCAGTGTCTCCGACGCGGCGAGCAGCCTGATCAGTGCAGTCGAACCCTCGTCACTCGACGTGCGAAGGTCGGCGAGGAGATCGGCGCCCCGCCCGATCGCAGGCCCGATGCCGGGCGAGCCGGCGAGCACGGCGGCCTGCAGGCCGAGGGGATGGTCCGCGACCCGGGCGATCAGCAGGAGCCGCTGTCGTCGCCGGATCATCGTCGCACGCTGGTCGGGGTTCAGGGCGGCCCAGACCGCGCCGGGGTCGCCGCTGGGCGCGCGAACGGCGAGCGTGCCGCACTCCCGCAGACGCTCGAGGGGTCGAACACCGGCGAGCGCCTCGGGTGCGACCGCGAACAGCAGATCGAGAGCGGCCTCGGCGTCGTGATCGCCGCCGACCGAGAGCGTCACCATCCCGTCGGAGCCGCCGCTCGCGATCTTGATTCCGGGAGACCCGGGTCGACCGAGCCAGCCGAGTGCGTCGAGCAGCAGCTCCTCGACCTCGGTTCGTGCGGGCGCGCCACCGAGCACCACGGCGGCCGGTGCCGCCTCGGCGTCATCCTCGACAGGGTCGACGGCGACGCCCCAGGCCTGGCCCAGCTCCTGACACAGTTCCGGGAAGGGAGCCGCGGTCGCGGTCAGCAACGTGGTGCGGACGGCGGTGCGGGCGAGGGCCGCCTCGATCAACTGGGCCAGGGTGTCGTCGGCGCCGGAGGCGAGGATCGCGACGGCCTCGAGCCCCGCCAGCTGCTCTCGAATCCGTTCGGCGGGGAACGGCCGGAGCAACGCCAGGGTCACCGGGCCACACTCCAGCCCGGTCCCGCGAATCGCCGACGCGACTCGCGCGGCCAGCCCAGCCTGGGAGCCGGTCGCCAGCACGGCGTACCGCAGGCCCTTGGTCTCTACCGGCATCAGCGGGCCGATCGGTCGGCCGGTCGCCAGGGACACCTCGGCGAACGCGGCCCGAACCTGTTCCTCGACGTCGAGACCGGGCTCGGCCCGGCTCCGATCGAGGTCCGGCAACTGGCCGACCCATTCCGGCTGCGGCAACTCGACCGCCGCGATGGTCCGGGCCAGCACGGGATCGACGGTGCAGACCCCGGGCTGCTGCAACCTGGCGGCCAGCTGATGCGCAACCAGGCAGTGGTCGACGGCCTGCTGGGGATTCGCGGCGCTCAGCGCGAACGAGTGCACCGCCAGAGCCGGTGCCGCGCCGCCGACCTGGTCATCGTGGACGTGATGGGCGACCCAGGGAACCGGAAGACCGGCCGACGGCGGCGGCGCCTCCGGTTCGATCCGGCAGGCCGCCCGGGATCCGGCGACGGCCAGCCCTTCGGCCACCGAGCACGAGTCGACGGCGGCCTCCCCGCAGATCTCTGTCTCGGCGGCGTTGACCGCCTGCCAGACCTGTCGGACCAGCGGACGGGAGTCGACGCTCATCCGGCCTGCTCGATCAGGAAACGATCCAGCTCGGCCTGGGCCGCCTGCAGCTTCTCGGATGCCGGCATGTCGAGACCCTGGACCGTCTGGTAGTCCTGTCGGCCGGCCTGGACGTCCCGGAAGAACAGCCCGATCGGGACGACGTCCTCCCGGGCGGCGAAGTCCCGGGCGGCCGACAGATCGGCGGGGTCGTGCTCGACCTGCGACGCGAAGGAACGGGCGACGGCCGGGTCGAGGTTGACGCCGTCGGGATGCTGCATCAGCAGCACCCGGCCAGGATCGTCCTGGATGATCTTGAACACCTCGGGGGTGAAGTGCGGGCAACGCTGCAGGACACGAACGAAGGCCAGGCCCGGGTGCCGGTGGGCCGCCTGGAGCGTCGCGAACAGATGCGGAGGGTTCCAGTCGATGGTCTGGGCGACGAACGAGGCGTTGGTGATGCCCAGGGTCACCGTCAGCGGGTTCAGCGGCGGGAGCGTGGAGCCGGCAGGGTGCGTGTTCGACTTGAGGCCCCGGGGCGTCGTCGGCGACGTCTGCATCTTCGTCAGACCGTAGATGTTGTTGTCCAGCATCATCACGGTCATCTTCATGTTGTAGCGGATCGCGTGAATCCAGTGCGCGGTACCGATGGCGCAGCAGTCTCCATCGCCGGTGACGACGAAGACGTGCAGGTCGGGGCGTCGAGCGCGAACGCCGCAGGCGACCGGCAGCGGGCGACCGTGAAGCCCGTGGAAACCATAGGTCTTCATGTAATGCGGAAACCGGCTGGAGCAGCCGATCCCGGAGACGATCACCGTCTTCTCCGGCGGAAGCTGCTCGTCCCGCGCCAGCCGTTGCACCGCGCCGAGGACCGAGTGGTCACCACAGCCGGCGCACCAGCGCGGGGTCGGACCGACGTAGTCGTCGAGGACGAACCCCTCCCGGGACAGCCCGTCGTCCCAGTCTTCCTTGGTCCCGTACATCAGCTACCCTCCGCCGGCGTGAGCCGGGCCAGTTCGCGATCGATCACGTTGCCGATCATCCCCGGGGAAAGCGGGACGCCTGGAACCCGCGACCAGCAGTCGACGTCGATCAAGGTCTGGTTGCGCAGGATCCGCGAGAGCTGGGAGCGGCGGCGGTTGTCGGCGTGGACAGCGGCGTCGTCGGCGTCGTCGCTGTAGTTCAGCTCGACCGTCATCACCTTGCGGAAGCGGGTGAAGATCTCCTTCAGCCCCGGCTCCAGCGGCGACAGGAAGCGCAGCGAGACGCAGGAGACGCTCTGTCCCTTCTCCCGGGCCCGGTCGACCGCCTCTTCGATCGCTCCACGGGTCGAGCCCCAGCAGACGATCAGCAGGTCGCCCTCGGCGTCGCCGTACAGCTTCGGCGGTTTGAGCGTCGTCTGCAGCGTGGTCAGCTTGCGGCTACGCATCGCCATCGCCCGCTGGTTCGTCGACGACTCGTAGGCCACCTTGCCCGCCTCGTCGTGGGCCAGTCCGGTCAGCACGTAGCTACCGTTGCGCTGGCCGGCGATCGGCCGCTGGGACAGCCCGGTCTGCGGATCCCAGTCATAGGGGCGCACCGAGGGGTCCCAGTCGGACTGGTCGATCGGCGGTGCCAGCCAGTCTTCCTGGACCTCCGGCCGCAGGAACGGCTGCTGGCCGGTGGCCAGGTTCGCGTCGGTGAGCACGATCACGGGGATCCGGAACAGCTCGGACAGTTTCCGTGCCGTGACGACGAAGTGAAAACACTCCTCGATCGTCGACGGCGCGATCACGATCTTCGGCGCGTCGCCGGGTTCGCCGTGCACGCTGGCCAGCAGATCGCCCTGCTCGACCCGGGTCGGCAACCCGGTCGACGGGCTGCCCCGCTGGACCACGACGATGACGATCGGCAACTCGGCCATCACTGCCAGACCGATGAACTCGGTCTTGAGCGAGAGCCCGGGGCCGGAGGTCACCGTCACCGGCGTCTTGCCGGCGAACGCGGCACCGAGGGCGAATCCGATCGCGGAGATCTCGTCCTCGGCCTGATGGACGATGCCGCCGACCTTGTGAAAATTGGCGGCGAGGTAGTGCGAGACCGAGGTCGCCGGAGTGATCGGGTACATCGCGCAGACCTCGATCCCCGAGGCCATGATGCCCAGGGCCGTGGCCTGGTTGCCGTTCATCACCACCGTCGGCCGTCGATCGGGGCGCGGCGGCACGTGGTAGCGCACGTCCACGTGGTCCCGGGCCCAGTCGTGGCCGGCGTGGACCAGGGCCAGGTTGATCGCGACGATGCGTTCGCCCTTCTTGCCCAGCCGACGCTCGATCTCCCTGTGTACCAGATCCAGGTCGCGGTCGTACACGTAGCAGAGCAGGCCGACCGCCCACATGTTCTTGCCCCGACGGGGGTCGGGGACGAGGCGGCGGCACTCCTCGTCCATCGGGACCTCGACCACCCGGTACCCCCGCTCGGCGAAGTCGGCCAGCGCCTCGGCGTAGTCCTTGCGCGTCTTCTCGTCGGGGTCCCGGGCCCAGCGATCGTCGAGGAAGATCAGCGTGCCCTCGCGGAAGGCACCGACGTCGATGCGGCTGTACAGCACCTGCTCGTTGAAGGCGACGACGACGTCGGCGGCCTCGCCCAGATTCGTCACCTCCCGGGAGGCGATCCGGATGCGGTTGCCGCTGGCTCCGGCCTTGGAGCGATGGGGCGGCTCGATCTCGGCGGGGATGATCTCGACGGTCCAGACACCGTTGCCCATCCGGGCGCTGACCGAGCCGAACAGCTGTCCCGCGGTCTGGGCGCCCTCACCGGAGTCGGAGACGAACTCGACGATCTGCTGGTCGACTTCCACGGCGGCCGGCCCGGGGGCAGGCCGCCGGATGGAATCGCCGATGGTGATCAACGGATCTTCACGACCGGACACAGCGTTTCTCCTTTCGGACCGGCCCCGGCGTGCCGGAGCTAATCGCCGGTCCCGACGTCGTCCCAGTGGGCCTCCATCACCAGCTCGTATTCGGCGGCCTCGTGGCGGCGGATCCGGGCGGAGAAGAGCTGGGTCAGACCATTGAGTTCGCGCAGCTGGATCAGCTCGGGTTGCTCGAGTTCCCGTGCCTTCTCCAGCAGGCGGTCCAGCGCCTGCAACATCGACGGATGCTCGCCCTCGAGCTGGGCCAGCCTCGCCGAGAGGCGTGGGTGGGTGATCGGCAGCTTCCGGAACATCGGCCCCGACCCCTCGGCCTCGAAGTGCTCGACCAGCTCGTCGCGCAGCCGTGAGAGACCGTCGATGAGTTCGGCGAGCCAGCTCTCGGGATCGTCGGGGCGACGGTCGAGCAACTGCTCGACGTCGGCCACGAGCTGCATGCAGCTACGGTGCTCGTCCCGGGTTTGATCGACGAGGTTCTCCGCTGGTGTCTCCCGGTCCGCTGGGTCGCTCATGCTCTGCTCCCACTCGAAGACAGGGCGACATGCGGGCTCACCCCGACCGGATCGCTTGCGAATGCCGTGCCGGAAGGCCGGGGCCAAAAGCGTTCCAATCCGAACGGTTTCGAGAAGCGGTTGCCCAGGGTTGCGGCATCTGCCCCACCCCCTGCGCGAATCCCCCAGTCGCGACGGCAAAAGCGCTGCAATCCGGCGCAATCCCCTCCGGTCGGACTGGCTCGGTTTCTGCATTGCACGGGACTGCGTACCGGGATTCCCGGGTTGCGTCCGTTCATGCCAGGGGAGGGCGTGGGTGCAGGCCTTGACCGCAGTCGGAGCGATCGGCGGGTTGACCCTCGTGCTGGCCTCGCTGCTGGTGCTGGCCAGCAGGAAGCTCCACGTCGCGGAAGATCCGCGGATCGACCTCGTCGAGGAGATGCTGCCCCACACGAACTGCGGCGCCTGCGGCTTCCCCGGCTGCCGCCCGTTCGCCGAGGCTCTCGTCGGCGGCCAGGCGCTCCCGGGCAAGTGCAGTGTCAGCTCCGACGACGGCCGGGCGGAGATCGCGGCGTTCCTCGGTGTCGACGTCGGAGCCCAGGAGAAGGTTGTCGCGCGACTGGCCTGCGCCGGGGGGACGAACACGACCCGCCTGCGTGCCGAGTACAGCGGCCTCGAATCGTGCCGCGCCGCGGCGCTGGTCGCCGGCGGCGGCAAGAGCTGCTTCTGGGGCTGCCTCGGTCTGGCCGACTGCGAAGTGGTCTGCGACTTCGACGCGATCCGGATGGACGCCCACTCGCTGCCGGTGGTCGACGAGGCGAAATGCACCGCCTGCGGGGACTGCGTCGAGGTCTGCCCCAAGGAGCTGTTCTCGTTGCATCCGGTGAGTCACCGGCTGTGGGTCGCCTGCCGTTCTCTCGAGGCGGGCGACGAGCTGCTCGAGGATTGCGAGGTCGCCTGCACCGCCTGCGGCCGCTGCGCGCTGGATGCCCCGGGGCTGATCGAGATGCAGCAGAACCTCCCGGTGGTCGACTACGACCGCCCTCACAAAACCCAGGATCCGATCCAGCGTTGCCCGACCGGGGCGATCGTCTGGATCGATGCAGTGGCGGGCCCGGTGAAGGGCCGGGCCGCGAAGAAGATCATCCGTCACGGTGCCCGGCCCGAGCGTCCGACGTGACCCCCCGTCGACCTCGCGCCGGCTCACCCCGGACGGACCGAGGACTCTCATGACTCTACTGACACGGCTGCGGAAGATCAGGGACGGACGGGACGAGCCCGACCGCGAGAACTTCAAGTACCCCGGCGTACGCGCGGCGATGGACGGCAACACCGCCGTGATCATGTGCGAGCGGGAATCGTCCGACGCCGCCGGCGCCTACCCGATCACGCCGTCGACGCAGATGGGCGAGTACTGGGCCGAGGCCGCGGCGGCCGGACATCTCAACATCTCGAAGCGTCCGCTGATCTTCGTCGAACCCGAGGGAGAGCACGCGGCGGCGGCGGTCACCGCCGGGATGTCGATGACCGGTCTGCGCGCGGCGAACTTCTCCTCGGGCCAGGGGATCGCCTACATGCACGAGTCGCTCTACGCGGCGGTCGGCAAGCGGCTGACCTACGTGCTGAACATCGGCGCCCGGGCGATGACCAAGGCGACCCTCAACGTGCACGCCGGTCACGACGACTATCACTGCATCGACGACACCGGCTTCTTCCAGCTGTTTGCCAGCACGGCCCAGTCGGCGGCCGACCTGAACATCATCGCCCACCGGATCGCGGAGCTGGCGCTGACACCGGGGGCGGTGGCCCAGGACGGCTTCCTGACGACCCACCTGATCGAGTCGATGCTCGTACCCGAGCGCGGGTTGATCGAGGAGTTCCTGGGTCGCCCCGATGACATCATCGAGACCCCCACCCCGGCCCAGCGGCTGATCTACGGCGAGACCCGCCGACGCATCCCGATGCTGTGGGACGTCGATAACCCGGTGATGGCCGGGCTGGTCCAGAACCAGGACGCCTACATGCAGAGCGTCGCGGCGCAGCGGCCGTTCTTCTTCGACCACGTCTGCGCGCTGACCGAACAGGCGTTCGACGAGTTCCACGCCTTGACCGGGCGGCGCTACGCCCGTGTCCAGACCCACCGCTGCGCGAAGGCCGACTACCTGATCATCGGTCAGGGCAGCCTGATCCCGACCGCGGTGGCCGTCGCCGACTACCTGCTCGAGACCCGGGGACTCAAGGTCGGCGTGGTCGACCTGACGATGTTCCGGCCGTTCCCGGCGGACCTGCTGGGCCAGATCGTCAAGGGCCGGAAAGGCGTCACGGTCCTCGAACGACTGGACCAGCCACTGGCCGTCGATCTGCCGTTGATGCGCGAGATCCGCGCCACGGTCAGCAAGTGCATCGAGAACGGCCGACAGCCGGACCGGCCGGCTCACCCCGGCCTGGCGACCTACGGTGCGCTGACCGACGCTCCCCCGCTCTACTCCGGTTCGTTCGGCATGGGCAGTCGCGACCTGCAGCCCGAGGGTGTCGTCGGTGCGGTGGAGAACATGCTCCCCGACGGCAAGCACAAGCGAATGTTCTACCTCTCGATCGATTTCATCCGGGAGTCGGCGGCGACGCCCAAGCAGGAGATGTACCAGCAGACGATCGAGGAGTCCTACCCCGACGTGCGGGAGCTGTCGGTGCGCGGCTCCGAGAACCCGAACCTGATGCCGCCGGGAGCGATCACGGTGCGCTTCCACTCGGTCGGCGGCTGGGGTGCGATCACCACCGGCAAGAACCTGGCGATGACGCTGTTCGAGCTGCTCGGCTACTCGATCAAGGCCAACCCGAAGTACGGATCGGAGAAGAAGGGCCAGCCGACGACCTACTACCTGTCGGCGGCGCCGGAGCCGATCCGGGTCAACTGCGAGTACTTCTACGTCGACGTCGTGCTCTCCCCCGACCCCAACGTGTTCCAGCACACCAACGCGCTGGCCGGCCTCAAGGAAGGCGGGGTCTTCGTGATCCAGAGCGACCGCCCGACCCCGGAGCTGGTCTGGCAGGAGATCCCGATCCCGTTCCAGAAGATCATCCTGGAGAAGAAGATCCAGCTGTACTACCTGGACGCGTTCAAGATCGCCCGGGAAGAGGCGACGGATCAGGATCTGCAACTGCGCATGCAGGGCATCGCCTTCCAGGGTGCGTTCTTCGCCGCCTCGCCGGTGATGGCCCAGGCCGGACTGGACGAGTCGAAGCTGATCGACGCGATCCACGCGCAGATCGAGAAGAAGTTCGGCTCGAAGGGCGCCCGGGTCGTCGAGGACAACCTGCGAGTGGTCCGGCGCGGCTTCGACGAAGTGCAGCGGTTGACGATGACCGAGGTCTCGTCGGCCAGCGTCGCCGGTCAGACCGCGGGGAAGGAGCCTCCGCTGCCGGCGATGGTCAAATCGATCCCGACCTCCCAGTCGTCGATGACCGACATCCATCGCTTCTGGGAGCAGACCGGCAACTTCTACGCCCGCGGCATGGGCAACGACAACATCACCGATCCGTTCATCGGACTGGGCGTGATGCCCGCCGGATCGGCGCTGTTCCGGGACATGACCGGCATCCGTTTCGAGCATCCCCAGTGGATCGCCGACAACTGCACCGCCTGCGGCAAGTGCTACACGATCTGTCCCGACACGGCGATCCCCGGTCTGGTCAACGAGGTCGGCCAGATCCTCGACACCGCCGTCAAGCGCGTCCGCAAGCACGGCGGTTCGACCGAGCAGCTCCCACGGGCGGTGCGCAGCCTGGAGCAGATCCTGCGCGGCTCGCTGGTCGAGGCCCAGGAGACCGACTCGGTGGCGGGCATGCTGGAACAGTCGATCGTCCAGACCCTCGCGCAATCCGAGCTGGACGGAGCCGATCGCGAGCAGCTCGGGAAAGAGCTCGACCTGCTGCGCGAGGAACTTGCCGGCTTCGACTTCGCACTCTCCCGGCCCTACTTCACCCTGCCCGAGAAGGACCGCAAGGGCGACGGCGGCCTGCTGTCGATCACGGTCAACCCGCAGACCTGCAAGGGCTGCATGGAGTGCGTCGAGGTCTGCGACGACGACGCGCTGCGTCCGATGCGCCAGACCGCCGAGTCGATCCAGCAGCTGCGAGACCAGTGGGACTTCTGGCTCGACCTGCCGACGACGCCGCAGAAGTACATCCGGGTCGACGACATCGAGCAGGGTATCGGCGCGCTGGAGACGATCCTGCTCGACAAGTCGAACTACCTCGCCTTCACCAGCGGCGACGGCGCCTGTCTCGGCTGCGCCGAGAAGACGGTGGTCCACCTGTTCACCGCCACCGTCGAGGCGCTGATGCGTCCGCGGGTCGCCCGGCAGATGCAGAAGATCGAGGAGCTGATCGGCAAGCTCGAGCAACACATCCAGCTCAAGCTGGTCGGCGACCTCGATGTCGGCGACCCGTTGAAGATGGCCAAGATCGTCAGCGAGATCGCCGGCGACGGCACCCATGACGTGACCCTCGCCGGGATCGCCGGTCGGATGGAGGATCTCGGCGGTGGCCAGCCCCTCGATCGCGAGTGGCTGCAACGGGTCACCGCCTTGCTGGGTCAGCTGAAGGAGCTGCGCTGGAAATACGTCGAGGGCACGACCGGCCGCGGCCGGGCCAGCATGGGCATGATCAACGCGACCGGCTGCACCTCGGTCTGGGGCAGCACCTACCCGTTCAACCCCTATCCGTTCCCCTGGGCCAATCACCTGTTCCAGGACTCGCCGTCGATGGCGATGGGCATCTTCGAAGGGCACATGGCCAGGATGGCCGAGGGCTTCAAGGCGGTCCGGATGGCCGAGCTCGAGCTTGCGGGCAAGCTGAACCCCGCCGAGCACGACGAGTTCTTCACCTACTTCAACTGGCACCAGTTCAGCGACGACGAGTGGGAGCTCTGCCCGCCGGTGGTCTCCGTCGGCGGCGACGGCGCGATGTACGACATCGGCTTCCAGAACCTGTCGCGGCTGCTGGCGTCGGGTCGGCCGATCAAGGTCTTGATCCTCGACACCCAGGTCTACTCCAACACCGGAGGCCAGGCCTGCACCTCGGGCTTCCTGGGACAGATCTCCGACATGGCCCAGTTCGGCAAGGTCAGCCAGGGCAAGCAGGAGCCGCGCAAGGAGATCGGCCTGATCGGCATGGCCCACCGGACGACCTACATCCTGCAGAGCACCGCGGCCCACGCCAGTCACATGATCGAGGGCTTCATCCAGGGGTTGAAGGCACGCCGGCCGGCGCTGTTCAACCTGTACACGTCGTGCCAACCGGAGCACGGGATCGGCGACGACATGAGCGCCCATCAGGCGAAGCTGGCGGTCGAGTCCCGGGCCTACCCGCTGTTCCGCTACGACCCCGACGCCGGCACCACGCCCCAGGAGTGCTTCGACCTCGACGGCAACCCGGCGCCGGATCAGGACTGGCCGACCTACACCCTCAAGTACCGGGAGGGCGGCCGGGAGCGGGAGATGGAGGTCCCGTTAACCTTCGCCGACTTCGCCGTCACCGAGGTCCGCTTCCGTCGCCACTTCCGTCTGGCTCCCCCGGACACCTGGAACTCCTCGATGATGCCGCTGCCGGAGTTCCTCGAGCTCGATCCGGAGGCGCGGGAAGGGATCTACCCGTTCGTCTGGTCGGTCAACCGGAACAACGAACTGACCCGCCTGCTCGTGGCCCAGCCGATGGTCGACTCCTGCGAGGACCGACGCGGGTTCTGGAACATGCTGCGCTCCCTCGGCGGCCTGGACCGTGCCGAGATCTCCCGGGATTCGGTTGCCGAGGAGGTCCGTCGCGAGGTGGTGGGCCGGATCACCTCGAACCTGCTGCAACTCGTCGGCGACCCCGGCGCGGCGGCGGCGGTGGCGCTGGCGCCGGGCGAGTCGCCGGCCGCTCCGGCTGACCCGGCTGCGGCGGTTGCACCGGCTCCCGGCGGCGCCGACGCCGGCGGCGGAGAGTACATGGCGCCGTGGATCGACACCGAGGAGTGCACGACCTGCGACGAATGCACCGACCTCAACTCGAGGATCTTCGTCTACAACGCGGAGAAGAAGGCGGTGATCCAGGACGCCGAGGGCGGTCCGTACTCCGATCTGGTCAAGGCCGCCGAGCGCTGCACGGCCCGGATCATTCACCCCGGACTTCCCCGGGACCGAACGGCCAAGGGGATCGACAAGTGGATCCAGCGCGGCCAGAAGTTCAACTAGGAGTCGACTGGCGACGATGAGGTTGCTCGGACTCAAGACGTTCCGTCACGGGGTTCACCCACCGGAATCAAAGGACGCGACCAGCGGATTGCCGATCCGGCAGTTCCCGTTCGCCCCGCTGCTGGTCATCCCCCTGGTCCAGCACATCGGCAAACCCGCCGTCCCGCTGGTGCGCGAGGGGCAGGAGGTGACCCGTGGCGAGCGCATCGCCCGCTTCGACGGCTTCCTGTCGGTCTCGATGCACGCCCCGGCGTCGGGTGTCGTCCGTCGCATCGCCCTCACGCCGAGCATCACCGGGCGGATGGTGCCGGGCGTTTTCCTGGAGCCCTACCCCGGCTCGACCCAGGAGGTGATCGACGGCACGCCGTGCCCGCTGGAACTGGCGACACCCGAACAGATCATCGCGGCGATCCAGGACGCCGGCATCGTCGGACTCGGCGGCGCGGCGTTCCCGACCCACGCCAAGCTGAAATTTCCCGAAGGCAAGCGCGCCGACACCCTGGTGATCAACGGCGTCGAATGCGAACCCTACCTGACCACCGACCACCGGGTGATGCTCGAGCAACGCGACGACATCTTCCAGGGGATCCGCTACCTGCTCAAGGTCAGCGGAGCCGGGCGGGCGATCGTCGGCGTGGAGGCGAACAAGCCCGACGCCGTCGAGCACCTGCGACAGGGCATCCCGCCGGATCTTCCGGTCACCGTCGAGTCGCTGCGGGTCAAGTACCCCCAGGGCGCGGAGAAGATGCTGTTCGCCGCACTGCTCGGACGGGAGGTCCCCTCGGGGGGACTGCCGATCGACGTCGACGCGCTGTGCGTCAACGTCGCCACGACCGCCGAGATCGGCCGGCTGTTGCCCCACGGTCGCGGGATCCAGGAACGGGTGATCACGATCACCGGGCCCGCCGTCGGCAAGCCGGGCAACTACCGGGTGCCGATCGGCACGCCGCTGCGCTTCCTGCTCGACGAGGTCGATGTCGACGAGCGGGTCGGCCGGGTCTTTCTCGGGGGACCGATGATGGGCGCCGCGGTCTCCAGCCTCGACATCGCCACAACCAAGGGTGTCTCGGGGGTCGTCGCCTTCACCGAGACCGAGGCGGAGCAGACCCACCGCCACGTCTATCCCTGCATCCGCTGCGGCTACTGCGTCGACGCCTGTCCGATCTTTCTCAACCCGTCCCAACTCGGCATCCTGGCTCTCGCCGGCGAGACCGATCGGATGGCGGCGGAACACAACCTGATGGACTGCTTCGAGTGCGGGTCCTGCTCGTTCGTCTGCCCCTCGCACATCCCGCTGGTGCAGCAGTTCCGGCTGGCCAAGGCCGCCGTGCGCAAGAAGAAGGCCTCGTGATGTCCCGGCTGTCCAAGACCCTGGAGATCCGTACGTCACCGCATATCTTGAGCGGCTACAGCGTCGACACGGTGATGTTCAACGTCGTGCTCGCGCTGCTGCCGGTCACGCTGTTCGCCGTGTACGCCTTCGGCCTCGCGGCGCTGGTCACGTTGACGACGGCGCTGGCCTCCTGCCTGCTCACCGAACACCTGTTCTGTCGCTTCGCCGGCAAGGGCACGACTCTCGGAGACTGGTCGGTGGTGATCACCGGTCTGCTCTACGGTCTGACGTTGCCGCCGGGGCTGCCGATATGGATGACCGCCGTCGGTGGACTGGTCGCGGTCGGCCTGGGCAAGGCGCTGTTCGGCGGCCTGGGGCTCAACCCGTTCAACCCGGCGCTGGTCGGACGGGCGTTCCTGCAGGCGGCCTTCCCGGTCGCGCTCACGAGTTGGTTCCCCGGCTTCGGTGCCGACCGGTTCACCACGCTCCCCTCCTCGACCCTGGCGCTACCGTTCAGCCGCCCGCTCTACGACGGGATCACCGGGGCGACTCCGCTGGCGCTGTGGAAGTTCGAACGTGGCGTTACCGAGACCGCCGACCTGGTCTTCGGATTCGTCAGCGGCTCGACCGGCGAGACCAGCAGCTTGCTGATCCTGCTCGGCGGGGCCTACCTGATCGCGCGCAACTTCATGAACTGGCGGATCCCGACGGCGATCTTCGCCGCGGTCGCCGGTCTCAGCGGCCTGCTCTACCTGGTCGACCCGGCACGCTACGCCTCGCCGACGTTCATGCTGTTCTCAGGCGGGCTGATGCTCGGCGCGATGTTCATGGCCACCGATATGGTCGGCTCACCGATGACCTCGGTCGGTTGTTATCTCTACGGCGCGCTGATCGGCCTGCTCGTCGTGGTCATCCGCACCTGGGGTGGCATGCCCGAGGGCGTGATGTACGCGATCCTGCTCGGGAACGCAGTCTCGCCCCAGCTCGACAACCTGATCCGTCCGACGGTCTACGGCACCCGCGGGAGTACGGGACGATGACCGGCACACCGGCAGCGGCCCAGACCGCCGTGGCCAGCGTCTGGCAGATGTACCGGGCGATGGTCGGCGTCGGCCTCGTCTGCGGGCTGGCCCTGGTCACCGTGTTCCAGGTGACCGCGCCGATCATCGAGCAGAACAAGGCCGAGGCGCTGGAGCGGGCGATCCTGCAGGTGGTCCCCGGCGCGACCAGCAGCCGCACGTTCACGATCAACGGCGAGGAACGCTTCGAACCCGCAGATGCCGCCGCAGACGAGGCCACGCTGATCTACGCCGGATACGACGGCGCGCAGCAGCTCGTCGGCCTGGCGATCAAGGCCGAGGGGATGGGTTACCAGGACGTGATCACGATCCTCTACGGCTACTCCTACGCCGACGAGGCGATCGTGGCGATCCAGGTGCTGGAGAGCAAGGAGACGCCGGGGCTGGGCGACAAGATCGAGAAGGACCCCGAGTTCCTGGCGAACTTCCAGCGGCTCGACGTCTCGCTGAGCGAGGACGGCAACTCGATGCGGCACCCGATCGAGCCGGTGAAGCACGGCACCAAGAGCCAGCCCTGGGAGGTCGACGGCATCACCGGCGCCACGATCTCCTCCAAGGCGATCGCCAACATCCTGCGCCGCTCTTCGGCCTACTGGATTCCGAAGGTCCGCCGGAACCTGCGCGACTTCGAGGAGGTCAACCCGGGATGACGCCGCAGCTGTCCAGCGCCGCTTCCGCCGGCGGCAAGAGTGCCGGCGACGAGTTCCTCAAGGGGCTGTGGAAGGAGAACCCGGTCTTCGTCCAGGTGCTGGGGATGTGTCCGGTGCTCGCCGTCTCCAACACGGCGCAGAACGCGCTGGCGATGGGGCTGGCGACGCTGTTCGTCCTCGTGCTGTCCAACGCGGTGATCTCCTCGCTGCGTCGGGTGATCCCGAAACAGGTCCGCATCGCGACCTACATCCTCGTCATCGCCAGCTTCGTCACGATCGTCGACTACCTGATCCAGGCGGTCAGCCTGGAGCTGTACCGGGCCCTCGGCGCGTTCATCTCGCTGATCGTCGTCAACTGCCTGATCCTCGGCCGGGCCGAGGCGTTCGCGTCGAAGAACGGCATCGGACGCTCGGTGATGGACGGCCTGGGCATGGGGCTCGGCTTCACCGTGGCCCTGTTCTGCCTCGGCGCGGTGCGCGAGATCCTCGGAGCCGGCACGCTGTTCGGGGTCTCGCTGTTCCACGAGGGTTTTCAGCCCTGGGTCGTGATGATCCTCCCCAGCGGAGGCTTCTTCACCCTCGCCGCGTGGCTGCTCCTGTTCAACCTGCTCGGGCAGCGCAAGAAACGGGAGGTGCCGCGATGACCAGCGACCCGCTGTGGGCGATCTTCGTCAACGCCTGCCTGATCAACAACTTCGTGCTGGCCTACTTCCTCGGCATCTGCCCGTTCCTCGGCGTGTCGAGCAAGCTGGCCACCGCGACGCGGATGGGCGGCGCGGTGACGTTCGTGATGCTGGTCAGCTCGACCTGCGCCTTCGGGATCAACCGGCTGCTCGTCGCCATCGATGCGCCGTACCTCAAGCTGATCTCGTTCATCGTCGTGATCGCCTCGACGGTGCAGCTCGTGGAGATGTTCATCAAGAAGATGAGCCCGACCCTGTTCCGGGCGCTGGGGATCTTCCTGCCGCTGATCACGACGAACTGCGCGATTCTCGGCCTGGCGCTGTTCCAGACCAACAAGGGGTACGGCTACCTGCAGTGCATCGTCTACGCGCTGGGCGCCGGCATCGGCTTCTTCCTGGCGCTGGTGCTGATGGCCGGGCTGCGGGAGCGGCTGGAGCTGGCCGCGGTCCCCGACGCGGTGCGCGGCACGGCGCTGGCGCTGGTGGTCGCCGGTCTGCTGTCGATCGCCTTCATGGGCTTCGGCGGCCTGGGAGGTTCGTGAACCGATGATCGCATCGTACGCCATCGGACTGGCCGCGACGGCGCTGGTCGTCGGGCTCTGGTTACTCGTACAGCTCGGCTGGCGCGAGGTCTTCGCCGACGGCCGACCGGATGTGGACGCACTGGCCGGCCGGGGCGGCTGTCACGGCTGCAGTCACGAGCCGACGAATTGCAAGAAGCAGGGGGGCTGCCCCGAGGAGATCCCATGAACGAAGCGATCAAATCCCTGGACGATTACGAACGGGATCCGAACTACCTGGCCAAGGTCGTCTCCATTCGCCGGATCACGCCGGAGTACTCCGCCGAGGATGTGCGCGAGATCGTCCTCGACGTCGACCGGCCGGACTTCCCCTACAAGGTCGGGCAGAGCATCGGTGTGCTGGCCCCCGGTTCGCCGGCGTTCGGCAACCGGTATCACTTCCGGCTCTACAGCGTCGCCGACCTGCCGGACCGGAGCGACGCCGGTACGCCGCGGATCAAGATCTGCGTGCGCCGTTGCAGCTACATCGACGAGTACAGCGGCGAGTCCTACCCCGGTGTGGCGTCGAACTACCTCTGCAACCTGCGCCCGGGCAACACGGTGCCGATCGCCGGTCCGTTCGGCCTGGCCTTCGCCGTCCCCGAGGAACACGACGCCAACCTGATCCTGATCGGCAGCGGAACCGGGATCGCGCCGTTCCGGGCGCTGGTCAAGCACATCTACCGGGAGGTCCCGGACTGGACCGGGCCGATCTGGCTGTTCTACGGGGCGCAGCGCGGGATCGAGCTGCTCTACATGAACGACGAGATGGACGACTTCAGCCAGTACTACGACCGGGAGACCTTCGAGGCGTTCCAGGCGCTCAGCCCCCGTCCGAACTGGGCCGACCCGATCGCCTGGGACCAGGCGATCGAGGAACGCAGCGACGAGCTGTGGAGCAAGCTGGAGGATCCGAAGACCTACGTCTACGTCGCGGGGCTGTCCCGCTCGCTGGAGCAACTCGACGAGGTGTTCGCCGGACTCGCCGGCTCGAAGGACAGGTGGGCCCGGCGCAAGGCCGAGTTGATGGCCGGCAAGCGCTGGGTCGAGCTGGTCTACTGAGGTCCCGGTCTACCGGAGCAACCCTCAGCGCTTGCTCCCGGTTCTCACCGGCTTCTCGTCGTAGATCGCGTCGTCCGCCGGGGCGGACTTCGGCAGCCCGACGATCACCGGCCCGTGGAGCGTCGCCTGGCCGCGGTTGTCGATGTCCTCGAGCCAGTACTCGACGGGGCCGTCCGGCTGCGCGCTACGATCGATCCAGACGTAGGTCGCACCGCTGAGATCGCTGCCCCGGGGCGGAATCGGCGCCGGGGTCATCACGGTAGCGTGCTTCTGGCCCGAGCCGGGGCGGTCGCGCAGGATGCGGAAGCCGGCGTTGTCCACTTCGCGCACCGTGGTCCACTCCAGGCGCACACCCTTGGGCACGACCGTCGCCTCGAACGACGCCAGCTCGATCGCCAGCGGCTGATCGCACTCGGGAAGCGTCAGCTCCCAGACCTGCTCGCAACCGGCCATGCCATCGTGAACGGTGAAGAACAGCGCGCCACCGCCGCCGAGAGTCGACCGTCCGGTGACCAGATCCTGCAGCCCGTCCGTTGGGCCGATGTCGAGAACGTGGGTCGCCCCGGTCAGCGCCTCGTTGAGCCGGAAGATCGCCGATCCGCCGGTCGCTCCGGAGTAGCTGATGTAGACCTCGCCGGAACCTCCGCAGACCGTGGCGCGGGTGCCGTAGACGAACGGGCGTCCGGCCGCGGCGAAGATCGTCGCCACGTTCAGCGGGCTGACGGTCGGTGGGTGGGCCGGCGCCGGATCGTAAGCAATGATCCCGTTTATGTCGTCGCCGATCCAGACCCAGTCCCCGTCGGGCTGGACCACGAAATCGTCTCCACCCCCAGAGGGCACGAGGTGCGTCGTGAGCGGCCCTCCGGCGGGAACCGAGTGAATTCCAGTGCCGCTGAGGTCGGCGGTCATGAGCAGTTCGCTCGACGGCGCATCGGTGCCCCCAGCCCCGCGGGAGAAGTCCAGACCGCTGGCGGCCTCGAAAAAGGTCAATGGGGGAAGGAACGCGTAGGTCCCGGTAGCGCCGGTGGAGCGGTTCACGGTGGCGATCCGTTCGGCGCCGGCACTGAAGAACGAGTTGTCGTCCTTGGTCAGCAGCTGGCCCGAGCTGCGCTCGAGGATCAGGTCCGTGCCCCGGGTGTTCCCTCCGAAACCGGTGCTGGGGTTGATCACGCTGACCACGCCGGTGGGCGAAACCTTGAGGATGCAGGTATCGGTTCCCGGATCCCCGCCGTCCATCAGCTGGAGGTACAGGCTTCCGCCGGCCGGACCGTAGGCGATGCTCTCGATGTCGGCGATCGTGCCCAGGGCACAGCCGGTGTCGAGGAGCGTCTGGCTCGGGTGCAGCGGGGCGCAGGAGTCGACGAGCTTGGTCAGCGTGTGGCCGGGCTCGACCGGCGTGACGCCGGCGGAGCCGACCGTCGCCGCGAACAGGAGCACCGATACGGCGAGCGCCGAACGGATTTGCGGAGCGGTACTGTTGTTCATGGTCTCCCCAGGTCGATCAAGGCTGCTCGACGGTTTTCGCGAAAGCTTGGGTTGCGTCGCTTTCGAGGTTTTCCGGGCTGCTCTCCCTATACCGCCAAAACCCGGCCGCGGCAACCTCCGGACGCAGCCCGCGGGGGGTGCGGGGGTGCAGGGGTGCGGGGGTGCGGGGGGGGGTGGGGCCGGGGCCAGGGGAAACGGGCTCCAACCAAGGTGGTCGCGAGATTGTTGCGCCCCCCGTCAGCCTCAAACGCCCCATTTCCTGGATCCGCGCCGCGCAACAATCTCGCGACCACCTTGGGGTCTATCGAAGGCCGTCGACGCGCATCACCTCGTCGTCGCTGTGATCGATCATCGAGAACAGCAACGACCGCCCGTCCGGTGCCAGTGACAGCGCCCGTCCGAACAAGGGCACCTGCTTGTCCGGTGTGTGGACGATCGTCGGTTCCGTCTCGCCGAAGGCCAGGAAGCCGATCGACGTCGGCTGATGGGTCACGAACCAGATCCCGCGCTCGTCGGCGACCCAGCTGCCCCAGGCCGCGATCCCGAGTTCGGTGAAGACGACCGTCGACTCGCCACCGCCGGTCGGCATGGCGTGGATCGTCGGCGGCTCGAGGGTCACGTAGTACAGCGTCTGCCCGTCGGGAGATTCGTGACCCAGGAATCCACCGTCGGCGGTCATCCGGGTCGCCTCGCCGCCGGCGGACGGCATGCGCCAGAGATCCCGGTCGCCTGCGCGATCCGAGGTGAAGTAGATCGTCGTTCCGTCCCGGGAGAAGGTCGGGTTGCGGTCGTCGAATTCGCCGCCGGTCAGCCGGGTCGGCCGCCGGCTGTCGCTGCCCACGACCCACAGCGCAGAGTGTCCGTCGGCCGCCGCGTCGAACGCGATCTGCTTGCCGTCGGGCGACCAGACCGGTGAGCCGGGCAGCGGCCCCTGCAGCTCGGTGTGACGCATCAGTTCGGCGCCGTCGCGAGTCCCCGACCAGAGTTCGAGAGTTCCGTTGCGATCGGACAGGAACGCGATCCGCGTTCCGTCCGGGGACCAGGCCGGCTGACGCTCGGAGCGGGTCGAGGCCATCCGGCGCAGCGGCTCGCCGGCGACGACTCCGTCCTCGCCCAGAGGCAGCTCCCACAGATCGACCGAGTCGCGGAACGTGCGGTAGATCATCCGGCCGGTGTTCGTCGCGACGCTCGGCTGGGTCACCCAGTCGTCGTGAATCGGTACGAGGGCCGGCTCTCCTCCGGAGGTCGGCACCCGCCAGAGCAGGAATCGTCCGCTGCGGTTCGAGGAGAACAGGACGTCCTTGCCGTCGGGGCTCCACTCGACTCCGCGGAGTTGCCCCCACGCATCGTCGGTGAGGACCCGTTCCTCGCCGCCGGGAATCGCGGCGATCACGACGTCGTCGCGAAACGGGTGGGTCCTGCGGGAGAAGGCGACGTGCCCGCCGTCGGGCGAGAAGATCGGGTAGCGGTCGTCTGCGCCGCCGGCGGCGGGTCCGCTCAGCAGGGTGGCCTGTCCGTCGATCGCCGAGATCAAGTAGGTTCCCCGCCCGCTCCCCTCTCCGACCAGAGCCGCCGTCGTCAGCCAGTTCCCGTCCGGGGACCAGTCCAGCGAGCGCATCCCCGGCAGGCAGTCGGCGATCCGCTCGGCGACACCACCGAGCACCGGGAGCCGGAAGATGCCGCACGGCCCCTCGGGCTGGAAGCGGATGAAGGCGACCGACTGTCCGTCCGGCGACCAGGCCGGCGCACGCTCCATCGCCGGGTCGTCGGTCAGACGCACCGGACCGTCGCCTCCGATCGGCTGGACCCAGATGTCCCAGTTGTCGCCTGAGTCGCCGGAGGCGCCGAGCCAGGCGAAGACGAGGCGGGTGCCGTCGGGAGAGATCGACGGCTCGAACTGCTTGCCGACGAGGGTCGACTCGGGGACGACCGTCGGGATGGCGGTCGCGGGGACCGGCCCGGTTCCCGTGGTCGGCCGGAAGACGAGCCACAACGCCCCGGCAAGCAGCACCGCCGCGACGGCGACGATCGGAAGCCAGGAGGAACGCCGGGGAACCGACGGCGGCGCTTCGACCGTACCGAGATCTTCGACCGCACCGAGATCTTCTACAGCCCGGGGCGTCCCGGGCTCTCCCAGCCACTCGACGCTGGCCACCAGGCGATAGCCGGTCTTCGAGATCGTCTCGATGAATCGCGGTGCCTGGCGGTCGTCTCCCAGCGCCTTGCGCAGGCGTGAGATCGCCTGGGACATCGTGTTCTCGGTGACGAACGCGCCCTCCCAGACCGTCTCCTGCAGATCGTCCCGGGTGATCACTTCGCCGGGCCGGGAGGCGAGGCAGACGATCACGTCGATCAGCCGCGGATCGAGGCTGCGCGCGTCGTCGCCCGAGACGATCCGGTTGCGCATCGGCTCGACCTGCCAGTCGCCGAGCCGGAAGCCGTCGCGCCGGAGGGCGGCGGCCAGATCGCGGGGTACCAGGGTCGGACGGGGGAGCTCTTGCGGGTTTCCGTCGGGTAGGGGTCGCGTCATCGGTCGGTCACCTCGTTATCAGCTCCCGGTCAGGACTTCCCCCGGGAGGCACGTCACACTGCTATCTCCCTGCGAGGAGGTGGACCGTGCCGATACCAACCGTGCAACGAGAGGTCAGCTCCGGGGGTTTCAACAGACCTTGCCCAAGGTCCCCCGGGCTGCTCGACCGTCGCCGGCGCCGAACCGATGGACGGTGCGGCCACCGCCCTCGCTTTTCTCGTGCCTCAACAGGATAGACGATGCCTGGCCCGCCGGGGTTTCAATCCCGGAGCGCCGAGGAGGCAGTCTCAACCGGCGAGGAGCCGCGACCAGCCTTCTTCCGCTTTGAGCAGGTTCTCGGCCCGGCTGCCGTTGAACCGCTCCTTGATCCCCTTGCTGAACTGCAAGACGAGCCGCCCCTCGAGCAACTCCCAGGTGTCGATCTCCACCGGCACCAGTGCACCCAGGCCGACGCCGAAGGCGCAGTAGCCGCCGAACGCCGGTAGGTACTGCTCCGGGCTTCGCTCGAAGGTCGCCCGGTTCTCCTCGGATGAGAAGAGGTACCGATAGCCCTGGTGCCCGGCCTGGATGAACGGGTCGCCTTTTGTCGGCGCGCCCGCCGCGTGAAACGCAACCGGGTCGTAGCCCTGAAGCGCAATCTTTCCGTGGGGGTCGGCGTTGACGAGTCTCTGCATGACGGTCTCCCTTCGATGGTCACGTCGCCGTCGTGGCGATGTGTCACGTGGAAGAGTAGGAGCACCGCGAAAGGCGATCCACGCCGGGATCTGTAGCAACCCGCTACACTATCCGTAGTAATCTTTCCCGACTGGCGGGGCCGGTCCCGGATGCAAAAGGTTGGCGAAATGCAGTACGGCCAGTTTTGCCCGATCGCGAAGGCGTCGGAGATCATCGGAGAAAAATGGACCGTGCTGATCATCCGTGAGGCTCTGATGGGCAGTACGCGGTACAGCGAGTTCCAGCGGGGCCTGAGCCTGATCTCCCCGACGATACTCGCGCGCCGTCTCGAGTCACTGGTCGCGCACGGCCTGTTGATCCGGAAGAGGGCTCCGGGCCGGCGCGGTCACGAGTACTTCCCGACGAAGTCCTGCAAGGAGTTGCTCCCGATCATCCTCTCCATCGGAGACTGGGGCATGCGCTGGGCCCGTTCCAACCTGACGACAGCGGACTATGACGTCGAGTTGCTGATGCTCTATCTCCAGCGCAGCATCGTGCCGGAGGCATTGCCCGGTGCCGAGAGCGTCATCCGTTTCAAGTTCACCGACATCGAGGAACTGTCCGAATGGTGGCTGGTGGTCGCCGGCAAGCAGGTCGACGTCTGTGTCAAGGATCCAGGCAAGGAGGTTGACGTGCACTTCACCGCAACGGTGCAGACGATGGTCGATATCTGGATGGGGCAGACGACCTATCGCAAGGCACTCGGTGCGGGCACGCTGAAGCTCGTCGGCAACCGGACCCTGACCCGGAACATCACGAACTGGATGAAGCTCTCGGACTTCACCAACCTTCCGTCCGCCAGCAAGATCTGACCCAACGCGATCCGTGTTTTCAGACTGACCGTCTCAGTCGATCCAGACGAACGCCTGACCCCACGTCTCGCGTGCCGCCTTCTCGATCCGCTCGATCGACGCCGACGGCACGGCGTAGGCGTCGCCCTCCTCGTACGGGTTGTAGTGGAACGCGTAGAGCCGCGAGACGAAGTGTTCGAACGGCAGGGACGACTCGCCCTCGACCTCGCCGTGGCCCTGCACCGACGGGCGCACACCGCCGCCCCAGTCCTGTCGCCCCTCGTTGTTGGGGTTGTAGAAGTAGGCGCGCAGGGTGCCCTCGGGATCGTGCTCGACTCGCAGCAGCGAGATGGCGTGAGGCCCGAGGTAGTCGCCGTGGCTGTTGGTCACCAGGATGCCGACGGGGTTGGGGTACATCAGCGGGTGGCCGTCGTTGTACTCCGGATGGTGGGTGGCGAAGAAGCGGCGGACGAAGTCGTCGAAATCCGCGACGGTGGTCTGGGCCTTGTCGGAGAAGACCAGGGCGAATCCGTTGGGCACCCAGCGGCCGTAGAGCGCGGGGTTGACCCACTTGTGGCCGTCCTCGGGGCGCAGGGGGACACGCTTCATCAACGTGTCGTACAACACGTCGAGGTGCGGGGTCAGCACGATCGAGGCCGGGTCGAGTTCGAAATCCATCTCGGTCACCAGGCCGCCCTCGAACTGGTCCGAGCGCAGCTTCTCGTGCTCGAAGACGATCTCGACGAAGCCGTCTCGCGCGGCGGAGATCAACTGCTCGAGAAGGTAGCCGTGGGCGTGCTGGGACCACAGGCTGATCGCCCGGGCGGCTTGACACGTGGGGTTCCGGCCCTGGCCCACGCCGAGGGGTTGGCCCAGCACGGCGATGACGCCTGCGACCAGCAGCGAGTTGGCGGTCACGCCGTCGCCGCGCTTGCGGCGGCCCAGCAGGTTACGGCGGACATCGGCGCGCAGATCCAGGTCGACGAGGCGTCGCAGGCCGACGGCAACGGCCTGGCGCGACAGCAGGCCGCGCTCGAGGAAGCGCGCGAAACCATAGATACAGTGCGCGGTCGCCGGCATGATGCAGAAACGGATCAGCTGCAGCGCGAACTCCTGGTTCTGCGCCAGTTCGGCCTCGCCCAGGTCGTTGAGCCCGAGCGCCGGCCCGATCAGCCCCGGCTCCCGAGAGCGCAGGTGGCGCAGCAGGATCGCGTGGTGCGCACAGGTGAGACCGGTCTCGCTCATCGAATCGGCGAAGCAGCGCGCCTCGTTGGCCAGCGTGTCGCTGTCGCAGTCGAACAGCGCCTGGCGGTAGTCGGCCCGCTCGACGTGCTCGCGGCTGAGGGGGCTCGAACCGCGAACGGCGCGATCGAAGACGTTCAGGCGCTCGATCACTTCGGGGGAGGCATCGCGCTGGGGAATCCGCGACGCCATCTCGATCATGCCGCGGATGCGGTCGGTCCCCAGCGGTCGCTGGGCCGTGACCTGCTCGATCTCCTGGACGACGTCGCCGAGCAGTGACGAGAGGTCGAGTTCCTCCGCCAGGAACCCGAACAGACGCACGATCGAGTCGTACAACGGTCCGGCCGATTGTCGCTCCTCCTCGGTGTTGCCCGGAAACAGGTACTCGAGGTTCAAGGCCATGACGTCGTTGAGGAACTCCCGGGCCGCCTCCGGTCCGAGCGATCCGTCGACGCGACCCTGCACGATCGCCAGCATGCGCAACTCGCTGAGAGACTCGACGATCGTGTAGACGCCGCCGGCCTTCAACCCACCGGCGACCAGCGGAGCCTTGAGCTTCGACGGGTCGGCCCACGACCCCCCGGCGAAGACGCCGACCTCGTCGAATCGATGGGCCCGCTCGGCCAGGGCACGCAGGCCGCGATCGCTGCCCATCAGCGTCTCGGCGAGCTGGAACACCTCGGTCTGGTAGGTGCTCTTGGCGAAGGGCTGCGCCTCGCCGAGCGCCTTCAGCGCGTCGTCGAGGCGGCGTTCCAGCCGCCCCTGGACGTCGGCCACCCGGGACGGTTTCTCGACAACGGGAAGCTCTTCGTTCACGCATGCTCCCCGACCGGCGCCGGCGCTTCGTTGGTGTAGAAGTCCACCTCTTCGTAATCGCGCAGCAGCCGGGTCATCTCGGCGGCGTCCTTTCCGCGGAAGAAGATCGTGCCGTAGTGATCGCCGAAGCCCGCGCGCTCGGCGACCTTGGCGGTGACGGGCTGGAACAGGCTGTGCTTCTCGTAGTACGGCTCGGCCAGCAACTGCTCCGGTACGTCGACGCGGGTCACGATCTTCTGCTTCGGGTAGACCATCAGGCAACCGGCGTAACCGTCGTGATCATCCGGACTCGGGAAGAAGGCGTTCAGCTCCTCCTCGGTGCTCCGTGGATCGGCGCACAGCACCTGACCGGCGAACGGGTCGAAGCCGTGGGCGGTCTGGATCAGCTCGAAGATGTGTCCGCCGGGAACGCGGGCGGCGACCTCGCCGAAGTTCAGCTTACCGTCGGGGGTCAGGAAGAACTCGGGGTGGATCATCCCGTAGTTGATGTCGAACGCCTCGATCAGGTCGTAGATCGTCTTCTCGATCAGCGGGCGGGCGGCGTTGAGCTGCGGCGACGCCGGGCTGAAGTTCGAGTGCCCGAGGTGGACGTATTCATTGATGTTCAGGAAGCGGATCTTCCGTTCGTGGATGAAGACCTCGCAGGAGAACTCCTGGCCGTCGAGATGGGACTCGAGCAGGCAGGGAAACTCCGAGTCCTGCAGCAAGGCGATATCCTCGATGCTGCGGATGAATCGGTGCCCGACACAGCCCGCCGCGGCCAGCGGCTTGAGGTGCACGGGGTCCTCGACGTCGCCCTCGATCCTGGCCAGCGCCTTGTTCACGCGCTTGAAGAAGCGGGTGACATCCTCGCGATTGTCGGCCTCCTCGAAGACGCCCACGCGGATGCCATGCATCTGGGCCCGGCGCTTCATCATCGCCTTGTCGCGGAACAGCAGGTACTTGGTGAACAGGCGCGGGTCGTCGCGGAACACGCCATTGAGGGCGCCGGCCCACTCGACGGTCTCCTCGAACAGCGGCACGGCCAGGCCGACGCCCATGCCGGCGAGGGTCGTCGCCAGCTCGGCCGACATGTCGTTGCGTCGCTCGAAGTCCCACAGCACGTGCTCGATGCCGTGCTCTTTCATGGTCGCCTCGAACAGCGGCGGGACGACGGCGACGAACTCGCGGCCGATCTTGCTCATCGCCTCCATCGCCGGCACGCAGTACCCCAGGAGCGCAACCTTCGTGGCATCAGCAGTCATTGCGCACCCCCTCGCCGTTGTCGAAGTCGAATACGTATAGCTCGAAGTCCTGCTCGTAATACTGGCGCAGGACGCCGTCCTGCCACTCGAGCACGTCGTCCTTGTCGGAGGCGGCGATACGGAACCCGTACTTCAGATAGGCGCGCGTGGCCCAGGTCGCCTCGGGATGGGCGATCAGCGCCATGCCGCGCAGGCCCTGCTCGCGGGCCAGCTCCTCGGCGAACCGCATCAACCGGTGACCGTAGCCGTTGCCGACGTGCTCGACATCGAGGTAGATGTAGCCGAGATAGGCGTAATCGCCGAACGTCTGCAGCGAGATCGTGCCGATCGGCTTGCCGTCGGCCTTGCCGATGTAGAAATCACGCCGCTTGAAGTTCGTCTCGGCCCACTGGTCGTCAACCTCGTGCTCGGCCATGTCCTCCTCGGCGACAATGTCGCGATACCAGTCGGCCGAGGAACGGACGAAGTCGGCGATTGCCGGCATGTCGTCGCGCCGGGCGGGGACGACCTCGAAGGTCGGGGCTGGGGAAACGGTTGCTAGGGAGCTGATGGCGTACCTCCTTGTTTCATTGTTTGATTGATGGATATCGCTGGGTTGTTCGGGATTCGTGATCACGCGTGGACGGTCGTCGCGGTACCTTCGGCGAAGCTCTCGAGATTGCCGACACGGACGACGTCGACACCGCCGTCGAGGGCCGCGAGGCTGGCCTGGAGTTTCGGGATCATGCCGTCGGCGACGGCCGACTGCTCGATCAGCCGCTCGACCTGGGGCGGTGACAGGCTCGACGGCGAGTTGTCACCGTTTCCGATGCCGCTGGCGTCGGTGACGAAGTCGAGGTAGCGCGCGTCGACGGCGACGGCAATCACCTGGGCGGCGACGTCGGCGTCGACGATGAGCAGCCCGGCACCGGGGGACAGGCAGACCGGCGTGACGACCAGGATGCGAGCCGGCGGACAGCAGCCGCCGCAGCGCGTCTACGTCGACCCTGGGCGGCCCTCCGACACGCCCCAGTTGCCGGCGGTTGAGGTACTCGGCGCGCAGGACGCCGAGGTCCGCACCACAGACGCCGAGCGCGTCCAGATTCGCGGCCTGGAAGTGGGCCACCAGACGCTTGTTGATCTGCCCGCACAGCACCATCGCGACCAGGTCCATGGTCTCGTCGGGAGTCGCCCGCAGGCCGCGTTCCTTGCGGAACGGAAGCCCGAGACGCTCGTGCAGCGAGCCGATCTCCTTGCCGCCGCCGTGCACCAGGATGGCGGGGCCATCGGTTTTCTCGACGACGCGGATGATGTGCTGGGTCAGGTTGGCGAGATAGTCGGGCTCGTCCAGGTGCGAACCGCCGACCTTGACGATGTGGGGTGTGGCGGACTGTGGAGTCGTTTGCATCACGCTTTCGTCAGTGCAAGCACCGAGCCAGGGCGGAATTCTGGAAATTTGGCTCGCGATCAACAATATGCGCCGTTCGTGTCTCGTTTTTATGGGACACGCTTGACCGATTTCGATTAATGCGCCAAGATTGCCCGCATGGCCACTACTGATGATCGTCCGCTGGTGCTGCTGTTCGGCTGCCCCCAGCTCGCCCCGCCACTGCGCGAACGGGGGTACGACGCGTCGACGGTCCGTAGCCTGAAGCAGGTCCTTCAGCCGACCGAGTACTTCGAGGCCCGGGTGATCGTCATCGGCGCGTCGGCCCTGGGCGAGTTCCGCGCGGCGGAGACCCTGCCCCGCATTCGCGACCGCTGGCCGATGGTGGACCTCGTCATCCTGGCGCCGGAGGCCGGCGGCTCGCTGGTACGCGAAGCGTTGAACGCGGGCGCCCGGGACGTGCTGCTCTCGACCTCGACCGATGCCTGCGCGGCGACCGTGGCGGCGATCGTCGACGGGCAGAAGCTGCTGCCCCGCGCGGCGCCCTCGGAGGACGAGCCCCGCGAGGTCCATCACGAGGGCATCTACACGCGCAGTCCACGCCTGTGGGACGCACTGGACCTGGCGAATCGGATCGCCCCGACCGAAGCGACGGTGCTGATCCTCGGCGAGACCGGCACCGGCAAGGAGCTGCTGGCCCGCGCGATTCATCGCAAGTCCGGCCGCAGCGGACGCTTCGTGCCGGTCAACTGCGGCGCTGTCAGCGAGACCCTCGTCGGCACGGAACTGTTCGGGCATGTCAAGGGCGCGTTCACCGGGGCGACCACCAGCAAGGACGGCTTGTTCCGGCACGCGGAGGGAGGAACGCTGTTCCTCGACGAGATCGGTAACATCCCGTTGACGGTCCAGTATCACCTGCTGCGCGCGCTGCAGGAGGGCACGATTCGCCCGGTCGGCAGCCACGAGGAGATGCCGGTCGACGTCCGGGTCGTCGCGGCGACCAGCGCGTCCCTCGTCGACGAGGTCAACCGGGGCCGCTTCCGCGAGGATCTGATGTACCGGCTCGATGTGATCCGCCTGGAGATCCCACCGCTGCGCGAGCGGCCCGAGGACATCATCTATCTATTCGCGCACTTCTCCCGCAAGATCGCTGACGAGTACAGCGTCGAGCGCCCCCATCCGGACGAGCGGTTCCTCGATTCTCTCGTCGACCACTCGTGGCCGGGCAACGTGCGCGAGCTCGAGAACTTCACCGAGCGCCTGGTGCTGACGTCCTCGGGACAGCGCGTCGGTGCCGAGGTCTTCGAGCGACTCTTGCCCGACGCCAGGCGGGACGATGCGTTACCGGTCGCTTCGGGCCGCTCCGGCCGGGCGCAGGCGTTCGAGTCCGTCGAGCCGGCGATCGACATCGACCGGACGATGGACCAGTGCCTCGGCCCGCGGGTGGCCGCGCTGGAATCGTCCTATATCGCGTCGTGCCTCGCGGCCGAGGGTGGGCGCGTCGCGGCCACCGCCGAGCGGGCGGGTGTGAGCAGGCGGACGCTGCTGCGGAAGATGAAGGAGTACCGCATCGACAAGGCGCAGTACCGGCCGGACAGCGGCCGAAGACGGCGCCCGGACTAGGCCGGGTTCGTCGACGACGTCAGACGACGGATCATCGCCATGAAGACCTTACGCCCCGTCTCGACGACCTCGTCCGGGAAGGCGTAGTCCGGCTGATGCAGCCGGGCGGCATCCTCTCCGATGCCCAGCCCGAAGAACGTGATCGGGCAGACCTGCGAAAAGTGACCGAAGTCCTCCGAGAAGCGGAACGGCTTGTCGGCCTGCAGCGTCGCGATGCCTGCTGCGGCGCACTCGTCGACCAGGATCTTCACGAGACCCTCGTCGTTCGTCGTGGCGGGGAACCGTTCGTGCCACGACAGCTCGAGCTCGAACCCGCCGCGTCCGGCGACGGCACGGATTCGCTCCGCGGCCGCCTCGCACAGTTCGTCGAGAGCCGCAGTCGTCGCAGCGCGCAGTGTGGCCAGCAGCCGCGTGCGACCCGGTGTCGTGCCGTAGGACGGCCGCCCGAGGCGCGCATGGGTCACGGTCAGTAGCCGGTACGGCCGGGCGTCGATGTCGCTCAGCTCGGGGAGCGACGACAGCAGCTCGCAGAGCGCCGCGGTCGGCGTGCATGCCTGCTCGGGCTCGGCGGCGTGGGAGGCCGAGCCACTGAGGTAGGCGTTCATGCCGACCGACGCGCTGGCGAAGTTCCCCGGGCGATAGACGATCGTGTGCAGCGGGAAACCCGGAAGGTTGTGCAGCGCCAGTGCACGATCGGGGCGCAGCGCCGCGAACTCGGGCGACTCGATCACCTGCAGCGCCCCCTCGCCGGTCTCCTCCGCCGGCTGAAACAGCAGCACCACGCGCCCGCGCTCCGGCCGCTGGACGTGCAGCAGCGGCGCCAGTCCGGCGACGATCGTCATGTGACCATCGTGTCCGCAGAGGTGCGCCGAGTCCTCGAAGCGCGGCGAGGTCGCCGTGCGGCTGACCTCGGTGGGCAAGGCGTCCAGTTCGCAACGCACGAGCAGGGTCGGCCCGGGCTGCCGGCCCTCGTACACCGCCGCCACGCCATGCCCGGCGATGCCGGTCACCAGCTCGTCCGGCGAGTACGGCCGCAGGAAGCTCGCGATCACCCCGGCGGTGACCGCTTCCTTGCCTGCGGGTTCGGCGCACGAGGCCAGCGTGCTGCGCAGCGAGCGCAGCATGCCGAAGAGCAGCATCTCGTTCGTCTCGTTCGTCTGTGACATCCCGTCCCTCATGTACCGACGCTCGTCAACCCTGGCTCGGGATTCCATCGTGGCCCGTTCCCGGGGGCTCGGTGGAACATGGGTCCCCTGATGATGACTTTCGAGTCACATTCACGGCAACGATATTCTGCCCTCTCGCCGCCGAAATGGATCCAGGGGATCCGCTGATGCCGGCCCCTCGTGGACGACGTTTCCAGCCCCGGTCAGCCCTCGGGCCGGACCGGCAACCACTCCCGCAGGCGGTCGAGGGGAATCGCCTCGCTGGTGTGGCCACCGCGGCCGGCAACGGTCGTGGCGCGAACGAGCGAGTTGTAGACCGCCTCCTCGACCGCCTCGACGGTTGCCAGGAACAGCGGACTCATCGCGTCGTTGTAGAGCGACTCGACGCGGCGACTCTTCTCTGCGGGGTTGTACGGCTCGCGATTGCGCGTGGAAAAGGCGATGACGAAGTCGCCGGATCCGTTGGACAGGAACGAACCCGTGCGCGCCAGTCCCAGCACCGCGCGTTTCGCAAGGCGC
Organism: uncultured bacterium; assembly: GCA_942490715.1. GTDB lineage: Bacteria > Acidobacteriota > Polarisedimenticolia > Polarisedimenticolales > Polarisedimenticolaceae > CALNYP01. Next base: position 52,146 of record CALNYP010000058.1, read on the forward strand.
TCGAGGTTCCTGGAGGTGAGAGGCGCGTCGGTGGCGATGACGATCATCACCGAGCCTTGCTCGGGTTCCGGCGCTTCGAGTTCGTCTCGATAGGCGAAGCGACCGAGGCGTTCGCCGACGGGAATCCCGTCGATCGTGAGAATGCCGCCGAAGTTGGTCTGGACGAGTACGCCGATCGTGAATCCGCCGAGCTTGGTGGGAAGCTTCCGTGACGACGTACCGATCCCACCCTTGAATCCGAGTGCGCGGGTGCCGGTGCCCGCGCCGACGCTGCCCTCGGCCACGGGGCCGGGTCTGGCGGACTCGATCGCGGCGACGACATCGGCCGGACGGACATGCTGCCCCCGGATATCGTTGAGGTACCCGTCGTTCGTCTCCCCGACGACCGCATTGACCGAGCGGACCTCCTCGTTGCCGGGCTGGGCCAGGGTCCACGCCACGACCGCGGAGACCGCGGTACCGACGCTGAGGGTGTTCGTCAGCACGATGGGTGTTTCCAGATTGCCCAGCTCCTGGACCTGCAGGAAACCGGCGGCCTTGCCGAAGCCGTTCCCGACGTACACCGCGGCGGGTACCTTCTGCTGGAACACGTTGCCCGTGGCCGGAACGATCGCGGTGACCCCGGTGCGAACGTCGTCACCCCTGATCAGGGTGCGGTGCCCGACGGCCACGCCGGCGACATCGGTGATCGCGTTGAGCGGGCCGGGAGACAGGACGCCGGGCTCGACGCCCAGGTCGCGGATGCGCGGGCGAGCCGGCTCCTCGGCCCGGGGGCTGGAGGGAGCGGTCGCGAAGGCCGCGGCGACGGCAGCGACGATGGCGAGCATGAGTGGTGGCGGCACGTTCCTCACGGTTGAGCCTCCTGGGCGAGCGCCAGTGGCGAACGTACTACGAGATCGGGGAGATCGCGCGGTTGGGTCCTGGATTTCGAGGTTCATTGACTTAATGGAATGAATATCTTACTTTAACCTTGTTAAAGGAAATAATACTTGGCTTTATCATGAAAAAAGATGACCTTGTCGCCCCCCTGCCGGTCAAGCGTGCCCTGCGGAAGCTCGGCCAGGACATCCGGGACGCTCGTCGGCGTCGACGGATCTCCGTCGCGATCATGGCGGAGCGCGCGTCGATCAGTCGCCCGACGCTGACCCGGGTCGAGCGCGGTGCCCCCGGTGCGTCGATGGGGATCTACGCGCGGGTCCTGTTCGTCCTGGGAATGGTCGAGCGACTCGGCGAGCTGGCCGACGTCCGAGCCGATGACCTGGGGCTGGCCCTCGAGGAAGAACGGCTTCCGATCCGGGTTCGGCGCTCGCGTCGAGGGGACTCCGGCTCGAAAGGCGGTGCGTCATGAATCGCGAGGTGTTGGTCCACGTCGATCACGACGATGGGCCACGCCTTGTCGGCCGCCTCTGGACTCGAGCCCGGGCCGGGCGGGAGACGGCACGCTTCGAGTACGACCCGGACTGGCTCGTCCAACCGTCTCGCTACTCGCTCGAGCCGGCCATCGATCTGGGGCGCGGTACGTTTCACACCGACACGGCGCTCTTCGGCTCGGTCAGCGACTCCGCCCCGGAACGCTGGGGTCGCGTGCTGATGCAGCGCGCCGAACGAAGGCGCGCGGAAACTGCGGGTGAGACGCCGCGAACGTTGACCGAGGTCGACTACCTGCTGGGAGTGAACGACGAGGCGCGGCAAGGCGCGCTCCGGTTCTCGCTCGAGCGAGGCGGGCCGTTCCTTGCCGCGCCCGAAGACCATCCGATTCCGCCTCTGGTCTCGCTTCCTGCACTGCTGTCCGCGGCGGAGCGGGTGGAAAACAGAACCGAAACCGACGAGGACCTGCGGCTCCTCCTCGCTCCCGGCTCCTCACTGGGCGGGGCTCGGCCGAAAGCATCGGTGAGGGACCGGAACGGAGAGCTGGCGATCGCCAAGTTTCCACATGCGAATGACGAGTGGAGTGCGGTCGTCTGGGAAGCGGTCGCCCTGACGCTTGCCGAGCGGTCCGGGATCGAAACCCCGGAGCTATCTGGAGTTCGTGGACGCCCTGCGACAGTACGGGGCGTCACTCACCGTCGATGCGCACCAGCTGTGGCGCCGCGTCGTGTTCAACGTCCTCATCTCCAACACCGACGACCATCTCCGCAATCACGGCTTCGTGTACACGGGGCCGGACGGCTGGCGACTCGCACCGGCCTACGATCTCAACCCTGTCCCCGTGGATATCAAGCCCAGGGTCCTTTCGACGACGATCGACTTTGACGACGGCACGGCGTCGCTCGAGCTCGTCATGAAAGTTGCCGAGCACTTTCTGCTGCCACCCACGGCGGCCAAGGCGATCGCGCGAGAGGTTGGCCTGGCAGTCACCGGCTGGCGGGAAGTGGCCGCCGACCTGGGGGCGGGCAGGCGGGAGATCGAACGGATGGCCTCGGCATTCGAGCACGATGACCTGCGGACGCTGGATTCGTAGTTCGGGGCAGGGAGTTCGGCGCACGAGGTGCTTCTCGAGGACCGCCTCCGATCAGGGCAACCGCTCGTCCCGCGCCGGCTCGCCGCCCGGGCTACTCTGCCAGCTGGGATCGGCGCAGGTTCCTCCGGGCCGGAACAGGTAATAGAAACCGGCTCCCGGAACGGGAATCGAGGGATCGCTCCAGCTCGCCGCGTCGCTCAGCGACCCAACTTCGCTGGTGAACAGGACGTCGACGCCATCCAGATCACCGCGCACGTACTCGGCGTCCACCGCAAGCCCCCAGGAGAACGTCTCGCGGTCCAGCGCGACGACCGGGTAACCGAAGACCGCCGGACCCTGGTCCGGGTTGGGGAACTGGGGACAGTTGTCGAGATCGTCCAGCACGCTGTCGCCGTCGGCGTCGGGCGTCGTGATCCGCTCGAAGGTGAAGCGGCCCAGGGAGCCCGGGCCGACGAGCTGGCCGCTCTCGGCGGTGATCAGCGTCACCGGGTCGGCGGGAATCGTGAGTGGGCCGAACAGTTCCCAGACGTTCGCGCTACGCGATCCGCCGTCGTAGGGGTAAAGCTCGACGACGACGCTCTCCAGCCAGACTTCGCCCTCGCGCAACGGCAGCCCCGAGACACCGACGAACCAGTCGGGGCTCGGCCCGAGCATCGTCGCCAGGGTCACAAGTGGATGACTGTCCTCGATGTCGAACTCGACTTGCAACGGTCCGCAGGGCGGCAACGTGGTGGTCGCCGGACAGAACCAGTGCTGCCAGCTCAGCACCCCCGACGCGGTACCGGCGCCGATCGCAGCACCGACCTCGGCGACGAGCATGTCGGTCACACCGGTCTCCGCCATCTGCCGGGTTCCGGGACTGGCGACGACGCCGACGTTCCAGAAGGCGACCGCAGCGGAGTGCGTCCCACCCCCGAGCCACGAGAAGTGGGCGGCAGGGGGCAGGTTGCGCGGGTGGGTCTCCTCGCTCCAGGTGTTGTCGACGGTGAGCCGGTAGCGCGCCGTCTCCGCCACGGCGAGTCCCGTGCCTGTCAGCAGCACGACACCGAGCAACAGCGCAGCGGTGGCCGACCCGCCGGGTCGTCGACGAGCGCGCAACGCCATCGTCAACCCTTGTCGTCCGGCGGCGCGGTACACCAGCGCCGGTTGTCCCTGGTCATCAGCTCGTCCGCCGCTTCCGGGCCGAAGCTCCCCGCCGGGTAGTTCGGGAAGTCCTTCGGCTCGAGGGCATGCCAGACATCGAGGATCGGCTCGACGACCCGCCAGGAGGCGTCGAGAAGATCGGTGCGCTGGAACAGCGTCTGATCCCCGCCCATCGCGTCGTGGAGCAGACGCTCGTATCCGGTCGCCGGGATGCGGCCGAACTGCTCGCTGTACTTGAAGTCCATGTCGACGCCGTCGATGCGCAACACCGAACCGGGGACCTTCGCACCGAAGTGCAGGGTGATGCCCTCGTCGGGCTGCACGTTGATCGTGATCCGGTTGCGCGGCAGCCGGTCGACCGGCGTGTCCCGGAACAGCAGGAACGGCGGGCGCTTGAACTCGATCACGATCTCGGTGACCTTCCGCGCCATGCCCTTGCCGACACGCACGTAGTACGGCACCCCGTTCCAGCGCCAGTTCTCGATCGCCAGCTTCATCGCCACGAAGGTCTCGGTGGTCGAACTCTTGTCGACGTCGGGTTCGTCGCGATACGCCGGCAGCTCCTTGCCGCCCGCCTTCCCGGCCCCGTACTGGCCGCGAACGGTCTGGGTCAGCACCTGCTCGTGGGTCGGCGGCTGGATCGCCCGCATCACCTTGGCCTGCTCGTCGCGCACCGCGTCGGCCTGGAACGAGATCGGTGGCTCCATCGCCACCAGCGAGATCAGCTGGAAGATGTGGTTGGGCACCATGTCGCGCAGCGCACCGGCCTCGTCGTAGTAGCCGCCGCGCCCCTCGACGCCCAGGGTCTCGGCGACGGTGATCTGCACGTGGTCGACGTAGCGCGTATTCCAGATCGGCTCGAAGACGCCGTTGGCCAGCCGGAAGACCAGCAGGTTCTGGACCGTCTCCTTTCCCAGGTAGTGGTCGATCCGGTAGATCTGCGACTCGTCGAGAATGCTGCCGAGTCGCCGGTTGAGTTCACGGGCGCTCTCCAGATCGCGGCCGAACGGCTTCTCGACGATGACCCTGCGCCAGCCCTCGTCGTCGCTCGTCAGGTCGGCCTCGTGAAGGTGCTCGACGATCGGCGCGAAGAAGTCGGGGGCGCAGGCCAGGTAGAACAGGACGTTGCCGTGGGTCTTGTACTCGCCTTCGAGTTCACGCAGCCGGTCGCCCAGGGCGCGGTAGGCCCCGGGATCCTGGAAGTCGCCGGGCTGGTAGAACAGCCGCGACTCGAGCCAGGCCCAGCGGTTCTCGTCGAAGTCGCCCGAGGCGAAGTCCTCGATCGAGCTGCGCATCCGCGCGCGGAACTCCTCGGTGGTCCAGTTCGAGCGGGAGGTGCCGATGACGCAGAACGACTCCGGCAGCAGTCGTTCGCGATGCAGGTTGCGCAACGCCGGGGCGAGCTTGCGGCGCATCAGGTCGCCGGTGGCACCGAACACGACCAGGGTGCAGGGCGGCGCCGGGGGCTGATCGCGTTCTTCTTCGGTCGTCATCATTCCTTCTCCGGTTGCTGCTCGACGTGACCGCCGAACATGTGACGCATCGCCGACAGTGAGCGATCGCCGAACGTCGCCTGCTGGCGCGAACGGAAGCGGGCGAACAGCGAGGCGGCGAGGACGTTGGCCGGCACCGAACGTTCGACGGCGGCGTCGACGGTCCAGCGACCCTCTCCGGAGTCGGAGACGTGGCCGCTGTACTCCTCGAGCCGGGGGCTGCGGGCGAGGGCCTGGGCGGTCAGGTCGAGCAACCACGAGCCGACGACGCTACCCCGGCGCCAGACCTCGGCGATCTCCTTCACGTCGAGGTCGTAGCGGTGCCCGTCGGGGATCTCGCCGCGGTCGGCCGAGGCCAGCAGATCGAAACCCTCGGCGTAGGCCTGCATCAGGCCGTACTCGATGCCGTTGTGCACCATCTTGACGAAGTGGCCCGCACCGGCCGGGCCGCAGTGCAGGAAGCCTTCCTCGGCGGTCCCCTGCCCCGCAGGCCGACCCGGTGTCGGCTCCGCGGCGGCGGATCCCGGCGCCAGGGTGCGCAGGATCGGCGTGATCGTCTCGAAGGCGCCGGGATCGCCACCGACCATCAGGCAGTAGCCCCGCTCGGCGCCCCAGACACCGCCGCTGGTACCGACGTCGACGAACTGCACGCCCCGGGGCGCAAGCTCGCCGTGGCGACGGACCGCTTCCTTGTAGAGACTGTTGCCGCCGTCGATGACGATGTCGCCGTCCTCGAGCAGGCCGGCGAGGTTCCGGACCACCGACTCGGTCGGCGCCCCGGAGGGGACCATGATCCAGACGACCCGCGGCGAGGCGAGCTGGGCCACCAGCGCCTCGATCGACGCCGCCGGTGAGGCACCCTGTCCGGCCAGCTCCGCGACGGCGTCGGCGCTCAGGTCGGTGACGACCACCTCGTGGCCGCCGCCGATCAGACGGCGGCTCATGTTCGCGCCCATTTTTCCCAGGCCGATCATTCCCAGCTTCATCTCGGTTCGCTCCTGTTTGGTGCCGTCCTTCGTACACGAGCCGGGTGGGGCCGTCAACCTGGCCCCGCCGGATCGGCCCGTCGTTTGCGGCAACCGCGCGCCAGGGCTATCCTCGGCCGATGTTCACAATCGACTGGGTTCCGATCGTCGATCGCCTGCAGCAGTTCGGCACCGCCCTCGCGGTGCTGGGGCTGATCGCCGGCGCCTTCTGGGTCTTCCAGCGCCGGTTGATCGCGGTCTACGGCGACCGGCCGTTGAAGAGCTTCCAGCGTCAGGCGATCACCCTCGGCGTGGCGCTGTTCGCGGTGGTGCTGGCGGTCGTGTTGATGCCGATCGGTGACGCGATGCGCGGCCAGCTGCTTTCGCTGATCGGACTGTTGCTCTCGGCGGTGATCGCCCTCGGCTCGACGACGGTCGTCGGCAACGCGATGGCCGGGTTGATGCTGCGCTGGATGCGACCGTGTTCCGCCGGCCAGTACATCGTCTGCGGCGAACACTCGGGGCGTGTCAGCCGGATGGACCTCCTGTCCTGCCAGCTACAGACCGAGGACCGCAACCTGACCACGGTCCCCAACCTCTACATGGTCACCCACCCGGTGATGTTGCTGCCCGACTCGGGAACGATCCTGCACGTCGAGGTCTCGCTGGGATACGACGTCGGGCGGACGACGATCGAGAAGCTGTTGATCGAGGCAGCGGAGCGGTCGGGACTCGAGACTCCCTTCGTCCAGATCAGCGAGCTGGGTGACTACTCCGTGACCTACCGCATCTCCGGTTTGCTCACCGAGGTCAAGCAGCTGATCGCCAAGCGTCGCCAGCTGCGGGCCAACACGCTGGACACGCTCCATGAAGCCGGCATCGAGATCGTCTCGCCCAGCTTCATGAACCAGCGACCCCTCGACCCCGCGATCAAGTTCATCCCCAAGCGGTCGACAAAGAAAGAGAAGGCGGGGGTCGACGCCACGTCGCCGGATTCGGTCGTGTTCGACAAGGCCGAGGCGGCCCACCAGGTGGAAGAGCTGCGCAAGACCCAGGACGAGTTGATCGAGGAAAAGCAGGAGCTGGAGGCGGAACTCAAGCGTGCCCGCGAGGGGCAGGGCGAGAAGATCGAGGCCGAACTGGTCAAGGTCACCCTCAAGGCCGAACGCCTCACCCGAACCATCGAGCGGGCCCAGGAAGAGCTGGAGGAATAGCCCTCCGGCCACGTGGTCGGCGACGGCCTCGATGCGCTACAATGGCCTGCCCATCATGCAGGTATCCACCGTCCCTATCGACCCCAGCATCGTCGCCGGTATCGTCGCCCGTTTCGGGATCGATCTGCGCGAACCCTCGATCCGCGAGATGAACATGCTCGTCGATGCCCTCGAGGCCGAGGCCGAGTTGCGGTTCATCCGGATGGAGTTCGGTGTCCCGGGGTTGCCGACCGATCCGATCGCGATCGAGGCCGAGGCTCACGCCCTGCGCGAGCTGGGGGTCGGTAACCTCTATGCGCCCACCGAGGGCATTCCCGGGCTGAAGGAAGAGGGGTCGCGCTTCTTCCGCAACTTCCTCGATCTGGACGTCCCGCCGGATTGCTGCATTCCGACGGTCGGGGCGATGGAGGGCTGCTTCGCCGGGCTGGCGCTGGCGGCCCGGCTGCATCCCGATCGCAAGACGGTGCTCTGCCTGGAACCCGGATTTCCGGTGAACAAGGTCCAGCTGCACTTCCTCGGCCTGGAATACGCCTCGATCGATTTCCACGACCATCGGGGCGACGACCTGATCCGCGCCATCGAGGAGCGAGCGGCCCGGGGTGACGTCTGCGGTCTGCTCTGGTCCAGCCCGAACAACCCGAGCTGGATCGTGCTGCAGGAAGACGAGCTACGCGGCATCGCCGAGGTCTGCGACCGTCACGACCTGCTGGCCATCGAGGATCTGGCCTACTTCGCGATGGACCTGCGGCAGAACTACTTCGAGCCCGGCAAGCCTCCGTATCAGCCGACGGTGCTGCGCTACACCAAGCGTGCGCTCTGCGTGATCAGCAGCTCGAAGATCTTCAGCTACGCCGGGCAGCGGATCGCGCTGCTGGGCATGTCGCCCGAGTTGATGCAGACCGAATCCGACGCGCTGGAGGGCTCGACCGGCATGCGACAGGTGGGGCGCGCACTGATCCACCGGGTGCTCTACCCGATCGCGGCCAGTGTTCCCCAGAGCCCGCAGCATGGACTCACGGCGATGCTGCGCGAGGCCAACGCCGGCAACCGCAAGGTCTTCTCCCCGGCCCTCGAGTACGCGCGACGGGCCCGCACGATGAAGCGACTGTTCCTCGAGAACGGTTTTCATCTGGTCTACGACCACGACATGGGGCAGCCGCTGGCCGACGGCTTCTACTTCACCGTCGCTCACCCGGCGTTCCGCGACGGCGGGGATCTGCTCGCGGTCCTGCTGCGTTACGGGATCAGCGCGATCACCCTGCGTTCGACCGGCAGTGTGCGGGTCGAGGGGCTGCGCGCCTGCGTCTCGATGGTCGGCGACGACCGCTTCGCCGAGCTGGAAGCGCGACTGCGCCAGTTCGCGCTGGACTACCCCGCGGCCGGCTAGCCCGATTCCTCTTCCGGTTGGCCGCGGCCCCGAAAATGACTATGTTGTCGATATGCCACGTCTAGCCATAGGTGTGCCTGTCTACAATGGCGAGCGCTTCCTGCGCGAGGCGGTGGAATCCCTGCTGGCCCAGACCTTCACCGACTTCCAGGTCGTGATCTGCGACAACGCCTCGACCGACAGCACCGAGCAGATCGGCCGCGAGCTGGCCGCCCGGGATCCCCGGGTCCGCTACCACCGCAACCCCGAGAACATCGGCGCCGCCCCGAACTTCAACCACGTCTTCGGGCTGTGCGACAAGACCGAGTTCTTCAAGTGGGCCGCCGCCGACGACACCCTGGAGCCGACCTATCTCGAGCGCTGTATCGAGATCCTCGACAAGGATCCCGGAGCGGTCATCGGCTACACGATGCCCAACTTCACCAACGATGCCGGCGAGGTCGTCGGCCGCTACGAGAAGAAGATCGCCACCGATTCGCCGCGGCGCGCCTGGCGCTACCGCGTGTTGCTGAACGGACACGGTTGCTACGAGGTCTTCGGCGTCATCCGCCGGGAGATTCTGGCCCGGACTCCGCTGATCGGCGGGTACAGCCGCGGGGACGGCGTCCTGCTGAGCTACCTGGCGATGTACGGCAGGTTCGAGCAGCACCCCGAGTACCTGCTCAACGCGCGCAAGCACGAAGACCAGTCGATGACCATGATCGACAGCTGGATCCGCTACTCGGAGTGGTTCGATCCGCGGCTCAAGAACAAGCGAGTCTTCCCCGCGTGGCGCTGGACGTTCGAGCTGCTGCGGGCGTTGCCGGCAGGCGGCATCGGGCCGGTCGACCTGGCCTACGGGATGCGCTACTGGCTGCGCTACGTCTGGGAGATCCGCAAGTGGCTGGCCAGCGACGTGGCCCACCACGCCAACGACATTTTGGGCCGTACGCCGCGCTCCCCCAACGGCGGCGCCAAGCCGGCCTGACCCGACCCGGACGCGGGATCGCGAATCTCGCGTCGCCGCTCGTCAGTTACGGTTGAGCCAGAAGCCGACGGAACAGATCCGCCACAGACGATCGGCCGACCCGGCCAGCAGCGTGTCGTAGTCCGCGGAGCCCTGGCTGCCGAGCAGACCGGCATCCCGCACCTGACGCACCAGCGGCTCGAAGTGCGAGCGCTGGGCCAGCAGGAAGCGCTTCGTGGCGAACGGGTAGCCTCGCTTCTGCTTGCGCCAGAGGATCTGCTTCGGCAGGTACGGCTCCATCGCCTTGCGCAGGATGTACTTGGTCCAGCCGTTGTGGAACAGGTACGAGACCGGTACGCTCAGGCCCAGCTCGACGATCCGGTAGTCCAGCAGCGGCAGCCGGTGCTCGATCGGGATCGCCATCGAGAACTTGTCGTCGGCCCGCAGGTAGTACTGCAACAGCCCGACATTGAAGTGGTACAGACACTGGTCCTGGAACGAGAGCCCGCGGAAACCGTTCTTGTAGCGCACCGCCGGGTTGTCCGGATCGGGGAAGGCGCCATGGGCGGACCCGTTCCCGTTGGTGTCCGGCGGGCGGCCGAGCAGCTGCTTGGCCTTGATCCGTAGCGTGTTGCGGCTCTTGGCCCAGCTGCGGAAGTCGATCCCCAGCTGATGCCGGAACGCCGACCCACGGGCACCGCTGGCGATCAGCTCTTCCTTGGCCCGGGGCCAGAAGTAGTTCTCGTAGCCGGCCAGGGATTCGTCGCCGCCGCCGCCGCAGAGGACGACCGCCGTCCCCTCCTGCTTCATCTGCTGCCGCATCTTCCAGTGGGTGTAGATGTTCGGAGAGTGATACGGCTCCTCCATCGTCCGGGTGAACCACGCCGACTCCTCGATGAAGTCGAACTCCGGCTCCTCGAGGACGTGGTAGTCCAGCTTGTAGAGGTCGTTCATCGTCCGGGCGAAGGGCTCCTCGTCGAACTCGGGAACCTTGACGGTGTAGCTGGTCAGGTTCTCGTGCCCCATCGCGCAGGCCGCGGCCAGCACCGAGGAGCTGTCGAGCCCACCGCTGAGTTCGAAGGAGATCTTCACATCGGCGCGCATGCGGATCTCGACGGCGTTGAAGAACGTCTCCCGGTAGCGCTGCACCGCCTCGTCGAACGGAAGCTCGGCCTCGGTCAGCCGCTGGGTCGGATACTTCCAGAAGACGTGATGCTCGGCATCGGCGATGCGGAAGCAGCCCTGGGGAAAGACGACGGTCGTCCCCGGGGTCAGCGCGTGCACACCCTCGAAGCAGGTCTGGCCGTCGTAGTCCTTGAGCGACGTCTCGATGAAGCCGTGGACGAACGAACTCGACGGCCGCTCGCCCCGGGCGTCGAGGTCGGTCAGCGGGCGGATCGCGCTGGAGAACCAGAACCCCTCGCCGCCCTCGGCGTAGTACAGCGGGGCGACGCCGAAGCGGTCACGGGAGAGGACGATGCTGCCGTCCCGGGCATCGTGCAGGGCGATGGCCCAGAAGCCGTTCATCTTCTCCCACAGGGCGTGTCCCCAGTGGGCGTACCCTTCGACGAGCACCTCGGTGTCGCTGGTGGTCTCGAAGGTCAGTCCCGCCGCTTCGAGTTCTTCCCGCAGCTCGACGTAGTTGTAGATCTCGCCGTTGAAGACGAGACTGATCGATCGATCGCGGCTGACGTACGGCTGATGGCCGCCTTCGCTGAGGTCGATGATCGCGTAGCGGGTGTGGAGCAACGCGGCGTCGTGGGGCTGTTGCCCGGCAGCGGACTCGTAGTGCGGGAGTCGCGACGCGATCGAGGGCATCGTCTGCCGGGTCGAGAAATAGCGCGGCTCGCCCTTCCCGCGCAGCAGGAAGCAGACCCCCTCGTCGTCGGGTCCTCGCTCACGGACCGCCTCGAGGAGTTCACCGACAGCCCGCGGGTCGGGATTTCGAGGCCGTTTGAGCCAGTAGCCGGCAATTCCGCACATCGCTCAAGCAACATATGCCTCCCGCCGAGGCCGGGCAAGGGTTGTATCCGACTTGTAAATCATGATGGTCAAAGGGGTTGCTTTTGCCTCCCGGCATTGACAGATCCCCCGGGGTATTGGAATCTGAACGGGTGAACCCCGCTCGGTGGATCGAGGGCGACTTGCCCGCGTGTCCCGAGTGCAACCATCCAGGAGATCGTTCTATGCCCCGCCTCGCCTTCCCGACCGCCTTGCGAATTGCATCCTTGTTACTGGCTCTGTCCCTGCCGGCGATGGCCGCTGCCGACTGGCCGGGCTTCCGTGGCCCGTCCTCGACCGGATCGGTCAGCGGCGCGGGACTGTTCGACGACGGCGCCGACGGCCTGACCCTGGGCTGGAAGCGGGCGCTGGGCTCGGGCTACTCCGCGCTGGCCGTCGCCGACGGACGGGTGCTCTCGATGTTCGCCGCCGGCGAGCACGACGTGCTGGCCGCCTTCGACCACGAGTCCGGCGACGAGCTCTGGCGCTACACGATCGGCGAGACGTACAACGGTCACGACGGCTCTCACGACGGCCCGATCGCGACACCGCTGGTCGCCGACGGGCGGGTCTTCGGCCTCGGCGCCTGGGGCCATCTCTTCGCCGTCGATGCCGCCACCGGCGAGCAGATCTGGGCCAAGCACATCGTCGACGACCTCGGCGCGAAGAAACCCCACTACGGATTCACCAGCTCACCGTTGTTGGCCGACGGCGTCCTGGTCGTGCAGATCGGCGCCCCCGAAGGCAAGGCGATCGCCGGCTTCGATCCCAAGACGGGCGAACTGAAGTGGACCGTCGGCGAGGACGGCGTCGAGTATCAGTCGCCGATCGCTACCAGCATCGGCGGGCGCAACATCGTGCTGGCGGTCGGCAACGCCAACCTGTACGGGATCGACGCGAAGTCCGGCGAGGCGCTGTTCACCTACGAACACGGCGGCGACCCCCGGGCGATGGGCGGCCGTACGATCGTGCCGCTGCCGGCCGGCGAAGGCCGCTACTTCCTGATGCACAAGCAGGACGAGTCGACGATGCTGCAGATCGCCGCCGCTGACGCGGGCTACGAGGTCACGACCGCCTGGACCAACAACACGATCAAGAGCAGCTACGTCTCTCCGGTCTACCACGACGGGTACATCTACGGGATCAGTGGCCGGGTGCTGACCTGCATGGACGCCGCGACCGGCGAGCGCATCTGGCGCTCCCGGGAGCCCGGCGACGGGTTCCTGACCGTCGTCGACGACAAGCTGATCGTGATGACCAAGCCGGGCACCGTGCACATGGTCGCCCTCTCCCCGGACGGCTACCAGGAGATCGCCAGCCTCGAGCTGTTCGAAGAACACTCCTGGTCCGAGGTCGCGATCGCCGGCGGACACCTCTTCGCCCGTAGCATGTCCAGCCTGGCCCGGGTCGACGTCGCCGCGGCGGTGGCCATCGGCGAGACCGCGGCCTGGGCCGCCGAGACCGAGTTCGGCAAGTTCATCGCCAGGGTCGAGCAGGCCTCGGACAAGGGCGCCGTGATCGATGCCTTCATGAACGAGCAGAAGAAGTACCCGATCGTCGAGGGATCCGACATCGTCCACTTCGTCTACCGGGGCGAGGCGACCGACGTCGGCATCGTCAGCGACCAGATCGGCTTCCGCCGGGAAGATCCGATGGTCAAGGTCGAGGGCACCGACCTGTTCTACTACTCGACGCGCCTCGAACCCGACGCCGCGGTGACCTATGGCTACATCGTGGACTACGCGGACGCCGCGGCCGACCCGCTCAACCCGGATGTCGGCGACGGTCTGTTCGGCGAGGTCTCCTGGCTGGCGATGCCCGCCTGGCGCAAGCCGGAGTTCACCATGGAGGCGCCGGCCTCGCGCCAGGGCACCCTCGAGACCGTCGAGTGGGAACGCGAAGTGACCGAGCAGGTCGAAGGCGAGACCGAGGGCGAGACCGAGGAAAAGACGGTCAAGCAGAAGCGGACCGCCAGGGTCTACCTGCCGGTGGGCTTCGACGCCTCCGCGGACCGCCGCTACCCGACGGTCTACTTCCACGCAGGCAAGAGCGCCCTCGAGACCGCGAACATGAAGAACGCCCTGGACAACCTGATCGGTCACTCGGTCCAGCCGCTGATCGGTGTCTTCTTGATGCCGCCCGACGGAGAGGAGGCCGACAACTCCGACCCGACACCGGTGCACATCGGGCTGGTCGTCGAGGAACTCGTCCCGCTGATCGACGGCAAGTACCCGACGATCGACGACCCGCGGGCCCGGGCCAGCATCGGCGCCGGCAACGGCGCGACCCGGGCGATCATGGCCGCGGTCCAGAATCCGACCGTCTTCGGCCGCGTCGGCAGCCAGGGAGCGGTGCTGTTCGGCTTCGACCTCGCCGACGTTCTCGACCAGGCCGAGACGCCTCCGCTGAGCCTCTACATGGAGTGGGGCACCTACGACCTGCGCTCGCCGCACGAGGCCTGGGACATGGCCCAGAGCAACCGCGACGCCTGGGCCGCCCTGCGCGAACGGGGCTACCGTCCGGCGGGCGGTGAGCGTCCCGAAGGGCACGCCTGGAACTGCTGGGCCAGTCACACCGACGCGATGCTGGCTTCGCTGTTCCCGCTGACCGGCTCGATGTAGCTCGCCGTTTCCGGAAAGCTGTCTGCTACAGGCATGACGCCGGCCCCACCCGGGGTCGGCGTCTTGCCCGCGCCGGTCAACCCGGCGTTCCCCCGCCCTGCTCCCGCCAGGCCCGCTGCAGCCAGGACTCCAGCCCCGGGTAGACCACGAACCGGCGAAACGGATCGATCGCCCCCATGTAGAGTCCCGTGATCCGGCCGACCGGCTTCACGTGGGTCGCCCAGAGCAACCGGTGCCCCGACGCGGTGCGATTCAACGTGACGATCAGGATCGCGTGGACGGTGGCGTTGCGGATCTGGTAGGCGGTCGTCGTCGGCAACTCGTACAGCAACGAGAACGGGCCGTGGTGCGTTCCGGGCGGGACCAGCGACGCATGGGTCAGCCGGGTCGGCACCGCTTCGGATACCCGGCGAGTCTGTTCGCCGGGAGTGGCTGCGTCGAGACGGAATCCGCGACCGAGAAGAGATCGCAGGCCGAACAAGCCGCGCACCACCGGGCTGAGAGAACGGCGGCGGTCGGAATCGATCAACCCGCGCAGCTGCTGGATCGTGCAGGTTTGCCCGCCCGCGAGATCGACGACCCAGGCGTCGTGGAACGGAAAGCCGAGATCCGCCGGGAACCCCTCGATCTCCAGACAGGCCTGACGGTCGGGATCGACCCTGGGCACTCAGCCGCCTTCGGCGACCAGGATCAACCGTCCGCCGTCGGGTGAGACCGCCAGCCGGGTGATCCGTCGCAGCCCCTGCTCGGCGAAGTCGGCGATCCGCTCCCAGCGCTCGGTCTCCCCGGCCGGCAGCCGGTGCAGTTCGCTGTCCCGCGCCATCAGCAGGTCGCCCTCGGGCGTCCAGGCAAAATCCTCGGTGCCGGGGAGCGTCCGGGAGACCGAGGTCATCTCCCCGGTCAACAGATCGATCTTGCGGATCCACCAGTCGGCCCGGGTCGACTTGTGGACGAAGCTGATCGACGATTCACCGGGCACCAGCGCCAGCGTCCGACCGACGAAGTCGACCAGATGCTCGGCGCTCTCGGCCTCGCGATCGGCCAGGTAGAGTCCGCGAACGCCGTCGCTGGATTCGAGGACCACCGCGGCCGCCTGGGGATCGATCCAGGCGTAGTAGAGCAGCGGCCTGTCGAGGAACGGCAGCAGATCCTCGTGGACCGCCCCGTTCTCGTCGAACCGCCGGAGGCGCTGGGTCCGGCCATGCTCCATCACTACGGCGGTGAAGCCCTCGCCGCCGAGCCAGGGGTGTGGCGAATAGTCGCGGTCCGCCGTCGAGGTGAGCTTGATCGCGGCGGAACCGTCGAGGCCGACGGAGTAGATGTCGGCCTTCGTGCCGGACCGGGAGCTGTAGAGCACCGCCGAGCCGTCCCGGGTGAAGCAGGGCTGGTTGTCGTAGCCCTCGCGGCCGGTTAGGTTGATCGGTTCGCCGACGGCGACTCTACCGTCGGCATCGGTCTCGAGGGTGACGAGATAGAGGTCCGTCGATTCGGAGGTCAATCGTTCGGGCGGGCCGCAGGCGGTCGTCGCCAGCACGAGAACAAGGGACAGGGTCGCAAGCGTGACACCGGTCGTGCGGGTCGGGGAACGGCGCTGTCGATCTCGAGAGCCCACGGGCCGTCTCCTGTCCTGTCGATCGTCGATGGTCGATCGTCGATGTGATCCGGCGAACCGGGAGCACAGGGAGATAATGCCAGCAGACGACGGTCAGGCGAAACCCCCGGACGCTCCCGGCGACGTGAAAATGGGCTACTCTTCCGGGAATCCGCGCTCGCCGGGGTGAGCGGAAGACTCCCTGGATCGGGAATGGGATGAGGGGAACGTGGGATCCGTCGACCAGCGAGGCGCAACGACACCTCCGGACAGCACCGTCGACGCCCAGGTTGCGACGGTCTCACCCACGGGTGGCTGGTGGAAGCGCAGCTGGCCCTACGCCCTGATCCTGCTCGTCGGCGGCTTCGTTCTCCTCCCAGAGCTGGGCCAGTTCGGCTTCTGGGACCCCTGGGAACCCAAGTACGCCGAGGCCGCCCGGGAGATGGCCGAGCGCGACTCGTACGTCGTCCCCTACTACCGCGACGCCGTGCGGTTGACCAAGCCGATCCTCGTCTACTGGGGCATCCTGCTCGGCTCGGCGCTGTTCGGCCTCGACGAGTTCGGCGCCCGGATCGTCGGCGTCGGCTTCGCGCTGGCCTCGATGGCCGGCGTCTTCTACGCCGTCTCGCTCCTGCGCGGGCGACGCGCCGGCTTGCTCGCGGCCCTGGTCCTCGCCACGTTGCCCCAGTTCTACTTCATCTCCCGACAGGCGATGCCCGACGTCTACCTGTTCACCACACTCGGTACCGGATTGCTGTTCCTGGCTCTGGGCCTGTTCGGCCCCGACCGGCGACGCACCCCGCACTTCGTGATCGCCTACGTCGGCTTCGCGCTGGCGCTGCTGGCCAAGGGACCGGTCATCGTCGGCACGATCGTTGTCGGAGTGCCGATGGCGCCCAGGCGGCGCGTGCCTCATGCCGTTGGCGACCTTGCACACGCGAACGAACTTGTCGAGGTCGGCACGGAATGCGTCCGACTGCACCGGGGTCGTGTGGGTCTCGGTCAGCGAGTACTTGAAGCCGTACTGACGCAGGTCGCTGGAGACCGAGATCTTGCCGCAGAAGGCGTCGCGGCGACGGTCGAGGGTGAAGGCTGTGACATCGTCCGGGATAGGCCTGCAGCAGGATGGGCACGTCCAGCCCGGACAGCCGCATCGTGTCGGCCACGCCCTTCTCGTCGCCGAAGTTGGGCAGCACCACCAGCACACCCTCGATGCGCTTGCGCTTCTGGTCGAAGAGCTCCGCGCAGATCTGCGCCTCCCGCCAGGTCTCCACACCACCGAGCTTGGTTGCTTCGGCGTCGAGGATAACGGGCTCGATGTCCATCTCCTCGAACAGCGCGAGCACGTCGGCGCGCGCCTCGGTGACCAGTGCATCCGGGAAGAAATCGCGGTTCCCGACGATGACTCCCAGTGTGGCTCGTGCCATGTCCTCTCCTCCTTGGTCTCGCTCAGTCCGTGGCTAGCTGGTCGACAGCAGACAGCAACTCCGGCTCGGCGATCAATCCGTCCGACCACTGGTCCTGCAGCTGCCGCAGGCTGTAGACGGTGGATGGCTTGATCTCGACGTCCGCGGCCGTGATGGGCGTGTCCATGGCGAGGGGCCTGACGATTCGGGCACCGCTGGCCAGGCCGATGGGCAGGAGCCCCTCCGCCCGGGCGACCTCGTAGGTGTCGATGAGGCTGTAGTAGGCCGTGCCACCGATGGCGTCGAGGGTGTCGCCGGGCTGCAGCTCGCGCTTGGCGACGGCGAAGACCTCCGATGCCAGCCGGTCCAGCGGCACCATGTTCGACTGGCGGCGGATGGTCAGCATGGCGCAGGTCAAGGGGACCTCGATGCTGCACAGGTGGAACGGCCGGAACAGCGTGTAGTAGGGTCCGTCGCCCATGTCGCGCAGCACCATGGCCTCGCGCAGGCGGGGATGGTCGGTGCGGACGATGAGGAAGACGCCCGGCGCGACCGCCCCGATGCCGTAGTCGACGACGCCGATCCTGTTCAGGATGCCGCCGTCCTCCTGGAGCGCGAAGGCCTCCTGGAGGTGGTCGCGGTCGGTCTCGGGGCCGTGCATACCGCGGACGTCGGGGACCAGGCCGGTGGCGTTGGAGACGGCCGCCATCTCGATCATGGTCTTGGAGCCGTCGACGAACTCCACGAGCATGTTGGGGGAGAGGCCGCGGCGAGCCGCTTCCTGCTGGACCGTGGGGTCGGCCGGCGTGGAGTGGCGGTCAAGCGGGTTGTTCTTGCCCTTGCCGGCAGCGACGATGGTGAAACCCATCGGCCTCCGCAAGGTCGTAGAGCTCCTTGCAGGCGGCCGGCTCGTCACCGGCGGCGAGCGCGTAGAGCACGCCCTTCTGCTTGGCGTACCAGTTCAGCAGCGGGCCCACGGTGATGTCGGTCTCGACGTTCATCATGGCCAGGTCCTGGCCGTTGCGGGCGGACTGCAGGGCCGCGCGGGTACCGACCTCGGGCACGCCGGTCGATTCCAGCATGACGTCGATCGTGTGCATGTCGGTGACGATGCGGTAGTCGCCCACGGCCACGCGCTTGCCGGCCTCCACGGCGGCGTCGGCCTCGGCGGCCGTCTTGGCGACCACCACCTCACCTTCGATCTGCCCGATACGGTAGGCATCGCGGGCACGATCGATGTCGATGTCGGCAGCGACCACTACGCGCACGCCCTTCATCACGCTGGTGGTGGCCACCACGTCGGTGCCCATCTGGCCGGCGCCGACGAGTCCGATGCGGACCGGAGCGCCGCTGGCCTCGCGCTGCTCGAGCTCGGTGTTGAAGCCGATCACGCCTGCCTCCCGGTCCACGGACCTCGACCATGACCTTGAGCGCCTCGCCCGCGGCCACGGCCCGGAAGACGTGGTCCACGTCGTCGAGCGGGTAGGTGTGGGTGATGATGGCGTCGGGGTCGACCTGGCCTCGCTCGAGCAGCTGTAGCGCCCGGCGGTGGAAGTCGGGGTGGTAGCTGAACGAGCCGATCACACGGATCTCGTCGTAGTGGATGCGATTGGCGTCGAGCTCGGTCATGGGGTTGGCCTTGGGCAGACCGCCGAAGAGGACGACATTGCCCGCTTGCGCACGGCATCGACGGCCTGCTGGTGGGTGGCCGCCACGGGGTTGGCGCAGATGGCGCTGTCAGCGCCGAGCCCGCCGGTGAAGGCCTTGACCTCGGCCACTACGTCCTGGGTCATGGGATCCAGCAGCAGCTCAGGAGCGAAGGGCATGGCCATGCGCCGACGCAGCTCGTTGGGCTCGGAGAGGATGACGCGCGCGCCTCGGAGATGGGCGATGGCGGTGTGCAGGCAGCCGATGGGCCCGGCGCCCATGACCAGCACGGTGTCGCCGAGCGTGGTGCCGATGTCCTCGTGGCAGGCCTGGACCGAGCTGAGTGGCTCTGCGAGCGCGCCCTGGGGCCAGCTCAGTGAGCCGGGCATCCTGTGGATGGTGCCGCCGGCAAGAGCGTGGGCGGGCAGCACGCAGTACTCGGCCAGCCCGCCGTGGAAGCCGGGCGTGATACCGATCATGGTCATGTCGTCGCAGAGGTTGTAGAGGCCCACGCTGCAGTACCAGCATCGGAGGCAGTGCACGTCGGGAGCGACCGCCAGGTGGTCGCCGACCGCGTAGCCCACGACCCGTGAGCCGACCTCGACGACCTCGCCGGCGAACTCGTGGCCAGGCACGGTGATGGCGCCCGGCGCGGGACCTTCGCGCCAGCGCCGCAGGTCGGAGCCGCACACGCCGCAGGCCTTGAAGGCCAGGAGCACGCCGTCGCCGGGACACTGCGGGATGGGCATGTCGACCAGCTCGATGGTCTCGGGGCCGAGTCAGCTGGGCGGCTTTCACGAGGTCTGCGTCTCCCCGATCTTGTGTCCGACGGCACCGCCGGGTGGGTCTCGCCGAAGTCCTCGACCGAGTAGCCACGCAGCTCCAGCAGTGCCACGCAGATGGCGTCACAGAAGGCGGAGCTGAAGAGCGAGCTGCCCGTGGCGACCATGCCGAAGGGGTCAACGCCGTCAGGTGCCGTGACGTGCAGGACGATGTCGGCCAGCTCGGCCGAGGCTCGAGCGGGGCTTCTCGGTGATGGCCACGACCGTGGCCCCGCGCTTCCGGGCGATGCCGGCGAGGAAGATGACCTCGGTCGTCTCGCCACCCTTGGACAGGCCGATCCAGACGTCGTTCGCGGCGACCGCCCCAGAAGCACCGTGCTGGCTGTCGCCCGGGTGCAGGAACAGGGCCGGCGTGCCCACGCACGAGAGCAGGTGGGCGAAGCGAAGGGCCACCGCGTGCGAGGTACCGGAGCCGTGACGATGACCTTGCCGCTGCAGTCGAGCAGCAGTCGCACGGTCTCGGCGAAGGTATCCGGCAGTTGCCCGCTGAGGCTGGCCACCGCGGCGGCCTCGCGCTCGATCACCTCGGCGGCGAGCTCGCGCAGGCTCTGGTCGTCCACTCAGCCGTCCTCCAGGAGCCTGGAGGCGGTCACCGAATCGGTGATGAGTCACCTTGATGAGTCGGTCAGCCAGTGCGGCGTGGATGGGCGTTCACCTTGTCGGGCCCGCCGGAGACGCCCGTGACCTTAGGCACCTGCTCGATCTGCTCCAGGGTCATGCCGATGATGCGATCGTTGACCTCGGACTCGATGCATTCGCCGGAGGCGTCGTAGTAGCGCAGGGCGATGTCGCCGACCGCGCCCTTGCGTAGGAGGCCATCGAGCTCAGCCCGGGTGATGATCGAGCCGTCGCGCATGGTCACCGAGTCGCGAGTCGGAGCGCCGATGCCCACGAACGCGATGTCGAGGTCGTCGAAGGCCTCGACCGCCCGGCGCACGTGCACATCGGAGAGGAGCGCCTCGCGGGTTCGCTGATCGTTGACGATACCGGGGACCGGCAGCAACGTGAGGCGGCAGGAGAGCGAGCGCGACACGCTGCGGCAAAGCTCGGTGGCGTGGACCTCCGCGTCCGGCTGACCGAGGCCGCCGATCATCTGTACCACCTGGGCGTTGGGATAGCGCTGCGGGGCCAGGCTGGCGGCCATGTAGCGAAGCGTGTCGCCCCAGCACATGCCGATGGTGCAGCGTGAGCGATCGAGCCGATGACAGCCGCGGCGGTGCCGGCGATGTTGCCCATCGGCATCATCGCCGCAGAGTTGATGTTGGGGATGACGAACGAGTGGGCCAGCAGCACCGGCAGCAGGCCGGCCATGAACAGCCAGAACGGTGGCTGCCCACCGGTGGCCAGGGCGATAGCCGCGAAGGCGACGACCGCGCCGAGGTAGAGGGTCAGCACGTAGCGCAGCCAGCGTCGCAGCCCGAAGCGGTCGATGAGGCGTGGATTGAGCAGCATGCCCGCTCCCAGCACCGCGGCCGAGACGCCGAAGATGAGAGGGAAGTACGCCTGCAGGCCGAAGACGTCGCGCACGATGAGCTCGCTCGAGGCGAGATACGAGGCGAAGAAGGCGAAGACCAGCGTCTGGGCCGCGATGAGGCCCATGGCGAAGCGGCTGGTGAGCACGGCCTTGGCCGCAGTGGCCATCTTCCTCACCCCCATGGGCAGGCGACGCTCGGCCGGTAGCGTCTCGGGCAGCCGCACGGACCAGGCGCCGATGACCAGCGCGAAGACGACGAAGAAGACGAAGATCCACCGCCACGAGCCCAGGCTCAGGATGAGTGCACCGATCGACGGGGCCACGATGGGCACCAGGATGAAGACGGCCATGATGTACGAGAGCACCTTGGCCATGCGCTCCCCTGCGAAGGCATCGCGCACCACCCCGTGGGTGACGACGCGGATGCCGCCGGCGCCGAAGCCGGCCACGAAACGCCACAGGAGCAGGATGCCGAGCGAGGGGCTGAAGGCCGCGCCCAAGGCTCCGACGATGTAGATGGTCAAGCCGATGGCGAGGATCCGCTTGCGGCCGACCGAGTCCGAAAGCGGACCCCACACCGGCTGTCCCACGCCGAGGCCGATAAGGAAGACGGTGACCACCGGCGCCAGCGCGTTGGAGTCGGCGGCCAGGCCGAAGCCTTCGCGCATGCCTCCGAAGGCCGGCAGCATCATGTCGATAGCCAGCGCGGTGAGCGCCATGAGCATCGAGATGAGCGCGATGAACTGGCGCAGGCCCAGCCGGGTTTCGATGGTCTCGCGGGCAGGAGGTCAATCTGCGGTCGATCCTTCCAGGGCGAGCGCGGCGGCCCGCACCGCGGCCGACCCTGCCGTTCGCATCCTGAGCGTAGGCTCCCTGTTCGCCACTCTCGAGGGCCACTCGGGCCATCGTCGGAGGGCCGCTAGTCGGCGTCCAGGTCGAGTGGCGTGCCGACCGAGCGGCGAGCAGCGCGGGCCACGCGCAGGAAGTTGGCGACGTGGGCCACGGGACGGATGTGGCTGCCGGCATCATCGTAGATGGTGGGGATGGAGCACCCAGTCGATGACCAGACCGGCCCGGATGGCGATCGGTGATCATCTCGACCTCGAACTCGAAGCCGTCCTCCTCGCTCTCGAGCAGGTGCGGCAGCAACGGGCGGGCGATGAGCCGGTAGCCCGACTGGTTGTCGTCGATGTGGCGGCCCACGGCCCAGGAGAAGGTCGGCCGTGCCCAGGTTGTTGGCGATGCGCCGCGAGAGCGGCATCTTGCTGAAGTCGCGGCGGCCGATGATGAGTGGTCGCCCCTCTGCTCCCGCCGAGGCCGCGAGGAAAAGTCGGGTGCGCAGGCGGGGTCATGCTGGCCGTCGGCGTCGAGCGTCAGGGCCGCCTCCGCCCCCTGCTCGAGGACATGGCCGAAGCCCCGGCGCAGGGCCGCACCCTTGCCCTGGTTGGGTTCCTGCCGAAGCACCTCCGCGCCGGCCGGTCGCGGCCACGGCTCGTCGGTGTCATCGGTGGAGCCGTCGTCGACCACGACCACGGGCAGGTGTTCGGCCGTGGCACGGACGACCTCGTCGAGGGTGGCCGCCGCCTGGTAGGCCGGGATGACCGCGACGACGGGGTTCATCCCTCCGTGTCGGCCGGCGACCGCGACAGGCAGCTCGCTTCCGGTGGCGATACGTCGATCCACCAGGTCTCGACCCCGGTCTCCCGGGCTACGCCGGCGATGGCCTCCATGCCTGCATCGCGGGCCCTTTCGTCGGTGAAGCCGGTGACCCACACCTCGTCGATGTGAGGGCCATCGCCGATGACGTGCGAGATGCTCCGGCCGCGCCAGATGAGCTCACCGTCGAGGCCGGTACAGGCCCGGCGTCGCTCCCTGAGCCACGACTCGCCAGCGGCGCCGAAGCCGACCAGCTCCACGAGCACGGCCTGATCGCCCACCTCCCACGGGGCCGAGTCCACGGTCTGCGCCGCGATCAGCCTAGCCCGACGGTGTCCGACATGCCAGCCGACGGCCTTGCGGGCCGCGCCGTGCCCAGTTTCTCGGCCCCGAGCGGCGAAACGGCACGGGAACGAGCGCGGCTGGCCGGAGAAGAGCCGCGCCTCGAAGGGTGGCAGACCGTCCGGCGGGGCCTCGATGTCGCCAGTCCACAGCGGCCTCGAGCGCCAGGGCCACCTGTGCGGCTTCGATCGAGTGGGCGTATCGCTGGTAGGCCTCACGACCGGTTCGTCCCTCGAACTCACCCGTCGCTCCCTGGCGGAAGGCCCCGGGAGCAGGTTGACCATCACGAATGGGCAGTCCTCGGCGTCGCGCGCAGGGCGCGCACCAGGGCAATGGCCTGGGATAGGTCCCGAGCTGCCAGTCGTTGCTCGATGTCACGTCGGTCACGCAGCACATCGTAGGGCGTGGCCGCTGCCCATGTCGTCAGTCGATCGTGATCGCGTCGGGAGCAGGCACGCCGGTCGGCGTCGTGGCCCGGGACGCAGGCAGGCGACGGTTCATGGCGAACTCGCGCATGGCCGTGGCACCCGAGAGGTTGTAGACCTCGGCGAACCCGTGCTGCTTGAGGATGCGGGTGCCCACGTAAGAGCGCAGCCCGGAGCGGCAGGCCACGATGGTCGGCTGCGATGGATCGAGCTCACCGAGCCGGTCGCGCAGCTCGTCGAGGGGGATGTTGATGATCTGGTCGCACTCGGCAAGCGCCAGGGCCTCGACCTCGGCTGCACTGCGTACGTCGAGCACCTGGTAGGGGCAGAGGTCGACATCGGGCTGCACCACCGGGGCCAGTCCGTCGAGGTGGTTCTGGGCGGCGAAGGCGGCCATGTGCAGCGGGTCCTTGGCCGAGCCGAAGGGCGGCGCGTAGGCCAGGTCGAGCTCGGCCAGATCGTGGACCGTCCCTCCGAAGTGCGTCAGCGTGGCGACCACGTCGAGACGCTTGTCGACACCGTCGCCGCCGACCGCCTGTGCGCCGAGGACCCTGCCGCCCCCCTCCTCGAAGACGAGCTTCACGATCATGGCCTGCGCGCCCGGGTAGTAGCCGGCGTGGTTGTTGGCGATGACGTGGACGGCCGTGGCCTCCAAGCCGGCCGCCTCGGCGGCCTGCAGCGACAGGCCGGTCATGCCCGCGGTGGTGCCGAAGACCCGCACGATCGAGGTGCCCAGGCGGCCGGGGCAGGGCGGGACGAACCGGTCGCGGCATGCTCCCCGGCCAGGCGCCCGGTGCGGTTGGCCGGGACCCGCCAGCGGCACACGCTTCTTGGCGCCGGTGCTGCCGAAGGTGTACTCGGCCGCATCGCCGACGGCGTAGATATCCGGGTCGGACGTGACCATGTAGTCGTCGGTGGCGATGCCGGACTGCTGCCCAGCTCCAGGCCGGCCGCCTCGGCCAGGCCGTGTTGGGGCGCACGCCGATACCGAGCAGGACGAGATCGGCCGGCAGCCGGGTGCCGTCGGCGAGCACGGCAGCCACCGCGCCGCCCTCGACCGCCTCGATCGAGGCGATGCCGTGCCCAGCTCCAGTCGCACGCCGTTGTACTCCAGCTGCCGGTGCAGCGGCTCGACCATCTCGTGGTCGATGCAGGGGCAGGACCTGCGGCTGCATCTCGACGAGCGCCACATCGAGCCCCTTGCGGCGGAACTGCTCGGCGGTCTCGAGGCCCACGTAGCCACCGCCGACCACCACCGCCCGCTGCGCATCGGGCATGGCCTCCGCGATGCGGTCCGTGTCCTCGAGGTTGCGCAGCGTGAACACGCCCTCGGCATCCACGCCCGGGATGGGCGGCTCGAGGGGTCGGCGCCGGGCGCGAGGATGAGCTTGTCGTAGGCCATCGGTGTAGCTCTTGTCGGCATCGAGGTCGGCGACGGTGATGGTCTTGGCCACCCGGTCGATGGCCGGTGACCTCGTGCGGGTGCGCACCTCGATGTCGGAAGCGGCGCAGGAACAGCGCGGGCTTGGCGATGAGCAGCTTGTCGCGGTCCTGGATCTCACCGCCGAGGTAGTAGGGCAGGCCGCAGTTGGCGAAGGACACGTAGGAGTCGCGCTCGAAGATGATGATCTGGGCGTTCTCGTTCATGCG
>CALNYP010000059.1:0-149505 GCA_942490715.1 uncultured bacterium
CATCTACATGAACGGCGCGATGCTCGGCATCCCGCCCAAGGAGATGAAACGGCGCTTCCACGAGATCCTCGAGTTCAGCGAGCTCGAGGAGTTCATCGACGCGCCGATCCGCACCTACTCCTCGGGCATGATCTGTCGGCTCGGGTTCTCGGTCGCCGTCGCGACCGATCCCGACGTCCTGATCATCGACGAGATCCTGTCGGTCGGCGACATGCGCTTCCAGCGCAAGTGCGCGGAGCGGATCTACGACTACAAGCAGCGCGGCAAGACGCTGTTCTTCTGCTCGCACTCGCTCTACGACGTGCGCCAGATCTGCGACACCGCGATGTGGCTCGAGCAGGGCCAGCTGCGGATGCAGGGCGATGCGGTCACGGTGACCCACGATTACTCGACCTGGCAGAACAAGCTCTACGACACCCCCCGCAGGGCACCCGACGTGCTGCCGACCGACTGTGACCCGGAGCTGCCGCACCTCGTGTCCGCGACGCTCGTCGACCTGCACACGGGCGAGCCGCGCAGCCGCTTCCAGCCGCGCGAGGCGGTGGGGGTCCGCATCCACGTCCGCAACGGCTCCGTGCCGACGGAGATCACGGTCGGCTGCGCGCTGATGCGAACCGAGAAGCTGGTCCTGTTCGCCGCGAGCACGGAGATGGATCAGGTGCCGGTGGATCTGCCGACCGAGGGCTTCGTGACGCTGTGCCTGCCCGACCTCCGCATCCTCTCGGGCGAGTTCGTCGTGCTGTGCAGGGTCATGGACGAGCACGGGGTCCACCGGTACCACCAGATCCCGACGAGCGAGAACCTGCACATCACAGTGTCGAAGGAGAGGGAGCTCGGCGTCGTGCTCCACGAGCACGAGTGGCGTGTCGAGACGATCCCGTATCCGGCGCCGAGTGGCGCCGCAGAGCGGCAGGCGTGACGAACGCGCCGGTAGCTCACCCGTCGGTGCGGATCCAACGTCCACGTCTCCACCGAGTCCGCGGTCCTCGGCCTCGCTGGCTTCGTTGCGCCTCCTCGGGAGTCGGGGCGGGCCCGCGCTGGCCGTCAGCCGGCGAGCTTCGTACTTGTAGCCCAACCCCCAGTTGGCGAGCGTGGTCTCGTAGATCGTGACCCAGATCGGGAAGAAGAACTGCTCGATCTCGAGGCTCAGCTTCGCGGTGATCGGGAATCGCTCGTAGACGATGTGGCCGCTGATCCAGTTGTAGAGCTGCGGTCGCGCCCAGCCGAGCATGGTCAACAGTTGCTTCTCGACGGTCACCTTGCCGCTGACTTCGACGGAGACGGGCCCGTCGATCGAGGCCGAGAAGTACCCGAAGCCGGTCGCCGACGCGACGCCGTTCACGAACGCGTGCACGGTGCACGCGTCGAGCGTGCCCTGCAGATTGAGGTGCACGTTGGCAACCGCGTTGGCGCTGAGCAGGACGGGGAAGCCGAAGACGATGATCGGCAGCTTCGGCGTGCTCGGGAACACGGAGATCGTCAGGTTGGCGTTGTTGTTGAAGCTCTTGCCGAACGACCAGTCCCAGATCACGGACTTGCCAACACGGAGGTAGACGTTGCCTTGACTGCTGCACTGCACGCTCTTGTAGCTCGGGCCGATCGTCACGTCGGTGCGCTCCGCCTCGAGCCTCGCCCGCACGTGCGCGAGCCGCGACGTCGTGCCGCACATACGCAGGTTCGACTTCGCCTCGCCCTGGATGTAGGCACGCGAGTCGAGCGTGGTCTTGATCGGCGAGGTGCGCGTCATCGTCTTGGTCAGCTTCGCCAGGAACTTGCCGTTCGTGTCGAGCTCGATTCGAGCGAAGTCGCTGCCCTTGGTGACGGCATAGCTGCCGGACTTGGAGATCGTCTGCGCGGAAACGAGGCCGGAGACGGAGATCAGGGTCGCTGTGGCGAGGAGAGTTCGGTTGTTCATCGTATCGGTATCCAGTGTTGAAGTGATTGGCAGGAGATCGTCGTAGAAGGAATCGTCGTAGGGAGGGATCGCCGTAGGGAGGGATCGCCGTAGGGAGGGATCGTCGTAAGCAGGAATCGCCGTAAGGAGTCGGTCAGCTGCCGTGCAGCAGTCCGCGCGCGAAGCTCCGGAGCTCCGGCGAGGGATCGTTCCTGGCTGCGTGCTCGAGGGTGCGCTGCCGCACCGGGTCCTCGCGCAGGGAAACGGCAGCGAGCGCCGCGCGTCGCACCGACGCCACGGCGTCCGTGCGCGTGAGCCGGGCGAGGGTCGCCGTCGCCTCGGGCGATCTCCGGTCCGCCAGACTGTCGACCGCCTGCTCGCGGACGACCGGGGAGGCGTCCGACGCGGCGAACCGGAGCAGGGTGGCGAGCGCGGTTGGCGTCTCGATCAGGCGGAGGGCCGCGAGGGCGCTCGCGCGGATCGCGGCCCGCTTGGCCGTGAGGTACGGCCGGACCCTGGCCTCGGCCTCCGGCAGGCCCGCGTTCCCGAGTGCCAACAGCCAGAGGTCCGTCGTGCCGTTCGCGCGAGCCGCCGCTTCGAAGGCGAGGAGACGCGCGACCGCCCGGGTGCGTTGCGGGCTGCGCGGAGTGAGCGTCCCGAGTGCCAGCAGGCCGCCGCGGGCGAGATCGCCGGGGCTGCCGGCGGTGTGGGCCACGGCCTCGAGTAGCGCGGGGGTCGGCTGCTCGATCTGCACCATCGCGACGATGGCCGCCCGGCGCTGCGTGATCGGCAGCGTCGACGAACCCTGCAACGACACGAGGGCGGCTTGGGCAGGCGGGGTGCCGGCGCGACCGAGCGCCGTGATCAGCGCACAGGCGGTCGCGTCGGTGAGGGCACGAGCGTGCAGGAGCGGCAGCACATCCTCGATCGCGGCGGGACGGAGGCGCAGGAGTTGCGCGAGCCGCTCCCAGGCCCGGGCCCGAGCCTCCTGGTCGTCGGCGCCTTCGAGCGCGGCGAGCTGCTGCACCGCGTCGGTCAGCGAGACCTTGCGGAGCGCGGCCCGTGCCTTGGCGTCCTGCTGCTCTCCGGCGAAGGCGAGCGCGGCCTGCTTCGGCGTCACGACGGACTCCCAGGCGGCATCCCAGTCGAACGCGGGCACGGCGATGCGCTCTCTGCCCCTCAGCGCCAGCTCGCCGAGGAACCGGCTCGTCACGACCGTCCCGGCTTGCGGGATCGCCAGCGAGACAGCGGTCTCCGCGCGGATGTCCCGCCACCAGCCCAGCTGCGGGCAGAACACCGCGCGGGCGATCCCCGTGCTGGAGCGCAGCGCGACGCTCCGCTCACGCAGGGCCTCGCAGCCCTGGCGCGTCTTCGTGATCCGGCCCTCGGCGACCCGCTCGTAGCGGTGCTGGAACGTCCCCGTGTCGTCCGCTTCCGACGCGCAAAATGTCCGGCCTGCGCTCGTCGGAATTGCGAATCGGATGCTCGCGCCGAGGTGCCGCAGGAGGGCCCGCTGGCGCAGGCCGAGCGCCGCGGCGAAGCGATAGCCCAGGATCGCCCCCGAATCGTCGTAGCGGATCGTCCACGGCCGGGCGAGGTCCGCCGCGAACCGCTCGTGGGATACCCGGCCACGCCCCTCGATCCGCGCGTCGGCGAGCCGGCACACCGCCGCGATTTCACCCGGTCGGCGGGCCGCGACGGTCAGGACCAGGCGGGCGTGCAGGCGCAGGTTCGAGTCGGCCGAACCACCACCGCCGGTGCGGGCGACCCGGTGGTCGATCGCGCAAGCGAGGTCGAAGGCGATGCGCGTGCCTGCGGGCGCGTGGTAGGGACCGAGCGGCCGCCTGGGGCCGAGCTCGGTGCGCGAGCTCACCGGGTCGGTCCGGTGTTCTTCAGCCCGGGCTGCGCCGGCAGGCGCCGTTTCGTCGGTCCGGACGGGCGCACCGGAGGGCAGGAGCGGGACGGCGCCGATTCCGGCGATTCCGGCGATTCCGGCGAGTCCGGCGAGAGCGAGGCAGAGACGGGTGGTCTGGGCGGCGGGCTTCATGGGCAGGGCGTCGGGAGTCATGGGGCTCCCTCACCATTTCTGCCGCCCGTGACGCATTACCGGGAAACGGCTGTTTTCTCCGCCTGCGCATCCCGCGGTCCGGGATGGGACGCGCGCCACTCTCGGAAACCGCGGGCCAGTCCCTCTCGGATCCGAGCCGAGGCTCGCGGTGCCGGGTCGCGGATCTCGCGGATGCACATACCAGCTGCGTCGTGAGGCGGAACGGGTGCAGAGCTCGAAGTCATCTCGCCGCCGCGTAGGATCTTGGTATGATTGCCGCTGGCTTTTGAAGGACAAGCGAAGGAGAGCAAGATGAACGGAAACGTCGATCGATTAGGAACTGGCTGCTCGGCGGTCTCTTGATCGCTGCAATCGCGGGGGCGGTTGCTCTGGTCATGTATCGCGAAGCTGGCAAGGAGACTACGGCGGTCTATGGCAAGCTCGGCGACCTGATGCTCCAAATCTCCCTGGTCGTGGTGGCGACCACCCTTCTGAAGCTCATCTTCGTCGACTGGCGATCCGAGCTGCAAGCCCGCCTGTCCGAGCGGGAGTCGAAGAGAATCGACTTCCTTACGCGGATGCGAGAGGTGCATGTCACGGTTGCTATCGCTCGAGAGCGACTGCTCGCACACGGATCGCCAAAGACGTACTCCGAGGAACTGCAGACCCTGATGAAGATCAGGTTCAAGCTGGAGGATCTGGTCGCGGAAATGGAGGCGTCGAGGGATATCTTCTCTGATTCCAAAGGAATCGTGGACTCCGCCAAGCAAATCGTGTCCTACCTGAAGGAAGCTGGAGAGGAGTACATCGCCAAGCACGATCACGTCGACCCGGGAGGAAAGCAGGACAAGGCCAACTTCAAGGCGTTCCTGTCGAACCACAATCCCGAGTGGGTTAGTGATCTTCTGAAAGCAGACGAGCGCTACAAGAAATACGAAGCTGCTCTTGACGGATCCAAGGGCAAAATGCGGACAGAGCTCTACGGAACCGAAGCGAGCTGAGTGACGGGGCCACCGCCGGGGTTGCCGTATGTGGTGCCGGAGCTGAACGAGGAAACCGTGGTGGCTGCCAACTGCGACCAGAGGGCGCCTGAAGTCGCAGGCTAGGTCGCCCATCGGCCCTTCCGGCGGTGGCCTAGCTTGTTTCAGGCTAGAGCCTGGGCTAGAGCCTGGGCTCGCGTTGACGATTCGCGGACCTCGCGAGCTACCTCATTCCCCGTTGCGCTGCCGGCCACCCAGCGTGCCCGGCGACGGTGGGCACACGATCGGCTCGCCGATGGTAAGGCGTGGCATGGGGCGCAAGCCCGCGTCGGCCAGGGTCACGTGCCAGTTCTCGGAGAGCCACAGGTGGTGGACGTGCGGGAGCACGGGGCGGACCGAGAGGTAGATCTCGGGGCCGGCCACGACGGCGAAACCGGCCTCCTGGAAGCGCAACAGCGTGAACACGTCCGAGGTCCAGAAGCGCGTGTGCACCGGCGCGCGCGCGTCGACGATCACGGCGTGCAGCAGCGCGCGGACCGATGCCGTGTCCTCGGGCGAGACGGCCCAGTCGAGGATCAGGCGCACGCCCCCGGCGTCCCGCGTGATCGCCACGCCGGTGCGTTCGCCCGCCCGCCAGGCCTGCCAGATGCGATCGGAACGTCCTGGAGCCGCCGCCCGCCAGGCGTCGAACCCACCGTCGTGGCGCACCCCGCAGCTGCCGACGTCCAGCGAGCCGGCCGGTAGCGGGCCGTCGCCACCCTGCGTGATGACGGTCTCGTCCCCACAGAGCTCGAAGACGGGCCGATCGGCCGGGCGACGCAGGTCGATGGACGTCGCGATGGCGTCGTGCCCGCGGGCGCTGCGCAGGTGCCACCAGTCGACCTCGTCCCACTGACCGAACACGGCGGCGAGGCGCTCGCGGACCTGGTGGGTCTCCTGGAACAGGTCGTCGAGGGCGGCGAAGAGGCTGTGCACGCCGCCCGTGCGGTATTCCGGGTCGAGGAAGCAGCTGTGGAAGCGGCCGAACAGCAGCGGCTCGCCCATCACCTGCATGGGGACGTGGGTCACGCCCAGGTGCGCGATGATGCGTCCGTCCGGGTCGGCGGCGAGGACGCCCGAGGAGCCGTGCGGGTTGTCCCGCAACGCGTAGGCGACGTGCTGCCGGATCCGGCTGGCGTTGCCATCCGTGGCCCGCGCGAACCCGTCGGCGATGCCGGCGTGGTCCTCGTCCGTCGCGGTGCGCAGCTCGAAGTGCCCCATCAGCTTGCTCGCGTTCCTGTCCGGCCGAATCGCATCAGAGGATGTCGAAGTCGGCCAGTGTGTAGTACCAGTGCTCGCGCAGGAAGCGCGGCTCGAGCTGCGGCACGAAGGGCCGCGCCGTCATCCGGTAGGGCGACGGCCGGACGCGGAAACCAAAGCCCTGGAACGCGCCGAACCAGGGCGAGGACGTGGGGCAGAGGAAGACGACCATGGAACGGCCCAGCCGGACGTAGTGCTCACGCACGGCAGCCTGCAGCGCCCAGGCCGCGGCGTGGTCGGTGGGGTCGCAGAGCCAGTCCACCAGGACGCCGACGTCGTTGTCCATGAGGCGCGCGAGGCGGTGCACGGCGTAGCCCCGGAGCGTGTCGTCGGTCGTGCTCCGGGCGAGCGTGATCCGGTACGGCGAGGCGGGCGCGTCCAGGAAGCGCCAGCGGAGGAACCGCGCGTCCCGCCGCGTCATGCAGCGATAGCGGGGCAGTTCAATTCACTGAATTGAAGCGGTTTAGTTAGATAATCATTAAATCCCTCTCGAATCGCCTCCTCCTGTCGGTCAGTAAACGCGTCGGCTGATAATGCCACGACTGGAGACTCCGAGATCTGACGAATTGGTACGAATTATTCGAAGCGCTTCCGAACCGTCCATAACTGGCATATGCAAATCCATTAAAACCAAATCCGGCAAGTCCCCTCGCTTGTGTAAATCTAGTAGCTTCTCTATGCCCTCCTTGCCGTTGTGCGCGAAATGAGCCGACAAGATTTAATCCAGCAAAGCCTTTATCACCTCCTGATTAAGCGCGTTGTCTTCTACGACTAGAATCACACTACCGGACGCGAACTGGGCAACATAGTAGTCGTCTCTATCCGACTCCTCCAGGTCCTGGCCTTCCTCCAGAGGCAATTCCAGATAAAATCTGGAACCGGCCCCGCTGCTTTCACCCAAATTGAACCGCCTAACAACTCATTTTTCTGGATATTGACGGTCCGAGCCCCGTCCCGCCAAACCGGCGTGAAGTCGACAAGTCCTCTTGCTCAAATGCTTCAAAGATTGACTCCAAATGGTTTTCGTCAATCCCGACGCCTTCGTCTTCGACGAGAAAACATCTCCCGGTTTCCGTTTCGTTCGGCCCGCAGAAGGACTCGCCCCCGCTCCGTGAACTTTTGTGCATTCGCCACCAGGTTCATTAAAATCTGATTTAGTTTCGTTCGGTCGATGAGGATATGTCCCGGAAGCCCTAGAGTCAAGTCGGCAAACGGGTGAAGCCCTTTCGTTTGCGCCGCTGGTTGGTGTATTTGATAGATGCCCTCAATCAATCCTTCCCTTCATTTGTCAATCCCTCCCAGATCCAGCGAAATTTATATGAAACCGGAACCGGCCAACGCAAAGGAACTTTCTCCCCGGTGCCTTGTCCTTATAAACAGAACTCCCACGGATCCGTGCGATTCCAGGTCCGTTTCCGAAGTTGCATCCGTTGGTTCAGATTGCGAATCTGATGTTCGGGGTGCTGGGGGGATGAATGATTCGAAAAAAAATGATGAATACACGGAAATATCGAGAGTTGGCCGGTGATGGTGATCCTTCAGCTCTGTGTGATTGGATCGGCTCCGGCTGTTTTTGCCCAGACAAACCGGGTTTCTATCGAGACTCAGGGTGGTTTTCGGACGATCCAATCGAATGGCATTCCCGATCATCAGCCCGGTCGATTTCCGAACAGTGGGAATCCCAATACGATTCGCGAACAGGATCACTTCTATCGGGTTTCGACCCAACCGATTATGCAGCCGAAAGTGACGAGTGTGCCCCTCATCGAATTTTTGGCGTGGCTCTCAATGGCGTTCCTTTCGATCCTGGCACAGCCCGATTCTGGAAGGATGATCCTCGATCCGGCTGGGATTACGATGCCTTATCCGGCCGAATTAACCTTGGATTTGATGGAAGCAATGCCCATGTCCAGCCCAACGGCGCCTATCATTACCATGGGATTCCCAATGGGCTCCTGAGGATACGGGCTCAGGAAAATCGAATGACCCTTCTGGGATATGCCGACGGCTTTCCCATCTACGGCCCTCTCGGCTATGCTGATGCACTGGATACGGAAGTCGCTTGAAGGAGTTGCGCCCGTCCTACCGCCTAAGAGAAGGCGAGAGGCCGGGGGGGCAAGTGGACCAGGGGGGCGATTTGATGGAACTTTTGTTCAGGATTTCCCTTTCGTCGCCGGTACGCGAGAGATCTGGATGAGTGTAATAGCCGATACGGGAAGACCCTCGAATATCCTGAGGGGTCCCTATTACTACGTCCTGACTTCAACGTTCCCTTTTGTTCCACGATTCTGGCGCGGAGATCCGGACCGTTCGTTTGATCGGCGTGGTTCCGACCTCGGAAGGGGGGATGCCTCCCCCGTTTCATCACCATGATCGAGGAGGAATTCACGGAGGACCACGCCCTTTCCGGAACATCAGGGGCCGGACGCAAGTTTTCCGATTTATACCTTCTGATAGGGTTAAACAGGGAATTCTCGGAGGCTCGACGAATCCCAGGAAATGGTTATCATCCCAATTGTCCATCACCCTTTAGTCCAACGGGGCAGGGGAATAAAACTCAGATCCCTTTAGACACCCCCAATCTTTATCCATGAGAAATTTTCCAACCATCCATTCGCCAGCCGGATTCACGCCTGATTTTTCATTCCATCATCTTAGATGGAATCTGAAATGTTTTTTTCTGTGCCTCGTTTTTGCTTTTCCAACACCCGTCGATCGCCGAAACCCCGCCGGAAATGCACCGATCGATCGATGAACGTTTATGGACTGAGGGAAAGTATGAACAGGGGAGTCGGAGGGCGCCAAAGCTGCTCCTGATTTATCCGGGCCCCGATACCCGAATCGATGCAGATTCCGACCTTACGCGATACGCAGGTCGCGTGGATCCACCCGAAACGGAAGTCTGAATTGATGGACGCCCATTACGGTTTATCCGGGTGGGGTTTTTACCGGCCTTTCTCAAAGTTGAAAGTCGATCCAGGACGGTCCATTTCTCCGCAAATAAAGCCGGTGAATCGACATTGATACAACGCACGATTCGAAAGTCGCCGCCTCCGACCCCTCTTGCGCATCGGCCCCTACTGATTGGAAATGTAACTCCCGGAGGCGCTTAGCATTTCCTCCTGGATCCGGGTCCGGATTTGATGTCTTTGTTGCTGCAAGCCCCGGCAATATTTTGCGAGGTCGTATCGGCCAGAAGGTTCCTGGTTTCCCGTTAAGTGAACGAGCCTCCGGGGTTTATTCAACGCAGAATCCGTATCGACGAAAATATCAGTTCCAATGTCAGCAGGGCGATTCAGTTTGAATTACGACCCGCCGGACCGGGGGTGTGCCCGACCCCGGTTCGTATGACCTGCGGAACGTTGAAGTCCGCGGGCGTAAACCCGGCGAATTCATTTCCGGTGTCGTCGAATCCGAATTAGCGACCTATTTGAAGGAAGTTTCCGGTTGGAATCGCTGGGGAAACTGGATTGCCCAAACGCCGTTCATTGCTTCTGAACAGTATGGTGAACGATACAAAGTCGATCTGGGTCAGGGATCCGGGGATATCTCGAGACGAATTCTGTCAAAATTTCACCTGGAGCTGGAAGGGGGCGCTTCCGGAATTGGAGGCACCCACAGTCCGATTCAGTGGACGTGCCGGAATAGACCAGGTCACCCTCGACTGGCAGACAACCTTCCCCATTGCCCATGTTTTGGGGGTGTTAACTGGAACGTCCAGGGACGAACTTCGGGTTGAGCTGACCGGGGCTGTCACCTCCTTTTCAGGAGCTTATTTCCCCAAGGAAGACATCCCGACAGGGATCCATGGCGTGGAGGTTCGAGGATCCCAAAATGGACGTGCGCCTCACGTGCGCGTCCAACGAGATGAAGGGGAGCTTTGGGGATATGGATTTTCCATGCCCGATGCTTTAACGCTCAGGCTGACGATCTGGATCGCGGCCCCGGCTGGCCGTTATGTCGCCCAATCGTCCGCTAGACGTTTGACGCCGGGTAAGCGCCTTGCGGTTTGCGTGCGGTGGCGGTTAGTTCGACGACAGGGGAACAGGGCGAGCCAGCCGTGCATAACCATGCGCTGTTCCGGGAGGCCAACCCGGTGGTGATCGAATACGGGGCGCTGCTCGACGACGACGGGCTGCGAGATCATCTGCTGTCCGTGCAATACGACCCCGACTATATCCCCGGCATGACGATCAGTCTTTCTGCACACCCGGAAAGTTCAGGTGACGGCAGACGGCCTAGGGCGTTGGCAAAGCTGTTGCCACGGCCGGGGCACGAAGGCGCGCCGCCGAACCTGGCCGCCGTGGTCACGGATACCCGGCTCGGCGTCGGTCTCACCCGGCTTTATGGCGCGCATGCGTTTGCCGGCGAGGACGAGGCCCTGCAGGCGTTTCCCAGCATCGAAGGGGCGGGCGCCTGGATCGATGCGGCGCGCGGCCGCCCGGCAGGCACCAGCGCGGCCCTGGCCAACTCGGTGCTGACCGCGCCGCCCGTTTCCACCTGAGCACTTTGCGTGGCTAGCTGGCCTGGGTCACAAAGTCGGGCGCGGCCTGCCACTGCAACCAGACCCCGTGCGGGTTGATTCAGCGCCAGGTGAATCCCCTCCGCGATCCCGGCCGATAACGATGCAGGGTCAGCGCCGAGTCGGTTCCGCCGGTGGATTCCATGGACAGGAAAAACACATCGCGGTTCAGGCGGGTGGCAAGCGGCCGCCAGCGACTTGAGCAGGGCCACCCGAGCGTCGGCGGGTGAGACTGATAGAGCACGTGAGTGGCGAACACCACCAGGCTGGCATCGCCGGGTGCGGCCGGTAGCAGCGCCGGGAGCCGCTCCACGGCGTCGCCCCGCAGAATTTCGGGCGGATGGCGGCGGGCGATCTCGATGGCGCCGCGATCCGCTCCTGCAGGTCCGGCCGTTCACCCCCGCGCAGAATACTGTCGAGCATCACCGGCGATCGGGCCGGGCCCTGCGCAGGGCTGGCTTGCCGTCACCGTCCCGATAGCGGTAGCGGAACCGGTCCCAGTTCAGGTTGAGGCCCGCGCTCGGTCCGATCTCGATCAGCGCCAGTGGCCGCCCGGTGACCTGGGCAATGGCGGAAAACGCCGGGAGCAGACAGGCGCAGCGCAGGATCACATTAGTCTGGGTGCGCCGCGCTTGCCAGTAACTCGGCAATACGGAATGGTGCCGAGGTAGCCGTTCATGGCGAGGTCGGCGGTCTTGATCATGTAGGCGTTCGAGCGGCACTCGCTGTCGAGGCGGAAGACCAGACCGGACTTCCTGGCGGCGTCGGCCAGAGCGCGGCCTTCCTCGAAATAGCGGGTCATCGGTTTCTCGCAGCAGACGTGCAGGCCCTTCCTGAGCGCCATCAGCGCCTGGATGGCGTGCCAATGATCGGTGGTCGAGATCATCACCGCGTCGAGTCCGGTCACGTCGAGTGCCTCGCGGAAGTCGGTGAACGCGCGGCAGTCCTTGTTGCCATAGGCTTCCATCCAGCGACTTGGCGTAGCCATACGCAGGCGGTCCACATCGCAGACCGCCAACACATGGACGTTCTTCATGCCGAGGAACGTCTTCAGATTCGCCTGGATGCCTTGGCGGCCGGTGCCGATCATGGCGATATTGATGCGTCCGGACGGCGCGTCCTCGCCGCGCAGGCGCGAGGGCAGAAGTCGTGAAGGCCGCACCAGTGAGGAGCGCCTGCCTGAGGCAATCGCGGCGGCTGAGGCTGGTGGGTGGATTCATGGAGTTCATGGTTGGGTCATCTGGTCCGGCAAATGCTGGCACCTCAAGACGGCGGTGGATGGGCTTGGAGCATGGGCAACATCGCTCAATCCATTTCCCCGAATTCGGGCAGGCTCAGAACTGAGCCGGAGAATCCTGTCGGAGAGCAGAACAGGAACTCGCGTGCCTTGGGATTGCTGAGAACGTAGCGGTCGTAGCACACGACCATTTCGTCCTTCTGCATCCTGGTAGCCTACCTGCATGCGAGCATACGCCATTCGCTTCGGGATGATCCGGGACACCTTCGTGGCTCCCGCCTCAACGATCAGCTGCCTTTCATTGAGACCCAAGAGCGCCCTTTTCCTGCTGAAATTCATCAGGAGGCACGAGCCCCGCGTGAAGCCGTTCTTCGCCGGGTCGATGACCATGGAACGATAGCGCTTCCCCTCCGGGTCGGCGGCAACGACCACGAGCGTCGAGCGCGCACCCGCGGGGATATCCATTCGGCCAAGGGAGACCAGTCCCTCGGGCGTCCGCCGGGTGAGGTGCATCTCACCGGCACGCGCCTCCAACCACTCGGTGATGAAGGAAGGCCTGGCTTTCAGTTCCCCGTGTTCCTTCCACTTCCCTTCCTTGGCAGCGACGCGAGGACCAGGTTCTCCTGCTGAGTGAGAGTCGAGAGGAAGACCAGGCGGACTTGGGGCCCGAACCCTTGCGCTCGCCGGGAGCAGAAGCGGAGCCGGACTCCGCAGCATGGGACGCAGTCGAGCAGACGGCGAAGGCAAGCAGCAAGGAGAGTCGTTGATAACACGAACGCATTCGATAAACGGTGTTCAGATCTCGGAAGGTGCGAGCCAGCGGAAGGAAATCAGACGGAAGCCGCGCCCGAGGAGTTGATTGACGGTGGAAAGAGGAGTCATTTCGGGCGAATCGCTTGGGTCAACGAATTCCGGTACGCGCTGGACCACGGCCTCGCACCAGGCACTCGCCTGAACCTTGCCGGACTTGTCACGGTGATCGCCGTAGGCGCGGATCACGAAGGTGTCCGATCTCACGCTGATCTGGGAACCCAACGCGGTCAGGATGCCCGCCTGCCTCAGGTGCCCCGCGCTTCCCACCGCACGCGCGGATGCGGACTCGTTGCCGACGCTTCCAGCCCCCGGCAAGGGATCGAGATCGGCTTCCGTCACCTCGCGACCGCCGCCCACGAAGCGGTCGTTGATTCCGCTCTTGTCGATGGCTGCCTGAAGCGCGCCGACCACCCGATGGGCCTCGTCATCCGCGTTCGGCCGGCGGTTCACGAAATCCGCGAGACTCAGAAAGGGCCCTCTTGCCTTCACCTCCTCCACGGTCGCCTCGGCGAGGGCCTCGATCTGGTCGTCGGTCAGGTCCCGCAGTCCGGACCAGTCACCGGATGTTCGGAAGTCGCGTCGTTGGCGACGTAGCCGAGGGTGCCGTAGGGGTTGTTGAAACTCTTAGTCGAGCCGTTCGAAACCAGCAGTTCCTGACCGGCCACGCTGCGGAGAAGGGCGGTCCATGCCCCAACCGAGGTGGAGTTCACGTTGAAGGCTCCGTCGATCAGCAGATAATTCCCGAGTTGGTTGAGGGCCGCCCCGCTTTGAAATTCTCGCCATCGAAAAGTTCTTCAAGCGCTTGTTCCGGCTCCTTGTGGGGATGAAACGGGTAGCGCTGGTTCTGCGGCAGCCCGCCCCCCTCGGCCAGATCCCGGAAGTGGTCTCGCGGGCTCCGGAGATCCTTCATGGGACTGGAAGGATCGGTTCCGCTTCCATCGACGATTCCGGAGAGGAACCACGAATCCCAGAGGGCCGTATTGACCATCCAGGAGGGGTCGGTGGCCACCCTGTTCGGGGTGCCGCTGCCGCTGCCCGGGCGGTAAACCTGATCCGGCGCGAGAAAGGGGTTGGTGAAGGAATTTCCGATCGCCTTGGCGATGACCGGAAAGCCACTTCCGAGCGTGCCGGCGAGTGCCACGTTGTCCGGATCCCACCCGGACCGACCGCGCCCCAGGCGCCGCTGGCCTCTCCGAAGTGGGCGCCGAAGCTGCCGGTGATGGCATTCTCGAAGGCCCCAAGCGAGAGCGGCGGTGCCAGCGGAATCCGCCGCTTGATCACCCGGAAATCGCCGCCAAGCGCCGGCTGGCGACCACCGCCGTGATACACGTTGCGCCCGCCGGCACCGGCAGCGAAGCGAGCGAAACTGGAAGTTCAGTGGCTCCGCCGTGAACAACAACTGGGAGTTGTGCAAGTCATGGGGAATCGCATTCCGCCAGAACGTGCCCCCGCCACCAGCGGCTTCGTTGAGGAGGAAGGGCCGCGAGGGCAACGCGTCGGGATTGTTGTCGCTGGAGGCTGCGCTCATTCTTGACGATACTCATCACCATGATCGGCTGCGGGCTATCGATGAAGTCGCTGACCGGCCGAACCTGCGGTGGAAGGATCTTCTCCGGGAGCAGGCGATTCATCAGTTCGCCGTCGGAAGCACCCCCGATCGCCTTGGTCAAAACCGCCGAGTCGAAGATCCGGGATCCCGGAGTGCCTTCATCGTGCCAGGCTTGGTAGTAGATGTTGCTGTTGGAGTTGTTCCTCGCGTCCGTTGTTTTCACGAGTTCGAAATCCACCTGGTCGTTCTTGTCCAGTCCGGTGACACCCAGGTTCCATCCCGTCATGCTGACCCCGCCGCTTGGGACGAAGCCGCGGCGGATGTTCAGTTTGAAACCGTTGGCCTCGGTCGAACCGGAGGCCGCGGCATCACCAGGATCGAGGTCAGGGCCATCGGCCGGCACGCCGCCAAAGCCGCCCTCGATGTAGCCTTGAAACACCTGAAGATTCCTGGCCTTCGTCTGCTTTTCGAGGAGGGATCCGTTCGCCTTGGTGATCGACATCTTCATGTCGTAGGGAAAATTGAGAAGTCGCAGGGACTTCACGAGTCCCGGCGAAAACCGCAGCCGGATATCGTTGGGATTGCGCGAAGGCGATCATCCCATCGAACATCATCTGCATCGCGTAGATCAGGGCGGCCGCGGTGCCGCCTGACTGAACCGCCTGCAAGGACAGGATGGGCCGCATCTCTTCGATCCCCGGCTTGCGCCGTAATGTAGAACCGGTCCATGGCGAGTTCGTCCGCGCTGCCCTTGGTGACGAGCGTCGGCTCGCCCCCCGACCAGTCGATCTCCCGGTGGAGGTTGTGAAAGAGCGCAGGTTCCTCGACATTGGAGAGTTCCCCATTCACCCGCCGTGAACCTCGTTGAACTCCATGGCCCACAAACGACCTGTTGCTCACCGCCATCCTCGGAGATCTCGAAGCGGTTGATGCGCCCATCGGCCAGATAGAGCTTGTCCTCGAGTTCTGACAGCAGGCGGCTCAGGAGACACGCCAGAGATCCCCTCCAGCCGACCCGTGCTCACGTCGCTCAGCACGCCCTTGCTGTGGACGGTGAGATCGTGGAAGGCGGAGCCGGGCCGGCTGCCCGAGTCCTGCGGCGAGATTCACCTGTCCGAGCGGAGGGCCAGCTCCCCTTTGCCCCTCCTGCCATTCAAAATCCCGCAGGGCGGGAAATGCGCGGAGGTCGGGATGCGGTGGAGACTGGACGAGCCACAAAGGACTGGAGACATCCGGTGTCGGGGAGCCGTCATCCGGTCCCGCATTGATCTTGGCCTTCATCCCTTCATCGGACATCCCACCACGCGATCCGGCCGCTTCCGTTATCGGCGGTAAAGAAGCGATGGAAAGGAACGCGAACCTCTCGTCCTCTGGTTCGGCATTCGCGCCGAGCGACCCCGGCCCGACCATCAGGATCTCACCCGGGCTTATCGCCGCATCGCCGGAGACTAAGCCAGTCGCGGAAGGTGACTTCCCTCGATCCCGGCGTCTGCGGTTGACTGCCTGTGGGGTCCTGAACCTCCCAGGCATCATAAGCGGCGGTCCAATGGGGCTGCCCCGCGGAGTCTCCGCCTTCCTGACCGTAGGGGGCGGAAATTCTGGAGTCCGGTCCCAGCTCCTTCTGCAACTGGCCGATGGCCATCATCAAGGCCAGCCGGGCATTCGCCCGCGCCTCGGCCATGGCCTGGCCCTGAGACGCTGCCCACCACGAGATCGAGGAAAGAGCTCAGCAAACCCACCGCAAGCAAGGCCATAAGCACCATCAGCGAGAGGGTGATCACCAGCGCGAAACCGCGGGCTCTTCCCTGCTCGGATTGCGGGCATTTCATTTTCATTGCTGATCTGTCGCTCGAAGGTGCTTCATGCGGAACTACTGGAAAAACGTTAAATCTGGATTGGGCACGTTTCCCATACGATTGCATAGGTCCTCACCGGCAACAAATTGACGATTCGCACAATACTTGGACTATTGTCGCGGGGGGAACCCTCCTCTTGCTGCGGAAGCGCCTGGCAGGCGCCCCATGATGCTCGTGAACTGGCGGGTGAAAAACTGCACGTCACGGTAGCCGAGTTCGGCCGCGATCTCATTCATGCTGCGGCGGGTCATGGTGATCAGCTCGACCGCGCGCGTGATCCGCTGATGAATGACGTAGCGGTTCAGGGACATGCCGGTGAGCGTTTTGAACCAGCGGGTGAGATTCGATCGGAAAGCCCGACGCTCTCGCACATCCGCTCCACCGGCCCGTCCCCGCCGGGGTCGCGA
Organism: uncultured bacterium; assembly: GCA_942490715.1. GTDB lineage: Bacteria > Acidobacteriota > Polarisedimenticolia > Polarisedimenticolales > Polarisedimenticolaceae > CALNYP01. The sequence goes on from CALNYP010000059.1 coordinate 16,605, forward strand.
CGGATCGATTCAATAAGCGATTCGATCTGGAGCTGGACCGCAGGCTTCTTCGGGCGGTTCAGGTTGCCGAGGAACAGGTGATAGATCGCATGGATGGCGGCCCGGACCTCGCGCCGCGACGGGGGATCGTCACGCAAACGGCATTTCACCGCATGATCCACGAGGGACTCCACCAGAATGATCTCCTGAATCCGGCAATGCAGGGGATGATCCGCCATGGCTTCCGCGGTCACCTCCTCGAAGTGGGCGGCGAAGATCGTGAACGGCCGGTCGTCGAGGCCCTGGCCGCTGATCCGTTCGCCGGGGCGGAACAGGAAAGCATCGCCCGGTTTGATATCGTAGCGGCAACCACCGGCCTCATATCGGCCGTTTCCTTCAAGGAAGTATTGCAAGGTGTAAACTTCCACCTCCACCAGCCAGTGCCAACCGCGCATGCCGCGCAGGAGGAACGGCGAAGGAAGGACAGGGCTATCGGAAAGACCGGACTGCCGGCCTCGAACTGCGGCGTATGCTGCCAGCGGATGACGGGATCGTTCATCGGAAATCGTTCAAGGCCCCGACACCTTGATATCGAAAAACAGACGCTCGGGAGGTGGCCCGGAAACCGTGGCGGTCACCCGGGTCAAGCCGGGTGCCGGCGTGTTCGCCTCCACGATGAAGCTGACGGTGATTCCACTGCCGGGCTCGCCGTCGAGGTGGAATGTGGCGAGATCGGTTGTCCAGCGGTAGACGGTTGCGGTGAGATCGGCGGCGGGGTTGGCGTTCCGCGGGTGAACGAAGGTGAAGGTGCCTGAAAGCGGTGCCGCTTCTGGTGCCCGCGAGCAGCCCCCGCGAAAACTCGCCAGGATGGGTGCCGAAGAAGTTCTCGACCCCGTTGTCGATGCCATCGCCATCGGGATCGTCGTCAAGGTCCTGGTCGGCTACTGCGAGCCCGAAGGCGGGATCGGCGATCCAGTCGGCGAAAGAATTGTCGGCTTCGGTGGTGAAATTCCACTCGGCGGTGTCTGAGATGTCTGTAGAAGGCTTTGCCGCCGGTGGTGTCGATGATCGCGCCGGAGTCGATCAGAACGTAGTAACCGCTTCTCGGGAACGAGGTTGCTGGTCGGAGCGATGGTGAGCGTCTGGCCACTGAAGGTGAGCCGCGTAGATGAAGCCACGTCGAAGCTCTCGACCGTGCGAGCTGTCACTGATCTGTCAGAGTTCGATGATGCCGGTGCCTGCCACGACCTGCTCACTGAAGGTCGCCACGAGGTTGGCCATGACCGGCACCTCGAGTAGCATTGTCCGCCGGAGTGCTGCATCCACGAGAACCGAGGCGGCCGATGGCCGGCACGAAGGTCGCCAGAGCATGGTTGTCCTACGCCGGGTGCACTGACGGTCCAGGGTGTAACTGTCCAGCCCGGCCGATGGCTCGTTCTGATACCCGGCGTGGCCGTCGGACGAACCGAGTTGCCATTGTAGAGGTGCTCGCGAAGGGCCCCGTGATATCGTCGGGCGATTGTTTGATGTGCAGTCCGATGACCCAAGAGCCTCGTCCACCGGCGTGGCGAGGCTGCCGGTTGTGCCCGACGCGGACGAGGCGACCGCGACGCCCCCGGTGCCGCGCCCACCAGGCTAGCCACCCCGATGCACGCGAACGGACGCTTGTCACGCCAAAGGTGACCACGATGTCGCCGGTGCCCGGAGTCGGGTCGTCGAGATAGAGGATCGCCGAGTTTCTGCCACCACCGCGTTTCACGGCTAACGTGAAGTTCTCGGTTCCTTTCCAGGTCGCGCTGATGTCGCTACTGCTGCTTTCCCAACTGGCGGTCAGCACCAGTTTGCGGTGGCTGCCGGGTGCCGCGGTGAAGTTGGCGAGGGTGTGGGTCGTGGAGTTCGTATCCTGATAACGCTGGGCGCTGGCGCTGACCCCGATGAAGCCCGTCGCGGCGGGATCGAAATCCAGCAACAAGATCCTCGTAACCGGGATAGGAAACCGTGGCGAGGACTTCCTCATGGTCCATCGAGAGCCAGGGGCTGTCGTAGGTTTTGACCGGATTGAGGTTCACGGTGGCTCCGTTCACCCGCGGGGTGGTCTTGGTGTTGGCGTAGAAGGTGAAGGTGTCGCCCGCCTCGCTGGTGTAGTTGAGCGTGCCGGACACATAACTCAGCGCATTGGCGATGACGGAGGCCCGGAACGCGGCGAAGTCCGCGTAATTCACCGGCCTGGCCCGTCTGGATGATCACCGGCGCCCACAGGTCGCCCATTTCCGAGGTCCACCCCATGGGCAGCGAGGCGCCGCGGTGTAGCCGCCGCCCGCCGGACGGATCGCGCAATAGGCGTTGCCGGTCTGCAGGAAAAGCCAGCCACCGGTTTCGACGCGGCTGTCCCAGAGGCGCTGCGCCACGAAGACCAGGGTGCCGTTGCCGCTGCTGTTGGCGTTCTTGTCGCGCTGCACCACCATGCAGTCCTCACGGGTGACGCCGCTGAGGTCGGCATAACTCTTGTTGTTGCTGGTGGCACCCTTGCCGAAGACCATCACCCGGTCGTTGAGGCCGGAGGCGAACATCACGCCCATGGCGCGGTTCTGGTCGATGATCTGGAGGTAGTCCCGGTTCATGTCGAAGGTCAGGGTGCCCATGGTGTAGTGGGGCGTGACCCAGGTGTCGCGGCGCAGGTTGGAGTTCCCGATGTCGAAGGTGACGAGGTTGTCCTCCCCGACGCTGCCACTGGTCCGGCCCCAGCGACGGGAGGTAGAGATGGTTCGGACGCGCGGGATCCGCGGCGCAGGCCGTGATGATCCCGGGCACGCGGTAGGCGCTGGTGGCGGGGATCAGGCCGTAGGTGCGGACCGGCCCGGCGTCGGAGTGCCAACCGTAGCCCCACAAGATGTCGTTGAAGGAATACTGGGTTCCCAGCCGGAGATAGTTCTCCTTGTAGCAGCGCGTTTCGGCCCCACCCCGCACGCCGGACAGGGTCCAGTCCGAGGCGGTGTCCGCCCAGTACAAGGTGATGAACCGCTCGGCCAGGGTGCGCAGGGCCGGAGACTCCGCGAAGTCCATGAGGTTGTAATAAACCCCGACCATGTATTTCGCGTAGATCGGGCTGGCGATCTCGGCATTGATGCCCTCCCGGGCACGGCCGATGAAGTAGCGCTGGAAATAGTCGCTCCACCCGGCGGCGTGCTCGGCCAAGGGTCCGGCCATCGGCCAGAACCAGGTCCGGGCCATAGCCGGGCACATCCTTCAGGGCCTCGGCACACAGGAGATACCCGCCCTTCTGCATGGCGTCATGGTTCTCGCTGCCGTGATAGACCCACACCGTGCCCTGCGCCTCGCTGAGCAGGCTACGGGTGCGGATCCAGAGCCACATCATGTCCTCGATGTTGGCGCGCGCCTGCGGCGTCAGCCGGGCGTTCATCGCCGGATCGTGGTAGACGCGCCAGATGAGGTGCAGCTTGAAGTAGGCATCGAAGCCGATGGTGTCGCTGTCCGGGACCGGATACTGGCTGTGGAACTGGTTGATGAAATCGTTGGCTGTCTCCAGGTCGGTGCCCTGATGGAGAGCCGCCAGCGCATAGCAGGCCATGCCCGGCGCACCGGTCATGCTCGGCCACGGATTGGCAATGTTCTGCTGGATCATCCACTCGAGTCGGCCATCGACCGTGACCATAGTCAGGCTTGTGCGGTGTAGTCCCACACCGTGGGGATCGGAAATCCCCGCGTAACCCTTGACCAGCGGTGTTGCTGGATCGCGGTGCTGTCGATCAGGACATGGTATCCGGTGCCGGCCACGAAGTCGTTGGCAGGATTGATGAACCTTCCTTGCCCTCCAACCACCGTGACGGCGGCGGTGGTGACGTCGATGGCTTCGAACACCGAGCCATCGCCCTTGTGGATGGTGATCTTGCCGGTCCCCTTCTGGATGGTCTCGCTGAAGGTCGCCACGAGATTGGAATCCAATGCCACGCCGAAGGCATCGTCCGCAGGCGAGAAGGTGGGGCCAAGCGGCGGGTGCTGCCGGTGGAGAATGTCCACCCGGTGGGATCGTTGATGCCCGCGAACGGGTTGCCACCGGAGGTGTCGACCACGGCGGCGGAACCGATCAGGACGTAGTACACTGTGCCCAGGAGCGAGGTTGCCGACGGGGTCGATGGTCAGGTGCGGACCGTCGAAGGTGAGCTGCGATGACGAGTTCGTGACCTCGAATGACTCAAGCGGGTGAGGTACCGCCGGTCTGCCACAATTCGATGCTGCCGCTGCCGGCCACCACCGGTTCGCTGAAGGTGACGGTCAGGTTGGCGTCCGGCCGCGACGGCGGTTGCACCGGTGGCGGACTAGTGGCCGTGATGACCGGAGCAGCGGTGGCCGGCACGAAGACCGCGGCGCACGTCACCGGAGTAAGGGGATTGGTGTCGGTCTAGGAATAGGTCCGCGATCCGGCGGGCTGGGCATTGGCATAACTTGCCGCCGCATGGGCGGAGCCAATGTTGCTTGAGTTGTAGAGCGGGGTGTGTCCCGCAGGCAGGGTGATGGTGCCGCTGCCGTTGGCGGCATAGCCACTGACCACGAGACTTCCGGACACCGGCACCGGCAAGGTCACGCTGGTTGCACCGGCATTGGCAGCAGCCGCGGCGACTCCCGGAGCGGCACCGGAGACCGAGACCACACCAAAGGCGATTCCGTTCGAGGACACCTTCCTCCAGAGCGACCGTGAGATCAGCCGCCCCGCCGGTGAAGGGATTGTCGAAATAGAAGATTCCCTTGTTGCGCCCAACCGGCCCCAGTGCCTGGAACCAGGGCGCGCCTTGGTAGGTGATGGACGCCACGCTCTGGCCCTCCGCGCTGACCTGACGATGAGCTTGTCCGCCGTGGGTCCCGGCGTCGAACGACAGCACCGCAGTTTCGGATCGTCACCGGTCGGCGACACCAGCGAGCCCGTGTTGACCACGGTGATCTGCGCCAGGGCGGACCCGGCCGTCATCAGCCATCCGGCCAGGCCGAGTGCTGGTGTCAGGATGCGGTTCGTGAGCGTCCGGATCATTGCTTGTTGTCGAGCCGTGGATGCTCCGACTTGGGATCCTTGAGCAATCTCCTCATCGCCTCGAGAGTCCGGCGTGCCCGGGATAAGACGGAGTTGCGGTAGACGAAGGGCGACAGGCCCTGTCGCGGCGCACGATGGTGTAGGCGCTGGAGATCTCGTAGCCGGCCGGCTCGAACTGCTCGAAGGCGTAGTCCTGCCAGGCGCGCTTGAGTTCCCAGTCCGCCACCGGCACCGCGGACTCGCCGTCGAGCACCTGCTGCGAGTAGATCGTGTTGTAGGGCAGCTCCATCTGGTAGACCGTGACGCTGTCCGGGTCCATCTCGAGCGCCTTCTGCACGCTGTCCTTCCAGCTGTCCCAGTTCTCGCCGACCATGCCGGCGATCAGGTCGATGTTGACCTGGTCGAACCCCTGCTCGCGGATCCACGGCGCGACGCGGTCGATCTCCTTGGTGACGTGGGCCCGCCGTTCTCGCTCCAGAATCGGTCGTTCAAGTTCTCCACGCCCAGACTGAGCCGCGTCACGCCGATCTCGCGGATCGCCTCCAGCTTGGCCTCGGTCAGCGTGCCCGGCTCGCACTCGAAGGTCACCTCCTCGAACGCCGCTCCCAGGGAATCGACGCCTTGACGGCATCGACCAGGCCGACGTAGGTGTGCGGCTGCTGATGAACGAGGGCGTGCCACCGCCGAAGTAGACGAACTCCAGCGGGCGGGCGGCAACTCGAGAGGCTCGCCGCATACAGCTCCACCTCGCGACCGAGCGCATCGAGGTAGCGCTTGACGTCCTGCGAGTTCTTCTCGGTGTAGACCTTGAAGTAGCAGAACTTGCAGCGCTTGCGGCAGAACGGGATGTGCAGGTAGAGGCCGAGCGGCGTGCCCGGTGCCGGGGCGCCGTGTCGAGGGCGCGCTGTGCAGCGGGATCGCGGTGCGCGCTCCAGAACGAGTACGGCGGGTAGTTCGAGACGAAGACGCTGCCCACCTCGGTCTGGTCGCTGTTTCGCCGACCGTGGTTGCGGGATCGCCCTTGGTCATCGTGTCATCAGTTCCTCGGTGCCTGCGAGGGCCGAAGCAGAACAGTTGCCCGTCGGATGTTGCCGATCACCAGCCGCCGTCGGCGACGCTCGGCGAGCCCACGATGCGGCGCGCCGTGTCGAAACTCCAGACCGCTTCGCCGGTGAGCAGGTCCAGGGCCACGACCTCGCCGCTCGCCAGGCCGAAATAGACCCGCTCGCCGACGATGACCGGAGAGGAGTCGACCTTGCCGCGGGTGGGAAACGACCGGCTCCAGAGCTGCTCGCCGCTCTTCGCATCGAGCGCGTGAACGTCTTGTCCCGGCCGCCGACGATGACCCGACGCCGTCGGTGGCGGCCGAGGAGAGGTACGGGAACTTCCGCTCGTCGGTGCTCGTAGCGTCCAGGAGCTTCGCGCCGTCGCGAGATCGACGGCGACGACCTGGTTCTCGTAGGTCGCCGACGTAGGACGTCCGCCCGTCGACCGCCGGGCTGGCACCGACGTAGCCGCCGAGCTCGACCTCGGTGCAGCTCCGTGCCGTCCGTCGGCGTCGACAGCACGCGCAGGAAACCGTCGCAACCCGCCGAGAACACGAGCTTCGTCGTCGGTCCGTCGAGCGCCGGCGTGCCGTAGACGTAGCCGTCGGTCTGGACCTTCCAGATCAACGTGCCGTCGGCCCGCGGACAGGCGCGTAGAGCTACTCGTCGTGCGAGCCGAAGAAGATCGACGCTTCGAGTGGTTGGCCGAGCGAGACGATCTCCGCGCTCGGTGTCGAAGGTCCAGCGGCGCCTTGCCGCTCGCGCGTCGACGGCGTGCAAGGTACCCGTCGGCATCGCCGAAGTAGACCACACCGTCGCGAACCGCCGGCGACGAACTGATCTCGGCTCGCCGCCTCGTAGTCCAGCCGCGCTTGCCGTCGTGCAGGTCGAGCGCGTGCAGCATCCCGTCGAGCGCCACCGACGAAGACCCGCCGTCGAGTCGACGGCGGCGGCGCCCTCGATCGCCGTCGGCCGCCTCGAAGACCCACAGCACCTCGAGGACTCGCCGGGCAACTCTGGGTCGAGCCGCGGACGCCGTCACGTGCGGATTCCCGCGGAAGATCGGCCATCGCTCGGCGGCCGCCGCAAGCGCCGCCAGCGAGCACCGAGGTCACAGCAGCAGCCGAGCCAGCCCACGCGGCGCCCGACGCCCGCTCCGGTTCAGTACGCCTTCATAGATCTCCAGCAACTCCTGGCGCCGTCGGGCCGCGGGTTGAAACCCGCCGTCCACTGGGTCGCGGCCTCTGCGGCGACGGCCAACGGCTACGTTCGGGAACCTCGCGCGTCAGCGCACAGTCGCGCGGAAGCCCCGGCAGGCCCTGCAACGCTCAGCACGCGGTCATCCAGCCGAGCGACCGAGCGATCCGGCCGTTCCACTCGCCGTCGAGATCGTCGTAGGAAGTCGCCACCGCGGGCGCGTTGAAGCGCATCACGTGCGGCAGCATCAGGCCGACCGGCGTGCCGTGGGGATCGTGCCGTAGCGCGCGGTCAGCGGGTTGGCGCAGGCGTGGGCCGCGCCGAGCATCGAGTGCTCGATCGCCACACCGGCGATGAACGCGCCGAGCATCATGTCGCCCCAGGACTTCGAGGTTGGCCGGCGGACCGCGCGCGGCACCGCAGGAAAGCGCATCGGATCGAGCAGCCGCCAGGCCTCGGGCCGAACAGGCGCGACGGTGCGTTGGCGACGGTGGAGACGTAGGACTCGACGGCGTGGGTGATCGCGTCGATCACCGTGGCCGCAGCGACTGCGTCGGCGCGGCTGGCGCAGAGGCACGGGTCCAGCACCACGGTGCGAAAGATCGCCTTCCGATCGCCGCAGGCCATCTTCGCGCCGGTCTCCTCGTCGGCGATCAGCGTGTAGGACTGGGCCTCGCTCCCGGTGCCTGCCGTCGTCGGAACACCGATCGACGGCAGCATCGGCTGGGTCGCCTTGCCATGGCCCCAGTAGTCCTTCATCTCCCCGCCGTTGGTCAGCAGGAAGTTGATCCCCTTCGCGCCGTCCATCGCGCTACCGCCACCGAGGCCGACGATGCAGCGCACGTCGTGCTGCCTGGCGAACTCGACCCCGGCGCGGATGTTCGCCGTCGTCGGGTTCTCCTCGATTCCGGTGAAGATCGCGACGTCGATCGAGGCCGCCCGGAGCACCGTCGCCGCACGATCGACGTGGCCTGCGGAGAGCAGCTTCGGATCCGAGACGATCAGGACCGACTTGGCCCCGAGGTCCAGCACCAGTTCGCCGAGCGAGTCGACGGCGTTCCGGCCGAAGACGACCCGGGTCGTGCCGAAGACGACGTCCCAGGAATCGGAGCCGGCGCTCATCTCGGAGAGACCGAGCATCAGGCGGCAGCCTCGCTATCCGGCGACTGGAAGGCCCGCTGCCGATAGAGGTGTTCGAACAGGTTCCCCTCGTGGGGTTGATCCCAGGAGACGCGACTGGTCGGGAACGCGCCGAGGTTCAACCGGTCGATGTCCCGGACCAGCATCATCTCCCGGGCGAACGCGTCGTCCTCGGTGATGGCGGTCGCCACCAGCGTCGGCCCGATGCGATCGGCGAGCTGGGCCTGGGGACACTCGACGACGCTGACGAACGGGAAGAGGAACTCGCAGGAGACGATCGGATGTGACGGGTCGTCGCTCCAGATCACCGTCGGCTGCAGGAAGGTGCAGCCGTCGACCTCGACGACCCGGTCGTTCCCCCGGTACTTCGCCGTCAAGTCCTCGGCGCCGCCGTCGGCGAGCAGCGAGTCGATGTACTCGCTGATCTTGTGGGCCACGACCGGGTTCGAGAAGGCGGCCACCGGCGCAGCCGGATCGGTCAGTGGGAGGGCGACGATCTTCGCCATTCGTTGCGCGAGTGCATCGGCGATCTGCTTGCCGTGACGCGGCACCCAGACTCCCGAGGCGTTGATACAGGATCGGCCACCGTTGTCGGCAACCGACGAGACGATCAGGTCGAGATGGTCCTGCCAGCCGTCGACGGCATCCTCGCCGAGGATCACCTTGCTCCAGCCCGGACCGTGCAGCTGCACCCGGGGATCCTGACGCCAGGGGGCGACCGTCGATTCGTCACCGAAGATCATCGAACGATCGGTACGCAACAGAATCTCGGCGGCGCCGGCATAGGTCGTCGGATAGAAGCCGAGCGCCTCGGCCGGACATCCGGCGGCGAGCAGCGCCTGCAAGATGCGCATCGGCGTCCAGGGCTCCTGGCTGCCGGGCTTGAGGACGACCGGCACCTTCAAGGCGATCGCGGGCACCCAGAGTGAGTGCACGCCGGGGGAGTTGCTGGGCAGCACCGCGCCGAGGGAATCGGCCTCGCGGCGGTAACTGACGGTGCGGCCGTCCTGATTGCCCCAGCCGCGATCGAGGGTCGCCAGATCCAGGCCACGGGTCAGGCCGGCGATCACCGTCGCCGCCTCGGCCATCACGAAGTGGACCTTGGTCATGTTCGCCCGGCAGAGGCTCTCGGGCATTCCGGTGGTCGACGACTGGGTGCGTACGTAGTCGTCGGCCGTCTGCATGACGCCTTCGACCGGATCGACCAGCAGTTCGCCGTTCAGGAACAGCTCCGCCGCACGACCCAGCATCTCCAGCAGCGACCGGCTGTCCATCGCCCCCAGGGCTTGCTGATTCTGTTTCGTGTTCCGGAGATCCCGGGAGACGATCCCCGCATTGACCTGCGAAAGCAGGGCGACCGGCTCGCCGGTGCTGATGTGGTTCAACTCGTGTACGTCGAGACTGCGGTATGGCTGTCCGGCGCGCAGTGCGGGAACGTGGATCATCAGTAGACTCCGACGGCCACGGAACTCTTGAGCGTCCGGAGCAGTCCGAGCCCCCGGACTCCGTCCCACGGGTAGCGGTCGCAGGGGGCGGCACGGGTGCCCTCGTCCCGCTCGGGGAAACGCGGCATGAAGAACTCGCGGGTCAGCGTCGTCAGCAGCACCCGGCCGACCTCACCATAAGGCACGACCTTGTCGTAGTCGTCGAAGTCGACGATCTCGAAGGCCGCCCGGGGATTCGGCGGGTAGTAGGTGATCGCGTATTCGTCGCCGGGCTCCAGCGGCTTCGGCGCCGCCAGTCCCATCAACGTGTTGCCGTAGGTCGGCACGAAGTCGATCCCCGGCACCAGCTCTTCCCGGGCGAATCGATTGAACTGGGCGTTCATCTCGGTGCCGCCGCAGAAGATGCCGGTGATGCCCAGCTTGGGCAGCGAGACCTTCTCGCACAGCGCCTCGAGCAGCTTCGGCGTGGTGAACAGGCACTTGATGTTGTCGTGAGCGCGCAGGATCGTCAGCGCCTGATCGGTGCAGTGGGTCTTGTAGGCGTCGAGATCGTGCATCCGCTGCGCCTTGACCAGCTTGTTGACCCAGCGCGGGTCGAGGTCGACGTGGAAGCAGATCCCGCCCCGGTACTGACACAGATGCTCGATCGCCAGTCGTAGCCGCCGGGGGCCGGTCGGGCCGAGCATCAGCCAGTCGGCGCCCTTCGGAAAGGTCTCGTCGTTCAGGTTGTCGCCGAAGATCTCGTAGTCGGTCTGGAAGTCGTTGTGGTTCATCCGGCTCTTGGGCACACCGGTCGAGCCGCCGGTCTCGAAGACGAACCACGGCTTGTCGGCGAGCGCCTTCGGCACCCAGCGGCGTACCGGCCCGCCGCGAAGCCACTCGTCCTCGAAGTGACCGAGGATCTTGAGATCGGCGTACGCGCCGATCTCCTTGATCGGGTCGAAGTCCCAGTCGGCCTTCTTCTCCAGCCAGAAGGGGCAGCCCGTCTTCTCGTCGAAGTGCCAGGCCACCATCTCGCGAACGTGGGCGTCCATCCGCTCACGCGCCGCCGTCGCTCGTTTCTCCAGTTCGCCGCTCACGATCGCCATCGTCGTTACCTCACGGTCCCTTGGATTCGGCAGGTTGCGTCCAGGTCTTACCTTCCTCGATCGCGAACAGGCGGGTGCGACTGGCGACGTAGATCACGCCGTTGAGCGCGACGGGGGTCGTGTAGACCGCGGAACCCATGTTCGTCTCGTGGAGCAACTCGAGCTTCTTGCCGTGGCGCAGCACCGCGATGTCGCCGTCCTCGTCACCGATATAGACCTTGCCGTCGGCGACGAACGTCGAGCCCCAGATCGCGGCGAACGCATCGTACTTCCAGTGCTCCGCGCCGGTCTTGGGGTCGAGGCAATACACGAAGCCGTTGAGGTCGGCGATGTACATCAGATCGTCGACGATCGACGCGCTGGACATCGTGCGATGGAAGTCCTCACCGCCGCGGTGCCAGATCACGGCCTTCTCGGTGACGTCCCCGTCCATGCCGGGATCGATCGCCCACAGGTTGCCGGGGCCTTCGCCGTGTTCCGGATCCTGACCGACACCGACGTAGACGATGTCGTTGACGATCACGGGAGTGGAGATGACGTTGTTCTTGGTCCCGCGACCGCCCAGCTCCCACTTGGAGCCCTTGGGGTTCAGGTCGAACTTCCAGAGCAGCTTGCCGGTCTTCGGCTCGAAGGAGTAGAGGATTCCGTCGCCGCCGGGGTACATCACCTGGGGGCGCCCCTTGGCCACGGCAAAGGACGGGTTGGACCAGCTGCCATGCAGGGTGTTCTCTCCCGGCTCGGAGTGCTCCCAGACCAGCTCGCCGGTGTTCTTGTTCAACGCGACGAGGCTGGGCGAGAACGGGGCCGGAACGTTGATGTGCCCTTCGTCGACACCCTGCCCCGTGACCACGTAGAGAATGTCGTCGACGATCAGCGGGCTACCGGCGGCGAGGTTGTGGGGGAAGACGTCGAGTTCGCCGATCAGGTCGTACTTCCAGATGATGTCCTCGTCGATCTTCTCGGTGTTCTCCTCGCTCTTGAACGGGCCGTCGTTCTCGCCGTCGTGGAAACCCTCGGTGTCGGCGCAGATCACCTCGGCGCGGTTGGACAGGTACCAGATCCGCTCGCCATCGACGTGGGGTGTCGAGCAGACGCCCTGAAGCGGCCAGTCGTTGACCCGGCCGGCTCCGAGCTTGGCGTGGGCCGACTGCCAGATCAGCTCGCCGGTCTCGAGGTCGAAGGCCATCACGTTGCCCCGGTCGCCCTTCAGCTTGGGGTTGTACTCACGCTGGTTGTTGGTGCCGACGTAGACCTTGCCACCGGCGACGATCGGGCCGGCGTAGGTCTGGGAGCCGAGCTCGGCGACCCACTTGATGTTCTCACCCTTCTGCAGATCCCACTTGGTCGGCAGTCCTGTCTCCGGCGAGATCATGTTGCGGTTCAGCGTGTTGCCGAACATCGCCACGGTCTGCTCGACCGCCGCCGCAGGCTTCTCCGCCGGTCCCTTCTTCTTTTTCTTGTCCTTCGCCGCGACCGGCAGCACCACGAGCAGTGCGGCCACGACGAGCAAGCCCCAACCTGTCTTCTTGTTCATCACTGATTCCCCGTCACCTTGATGTTGTCGTAATAGATGTCGACCGGTGAGTAGCCGCTCACGCCCGGGCTACCCTGCATGATCGGATACGGATCCTCGACGACCATGGTCCAGTCGGCAGGCTCCGGCTCACCTTTCTTCCAGACCTTACCTTTGATCGTCGCCTTGTCCTTGGTGGTCTCGACGCGGAATACCATCCGGTACCAGACGTCGGGGTCCCACGCGAAGTCGATCTCCTGCATCATGCGGTTCTCGGACGGCCAGGAACGCACCTGCAGCTTCTGCCCGTTCCCCAGCAGATCCAGGGTGTACCCGCTGTTGATCAGGCCGAGATCGGCACGCCTGCGCTTGATCAGCGCACCCTTGAGATCGGCCTCGATCGTGTAATTGCTCAGGTCGTCGTGGCCCAGGTAGAAGGCGTTGCGCAGCAGACCGCTGTCGCGCTTCAGCTTGACCAGCATCTTCTCGCCGTCCACCTCGCGCACGGTGTACTTGCCGCGGGCGCCGACCCACTGGGGAGGCACCTGTCCATCCGCGATGTCGCTGAAGTCGAAGCTCCAGGGCAGATCGGGGATGATGCGCACGCGAGCGAACCCTTCGCCGTCACCGATCTTGGCGGTCACCCGCCCGGCGCTGACCTTGTTCTCCGAGTCGGCAACGAACGTCCCGTCCTTGGCCAGCTTGCCGGCCAGCCGGTCGGTGCCCCACTCGGTGGTCACCGGCACCTTGTACATGTTGCCGACGGCGTCGAAGGCGACCGCCGTGAACTCGACGGTCTCGCCGGGACGGATCAGGACTTCCGACGGCTCGACCCGCACCCACTGGGGAATGTGCTTCGGACTGGCGGCGGGTACTTCACGCATCGCCGGCCGAGCCGGAACCTCGATCTTCCGGTCCTTCTTGCCGAGACAGTAGACCCCACCCTCGCTGGTGAAGTACAGGCGACCGTAGGCCGCCGCGAACGAGCCGTAGATCTCGGCGTAGCGTTCTCCCTCGCTCTTGATCTCGTGGAAGCTGAGTTCCTTCGCACCGTCCTGGCCCGGCTGCAGGATGTGCACCCGGCCGTTGGTCTCGGTGACGTAGAGCTTTCCGTCCGCCACCAGCGGGGAGGCCTTGCCGACGGTGCCCACGCTGTAGGTCCAGTCGATCTTGCCCTCGGCAGCGTCGACCTGGTACAGGTTCGCCGAGTTGTCGATCCAGTACAGTTTGCCCCCGTGGTAGGCCGGTGAGGGGAAGCCTCCGCTGAACTCGTTGATGCGCCACTTCTCGTGGGTCGCCGTCACGTCACCCTTGCCGGTCGCGTCGATGGCCACGATCCGGCCCATCAGCGGGTCGTCGATGTTCTCCTCGCTGTGGGAGATGTAGACGACCCCGTCGTTGTAGACCGGCGTGACGTTGATACCGCGACGGCTCAGGTTGAACTTCCAGATCCGCTCGCCGGTGGCGGCTCGCAGCCCGTAGACGTGACCGTCAGCGGCGCCGCTGATCAGCATGCGCTCGTTGCCCACGTCGACGACGATCGGTCCGCCCTGGGTGTTCATGTCGAAGGGCGGGTGTTCCGTCTCGAAGACCCACTTGTGGTGCCCGGTATCCTTGTCGAAGGACCAGAACCGGTGCCGCGGAGCGGGCATGTCGCCCCAGCCCGAGGTGACGAAGGTCAGGATCAGCTGATCGCCCTCGATGATCGGCGTCTGGGTTCTGCCGCCGTAACCTCCCAGGTGGCCGATCGTCTCGGTCAGGAAGTGGTCCCAGAGCAACGTCCCGTCGGGGGCGTAGGCGCGGAGCTGTCCGGCGACGCCGTGATGATAGACGTTGCCGGTGACCGGATCCGCCACGAGGCTGGCCCAGCCGACGCGGTTGTACGGAACGGTAGTGTTGTAGACGTTGAATCGGTCTTCCCAGAGGCGCTTGCCGGTCTCGGCATCCCAGCAGGCGACGGTCTCCTGACGATCGACGCCGGTACCGACGCGACCGCTCGCGCAGACACGACCATCGATGACGACAGGGGTGGACCGACCGATGAAGGCCGGGTCGTGCCAGACCATGTTTTCGCCACCGGGCTCCCAGGTGGAGACCAGACCGGTTTCCGGGGAGCTTCCCTGGTAATCGGGGCCCCGCCAGCTGGGCCATTCGCCGGCGATCGCCGGCAGCGCTGCGGCGAGCAGAATGGCCGTCAACACAACGCGCTTGCTTCTCATGTACACCATCCTCGACGCGTCTCGCGGCCGAGACGCCGTGACGGGCCCGACTCCGAGCCCCGATCCTGTTCCACCGATCTGAGGGACTTTACGTCCTCGGTGCCCGGGCGCCGGGCCAAGAGGCTGTAAAAAACTGTAAATCCCTGTGTTTTTTGCACTTGCGAGCCTCGGAGCCATGCCGGACACCCCGCTGACTTCGCCCTCCGCGGGGCAGTTCCGATCTGAAAACCCGGGCCTTTCCACTTGCGTTTCCCAACCCGGTTCGGGCCTGCCCCGAAGGGTGTGCGGACATGGAAGCATCCGCCCGCCGGAAGCGCCAGCCGATTCGTCCCGCCGGACCGGGTTGTGAGGGCCCCGGAGCAGGTGTATCTATCCCGAATGGTCGATCGGAAGCCCTGGATTCTGGCCCTGCTGGTCACCGCAACGGTGGCGGCCGCCTTCGCCGGCGTCCTGGGGAACGGCTTCGTCTACGACGACACGACCCTGGTCCAGGGAGCCGCCGACCTCGACACCCTGGCGCCGGCGGACCACCTCGCCCGCCCGTTCTGGGCCGGCGGTTCGACGTTCGGGTACTACCGGCCGATGACCAGCTGGAGCCTGGCCCTCGACCGGGCGATCCAGGGGCCCGGGCCCGCCGGGTTCCACCTGACCAACCTCCTGCTCCACCTGCTGACGACCCTCCTCGTCTTCCGTCTGCTGCTGCGTTTCGCCTCTGCCGAGCTGGCGGCGTTCTGTGCCGGTCTGTTCGGACTGCACCCGGTCCAGACCGAGGCGGTGGCCTGGATCGTCGGGCGGGGCGATCTGCTGGCGGTTCTGTTCCTCGTCGGGGCCGCCGGCCTTCACGCCCGGAAGGCCGGAGGTCGGCTGACCTCGCTGCCCCTGGCCCTGGGCTCCGGATTCCTGGTCTTCGCCGGGCTGCTCTCGAAGGAGTCGGCGATCACGTTCCCGGCGCTGCTGCTGGCGGTCGACGTCGCTCTGGCCGGCACCCGGGGTGTCCGCCGGGCGGAGTTGCCCGCCGTCCTGTGGTCGCGCTGGCGCTGGATCGGCCCGGTTCATCTCGTCGCCGTGGCCGGCTATCTGCTGCTGCGCCACCAGGCGGTCGGCGAGTGGTTCGGCGGAGCCGACGCCGGCGACGAACTCTGGAAGAACCCGCTGGTCGACACCTCTCCGGCTGTGCGCTGGGCCACGGCGCTCGTCATCGCCGCCCGTTACTGCGTGATCCTGCTGTTCCCCCGCACGCTCAGCGTCGACTACTTCGCCGCGGTCGTGCCGCCGGTCGAGAGCCTGCTGGAGCCGCGGCTCGTGCTGTCGGCGCTGCTGATCGCCGGAATCGCATTCGGCCTGGCTCGCGCGCAACGCGGCGACAGGTTGACCCGCTTCGGTCTCATCGCCGGGCTGGGGAGCTACGCGCTGGTCTCGCACCTGTTCTTCGCGGCGCCGATCGTCATGGCCGAGCGCGCGCTCTACCTGCCGATGGTCGGGATCGCGGCGATTCTCGGCAGCCTCGCCGCCCGCGCCGGGGACATCCTGAAGCTGGACCGCCGGCTGCGCCTCGGGATCGCACTGGCCATCCTGCTGCTGCTGGCGGTGCGGACCGGAGTTCGGGTTCGGGACTGGCGAGACGACCTGACGCTGTTTCGCGCCGCGGTGCTGGCCACCCCGGCCAGCTCCCTCTCCTGGAACAACCTCGGCGCGGCGCGCCTCGCCGCCGGCGACCGATCCGGTGCCCTCGAGGCGTTCGATCGAGCCGTCGCCCTCGCCCCGGGAAACGCCCGGGCCGGGTTGAACGCCGGTCGCTTCCGCGGCATGAACGGCGACCTGCGTGGCGCCGAAGAAGTCCTGCGGGCGACGGTAGCCCAGGCACCGGGCCAGGCCGATCTCGTATGGCTCGAGCTGTGCCAGGTGATGGATCTGCGAGGGAAGGAGCTCCTCCGGGACGGTCGCCGGGAAGAGGCCGCTCGCCTGTTTCTGGAGGCCAAGCAGGAATCCAGGCGCCATGGCGCCGACGCGGCCACTCCCGACGCCCGGGCGACGTACACCTTGATCGAGGCCAGGGCCGCGGCGGCCCTGGGCCACAACGACGAGGCCGAGATCGCCTTCGCCCGGGCCCTCGACGCCTCCTTCGACCTCGACGATGCCGACGACGGCGCCACACCGGAACTGCGGTTGATCGTCCTCGACGAGTTCGGCCAGTTCCTGCTGCGGACCGAACGGCCGGTCCAGGCGATCGAGTTCTGGGATCTGGGGATCGAAGCCGCCGAGATCGACGGTCGCCGCACCACGGCCGCACGAATGCTGCTGCAGACCGGCCAGGCCTATGGACTGCTGGGACGAGGCGTGGATGCCCGGGAGCGTCTGACCCGGGCGATCGAGCTTGCCGATGCCGACCCAGCGCTACTCCGGCGAGCCCGGGCGGCACTCGAGCGGATCCCCAGCGAGCCGGCGGCGAACTGATCCGCCGACCGACTTACGAGATCGTAACGATCTCGTACCGAAGATTGCCGCCAGATGTTTGACAACGATTCGGGCGTGTCCGACGTTTTCTTGGAAGTCCAGGGGAACCCATGAGCCCGACCGAAACTCCCGAGGCGGCGCTGCCGGCCTCGGAAACAGCCGTGATGCACGACGAGCCCCTCGTGGGCGCGCTGCAGAGTCTGTATCGGGCCTACCAGAAGACGTCGATCTACCCCAGCGGCCATCCGGCGATCCCCGAAGCCCTGGCACGTTCGACCCACGAGTTCGAGGAGGCGCTCGAATCCCGCGCGTCGATTCACGTCGGTGTCGCACGGGACCGACTGCTGCTCGACGACGAGCCCCTCGACGAGTCGACAGGAGCGCTGCAGTCGCTGGCGATGCTGCTCCACGATCTCGACATCGCCGCCGTCGAATTTCACCGCGATCTGGACGCCGTCGAGCTGCAGCACTTCATCGAGGTGCTGGGCTACTGCCGCCGGGAGCGACACAAGGGCGGAACGGTGGTCGAACAGCTCGAGCAGCGGGCGACCGATCACCTCGTCGCGATCCCCCTCGACTACGGCAAGCTGCAGTTCACCGAAGGACTGCGGGGGCACGCGTCCGGTCCGGATGGTCCGCAGGTCTGGGAGCGCCTCTGCACCGGCCTGAGCGACCCGGTCGAGACCCATCCCGACCTCGGCGCCGAGCTGGCGCGGCAGGTCAACGAACAGATCGAGAACAACGAGGGCACGGGCATCGGAGGGCTGCGTCGACGGATCCACAGCATGAGTGGGCGGATCGAGTCGCTGTCACCGGAAGAGCAGGAGGCGTTGCGGGCGCGGCTGCGCGAGTTCATCGCCGAATTGAATCCCGAGCTCCGCGGAGACCTGCTGCGCGTCGACACCGGCGAGAACAACATTCCGCTGCTGACCGATCTGGCCGAGCTGATCCCGGAGCCGGATCTGCTCGACGCCCTTCAGGAAGTCGACCGGACCGGTCGCCGTGTGCCGGAGCAGCTGCTCACGTTGATGAACAAGCTCGTCCGCATCTCCGGCGAACGATCGAGCCTGGCCTCGGGCCTGCAAGACGTGATGACCCGCTGGGGCATCGAGCCCCCGCCGGGTGTCGAGGAAGCGACGAACATGCGCGCCGCCCTGGAAGAACTGTTCCAGCGGCGCTCCGACGAGGACCCGAACCCCGACGCCTATCAGGCGCTGCTCGACGACCTCGCCACCTCGGACGTGCAGGCGACCGACCACGTGATGGACGGGAAGTATCGCGACCCACGGGATGCCGAGGATGTCCGGCTGCATGCGGCCGAGATCGCCGTACTGGCCCTCGGCAAGTCCGGCGGGGACGAGCATCGCGCCGGACTATTCGGTTACATCGAGGCCTCCGCCGATCGCCTGCTGGCCCATCGACGGTTCGAGGCGCTGCGTGACGCCGCCGTCTCGGCGCGGACCTACAGCCTGCTGAGCAAGCAGGGGCAGACGACGCGACGGGCCGCCAACGGGTTCCTGGAGGAGTTCGGCAAGGAGCGCCGGATCCTGGAGATCCTCAGCCGCGCCTGCTCCGGCTCCCATCTGCCCGATGCCGCCGTCGACCTGCTTGGACTGGGCGGCAGCTCCGCCGTCGGCCTGGCCCTCGACTTCGTCGATCGCAAGCGGCCCCACGACATCTCCCAGAAGTTGATCCGGTTCGTCGCCGACGCCGGCCCCGAGCGGATCGCGGCGATGGTCGAAGAGCGCTCGGCCGCCGGCTGGCCCCGGCTGAAACCGATCTTCGAGATCCTGCGCGAACTCGATTCCGGCGCGGCGACTCCGATCCTGACCGACCTGGCCGCCCATGCCGAGGACCGCGTCCGCCGGGAGGCCGTCCTGCTGCTCTGCGAGGTGGATCGCCGGCCGGGCGCACTCGAGCGCCACCTGACCCGTGCTCTGGGAGACGCCGACCAGCGTCTCGTCGCGATCGCGATCTTCCGGCTCTCGCACCACGGAACCCCCCGGGCGATCGAGACGCTGGGGCGCTTCGTCGCCGGACGTCTGACGGGAGTCGAACCGACGCCGGGGATGGCTGCCCGGGCCGCGCGAGCGCTACCGTCGGGGGGCCAGCGGGGTTACGTGGCCTTGCGCGAAGCCCTTGACTCGTTGCACTGGAGCATGCAGCCCACGCGGATCTCCCGCGCGCTGATGATCGCCGAACTGCTGGAACTGCACGACGACGACGCGACGCGGGACTCTCTCCAGCGCTGGCGTCGATCGCCGGCCGGCCGGCTCTCCCGGGTGCTGCCCTCGATTCGACGCTCGGCGGTAAGGGGCGACGAATGATCGGCAAGATCAACACGGTATGCCTGGAACTTCAGAGCGCACTGCTCGCTCGGGCGCTGTACCCCTCCGGCCACCCCCGGATCGGAGCCTCCGAGAGCAAGGCGCTGCGGTTACTCGAAGAGCTGTTCGTCGATCGGCGGGAGGTGATGTTGTTCGCCGTCGACAACCGGGTGATCTTCGACAACAAGATCCTGCCCTCCAGCGACACCCTCTGCGAGACGTTGTTCCGCAAGCTCCGGGACGCCGGTGTCGACCGCGTCACCTTCCGGGCCGGACTGGAAGCGTGCGAGGTCCGTTCGATTCTCGACGCGCTGGCCGAATCGCTGGCCGGAAACCCTCTCGTCCTCGAACCGACCTCCTGCATCCGACTGGAGTCGCTGCAGGACCTCGAACGACGTTCGACGGAGGAAGGCGACGCCCCGGACCATCCGGTCTACGAGGAGGCGAGCGACGCCGGAGAGGCGCTCTCCGATGTCTGGAACGACGTCGACAACAACCGCACCCTGGATACCGGAGCCCTGCGCGGAATCGTCGCCTCGCTGTCGCGAGTGGTCAGCCAGAACGCCCACGGCGTGCTGCCGCTCGCACCGCTCAAGGAACATGACGAGTACACCTTCGTCCACACCTTGAACGTGGCGATGTTGAGCACCTCCCTCGGGCAGGTTCTCGGCTTCGATGACGGAAGTGCCCACGACCTGGCGACCGCCGCGCTGCTGCACGACATCGGCAAGCGTGTCATTCCCCTCGAGATCCTGAACAAGAAGGGCAAGTTCAACGACGAGGAGTTCGCGTTGATGAAGGCCCACCCGGTCGAGGGTGCCCGGATCCTGCTCAACACGCCGAACGTGCCTGACGTCGCGACGGTCGTTGCCTACGAACACCACGTGCGCGCCGACGGCAGCGGCTACCCCCGTGTACCCAAGGGGTGGAGGCTGTCGATGGCCAGCCGGATCGTCCAGATGGCGGACGTGTTCGACGCGCTGCGCACCGATCGCCCCTATCGTCCGGGTCTGCCGGTGACCAAGATCGTCGAGATCATGCAGAAGGACGTCGGAACCTTCTTCGACGCGGATCTCCTCGACGTGTTCCTGCGCGACGTGGTCTACCGCAACGTGTCGGTGCCCGTTCCGGTCCCGGTCGCGGTCCCCGTTCCCGTCGAGTCCTGAACCAGACCCGTCACCCTGGAACCGCCGACAAGGCGGCCCCTAGCGCATCTCCTCGCTGACGACCTGCCCATCGATCACCACGGCCACGCAGTGGCTCGTGTACTCGAACGGATCGCCGTCGTAGACGGCGACGTCGCCATCCTTGCCCGCCTCGAGGCTTCCGACGCGCTCGTCGACACCGAGCAAGCGCGCCGCGTCGATCGTGATCGAGGCCAGCGCCTTTTCCGGGTCGAGCCCGTAGGCTGCCGCCACCGCCGCCTCGTACAGCACGACGCGGGTCTTGGGAACGTAGGACTCGAACCCGCTCTGCAGGGCGAACGGAACTCCCTCCTCGGCGAGCATCGCCGCCGTCGCCAGGCTCAGGTTCTCCGCCTCGCCCACGGCTCGCGCCATCGTCGGATGCAGGATGATCGAGACTCCGGCGTCGCGGATGCGATCGATGACCAGGTAAGACTCCGCGGCGCCGTCGAGCACGAGCTCGATACCGAACTCATCGGCCACACGCAGCGCGGCCAGGATGTCGAAGTAGCGATGCACGGTGACCATCAGCGGCAGCTCGCCGTCGAGCACGCGGACGAGCGCCTCGAGGCGCAGGTTACGCCCGGGTCGTTTCGCCTCATCGTCGTTGCCCATCTTGCCCCGGTAGACCTGCGCCTCGATCAACTGACCGCGGAGCATCGCCACCGCCTTGCTGCGGTTTCCGGGGTGCTTGCCGGGAGTCGAGACGGTCGCGCCGGGTCCGAGGGTCGCCGCGATCATCGCCGTCGGCACGAGGGTCGCCGAATCCACGTCGTCCCCGGAGGTCTTGGCGATCATCGTCTGCCCCGAGATCAGCGTCCCCGGCCCGTGACCGGTGTGGATCGTCGTCACGCCGAAGCTCCGGATCCAGGCGACGAGCGCCTCGCGGGCGTTGTACCCGTCGATCGCCCGCAACTCGGGCTGCATCGGCGCCGAGCGTTCGAGCTGGTCCTGGTCGTGGGGCTGGTTGAGGTACCCGGCAACGCCGACGACGGTATGCGCGTCAATCAGGCCCGGGGTCACGACCGCTCCGCGGATCTCCCGGGCGTCTCCCGGCACCCTGACCGAGGCCGCGGGACCGACCGCGACGATCTTCCCGTCCTGGATCACCACGACGCCGTCGTCGATCGGAGCGCCGGCCATCGTGTGTACGGTGTCGCCATAGACCGCGACGGTCTCGGCCCATGTTGCGCCAGCGGACAGGGCCAGGCAGACGGTCAACGCGGCCGTCATCGCCCGTGTTGCGCTCGCGCGGATCATTCCCAACCTCCGTTGCCGTAGCAGCACAGTTGCGCCTTGCGTGTTTCGCCGGCGCCGTAGCCTCCGATGGCCCATAGCAGATCCTGGGTGTCGCTGCGGTCGAAGACCTGCTCCCCTTCGACCCAGGTCTGTTCGATGTGGGTGTAGACGCTCAACGGATCGCCGCTGAGGACGATGAAGTCCGCATCCTTGCCGACCTCGAGGGAGCCGATGCGATCCCCGAGGTCGATCATCTTCGCCGGAGCCAGAGTGACCGAACGAAGGGCGGCATCGCGGCTCATTCCTCCGCGAACGCCGAGGGCGGCCGAGCGCAGGAACAGCCGTGAGTCGGTGATCCAGTCGTCGGTGTGGTACGCGACAGCGGCACCGACCGCCTCCAGTGCGGCTCCGTTTCGATAGGCGATGTCACGGGCCTCGAGCTTCCCCCCGGGGCTGTCGATCATGATGATCGAGGAAGGCACGCCCGCCGCCGCGATCTGATCGGCGACCTTCCAGGCCTCGCTGACGTGGTGCAACACCACGCGAAACCCGAACTCTTCCTGCAGCCGGAGTACCGTGAGGATGTCGTCGTGGCGGTGGGTGTGGTGGTGGACGATCCGCTGTCCTTCGAGCACCTCGACCAGCGCCTCCATCGCCAGATCGCGGTCGGGCCGCTCCGACGCATCGTCGCCCGCTCGGGCGATCTTGGCCTGATACTCCTGGGCCTTGACGAACTGCTCGCGCACGAGCGCCGCCGACTTCCCACGGGTCCCCGGAAACGGCGCATCCTTGCGGGAGTTCGTGCCGTTGGCCATCTTCATGCCGCCCATCGCCCAGCCGTCCTCGTCGACGATCTTCAGGTCGTCGATCGTGTTGCCGTCCTTCATCTTCACGTAGACGGTCTGGCCGCTCATGAGGTGTCCCGAGCCGGGCATCAGGTTCGCGGTGGTGATGCCACCGGCCTGGGCCCGCTGGAACCCCGAGTTGCGAACATCGATCGCATCGAAGACCGAGACATCGGGCTGGATCGGTTCGGATTGATCCGCGGCCCAGGCCCGGCTGATGTGGCTGTGAGTATCGACCAGCCCCGGCATCAGGACCTTGCCGGTCACGTCGTGGGAGACGGCACCGCGAGGGATCTTCACGGAGGAGGCCGGACCGACAGCGAGAATCTTACCGTCGTCCACGAGCATCACGCCGTTCTCGATCGGGTCGCCTGAGATCGGCAGGATCCGGGCGCCGACGAACGCGGTTACCTCGGCGACGGCGGATGTGCCGGCGGTGACCGCCAGGATCGCGGCGGTCGCGATGCAGCGGGTGGCGAGCCCACCGGTTCTCGGTGTTTTCTCGGTCATCGGATCGATTCCTCCTCGAATGCGGGAAGTCCGGAGCCTAGCACCACGAGCCTGTCATCCGCGTTACAAAAATGAAATCCGCACGCTCCGGAACGCGCGAAAAACCTGTTCGGCTGCTGGAATGCTGGAGCCCAGGAACCTAGATTTTCAAAGGGAAAGGCCGGTTCCCGACGGGACCGGAGTGAGGTAGGCGAGGTCTATGAGTTCTCGGATCCTGGTCGTCGATGACGAACCCACGATCCGTTGCATCCTGTCCCAGGTCCTCGAAGAGGCCGGGCACGAAGTGACGGAGGCCGCGAGTGGCGAGGAAGCGCTGGAGACGTTCCAGACGGAACCGTTCCCGGTCGTCATCACCGACATCATCATGAAGCGGATGTCGGGCATCGACCTGCTGCAGAACCTGAAGGAGATCGAGCCCGAGGTCGAGGTCGTGATCATGACCAGCCAGGGCACCCTCGACACCGCGACGTCGGCCCTGCGCGCCGGCGCCTTCGACTATCTCCTCAAACCGTTCCAGGATCTCGACGCAATCTCGACACTGATAACCCGTGCTCTGGGCAAGAAGCTCGAGGCCGAGACGACTCGCCGTGCGATGTCCGAGCTGCAGAACAGCACCAAGGAGCTGAAACAGACGAACGAGAAGCTGAAGACGATGGCGATGCGGGACGGACTGACCGGCCTCTACAACCACCGCAGCTTCCGGGCGGCTCTGATGGCCGAGGTGAACCGTTCGCATCGCAACGGCGGCGCGTTGTCCCTGGTCTTCATGGACGTCGATCACTTCAAGCAGTACAACGACACTCACGGACACATGGCCGGCGACGAGTTGCTGAAGACACTCGGCGCGCTGCTCGAGCAGGATCGCCCGAAGGCGTCGACCGTGGCGCGCTACGGCGGCGAAGAGTTCGTGATGGTGCTCCCCGACATCGACCGCGAACGCGCAACCGAGATCGCGGAAGAAGTACGCCAAAGGGTCGCCTCGCACCCGTTCGAAAACGGCGAGACCCAGCCCGCCGGCCGGGTCACCCTGAGCCTGGGCGTGGCCTCGTACCCCGAGGACGGCGAGACCGAGGATACGCTGATCGCCTATGCGGACTCGGCGCTCTATCGGGCTAAGGAGTCGGGGCGGAATACCGTTTGCTAGACCAACGTGGTCCCGAGATTGTTGCGCGAGGTAGCAGGCCGAGTCTGAGCCACGACGTGTGAACCTGGAAGGCAGGCGCCGTGGTCAAGGTCCGTAGCCGGAGAGACTCAGAATGCGTTCTTGAGGGCGTGCAAGCGGTTGTTTCCGACGATCGGCGTCACGACTTCCCGCCGGTACACGGCCCGCCAGTTAGCCGGCACCGAAATCCGACCTGGAAACAGTCGCTTCGCCAGCACCCGTTCCCAGCTCCACGGCGCATCGGCAATCCCGAGCGTCATCGCCGGTGTGATGAGATCCGGCCGGCGCTCGGTTCGCCGTTTCACGAAGTTGCGCCAGATCGCGACAAGGAAGCCGCGCTCGAGCAGTGCATTGAGTCGTCGCCCGAACGCGATCGTCTCCCGGCGGTGATGCGCCATCGTGTGGCGGATCAGCTTGTGCAACAGGTCGACGGCAAACATCTCACGGTCGCGCCGTCGCGCCTTGGCGGAGCGCGGAGTGCCTTTCGGTCCACGCTCCGGGTTGGCAAAGGTACGGTGATCGACCTTGCTCTCGAGATCGTGCCCACGTAGACCGGCGCGGTAGCCGGGGTGCTCGTCGCTGACCACCCGCAGCTTGCCCGGGCTCTTCGGGGCGAGCAGGTTGATCATGCGAGCGAACGCCCGTCGATAGGCACCGCGGGATCGGTGCCCGGCGCTCTTTGCCCTGTGCTTTACGGGCTTTTTGCCGCCTCGTCCGTGGGGGGCGTAGTCGATCGAGTACACGAACCAGCTGTGCTGACCCACCGGAGTGCCCATGCCGAACGGATGGTCTTGCGAGTACACGAACCCCTCGAAGTCGTCGTAGACGATCGGCTCACGGATCTCCTTCAAGTCGGTCAACGCACGGGCCTGGAGCAGGATCGAGTGTCGACCGAGTCGCGCCGCCATGCTGGTGACTGCCGAAGGCCCACAGTGCAGCGAACGGGCAATCTGCCGGTGGGCTGAGCCGGCGTTGAGCGCGGCCGCGACATGCGGAAGCAGTTCGGGGCGTTTCAGGTAGTACGTGCAGCTGAACGTTTGCTGGGAGCAGGTCCTGCCGCAGGTCAAACAGCGATACCGTGGAATGATCCTCGGTGTCGCTTGCCGGACGAAGACCCCGTGACGACGAAACTGCACCCGCGCCGTGTTGCGATGGGCTGGGCAGTTGGGCCAGGGACAGAACTCCGGACGGAACTCTCGCGCTGGAATCGATTCAACCGGTTGGGTAGGCCAGTCCACGCCCCGGACATTCCAAGAGGCGTGCCAATCCGATGGCTCTTGAAAAGGCGGGAATGTGGACTCGCGAAGCGATGACCTGTCCGCATGCGGACAGGCAACTGTCCGGGTGGACAGGTTCAGGCCGGCCTAAGGGGCGCGCAACAATCTCGAGACCACGTTGGGTTAGGTGGGACTCGACACAACCACCTCAATCGCCCCCCCAAGCCTCTCGACAACGACATTCTCCGCCGGCACCGGAAGCGTGATAAAGAACTCCGTGCCCTCGCCGACTTCGCTCCAGACGTCGATGGTTCCACCGTGATCCTGGACGATGCCGAAGCTGACCGACAGGCCGAGGCCGGTGCCGATGCCGCTGGGTTTGGTGGTGAAGAAGGGCTCGAACACCTTGTTCAGGATTTCCTCGGGGATTCCGGGGCCGTTGTCCCGGACGCGGATCTGAAGTTCCTCGTCGCTGATCTGGCTGGTGCGAATGACGATCTCGCCGGGCCGACCTTCCATCGCCTGCTGCGCGTTCATGATCAGGTTCATGAAGACCTGCTGCAGTTGATTCGGGTTGCCCGTGATCGCCGGCAACCCCTCGGTCAGGTCGGACTCCAGATGGACGTTGCTGATCTCCATCTGGTGCCGAACGATCGCCAGGGCGTCTTCCACCGCCTGGTTGATACTCATCGTCTCGAAGTTCGTGACCTCCTCCTGTCGCGCGAACTTCAACAGACTCTTGATGATCGTCTCGCAGCGCTTCGTCTCGCGCTCGATCAGTGTCAAGTTCGAGTGCATCCGCGTACCCGGTTCGGCCTTCCGCAGACAGAGCTGGGCGCAGCCGAGAATGCCGGCGAGCGGGTTCTTGACCTCGTGGGCGATCCCCGCCCCGAGTTGACCGAACGCGGCCAGCTTCGCGGACTGGACGATCTGCCCCTGGGCATCCTTGAGGTCCTTGGCCATCTGGTTGAACGATCCCGCCAGGGCACCGATCTCGTCGCGGCTACCCGGTGTCAGGCGAACATCGAACCGCCCCTGGGCCACCTCACGGGTGGCCTGGGAGAGCAACTCGACCGGACGGGTCAAACGGCGGGCCCAGATCATGCTGACGATCGCCGCGAACAACAACAGTCCCAGCGCAACCACGATCAGGCGGGTCAGCAGCGCTCGTGACGCGAGGTAGGCGACCGACTTGGGGATCTGCGCCGAAACCGTGACGCCGGCGACATCGGCCTGGGAGAGTGCCGCGACCATCGGCTCTCCCTCTCGTTCGTACTCGAATGCGGTCCCGGCGGTCTGGGCGTTGCCGAGGGAGGAGTCGGGCCTCAGCATCACGCCCTCCAGCCGACCGACCCTGGAGCGGTCACGATGGGCCAGCAGCGTGCCGTGGACGTCGGCCAGCGCGACCTCGAACGGCTGGACCCGGGACGCCAGCCGCTGCAGGGAGTCGAGTCGGAGGAACGCGGCCACGATCGTCCCCTGCTCGTCTTCCGGGAGGTCCGGAGGTTCGAGGGCCAGCAACATCATCGGCATCTCGGGGTCGAGGCTGTTGTTTCGCAGGTAGACGGCGCCACCGGTGATCTGGTCGGTTGGAATCGGTCTCGCCTTGAAGTCGGCGAGCAGGTCTTCTTCGCTCAGCCCGAAGGGCTCGAGGGCGGTGTTGTCGAAGGCGGCGGAGGTCTGCTCTCCCCCGCGGTCGAGAGTCACGCCGATCAACTCGGGAAAGTCCTGGAACAGTCCCTGGAGCAGTTCCGCCTTGCTGGCACGGGGAATCGCCCCGTCGCGAACGATCCTCGAGTAGACCTCGAGTCGCTCGATGTAGCCGGTCAGGATCGTGCGGCTCTCGTCGGCTGCGCTGGAACTGGCCTGTGATGCCAGATCGCGGATGTAGCCCGATTTGTCCTCGTGAAACAGCGTCGCCATCGTGAATGTGATGACGCTGACGACCGCCGTGACGACGAAGACCACCGTGACCATGATCTTCAGGCGAATCGGAAACCGCACATCGTTCTTCATGACTGACATCTCCTGGAATCCCTAGAATCTCGCCGTCACTTGCTCGGTCCGGTAGGCCACGTTGCCCACGGTATCGAAGGCCTCGACGACAATGCGGTTCAATCCACGCTGCAGTTCCACCTCGACCGAGAACGACCCGTCGGAGTCGATGTCCACCTGTCGTTTGGCCACGAACACCTCGGCATCGACGTCGGTGCTTCCCGAGATCACCGCCACGCGACCGTCGGCGCTGAGGGCGACCTCGACGGTCAGCGCGGGAGGCGTGACGTCCTCGACGAGCTTGAGGGTCCGCGTCTCGGACATCGGGCCACGGGCGTAGCCCATCCGGCTGCGTACCCGCCAGAACAGCTCGCCGTCGGGGAGGTTGCCATGGGTGAAGTCCGGCGCCTCGAGCAGTTCGTCGAACACGACCGATTCGAACTGCTCGTCTCGGGCGATCTGGAGCTGCCATTGACTTGCACCGAGCCCGGGCTCCCAGCGAAAGTCGACCTCGGGCGGCACGCCGGCGTAGACGACCGCGGTTCCGTCGCCCGGCGCCCGGGATACCGAGGCCCGCGGGAGCGGAACCGCCGCTTGCGGTCCCTCGCCGGGGACCACGGTGACCGAGTAGTCCTGCGGGATCTGCACGGTCTTGCCGTTCGCCGTGACGCTTGCGCTCCCGAGCAAGACGTCATAGGTCGTCGACTCGTCCTCGTTGGTACGCACGCGGAAGTTCGTGCGCTCCTCGTCGGCGGAGCGAATCGTCGCCACCGCCTCGGCCGAGACGATGTCGAGGTCGAGGCTGCCGTCCTGGGAACGGTTGATCTCGGCGGTCATCTCGCCGCCGAGGATCACCAACGAGGCCCGGCGCTGATTCTGATCTCGCGCCTTCTCCAGACGCCGGACGATCACCAGCGAGTTCTCGAGCATGCGGATGCGGTTGCCTTCGCCGAACGAGATCGTCGCACCGGAACGGTCGAAGGTCTGCACCGCGTGCCGGTCGCGGAGATCCGCTCCCTGGCGGGCATCGGCCCAGGCGATCGCGCCGGGCTTCTTGTCCTTCACCTTTCTCGAGACCTCGCTCAGCCGGGCGACGAAGGCGAGCGGCCCCTGGGGCTGGTCGACACCGAAGTCGATCTGCAACCCGGAGACCGCTTCGCCGGACATCTGCTCCTCGAACTGCAGCAGGTCCTGCAGGCCGGTTCCCTGGGGGAAGCTGACGCCGAGGATGCCCATGAACAGCAGGAAGAAGACGAGTACGCAGGCCAGCGACAGCGCGACCTCGCCGGCACCGACGGCCATCGATCGGATCCCTTCCAGCAGGCGCTTCATCAATAGAGCCCCTGGATCCGGAAGTACCAGCCACGAACCGAGTAGTCGTTCTGGGAGAACTCATCGTCGGAGAAGTCGGTGAAGTTGTAGCCGACCCCCAGCCGGACGTGCTTCTGCAGCCGGTAGGAGACCTCGCCGAGCCAGCCGGAGCGCTGATCGTTCCCATCCGACTCGCGCAGGATGCGGAACTCACCGCCGACGGCCCAGCGCTTGTAGAACTCGAAGTTCAGCCGCTGGACGACGAGCAGCAGACTGCTCTCGGCCGTCGCCCCGCCGCCGATCCGTTCTTCCTGATCGCGATGGGCGTACTTGGCCAGCCACTCGAGCCTCGGCGTCAACTGAATCGCCGTCTCGAGGGTGATCACATCCATCGTCCTGTCGTTGAGCAGCACCCGCGCCGGCGAGCGCGGGTCGCGGTCGGCCAGACGGGTGTAACGGAAGAGTCCGTTGTACCGATCGGTCCGCACCGGACGGTAGGCCAGGGCGATCGAGCGCTCCTCGAAGCGGGCTTCGGTGGCGCTGGTATCGCGATCCTCGGTCTTGCTGTAGCGATACTTGCCGAGAAGTGCGAAGTCCGTGCTGAACTGATAGTCGACCTGGGTATAGGTCAACAGCTGCTCGTTGCGCTGGGTTCCATCCTGCCGGCGCACTTCGTTCCGGGTCACCAGGGTCAGGCCCTTCGCGTTGGAGTAGGTCAGACCGGCTGCCAGCGACCAGCGGTCGTTGTTCTCGGTAGCCGAATCGATCCTGGCCGACTCGCCGCCCAGCATCACCCGCAGGCCGGGGAACACGTCCCACTGTTTCTGCAGACCGACCAGCGAGATCACACGGTCGCCCTGATCGGTGTTCTCGAGCTGGTACTCGGAGAAGACCTGGCTGCCGGGGCCGATCTGCGACCGGGCACCGAGGATCGTCGACATCCGCTCGCCGGCGCGGTCGTCCGACGCACGCTCGGTCAGGTAGAGCTTGGTCTCGCCGGTCGTGAAGATCAGCCCGGCCTGGGCCGAACTGCCGAGGCTGCCCTCGGTGCCCTCGAGTTCGGCGGCCAGTTTCGGATGGAACTGGTACTGGACCGCGGCGCTGGTCTGGTTGTTGTCGATCCCCGAGAAGGTCTGCTGGTGCTGGAGCCGCGCCAGGAGCTTGTCGGTGAACTGACGCCAGTAGCGAGCGGCACCGATCGTCGACTCGCGCAGGGTCGCACCTACGCCGTCCTCGGCGAAGGTGTCGAACAGCTCGACGTTCAGTCCCCAGCGTTCCTTGCGGCGTTCCCACTGGACCGAGGCGGTCGCGCTCTCGTCGGCGACGCCGGCTGCCGGTGCACCGTCACTCATCTCGTCGCGGTCGTAGCGGATCAACAGCGAGTCGACGTCGGTCAGCGCCAGCGAGGCGTTGAGTCCGGTCTTGCGCGAATCCCGATCCATGAAGTTCCCGCTGGAGAAGAAGCCGGAGTCGGTCTCCTTCACGTAGGCCCCGAGCTTGTACCGGCCGCTCTCGCCGAAGAACTCGCCGAGATCCAGGTCGACACCGAGCTTGTAGGCCGAACCCTTCTGGGTTCCGTTGATCGCGGTCTCGCTATAGGTCACACCGCCATCGGTCGACAGGAAGACGATCGAGTCGGCGCCCTCGCTCTCGGCGTATTCGGCGACGACGCGGGAGTGCTCGTTGATCCGGACCTCGGCATCGAGACCGGTCAACTCGTATGGCCCGCCCTGGGTCTCGTCGTCGACGTAGGTGATCCCGACCCCGACGCGGTCGCCGATGTTCTGGCGCACGCGACCACCGGTCGCGCTCTTGTCCAGGCTGCGCTCGCGGGTCTCGTAGTCGACCTCGATCGAGACCGGGTTGCCGCCGAGGATGTCCTGCTCGACCAGGCTGCCGCCCGCGCTGACGCTGCGCACGGGACGGTTGAAGACGACGCGACCCTCGGGATACTTGATCGTGTAGTCAACATTCAACCGCTGCTGTTCGCGGCGCAGCACGAGACCGGAGTTCTTGTCGCGGATGACCAGCCAGACCTGTTCGCTGCCCTCGATCACGTCGCGGTGACTGAGGTAGTACAGCGAGCCGCCGGTGGCGCTCAGCTCGTCGGTGATATGGGATTGCTCGACATCGGCGGTGAAGACGACCGCCTGGGTGTCGGGCACGCCGAAGCGGTTGCGGCCCGTCGACTGATAGGCGACCCGGCCGCCGTAGAGCGTGCGCCGGTAGGTCGCAAGCTCCGTGTCGCTCAGGGCCAGCGGATAGTTGCCGATCACGGCCGAGATGGTGTCGCTGTCCAGCGCGAGGTAGAACTTGCCGGAGGTCTGCACGTCGAAGACGACCTCGCTGGCATCTCCGTAGATCGGGTAGTACCGATCGGGATCGAGGTTGGTCAGCAAGCGCTCGTTCTGCTCGATATCGAGGTCACGGAACAGGTACTCGGCGCCGTCGCGACGGCTGTCGTAGGCCGCGGTGATCAGGTACTTCCCGGAGATCTTGCCCTTCAGGTAGAAGGCCAGGCGGCCGTCCACGTAGAAATCGTCGTCGTTGTTCAGGCCGGCCGCGTCCACGCGACCGTCGGCCTCGATCTGCCCGAAGATCCCGTCGGCGAAGGCCATCAGGAACAGCTGGTGCTTCTTGACCTCGACGTTCCGTTCGATGGTGCCGACGTTGCCGTCCGGGTCGGTGACACGGGCCACGATCGTCACCGGACCGATCGGCAACTCCACGACACCGGCGAATCGACCGTCGGGCTGCACTTCCAGCTCCTGGTCGTTGACCGAGACGGTGTTGCCGGGTTCGGTGAAGCCGTGGACCGGCAACGTGCCGGTATCGAGCCGGAGGCCCTCGGCGGGGAGCCGGATCGTCATCGCCGGGATCGCCTTGCCGATCACCAAGGTCTGGCCGTCAGGGCCGGTATCGCTGACACGGATATCGACATTGACGATTCGTTCGTACCCCTGCGGGTTGAGCGCCTCGACCCCGATCGTGTTCGTGCCGGCATCCAGCTCCAGGGACAGGGCGAAGGCCCCGTCGGCATCGACCTCGACCGGCTGGCCGTCGACACGCAGCCGATTGCCCGGCTCGGTCTTGCCCTCGACGACACAGGTCAGCCGATCGGTGTCCGGAGCCGGCACGCATCCGTGGGCCGATGAGCCCCGGGGCACGACCACCGGAGCGTCGACCAGGGCCAGTTGCACGCTGGGGATCGAGACGGTCGCCGACGCGCCACGACCCTCGGAGCCGGAGATGTCCACGACAATCTCGTTGACCGACGGGTCGACGACCGTCGTCTCGAACCGACCGTGGCGGCCGACCTCGATCTCGGATCCGTTGATCCGGACCCGCGGCTGGGTCTGGTACGCCCGGGAAAGGTCAGCCTGATCGGCGCGCTCGATGTCGCCGTGGACCTCGACCCGGCGGTTCATCGCCTGCCCTTCGGCAAGGGCGTTGGTCGCGACAGGCCGCTCCTCGCCGTACCAGCGCAGGATCAGCCGCTCCCGGGGCATGTTGTTGACCGCCTGCAGGTAGTCCGCCGCGGCCTGGGCCCGACGCCGGGAGAGATCGAGATTGTAGTCGGCGTTGCCGACACTATCCGTGTGCCCCTCGATCACGATTCGTTCGTCGGGATGGTCGACGAGAACCGCGGCAACCTCTTCCAGCGCCGCCTCGGCGGCGACGCTGAGCACCGCGCTGCCGCTGACGAACGCATCGCCGGTCAGGTTGAGCGAGATCACGCTGTGACGGTCGACGCCGAACAGCCGGCGCTGGCTCCGGAACAGCGTCCCGTCCTCGTTCTCGATCTCGAGCTGGTAGGTGTAGATCGTTCCGCCGGAGATCGTCTTGCCGGCGGCGTTCTTGCCGTCCCAGCGCAGCTGGGCCGGAGGCGTTCCCTGCCCCTGGTGGGACCAGACCTCGCGATCTTGCGGATCCGACACACGCAGGCGCCAGGCCGCGATGGCGCGATCGGTTCCCGGCAGCAGTGTGAAGCGAACGGGCTCGGCGAGCTCGCCGCCGACGAGTTTGATCCGCTCTTCGAGCTCGGCCACACCGAGCTGGACGTCGCCGCTGGGCAGCGAGACGCTGCGTCCACTGACGACGAGGGCCAGCGCCTCGGCGCTTCCGACGACCTCGAGCGGCATCGGCCGCTCCCGGGCCGACAGGCCGATCCCGGTCGCGCCAGGGGCACCGATCGAGGCGGATTCCGGCAGCAGGACGCCGAAGTTGGCCCGGGCGATCAAACCGGGGGTCACCCAGAGCACGCGCAGCACGTCGGTCGTCGCCTCGGTGCCCGGGGCGAGGCTCTGCAGATTCAGCTTCAGCAAACGTTGACCGGGTCGCACTGCGGGGAAGTGGTAGCGGCCATATTCGTCGGTCAGGGCATAGGTACCGTCATCGAGGGCGACCATCGCCTGGTAGACGCCGGGCTCGCCGTCTTCCTGGATCCCGTTGCCGTTGGTGTCCTCGAACACCTTGCCGATGATTGTCGTCAGGTCGAAGACCGGGTCGAGGGCGACCTCGACATCGGCGGTCGCCGTGGCGCCCACCGTGACCGTGCCCAGCATCGGCGTCGCTTCGTTCCGGTACGAACCGGGTAGCGCCCCCGATCCGACCCGGAGTACGTAGCTGATCTGCAGACGCTCGGCAGGAGCGATGTCGAACGGCCCGAAGGTGACCGTGCCACCGCCGGCGGCGGCGAGGTGCGTGATCACGTCGTCGGAGGTGCCAAGCTGGCCGTCGAGTCCGGCGCGAGCGATCCGGGCCGAATCGGCCACCAGCTTGAAGCCCTGAGGCAATCGATCCTCGACGGTCACGCCGGTCAGCAACGTCGCGCTGACGTTCTCCAGCGTCAGCAGGTAGGCGACGGCATCACCGACGACCACGCTGTCCTT
Source organism: uncultured bacterium (assembly GCA_942490715.1). Taxonomy (GTDB): domain Bacteria; phylum Acidobacteriota; class Polarisedimenticolia; order Polarisedimenticolales; family Polarisedimenticolaceae; genus CALNYP01. The sequence continues at coordinate 50,412 of CALNYP010000059.1, forward strand.
CGAGGCCTCCTTGGTCATCGAGATCGCATCGAAGGCGGGCGTCGTGGCGACCGATGCGTAATCGTTACCGGCCCCGTCCCCGAACGTATCGTCGTTGTCGGGGTCGTCGGCCGCGATCACCTCGGCAACGTTCGTATAGCTTCCGCCGGCGGTCACCGTGGCCGTCAGGTTCAGCACCACGGATCCGCCCGACGGAACGATCGGCGCGTTCCAGATCCCGCTGATCGGCGAGTAGGCACCGCCGGAATCGTCGGAGACGTAGCTGTAGCCGTTGGGCAGCTGTTCCGAGACCTGTACGCCGGTGGCGTCGGAGAACCCGCCGGCGTTGCTCAGCGTCAAGGTGAAGACGACTTCGCCGCCGACCGCCGGCACCGGAACGTCGACGGTCTTCGTCAGCGACAGGTCGATCACCGCCTGGGGTGTCGTGAGGGCGGTGTCGTAGTCGTTTCCGGTGCCGTCGCCGTAGGTGTCGTCGATATCGAGCTGATCGGCGGCGGTCACCTCCGCGGCGGTCAGGTAGCCACCGCTACCCATCACCCCGGCGAGGACCACGATGGTGGCCGAGCCCCCGGCCGGAACGTCTCCGACGGTCCAGAGGCCGCTCGCCCCGCTGAAGGAGCCGTCGCCGCCGGCGCCTTCGCTCACGAAGGCGTAGCCGTTCGGCAACGGGCTTCCGACGAGCACGTTGGTCGCATCGCTGTAGCCCGCAGCGTTGTTGACGGTGATCGTGAATGCGACCTGACCGCCGACCGACGGCGTCGGGTTGTCGACGGTCAGCGACAGGGACAGGTCGATCCGGGCCGATGGAACGGTGCTGGCGGTGTCGTGATCGCTGCCCGCGCCGTCTCCGAAGATGTCGTTGAGGTCCGGCTGATCGGCGGCCACGACCTCGGCGCTGTTCAGGTAGGAGCCGGTTCCCAGCACGCCGGCGGTGATGTCGAGGGTCGACGAGAGGCCGGCGGCGACCGTGCCGACGTTCCAGACACCGGAGACAGGGTCGTAGCTGCCCGCACCGGTATCGGATACGTAGGCGTATCCCGTCGGCAGCAGGTCGGTGACGACGACGCCACTCGCGTCGCTGAAGCCGGCGGCGTTACTCACGACGACGGAGAAGGTGACGTTGCCACCTACCGGAGGTGTCGGGTTGTCGACCGTCTTGCTCAACGACAGGTCGATCGTGGCCGACGGCGTCGTCAGGGCAGAGGCGAAGTCCTCGCCGCTTCCGTCGTCGTACGTGTCGTCGATGTCGACCTCGCCGGCGGCGATGACTTCCGCGACGTTCCGATGATCTCCGAGAGCCAGGACCTGGGCCACGATCTGCAGCGAGCGGCTCGATCCGGCCGGCACGTTGCCGGCACTCCAGGCACCGGTCGCCGGATCGAAGGCGCCGGCGGAGTCGTCGGAGACCCAGGCATATCCACTCGGCAACAGATCGCGGACGATGACAGCGGTCGCCTCGCTGAAGTCGACGGCGTTGGTCAGGTCCAGCGTGAACGTCACGTTCGATCCGACCGCCGGGGTCGGGACGTCGACCGTCATCGCCAGGGCGAGGTCGACTCGTGGCACCGGCGTGGGCGTCGCGATCGCGTGGTCGTTCCCCGCGCCGTCGCCGAACACGTCGTCGGAGTCGGGCTGATCCGCCGCGGTCACCTCGGCCGCATTGGAGTGGTTGCCGCCGCCGAGGACCAGGGCGGTGATGTTCAAGGTCCGTGTCGCGCCGGCGGCCACGGCGCCGACCGACCAGAGGCCACCGACCGCGTCGTAGCTTCCCGCCGAATCGTCGGAGATCCAGCGGTAGCCGCTGGGCAGCGGATCGCCGACCACGACGCTGGTGGCGTCGCTGAAACCGGCGGCGTTGCTCACACCGATCGTGAACACGACCGTCGAGCCGACCAGCGGGGACGGGTTGTCGACCGTCTTGGTCAGGGAGAGATCGATCGTCGCGTTCGGCGTCGTGGAGGTGCTGTCGAAATCGTCGCCTGCGCCGTCACCGTACACGTCGTCGGCGTCGGGTTGATCCGCAGCGCTGACCTCCGCCGTGTTCCCGTGATCCCCCGAGCCGAGAACCCGGGCGGTGATGTTCAGGGCAACGCTACCGCCGGCCGGGACCGCACCGGCGGTCCAGATGCCGCTCAGCGGGTCGTACGCGCCCGCGGAATCGTCGGAGACCCAGGCGTAACCGGACGCCAGGGCGTCGGAGACGATCACGCCGCTGGCGTCACTGTAGCCCGCGGCGTTGCTCACGATGATCGTGAAGGTGACGTTCGCGCCGACGTCGGGCGTCGGATTGTCGACCGTCTTGGTCAGGGAGAGGTCGGCGGTCGCCACCGGCGACGCCGTGGCGCTGTCGAAGTCGTCTCCGGCGCCGTCGCCGTAGACATCGTCGGTGTCCGGCTGATCCGCCGCGGTCACCTCGGCGCTGTTCACGTGATCGCCGGAACCGAGGACCCGGGCCGTGATCCGCAGCTCGACGGTTCCGCCGGCCGGGACGGCGGTGTTCCAGCTGCCGCTGCCGGGATCGTAGGCGCCGGCGGAGTCGTCGGAGACCCAGCTGTAGCCGGACGGCAGCAGGTCGGTGACCACCACGCCGCTGGCATCGCTGAAGTCCCCGTCGTTGGTCAGGCTGATCGTGAAGACGACGTCGGTGCCCACGGCCGGGTTCGCCACGTCGACCGTCTTGGTCAACGTGAGATCGACGACCGCGCCCGGCGTCGTGAGCGCCGTGGCATGATCCTCGCCCGATCCATCGAGGAAGGTGTCGTCGAGATCGGATTGATCGGCGGCGGAGACCTCGGCCTCGTCCAGATAGGGGCCACGCCCGAGCACTCGTGCGCTGACCAGCAACGAGCGCGAGCCGCCCGCGGTGACCACGCCGACGTTCCACAGCCCGCTGCCGGGATCGTAGGAGCCGCCGGAATCGTCGGAAACGTGGCGGTAGCCGGCCGGCAACGCATGGTTGACGGCGACGCCGCTGGCATCGCTGAAGCCGGCCTCGTTGCTGACGGTCAGGGTGAAGACGACATCGGTGCCGACATCGGGGAGCGGGTTGTCGACGATCAGGCCGAGGGACAGATCGATCACGGCGGCCGGAGTGACCGTCGCGGTGTCGGAGTCGTTGCCCGCGCCGTCACCGACGGTGTCGTCGAACTCGGGCTGATCGGCAGCGGTCACCTCGGCCGCGACCAGGTACGGACCGGCTCCCAGGACCCGTGCGGTGATCTCCAGGTTCACCGCCTCGCCGCCATTGACGGCTGCCGGCGTCCAGAGGCCGCTGGCGGAATCGTAGGCTCCGCCGGCGTCGTCGGAGACGTAGACGTATCCGGCCGGCAGCGGCACGTCCACCGTCACGCCACTGGCGTCGCTGTAGCCGGCCATGTTCGAGACGAAGGTCGTGAAACGGACGTTGGAACCGACCGGCGGCGTCGGATCGTCGACGACGATCCCCAGCGCCAGGTCGATCACCGGGGTCGGGGCCGTCGCTGCGGTGTCGTGGTCGTCCCCGGCCCCGTCCCCGTAGACGTCGTCGACGTCCGGTTGATCCGCCGCGATGACCTCCGCGCTGTTTGCGTGGTTGCCGGCTGTCAGGACCGTCGCGGTGATGTTCAGCGTCGCGCTTCCACCGGCGGGAACGCTGCCCGCTGCCCACACGCCGGTCCCGGGATCGTAGCCACCGGCCGAGTCGTCGGAAACGTAGGCGTAGCCATCGGGCAACAGGTCGGACACCTGGACACCGCTGGCCGCGCTGAAGCCGGCCTCGTTGGAGACGGTGATCGTGAAGACGACGTCCGTGCCGACCGCCGGCGTCGGATCGTCGACCGTCTTCGTCATCGTCAGATCGACGACCGCCGCCGGTGTCGTGGTAGCGGTATCGAAGTCGTTCCCGGCGCCGTCGCCGAAGGTGTCGTCGAATTCAGGCTGATCCGCGGCGGTGACCTCGGCCGCGACGAGGTAGGGACCGCCGCCTTGCACCTGGACGGTCACTTCCAGGCTGACCGCGGAGCCGGCGGCCACGTTGCCCAGGGTCCACAGTCCGCTACCCGGATCGTAGGCCCCGGCCGAATCGTCCGAAAGGAAGACGTAGCCCGAGGGCAGCGGCATGTCGACCGTCACCCCGGTGGCGTCGCTGAAGCCGCTCATGTTCGATACGACGGCGGTGAAGCGGACCGGGTCACCGACGTCGGGTGTCGGCTCGTCGACGGTCAGGCCCAGCGCCAGGTCGATCACCGCGGTCGGCGTCGTCGTCGCGGTGTCGTGGTCGTTGCCGGCGCCGTCGCCGAAGGTGTCGTCGAACTCGGGCTGGTCGGCGCCGGTCACCTCGGCCGCCACCAGGTACGGACCGGCTCCCAGGACCCGGGCGGTGATCTCGAGGTTCACCGCGGCGCCGCCGTTGACGGCTCCCGGGGTCCAGAGACCGCTCACGGAATCGTAGGCCCCGCCGGCGTCGTCGGAGACGTAGACGTATCCGGCCGGCAGCGGGACATCCACCGTCACACCGCTGGCATCGCTGTAGCCGCCCATGTTCGAGACGAAGGTCGTGAAACGGACGTTGGAACCGACCGCCGGGGTCGGGTCGTCGACGACGATCCCCAGCGCCAGGTCAATCACCGGGGTCGGGGCCGTCGCTGCGGTGTCGTGGTCGTCGCCGGCACCGTCGCCGTAGGTGTCGTCGACGTCAGGCTGACCGGCGGCCGTGATCTCGGCCACGTTCGTGTAGTCGCCGGCGCCGAGCACCGTCGCGGTGATGTCGAGAGTCGCGCTGGAGCCGGCGGGAACGTTCCCGACGTTCCAGACTCCGGTCCCGGGGTCGTAGGCACCGGCGGAATCGTCGGAGACGTGGCGGTAGCCCGCCGGCAGCAGGTCGCTCACCACGACCGCAGAGGCATCGCTGTAGCCTGCCGCGTTGGAGACGGTGATCGTGAAGACGACGTTCGAGCCGACCGGGGGAACTGCGATGTCGACGGTCTTCGACAGGGACAGATCCACCACCGCTCCCGGCGTGGTGGAGGCCGTATCGTGGTCGCTTCCTGCTCCGTCCCCGAAGGTGTCGTCGTGATCCGGTTGATCGGCCGCGATCACCTCCGCGGTGTTCCCGTAGCCACCGGCTCCGAGGACGGTCGCGGTGATGTTCAGGGTCGCGCTGCTGCCCGCGGCGAGGCTGCCCAGGCTCCAGACACCGGCCGCCACCACGTAGCTCCCGCCCGAGTCGTCGGAAACGTGGGCGTACCCCGACGGCAGCAGGTCACCGACCTGGATTCCGCTTGCCGGGCTGAATCCGGCGGCGTTGGAGACGGCGATGCTGAAGACGACGTCGCTGCCCACGGCCGGAGTCGCGTTGTCGACGGTCTTGGCCAGCGACAGGTCGATGACCGCCGTCGGCGTCGTCGTCGCCGTGTCGTGGTCGTTGCCGGCGCCGTCGCCGAAGATGTCGTCGAATTCGGGCTGATCCGCCCCGGCCACCTCGGCCGCGACCACGTACGGCCCGGCCCCCAGCACCCGGGCGGTGATCTCGAGGTTCGCCGACCCGCCGCCCGTGAGCGCACCCAGCATCCAGACACCGCTGCCGGAGTCGTAAGCACCGCCGGCATCGTCGGAGACGTAGGCGTACCCGGCCGGCAGCGGGACGTCCACCGTCACGCCGCTGGCATCGCTGAAGCCGCCCATGTTCGAAACAAAGGTCGTGAAACGGACGTTGGAGCCAACCGCGGGAGTCGGATCGTCGACGACGATCCCCAGGGCGAGATCGATCACCGACGAGGGCGTCGTCGAGGCGGTGTCGCGGTCGGTTCCCGCGCCGTCGCCGTACGTGTCGTCGTGATCCGGCTGGTCCGCCGAGGCGACCTCGGCCGTGTTGGTGTAGTCCCCGGCACCCAGGACCTTGGCCGTGATGTTCAAGGTCGCGCTGGAAGCGGCCGGGATGTTGCCGACGCTCCAGACACCGGTCCCCGGGTCGTAGGCCCCCGCCGAATCGTCGGACAGGTAGCTGTACCCGGAAGGCAGGAGGTCGCCGACCACGACTCCCGTCGCGTCGCTGAACTCCGCCGCGTTGGCGACGGTGACGGTGAAGACCACGTTCGCGCCGACCGCCGGTGCCCCGTTGTCGACCGTCTTGGTCAGGGTCAGGTCGACGACCGGCGTGGGAACCGTCGTAGCCGTGTCATGGTCGTTCCCCGAGCCGTCGCCGTACGTGTCGTCGGCATCCGGCTGGTCGGCAGCGCTCACCTCGGCGGCGTTGGCGTAGGGGCCGACCCCCAGGACGGTGGCGGTGATCGTCAACGACCGTCCGGTGCCCGCCGGGATCGCACCGACGCTCCAGATACCGGTCCCGGGCACGTAGGCGCCGGCCGAGTCGTCGGAGACGTGAGCATAGCCGGCCGGCAGCAGGTCGGTCACCACCACGCCGGTCGCGTCACTGAAGCTACCTGCGTTGTCGACGGTGATGGTGAAGTCGACCGTCTGTCCCACGCCGGGGGTCGGGTTGTCGACGGTCTTCGTCAGCGAGAGGTCCAGCACCGCATTCGGCGCGGCCGACGCGGTGTCGTGGTCGTCACCGGCGCCGTCGCCGAACGTGTCGTCGAAGTCGGGCTGCGCGGCCGCGGTGACCTCGGCGGCGTTCAGGTAGTCTCCGCTGCCCTGTACGGTGGCGACGATGTTCAGCACTGCGTTCGCCCCGGCCGCGAGGTTGCCGATCGTCCACTGGCCGGTGCCCGCAACGTAAGCACCGGCGGAGTCGTCGGAGACGTAGGCGTAGCCGTTCGGGAGTTGATCGACCACCTGCACGCCGGCGGCGTCGCTGAAGCCGGCTGCGTTCGAGACGGTGATCGTGAAGGTGACGTCGGTTCCGACGTCGGGCGACAGGTTGTCGACCGATTTGGTCAGGGATAGATCGATCACCGCCGTCGGAGTCGTGGCCACGCTGTCGTGATCGTTGCCGGCACCGTCGCCGTAGGTGTCGTCGAACTCGGGCTGGTCCGCCGCGTTGACCTCCGCCTCGAGCAGGTAATCACCGCTACCCAGAACCCGGGCGGTGATCTCCAGGGCCGACACCGCCCCTTGGCCGAGATCGCCGAGGGTCCACAGGCCGGTTACGGAGTCGTAGGCCCCGGCAGAATCGTCGGAGACGTGGGCGTAGCCGGTGGGCAACGGGACATCGACGAGGACGCCGGTGGCGTCGCTGAATCCGCCCATGTTCGAGACGTAGGCGGTGAAGCGGACCGTCCCGGCGACCGGCGGAGTCGGATCGTCGACGGCCAGCGCCAGAGCGAGATCGATCACCGGCGTCGGCGTGGTCGTCGCCGTGTCGAAGTCGTTACCGGCGCCGTCGCCGAAGGTATCGTCGAACTCGGACTGGTCGGCGCCGGAGACCTCGGCGGCCACGAGATAGCCGCCGCTTCCCAGCACCTTCGCAGTGATCTCCAGGGAGGTCGCGGCCCCGGCGGCCAGGGCTCCGGGTGACCAGACACCGGTCCCGGAATCGTAGGCGCCACCGGAATCGTCGGACTGGTAGCTGTAGCCGGCAGGTAGCGGTACGTCGACGGTCACGCCGGTCGCATCGCTGAAGCCGCCCATGTTCGAGACGAGGGTCGTGAAGCGGACCGTCTCGCCGACGGCGGGGGTCGGATCGTCGACGACGATGCCCAGCGCCAGATCGATCACCTCGGAGGGCACCGTCGTGCTGGTGTCGTGATCGGCACCGGCGCCGTCCCCGAAGGTGTCGTCCGCATCCGGCTCCCCGGCGGAGCTGACCTCGGCTTCGTTGGTATAGTCCCCGGCCCCGAGGACCTTGGCGGTGATGTTGAGTACCCGGCTCGAGCCCGCCGCGACGTTGCCGACGCTCCAGACGCCGGTCCCGGGGTCGTAGGCACCAGCGGAATCGTCCGAGACGTGGCTGTACCCGCTCGGCAACAGATCGGTGACGACCACCGCCGTCGCATCACTGAAGTTCATCGCATTGGAGACGGTGATCGTGAAGACCACGTTGGCGGCGACGCCTGGAGTCGCATCGTCGACCGTCTTGGTCAACGACAGATCCACGGTGGGGACCGGGACCGTCGAGGCCGAGTCATGATCGTTGCCCGCGCCGTCACCGTACGTATCGTCGGCATCGGGTTGATCGGCAGCGGTCACCTCGGCGCTGTTGCCGTAGAGGCCGGTTCCGATCACCGTCGCCGTCACGTTCAGCGTCGCGTTCGCGCCGGCAGCGAGGGTGCCGACGGTCCAGATGCCGGTTCCCGGGACATAGGCGCCGGCTCCGTCGTCGGAAACATGCAGGTAGCCGGTCGGCAGGAGGTCGGTCACCTGCAGCCCGGTCGCGTCGCTGTAGGAAGCGGCGTTGGCGACCGTGATCGTGAAGACGACGTCGCTGCCCACCGACGGCACGGCATTGTCGACGACCTTGGTCAACGTCAGATCGACGACCGCATCCGGCGTCGTCGTCGCCGTGTCGTAATCGTTGCCGGCGCCGTCGCCGTAGGTATCGTCGAACTCCGGCTGATCGGCGCCGGCCACCTCGGCCGCTACCAGGTACGGGCCGGAACCCAGCACCCGTGCGGTGATCTCCAGATTCGTCACCGCGCCACCGCCGAGGGCGCCCACCGCCCAGACGCCACTGCCGGAATCGTAGGCGCCGCCCGAATCGTCGGAGACGTAGGCGTACCCGGCGGGCAACGGGACATCGACCGTGACGCCTGAAGCGTCGCTGAACCCGCTCATGTTGGAGACGAAGGTCGTGAAGCGGACGTTCGATCCCACCACGGGCGTCGGATCGTCGACGACGATCCCCAGGGCGAGATCGATCACGGCCGTCGGCACCGTCGCGGCGGTGTCGTGGTCGTTACCCGCTCCGTCGCCGAAGGTATCGTCCAGGTCGGGCTGGGCCGCGCCGGTCACCTCGGCGCTGTTGCCGTAGGGACCACTGCCGAGCACCTTCGCCGTGATGTTCAGCGTGGCGCTGGTGCCCGCGGCGATGGCGCCGACGGTCCACAGACCGGTCCCCGGCAGATACGCACCGCCGCCGTCGTCGGAAACGTGGCTGTAACCAGACGGGAGCAGATCGGTGACCACCACGCCGGCGGCGTCGCTGAAGTTCGCCGCATTGGAGACGACGATGCTGAAGACGACGTGGCTTCCGACCGGCGGAGCCGCCACGTCGACGTTCTTGGTCAAGCTCAGATCGACGACCGGCGTCGGTGTCGTCGCCGCCGTGTCGCGATCGTTTCCGGCGCCGTCGCCGAAGGTGTCGTCGAGGTCGGGCTCGCCTGCCGAGGCCACCTCGGCGACGTTGGCGTAGGGGCCCGTGCCGAGCACGGTCGCCGTGATGTTCAACGTGGCGCTCGATCCCGCGGCGATGCCTCCGACGCTCCAGACTCCCGTGCCGGGGACGTAGGCCCCGGCCGAGTCGTCGGACACATGGGCGTAGCCTGCCGGCAGCAGGTCGGCGACCTGTACGGCGGTGGCATCGCTGAAGCCGGCGGCGTTCGAGACGATGACGGTGAAGACGACGTCGGATCCAACGGGAGGAGCAGCGATATCGACGCTCTTGGTCAACGAGAGGTCGACCACCGCGGCGGGGGTCGTCGTGGCGCTGTCCCGGTCGTTGCCGGCGCCGTCGCCGAAGGTGTCGTCGGCGTCCGGCTGGCCGGCGCTGACCTCGGCGACGTTGGTGTAATCACCCGCGCCGAGCACGGTCGCCGTGATGTTCAGGCTGGCGTTCGCCCCGGCGGCGAGATTCCCGACCGTCCACAGTCCGCTGCCGGCGACGTAGGCTCCGCCGGAATCGTCGGAGACGTACGCGTACCCGGTGGGCAGCAGGTCGCTCACCTGGACGGCGGTCGCATCGCTGAAGCCGGCCGCGTTGCTGACCGTGATCGTGAAGACGACGTCGCTCCCGACGGGAGGCGTGGCGAGATCGACGCTCTTGCTCAGCGAGAGATCGACCACCGGCGTCGGGGACGTCGCTTCGTTGTCGAAGTCGTTCCCCATCCCGTCGCCGAAGGTGTCGTCGGCATCCGGCTGGTCGGCGAAGGCGACCTCCGCCGAGCTGTCGTAGCCCCCGGAGCCGACGACCGTGGCGATGATGTCGAGGGTCGCGTTCCCGCCGGCGGGGACCCCGCCGACCGTCCAGACACCGGTTCCCGGCACGTAGGCTCCGCCGGCATCGTCGGAGACGTACGCGTACCCGGACGGCAGCAGGTCGGTGACCTGGACGCCGGTGGCGGCGCTGAAGCCCGCCGCGTTGGAGACCGTGATCGTGAAGGTCACATTGCTTCCGACCGCCGGCGTCCCGTCGTCGACGCTCTTGGTCAGGGAGAGATCGACGACCGCCGACGGGGTCGTCGTGGCGCTATCCCGATCGGCGCCGGCGCCGTCGCCGTAGGTGTCGTCGGCATCCGGCTGTCCGGCTGCGGTGACCTCGGCGACGTTGGTGTAATCCCCGGAGCCGAGAACCGTCGCCGTGATGTTCAGCGTCGCGCCGGCGCCCGCCGCCAGGTTTCCGACGTTCCAGACGCCGGTCCCCGGTACGTAGCCACCACCGGAGTCGTCGCCGACGTACGCGTAGCCGCTCGGCAGCGCATCGGTCACCTGCAGTCCCGTGGCGTCGCTGAAGTTCGTCGCGTTGGTGACGGTCACCGTGAAGACGACATCCGAGCCGACCGCCGGCACCGGGACATCGACGGTCTTGGTCAAGCTCAGATCGACGGTGGGCACGGGAGTGGTGCTCGCCGTATCGAAATCGTTACCCATTCCGTCATTGAACGTGTCGGCGGCGTCGGGCTGATCGGCGGCCACGACCTCGGCCGTGTTCCCGTAGGATCCGGAGCCCAGGACCGTCGCCGTGATGTTCAGGGTGGCGGTGGCGCCGGCGGCCAGGTTGCCGATGGTCCAGACGCCGGCTCCCGGCACGTAGGCACCGCCGGAGTCGTCGGAGACATGGGCGTACCCGGCGGGAAGCGGATCGTTGACCACCAGGCCGCTGGCGTCGCTGAAGCCGGCGGCGTTGGAGACGTCGATCGTGAAGACGACCGTCGCGCCGACCGCCGGAGCCGGGAGATCGACGTTCTTGACCAGGCTGAGGTCGATGACGGCGTTCGGCGTGGTCGACGCGGTGTCGTGATCGTTGCCGGCTCCGTCGCCGTAGGTGTCGTCGGCGTCCGGCTGGTCGGCGCCGGCGACCTCGGCGGCGTTGTCGTAGGGACCCGCACCGAGGACAGTCGCGGTGATGTTCAAGGTCGCGCTGGCGCCGCCGGCCAGCGAACCCAGGGTCCACAGACCGGTCCCGGGAACGTAACTGCCGCCGGAGTCGTCGGAGACGTAGGCGTACCCGGCGGGCAGCGGATCGGAGACGACGACGTTGGTCGCCTCGCTGAAACCGCTCGCGTTGTCGAGGGTGATCGTGAAGACCACATCGGTACCGACGTCGGGAGTGCCGACATCGACCGTCTTGGTCAACGTGAGGTCGGCGGTCGGCACCGGCGTCGTCGACGCCGTGTCGTGATCGTCTCCGGAACCGTCGCCGAAGGTCTCATCGGGGTCGACCTGGTCGGCGGCGGTCACCTCGGCAGCGTTGTCGTACGGCCCGGAACCGAGCACCGCGGCGGTGATGTTCAACGTCGCCGTCGCTCCGGCCGCGAGAGATCCGATCGTCCAGACGCCGGTCCCGGGGACGTAGGCCCCCCCGGAATCGTCGGACACGTGGGCGTAACCGGCGGGCAGCAGATCGGTCACCACGAGACTGGTGGCGTCATTGAAACCGACCGCGTTGCTGACGCTGACCGTGAAGACGACGTCGGCACCCACAGCGGGGGTCGGGTCGTCGACGACCTTCGAAAGCGTCAGGTCGAGGGCCGGAACCGGAACGGGGGTGACCTCGTCGTAGTCGTTGCCGGCGCCGTCGCCGAAGGTGTCATCCTGCTCGGGCTGGTCGGCAGCGGTCACCTCGGCGGCGTTGGTGTAATCGCCGGCACCGAGGACGGTCGCCGTGATCTGCAGCACCGCTGACGTCCCCGCCGCGACGCTGCCGACGTCCCAGACACCGGTGGCGTCGTCGTAGGCGCCGCCACCGTCGTCGCTGACGTAGGCGTAGCCCGTCGGCAGGGAGTCCTGCACTTCCACACCGGTGGCGTCCCGGGCGCCGGCCAGATTGGAGACCGTGATCGTGAAGACGACGTCGCTCTGCACCGGCGGCGTGGCGTTGTCCACCACTTTTGTCAGCGAGAGGTCGATGCGCTCCGCGACGACGCTGACCTGGCCGGAGAACTCCGACGTGTTGCCGGCGGCGTCGGTGCCGGTGGCGGTCAGGATCGAGCCCAGCCCCACCGCGACTGGCACGGGAATCCGGAACTGGAAGCGCGACGCGGTGTCGGTGCCCTGGAGCAGGCCGTTGACCGGGCCCGGGCCGTAGCTGTCGACGAGTGGATCGAGATCGGCCACGGCGCCCTCGACCAGCGTGCTCAGGTAGGTAGCACCTTCGCCGAATCCGCCGGCATCGAGGTCCGAGAGAAACAGCTCGACCGTCATCCCGGCGCCGACGAGGCCGGAGACGACCAGCTCGGCCCCGTCGATACCGACGTGGTCGAGCAGGGAGAAGTTGATCAGCTCGTTGGGACCGGTGTCGGCGTCGGTGTCGTCGTTGAGCGTGACGCCGTCCGCACCGAGGTCGATGCCCAGGCCGGTATTCAGCGAGGTGGAGTTCTGGCTGATGGTGTTTCCCGACCCGCCGCGAACCTGCACGCCGGCGCCGCCGTTGAGGGTGATCTCGTTTCCGCTCACGATCGCACCGTCACCCAGGGCGATGTCGATGCCCGCACCCGCGTTGGCCCGGACCACGCTGTCTCGCACCTCGACGAGATCGGCGTCGTTGACGATCTGGATTCCGTGGGTATCCGCACCGGAGACGGTCAGCGAGCGGAGGATCGCGCCGCTGGCGGCTCCACCGTCGACGACGATGGCCGCGCCACCGACCGCGTTGACCACACCCAGATGTTCGACGATTCCGGTCCCGGCCAGCAGACGCAACCCGGGTGCGCCGGCGAACGGCGCGAGTACGAGCTCCGGGCCTGTGGTCTGCCCGGCGGCGGCGGCGTTGGTATCGAGGACCGTGACACCGTCGGTCGCATCGTAGGCGACCCCCGACAGGATCGTTCCGGCGTCGGAGAGGTTCGGCAGCGCGCTCGTTCCCGTGACCTCCCACCAGTTGCCGCTCGCCCCGGTGGCGTTGGTGGCGACGGCGGGGACGAACCGAGAGAGATCGCTGCCGGGCATCGCCGCGGCGTTCTGCAGGAACTGGCGGACACTCCCCTGCAGGCTCCGGGGCGCCGAGAGATCGTCGTCACCGTCCCGGACCGAGGTGATCACCCGGAACGAGAAGGCGAAGTCGACGCCGGCCACGTCGCCGGCAGAGGTGTCGATCCGGGCGAGATGCTCGTAGGCGTTCGCCGCCGGCGTCGTGTCGAGAGCATCGACGTCGTCGGAGGCGTTCGGGTCGCGGCCGCCGAAACGCGGGGCCAGGTCCAGGGCCGGGGTCGCCGGGTCGTCGCCGTGGGTCTGCTCGGCCCAGACGTCGCCGACGCTGAAGGGTACCTGCACCCCGGCGCTGGGGGCGATCGACCGGGAGTCGACGGCGACGAGGAACTTGTCGCCGTTCAGCCCCTCGGAAATCTGGAAGCTCCACTGACCGAGGACGTCGGTGATCGCCTCGGAGAAGAAGGCGTCGCCGCCGTCGATCAGGCCGTTGTTGTTCAGGTCGGAGTAGATTCGCACCCGGGCGCCGGCGACCGGCTGGCCATCGAGGATCTGGCCGTCGCCGTCGGGATCCTCGAGGACCCGTCCGCTGATCGTGCGCGCGGGAACGGTCAGGCCGCAGCTCGGCGGGCGCACCGCCGGGGTCAGCACCGCGTTGAGGTAGACCCGCCGGGCGTTGCCTTCCTCGCCGTCGGCGTCGTAGTTATGGCCACCCAGGTAGTGCACGAGGCCGCCGACACCGGGAGCCAGCTTCGAGGTCGAGACGACATTTCGGCCGGGGGCGCCGACGTTGGTCACCTGGCCAAAACCGCTGTTCTGCCAGGTACCGGGATTGACGCGGGAGAAGTCGGCGATCGTGCCACCGCCGTCGGCCATCAGCCCTTCGAACTGCATCAGCGGCAGATCGGGGGTCTCGTAAACGTGGTCTTCGTTGTCGTCGTCTTCGAAGATCCCCAGGGTGGTCTGGTACCGCCCGAACAAGACGTTGTTCTCGTAGGTCTCGATGGCGGCGCACTCGGCGAGGAAGTTGCCTCCACCGGTCAGGAAGGCACGCACCGCCTGTGCCGCGTCGTTGATGCTGTTTGGCGTCTCGTCCCAGTGCGGCTCGCTGGCGAAGGTGTAGCAACTGTTCTCGTTGATCGTGGTCAGGTCGGTCGCATTGACCGTGGTGTAGTGGGTTCCGTTGAAGCCCGCCTCGTCGAGGAAGTCCTGGTGGATGTCGGCGTTGTCACCGTCGTCGAGCACGGCGACGTAGGGCCGGTGCACGATCGTGTGACGCACGTCGACGACGACGTCCTGGGTCAACTCGAAGACCCGAACGTTGTTTCCGAAGGCCGCGACTCGGGCGAGTGCGGCGGTGGCGAAGTCGCGGTGGATGATGAACGGGCCGGCGAGGAAATTCCGCAGCCCATTGCCCCCGCTCCCGGGAGCGACCCGGCGAGCCGTCGCCGAGAAGTCGATCTCGTCCTTGAGCTTGCCGGCGCGGATGATCCAGTGGACCGGGATGTCGGCCCACAGCAGGTCGTTGGCCAGGCCGTAGGCGTACAGGTTGAACTCGCCCCCCGACTGCTGCAGCGTGTTGTCCATCGGGATCACCAGGGATCCCGAGGGGAACGGCTGGAGATTGGCGGTGGCGCCGGGCAGATCCGGGTCCGCGACGGCGACACCGGTCGCAGACGTCCCGACGACGAGCATCGCCACCACGGCGAGGCTCCAGAGCCTGCGGTCTTCCCCTGCTCGTCTCAAAGCGATCTCATCCGCGCCGATCGGCATCCGCCGATGCGCGATCCAGCATTCTTAATATGTGACCCGCACCTTAGACATACCCATTCCAGGGAACCTGAATACCCACTCGAAATGTGTTGGTCCGTGGGCTGGGGGTCAAGGCGGCTGGAAAACAAAAGGGTCAGCGGTTTGTACTTTTTATAACTTTTCCGGGAATCGGTCCGACGGGGTCGTTGCCAGGAGTTTTCGAACCGCGTAAGTTTTCAGGGTCGCCGTTCATTCCGCCCTGATGTCAGATCCGTGGCCCTGGGGCGCCCGTCGCGAGGAATCCCCCCGATGACTTCCCAGCGCTGCCCAGGTCCCGCCCGGGCCCTCGTCCCATCCCTGCTGGCGCTGTTGCTCGTGGCGACCGGCGTGATGGCCGGCGACGGGAAGGAGCGACGAATCCCGTCGGCCGACGAACGGCAACGCTTGTTGATGCGACCCGACGCACCGGACCCACGCAAGCTCTCGGCGGCGCAGGAGAAGTCGACCCTGGCCCAGGACGCGTTCGACGTGACCCACTACCTCCTCGACCTCGACTTCAACGATTCGTTTTCCAGGGTCAGTGGCACCGTCGCGGTGACCCTGGAGAGCGTCGTTCCGGAGCTGAGCGAGATCGTTCTCGACCTGGCCAACACGATGACCGTCTCCTCGGTCACCCGGGAGGGCGTTCCCGCGCCGTTCCAGCACGCGTCGGCCCAGTTGACGATTCAGCTGGCGAGCCCGGTACTCGAGGGCGAGTCGGTCACGGTCGTCATCGCCTACGGCGGCGTCCCGGTCAGCGGAGGGTTCGGCTGGAACCGCTACTACAACGGCACCGGGCGGATGGTCTGGTCACTCTCCGAGCCCCAGAACGCCCGGGACTGGTGGCCCTGCAAGGACCGGCCTGACGACAAGGCGCTCGTCGAGGAACGCTGGACCGTCAAGCCCACCTGGATCGCCACCGGCAACGGTGTGTTGCAGGGCGTGGAGACGTTGCCGTCGGGACGCAAGCGCTACACCTGGATCGCCTCGCGCCCGCTGACGACCTACCTGGTCAGCATCGCCGCCGCCGACTTCCTGACCTACTCCGAAACCTATATCGCGCTGGACGGCGAGCCGATGCCGGTCGACTACTACGTCTACCCCGAGCGGTTCGCCGCGGCCCAGGAGTCGTTCAACGTCACCGTGCCGATGATCGAGTTCTACGCCGAGCTGTTCGGCGAGTACCCGTTCGTCGAGGACAAGTACGGGATGACCAACTTCCCGTTCGCCGGGGCGATGGAGCACACGACGAACTCGTCCTACGGCTACTTCCTGGTCGATGGCGGCCACCGTTACGACTACATCGTGGCCCACGAGCTGGCCCACCAGTGGTGGGGCGACTCGGTCAGCCCCGAGACCTGGCCGGACATCTGGCTCAACGAGGGGTTCGCCTCGTACTCCGAGGCGCTCTGGGAAGAGCACATCGGCGGGGTCGAGGCGTACCGGGCCTACATGGCCGCGATGAACGGCTCCCCGTTCAGCGGCCCGCTGTACGACCCGAACCAGCTGTTCGGCCGGACCGTCTACGACAAGGGTGCCTGGGTCCAGCACATGCTGCGCTGGGTGCTTGGCGACGAGGCGTTCTTCGCCTCTCAGCGCGGCTGGTACGAACTGCTCCGCGACAGCTACGGCAACACCGATCAGTATCGAACCCTGATGGAGGCCCATCACGGCGGCCCCCTCGACTGGTTCTTCGATCAGTGGGTCTACGGCGCGAACGAGCCCGAGTATCGCTACGGCTTCCACACGGTGAACCCGGCACCGGGGCTGTTCCGCACCTACGTCCGGATCCAGCAGATCCAGCAGAACGCCGGCACCTTCACCATGCCGATCCCACTCACGCTCCTGACGACCGACGGGCCGGTGAACCACACCGTCTGGAACGAGCAGGCCGACCAGTACTTCATGCTGGAGAGCGCTGCCCCGGTGACCGGCCTGTTGTTCGACGAGCCCGACTGGGTGCTGGAGCTGGCCGCCACCGATGGGCTGGCCCTCGTCGACGATGGCGACGGTGACGACGTCCCGGACCCCCTCGACAACTGCCCGCTGGACGCCAACACCGGGCAGGAAGACGTCGATCTCGATCTGCTGGGAGACGCCTGCGACGACGATGACGACGGCGATCAATTGCCCGACGTCGACGACTGCGCCCCGCTGGACCCCGAACAGGGCGCCGTCGGCGAGGTAGCCTTTCTCGACGTCGACGGCGGCGCGAACCTGGTGACCTCGTTGCAGTGGGCCGGGGTTCGATCCGCCGACGGCTACGACGTGCTCCGGGGGACCAGCGCCGACCTGGCCTCGGGACTCGGTTGCCTGGCGCGAGTCTCGACGACCGAACTCGCGGAGAACGAGGTACCGCCTCCAGGCGGCCTGCTGCTCTACCTCGTCCGCGCCCTCGACCTCGGCTGCGGTGGCGGCGGCCCGCTGGGCCAGGATTCGGCGGGCACCCCGCGTCCGACGACCTGCCCGTAGCCCGCCGGCCGGCGCCGGCCGGGATCAACCAGGGCAACCCGGGCAACGCGGATCAACGGGACGCGAGGCTGGCGATCCGGCTGCGGGACGCACCGGTGAGAGACGGATCGTCGTGACCGGCCCGCTCGTAGGCCGCGATCGCCTCTTCCTTGCGGCCCTCGATCGCGTACAGGTCGCCGCGTGTCAGGTAGATCACGCCGTGATGCGGGTCGAGGAGGACGGCTTGATCCAGGAACCGATGGGCCTCGTCGTACTCGCCGTCGTTCAGCTTGATCTGGGCCAGCATCGCGCAGACGTCGGCGGTCGGCTTGATCTCGAGGTAGGTCAGGAAGTCGCGCTCGGCATCCGCGTCCCGGCCGAGCATCAGGTAGACCGCGCCGCGAATCTGCAACACCGTACGATCTCGGGGCGATAGCGCCGCCGCCTTCTCGATCTCGACCAGCGCCTCCTGGGGGCGGCGCCGGGAGAGCAGCCCGCCGGCACGGTGGATCGCCTGGAGCACCGGCATCATGTCCTTGGGGTCGGCCAGGGTCGGTTGTGTCGGAGCTCCGCCGTCGACGTAGCCCAGCGCACGCAGCTTCTCGATCGTCTCGGTGTCCAGGGGCTCGGCCAGCGCCGCGACCTCGCCGACCGACGGCCATCCGGCGAGCCGGTCGGCCAGGGCATCGGCCAGGAACGCGGTCGCCTCTTCGATCTCGGCGCGGTCGACCCCGGCGAGGTTCTGCAGTTCTCCGGGGTCGCGGCCGAGATCGTAGTACTCGTCGCGCGGGGCGAGGATGTACTTGTCCTGGACACGGCGCAGACCGAACAGCGGCGACCAGCCGTTGTGCAGGTACGGAGTCAGGCTCTCCAGGTAGACGGCTCGATCGACGGGTAGCGGGTCGAGCAAGCTGATCCCGTCACGACTCCGCGGGTCGTCGATACCCAGCAGATCCAGCACCGTCGGCAGCAGATCGATCGTCGAGACGACCCGATCCTCGACCCGCCCCGGGGGAACGATCCCGGGAACGTGAAGGATCAGCGGCACCCGCATCACCGAGTCGTAGATCAGCATCGCGTGAGTGTCCTCGCCGTGCTCTCCCAGCCCTTCGCCGTGATCGGCGACGACAACGACGATCGTCTTGCGGGCCCCACCGGTTCGCACCAGCGTCTGCATCAGGCGACCGATCTGACTGTCCATGTAGGCGATCTCGCCGTCGTAGAGATCTCCGGTCGACATCTCGTCGAAGGGCGACGGCGGCCGATGCGGCATGTGTGGATCGAAGTAGTGCACCCAGGCGAAGAACGGACGCTCCCGCTCACGGGTCTCCAGCCAGGTCGTCGCCACACGGGTCACCGTCTCGGCGGACCTCTCGACGATGTGGCCCGCCGCCGAACCGGTGTCGTCGAACCCGGTCTCGTCCTCGTACAGGTCGAAGCCCTGGTCGAGACCGAACCGCGATTCCAGGACGAAGGCCGAGACGAACGCCGCGGTGTCGTAGCCGTTGGCGCCGAGCCGTTCGGCCAGCGTCTCGTGATCCGGACCGAGGTGATACTCGGCGTTGTCCCGAACGCCGTGATTCGGCGGCAACAGTCCGGTCAGCATGCTCGCGTGGGACGGCAGCGTGATCGGCACCGGCGTCAACGCATGCTCGTAGCGCAGCCCGGCGTCGGCGAGTCCGTCGAGGACGGGTGTCCGGGCGGCGTCCCGACCGTAGGCCCCGAGCCGATCGGCCCGGGTCGTGTCGAGGGTGATCAACAGGACGTTGTACCCGCTGGCGGCGCCGCGTTCGGCGAGGCGACTCGTCGACGCGCCGCCGGAACAGGCGAGACAGAACAGAGCCGGCAGCAGCAAGACGGCAAATCGCTTCATCGTGGATCAGAGGCCGGTGATCGCGGTGAACACCAGCAGGATCGAGTTATAGACCACGTGAGCGACGATCGGTGTGACCAAGTTTCGCGTCTTCGCATACCCGAGCGCGAAGATCGCCCCGACGGCGATGTAGATCGGTAATCCGGAGAGGTTCAGGTGCACCGCCGCGAACATCAGCGACGAGACGCCGATGGCCAGGATCCAGCCTGCGCGACGTTCGAGGTGACCGAAGACGTACCCACGGAAGAAGATCTCTTCGGAGACCGGCGCGGCCAGCACGACGAAGGGTGCCAGCAACAACAAGGTCGCCGGGTTGGAAAGCAGCCGTACCAGCAACTCCTGTTCGTGAACCGGAATGCCGAGCCACTCGAGAAACAGACCCAGGGCCACTCCGACGGCAACGGCGCCGACACCGGCCAGCACGCCCCAGCAGATCGCCACGTTGGCCGGCGCCCCGGTCTCTCGCTTGCCCAGTCGCCAGCGCATCAGGATCCAGCCCAGCCCGGTGAACACGACCGCCTGGATGCCGAGGCCGACGACGATGAATCGCGGATCCTCGAGGATGTCGGTCGGATCGGAAACCGGGCGGAAGTCGGCGGTGCTGACCATGTATCCGCTGGCCGCCAGGAGCCCGAGCACCGTCGGTTCGACCGACTCGGCACCGTCGAGCCCTTCCAGGACCAGCACCGCGGGATAGTCCGTCGTGTCGATGTGCGCGGTCCGGGCGATCTTCTCTCGATCGACGCGCTCGATCAGGACGCCGTGGGATGCGTTCGGGTCGATCGGGTGCAGCGGAACCTCCACCCGTCGATCCAGGGGAGTGACGAGCACGATGCCCAGCACCATCGTCACGGCCGTCGCGGCAAGGGTCAGCCCGAGGGCCCCGCCGAGGGCCGCGATGGTCTCCAGGATCGCCGTCCCCTTCGAGGTGGCGGCATGTCGTTCGGTCAGTTCCACGATGGCACCACGATACCTGTCCTTGCGGATCCCTTCCTTCCAGGGTGGTCGCGAGATTGTTGCGACACACTGGGAAATGACCACCGCAACCCCCGCATTGCCACCTTCACGTGGCACCGGAGTCTCAAGAATGAGACGAATTCCTTTCCTTCCACCCCTGGACTGGAATAGGCTCGGCCCATGTGCCCCGCTCCTCCCCCGGATCGGTTCCGTCGCCTCAGCCTGCTCGGCGAGGGTGGGTCGGGGAGGGTCTGGCTGGCCGAGGATCCCCTCCGCCCCGGACGCCGGATGGCGCTCAAGGAGCCGCTCGACGGCAATCCGGCGACGGCCGAGCGGTTGCGCCGGGAGTTCGCGCTGCTGGCCCGGTTCCGACATCCCGGGCTCCCCGAAGCGTTCGAACTGGACCTCGGCGACCCGGAGCGGCCGGTGTTCACCCAGGACTACGTCGACGGCGACACGCTGCCGGTGGCGGTGGACCGGGGGGGCGTCGAGGTCTGCCTCGAGCTGGCGGCGGAGGGTTTGCAGATCCTCGCCTTCCTGCACGATTTCGGCCTGACGCACCGGGACCTCAAGCCAGAGAACCTGCTGGTTCGACGTCGCCCGCGCCTCGGTCGTCGCCTGGTGTTGCTGGATCTGGGGCTGGCCCTGTCCGGTGCCGACGAAGGCACGACCGGCCCGGCAGGAACGCTCCCCTACCTGGCCCCCGAACTGTTCGACGGCGAACCACCGGGGCCACGGTCCGATCTCTACGGCCTGGGCGCGGTACTGTGGGAATCGATCCACGGCCGTCCGCCCTTCGACCCCGCGGGTCGGGATCTCGACGGCTTCGTCCAGCTTGTCCGCGAGGGGCGCCGGGCCCGACCTGCCCCGCCGGCGCCGTATCCGGGCGGGTTCGGGAACTGGCTCGAGGAGCTGCTGGCACCGGAGGCCGCATGCCGTCCGGCGGGAGCCCGGGAAGCGCTCGGTCGCCTCAACGCCACCTGCGGGACCCGTTTCGCCGCCGACGACGGTATCGGACGCGCCGCACGACTGGCCTCTGATCCGCCTGCAGGGCGGGAACCGATCGTCGAACATCTCCGGGCCAGCCTGTCCCAGGGGCGAGGGCCTCGTCTGACCTGGCTCGTCGGTGGTCCGGCCAGCGGCAAGAGTCGGATCCTGCGCTGGTTCGGGCTGGATCGATTGGAGGCCGGCTGGGATCTGTTTTGCCATCCAGGACCACGTTGCGACACGCCTCACGAGTTCGACGAACTGCTGGAGCGCTCGCGACAGCGACCGACGCTCTGCGTGATCGATGACGCCGCGACCCTGACGCCGGCCTGGCAGCAGCGGCTCGCGAGATTCGTCCGGGACGACCAGGGGCCGCCGCTCCAGCTCCTGGTCGGCATTCGTCCGGGCGAGTCGGCCTCCCGGCGGCTCGATGGGCTGCTCGATCGCACCTCCGCGGTGCCGATGATGGAACGGGTGGAGCTGGAGCCGCTGGACGACGAGGCGTTGCAGGCGATGGCGGCCCGGGTGGACGGTACGCGATCCCTGTCGGCGGCCCGGATGAAGACGCTGGCGGCGCTGTCCGACCGCAATCCGCTGATCGCCGGCTCCCTGCTGGTCGAAGGCGATCAGGAGAGCGTCCGCGGCGACATCCGTCCCCGGGGGCTCGAGACCTCGATCGACACCCGCATGCGCTTGCTCTCCGACGACGCCCGCCGCTGGATCGAGTCCCTCGCCGTGGTCGGTGCCGCGGTTCTCGAGTCGACCGTCACGACCCTGGCCGATCTGCCTGCCGAGGCGGCCCAGACCGCCGCCGAGGAGTCCCGGCTCGCCGGCCTCGCGCGGATCTGCGCGGGACGCTGGTCGACCGACTCCCGTTCGGTCGGCGAGATCGTCGCCGGCTCCCTCTCGCCCGACACCAGGACCGCCATGCACCGACGGGCCGCCGAGGAGCTGCCGGCGCTGGATCCCGAAGCGGCGACGCCCTGGCGCCTCGCCCGACTCTGGCGCGGAGCCGGCGAAGAGGAACGCTCGATCGAGGAGGCGATCCGCGCCGCCGACGAGAGCCTGGAAAAAGGCGCACCGGAACAGGCAGCGACCCGACTGGCCTTCGCGCTCCGACAGCTGCCACGCCGCGATCCGCGACGGCGCGGGCTTCGCCGAAGGCAGGCCGAGACGCTGATCGCAGCGGGCCGATTCGCCGAGGCGGCGCGGGCCCTCGGCGCCGCGCTCCGGCTCAGCCGTGACGCCGCGGAGCAGGTCGAGATCCGTGCCCACCAGGCGGAGACCCTGGTCCGCGCCGGCCGATTCCGCGGGGCACGTCGGGTCGCGGCGGTCGCGCTGGCCGCAGCCGGCGACGATGCCCCCGGAGCGCGGGTCCGCGCCGGACTGGCCGAGGCGATCGCCCTGGCCCGCCTGGGTCACGAGGCCGAAGCGTTACCGCTATTCGAGTCGGTGGCGGCCGACGCTCACCTGCAGCAGGATCCCGGGATCGAGGCCGAGGCGCTTCACGGACTGGCGACCTGCAAGGCCCGGTTACGGATGGGCGACGCCGAGTCCGATTTCAACCGAGCGATCGAGACGTACCAGGCGATCGGCGACAGCGCTCGAGAGCTGCGCAGCCGGCTCGGCGTGGCCACGGTGCGCATCCAGACCGGACAGCGACAGGTTGCCCTGGGGATGCTCGAGGAGATCGACCGTCGCGCCACCGACGACGGTCACCTCGATCTCGCCGAGACGGCATTGTCGAAGCCTCGAACCTGGCCCTGGAGGACGGAGCGGTCGACCGGGCGTTGATGCTGGCGCAGCGGGCCCTCGATCGCGCGATCCACCTCGGCGACCGCAACCGGCTGATGGTGGACGGCTGCCGCGTCGCCGAGGCCTCGATCGCCGCCGGCCGGCCGGCCGAGGCGGTCGAGCGGCTGCGTGAGATCCTGGCCACCGAAGAAGGTCGGGTCGAACCCGACATCCTCGACTTCGCGCACCTGGTCCTGGCCCACGCTCTGCTCGAGGTCCCCGGCGCCGACGACCGGTCGATCGCGACACCCTTGCAGCGGGCGACCAGCGGCTTCCGGGAGCGGCGCAAGGTCCGTCCGCTGCTGCTGTCCCTCGCCTTCGAGCTGGAGCGGCGGGCACGCCCCGGAATCCGCGATCCGTTCGAACCGGCCCAGCTGGAATTCGAGGCGCTGGCCGCCGGCAACGAGGAGGCGGTCGAGACCGACGTCAGGCTGCGCGCCGACCTGGCCCGTGCGGCGTGGATGCTGCAGCGCGGGAACGCGAGCGGCGCCCGGGACGAAGCTCGCTCCGCGGCCCGTGTCGCCGACGGTGCCGAGCTGCCCGACGTGGCGGCCCGCGCCTACGGCTTGCTCGGTCGAGCGCTGGAGCAATCCGGCGATGCGACCGGCGCGGGCGAAGCATTTTCCACCGGAGCCAACCGGCTGGACCGGGCGGCGGAGCGAATCGCCGACTCCGCGGTTCGCCGGACGTTTCTGGAGAGACCCGTTTTCCGCGAGCTGCGGTCCCGGGGCCCGGCGCTGTCCGGAGAGAACGAACGACGACTGTTCGCGCTGTACGACATGATCCGCGCCCTGAACTCCGAGACCGACCCTCAGGCGATGCTCGAGACGATCCTCGACATGGCGCTCCAGGTGGTCGGCGCGGAGCGCGGCATGGTCCTGCTCCGGGAGGGAACCGACGGCGACGACTTCAGCGTCCACGTCACCCGCAACACCGAAGAGGAGACCCAGGCCGACGCGCTGGGGTACAGCCGGAACATCGTGGCCCAGGCCGGCGCCGGCCGCTCGATCCTGGCCCTGGACGCCGGCGACGACGAACGTTTCAAGGACCTCAAGAGCGTCAGCCTGTTCGGCATCCGTTCGCTGATCTGCGTGCCGCTGCGCTCCCGCGGGACGATCATCGGTACGGTATACCTCGACAGTCGCAATACCGGGCGGTTGATCTCACCCCAGGATCTTCGATTCATCGAGGCGTTCGCCGACCACGCTTCCCTGGCGCTGCTGAACGCCCAGGAGCGTGCAGAGTTGATCGTCGAGAACCGCCGGTTACAGACGGCGGCCGCAACGCGCGTCTGCTTCGGCAACATCGTCGGCCGGTCCGACGCGATGCAGTCGGTGTTCGACATGATCGAGAAGGTCGCAGCCAGCGACCTCCCGGTGCTGATCCAGGGCGAGAGCGGCACCGGCAAGGAGCTCGTCGCTCGCGCGGTTCACGAGCATGGCGCACGCAAGCGCAAGATCTTCCTCTCCGAGAACTGCGCCGCGATTCCCGAGACGCTGCTGGAGAGCGAGCTGTTCGGTCACGTCCGTGGAGCCTTCACCGGCGCCGAACGCGATCGCGCCGGACTGTTCGAGCAGGCCGACACCGGAACGCTGTTTCTCGACGAGGTCGGCGACATGTCGCCGGCGATGCAGGCCCGCCTGCTGCGAGTGCTCCAGGAAGGCGAGCTGCGACGGGTCGGCGGCGACCGGCCGATCCAGGTCGATGTCCGGGTGATCGCCGCGACCCACCGCGACCTCGCCGCCGAGACCGCCGCGGGACGTTTCCGCGAGGATCTGCTGTACCGGCTCCAGGTGTTGCCGATCCGGATCCCGCCGCTGCGGGAGCGGCCCGAGGACGTCTCGCCCCTGGTCGATCACCTGCTGGCCCGGATCGCCCGGGAACGCGGTCGTGAGGTGCCGGCGATCGACAGTTCGGTGCGTTCCCTGCTGGAACGTTTCTCCTGGCCGGGCAACGTGCGACAGCTGGAGAACACCCTGCAGCGGATGGTGCTGCTCGCCGGCGACGAGCCGATGAGCCTGTCACTCCTCGAATCCGACGAGAGCTTCCGCAAGACGTTCCTGCACGGCCGTTCCCGCTCGGTCGCCCCCGGCGGGCTGACGCTCCGGGACGCCGCGCGGGACCAGCTGCGCCGGGCGCTCCACACGGCGGGCGGCAATCGGGAGCAGGCCGCAAGGCTGCTCGGGGTCTCCCGGGCGACGATCTACCGCAAGATCCGGGATCTCGGCCTGAACTCCGAGGCCTGATCGCCCCTCCCGTCCGAAAGTCTCGTCTTCTGGGCCTTTTGCCGCCTGGAGCGAATACATATTTGTAAATTGCCTTTCGGCATTGCATTCCAGGATGGTGGAAATATGTTTATCGGTGCAAGTGGATATTCCTGGGACTTCGAGGGGAAGGAGGAAGCCAATGCAGCCGAATCGAATGCGAGCGGTTGGAATCACCGCAGTCGCTTCGGGATTGCTACTCGCCTCTGGTGCAAGCGCGTTTGCGATGGACGACGGCAAGGGCAGTGTTCAGGTCGTTTCCGTGGATCGTAACGCCAGCAAGGCCGGCAGCACCCTGCTCAGCCGGGACGGGATGATGCGAACCGCTTCGATGATCGCCGAGTTCGCGCAGGGGCTCCGCCGAGCCCTGCTGGGTCAACCCTTCCAGCTTTCCACAGGAAACAAAGTCTGCGTTCAAACCGAGGCGCCGCGACGCAAGTCGCCGGTCATCAACGTCGGCGTGATCGTCGATGACGGGGCGCCCTTCTGATTTCACTCGTCTAAAGCGCGCGGCATCCATCTCCCCCCAATGCGGTGTCGAGCCAGGGGCGGTTGGCGGAGATCACCTTCGTCAGCCGCCCCGTTTTTTATTCCGGATCCTGCGCGACGCCCGGAATTGCCGCCTGCCGGGACCGGCTGATACAGTAGCCATCCTTTGTAGTACCCACCGCGGCGTTCCCGCCGCCCCGGCGAATCGGCAGGATGAGCATGCACAACATCGACAGCACCCCTGAGTTCGTGGCCCAGGCCTATGGCAAGATCGAGAAGAACCTGGAGGTCATCCGCCGGCGTCTCGGTCGGCCGCTGACCCTCGCCGAGAAGGTCCTGCTGGGCCATCTCGCGGATCCCGCGGAGGCCGACCTGCGTCCCGGGGAGAGCTACATCCAGCTACGCCCCGACCGGGTCGCGATGCAGGACGCCACCGCTCAGATGGCGCTGTTGCAGTTCGCCCAGGCCGGGATCCCCACGGTCAAGGTGCCCTCGACGGTCCACTGCGATCACCTGATCCGCGCGTACCAGGGGTCGAACGCCGACATGAAGGTCGCCGTCGACGAGAACAACGAGGTCTATGCCTTCCTGCAGAGCGTGTCGGCGAAGTACGGCATCGGGTTCTGGAAGCCGGGCTCGGGCATCATCCATCAGGTCGTGCTGGAGAACTACGCCTTTCCGGGCGGGATGATCATCGGCACCGATTCCCACACGCCGAACGCCGGCGGACTGGGCATGTTCGCCTCGGGCGTCGGTGGCGCCGACGCCGTCGACGTGATGGCCGGGTTCCCCTGGGAGGTCAAGTATCCCCGGTTGATCGGCGTGAAGCTGACCGGCGCACCGAGTGGCTGGACCGCCCCGAAGGACGTGATCCTCAAGCTGGCCGGGATCCTCACCGTGAAGGGCGGCACCAACGCCGTCGTCGAGTACTTCGGCCCCGGCGCCGAGGCGCTCTCCTGTACCGGCAAGGGGACGATCACGAACATGGGCGCCGAGATCGGCGCGACGACCTCGATCTTCGCCTACGACGACTCGATGGACCGCTACCTTCGCGGCACCGACCGTGCCGAGCTGGCAGAACTGGCGGGCAAGCACCGCCACCTGCTCGCTGCCGACGACGAGGTCCTGGCCGACCCCGAGAAGTACTTCTGGAAGGTGATCGAGATCGACCTCTCGACCCTCGAACCGCATCTGGTCGGTCCGCACACGCCGGACCTGGCACGACCGGTCTCGCAGATGGCCGGCGCGGTCGCCAGCGAGGACTACCCCGACGACATCTCGGTGGCCCTGATCGGTTCCTGCACGAACTCCTCCTACGAGGATATCGAGCGCGTCGCCGATGTCGTCCGTCAGGCCAAGGCCAACGGTGTCGCCCGGGCCCGCATCCCGTTCATGGTCTCGCCCGGCTCCGAGCAGGTGCGCAGCACGATCGAGCGCGACGGCCAGATGGCCGAACTCGAATCGTTCGGCGCCACGGTACTGGCGAACGCCTGCGGTCCCTGCATCGGCCAGTGGCAGCGAGACGAGATCGCGCCCGGCGTCAAGAACACGATCGTCACCTCGTTCAACCGCAACTTCCCCCGACGGAACGACGGAAGCCCGGACACGCTGGCGTTCATCGCCAGTCCGGAGATCGTCGCCGCCTACGCGATCAGCGGCAAGCTCTCCTTCAACCCCCTCGCCGATGAGGTCTCGAACAACGGGCAGAGCTTCAAGCTCACCGCGCCGAAACCGGCTCCCGACCTGCCGCCGAACGGGTTCGTGCCGGACCCCGACGGTTTCGTCGCACCGCCGGCCGACGGTTCGACGGTGCAGATCAGCGTCGCCCCGACTAGCCAGCGGCTGCAGCTCCTCGAGCCGTTCGCCGCCTGGGACGGTGGCGACTTCGAATCGTTCCCGATGCTGCTCAAGGTCAAGGGCAAGTGCACGACCGATCACATCTCTCCGGCGGGGCCCTGGCTGCGTTTCCGGGGACACCTGGACAACATCTCCGACAACATGTTCACCGGCGCGATCAACGCCTTCACCGGCGAGCCGGGCACGACCCGCAATCCGCTCTCCGGCGAGGCCGGCCAGTCGGTGCCCGCGGTCGCCCGGGCGCTGAAGGCCGACGGCAAGCGCTGGATCGTCGTCGGTGACGAGAACTACGGCGAAGGCTCGAGCCGCGAGCACGCGGCGATGTCGCCCCGGTTGCTCGGCGCCGCAGCGGTCATCGTGCGCTCGTTCGCCCGCATCCACGAGTCCAACCTGAAGAAGCAGGGTGTGCTGCCGCTGACCTTTGCCGACCCGGCCGATTTCGACAAGGTCCAGGAGACCGACTCGATCAGTATCCGGGGGCTGACCAGCCTCGAGCCGGGCGCGCCGTTGACGGCGGTTCTGCATCACGCCGACGGTTCGTCCGACGACGTTCAGGTCAACCAGTCGCTGAACGCGGAGCAGATCGCCTGGTTCAAGGCCGGCTCGGCGCTGAACGTCCTGAAGGCGAAGTGAGCGGATCGCCGGACCGTTGAAGGCCGCCCTGATCCAGGCGCTGCTGGTCGGCGCAGGCGGCTTCCTCGGCTCGATCGCCCGTTTCGGTGTCGGTCGGCTGGTCTACCGTTCCGTGCCGTTCACGACGTTCCCCTGGGGCACGTTCGCCGTCAACGTCTCGGGTTGTCTGCTGCTCGGGCTGCTGGCCGGGCTCGGCGAGGCCCGGGAGCTGTTCTCCAACGAAACGCGGCTGTTCCTGTTCATCGGAGTCCTCGGGGGGTTCACGACCTTCTCGACGTTCGGGTACGAGACGGTCGTGTTGCTCCGGGACGCCGCCTGGGGTCAGGCGGCGGCGAACGTGTCGCTCAACGTGCTGGTCGGAATCGGCGCCGCGTGGCTGGGGCTGACGCTGGGCCGCGGCTGGTAGCTCGAGTTCTCTACGTTCTTTGGACTCGACTTCTCTACTTCTTGGAGATGTTGATCACGCCGTCCCAGTCGTCGGGCAACTCCTTGTTCCGCAGCCGGACGATCTCGGCCAGGTAGAGTTCGCTGGGACCGTCGCTTCCGCCCAGTCGCTCGATGACCTCGCGCCAGATGCGCTCGGCCTCGTCGAACTGCCGCTTCTCGAACAGCCGCAGGGCATCCTGGAACAGGCCGAGAGCGACGTGGTCCAGATGCTCGACCTCATCGTCGACAGCCAGCAACTCGTAGATCTCGACGGGGAGCTTCTTGCCGACGACCCTGACCCGCCCCAGCGATCGGCCAACGACCGAACCATCGGTCTCCTCGAAGCTCTCGCCGCTGGCGATCACGATCGTGCCCCAGGTCTTGTTCAACCCCTCGAGCCGCGCGGCGAGGTTGACCGCATCGCCGATCGCCGTGTAGTCGAAGCGCTGCTCCGAACCGAGGTTGCCGACCAGCATCGGGCCTGTATGCACGCCGATGCGGGTGACGAGGTTGCCGGCGGCGCCCTCCATCCGCTCCTGCGCCCGGGACATCGCGATCGCCGTCCGGCAGGCGAGCAGGGCGTGTTTCTCGATCGGAATCGGCGCGCCCCAGATCGCGAAGACCGCATCGCCGATGTACTTGATCAACGTCCCGTCGTTCTCGAAGATGCTGCTGGTGATCTCCGAGAAGTACTCGTTGAGCATCGTCGCCGTCTCCTCGGCCGACATCCCCTCGGCGATGCTCGTGAAACCGGCGATGTCGCTGAACAGCGCCGTGGCGACGATCTCCTCACCACCGAGATCGAGGTTCTCGGAGCTCTCGGCGATCTTGCCGATCATCGCCGGCGACAGGTAGTGGCCGAACGCCGTCCGGATCCGTTCGCGGTCCTTGACCGTCGTCAGGTAGTACCAGAGCAGGCTCAGGCCGTAGCCCAGCGGGAGTTGCACGACCGACGGCAGGATCACCGGAATCCAGAGCTGTTGCCAGGTGAACAGCGTGTAGGCCGACACCCATGGCAGGATCTCCAGCACGATAAGCGCCAGGCCGCCGTAGACCGGCCGCAAGTAGAGGAACAGCAGCGACGCGACCGTCGGCAGCAAGAGCAACAACAGCCCCTCCTGCCACCGGGCGAGTTGCTCGAGGCGACGGTCCTCGAGCAGGTTCGCCGCAATCGTGGCGTGGATCTCGACTCCGTAGGTCAACGCGCCGCGTCCGCCGCGGAACGGGGTCAGGAACGCATCCTTCTCTTCCGATCCCGCAGCCGCGATCTCGGAGAGTCCGACGAAGACGATCTTGCCCTCGAAGAAATCCGGCGGCAGATAGGTGTCCGCCTCCAGCGCCTGGTAGAGCGAGATCGTCGAGATCGTCCTCGGCGGCCCGTAGTAGTCGATCAGCCGGGCGGCCCCTTCCCGCCGACTGGTGTCGCCGGTCGCGACCTCGTAGGCGGCGAGGGCCAGACTGGGCCGCTCGTCGTGCATCGGCCAGGTCATGCGGATCACGCCGTCGCGGTCGGTCGGCAGATTGACCTCGGCAACCCTGGCGGCGACCTCGCCGAAACGCTCGAGGGGTTCGACCTGGCGCGCCGAGCGGAAACGCGGGTCGTTGATCTGTTCGACGGTCGCGCCGAGGATCACGTTGCCGGCGTCGATCAGTCCCTCGACGAACATGTCGTCCTGGAACTCCTCCGCGCTCGGCCCCAGGAACAGCACATCGAAGGCGGTGGCGAGCGCGCCGCGTTCCCGCAACCCGCGGACGAGTTCGCCGTGCAGATAGCGAGGCCAGGGATCCAGCGGCGCGACGTCCCAGACGTCCCGGGACTCCTGGTCGATGGCGACGACCACGACACCCGTCGGTTGCGGCCGCTGGCCGCGGAGGGCGAACAGCATATCGAGGCCGCCGCGCTCCAGCCCGGAGGTCACCGGCAGGTTGACGGCGACGATGCCGACGACTCCGGGGATGAGAGCGATCAGCAGCGCCGCTTGCAGGCGCCGCCGGCCTTTCGCGGTCATCACGGGCAGTCGACTCCGATCAGTTCTGGATGTTCAGACCGAGCAGGACCGTGCGCGTCGGAACGACCTGTGTCTCGATCGGGTTCAGGTAGCGCAGGAAGGGTTCATCCGTCAGGTTCAACACCCGCAGGCTGATCGTTCCGAACCGGCGCGGGAACTTGTAGCCGATCTCGGCGTCGGTGATCCAGAAGTCCTCTCCGAAGTCTGTCCTGTCTGCCGAGCTCAGGTCGTCGTAGGTCTGAATCGTCTGATCGTAGTAGGTCGAGCGAACACCTGCGAACAGCCCGAGCGGCAGGTACCAGCGGATCTGCGGGATGACCTGTGAGGTCTCGACTTCATCCCGGAACGTGCCGTCTTGCTGGAACTCCATGTTGTTGAACTCACGCCGTTCGAACAGGTACTCCGCGGACAGCGCGAGTCGCTTGCCGATCGTCGCGTTGACGTAGCCCTGATAACCAAGGGACTCCGCGTCACGCTCCCGGATCAGGTCCGCGACCTCGAAGTTGCAAGCCGAGAAGTCCGACGGGTTCGAGCAAAAAGCCTCGGGAAGGGTCATGTCGCGATACAGCCCGGAGAGCCCGAAGAAGACGCTCTTGCCCACTTGCTGGTCCCAGCCCAGTCCGAAGGCGTCGGATTGTGTACCGCCGGCCTCGTCGAAGTACTGGTTGAAGCCGGTGACCTGGGTCGGTTCGAGGCTCTGGACGCGACCGATCGCCGGAGTGATCCGGGAGTAGGCCGACGCACGCAAGACTGTCTTCTGTCCGGCGTAATAGGAAACACCGAGCTTGGGGCTGATCTGGCTATCCGTGTACTGCAACTCGGCGGGAGCCATCTGCGAACCCTGGGGCGCGAAGAGACCAACCGGCGCCTCGATATCCTCGTAGCTCGCACCCGCCGTGACCTCGAAGTTGCCCAGGCCACGCAGTTTCACGTAGGCGTACGCGTTGGTGAAGGTGTCGTCGCCGCGGAGCGTTGTGGAGCCACTGCTCAACTGCTGCTCGCCGTCGAAGCTACCGGCGCCGAAGGTCCAGGTCGCGTTGCCGCGACGCCAGACGTACTGGCCTTCCAGTTGCGGGCCATCCAGCTTGGCGGTCGACCCGATCGTCCCGGTCAGGTCCATCGACATCTGCTCGATGTCGCTGAAGACCGCCGAAATCGCCAGGTCGGCGGAGGGCGAGACGGTCCGGTGGTACCCGATCGAGTAGTTCGTCAGATCGGTGTCAAACCGCTGGGGCGTGATCAGCACCGGCACCTCACGGAACGGAAGGTCGCCGTTCACAAGCTGCGAGTCGATCAGGTTGACGGTGATCGTGTCCTTGGGGGACGGCGCGAAGGAGAAGAATGCGCGGGTCGTCTCCCGGTCCAGGTCCGCGTTTTGCCGAAACCCGTCATCCTCGTCCTTCTCGAACGAGATCGCGCCGGCGAAACGATCGCGATTGATCGTGCCGATCGCCTCGTAGTTGGTAGTGGTGCTGCTGGAGTTCTCGAAAATGGCGGCGCAATCGACGCTCGCACACCCCGGCTCCAGATCGAAGACCCCGCTCAGATCGGTGTCGACGTCTCCGTATTCCACCGCACCGAATCCACGCACTCTTTGCCGATCGAACAGCGAGGTGTACTCGTTGAACGAGACGCCCTCGTTGACGATGTCCGGCCGAGCGGCGTTGACGCTGATCGGCTGGTAGATCCGTGCCTGCAGCAACTCACTGAGGAACGCCGGGGCGAAGCCGGCGACGTTGCGGTAGTTGCCGGCGAGCAGCATGTGCGCCGAGTAGTTCGACTGATCCTGGTCGGCGCTCCGACGGGCGGTGACCAGCCCAAGCTGCTCGAAACCGAGGTCGTTGTAGATCCGCGCCTGATCGGCGGCGCGCACCGCCTTGTCCTGATCGAGCAGCATGCGAGAACGATAGACGGCACGGTTGTCGTTCAGCTCGATCGCCGCCTGGAGATCCTCGAGGGCCTCGACCGGCCGGTTCTCGTTCTGCTTGAGGATCGCATCGTACAGGTGCGGCGTGGGATCCAGCGGATCGAGCTCCTTGGCCATCGCCAGCTCGGTCGAGGCCTCGCGGGCGTTCTTCTCTTCGTAGTACGCCTTGGCCAGGTACGAGCGGATCAGCGAGTTGTAGGGGTCGAGAATCGTCGCGGTCTGCAACTCCTCGCGGCCGGCATCGAGCTGGCCACGGCGGATCTTGGCGATGCCGAGTCCCACCCGGGCCATCGCCAGCGCCGAGTCGGCCTCGACCGCCTTGATGAAGGTCGCTTCGGCCTCGCGGGTCTGAAGTTCGGCGAGCTGAACGTAACCGAGGACCGCCAGCGCCCGAGCACCGTCGGGGTCCCGGCGCACCGCTCGCTCGGCCTGACGCTTCGCACCGCGGATGTCACCCTCGGCCATCAGCAGCTCGGCGGCTCGGGCCAGCGCCAGCGAACTCTCTTCGTCGAGGGCTGCCGCTTCCTCGGCCGCCTTGCGCGCACCCTCGATGTCGAAGTTCGACTGGGCCGCGAACGACGAGGCCAGCGCGGCGGCGGGAGATTTGGGGTCGGCCTCCCGGGCCTGGGCTGCCAGACGAGTCGCCTCTTCCTTGTTGTCCCCCGCGACCTCGATGACCGCCGCCAGGGCGAGGGCGATCGGCTCGGAGGGGTTCGACTTGCGGACGTCGTCGATCAACGGACGGGCCTGGTCGACCTGGCCGGCGCCGAGCAGAGATGCCGCGCGGGACAGCGTGCTACCGACGTCGCCCATCGACTCCAGACGGCGCGCGTCGTTGCCTCCCAGGATCGGCGGATAGTAGAGGGTCCAGTTGACCGCATCGCGGGGCCGTACGAGCACTCGACGGACCGGAGCCTTGCCGGGCTCGACGAAGGCCTGCTCGCCGGCGGTGATATCGATCGCCCCGAACTCGTTCGACGCGGCCACGACACCTTCGATCATGCTGATCGTCGTCGTACCGTCGTCGGCGACCATCACGGCGAATTCGGTCCCCTTGATCGCTGCTGTGACGGTCGGGGTCTCGACGCGGCCATAGTCCTTCGGAGTTCTGCTCGAGAAATAGTGGCCGCCGGAGATCACCTTGAGGACTCCGCTGCCGTCGCCGCCACCAGGGGCCAGTACTTCCAGTTCGCTCTTTTCGTTCAGGCGATGGAGGGTCCGATCCGAGTACAGAATCGCCGCCCGGCTTCCGGGGCCGGTACGGACCCGGTCCTTCTCGAACAAGGACTGCCGGAGCGAGGGCTTGGCCCAGTCGCCGCCGCCCGCGGATTTCGTCTCGACCTCGTTCTGGATCGAGGCGACCTTGGCCACTTCCGCGCCGCCGCCGGCATCGCCACTCTGGGCCGATGCCGTGGTGCCGGCGCCGAGGCAAAACAGGGCGGCGAGCGTGTATAGACCGATCTGACTACAGAAGGACCTGATCGAGCACATGGGTTTCCCCCCGGGGTCGGGATCTTCAAACGGTACGAATAACCAAGATGATAGCCTGACAGACAGAATGTTGTATAAGTATCGCCTAATATCGAGAGTCTCGGGGGGGAAACTTTTTTTTGACCGAATCGGCCCATAAGCTCCGGATCTGGGGCGCCCGTGGCACCGTTCCCACTCCGAACGCAAAAAAGATGCGTTTCGGCGGTCATACGTGTTGCTTGGCAGCCGAGCTCGCCGAGGACGAGGTGGTCGTTCTCGACGCCGGCAGCGGCATCCGCCCGCTGGGGCAGCGGCTGGCCTCGACCCGCGACGGGAAGCCGACCCGATACCATCTGTTCTTCTCCCACTACCACCTCGATCACGTCGAGGGCTTCCCCTACTTCCAGCCGCTCTATGACCCGAACAGCACGATCACGATCTACGGCGCCGACTCGGAGGGGCTGGGGGTCGATCGTATCCTGAAGACCCTGATGGCACCGCCGTACTTCCCGGTACCGCTGTCCGACGTTCCCGCCACCGTCGACTACGTCAGCCTCGTGGATCAGTCCTTCCGGATCCAGAACGTCGATGTCGACATCCTCCCCTTGACGCACCCCGGCGGCTCGCTCTGCTACCGGCTGAGTCACGGCGACAACCGCGTGATCTTCGCGACGGACCACGAACATGGGGATCCGGCGACCGATGAGGCGCTGGTGCGTTTCGCCGATGGGGCGCGGTACGTGATCTACGACACGACCTACGTGGAACACGAATACGAGAGCCTACGCAAGGGCTGGGGCCACAGCACCTGGTACGCCGCGGTCCAGCTCGCCCTGCGGGCGAGGGTCGAAAACCTGATCCTGTTCCATCATCATCCGGACTACACCGACGACGAACTCGCCGCGGTCTGTCGGGTGGCCCAGGTCGAGTTCGAGAACACGTCGATCGCGGCCCAGGGAATGGAACTCGACTTCTGAGACGCGACCCCGGCGACTACCGGTCGTTTCGGATGCGCGCCGTCGGCGGCACGTAGATCGTCACCGGGCCGTGGAGCGTCGCCTTGCCCAGAGTGTCGACATCCTGCAGGTAGTACGAGACGATCCCCGCCTCCTGCGGACTCCCGTCGATGAACTCATAGGTCGCGCCACTCAGTCCGGTCCCCTTGGGGGCGATCATCGCGGCGCTGATCAGGTCGAGCTGTACCGCCGCGGCTTTGCCGGGGTCCTGAACATCGCCCGGTTTCACCCGTGAACCGCCGGCCCGCGCCCGAAGAATCCGGAACCCTACGTTGTCGATCTCGACGGCGGTGCGCCAGCTGAGCTTGACCTG
The DNA here is from genome assembly GCA_942490715.1 of uncultured bacterium. Lineage (GTDB taxonomy): Bacteria > Acidobacteriota > Polarisedimenticolia > Polarisedimenticolales > Polarisedimenticolaceae > CALNYP01. Next base: position 85,905 of record CALNYP010000059.1, read on the forward strand.
GCCGTCTTCAACGGTTGCGTCGAACGAGGCGAGGGAAACGAACAGCGGAAGTTCGCATCCCGGATCACCACCGCAACCGGTGGGATTGATGCACTCCCCGCCGTCACACTGGAGAACGCAGATTCCCTCCTGCTCGCCAGGTGTGCAGCAGGAGTCGAAGACACAGGCTTCGCCGCCGAGACAATCGGCGTTCGACGAGCAGCGCTCGTCCTCCGGCGGGCAGAACTCGGCCGAGTAACAGAGGCCGGAACCGACCAGGTCGAATCCGCACTGACAGAGCCCGTTCTTTTCGGCAAGCTCTTCCGGGGTGACCCAGCCCAACGTGGAGCGGACCTTGCCCTTGGCGGCGTCGGGGTCGACCTTGCGAGATCGCTCCTCGGCCAGCGCTCCTGCCAGCGGCAAGGCGGCGACCAGGATCGCGAGTACGGCTTTGCTGAAGCTCTTCATATTTCCCCCCAGCCCGACCCTCGTGCCGGTCGGGCGGGACCCTGCTTCACTTGGTACGGCGAGATCTCGCGTTTTTCAACGCGAGATCTCCCGGCCGCTCTATTTCTCGGTGAATCCCATCACGACCCAGTTCGGGGAGGGGGCCCCTTTCGGGTCGTCCAGCGGCGCCGCCTCGAAGACCGAGATCGGAACGGAACAGCTGGTGTGGAGAACCTCTTCGACACCGTTCAGGGTGATCGTCGTCTTGGAACCGAGTTCGTCCTCGCCCCTCACCGCGGCGGCGATCGTGAACTCGTTCTCGGTCGGCGACTGGACCATCGTCCCGCTGGGCAACCCGTCGGGCAGGCTGTAGGTCACCGGGTAATCGCTGCCTTTGCGGGGCACGATCTCGATCGTCACCGGCCCGGGCATCTCCGGCCCGACGTACTTGAGCAACAACGAGCTGAGCGGAGCGTCGCAGACCGGAGCCGGCTGCTCGATGACCACGTCGGCCTCGGCCGTCACCGGCGAACACTCGCGTCCGTCCTCGTAACGACCGTTGACCGTCACGACGTTCGTCGTCTCCTCGCTGATCAACGCCACCGCCTTCAGGACGACGGTCTCACCGGGCTCGATCTTCGCCACCGGGCTACCGGGAACCGGACCGAGCTTGTCGTCGTCCACGGTCACATCGACGACCGGAATCGTCGAGTAGTTCGTGACCGCGTAGGTGTAGATCACGTCGTGCTCGAGACTGATCGGTCCACCCTTGGTCGTGTCCATGGACGTGACCTCGAGAGCTCCGAACCGCTCACCCAGATTCACCGGGCGAGAGCACGAGGTGTGGAACGAGACGTCCTGTAACCACGACCCGAACTCGTCGTAGATCGCGCAGGTCGTCTGGGACGGGAGGTCGCTACGCCCGGCTGCCGACGACGAGATCGTCACGACATCGCCCAGGGCGACGGAGGCAACATCCCCGGTATCGAGGAAGACCTGCCCCTTGATCGTGGCGTGTGCATACGATCCTGACCGGTTCAGCTGCAGCCGAATCGCCGTTGCAGGAGAACTTGTCTCCCTGGTCGCCGGTGGAGTCGGCGCAGGACGAATCGACGTAGCGCATCCCGAGTTCCTGGATCTTGCCCTCGCAATGAGGGGTCGGCGGAACGGCCGGGATCGCGCAGGTCGGCGCGCCGGCCTCGAGATCCACGGTCGGGTCGGGAAGCGTGATCGTCCCCGCACCGGTCGAGCTGATCTCGACGAGCCGCATGCTGCCGAACTGATCGCCGACATGCAGCGGTTTGGAGCAGGAAGTGTGGAACGAGATCGACTCTTCGCCGTCGCCCAGGCGGATCTGGGTCGTCGGACCGAACTTGTCCCGGCCGGCGTTGGCTGCGGTCGCCTCGATGACGTCTCCGAGCAAGACGACCGGCGCATCGGCATAGACTTCTCGACCTCGATCATCGAGGACCTTCACGGAAATCGGCTCGGCGTTTTCCATACCACCTTCGCAGGTCGCCTTGCCGCCCTGCAGGTTGGTCAGCCCCGCACAGCCGGAGCCGGTGTATTCGAGCTTCATCGCCGTCACGTCACCGTAACAGTCGTCGTCATCATCGTCGTCGCCGTCGGACGGGACGAAGCAGGTCTTGACGACACCGAGTTCGCAGTCCTGGTCGGCAACGCACTGCGCGCTGCAGCCGTCGCCATCCACGGCGTTTCCGTCGTCGCATTGCTCGTTGTCGTCGACGACTCCGTCGCCACAAGGATCGATGCAATCCGGATCACCGTCCCCGTCGGTATCGGTTTCGGCGTTATTGCAACCGCACGTTCCCGGCTCGAGTTTGTCGCCGTCCTCGGGGCAGCCGTCGTCGCAATCCGCCACACCGTCGCCATCGCTATCGGCGTCGGACTCGCCACAACCGCAGATCCCCTCTTCGATCTTGTCGGAGTCGTCGGGGCAGCCGTCGTCGCAATCCGCCACACCGTCGCCATCGCTATCGGCGTCGGATTCGCCGCAGCCGCAGATCCCCTCTTCGATCTTGTCGGAGTCGTCGGGGCAGCCGTCGTCGCAATCCGCCACACCGTCGCCATCGCTATCGGCGTCGGATTCGCCGCAGCCGCAGATCCCCTCTTCGATCTTGTCGGAGTCGTCGGGGCAGCCGTCCTGGCAGTCCGCCGTGCCGTCGCCATCGCGGTCGGCATCGGACTCACCGCAGCCGCAGATCCCCTCTTCGATCTTGTCGGAGTCATCGGGGCAGCCGTCCTCGCAATCCGCCGTGCCGTCGCCATCGCGGTCGGCATCGGACTCGCCGCAGCCGCAGATCCCCGATTCGATCTTGTCGGAGTCGTTCGGGCAAGCGTCGTCGCAATCCGCCACACCGTCGCCGTCGCTGTCGGCATCGGATTCGCCGCAACCGCAGATCCCCTCTTCGATCTTGTCGGAGTCGTTCGGGCAGCCGTCGTCGCTGTCGCAAACACCGTCGCTATCGGAGTCGTCCGGGTTGTCCAGCGGGCAACCGTCGATGCAATCCTCGACTCCGTCACCGTCGCTGTCGGTGTCGGCGACACCGCAGCCACAGACCCCCGGCTCATCCTTGTCGGGATCGTCGGGGCACTCGTCGTCACAGTCGTTCGTTCCGTCCAGATCGGTGTCGCCGCAGAGGACGAAGCCGGTGTGGAAATCCGCGTTCTCGGTGACGCGGAGGGTCAAGACAAACGTGTCCGGGTCCAGCGCTTCCGTCGGCAGATCTAGATCCCAGGCGTTGGTCTCTTCGTTGTAGACGAACCCGCCGTTCTCCGGAGTGTGGTCTCCCGTAACCTTGCCCTCGAGGCTGAGGATCCGGGGCCCGAAGGTGACCGTGTCGGGGGTGACCGGCGCATCGGCGCAGGTGAGCGTCAGGCTGAGGCCGAGGACCACACCGTCGGTGAAGTTGACCGTCGAGAACGGTACCGGCTCGCTCGTGGGAACGAGGTCGGGCAGCGGGCCGTCGAGGATGATCGTGTCGGGCACGTTGCCCGGCCCGAGGTCGCAGGCGGACGCGATGCCGAGAGCGAACGGCACGTCGACCTGGAACGGCTGACCGCTGTCGTCGTCACCGGTCAACTGCAGATTGAACGGACGAACGATGTCACCGGGGTGGCCCGCGGGGATCTCGACACAGACCGGCACGAGATTGGTCGCGCGGCCCGCCGTCGCCGTCGGGAACCGATTACCGTCGTCGTCGAAGCAGCTGTTGTTCTCCGGATCGACCTGGGCGATCCCGACCACGTCGGGATACGGCGTTTCGGCCTGGACGATGTTCACCTCGGCGACGTTGTCGCCGTCAGGAACACAGGTGCTGCCGTTGATCTGACCACAATCCAGGTCGATCGGGTCGCTCGACAGCGTAGCGACGACGTTGTTCAGCGTCGACGTACCGGCGTTGGCCAGCTGGATCGTCATGCAGACCGTCTCACCGGTCTCGATCAGGTTGTTGCCCATCGCTCCGTCGTCGACCTGGAGTCCGATCACCGAGAGCTCGATCTCGCCCGGGAGCTCCGGGCCGGGCTCGAAGCGCTGGAAAATGCCGGACGTGCCGACGTTGCCGGCGCAGAGCGGGCTACCGTTGGGGATCAGACCGCCGCAGGCGATCAGACTGCCGGTCACCTCGATCGGCAGCTTCGGGCTGGCGAAACACTCGGAGATGGTGGCACCGGTTTCGATGGTCAGGGTGCTACCTTCGCTGATGCAGAGCGGCGCCGGAGGCTCGATCGCCTTCCCGGGCGCGCTGGCGAGCTTGCCCACACCGCGTTGCTTGCGGCGCGACGTCGGTTCGGCCTGCTTCGTTCGACTCTCGGCCGGCTCCGGCTGGAAGACCAGCGGTGCCGACGGGTTCTCGCAGGCGCAGCTATCGCCCTCGATGCAGATTCCGCCGGACCCGCCGCACTCTTCGTCGCAGCTGCGGCCACACTCGCCGCAGTTGTCGGCGTCCGAATTCAGGTCGACGCAGGTGTCGTCACACACGGTCCGGGCGCTCAGCGGGCAGGTGGCGCAACCGCCCCCGTCGCAGAACCGGTCCACTCGACCGAGGGTCGAGTTGACGAAGCCACATTCGTTGCCGCACTCGCCGCAGCTGTCGGCGGAAGTGTCGAGGTCGGCGCAGAATCCGGCCTCGTCGTCGGGGTTCCGGGCCTCCCCGCACCACTCGTCGTCTGCACCTTCACAGATCTTCTCGCAGACACCGACGGAGCAGGTCTCGTCGTCGCCGCAGACGTTGCCGCAGTCGCCGCAGTTGTCGTCGTCGGTCAGGTAGTCGGTGCAAACGCTCTCGGTTCCGAGAACCGGGTCGTAGGCCTCGGTTTCCGGGTCGTCCTCTTCCAGGACGACGTCCATGTCGCAACGAATCTGGTTCGGCTGGCCCTTGTCGTCGGTTCCGTTACAGCAACCGAACGGTTCGGCCGGAACCTCGATATCGATCGTATCTCCGGTGTCGTTGTCGCACTCGATCGTGTAGGTGATGTTGCCGTTGATCACCTGTTCGACGCTGCTGCTGCAGCTCAACAAGGTCTGGGCCGGGCTGAACGACTGGATCATCGTCGAGGTCAGCGTGCCGGCCGACGACGTGACCTGTCCCGGATTGACGGTACGACCGGGCACGTTGAAGGCCCCACCGAGCAGGCTGAGGGATCGGTCGAACGTGCACATGTCGTTCCGGCAACTGGAGCCGGTGAAGGAGTAGACCGTGCTCGACGTCGACCACTCCCAGCGGGATTCGCCGTGAGCCGGCGCCTGGCTGCGGAACCCACCGGGCCCAGCGTTCAACCAGTTGAAGATCGGTGACTCGTCGCTGTTGTTGAAGACCTGGTTCTTCATCGTGGGGAACAGGGTTCCCACGACGGTGAAGACCACGGTGCTCTCGTTGACACCGTCCCCGTCCATGTCGACCGCCTTGGACTGGGCAGCCTGGGCCGGGACTGCAAGAACGGACACAAGAAGGCATGCGCAGACGGCTGCGCGACTACTCCGACGGGCCTTGGTAAGCATGCCCCCCCCTACGGACGAATGCGTCCGAGCGCATCAAGCACAGATTCGGACATCAACAAGATATACACAATTCGGGTGGTGGCTACCGCATTGTAGCGCGATCCTACACGAAATAAGGTGAATTTCGGGGGTTTCTGGGTCCACCGATCAGGGGACCGGACTTCCGGCCGAATTCGGCCGTTTTTGCGAACGCGCCACTACTCGATCTGGAAGTCGAGCAACTGGACCGCCGGAGGCACGTCGGTCAGTTCCAGGGTGAAATCCCCGCAGCTCATGGGGTTGGCGGTCCCGTAGTAGGAGTCTACATAAAGATAGTAGGTTCCGGCTCCCAGGGGCGCGCCGGGCTCGGTCGCGGCCACGTCCGGCAGCCCGGCGCCGATGGCATCCCCCCACAACACGCAGGTCGTCGGGTCGGCGCAGTCGGAGACCAGGAACAGGGCCAGATCCACCTCTCCCGCCGGGGTCAGTCTCGCCGTGAACGCGGTCGCCGAGGCCAGCTCCACCCGGTAGATCAGCTCCGGCCCCTTGTACGACGGGGTCGGATTGCACAACGGCGGGTTCCCGTAGTCCAGGATCTCGGCAGGAGCGCCGCAGTTGGTATTGCTGTCCATGTAACCGATGCCCGTGGTGACGATCGGGTCCTCACAGGTATATCCGGGCAGCAACTCGACGTCGCAGACCGTCGTCGTCCGGCCACAGTTCTGCCCCGGCCCCCAGGCTGCGTCGTAGTCGCCGACCAGCCCGTCGCCGCCGAGGGCTCTGGACAGGTAGAACAGGCCCTCGCCGATCCCCGGCTCGGTCCCGTCCACGATCGAGACGCCCATTCCAGCCAGGGAGAGGCATTCCGGCGATCCGGCTTCGACGCTGCCGCCGGCGCGCATCGAGCCCAGGTCGCCGCGAACCACGTCGTAGTTGGCGGTGGCGTCGGCGACCGCCGCCCAGGAGATCGTCGTCTTGTCCGGGAAATCCAGGGCTCCGAGGGCGGTGTTTCCCAGGCAACTTCCGGCATCGCAGGTCAGGGTCACGGTGTAGTCGCCCTGCTCATCGGCCTCGAAGTCCGAGACCAGGATGCGGTAGGTGCCGTCGAGGGAGAGTGCCGGGCTCACCGACGCCGTGCAGGGGCCACTGCACTCCGCTTCGGCGATCGTCGCCCCTTCGGGATCGATCACCCGGACCCTCGGGTCCATCGCGCCCGCCGACGAAACGTCGACGGTCACGGACTCCCCGTCCCGCCCCTGAAACCGGAACGTGTCGAGATCGGTGATCGGCTCGATCCGATCGGCCACCCCGGCTCCCGGGTCGGCCATCGGCGGACAGTACGCCGGCGGCAGTATTTCGAGCTGAAGGACATAGCCACCCGCATCGTTGGCCAGCTCGTCGGCGACCTGGACCGTGAAGACCCCGCTGGTCGCCAGCACGGCGTTCACGTCGACGGTACACGGCCCGCGAGAGCAGGCCTGCTCGTCGAGCACCGCCGACGCTGGGTCCTTCAAGGTGACCAGCGGGTCGGTCAGGCTGGTCGACGAGACCGTCACGCGCACGGTCTCGCCGATCTGCCCCGAGAAGGAGAACAGATCCACGTCGGTTCCCGTGGGCCCGATCGTGCAGTCCTCGGTGTAGGAGGTCTGGACTCCGGGGCGTAGCGGAACCGTCCCGGCGTGATCGAGGCAGCTGACTCCGAACTCCGGCTGGGATTGTCCATGGCCGTCGAGCGTCGCCAGTACGCAACAGAGGACCAGGGAGACGAGGAGGGTTCGCGCGGACATTCTGGCTCCTGAAGTTCTGTCGAATAGAGGTACCTCGAATTCGACGGACTAACAATAGCCGAAAGCCCGTTACGCCGGAGCCGAGGTCCGCGCCCTGCTATTCTTCGGCCGGGTTCGAACCGATGAGGTCGCGATGGGGCTACGAATCGACCGCGAATTCAAGAAAACGACGACCCAGGAGCTCCGTTGCTACCTGAACGACGAACTGGACCTGGACGTCGGCGATCTCAAGGCCGAACTCCTGCTGGAGTTCGTCCTGTCCCGGGTCGCCTCGTCGATCTACAACCAGGGTGTCGCCGACTCCCAGAGCTGGATCCAGGACAAGCTCCTCGATCTGGACGGTGAGGTGTTCGAGCCCGATCCAGACGCCGGATCGTGAGACTTGCCCGATCGGTACCGGCACTGCTGACAGCGGTGCTGTTCTCCGGAAGCTTCGTGGCGGCGCGGCTGACCACGGTCGAACTGGAACCGTTGACCACCACGCTGTTGCGCTACGCGATCGCCTCGCTGTTACTGACCACGTTGGTGCTGTTCCGCAAGGCCGACCGCCGCATCCGAAAAGAGGACCGGCTGCGATTGGTGCTGCTCGGCCTGTTCGGGATCGTCGGCTACCACACCTTCTTCTTCGTGGCGCTGCGGCATACGGCGGTCGCCAACACGGCGATCCTCAACTCGCTGAGCCCGATCGCGACCGGCGTCGCCGCAGCGATCCTCCTGGGCGAGAGGCTCTCCCCCACCCGCGTCGGCGGCGTGGTGCTCGCCTTCGTCGGCGTGTTGCTCCTGCTCACTCGGGGCTCGCTGCAGGCCTTGACCACGCTGGAGCTACGGAGCGGCGACGGCTGGATGCTGGTCTCCGTCGCCAGCTGGGTCGCGTACTCGCTGCTGGTCAAGGGTCTCGTCGAGCGCTATTCGAGCCTCGTGCTGACCTGGTACGCCTCCCTGGCCGGGGTCGCGCTGCTGATCCCCCTATCGTTCACCGAACCGGTCCTCTCGCAGCTGGCGGGACTGTCGACAACCGCATTGCTGTCGTTGCTCTACATGGGGCTGGCGGCATCGGGCCTCGGATACTGGCTCTACAACCTCTCGATCGAACGGCTCGGCCCGACGCGCACCGCGGCGGTGGTCTACAGCGTCGTCCCCCTGCTGGTGATTCCGCTGGCCTTCCTTGCGTTCGGCGAGGCGGTCCACCCGTCGATGGGGCTCAGCGGACTGGTGATCGTCGTCGGCCTGAACCTGACGCTGCGGGAACGAACGCCAGCTCGAGAGTGACGATCTTGCGCGGAGCGACCTCGAGCGCGACGACGTGCTCGTCGCGCACCCGCTGAGGTTCGAGACGGCCGCCGATGAGATCGTTACGCCAGCATCCGACGATCGCCGGACCGAATCGGAGTTCCTCGTGGATCGCCTGCTCGGCAGGATTGTAGAGCCGCACGATCAGCGTGTCGCGCGCGAGATGTCGATGGATCCCGGTGATCGTCGTCCCGCCCCGCTGCTCGAGGAGTCCGGAGCCCCCTGGCCGAAAGCCGTCCTCGACACCCTGGATCGAGAACGGCGGGTTGCGGTACCGCCGGTCGAGCGGGGGCAAACAGGAAGAGGCCGACCCCGCACGGAACGGCGCCACCGCGTAACGGAATCGATGGGTGCCGGGACACTGGGCTCCCGGGGTCGGCAGGGTCGGGCCGGCGTTCTGGTTGCGTCTTGTCGGAAAATCGTCCCGGGAGAGCCAGCCGACAGCCCGCAGCAGCGTCAGCGCGAGACGCAGGCCGTCGCTGCCGGGAATCGCCTGGATCTCCGGCAATCCACGGTTGAACAGCGCCAGGCCCTGGCCGACGTCCTCGACGAATGAGAATCCCTGTTGCGGCCATGTCGGTGGTGCGGGCTGCACCCAGTCCTCGCCACCGCTGCGCACCGCGGGGCGGCGGTGCAGGAGGAAGGCACCCTCGGAGCCCAGCTCCTCGGAGTCGATACCGGTGGGAAAGCAGGCGCGCAACCTGTGGTCTTCGACCCGGTTGTCGATCTCGCACTCGACTTCGACCCACGGGCACCCGGCGCGCAGTTCGACGGTCACCGTGACCGGACACTCGACCCGTTTCGACAAGCGACTCCGGCGATCGGGAGCGATCCCCGCCGGCAAGGTCAGCGGGAAGGTCGCACACAGCCGTCCGGCGAGGGTTCCCGTGGTGACCGACTCCACCCGGCCTTGCCGGGGGTCCGGCGTGAACAGGCCCGGGACCGCGGAGGGCGAGTGGTCGTACTCATCACCGACGTCCTCGGTATCCTCGAGTGCGTTGAGCCCCGGCCACTCCCGGCCAGTCTCCCGATCGTCCAGGTCGAATCGACCGTCAGGATGGAGTCGCACCGAGAGCCGCCCGTTGTCGATCGTGTTCTCCGTCGTCACCACCGGGTTCGTCGTGGGCGAGAGCAGGCCGGGGCCGGGGCCCGCGGCGCGCTGCCCGAGCCGGAAACCTGCATGGCCGACGGCCGGGAGGTCGGCCTCGAACCGCAGCGTCAGATAGAGGTCGCTGTCGGAAGCTCGATCCGCGTCGCGCAGGATCCGCTCCCCGAAGGCTCGCCGGTAGACGTCGAACTGCTCCCGCTGAACCCGGCCGGAGAGCTGCTTGCGGTAGTCGATGCCCCAGAAACGTTCGACGTGCTGGGCCTGGACGATCTCGAAGGGCACGCGACGCCCCTGTTCGTCGGTCAGCTCGAGACGACCGGGGTCGATCCCGGGGGGCTGGAGGACGACGAGCCGCTCGACGATCTCCGTGCGGCGGAACGGCAGTGAATTGACGACGGCGATCCACGTCGCCGCGTCGTCCTCCGCGACTCCGGCGAAGGTCGGAGCGATCCGCTCGAGGCCGCGCCGCAGCAGCTCCTCGCCGGTCCGGGCGACCTTGTCGAATCGTGTCACCATCTCGCCGTGAACCGCGTCGATACTGCAGCCGCAGATCGAATCGTGGGGGTGGTTCTCGAGCAACAGGCGCCAGGTGTGATCCAGGGTCGAGACCGGGTAGTCCACACCCAGCACGAACCGGGCGTAGGCCAGGAACGGTTCGACCCGGGCGGTCAGCAGATTCTCGCAGCGCTCGTTCCACTGCTTGAGGTAGGTCCGCGCCGACCAGACGCCGGAGAGGATGTGATGCAGACGCCCGCCGAGCAGTTCCCCTTCGTGAACTTCGGTGGCGCAACCCGCTGCGGCGACCTCGGCGACGTACGACTGCAGGTCGGAGTGGACGAACTCGGTCTCGGGGAACGCCTCGCCGAGCGCTGCCATCACCCGTCCCAGATCGCGCTGGGGCGGAAAGTGATCGCAACCGTTGTTCAGCAGGACGACATCCGTCCGGGACCGACCGCGCATCTCCTCGAAGCGCCGCCGCACCTGCTCCACCGCCAGGTCGGGGTCGATCCGGCGCTGGGTGTGGGCGTGCCAGATCTCCTCGTGTCCCAGACTGGCCGCGTTGCAGTACCCGCCGATCTGGTGGATCGCCAGCACCTCGGAGCCGTCAGGGCCGCGCCAGATGTACTCGGCACCCAGCCGGTCGATCTCGTCGCCGTTGCCACGGGTGTACAGGAAGGAGTCCAGCCCGGCGCCGCGGAGCAGCTGGGGAATCTGCGCCAGATGCCCGAACGAGTCCGGCATGTAGCCGACGGTCTGCACCGGTCCGAACCTGGCCGCCGTGCGGTGTCCGAGCTCGAGATTACGCACCGTCGATTCACCGGAGACCAGGAACTCGTCAGGCAGGATGTACCAGGGCCCCACGGCGAGGCGGCCGGAGGTCACGTGCCGCCGGATCCTGGCTTCATCGTCCGGGTGCCGGGCCAGGTGGTCGTCGAGGAGGATCGCCTGGCCGTCGAGAACGAAGTGCCGGAAGGCCTCGTCGGAGTCGAGCCGGTCGAGGACCTGACCGATCACCTCGGACAGCCCGAGGCGGAACTCGTCGAAGGTCCGGTACCACTCACGATCCCAGTGGGTGTGCGAGACGACGTGGACGCGCCGCGGCGCACCGGCCTCGGGCCAGGCTGCGGTCGCGGGGTGCGCTCGAGATCTCCTCACGGCAGGCCCTGATCAACTCGCCGATCGTGGTCGGTCGCCAGGCCGACGACCGTGTCGGCGGCACCGTAGTAGAGCCGGATCGCCGCCTCGGGCGGCGCGAATCCGTCGGCGGCGATTCCAGTGACGACCCATCCTGACGGGAAGACGACGTTCGGCACCTGCCCGACCGTCTCGTAGGGCTCCCGGGGCTCGAGCACGTTGTTGCGCGTCCGCGCCAGCACCCGGGTCGGATCGTCGAGATCGAGCAGCACCGCGCCGACCTGGTAGAGACTCGCGGCCGCGAAGTGGGTCGCAACGCCGTGGTAGACGTGGAGCCAGCCCTCCCGCGTCTTCACCGGCGGTGGGCCGGAGCCGATCCGCTCGTCCCAGCGTCGGGGGTTGCCCCGCATCACGGTGCCCTCCCGGCGCCAGCTGCGCAGGTCGTCGGAACTCGACAGGACAATCTCGTCCCCCGACATCGCCCCGCCCGCGGTCTGCAGATCGTTGGGACGCGCGAGCCGCAGGAAACGACCGTCGCGGCGCTCGGGGAACAACACCCCGTTTCGCACGTCATCGTCCTGGGCCAGGCCGAGGAACTCGTAGTCGTCGAAATCGCGGGTCCGGGCGAAGGCCATCCGGCAGCCGTCGTCGGTGTCGACGGCGACGACGATGTGCCAGCTGTCCTCGATCCTCGTGATCCGGGGATCGTAGACGTGATAGACCTCGCCCCCGATCGCCTCGTCCAGCCCGGCGAACTCGATCGGTCGCGGGCGGACATCGAACGCCCGGCCGTCCCTGCTGCGAGCGGCGAGCAGTACCGTGCGACGGCCGCGAGTCTGCACCCGCAGCAGCAGCACGACGGTCCCGTCGGGCAAGACGGCGGCACCGGGATTGAACACCGAGCTGACGTCGGAGATGTCGGTGTTGATCTGCGGAACGTCGGCCCGGGTGAGAATCGGGTTTCCCGGGTAGCGCAAGAACGTCATCGGTTCACCCAGCCATCGTCATCGGCGTCGCGCCGCATCGTCTTCAACCGGGAGAGCATCGCACGAAGATCCCGGATCCCGCCGATCGCGAACCAGACCGTCACCACCACCGCGGCCGCGGCCTGGATCATCACGAACCAGAACCAGAAGCGGGCCCAGGAGGCGTCGGCGACCTCGCGGGTCAGGTTGATCGTCGTCCCGACGGCGAAGACGCCGACCCACAGAACCGTCCAGCCGTACGCGGCGAAGTAGATCCAGCGATCACCGCGGGTGAACTCGGGTCCGGGGCGCAGCGAACGAAGCCCCTCGAGAATCCCGGAACTCGATCTCGCCGATGCCCCAGACTGACGCCCGGCATTTTCCGGACGATCCCGGTGCAGCATTCCGTCGAGATCGAACGGCTCCTCGCGGCTCAGCAGGGATACCGCGACATAGACCAGCGACGCCGCGGCCATCGCGATCGCCCAGAACCACTGCCCGTTGATCGGAAACTCCTCGACGACCTGATGGGTGACGATCCCGCCGACGGCGATCGTCGATCCTGTGATCATGGCCGCCCAGGCCGCCGCAGTCGTTCCCCGGCGCCAGTACAGGCCGCCGATGATCACCGCCCCCGACCCGCCGGCGAAGATCGCACCGGTGATCGCGAAGAACAGGAAGATGTAGTCGCTCTGTCGGAAGAACAGACTGAAGAGGAAGATGAAACCTGCCACCCCGAAGACCGCCCGGCGGAGCCAGGACAGGTGGCGATCCTGGCCTATTGGACGGCCCCGCAAAGGGATCACGACATCCTGGATGAAGATGCTGCCCCACGAGTGCAGGTAGGTGTCGTGGGTGCTGATGAAGCAGGCGAGCATCACCGCCGCGAACGCGCCGACCAGGCCGGTCGGCAACAGCTGGTGAATCGTCAACGGCACCCGGAGCTGGTTCTGGACAGCCTCGTTGTCCAGCCCGTCCAGCACTCCCTGGACGGCGGCGGCCTCGCCGACGAACGCCGCATCGCGCAGCACGGCGTAGGCCACGATCGGCAGGACGACGTAGAGCAGGTTCCTCGGGATCCAGCGGAAGTTGCCGAGCACCGCGGCCATCTTCGCCTCGTGGGCCGTGTGCGCCGACGCGTTGTAGGCCTGAACTCCCTGCCAGCTCATCGTGCCGTAGAACACACCGAAGACGCCGATCAGGAAGTACCCCAGGTTGAAGTCCTTGGCCTGACTCGTGTGGAACGGGTTGAGCATCGAGGCCTCGGCCGGTGCCTGAGCCAGGCCGGCGACGATCGTGCTCCAGTCGACCTGCCACAGCAGAAACAGGCTGATCACGACGAACAGCAGGTTCGCCAGCAGACCCTGGAGAAAGTCGGCGACGATCACCGCGACCTGCCCCCCCGAGAACACGAACGTCAAGGCGATGCCGAGCAGGACGATCATCACGACAGGGTAGCTCGACAGCGTCGCTCCGCCGATCGTGAGCGTCGCCGGCAGTTCGCAGTAGTGGATGAAGAACCGCGCGCCGACCGCCGGGAAGATCCCGAAGTTGATCACACCGGACAGGAACGCGATGATCCCGGCGAAGATGCGGAAGCGGCGACTGTAGCGGCGCTCGAAGAACTCGGCCAGGGTCAGGCAGCGGGTCTCCCGGAAGCGGTAGATCACCCAACCCGAGACGGTGATCAGCAGGATCACGACCCCGGTGGTGAAGCCCCACCACAGCAGCGGAAAGGCGGCGATGTAGTTCATCTCCAGGGTGGCGACGATGCTGATCGCGCCGACCTCGGAGACGCCCTGGGACAGCGTGATGACGTAGCGTCCGGCCGCCCTGCCGGCAGCCAGGTAGTCGGCAACACTGCGACTGTGTCGCCGTGCGACGATCACGCCGGCCGCAAGCAGGACCAGGGTTCCGGCGACGATGATCCAGTCGAGGAACGCCACGCTCAGTCCGGTGCGACGACGCGGACGCGACCCTGCTGGTCGATCCGGAGCGCAGTTCCGTCCTCCGCTTTCCAGTGCCCGCGCCAGCCGTCCGCGGTCACCTCGACCCCTGGGCTTCCCGCGCCGAGCTCGAATCCGAGCTCCGCGAGATCGGTCGAGTACCGTCGATGGGTAGCGTGATGAATTCTCTGGCGGTAGTACAGGCGGCGCAACAGCCAGCGCCCGTGATCGACCGGGCGCAGCGGGATCTCCAGCTCGGCGACGGCCTCCCGGGGTCCGAGGAAGACGACGAACCCCCACATCTCGGGGTAGTGCATCGCGATCAATCCCTGCGGCGACCAGACCCAGTTCTCCTCGGGAAGATCCTCTCCCGTGTCCGGATCGGTTCGCTTGACGTACTTGCCGTCGACAACGTCGGTCCACCACTCGACCCGGGAGAAGCCGACGCGCCAGCGGTCGCCCGGCGTCGGAGGCAGTCTGCTGTCGCCGGCATGACCGCGGATCGATTCCCACGGGATCGCAAACTCCGCGCCCCAGCCGCGATCCTCGTCCGACGGATCGTTGAGCGTCCCATCGATGTGGACCGCCGAACGCAGCCCGGCGAAATCGAAGTCATCGAAGGCGACCTGCTCACCCTCGGCGCCGTCCCGGTACGGCATCGTCAACCGGAGGTCCCACTCGGTCCCGAGGGCGTTGATCTCGAGCTCCAGGTAGTCGTGGGTGTCGTCATCAGGGTCGAGAAAGATCTCGAAGTCCGGGTCGAGGTAGATCACCGAGTCCCGTTCGGTCAACGTGCCCCAGATGTGAGGTTCGACCATCCAGACCCCGACGTAGAGGTGGTCGTCGTCCCAGAGCATCCGTGCCCGGGTGGGGTAGTTCGGGGCGGGTCGATCGCCGCCGCGAATATCGACGAACGTCTCGGTCCAGGGGGCAGCGGCCCAGACCTCCTCGTCCATCCGCCCGTCGATCGATGGCGGCTGCGGCGTGCGCAGGCACGGGTAACGACGCGGGTTCCAGTCGATTGCCGGCAGCGGGAAGGCCACGGATTCCCCTTCCGCGAGGTCGCTCGACGTGCCCGGTGCGCAACCGGCCCCCAGCACGACCGCGATCAACGTTGTCACCGCGGAGATGTCGCCCGTTCGCCTCACCGGTCCTCCGCGGATCAGTCTAAGCGCTGGGCCTCGCTCTCACCTAGAATGTTCGATCGGAGCTCGACCCCGTGATCGAGCCAGTGGAGTTGCGGTGCAGCAGACCAGGTCCTTGCGAAATCGGGCGGCGATCGTGCTCCTGACGGCGGCCGCCGCGCTGGTGGGTTCCAGGGTCGGCGCGGCGAAGCCGCTCCCGGTCTCCTCGCATGTCGAGTCGCGCTCCGGCGGAGTGCTCTCCTCTGACGGCGGTGACGATCCGGTCAACCCGGCATCGGTGATCAAGCTCGCGACGACGCACTGGGCGCTGACGGCACTCGGCCCCGAGCACCGCTTCGAGACACGCTTCGGCTACACCGGCTCCCTCGCAGAGGGTCGTGTCGGTGGCGACCTGGTCGTCCGTGGCGGCGCCGACCCGGATTTCCACGTCGAGAACGCCTACCTCGTCGCCCGTGCACTGAACGCGGCGGGAGTTCGGGAGATCGCCGGCAGGCTGCGGGTTTCCGAGACGTTCTGGATCGGCTGGGAGGGCGGATCGGAGAGACGAATCGACGATCCCGTTGCCCGGGCGACGCTGATGGCCGAGCGGCTTCGCGACGCACTCGACCCGGCGCGCTGGTCCGACGCGGAGCGACGCGGGATCGACGAGATGCGCGAGCGCAAGGGACTGTCCGACGAGCCCTACCCCTCCGTCCTGATCCGTGGTGAGCTCGGCGGCCTGGGCGACGATCCGACGGAAGAAGAGGTCGTGGTCCACTTCTCGAATCCCTTGCCGCTGACCTTGAAGCGATTCAACGTCTATTCGAACAACGACATCGAACGATTCGGAGAGACGCTGGGGTCCGCGGCCGAACTGGAACGACGACTCCAGCAGCGCTGGGGCGCATCTCGGAGTGTCGTTCAGGTGGCGACCCTTTCCGGACTCGGAGCCAACCGGATCACACCGCGACTCGCCGTTCGCCTCCTGCGAGATCTGGCCCGGGCCGCCCAGGATGCCGGGCTTCAACTGGAGCAACTGCTCCCGGTCGCCGGGTGCGACCCCGGTACGCTGGACAACTTTCCGGGACTGGGACGCGGGCCGGCGAAGCAGGCGCTGGTGGCCAAGACGGGATCGTTGAACGATACCGACGGTGGCGTGGCGACGATGGCCGGGCGGGTCGCCTCGGCCAAGGGCATGCGCTGGTTCTTCATCGTCACGCCGAACGCGGGCGGCCGGCTGGGGCAGGCGCGGATCGAGCAGACCGCCTGGATCTCCGGACTGATCGACGAGGCCGGGGGATCGAAACCAGGCGATTGTCCGCGGCCGCTGGCGATGTCGTTCGACGAGGCGATCGTCGTCGATGCCGCGCTGGCGCCGTAGCTCCCTCCGGGGCCGATCACGGCGGAGTTCGATCGAACTAGAGCCCGAATTCCTTGATGCGGCGGAAGATCGTCGCCCGGGAGATCCCGAGCAACTTCGCCGCCTGGGTCCGGTTGCCACCGACCCGATCGAGAGCCGCGCGAATCTGCTCCCGTTCGTGATGGTCGAGGGAGAACACCGGAGCCTCCTTCGGCCGATCGCCGAGCAAGGTCTTGCGCAACCCGTCGTCGGCCTCGATCGTGGCGGTCGTGATTCCGTCATCGGTCGCCAGCAGAGCCAGGCGCTGGAGGTGTCCTTCGAGTTGGCGCACGTTGCCGGGCCAGGAGTACCGCTCGAGCACGTCCATCACCTTGCGATCGATCGGCGGTAACGGTCGTCCGCGTTCTTCCGAGATCTTGGCCAGCATGTGCGCGACGAGCAGGCGCACGTCACCGGGCCGGTCCCGCAGCGGGGGAAGATCGACGACGAGCACCTGCAGTCGATACATCAGGTCCTCGCGGAACCGACCCTCGGCGACCTCGGTCGGCAGGTCGCGGTGGGAGGCTGCCAGCATCCGAACGTCGACGTGGATCGGCCGGTCTCCGCCGACGCGGCGCACCTCGCCTTCTTGCAGGACGCGCAGCAGCCGAGCCTGCATCGCCGGAGACATGTCGCCCACTTCGTCCAGGAACAGCGTTCCACCATCGGCCTGCTCGAACAGTCCGGCCCGCTCCCGGTCGGCTCCGGTGAATGCGCCCTTGACGTGCCCGAACAGTTCGCTCTCGAGCAACGACTCGGGAATCGCGGCACAGTTCTCGCTGAGAAACGTCTTCTGCTTGCGCGGACCGTGAGCGTGAATCGCCCGGGCGACGAGCTCCTTACCGGTACCGCTCTCACCATGAATCAACACCGGAGCGCGGGATTCGGCGACCTTCGGAATCAGGTCGAAGACCCGCTGCATCCCCGGGGATTTGCCGATCATGTTCGCGAACTCGACCCGCTCCCGGGCGGCAACCTGCAGCCGCTGGTTGGTTCGTTCGAGGCCGCTGCGGATCTGCGCGTTCTCCAGTGCCAGAGCGGCGTGGTCGGCGAACGCCTCGAGGAACGGAAGGTCCTCTTCCTTGAGCAGTCCGCCCGCCTCGCGGTTGTCGAGGTAGACGGCACCGATGATCTTGCCCCGGGACTTCAGCGGAACGCAGAGCACCGAGCGGATCCCGAAGATGCTGACGCTCTTGAAGCTGCGCAACCGTTCGTCCCCGGCGGCGTCGATCGAGAGCACGGCCCGGCCCGCGCCGGCCTCCTTGACGACGTTGCGGCTGAACTGTGCCGCGTCATCGATGGTCTGGCGATCGAGATTGCGTGCCAGTCGCACGACGAACTCCCCTCCCGGGCGATCGCGCAGCAGCACCATCCCGCGCTCGGCCTTGACGACCCGGACGGCCATGTCGAGGGTCGACTCCAGCAGCCGATCGACATCCGTCTCCGAGTTGAGCTCCTTGATCATCCCGTAGATCGCCAGGAGGCGTTCGGCGTCGTCCGGAATCAGCTCGTCGATCGGTTTGCGCAGGGTGGCGAAGACGCCCCGGGCCAGGAAGTCCTGCCGGAGTTCCGGATCCTTGATCTTGTTCGCGGCCTGATCGAGTGCGGCGCGGCCCAGTTCGTGGGCTCGCCGGGCGGCGTTGGTCCGGCCTTCGGCGGCGTGGATCTCGGCCAGAACGCCGTACGCTCGTGCCGCGACCGCCGGTTGCCCGGCCCGCTCAGATGCATCGATCGCCGATCGTGCTATCTCCCGAGAATCTCCTAGTCGACCGCTGGAGAGCAAAGACTTCGCCCGGAACACGAGGGCACGCAGGTGATGGTCCTCAACGAGAATCCCCTCACCCTCGCGAAGTGCGACATATCGTCGCCATGCTTCGTCCGAGTTACCGCCATCCGCTTGAAGACTCTGCCAGTGCAAGTCCAACAGGCACGTTCCGACTCGCTGACGCCCGGTGAAGCCCGGGATCTCGTAGAGACGCTCCATGCGCCCGGCGAGTTCGTCTCGCGGCAGCGGTACCAGCTCCAGCAGTGCCTCGATCCGGGTCAACTCGATGTAGCGATATGGCGCCTTCTCGACATGGGTTTGCGGGATCGATTCCAGTGGCGGGAACAGCTCGACGGCCCTCGCTGCCCTACCGAACTCGACAAGCAGATCCGCTCGTTGCAAGCGACAGTTGACCAGCATGCTCGGGTTCCACGAATGCACGGCGATCAACTCCGCCTGCTCTAGGACCCGCATGGCCTCCTCGATCCGACCTTCGTCGGCTAGCGCCAGAGAATAGTTGGACATCGCGCTCGACTGGACGCCCACGAGCTTGGCATCGCGGGCCATCGCGAGCGCCTCGCGAAAGCATTCCAGAGATGCAGTAGCACCAACGTGTCGAAAGGTAACGATCGCTACACCTAGCTGCGACTTGGCGCGGTTGATCGCCGTGGTGCACCTCTCCCTCGCCAAGGAGAAAGCTGCCAGGGAGCGATCGTACTGGCGGTCGAACATCAGCGCACTGCCGAGGATCGCCAGTGCTAGCCCTTCGTTCTCGGGGAGGTCGCTGGATGACGACTGCACGGCCTGCTCTCCGCACGCGATCGCGTCTTTAACCTGGCCCAAGTGGGTGAGGGAGAGCGCCCTGGCGGTCATGGCGATAGCCCGTGGCACGGCCGACTCCTTCGCGTCTGCGAGAACTCGGTCGGCCAACGCTATTCCAGCCGTCGCGCGGCGTCCGGTTGCAACTCCCAATGTCTGGCGAGCGCGCCACTCCAGCGCGAGCCCCGAATCCGACTGGAGCCGCGCAGCATTGGCCCAGGCTCTGGCGGCGGCGAGCGGTGAGTCAGTCCTGTCCAGAATCGCGGCGTGCCGCGCCCACAACTGGCATCGATTCGGGTGCCGTCTGCCCATCAAACACAGCGCGGTGCGAACGCGATCCGCTGCGCCCAGCCAATCTTCGAGTTGTTCACAATTCGTTGCGGCCAGCAGGTTCTGTTCGATCGCGAGTTCTGTCTTTCCGGCCGCGGCGTAGAGCAACCTCAGTTCGTCCGCTGTCGCGCCATCGGCCGCCGCTAGCTCTGCGGATCGGGTCGCCAGCGTCTTGCGGAATACCTCGTCGAGTCTTGCGTAGACGATGTCACGGACTACCTGGGAGGCGAATTCGTACAGAGTTCCAGAACAACGACGCACTAGTGAGAGACGCTCGAGAGATTCCGCCGCGATTCGGCCCTCGTCATCTGACAGCCCGACAACTCGCGCGCATCGCTCGGCTGAAGAGGCTCCACCGGCGACGGACAACGCATTCATCCATGCCCGGGCGGCCTCCGTCAGCTGGTTGACCCGGGCCGCCACTGAACCCTCGAGGGAGGGGTTCTGGGCTGTTGCGGGGCGGCCATCCACTAGCATCGCTTCCACGAGCAGGGGCAATCCTTCAGTGGCGAGGTGAATCTCGGTCGCCATTTCGTCGGTTACCGAGTGGCGGAGCGCCCTCGTAGCAACGGCGTTGACTTCATCACGAGTAAAGGGAAGAAGATCGTGCCGGACCGAGTTGGGAAGCCACGCAACTCCTTGGAGCAGGTTTCGAGTGGCTTCCAAGCCTATTTCGTTCGGCCTCACCGCGATCACTGCGCGAATCGAGCCAGCGGAAGACGAGGAAAGCTTCTCGATGAACTCGGCCGCGCGTGTGCCGGCACCGTCGACATCGTCCAGCAGTACAAGCACGTCCTTGGTGCCGTCAGACTCGATACCATCAAGACCGAGGTGAACCCTCCATCCCAGGCGAGAGGCTTCCGACGACAGCGAGCGCAGGATCCGGCTTTTTCCGGTACCGGCCTCCCCACACAACCAGATCAGCTTCGGTCCCACCTGTCGTAGGTCCGCCCAGATGGCCTGCAGCAGTTCGTCCCGCCCCGGTGGGGTGCCAGAAGCAAGTCGAGCGGCCCGCGTCGCCGGAACCTCGACGGACACTTCACTGTCCGAGATCCGGTTCAGTCTGGCGGCGGCCTCCTCGGCGTCGGCCGGCCTTCGGGCAGGGTCGGCGTCCAGGAGTTCTTCGATCCAATCGTCGAATGGACCAGCCCCGCGGGAGGGTCTCCTCCTCCCCTCTTGCACCGCCCGAAGGTATTCCGAAGGATTCTCGGGGTCAGCATCGAACGGAACGCTGCCCGTGCGGATCTCGAAGAGGATCGCGCCGAGGCCGAACAGATCCGAGCGCCGACCGGGGAGGGTGCCCCGGATCAACTCTGGCGCAAGGTAGGGAAGGGTGCCCGCGAGCCCTGGGCTGTTGCCGAGGGTCGTCCGCTGCTGGGCTAGCCCGAAATCGAGAAGGACCACCCTCGATTCGTTTCGCGGGGTCCGCCGGACGAGGATGTTCGCAGGCTTCAGATCTCGGTGCACGAGGCCGAAATCGTGCAGGAACGACAGCGCCCGAAGGCACTCGACGGTCAGCCGCGTCACTTCGGCGTCGGTCGCTCCACGGCTCGCAGTGACAAGGTCGTCACCCTCGACGTACTCGAGAGTGAAGTGGGGTCGACCGTCGGTCACGCCGAACTCGTGGACGGCGACGAGATTCGGATGGTGTAGCGACGCCAGGGTCGCGAACTCCTGACGGAGTTCGCGGGCCCGCTCAGGCGTGGCTACCGCAAGTTCCTTGAGGGCAACGAGCTGGCCGCCTCGGAGAGAGTCCTCGGCGAGCCACACTTCCCCGGCACCTCCCTCCCCCAGGAGGCGAATTCGCCGGAAACGCGGTGGCCCTTGGCTTCGCACCGTCTCAATATACGACGGCGCACCTCGATCGCGAACGCTAACCGTCTCACGATGAGACGGTCAGGGTCGCGGTTCAGACAGGTCCGGCACCATCCGTCATTCCCAACCAGATTGCGAGAGCGGTAGCTGCGGCGGCGATGGTCATCATGGCTATATCTCCTGGATCGTTTGGCTATGCGTTTGTCGGTGCAACAACTCTGTGTCACACCACCAAAGCTAAATCCGGGAGCAACCATCTTCGATAGTTATAGAAGTACTCCAAGGTAGGTTTTCAGGGGAAAAACGGCGACGAGGCCGACCGGGGCCGAATACCCCGACCGGGCCGCTTTTACGGCGCTTTGACAACTTGTAGGGGGGCGCGGGAGTATGTTCCGTGGAGGTTTAGCGTGAAGATTCTCGTCGTAGAGGATGAACCGATCCTGCAGGAGGGGCTCGTCGAGCTTCTCCAGGGCGCCGGTCATACCGTGGAGGCCGTCGGCGACGGCCAGTCGGCGCTCTCCCGTGGCGCCGACCCCACCATCGAAATGATCATCCTCGACCTGATGCTGCCCCGGATGCACGGCGTCGAGGTCTGCAAGCGAATCCGGGAACTCCGTAGCGAATTGCCGATCCTGATGCTCACCGCCCTGGGCTCCGAAGACGAGAAGGTCGCCGGGCTCCGGGCCGGCGCTGACGATTACGTAACCAAACCCTTCGGCACCCTCGAGTTGCTGGCCCGGGTCGAGGCCCTCGAGCGACGTCTCCAGACCGGAATCGACGAGCCGCAGACGATCTCCGCGGACGGCTGCGAGATGGATCTGGGTCGCTGTCAGGCCGAACGGAACGGAAGTTCGTTTCCCCTCACATCCAGGGAGGCGGCGATCCTGCGCTGGCTCTATCAACACCGTAGCCGCGCCGTCGGTCGGGCCGAGCTGCTCGAGGTGGTCTGGGATTCCCCCGGCGACCTGCAGACCCGGACCGTCGACATGACGATCGCCAACCTGCGCCGGAAGCTCGAGCAGAACCCGGCCGAGCCCCGGATCGTCGTCACCGTCAAGGGTGTCGGCTACGCCTGGGGCGAGGCGTGAATACGTACCGGAGCACCCTGACCGCGGCGGTCGTCACGGCGGTGGCGATCAGCATCCCCTGCGTCGCCTGGTTCATCACCGGATCCAGCGCCGCACGCCAGGAGGTCGCAACGCTCCTCGAACAGCCCAAGACCACAGCACGGCTCGAGGCGGCCCGACTCGCGGACCAGCTCGGCGAACGACTGGAATCGATGCGGCATTCGGAATCAAAACGCTCGCACTACGATTACCAGAACGTCAGCGATCCGTTCGCCAGCGACTGCAGCTACGAGATGCAGGTCAATTCCTCGCTCGCGGAAGGCCCCGCGGACCAGCTGATCTGGGCCCACTTCCAGGTGGACCAGGTCGGACAGCTGACCCTGCCGCCGATCTCGGAACCCCACGACTTCCGGCCGCCCGGGTCGAACCAGGCCCAGGTCGAGATCTTCGAGGAGCTCGAATGCGCCACCGCCTACCGACTGGCGGCGATGGCCGACGACGACGACTTCGTCGAGGAACGCTTGATCCACAGCAACGAGGGCCCGGTCTTCGTCGGGCCGTTCGACTGGTACACCCTGCCGATCCAGGGTGAACCATCGCTGGTCGGGCTGCGGATCGTGAAGACGCCGGCCGAGGTGCTGACCCAGGGCTTCGTGGTCCTGCGCCGCTCCCTTCAAGAACACCTGTCGACGTCGCCCTACCCGGTCGTCGTCGAGCCCGGCGACCCGTCTCAGCTCGGCGAGGGGTTGATGGTCGCCGGCACCCAGCGCTGGACGGTCCGCGTCGACCTGTCCCGGGAACTCGCCGCCGCCCGGGAACGGGCAACGCGAGTCGAACGCCGATTTCAGCTGAGCTTCGCGGTCGGCACCGGACTCGTCGGACTTGCCGGGGCCTTCCTGGTCGGGATGATCTGGCAGACGAACCGGCTGTCCCATCGCCGGGCGAAGTTCGCGGCTTCCGCGGCCCACGAACTTCGCACGCCCCTGGCCGGCCTGCGGCTCTACTCGGAGATGCTCGCCGAGGGAATCGGCAACCCCGACCACCGCGAGAAGTACGCCCGGCGGATCTCCACCGAGGCCGACCGCCTCGGTCGGGTCGTACAGAACGTCCTCGGCTACTCCAACCTCGAACGAGGCGGAATGCAGGTGAGACCGGCTCGGGGGAACCTCGCCGACACCGTTCGCCAGGCCGTCGATCAGCTACGGCCCGCCCTGGAGGCCAAGGGCGCCCAGCTGACCCTGGATATTCACGAGGCAGTGGCCGATGCGATGTTCGATCGGGATGCGGTACACCAGATCCTGCTCAACCTGATCGACAACGCCGAGAAGTACACCCGGGACTGCAGCGACCGCCGGATCGACGTCCAGCTCGGACTCGAGCGCGGAATCCCGGTACTGCGCGTCCGCGACCACGGAAAGGGGATCGACCCGCGGATCCGGGCCCGGCTGTTCGAACCGTTCACCCGGACGAGCGACGATTCCGCCCCCGCCGGCC
The DNA here is from genome assembly GCA_942490715.1 of uncultured bacterium. Taxonomy (GTDB): domain Bacteria; phylum Acidobacteriota; class Polarisedimenticolia; order Polarisedimenticolales; family Polarisedimenticolaceae; genus CALNYP01. The sequence continues at coordinate 109,877 of CALNYP010000059.1, forward strand.
TGGGGATCGGCCTGGCACTGGTGAAGGCTCTCGCCAGCGAGCAGCACGCCGACATCTCGGTGACCGAAGCAAAGGACGGCGGCAGCTGTTTCGAGATCAGCTTCCAGCCGATCTGACCCCGAGGCTCCACGTACGTTTGGTCGCCGATTTCTCGCCCTGTTGTCGGCTGTTCCCCGGCTCGGTAGAATGCCCCCGCGACCGGCTCCCGGTCATCTCTCGCACCGCAAAACAACGATCTCCCGAGGGGGTTCCTCAATGTCCGAGAACACCAGCCCCGTCCGCGTTCTGGTTGCCGATGCGATCTCCCCCAAGGGAATCGAACTGCTCGAATCGACTCCCGGCTTCGAGGTGACGGTCAAGACCGGCATGTCCCCCGAGGAACTCAAGAAGATTCTCGGCGACCACGACGCCCTGATCGTTCGATCGGCCACGAAGGTCACCGCCGACGTGCTGGCAGAGCCCGGCAGGCTGCGGGCCGTCGGCCGCGCGGGAACCGGCGTCGACAACATCGATCTGGAGGCGGCGACCAAGGCCGGCGTCGTGGTGATGAACACGCCGGGCGGCAACTCCGTCGCGGCGGCCGAACTCACGATGGCACTGTTGCTGGCCCTGGCGCGGAACGTGCCCCAGTCCAACGCCGACCTGCGCGACGGACGCTGGGAGCGCAAGACCTACATGGGCACCGAGGTAGCCGGCAAGGTCCTCGGCGTCGTCGGCCTCGGCCGCATCGGACGCGAGGTCGCCCTGCGGGCTCAGCGCTTCCGGATGGAGGTGATCGGTTTCGACCCCTACGTCTCGGCGAAGGTGGCCGAGGCGGCGGGCATCGGACTCCGTAGCCTGGACGAGGTGATCGCCGAGTCGGACATCCTGACGCTTCACGTCCCGATGTCCGCGGACAACCGGCACATGATCGACGCGGCGGCGATGGCGAAGATGAAGCCCGGCGCACGCATCATCAACTGTGCCCGTGGCGGACTGATCGACGAGTCGGCACTGGTCGACGCGATCGAATCGGGGCACCTCGCCGGGGCTGCCCTGGACGTCTTCGAGACCGAGCCGCCGACCGACACGCGGTTGATCTCCAACCCGAAGATCGTCGCCACACCGCACCTGGGAGCCTCCACCCGCGAAGCCCAGGAGCGGGTCGGCACGGAGATCGCCGAGAAGATCCGGGACTTCGCCCAGAACGGAGTGATCCTCGACGCGGTGAACTTCCCGGCCATCGACCGCGAGGAGTACACCCGGCTCGGCCCGGCGATGGACCTGGCCGAGCGCCTCGGCAGCTTCCTCGGTCAGATCGCCAACGGCGGATTCAAGAAACTCGAGCTCCGGGCGCTGGGCCGTTTCGGCGAGTACACGCTCAAGCCGCTGTCGATGGCCGCCACCCGGGGCCTGCTCTCCTCCCTGGTCACCGGTGGGATCTCCTACGTCAACGCGCTGACGCTGGCCGACGGCCGGGGCATCACCGTCGAGGAGGCTCGGAGTACCGAACGCTCGTCTTACTCCGGATTGCTACGGCTGACCCTCGAGACCGATTCCGGCACGACCACCGTCGCCGGCACGCTGACCGACCCCGGCGCCCCGCGGCTCGTCGAGGTGAACGGCGTCGCCATCGAGACCTCTCCCGAGGGGCACATGCTGTTCTTCCGGAACAACGACGTCCCCGGCGTCGTCGGCAAGATCGGCAACCTGCTCGGTAATGCCGGAGTCAACATCGCCGGGATCCAGCTCGGCCGCTACGAGGGCGGCAACAAGGCGGTGGGCGTCGTCCGGGTCGACGGTCCGATTCCCGCCGCGGCGGCCGAAGGGATTCGCAGCATCGAGGAGATCCTCGAACTCCACATGGTCTCGATCTGAGTCAGAGAGACTCGTACGCCTGACGGACCTCGTCCAGACCGTGCTTGGCCTCGAGGCGCTTGACGATGAAGTGCCCCCGGGCGGTGTTCTGGAAGTGGCTGATAAAGACGGTGTTGATCAGCGCGCCGGTCACGGCCCCAATCGCGGGGATCGCCTCCAGCGCGACCTTCTCCTCGACGACGAGACCGAAGCGAACGGCGATCTTCTCCAGCAACGCGACCAGCGCCGGGGCACCCTTGCCGAGCATGCCGCGCTGAGCCACGTGCTGTGTCGCGTCGCTGATCAGCTTCGCCATCACCCCGCGCACGGCGTAGTAGCCGGTCTCGACCGCATCGTCTCGAGTCGAAGGGCCGCCGAGGGCGAAGACCTCGACACAGGAGAGCTGCACGACCGGATCCTGGATATCGTGCCCTTCGCTGCGGGCGATGTCGGCGATCGAGCGCAGCATGATCACCGTCGTCACCGGCAGTTCGACGGCCAGGCCGGCGAACCCGAAGAAGCCGCCGATCGCCCCGGCCGATGCGGCGGACAGGGTGTGCAGCCGCGAACTGGCCTGACGTGTTCCCGTGGCCAGCGTCCCGGTCGCCGCCGAGAGGGCGCGCTCGATGGCGGTGCGGGTGATCTGCTGGATCGCGAGGGTCGCCTTCTCCGGGAGCATGTCGATGCCGATCTCGATCGGCTTTCCCAGCCAGTCGGTCACCTTCGCGGCCAGACTGGTGCTTTCGAGGAGTGTCCGGGCTTCGCGCAGCTCGGCGAGCTCGGCGGCGTCCAGCGCCACCTCAGCGGCCCAGCATGTCGCGCACCGAAGGGTCGAGGGTCAACTCCCGCTGCGGGAACGGGATCTTGATGCGGGCCTCGTTCAGGCGGCGATAGATCTCGGCGTTGAGGGCGTCCTGGGTCCGACCGCGCAGCACCGGCTCGGAGATCCAGACCAGCAGGTCGAACAGCAACGCCGAGTCGCCGAACTCCCGGAACCGAACGACCGGCTCGGGGTCGTCGAGGACGCTCTCGACCGTTTTGGCCGCTTCGACGAGGATCCGCCGTACCTGGTCGACATCGGCGCCGTAGGCCACGCCGACCCGGACGGAGACCCTCGACTTGATCCAGCGTCCGCCGGATTCGTTGACCACCGTCGAGTTGGCGATCTGGGCGTTCGGCACCGTCACTTCGATGTCAGCCCGGGTCAGGATTCGCGTACTGCGCAGGCCGATCTTCGTGACCATCCCGCGTTCGCCGGTGTCCAGGTTGATGAAATCGCCGACCTTGTACGGGGCGTCGATGATGATCGACAGGCCGCCGAATATGTTGGCCAGGGTGTCCTTGGCGGCGAAGCCGACCGCGATTCCGGCGATGCCGGCTCCCCCGAGCCACGGGGTCACGTCGAGATGCCATACGCGAAGGAAGGCGTAGCCGCCGACCGCCACCAGCACGACCCGGGCGAGGTTCTCGAACAGCGGCAGCATCCGTGAGTCGATCCAGCGCTTGTTCTCGGCAACGCTCGACAGTCCTCGGTCGAACACCCCGATCAGACGGAAGCCGCCGATGATCCAGAAGAGGATCAGCGCGGTGAGCACGAAGCCGTCGAGCCAAACCTCCATCACCGGGGGTGGATCGAAGGTCTGGATCGCCATGTGCAATCCCCAGAGGAAGACCGTCGCCTGGATCGGCCGATGCAGGCAGTCGATCAGGCGATCGTCGAAGTCGGTCTTGGAGCGCCCGGCGAGTCGGCGAAGGATGCTGCAGACGATCCAGTCGGCCAGTAGCGCCCCGAGGTACGCGCCGGCAACGATGAGCACGGCACGAAAATCCGCACGTTGCAAGATCGGGTGTTCCAGCCAGGCTTCCATCGAACGTCTCCCTCGTTCCACGAAGACGACATTCTACTCGGGTCGACCCTCTCCGCGCCGCAGGGTGACGATCTGGTCCGCGTCGACACCGGGGAACCGCTCGGTCACCCCGTCAACCCAGCGGACTTCGAAGCTGTCGATCCGGTCGACCTGGCCCAGGCCGAAGTGTGCGCGAGGGTCGCTGGCCGCGCAGTAACTCGACCCGGCCCGGAGGTCGCGACGAACCCGTCGCCCGGCGATCTCGGCGAAGACCGCCGCGCCGATCGCATCCCGGCCCTGGTCGACGCCCCGCACGATCGACCAGTGACCCCGCGGCTCGACGATGTTGTGGAACAGATGCGCCCGGCCATCGCGGTTCGCGACGAGCACATCGACCCCACCGTCGCCGTCGACATCGCCGAAGGCGGCAGCCCGACTGGTGGCGACGAGCGGCGTCGAGGTCCCGCCGCGAGGATCGACCTCCGCGAAGCCCTCCGGAGTGCCCCGGAACAGGGAGTTTGCCTCGGCGAAGGGGTCCACCACCGTCGGTTCGCTGGATTTGACCACCCGGCCGTTCGCCTCGTAGAGATCCAGCACCCCGTCGGAATCCAGATCGTGGAGGCCCACTCCGAACCGGGTAAAACGGCGACTGGATGCGGCGAGGCCGAAGGCACCGGTGCGGTCGGTGAAGTAGCCATCGTCGTTGCGGAAGAACGAATCGCTCTGCCCCTGCAGGTTGACGACCATCAGCTCGGGATCGCCGTCGCCGTCGAGGTCGGCGGAGGCGACTCCCATCCCGGCCTTGGCCACACCGTGTTCGTCCAGCGCGCAACCCCGGAGCAACGCCTGGTCGCGGAATCGTCCCGGCTCGAACTGCATCCAGAGCTGGTTCATCATCGTGTCATTGGCCACGAAGATGTCGAGCCGACCGTCGCTGTCGAAATCCGCCGCCACGACCCCGAGTCCGTTGCCGAACGCGGTCTGCAGCCCGGCGGCTACCGTCACATCGGTGAAGCTCCCGTTGCCGTCGTTGCGATACAGCCGGTCGGTCGCCGGGGCGTTGTAATTCGTCGGCAGGCAGTAGTCGAGGGTCCCGGAGGGGTTGTAGCAGTCCTGTTCGGCTCCCGGGGTCCAGTGCACGTAGTTGGCAACGAACAGATCCAGGTCGCCGTCGGCGTCGTAGTCCAGAAACGAGGTGCTGGTACTCCACGAGGGGTCGCCGACGCCGGCGAGGCCGGTGACATCGACGAAGCGCCCGGCGCCCTCGTTTCGCAGCAGAACATTCGGGCCGTAGTTCGTGACGTACAGGTCGACGTCGCCGTCGTTGTCGTAGTCCCCGGTCGTCACCCCCATCCCGTATCCCGTGTCGCCGGTTCCACTGCCGTCGGTCACGTCGCGGAAGTGGCCGCTGCCGTCGTTCTCGAACAGCCGGTTGGCGCTCGACTCCTGCGGCCCTGCGGCGAGATCTCCGCTCTGGACCAGGTACGCGTCCAGGTCTCCGTCGCCGTCCATGTCGAACAGGGCCGCGCCACCACCGATGATCTCGGGAAACAGATGCTTCCCGTCGTGTCCCGACCGGTGGACGAAATCGATTCCGCGAGCCGCCGACGCCTCTTCGAACCACGGGGGACCTGCCGTCGCCTCGGTCCCCTCGACGCCGCTACTCGCGCCGTCGTGACCGGTGCAACCGGCGAGGACCAGCACCAGGATCAGCGCCGGGGCAAGCGCTAGCCGGCCCGCGAACTTGCCAAGACCGGTTTCCATCACGACCCCTTCAACCGAGCCAGGCGCTCGCGAACCTGCGCCTGGGATGGATCGACCTGCAGCGCCTCCTCGAGACGCAGGATCGCCCGGTTGCGGTTTCCCAGCCGCTCTTCCAGGTTCGCGGCGGCCACGAAGTACCGGGCTGCCGAGGCATCGTACGACAGCGCGACATCGTAGGCCTCGAGCGCCTCGCGATACCGGCCGGCCTGCTCGAGGTAGCCTCCCTTCTGCTGGTAGGCCCAGGCAGACGTCGGGTTCAGCCGGATCGCCACGTCGAGGTGATACAGCGCTCGCTCGAGATCGCCGCGTTCGGCGTGACGACTCGATACGTTGAGGTGAAACGGGAAGTAGTTCGGGTTGCGCTCGAGGGCGTCGAGCAGCACGGCGAACGACTGGTCCGGGTCGCCGGCCTGAGAGTAGGCCACACTCAGGTTGTTGAGCAGGGCCACATCGTCCGGGTGCGTCCGGCGCAAATGCTCGAGAAGCTGGATCGCCTCCTGGGGCTTGCCGCGGGAAAGCAGCGCTTCGGCCCGCTGGAGCCCGGCACCGAACCCGGCCAGCCACGATCCCTTCCTCGCGTTCCACGGGTCGGGCCAACCGGGCGGCGGACCGGGCTTGCCCCGGGCGAGGGCCAACCGGGCCGATTCGAGGTCGCCCGCCCCGCGATAGGCCAGCCCCAGCAGCTGGAACACCTGAGGATGCGGATACTCCCGGACGACCGTCTCGAGGATCTTCACCGCCTGGTCCGGTCGATCGGCGTGGAGGTGACTGCGGGCCAGCCCGATCCAGGCGGCGTGGCTCTTGCTGTCCACGCTGGTCGCACGCTGGAACGTCGCCCGCGCCTCCTCCACCCGGCCCGCGTCGAGCAGCCAGGATCCCCGGTACAGCTGGGCCGGCAGGTAGCGACCGTCCAGTGCGATGACGATATCGACCTCGGCCAGCGCACCGTCGAGGTCGCCGGCGTTCCCGCGTACGAGGGCCAGGTAGTAATGGTGTCGGGGTTCGGCCGGGTCGAGCAGCGTCGCGGCCCGATAGCACCGAGCCGCGGCGTTGGGCAGCCCGCCGACCTCGTAGGCCATCCCGAGATCGGTGCGTCTCCCGGCGTCGTCGGGGGCGGATCTTGCCGCTGCCAGCGCCTCGCCGATCCTGGCGGAGATCTCCGGGTCGATCCCCTCCAGCGCCACCTCGTGGGGCGGCTCGACTCCGGAGCCTGCCCCACCACAACCGGCCAGCGGCAGCCCGCACAGCAGCAGTAGCAGCAGCAGAACCGGCGAAGCCGGCGTGATTCTCGTTCGCATTCCCTGGCGCTCTCCGTTCGCGGTCGGTGGGATTCTGCTTCCCGCGACGGGCAGGCGCAAGCGAGGACCGTGAATCACGATCACGGCCCTGCTGTCGGGGACGGGAACTTCAACGATCGCAGGTGGCGAAGTCCTCGTTGCAACCGGCGAAGGTGTCGAAACCTTTTCCGGAGGGATCCGAGCAGGCGTTCACGCCGTCGGCGAGCAACGCCGGGGAAGAGGTCGCGTCGCAGGCGGCCGCATCCTCCACCTCGAGTTCGTAGTCGAAGATCGAGAAGCCGCTGAATGCACGGACGCGGACGCAGTACTCCCGGCCACCCGGCAGGCAGCCTTCGATCGCCGACGCGAAGCCGATGCCGCTGTCGTCGTCGCAGGCGAGCAACGCGCCGCTGTCGCAGTCCACCAGCTGGATCGACGTATCTCCGAGAGGCGCCGTGGTCCGGATCTTCGTGTACCGGCTCTCGTCGAGGGTGAAACGGTAGCCGTCGAAATCGCAGACACTGTCGACCGCCGCCCGGGCAACGTCCCCGGGGGTCAGCGGCCTCGCTGCGTTGCTGCAGTCCGCGATGTCGTCGAACTCGGCAACCACTCCTTCCAGTCGTTCGGCGCGAACCTCGTAGGGGAAGTTCGGCTGCACGAAGGCCGAGGTCACGTTGAGGAAGTAGGCCGGTGCCGGCTGTTCGCTCTCCCCCATGCCTGCCGTCTCGCCGCAATCACGTCCGACCGCCTCGCATGCAGGCACCAGGGCGGCCTCCAGGCGGGACCGGCGATCGAAGACGCTGATGTCGTCGTTCTCGAAGCCGGTGAAGAGGAACTCACCGCCGGCGTCGGGGCCGACCCAGATCTCGATGAACGTGTCGACCGCGATCGGATCGTAACCGTCGGTCTCGAAGCGCACCACGCCGGCCGTGGCGACGTCGAAGCGATACAGGTCGTGGTCCGTTCCGGGCTCGGTGGCGCTGAAGTCCCAGATCCCGTGACGGGGCGTCCCGTCCAGAGCGAGATCGTCGTCATCGTCGTCATCGTCGTCGCCGGCGGCGCGATAGAGATCGCCGTTGGGCTCCTGCTCGAAGTCGCAGCCTCCGAGATTCTCGAAGAGCAACTCGTAGTCGTGGGTCACCAGCGAATCGCTCGGGTTGCCCGTGGCGCTCCAGCCACCGACCTGTACGTACCAGTGGAACTCGTCGGAAGGGTCCGACTGGACCGACAGGGACGGCGAGGGCGCGAGGGTCCGCGGCAGGCAGAGGGTCAGGTCGCTGCCAAGGTCGCCGCCGAAGAAATCGGCGTCGTCGTTGAAGGCGAGTGGGTTATCGTCGGGATCGACCGGTCGGCCGTCCGCCGAGAACACGCTCCAGGGAAGGCAGGCCGGGAATCCCTCGAGAGGATCCTGCAGGTCGTCGAGATCCTCGGGATAGACCAGGCCGTTGCCGTTGAAGTCGCAGTCGAGGTCGGTCGTGCAGGCGTTCCCGATCGACGTCGAGATATCGCCGGGCACTCCGGTGGCCGATTGATTGCAGAGGCCACCGGTCGTCGTCGCCGTCGAGTACCAGAGGTTCATCACCGTATCGAACTCCGGCGGGTTCTCACAGTCGGTGAAATCGTTGAACACCGAGGGGAATCCGCAGGCGGTGCGCAGCCGCACCAGGGAATCCTCCTCCAACTGGAAGCGGGCCCAGTCGCTGTCGCCGGGAGGGAACAGGCTGCGGGTCTGCGGCTGGCCGACCGCGATCGTCGACGCCAGGTCACGATCTCCGTCGGGCTCGAAGGCGTCCGGTTCGATCGGATCGCAGTTCTCGACCGAGGCGATCTGCAATCCGATGTTGTCGGCCTGTTCGACTTCGTTGAATCCCGCGACGCGGAGGTAGTAGGTACCCGGCGTCAGGCACGGAGTCTCGAGGAGCGACATCAGCCCCTGACCGCCGTCGTCGTCGAAGGCGAGCAGACCGGCCCCTTCGCCGCTGTCGTCGCAGCCGGAAAACAGCCGCAGTTCGCTGTCGTCGGCCGAGGGATTCTCCGGCGTGTCCGAGACGGTTTCGACCAGCAGTCGCTGCCCGGCGGCCGGATCGCCCCCGCCGAGCTCCAGCGTGTACCAGTCGAAGTCACCACCGGACTCGATCGTCAACGTGTCGTCGAAGGACTCGCCGACCCCGGCCAGCGGGACCGTCGTGCCGTCCTGACACACGTCGGCGACACCGAACAACAGCGGCCGCGGGTCGTCGTGAGCGCGTATCCCGGAGACCGGCCCGTTGAGCGCGACGATCGAGCCGCCTTCCGGCAGACTCTCGACGGCATAGCGTTCCGCGAGTGTGGCGTGTTGCAGTCGCTTGTCGGGGGCGTGATCGTAGAGTCCGGCGAGAGTGGAGTGAATGCCGAACAGGATCTTGCGAGCGACCGGATCGTCGCCGGGCAGGTCGAGCATCAAGGCTCGCTCGAGCTGGAGCCGTGCCCCGGCCGGGTCGGAGGTGAAGCTGGCCAGCTTCAGCAGCGTGGCGGCCTTGTTCACGTCGTTGCGCTTCTCGTCGAACAGTCTGGGGCCTGCGCCGCGGCGCTCGCGGACCGGCTCCTCACTTCGACGAAGCCCGGGCTTCGTTCTGCCATTCCGCTCGGGCTCGCTCCGCAGCGAGGGCATCGCCCCGTTTCCCTCGGCGCCGTCCTTGAGACGACCCCGGGCGACTGCGGTGAGCGCGAACACCAGGATCCCTGTCAGGACTGCCGCGACGAGCTGTTTTTGCTTCATCTTCCCCTCGGAAGTGGGAGCAACGTCAACTCGAGGCCCCCGGATCCATCTATTCCGACGCTTGGTTACATACCCGCCGTCGGCCCCTCCTGCAACCGGCGTCCGATCAAACGTGCTGAATCCTCACCGAGAATTCGCCGGGGGAATCGGGATCACCCGGAGGGATCAGTGAGCGGCGTACATCTTCTCGCCGGCGGGGATCGGGATATCGAAGCGGTTCTCCCGGGGCGGGAGCGGGCAGGTGGCGTGGGGCGTGAACACGCACGGCGGGTTGTAGGCCTTGTTGAAATCGAGCTCCACCCGGCCGTCGGCCAGGTCTCCGTAGAGGTATCGGCCGGCGCCGTAGGTCTCCTTCCCGCTCGTCCGATCGCGGAAGATGAAGAAGAAGTGAGTGTCCGCCGGGTCGCTCACCAGCGGGCGCAGCGTGTAGTCCGCGCCGTCGTGGCGAAACTCGACGACCCCCGGAATGAACATCGGAGCCGGCGTCCCGGTCACCGTCGGCACGTCGATCGGCGTCGCCTCGACGTAGGGATGGAACTTCGCGTTGAAGCGGTACTCCTCGGCGATCGGATAGCTGGAGATGCCGGCAAACCCCGTCCGGGTCGGCGCTTCGGGGTCCTTGATGCGCAAGGCGTGTCGGCCGCCCCGGGCGACGACATAGAGCTCCAGCCGTCCCAGGCCGACGAGGTCGGGCTCGCCGGTGTCGTCCGCGAGCTCGACACCGTCGACCGCGATATCCTCGAGCGCAGAACCGCCGACCGCGATCGATTGCCCCGGCGCCGGGATCATCCGCACGGTCAGGCCGTCGTAGCGGAAGGTCGCTGCGTGGGGCTGGGCGGATCCTTCGGGCAGGACGACCCCCTGGTCGGCCCCGGTGCCCAGCGTCGTATCGCCCTCTTCGAGCCAGTGCAACGCGATCAGCGACAACCACCCATCTGCGGCGGTCAGTGTCTCGAGCCGCTCCTGTTGCCAGTTCTCGATCGACGCGATGTACTCGGCACCGGTCGCCGTGCCCGCGGGAAACGGTTCGGACGAGCCGCCGCCGCTACAGGCCGCGAGGACCCCGGCCGCCAGCAGCAGCAGGGCCACGCGGCACCATCGCATCACGCGCCGGCTCCGCCTGCCAGCTCCTGCACCAGCGGTCCCAGGGGCACCTTGGGCCGGGCACCGTAGTGCGAGATCACCTCGGCCGCGGCGATGCCCCCGATCCGCGCGCAGGTCGCGTCGTCGAGTCCGCGGGTGACACCGAACAGGAATCCGGCGGCGTAGGAGTCGCCGGCTCCGGTCGTGTCGACGACTTTGTCGATCGGCGCGGCCGGCACGGCGACGACGTTGCCGTCTCGCAGCACGACCGACCCCTTTTCACTGCGGGTGACCACGGTCAAGGTGTCCATCGTCTTGAAACGATCGAGCGCCGCGTCCAGGCCGTCGGTCTGGAACAGCGCGAGCGCCTCGTCCTCGTTGGCGAAGACGATGTCGACGTGGTCGGCGATCAGGCCGAGAAAGTCGTCTCGGTGACGATCGACACAGAAGGGATCCGACAGCGTCAGCGAGACCATGCGCCCGGCCTCGTGTGCAATCCGTGCGGCCTTGAGGAAGGCCTCCTTGGCCGGCGGCGGATCCCACAGGTATCCCTCGAGGTAGGTGATGCTCGCGGCCTTGATCGCTTCGGGATGGACGTCGTCGGGCGTCAGTTCCGCCGCGGCTCCGAGGAACGTCTGCATCGTGCGCTGGGCATCCGGCGATACGAGGATCATCGAACGGCCGGTCGGCTGGCCCAGCTCGGCCGGCTGGCCCGCGAAGTGGACGCCGATGCCGGTCATGTCCTTGCGAAAGAGTTCGCCCAGCGCGTCGTTGTGAACGCGACCGATGAACGACGCCTTGCCACCGAGGGATGCGATGCCGGCCATCGTATTGGCGGCGGAACCGCCGGAACACTCGATCCCGTTGGCCTTCATGCCTTCGTAGATCCGGCTCGCCTGCGCCGCATCGATGAGCGTCATCGTGCCCTTCGCCAGGTCGTGGCTCTTCAGAAACTCGTCGGTGGTATCCGACAGGACATCGAGCAGTGCGTTTCCGATTCCAACGACGTCGTAACGGGCCTCGGTTGTCATGGTTCCTCCGGGTTCCGGCGTGCGGGACGCTGCATTATAAGGAAATCTGCGAGTGATTGGGGGTTATCATCGGCACGGATCAAAACTGGGAGATACCTCGATGCTGTTCCGTCGCTGCGCCCTCGCCCGTGCCGCCCTCCTGCTCATCCTGCTTGCCGGCTGTGCGGGAACGGTCCTGGCCGACACGACCGTGATTCTGGTCCGGCACGCCGAGAAGACGACCGCGGCCGACGATCCGGATCTCAGCGAGGCCGGGCAGGCTCGCGCCGCCGAACTGGCCCGGACGCTGGCCGACATCGAGATCGACGCGATCTACTCCACCGATTTCAAGCGAACGCGGAACACGGCCGCAGCGGTCGCCGCGGCCAAGGAGATCGAGATCCAGCTGATCCGACGGGACGAGCTGTCGACCCACGTCGCCGAACTGCCGAAACGGATCCTGGCCGATCATCCGGATGGAACGGTGCTGGTCGTCGGGCACAGCAACACCGTCCCCGCGCTGATCGAGAGTTTCGGTGTGCCCACCGCGAAGCTGACCGAGAAGGAATACGACGATCTGTACGTCGTGACCGTCCAGGCGGGAGGCAAGGCGCGCTTGATGCATCTGCACTTCGGCGCGGTCTCGCCCTAGGTACTAACGTCTCACGATCGTGCCCCGGAGGAAGATGCGGCGGCTGCTGCGGCGGCGGCTTCTGCGGCGGCTTCCTTCACTCCACGCTGCGGACCCAGGACCATGTTCATGTCACGGTTGACGATTCCGCCGGGGGCGGTCTCGACGACGGCGATGTCGTCGAGGATCTCGATCACCCGGGTGAGAAGCTTGCGTCCGTTCTCCGGACGACGAAGATCCCTGCCGCGGAACATGATCGTGACCTTGACCTTGTCTCCCTCGGAGAGGAAGCGCCGTGCGTGCTTGAGCTTGGTCTCGAGATCGTGGATGTTGATATTCGGACGAAGTTTGACCTGCTTGATCGTGATGCGGGTTTCTTTCTTGCGCGCTTCCTTGGCCTTCTTGGCCGTCTCGAAGCGATGCTTACCCCAGTCCATGATGCGGACCACGATCGGACGGGAATCGGGGGCGACTTCCACCAGGTCCAGACCGGCGTCCTCGGCAGCGCGACGCGCTTCATCGAGGGAAACAATACCGACCTGCTCGCCTGCGGCACCGATCAGGCGGACCGGTGTAAGGCGGATCTGGTCATTGATGCGGACACGTTGCTCGATCAGTTAACACCTCCTTGAGGATCAGACCTTTTGCTTTCAGTAACTTACGGACCCGTTGCCGCTGGGACTATAACACCGTGAGCGTACCCGGGCCAAGCCGCAACAGGGGCGACACCGTGGAATATAGGGAAATCTCCAGCCTGTCTGCCACCTTATGATGGCTCCTTCAGCCTGAACGGGAGAATCGAAATGCCTCGTCACCCCAAGCTCGCCGGGTCCCTGGAGGGTATCGGCGGAGCGGTTTTCTCGGCCCTGGCCCAACGCATCGCCGCCTACGAGGGCGAGCTGTATCCGTTCCACGTCGGCGACACCTGGCTCGAACCGGCGGAGGGCTGTCGGATGCAGGACCTGACCGTCGAGGACCACCCGGGCATGCATCGCTACGCGCCCCCCCAGGGCCGGGGCGACCTGATCGAATCGATCACCGGTCGTGCCACCCGTCGAACCGGGGTCCCGACCGCCCGGGACAACGTGCTGGTCGCCGCCGGGGCGACCGGGGCGCTCGGCGCGGTGATGGGTGCGATCCTCGACCCAGGCGACGAGGTGATCGTCCTCGCCCCGTACTGGCCGCTGATCACCGGAATCGTTCGCTGCTTCCATGGAACACCGGTCGTCGTGCCCCTGCTCGGGGAGAGCGATTCCCCGGAGTCCGCGGTCGATGCGGTCCAGGCAGGCGCGACGGACCGGACCGTCGCCCTGTATCTCAGCACGCCCAACAACCCGACCGGTCAGGTGCTCCCCCGGGAGTGGATCGAGGCGCTGGTCGCCTGGGCCACCTCACGGGGTCTGTGGGTCATCTCCGACGAGGTGTACGAGGACTACGTCTACTCCGGAGAGCACGTCTACGCACGGTCCCTGGCACCGGACCGGACCTTCTCGACCCACTCGTTCTCCAAGGCGTTCGGGATGGCCGGCAACCGTTGCGGGTACGTCGTCGGCCCGGAGACGATCATCGGCGAGCTCTGCAAGGTCAGCACCCACTCGTTCTACAGCACACCGACGGCTTCTCAGATCGCGGCACTTCGAGCCCTGGACGGTCGGGGCGATCTCTGGATCGACGATGTCCGCGACCGCTACCACGAGATGGGCAATCGGGCGGCGGCGCGTCTGGGGCTCCCCGAGCCCGCCGGCAGCCAGTTCCTGTTTCCCGACGTCGCCGACCGGCTCGACGAGCGCGGGCTGATGGGCTTCCTCAAGGACTGCGCCGATCGCGGCCTGTTCCTGGCGCCGGGGCCCAGCTTCGGCCCCTATCCGACCCACGTGCGGCTCTGCTTCACCTGCTCCGACCCTGGAGTGGTCGAGCGCGGGGTCGAGGTGCTTGCCGGAATGCTCGGTCGCTGACCGGGGTGCGGCAAGAAAGCGGTGGTCGCACATGGCGACCACCGCCTTCGTTTTCTACTTGTCGCAGACGTCTCCGATGTAGTCCCGGTCCGAGTCGGCCTGGTCGACGTTGGGCAGCATCGCGCAGTTGTCCTCGAGATCCTGGATGCCGTCCGTGTCGCTGTCCGCGGCCTGGGCCGGGCAGCTGTTCAGCGGCCAGGTCTCGACCAACGCGCTCGACATGCCCGCCCCGCTCTCGCCGCAGGAGTTGACCGCCGAGACCAGGTAGAACCAGCCGGAGCCCGGTTCGGGCATCGCCCCGTCGGTGGCACTCGTCGACGGCAGCTCGGCGGCGAAGCAGGTCTCGTCATGGACGAAGGCCCCGTTCATCGCCAGATTGCCGCGGTAGACGTTGGAGGTGTGCCCCTGGGTTCCGGAGTCCCAGCTCAGCATCGCCATCGGGCCGGCACGATCCAGCCTCAGCGTCGATCCGACCGGGCCCGGTCGCGACGAGACACTGGCGTTGTTCGGGTCACAGTCCTCGGCGTTCATCACACCGTCGTTGTCGTCGTCGGCTGCATTGCAGCCGGCCTCCTCGTCGATCTCACCGTCACAGTCGTTGTCGAGTCCGTCGCAGATCTCGTCGCTGGGCGCTGTTTCGCCGTCGCAGACGAGTCCGCCGCCCTGGCACTGCTCGGTGCCGGAGCTGCACTCGCCCTCGTCGGTGCCGCAGCTGAGAACCAGATCCTCGTTGGGAGTCACCTGCAGGTCGGTGATGTACTTGCCGTTGCGGCCCATCGACCAGACCCCGACCCGGCCTTCGCTGCGCAACGACGTCACGTCGCTGTGGGTGCAGATCTGCTGCCAGCCTGCGGGATAGGCGTCGCCATCGCGCCAGGCCTTGGCGTACATCCAGGTCGTGCCCGGAGTCGACTCCATCCGCAGCTCGACCCAGTACCAGGCGCCGTCCCGCGGATCCACACCGGTATCCGGCACGTCGCAGCTGATCGGATAGGCGCCGTGCTGCGACGCCTCGTC
Organism: uncultured bacterium; assembly: GCA_942490715.1. GTDB lineage: Bacteria > Acidobacteriota > Polarisedimenticolia > Polarisedimenticolales > Polarisedimenticolaceae > CALNYP01. The sequence continues at coordinate 125,055 of CALNYP010000059.1, forward strand.
GTTCGACCACTGCAGCAGCGGAGCGTTCACCACGCTGCGGAAACGATAGTAGTGATCGCTGTTCGGGTAGTCCGAGTAGGTCGTGAGTCCCACGCCGCCGGCACGATCGGGCCGCTCGATGCGGAGCCGCGCCTTGACGGTGTAGTCGCGCCAGTTCTCGCTTCCACCACCCACGTAATGTGAGTGGACGTTGCGACGGTTGACCTGGGAGCCGAAGACACGCTCGCCGACGATCTCGTAGACCTTGTAGTCATCCGCCGGAGCGGTGCTGTTGTCGATGTCGGTGTCGACCCAGTCCGTCGGGTCATCGCCGGTTGCGTAACTCGAGAAATCCTCGGAGTACAACGGTGCCGACGGATTGCCCTCATCGGCGATGCCGTCGCAGTCGTTGTCCAGGCCGTCGCAGGCCTCGACGACCGAGGGATCGACGTTACCGATGCACTCCAGCACACCGTTGATGCACTCGGTCACCCCGAAGCTGCACTCACCGACGTCGCTGGCGCCACACTGCTCGTTCTGACCGACGTCGCCCTCGTCGATGCTTCCGTCGCAGTCGTTGTCCCCGCCGTCGCAGGTCTCGTTGTTTCCGGGGTAATTGTCGGGGTCGTTGTCGTCGCAGTCGCCGCTGCAATAGCTCCAGGGGTCACCGTCGTTGTTGGTGTTGTCGTCGTCGATCCCGTCACCCTCGTTGCAGTTCACGTCGATCGTGTTGCAGAGGATCTCCTCGGCGCCCGGGTTGACTCCGGGGTCGGAATCGTCGCAGTCGTCCTCGGGACCGTTCGCGCAGAGCGTCGAGCCGGGCGAGCCGTATCCGTCGCCGTCGCCGTCGTTGCAGTTGATCAGGCAGGCATTGGAACAGTTGTCGTCGTCGATCGAGTTGCCGTCATCGCACTCCTCGCCTGGGTCGGGCACACCGTTACCGCACGGATCGCATCCGTCGGGTATCCCGTCGCCATCGGTGTCGACGCCGTCATCGAACCCGGCGCAGATATCGCAACCGTCGGCCACGCCGTCGCCGTCGCCATCGGCCAGGTCATCGAACCCGGGGCAGGAGTCGCAGCCGTCGGCCACACCGTCGCCATCGCCATCGAGGGCGTCGTCGCTGCCGGGGCACTGATCGCAACCATCCGGGACGCCGTCGGCGTCGGTGTCGACGCCATCATCGGATCCCGGGCAGATGTCGTCGCTGTCGCAGACACCGTCAGCGTCGGAATCGTCCGGGTTGTCCGCCGGGCACGGATCGCAGAAGTCCGGCACACCGTCGCTATCGCCATCGACGTTGTCGTCGCCGCCGGGGCAGACGTCGTCGCTGTCGCAGACACCGTCGGCGTCGGAGTCGTCCGGGTCGTCCGCCGGGCAAGGATCGCAGAAGTCCGGCACTCCGTCGCTGTCGCCGTCGACGCCGTCATCGCCACCGGGGCAGATGTCGTCGCTGTCGCAGACACCGTCGGCGTCGGAATCGTCCGGGTTGTCTGCCGGGCAAGGATCGCAGAAGTCCGGCACTCCGTCGCTGTCGCCGTCTACGTTGTCATCGCCGCCGGGGCAGAGGTCATCGGAGTCGCAGACGCCGTCGGCGTCGGAATCGTCCGGGTCGTCCGCCGGGCACGGATCGCAGAAGTCCGGCACACCGTCGCTATCGCCATCGACGTTGTCATCGCCGCCGGGGCAGATGTCGTCGCTGTCGCAGACACCGTCAGCGTCGGAGTCGTCCGGGTCGTCCGCCGGGCACGGGTCGCAGAAGTCCGGCACACCGTCGCTGTCGCCATCGACGTTGTCGTCGCCGCCAGGGCAGACGTCATCGGAGTCGCAGACGCCGTCGGCGTCGGAGTCGTCCGGGTCGTCCGCCGGGCACGGATCGCAGAAGTCCGGCACACCGTCGCTGTCGCCGTCGACACCATCATCGCCGCCGGGGCAGATGTCGTCGCTGTCGCAGACACCGTCAGCGTCCGAATCGTTCGGGTTGTCCGCCGGGCAAGGATCGCAGAAGTCCGGCACGCCGTCGCCGTCGCCGTCGACGTTGTCGTCGCCGCCAATGCAGATATCGACATCGTCGCAGACTCCGTCGCTATCCGAATCGTCCGGGTTGGCCAGAGGGCACGGATCGCAGAAGTCCGGCACACCGTCGCCGTCGCCGTCCACGGTGTCATCGCCGCCGGGGCAGACGTCGTCGCTGTCGCAGACACCGTCAGCGTCCGAATCGTCCGGGTTATCCGCCGGGCAAGGATCGCAGAAGTCCGGCACGCCGTCGCTGTCGCCATCGACTGCATCATCGCCGCCGGCGCAGATGTCGTCGCTGTCGCAGACACCGTCCGCGTCCGAATCGTCCGGGTTGTCCGCCGGGCACGGATCGCAGAAGTCCGGCACACCGTCGCTGTCGCCGTCGACACCATCATCGCCGCCGGGGCAGAGGTCATCGGAGTCGCAGACGCCGTCGGCATCGCTATCGTCCGGGTCGTCAGCCGGGCACGGATCGCAGAAGTCCGGAACGCCGTCGCCGTCTCCATCGACGTTGTCGTCGCCACCGGGGCAGATGTCGTCGCTGTCGCAGACACCGTCCGCGTCGGAATCGTCCGGGTTGTCCGCCGGGCAAGGATCGCAGAAGTCCGGCACGCCATCGCTGTCGCCGTCGATTCCATCATCGCCGCCGGGGCAGATGTCATCGGAGTCGCAGACACCGTCAGCGTCCGAATCGTCCGGGTCGTCCGCCGGGCAAGGATCGCAGAAGTCCGGCACACCGTCACTGTCGCCATCGATTCCATCATCGCCGCCGGGGCAGATATCATCGGAGTCACAGACACCGTCCGCGTCGGAATCGTCCGGGTCGTCCAGCGGGCACGGATCGCAGAAGTCCGGCACGCCGTCGCTGTCGCCGTCTGCGTTGTCGTCGCCGCCAGGGCAGATGTCATCGCTATCGCAGACACCGTCAGCGTCGGAGTCGTCCGGGTTGTCCGCCGGGCAAGGATCGCAGAAGTCCGGCACGCCGTCGCCGTCGCCATCGATTCCATCATCGCCGCCTGGGCAGATGTCGTCGCTGTCGCAGACGCCGTCAGTATCCGAATCGTCCGGGTTGTCCGCCGGGCAAGGATCGCAGAAGTCCGGCAGGCCGTCGCTGTCGCCGTCTACGTTGTCGTCGCCGCCAGGGCAGATGTCATCGGACTCGCAGACACCGTCAGCGTCGGAGTCGTCCGGGTTGTCCGCCGGGCACGGATCGCAGAAGTCCGGCACGCCGTCGCCGTCGCCATCGATTCCATCATCGCCGCCGGGGCAGATGTCGTCGCTATCGCAGACACCGTCTGCGTCGGAATCGTCCGGGTTGTCTGCCGGACACGGGTCGCAGAAGTCCGGCACGCCGTCGCCGTCCCCATCGACGTTGTCGTCGCCGCCAAGGCAGATATCGACATCGTCGCAGACACCGTCAGCGTCGGAATCGTCCGGGTTGGCCAGAGGGCAAGGATCGCAGAAGTCCGGCACACCGTCACTGTCGCCATCGACGCTGTCATCGCCGCCGGGGCAGATGTCATCAGAGTCGCAGACACCGTCGGCGTCGGAATCGTCCGGGTTGTCCGCCGGGCACGGATCGCAGAAGTCCGGAACGCCGTCCCCGTCCCCATCGACGCTGTCATCGCCGCCGGGGCAGATGTCATCAGAGTCGCAGACACCGTCCGCGTCCGAGTCGTCCGGGTTGTCCGCCGGGCAAGGATCGCAGAAGTCCGGCACACCGTCGCCGTCGCCATCGACTCCATCGTCGCCACCGGGGCAGATGTCATCGGAGTCGCAGACGCCGTCCGCGTCCGAATCGTCCGGGTTGTCCGCCGGGCAAGGGTCGCAGAAGTCCGGCACACCGTCGCCGTCGCCGTCTACGTTGTCATCGCCGCCAGGGCAGATGTCATCGGAGTCGCAGACACCGTCCGCGTCCGTGTCGTCCGGGTTGTCCGCCGGGCAAGGATCGCAGAAGTCCGGCACACCGTCCCTGTCGCCATCGACTCCATCGTCGCCACCGGGGCAGATGTCATCGGAGTCGCAGACACCGTCCGCGTCGGAATCGTCCGGGTTGTCCGCCGGGCAAGGATCGCAGAAGTCCGGCACGCCGTCGCTGTCGCCGTCAACACCGTCGTCGCCGCCGGGGCAGATGTCATCGGAGTCGCAGACACCATCCGCGTCGGAATCGTCCGGGTCGTCCAGCGGGCACGGATCGCAGAAGTCCGGCACACCGTCGCCGTCGCCATCGATTCCATCGTCGCCGCCGGGGCAGATGTCGTCGCTGTCGCAGACACCGTCCGCGTCCGAGTCGTCCGGGTTGTCCGCCGGGCAAGGATCGCAGAAGTCCGGCACGCCGTCGCCGTCCCCGTCTACGTTGTCATCGCCGCCGGCGCAGATGTCATCGGAGTCGCAGACGCCGTCGGCATCGCTATCGTCCGGGTCGTCCAGCGGACACGGATCGCAGAAGTCCGGCACACCGTCGCTGTCGCCATCGACGTTGTCGTCGCCACCGGGGCAGATGTCGTCGCTGTCGCAAACGCCGTCGGCGTCCGAATCGTCCGGGTCGTCCGCCGGGCACGGATCGCAGAAGTCCGGCACACCGTCGCCGTCGCCGTCGACGTTGTCGTCGCCACCGGGGCAGATGTCATCGGAATCGCAGACCCCGTCGGCGTCCGAATCGTCCGGGTTGTCCGCCGGGCACGGATCGCAGAAGTCCGGCACACCGTCAGCGTCGCCGTCGACGTTGTCGTCGCCGCCGGGGCAGATGTCATCGGAGTCGCAGACACCGTCGCCGTCGCTGTCGTCAGGATCGTCCAGCGGGCAGTCGTCGCAGAAGTCCGCAACGCCGTCGAGATCGGTGTCGATGTTGTCGTCGCCACCGGGGCACTGGTCGGCACAATCGAGGACGCCGTCGCCGTCGCTGTCGCCTTCCCCGCCTGCGAAGTCGGCCAGGCCGTTGCAGTCGTTGTCCTGCCCGTCGCAGACCTCGGGATTGCCGGGGAAGTTGTTCGGATCGCTGTCGTCGCAGTCCGAGGCGTTGCCCACGAAGCCCGGCGGCTGATCGCAGGCCTCGACGGTCGTGTCCGGGTCGCCGGCGATATCGCCGTCGGAGTTGGCGTACCAGGTCGGCTGATCCATCACGCTGGGGTCGTCGTCATCGACGAGCGTGTCGCAGTCGTTGTCCTGATCGTCGCAGACCTCGTTGTTGCCCGGGAAATTGTCGCCGTCGCTGTCGTCACAGTCCTCGCAGGAGAGCGCGCCGTCGGAATCGCCGTCGACCTCGCCGGCGAGATCCGCGTCGGCCAGGCCGTTGCAGTCGTTATCCAGCCCGTCGCAGATCTCGGCAGCTCCGGGATAGCAATCGGCGCAGGCGTCGTTGCAGTCCGTGGGACAGAGCACCATGTCGCCGTCCAGATCGAAGTCACCGAGGCGAATCTTGAAGACGTTGTCCGAGGCGGCCGGAGCCGATCCACCGGCTCCCACGTAGACGTTTCCGTCGTCGGCGACGGCGATGCCCGAGGGAACCGAGAGCGTGTTGCCGTTGCCGTCGCCGGTGGCGTCGATGATCTCGTCGATCATGCAGGCCGGGCCGGCGATCGAGCAGGTTCCCGCAGGAGACACACCCGGCACCACGCGGAACGCGTTGTTGGTACCGCGGCCGGTGACATAGAGCTTGTCGTTGCTGTCGATCGCCAGACCGTAGGGAGCATCGAGGGTGTTGCCGCCGCCGTCGCCGGTCGGCCCGATGATCGCGACGTTGGGGCAGGTGCCCAGGCCGCACCCGCCCGGCACGACTTGCCGGACCCGGTCGGACTGCCGGCTCGCCACGTACAGGTTGTTCGCGCTGTCGGTGATCAGGCCGCGGGGCTCGTTGACATCCGGAGCGTCGATGATCTCCTCGATCGTGCAGGGGGTTCCGCCGGTGCTGCAGCCGCCGCTCGGGTCGATGCGGAAGACGTTGTCCGAGGTGAAGCCGCCGACGTAGACGAAGCCGGCACTGTCGACGGTCACGCCGAGAGCGTTGCCCAGGCCGGTCGTCCCGTCGCCGGTCGAGTCGATGATCTCGCGGATCGTGCACTCGTCACCGGGAGTCGTGCTGCAGCTGCCGGCATCGATCATGAATGCGTTGTTGCTGGAGAATCCGGTGACGAAGACGTTGCCGGACGCATCCACTGCGATGCCACCGGCCCCGCTGAGGGGGTTGCCGCTGCCGTCGCCGGTGGAGTCGATCAGCTCGAACTTCAGGCCCCCAGGCGTGATCCTGAACGCGTTGCTGCTCGAGAACGCGCTGACGTAGACGTCGCCGCCGAAGAGGGCCAGCGCGTCAGGACCGTCCAGGCCGTTCGTTCCGTCGCCGGTCGCGTCGATGATCTCGGTCACGACGCCGGTGGTGGTGATCTTCAGCACGTTGTCGGTGTCGAAGCCCGCCGCATAGATATCGCCGTTCGCCGCGACACCGAACGTCTCGACGTTCTCGAGGTTCGGAGCGGTCGGAACGCCGTCGACGAGGTTGTCCACGACCTCTTCGACCAGCTCGTCCACCTGGGTATCGCAGTCGTTGTCGCCGCCGTCGCAGATCTCCTCGTTGCCCGGGAAGTTCGCGCCGTCGCTGTCATCGCAGTCGGCACAGGCCGGTGAACCGTCGCCATCGGCGTCTTCCTCGCCGGTCATGTCGCCGTCGCAATCGGTGTCGAATCCGTCGCACGGGACTTCTGCCGCGCCGGGGTTCACGTCGGCGTTCGTATCGTCGCAGTCCAGCGTCGGGAAGGTGCAGGTCGGCGAGGCCGGAGAACCGTAGCCATCCATGTCGTCGTCGATGCACTCCCAGTCACAGGCCGAGTCGCATCCGTCGAGGGAGGAGGTGTTGCCGTCGTCGCAATCCTCCGGAGGTTCGACGAAACCGTTGCCGCAGACCGGGCAGACCTCACCGAACGCCGTGGCCCAGCGGCCGTCCTCGGTCCCTCCCGGCTGACAGACCGCCGCGGTCGGAACCGGGTCGACGGCCTTGGCGTGCATGTTGAAGACCCAGAAGCAGTCGGTCGCCGGGTCGACGGACAGGCCGCTGTAGTCGCCCCAGCGGTTCTTCATGTCCGGCGTGCAGAAGGTCCGCACGTAGGGGGCGTCGCCAGAACGCAGGGTCACGGTGGGTCGGATCGTACCCGGCGCGTCGGTCGCCGTCCGGGTCGCGTAGTGGGAACCGGCGAACAGGCCGGCCGATGAGGCGGAGAACCCGACGATCACCGTGGAGGAGCTGTCGACCGCAACCGACGGGAAGTAGGTCGAGACCGGGTTGGCCCCGTCGAGATCCTCGCCGCCGATGAAGACCTGATCGGTCAGGGTCGGCGCCGTCGGGGTGCTGGTCTCGAGCACACCGAGATGGGCCGTGGCCTGTCCGGCGTCCGCTGCGCTGACCGATGCGTTCGGTTCGACCGTGGCCGTGTAGAACAGCAACCCGTCACGCCAGACGGCGTGGAGGGCGCGCCGGTCGTTGACCTCGATCAGCGAGCTGCTGCCGGACTGCGGCGCGTCGGGCAGGGCGACGGGGCTGAAGTCCTCGATGTCGCCGAGGTCGACCATCGTCAAGGCGAACGTCGGACTACCGAGCGGGTCGCTGACCGTGACGACCTGGACCGACTCGTCGGTGCCGTCGGTGATTCCGCTGTAGGCGACGAGCCAGGTACCGATGCCGGCCGGCAACGCGCCGAAGGTGTGGGCCGGCATCGAGGTTGCCAGGGTGGCGGAGCCGAAACCGGCGTAGGGATCGAGGACCGAGACCGAGGCGGCCATTCCGTCGTAGAAGCCGCCGGCCGTACCCTTGTCGATGATCCAGAGACGCACCCCGCCCGCGGCGAGCAGACCGGAGCTGGGGAACGTGAACAGGTCACCGGTGATGTAGACCGCGTCGGAGCCGACGGCGAGACCGGGGTAGTCGGTCAGGTGATCCATCGTCATGCCGAAGGTCGTGTTGAAGGTGCTGACGACGCCGGAGATCTCGGTCAGCGTCCAGCTACCGGTCGGGTCTCCACTCGCCGAGACGGCGACGAGGAGCCGGGAGTCGTCAGGCATCGCGCTGCGATCGAGGGCGACGACGAGGAAGCGATCCTCGTACTGGTCGTAGATGACCCGGGGGTCGAACAGCGCCGACGCCGGCGTCAGCGAGGCGAAGAAGTCGGCGAGGGTATCGGAGAAGACGAGTGCCCCGGCCTTGGTGTGGAACTGGATCACGACGTTCGAGACGCTGACGAGGTGGGTCGCGCTGGCCGCGGCGTCCGGGTCTGCCGGAATGAAGTGGGAGCCACCGGTCTCGGTCGCCACGGCGTCCCAGTCGACGCCGTCAAAGGTAGCGGCGAGGGCCGGGGTCCGCGCCTCGGTCTCGTCCTCCTGGCGGATGACCGATTCCCGCAGCGGCAGCATCAGGTCGGTCCAGCCCATCGCCCGCGGCTTCGGCAGCTTGGGCTCGGGACGGTCCATCGCTCGCCAGGGGCCACCCATTCCCGACTTCGGCGCGACGTAGTTCGCGACGGGGTGGCGCAGGTCCGACGGGACGACGGCGAGGGTCAGGTTCTCGGGGGCGACCACGGTGAAGCCGATGTCACCCGGGGGGTACTGGATCGGAAAACCGACGACACTCTCGTCGGTATCGCAGATCGGTTCGACGGCGACAGGTGGACTCGTATCGCAGGTTCCGTAGAGCCACGACTGCGTTTCCGGAAGCGTGGAGACGCACTGCTCCCCGGACGCGCACGTTGGGGTCGCGAGGTCGGCGCTCTCGGTGCTGGATGCGGTGCCGACGAAGGTCGACGCGACGAGAAAAAGAACCCCTGCGAAAAGCGCCCGACGGGCAACCTGGCCGCTCATGCCTCCCCCAATTGAATCCTCGTGGGACCGGGGAACACAGAGCCGATGGACGTCTTCACCTCACGGGTGAACCGGACGCATCGGTTCGGACCGTGCCCCCCAGGGCGCGTGCCGCGCAACGAACCCGATCGGGATCACCGGGATCCCGGAGGCCGTAGGCGCTTCCACGATGTTCTTCTTTACAGGAGATGATATACGGCCAAGTCCCCTGAAATGGGCGCCGCTTTTTTTGTAATTATTTAAGCTTGTCGGCTTTAACTGGAGGCGTCAAACTGCGCGGTGACCACCGTGCGAATGCCGCCCCGGACGTAAAAGTCCCCTTCCACCTTCATCCGTCGGGGGGAGATCGCCGCGACCAGGTCGTCGAGGATCTGGTTGGTGACCGCCTCGTGGAAGTGTCCCTCGTCCCGGAACGACCACAGGTAGAGCTTCAACGACTTGAGTTCGACCAGGTGCCGGTCCGGCACGAAGGTAATCGTGAACGAGGCGAAGTCCGGCTGGCCGGTCCGGGGACAGAGGCAGGTGAACTCCGGACAGTCGAAGCGCACCTCGTAGTCGCGCTCCGGCTTCGGGTTCGGGATCGCCTCCAGTTCGCGGGAGGGTTTTGTCGGCATCGTCAGGACTCCCCGGGTCTCACAGGCGCTCGAGGATCTCGACGTCGTAGCCGTCGGGATCCTTGACGAAGATGTACTTCGAGGTCATGTCCGGGCGGGAACGGCGGTACCACCACCCTCGCTGTTCCACGTCGGCGACGACCGCTTCCAGGTCGTCGGTCGCGAAGGCGAGGTGCCCGAACTGGTCGCCCAGCTCGTACTTCCTGGGGTCGTGGTTGTAGGTCAACTCCAGGTCGTAGGCGCCGCTCTCGTCGGTCAGGAAGACCAGCGTTGCCTCGTCGCCGATCGGCTTGCGCTTGGTCTCCTTGAGCCCGATGAAGTTCGTATAGAAATCGAGGGTCTCGTCGAGATTCTTGACCCGGATCATCGTGTGCAGCATCCGCATGGGGAGTCTCCCGTCTACGCCGTCCGGCGCCGGCCCCATGGTATCAGCCCACCCGCCCCAGCGTGACGGAGCGCTCGGTCTTCTCCTCCCGCCCGAAACGGATCGTCAGGACGACCTCACCGTCGACACCGGCCCTCTCGAACGCATCCCGGAGATCGTCGACCTTCGTGACCGGACGTCCGTCGACGGCGAGGATCACGTGACCCAGCAGATAGCGTCCTCGACGATCCCGCTCGATTCCTCGGAATCCCAGTCTGTCGGCGACGCTCCCCGGCTCGACCGCCCGCAGCGCGACACCTTCGATGCCGAACCGGGACGCCAGCGGATCGCCCAGATAGGTTGCGCCGGGAAGCCCCGGTTCGATCGGACGCCCCCAGCGGATCAGTTGCGGGACGAGGCGGGTCACGGTGTCCACCGGAACGGCGAAGCCGATCCCGGCCGAACCGCCGGATGGGCTGTAGATCGCGGTATTGACGCCGATCAGCCGCCCGGCCGAATCGAGCAACGGCCCACCGGAGTTCCCCGGGTTGATCGCGGCGTCGGTCTGGATCACGTCGCGAATCACCCGGCCGGCCGGCGACTGCAGCTCCCGTCCGACGGCGCTGACCACGCCGACCGTCAGCGTCTGGTCCAGTCCGAAGGGGTTGCCGACGGCCAGCACCTTCTGACCGACGCGCAGCGCGGACGAACTCCCGATCGACAGAGGACGGATTCCGTCGATGCGGCGCTGCAGCTTGAGCACTGCGAGGTCCTTTTCCGGCGCGACCCCGACGAGGTCGGCCAGCCAGTCGGTGCCGTCGGCCAGCGTGACCGAGAAGCGGTCGCCGCCCTCGATGACGTGGAAGTTCGTCACGATGTGCCCCTGGCCGTCCCAGAAGAATCCGCTGCCCGACCCGGCGGGGATGCGGTAGACATCGAAGAAGAAGTCGCGGCGGAGTTCGACGCTGGTGATGAAGACGACCGACTGCGACGAGCGCTGGAACAGCTCGATGTCCCGTCGTTCATCCGGCGTCAGATTGTCGGGAAGCGGCGGCGCATCCTGTGGTCGCAGGGTCGGCACCGGATCGATCAGCCGGTCGAGCCAGTCGGAGCGCAGCAGCTGACCGGTCAGCAATCCGATCGCGAACACCAGCACGACCGCGGCCCATACTCGCAACTTCACCGGCTCCCCTCACGATCCAGGCCCACGTTTCGAGGATAACAGCTTGCCCCTGCATCCCCGCCCGCCTAGCATGCGCCGATGCTCCGTCCATCGATTCCACCGCCGTTCTTCGGCATCCGACCGGCGTCGCTGGCACCCCTGGTGCTCACCTGCGAGCACGCGACGAACCGTCTCCCTCCAGGAGTCGCGGCGTCGGCCCTGGAGCGCGAGATCCTGACGACCCACTGGGGCTGGGACATCGGGGGCTGGGCGCTCACCCGGGAGCTCGCCCGGCGCCTCGGCACCGGCGCGGTCGGCGGACGCTGGTCCCGCCTGTGGGTCGATCTGAACCGGCGGGTCGACGAGGAGACGGTGCTCCGGGAGACGGTCGAGGGATCGCCGATCTCCTGGAATCGCGGCCTGTCGGAGAAGGACCGGGAGCAACGTCTCCTCGAGTTCCACCGGCCCTATCACGACGAGGTCGACCGGCAGATCGTCCGCCGCACAGTACGGGGGATCCGGCCGCTGATCTTCGCCGTGCACACGTTCACGCCGATATGGAACCGACGCCCGCGGAACTTCGAGATCGGCGTCCTGTACGACCGGGACGAACGCGAGGCTCGCCGGTTCACCCGCTCGCTTCGCGCTGCCGGCCTGAGCGTGCGCTACAACGAACCCTACTCCGGCAAGAAAGGGCTGATGTACTCGGCCCACCGGCACGGGACCCACCACGACCTGCGCTGCCTCGAGCTGGAGGTCAATCAGGGACTCTTCGCCGATCCACGGACGGTCCCGCGGGTCGGCGCCGCGGTCGCGGACGCACTCGAGAAGTTGACCTCCAGGGGGTGAGGTGGCGATGGCCTGGTTGCTCGTCTGCAGCGTTGCGCTGGCCGCCTCCGCGCTGACCCTCTTCTCGGGGTTCGGGCTGGGAACGCTGTTGCTGCCGGCGTTCGCCGTCTTCTTTCCGATCGAGACGGCGGTCGCGGCGACGGCAATCGTCCACCTGGCGAACAACCTGTTCAAGCTGGCCCTCGTCGGCCGTCACGCCGATCGATCGGTCGTGTTGCACTTCGGGCTGCCGGCCTTGCTCGGCGCGGCCGGCGGGGCGTGGATTCTCGGAACACTCGCGTCGTCGGCTCCCCTTCTGCGCTACCGGGCGTTCACCCGGGAGCTGGAGGTCCACCCGGTCAACCTGGTCATCGCCTCGCTGATCCTGGTCTTCGCGATCTGGGAGTTGCGATCCGACGAGGGCGGTCCGACCTTCTCGCCGACGTGGATTCCGGCGGGTGGCCTGCTCTCCGGCTTCTTCGGCGGACTGTCCGGCCACCAGGGAGCGATGCGCTCCGCGTTCCTGCTGCAGTCCGGACTCTCCCGGGACGCCTTCATCGGTACCGGAGTCACCTGCGCCGTGCTCGTCGATCTGGCTCGGCTCGGGATCTACGGTCGGAGCTGGATCCGCCATCCCGACCCGGCGGGGCTGGTGGGCGACGCCGGAGGCCTCGTGATCGCCGCGACCCTCTCGGCATTCGTCGGTGCTTTCCTGGGTGCGCGGATGATGAAGAAGGTCACGCTGGTCGCGGTGCGCCGGCTGGTCGGCGCGATGCTCATCCTGCTTGCGGTCGCACTGGGATCGGGATGGATCTGACCGGCTCTCCCTCCGGATCCGGTGAGTCGCCGACCTTGGCGAACAGAGCGATTGGTGTGATCGAGCGGGTTCCGGCTCCCGGCTGATAGAATGTCGCGATTGTCGAGATCGAATCGGGCGGAGAAAATCGCGATGACGAACTGGTACTACGACGGATTCGGGGGCCGACGGCGCCGGACCCGGACGGTCCACGTCGGGGACGTGGCGCTCGGATCCGAGCACCCGATTCGTGTCCAATCGATGACGACGCCGTCGACGCAGGATACCGAGGCGACGGTGGCCCAGACGATCCGCCTCGTCGAGGCCGGTTGCGAGATCGTCCGGCTCACCGTGCCGACGGCCCGGGATGCCGACAACCTGCCGAACATCCGCCGGGAGCTGGAACGCAGGGGCGTCAAGGTTCCGCTGGTCGCCGACATCCACTTCACGCCGGCCGCGGCGATGAAGGCGGTCGAGCACGTGGACAAGATCCGCGTCAACCCCGGCAACTACGCCGACAAGAAGAAGTTCAACGTTCGCGAGTACGACGACTCCCAGTACGCCGAAGAGCTCGAACGGATCGAGAAGGTCTTCTCTCCGCTGGTCAAGCGGGCGAAGGAACTCGGCGTCAGCATGCGGATCGGTACGAATCACGGCTCGCTGTCGGATCGAATCATGAATCGATACGGCGACACCCCCGAGGGAATGGTCGAATCCGCGCTCGAGTTCGTGCGCATCTGCGAGGCGTACGACTATCGCGAGCTGGTCCTGTCGATGAAGTCGTCGAACCCGATGGTGGTCCAGCACGTCTACCGGCTGCTCGCCGAGCGCATGGCGGCCGAGAAGATGGATTACCCGTTCCACCTCGGCGTGACCGAGGCCGGCGACGGAGAAGACGGTCGCGTGAAGTCGGCGATCGGCATCGGCGCCCTGCTCGACGAAGGCCTGGGCGATACCGTCCGCGTCTCGTTGACCGAGGACCCTGTTCACGAGATTCCGGTGGCCCTGGCGCTGGTCGAGCGACACAACAGGGCCCAGGACCCCGCCGTCTCCGCCAACGCCGAGACCGTGCCGAACCTTCGCCGGTTCGTCGAGGAGGTGCGGGACCCGCATCGCTACGAGCGGCGACCGTCCCGGACCCTGCAGGTCGGCCCCCACCCGGTGGGCGGTGGCAACCCGGTGCTCGTCGAAGTGCCTCTCGACCACTCGCTGGCCGACGGCAAGGCGCTGCGGGCGAGCCTCGACATGCAGGTCGGAGTCCGCGTCCCCGAGGAGACCCGTGCCGAGATCGTCTCGATCGACGTCGGACCGGACGATCTCGAAGCGGCCCACGGTCTGCGTGAGTCTCTGCTGATCGTCGCCCCCAGGGTCGCGCTCTCCGCCCGGGTCCCCTTCCACCAGATCGGCGGTGATCCGGAGCCCTGGCTGCGGGCCGCGCACCGCCTGCACGTCGTCGCCACGTCGCCGTTCGATCGCGACCGCTGGGTCGCCCTGGTCGAGGCCGCCCTGGCAGCCGGGGTCGCGCTGGTCCTCGAGGCCGACGGAGGCGGAGAGATGGAGCCCGCGGTCGACCTGGCCCAGGACGCGGCCACATGGGCCCGGGGTGCCGGTCACGAAGTGCCGATGCTGACCCTCACGCCGAGTGCCCGCTTCACCCCGCTCCACGGCATGCGGCTACTGTCGGCCCGGCTGGCCTCGGACAGGATCGACGCGCCACTGCTCTTGCTCGACGATCCGCTGGCCCGGGGCCTGGATGCCCGGCTCGGTGCGTCGGCGGCCCTCGGCGGCCTGCTCTGCGACGGCATCGGCGATGCGATCCAGATTCGCGGCCTCGAAGCCGGCGACTCGCGACAGCTGGCGTTCACGATTCTCCAGGGCGCTCGTGTCCGCATCACCAAGACCGAGTTCATCTCGTGCCCCTCGTGCGGGCGCACCCTGTTCGACCTCGAGGAGACGACCGCGCGGATCAAGTCCCGCACCTCCCACCTGAAGGGGGTCAAGATCGCCGTGATGGGATGCATCGTCAACGGTCCCGGCGAGATGGCCGACGCCGACTTCGGCTACGTCGGCTGGGGCGAGGACAAGATCGCCCTGTTCGTCGGGAAGGAGATGGTGGAACGGGACATTCCCACCGCCGGCGCCGACGAGCGGCTGGTCGAGTTGATCCGCGAACACGGCAAGTGGATCGACCCGCCGGTCACGGTGTCGAGCCCCTCCTGATCCGATGACGGGCATGCGATGCGTCCGGGCCGGCGCGCTGGCCGCCTGTCTGCTGATCGTCGGTTGCGACGACGGCTCACCCGGCGATGACATTCCCGGCCCCGGCGAGATCGGACTCGACCCGTTGCTCGCGGAGCGGATCCAGGACGCTCGCAAGGCGGTCGCCGAGGCTCGTCGGCAACCTGCGGCCTGGAACCGGCTCTGCCGGGTCTACGCGGCGAACAAGATCTACGGGCCGGCGGTCGACTGCTACGAACAGCTGCGGCGGCTCGACCCCGACGACCCGCGGGCCAACTACCACCGCGGACGGATGCAGTACTTCACCGGGGACCCGACCGCGGCCATCGCCGCGATGGAGCAGGTGATCGAGCAGGCGAATTACCCGCCGGCGCGGCACCGGCGCGGTCTGTGGCTGCTGGAGTCGGGCGAGATCGAGAGTGCCGGTGCGGCGTTCGCCGAGGCGTTGATCGACGATCCCGACGACCCCGCGGCGATCGCCGGGATGGCCCGGGTTCGCCTGGCCCTCGGAGATCCGGAGGTCGCAGCGCGACTCCTCGAACAGGGAATCGCCGTTCACCCACGCCAGCGTTACTTTCACCACCTGCTGGGGATCGCGTACCGCGAGCTGGGACGGATCGAGGAGGCCGAGACTGCGTTGCTGCGAGGTCGCGAGAGTCTCCCGGTCTGGCCCGACCCGTGGACCCAGGAGCTGCTGCAGGACCGGACCGGTTTTCGCTGGATCCTCTCCGAATCCCGCCGGGCTCTCAACGAGGGCCGGGCCGACGTGGCACTTCCCGCCCTGCAAGAACTCGAGAACCTCCAGCCTGACGACCGCGAACTGCTGTCGACCCTCGCGGCCGCGTATCTCCGTACCGGCGACCGGGAGGAGGCGGATCGGAGATTCCAGCAGCTCGCCCGGACCCACGGCGATCACTACCGGGTACAGATGGAGCTCGCCTCCTGGCGGCATTCCAGCGGCGACCCCGACTCGGCCCGGGCCCACGCCGCCCGCGCCGTGGAACTGAACCCGGACTACGCTCCGACCTGGACCCGGCAGGCGCAGATCCTGCTCTTGCAAGGACGGGGGTCGGCAGCCACCGACAGCGCCCGCCGGGCTCTCGAGCTTGCGCCCGAAGATGCCGACGTGTTGCGGGTCCATGGCGACTGCCTGTCCGACGAGGGGCGCTGGGACGAAGCGCTGGCCAGCTACTCCGAGGCCGCGAAACTCTCGCCGGCGAACGGCCCGGCCTGGATCGGGCTGGCCCGGGCGGCGTGGAACCTCGGTGACTCCGAGACGGCCCACGCCGCGCTGGAGCGGGCCGACGCGCTGGGCTCGCGCAATGCCCGGGCGGCGGCGACGTTGCGACAGGAGATCGACTCCGGGGAGAGCCGACGGTGAGCGCCCGTGCGGTGACATCGATCGCCGGGATCGTCTGCGCTCTCGTGCTGGCCGCTTGTGATGCATCTCCCCCGCCGGCCCGACCCTCCGGCGTGCCGGTCTGGTTCGAGGAGCGCGCCGAGACCGCCGGCCTCGCCTTCGAACATGTCTCGGGCCACGACGAGACGCCGTACCTCCCGGAGATCATGGGTGGAGGCGCCGCCCTGTTCGATGTCGACGGCGACGGGGACCTGGACGCCTATCTGGTCCAGTCCGGCTCGCTGACCGACGCCGACGGCGCCGGACCCGGGAACCGCCTGTTCCGCAATCGCGGCGACGGCACCTTCGACGATATCAGCGACGGAAGCGGCGCGGACGATCGCGGGTACGGGATGGGGGTTGCCGCGGCGGATCACGACAACGACGGCGACATCGACCTGTACGTCACCAACGTCGGGCCGAACGTACTGCTGCGCAACGACGGCGACCGCTTCGTCGACGTCACCGCCGAGGCCGGAGTCGGCCATCCGGGCTGGAGCACGAGCGCGGTGTTCCTCGACTTCGACCGGGACGGCGACCTCGACCTGTTCGTGACGAACTACGTGCGCTGGAGTGTCGGCAACGAGCGGGAGTGCTATACGCCCCAGGGCGAACGGGACTTCTGCAGTCCCCGGAGCTACGACTCCCCCGCCCGGGACGCGCTGTATCGCAACGAAGGGGACGGGACTTTCACCGACGTCACCGAGGCTCTCGGCTTCGGCAGCCGGTTCGGCAACGGGCTCGGTGTCGTCGCCGCCGACTTCGACGGCGACGGCTGGAGCGACGTGTTCGTGGCCAACGACGGCACCCTCGACCAGCTGTGGGTCAACGACCACGGGACGTCGTTCGAGGATCGCGGCCTGATCGCCGGCTGCGCCTCGGACCAGGAGGGTCTGGCCAAGGCCGGCATGGGAGTGACGGTCGGCGATGTCGACGAGGACGGCGATCTGGACCTGCTGGTCTGCAACCTGATGCAGGAGTCGGACTCGCTGTTCCGCAACGACGGCGGCTGGTTCCGCGACGTGACCGCGATCTCCGGCCTGGCGACGGCGAGCCGGCCGTTCACCCGCTTCGGTATGGGGTGGGTCGATTTCGACAACGACGGCCTGCTCGACCTGTACCAGGCCAATGGCCGGGTCACCTTGCAATCCGATCGCCACGGCGAGGACCCGTTCGCCGAACCGAACCTGCTGTTTCGTGGCCTGGCCGGCGGGCGCTTCGAAGAGGTCGTTCCCCGGGGTGGGACCGACCCGCTGCTGATCGGCACGAGCCGTGCCGCCGCCTTCGGCGACGTCGACGGCGACGGCCGGGTCGACCTGCTGGTCGTCGAGCGCGACGGCCCGGCGCGACTGCTGATCAATGTCGTACAGGAGCCGGGAAACTGGATCGCCTTCCGGGTGCTCGACCGGACGGGACGAGATGCGGAGGGGGCGATCGTCCAGGCGACGGTGCAGGGACGGCGCCTGCGGCGTGATGCCCGAGCCGGATTCAGCTACCTGGCCTCGAGCGACCCGCGGGTCCATCTGGGGCTGGGCCCGGCAACCACCGCCGAGGATGTGACGGTGACCTGGCCGGACGGCGCTCGACGTTCGTACGGAACCCTCGAGGGCGGCCGGGTGCACGACCTCACCCCAGCCGACCGGTGACGCGGGCCGCGAGCAGCCGTCAGGCCTCGATCTCGGCGGCCTCGATCTCCGTCCACTCCCGCAGCGTCCAGGTGCCGAAACCCTCGTCGATCAGTGGGCTGGCCCGGGCGAGCGCCTCGGCCTCGAACAGATCCTCGACTTCGAGGATGTCGAGGAAGCCGTCGTCCCCCAGCCGGCCGGCGGTTCGCAGCTTGCCACGCCGGCGGAGGTCCCGCAGGTGTTCGGCGTGCCGGTCCAGTGCCTCGGCGGTCAACTCCGGGGCGGTGGTGATCACGATCGTGCGCACGTACAGCGGCATGATCGAAACCCTAGCACGTGCTTGCGGCGATGCCTCGGGGTCTGGTAAACCTGGGTTCCGGAGGATCCCCGATGAAGATCGAGATCGAATACTGCCAGCAGTGAAACTACGAACCGCGTGCCGCCGGTCTGGCGGCCGAGATCCAGAGCGAGTTCGGAGTGGAGAGCAAGTTGATTGCTTCGGGCGGGGGGGTCTACGAGGTCACCGTCGACGGCGATCTGATCTTCTCCAAGAAACGATTGTCGCGGTTTCCCGAAACCGGCGAGATCGTCGAACTGCTCCACGGACGCTGAGCTTCCCGTGAGTCTCCTCGACCGCGCGATAGCCGCCACCCTGCCGATCGTCCCCAGACCGATCGTCGGTTACTTCTCGCGCCCGTACATCGCCGGACGGACGTTCGACGACGCCTACGGCGTCGTACGCAAGCTGGCCGACGAGGGCGCGATGGCGACCCTGGACATCCTCGGCGAGTTCATCACCCAGCGTGAAGAGGCGATTCGCAACGCCGACGACTACATCCGACTGCTCGAGGGGATCGCCGAACAGCGGCTGCAACAGACGAACGTCTCGGTCAAGCTGACGGCGTTCGGCCTGCTGCTCGATCACGACCTGTGCCTGGAGAACATGCACCGGTTGATGGCCAAGGCCGCCGAGTTGAACAACTTCGTCCGCATCGACATGGAAGACACCCCGTGTACCGACGCGACCCTGTCGATCTACCGCACCCTGCGGCAGGAATTCGGCCAGCGGGTCGGCGTCGTCCTGCAGTCGAGACTCCGGCGGACCGTCGACGACATCGACGCGCTGACCGACGAGCCTGCGAACTTCCGTATCTGCAAGGGGATCTACCTCGAACCACGTCAGGTCGCCTACACGGACCCCGAGCTGATCCGCAACAACTTCACCCTCGCCCTGGAGCGGATGTTGCAGAAGCAGGCCTACGTCGGCATCGCGACCCACGATGAACGATTGGTCTGGCAGGCGTTGCGGTTGCTGCAAAAATACGAGGTCGCCCACGATCGCTACGAGTTCCAGATGTTGCTCGGTGTCGACGAGCAGTTGCGATCGATCCTGCTCGGCGAGGGTCACCGGCTGCGCGTCTACGTCCCGTTCGGCGAGCAGTGGTACGCCTACTCGGTCCGCCGGCTCCAGGAGAACCCACAGATCGCTGGGCACGCCTTTCGCGCCATGCTGAAAGGAACCTGAGTCAACCGACGCCGACACCGGCGCCGTAGACCATCTCCCCCCCGAGCAGCGCGCTGTAGATCGTCAGCGCGACGACCGCGAGCAACGCCGCGGCGTAGAGGCGACTCTCCAGCCGACCCGGCTCGTCGTCGGACCAGCTCTTCCAGAACGCGAGCAACAGGAAGCCACCGAGCACGAACCAGCCGTTGCGCTCGTGGGCGTCCAGCAGCCGCCGCGCCTCGTCGGGAACCACCACGCTGTTGGCCGCCAGGTAGCCGGTGAAGAGGGTCGGCACGAGAAAGACGATACCGATCCAGACCAGCCGCTCGCCGTAACGAGAGGCCGGCGATCGATCCGTCCAGCGCCCCCAGGACTCGACCAGACCGCCGATCACGAGAAACGCGACGGAGAAATGGACGACGGCCGGGTGGATCAGGTGGAGCATCGGGCAGAGCTTACCCGTTCCGCTCCTGGAACTCGCGCATCAGTTCCTTCGACCGATCGTCGAGGCGTTTGGGAGGGGCGATCCGGATCGCCGCGTAGAGATCTCCGGCGCCGTGACTGCCCGAAGCGGGGACGCCCTTCCCCTTCAGCCGAAACTTGCGACCACTGGGGGTTCCCGGGGGGATCTCGATCGTCGCCTCTCCATCGAGAGTGGGGACCGACTGTTTCCCGCCCAGCGCAGCGGTGGCCAGCCCGATCGTCACGTCACAGACGAGGTTCCGGCCCTCCCGGCGGAAGGTGTCGTGGCCGTCGATCCGGATGGTCAGGTAGGCATCGCCCGCCGGGCCGCCGCCTTCCCCGGCGTCTCCCTTGCCGGCCAGCCGCAGCACTCCCCCGTCCTCGATCCCGGCCGGGATGCGTACCTTGATCCGGTCCTCGCCCCGGGTCCGACCCCGGCCGCCACAGGTCGAGCAGGGATTGCCCGGAGCCACTCCCGAACCCAGGCAGCGGGAGCAGGGCATCGACAGCCGGAGCCCTCCGCGGCTCTGCTGGACGTTGCCGGAGCCCCGGCAGTCGGGACAGGGATGGCCCCCTCCCGTCCCCGACGAACCCCGACCGCCGCATGCGTCGCAACCGATCAGTCGGGGGATCAGGAACTCGGCCGTGCTGCCCTTCACCGCCTCGAGGAACGGCACCCGCACCTCGAGGCGCAGGTCGTCGCCGGGTCGGGCACGGCGCCCACTACGCTGGGTGCGGCCGTAGCCGCTCGCCCCGGTGAACATGCCGAACAGATCCGACAGGTTGCCGAAACCGAAGTCGAAGTGGCTCTGGTCGAAGCCGGCGAAGGGGTCGAAACCCTGGCCAAACGCCTCGTGGCCGCCGCGGTCGTACTTCGCCCGTTTCTCCTTGTGGGAAAGCACGGCGAAGGCCTCGGCGACCTCCTTGAAGCGTTCCTCGGCGGCGGGATCGTCCTTGTTTACATCTGGATGATGCTTCCGGGCCAGCCGGCGGTAGGCGGACTTGATCTCTTTCTCGGTCGCCGAACGCGGCACGCCGAGAATCTCGTAGTAATCTTTCTTTGTAGTTGGCATGGGTATTCGGACGCATCCGGGAAGGTCCGGGCGTCGGCTCACAGTTAAGATTCCCGTCGCGGGCTGTCAAGCCTACCGTCGTTTTGACGTGCTAAGCTGAATTTCTCGTCCTGGAGGCCGCGGAAGCGGAATGTGCAACCCGATGAAGAGTTCGATTCTCCTGGGAGCCTTCGTCTGCCTGGCGGTCTCCGTGCCGGTTGCCGCCCAGCAACCCTTCGGGCACGAGGATGAGATCGCCCAGCCCACGCCGGCGCCGCTGCCCCGGCGCGAACAGCCGACAACCGACGAAGTCCCGCTGTACAAAGGGATCCTGACCGTCAACGAGGCGCCGTGGGGACTGACCCCCGAGATGCTCGAGCCGCTGTTTGAAAAGGCCGCGGTGTACGGCGACTACACCAGCCGCTTCACCTGCAACGAGGACGCCCGGCTGGCCGATTACGATTCGACCGGCAAGGTGCAGTCCGAGAACCTCCGCGAGTACGGATACCTGTTGACGAAGGATGTCGAGAATCGCCTCCAGGAGTACCGCCAGCGGATGTCGAAGGACGGCACGCTGAGGCCCGGCGAAGTGCGCGATGCCGAGACGTTCCCACCGGCGTATGCCTGGGTCTTCCTGTTCAGCCGATTCAACGAGCCGTCGTTCTCCTACCGACTGATCGCCGATCGTTTCGACGGGTTCGACTGGGTCTACGAGATCGAATTCCGTGGCAGCCACCGGTTCACCGACGGGCAGGATATCCGTCAGTGGGAAGGGGTCGCCCTGGTCAACGCCGTGACCTTCGCGCCGATCGAGATCCGTGCCGAACCCGTCGGACAGCGGGAGAGAATCGAGGCGCGCTACGAGGCCTACAACAAGTCGTTCAACGTGATGGGCATGCGTACGGCCCCGAAACCGCTGGGGTATCGGGCCGAGGTGCACTTCCGTCACCGGAAGGACGACCTGAGCTTCCCGACGCAGGTTCGCTACGACACGTTCCGCGCCGTCGGACCGCAGCAGGTCGCGATGACCAAGGCCTCGACGCGGGTCTACTCGCAGTACCGGATCTTCCGCGCAACCGCGGAACCGCGAGAGGTCACCGCGGGCGGTCCCTGATCGACGGAACTCCGTCGATCAATCCCGGGGATCGAGCCCCAGTGCCGCCAGGTCCGGATCCAGGATCCGGATATCCGCCTTGTCCCACAGGCTGTTCATGTGACTCTGGATCGAGTCGTCGCGTTGCTCCCGGGCCAGGACCATGAACAGGCTGTCCTCGACCTCTTCGAACGTCACTTCCCGGGCCTGTCGTCGGTCGGTGACGCGCACGATGTTCAGCCCGTGGCGCGTCTCGAAGATCTCGGTGGTCGTTCCCGGCGCGGTGGCGAAGACGACGCTCTCGAGCTCGGGGAGCGTCCTGCCCCGGCTGAAGTAACCCAGGTCCCCACCGTCGGCCGCCATCGGCGACTCGGAATACTCCCGGGCGACCTCGGCGAAGTCGGCACCGGCATCGAGCTTCGCCTTGGCCGCCTCGATCTTCTGCCGCGCCGCCTGCTTCCTTTCGGGCGAATCCCCGGGGAGGAAGCGGACGATGATCTGGGACGCCCGGGCCATGTCCGGCTCACGGAACTGCTCTTTCTGCTCGTTGAAGATCCGACGGGCTTCTTCCGGGTCGATCGTCAGGTTGCCGGCGATGCTGGCGACGTACGCGGTGATCGTCAGCCGGCGCTCGGTCTCTCGTTTCAGTGCGTTGAGGTCGAGCCCTGCCTCGGCCAGGTTGGCGCTGAACTCCTCCTCGGACTCGTAGTGGGAACGTGCCGCGGCGAGCCGGGCTTCGATCGCGTCGGCGGCCACCGTGATTCCGGCCTCCCGGGCAGCCTGATAGGCCAGCTCGGCCTTGATCGCCAGCTCCAGGGCGTCGGCCCGCAGCTGGATCTGCTGGGTTTCGCCGGAGGTACCCCTGCGTATCTGCAACACGCGTTCCGCCTCGGCGACGCGATCCAGCTGCTTCTGGGTCACCGGCTCTCCGTTGACCTCGGCCACGACCACCGACGGCACGCTCGGCTCGGGGGTGCCGTCCCCCTCGGACCGGCAGCCGGCCGAAAGGACCACCAGGGCCACCAGCGCCGCCCCACCGAACACCTGGAATCGCGAGGACTTCATGGCACTCCCACTGCTCCCGCCACTGGGTCACCGGCCGGGTCCGGGACACCTGGGGGGTCGAAAGGCGGATTCTATCGCCGTTCGGACAGGTTGTCGCGCGAACGCTCGGTTCAACTGTCCCGGAACCGCCGGCCGGGGCAGAATAGGAGTCGATGAACCGGATCCGGGAACCTCTGGGCCGCAGCGGTGTCGATGGAGTCGAAAGCGACGCGACCCCGGAAGAGCGGGCCGAACTGCTGGCACGGATTCGCCGCGGCGACGGCGACGCGTTCGACCGGATCGCCCGGGAGCAGGCACCGCGCCTGTTCCGGCTGGCTCTGCGCCTGACCGGGCGCCGGGAGGAGGCGGAGGATCTGGTGCAGGAAACCCTGGTACGAGCGCTACCGAAGCTACCTGAGTTTCGCGGCGACGCACGGATCTCGACCTACCTGGTCAGGGCGTTGACGAACCTGTGGAAGAACGGGTTGCGCTCGAAGAGCCGATCGAGGCTTGTCGACTGGTTCCGGCTCGGTCGCCGGTCCGATGAGCCCGAAGGCGATGACCAGGCCCCGGACCCACCCGAGCACGCACCGTCGGCGCTGGACCGGATCGAGTCCGACGAGACCGCCGGGGAGGTACGTGCGGCGGTGCAGCGACTGGAACCGAACCGGCGGCTCGCCCTGCTGCTCCGGGAGGTCGAGGAGATGAGCTACGAGGAGATCGCCGAGATGACCGGGGTGCCGGTCGGAACCGTGCGCTCACGGCTGGCACGGGCCCGGGACGACCTGCGGCGCGAGATGACGAGGACCGAACGATGAGCAATCCGCGCCGGATCCGGGCCCAGGAGTTCCTCGACGGCAGGATGTCCGACGACCAGCGTGCGGCGTTCGAGGGAGAACTCGCGCAAGATCCCGAGCTGGCCGCCGAGCTGGAGTCGCTGCGGAAGGTGGGACGAGCCCTGCGGGACGGGTCGGACGCCGAACTGTCGCCGGCGTTCTACACCCGGGCCCGGGCGCGTTTCGAGGAAGAGCACTCTGCGCGGCACGGCCGCGGTTGGCGCTGGATCTCCTGGGAGACCGCGGGGCTTGCCGCCGCCGCCGTCCTCGCCATCGTACTGTTCGGACCGAGCCTGTTCGACGGCAGCGTCGAGTCGATCCCCGAGAACCCGACGGCCGCCGTTGCCGAGGCGCCTGCCGATCGCGCGCGGGAGGAGATCGTCGAGGAGCGGGTCGCGGAGAAACAGGAGGCCGCGGCCGAGGGCAAGGAAGCCGCACCCATGCTTCGCGATGCCGATGACAGCGTCTTGCGGCAATCGGCCGAGAAAGACGCGGCGGCCGGCCGGTTCGCGACCGGCGCTGCACCATCGTCCACTCCCGTCGAAGGGTCGATCCTGGTGCGAGCCCTGTCCGCCGGAGAGGCCCGGGCCAACGAG
>CALNYP010000060.1:0-26263 GCA_942490715.1 uncultured bacterium
ATTTTAGAGATGCCCATAAATTGTTGTCGGAGTATAGTCAATTGCGTAAACGATATTGGGGTCAGCATTTGTGGGCAAGAGGGTATTGGATAGTATCAAGTGGTAATGTTACGGATGAAGTATGGAAGGAATACATCAAGAATCAGAAGCCAGCGGCTTGTAGCCGGTGAGTATTCACGAAATTAAATCTGCAATATTGTTATTTATGAGTTTTGGGGAAGTAAAGAAAAATTTAACTGGGTTTGAATAAACAGATAGTTCGTAAGTACATAAACTGAAGTGGTAGTGGTTGGGATAATAGAAAGTACTAAAAATCTAATGGATTGGTTTCTAGTCATTAATGTCACATTAATATCGGCCATTCTGGAACCTGCACTACTTGTCAAATATGCTTGGTCATGTTGTACAGAAGCAACACAATTAGCATTAAGAGGTAAGAAGTTGTTATTAATTCTTGCGGCAATTGGCTGTGTTGTGCACAATTCATTTAGCCTGTCAGTTCTAGGTATTTGGAAGAGAGTATGAGCTGGACTGTATTGACTTAAGTACAATTCAGAGGAAAGGATAGGGAAGAGTAATACAACGGAAGATTGAGCCGAGAAATAGGCGCGTCGCAGCAGCGGCATATTACACAAGGGAGATTTCAATAATGAAGGACAATGCAGAGATTGCGCATCACTATGAAATAAAAGGGGTAGGTGAGCCACAACGATCTGCTCTCAAGCAGAAGAGAGGGATGTTGTGTACAGGGATTGCTCTGACACTAGCGTTAGTCATGGGTTCGGTGACACTGGCCCAAGCTGATGGCTGGCTCAGTCACTTAGGTGCAGGGGAGTTTAGTAACCAGGGTAATAAGCTTAAGTTTGCTGTGGATGACACCAAATGGGTGACGATTGGTGCGGGTTACCGTGGATCTGGTATCTCAATCAACCAAGAATTGGTCAAAGTGGTTACGAAGACAATTACAGCAATGACAACGCTCGTCTCTACGTTAATGGTCAGCTACATAAATACATCAAGTTTGAGGTCAATACAGAATGTTTTTTCTGTAATAACACCAGTTCAGGTGACAATCCTAAGATGATATACACCATACTCGATGCGATCGGTAAGTTCGAGTACAACCGGTATTTCAATATCTGGGGTGGCCGCATGTTGGTCCCAACGGAACGTGGCGAATTGAATGGTCCTTTCTATCGTGCGACGCACGATGGTTTCAAGACCCCATTTTTCCAATCAGACTTCAGTATCAAATTTGGGGCACGGTGGCGCGGTCGTTATGGTCGTGATGATGGTGGAACCTTCTGGGGTAGTGTAGCGTGGTGAACCTGGATTTGATATACCGGAACCCTGCAATACTCAGTCGGTGTATTCTCTGGACTGCGTTCAAGGAATAATGTTGGACCTAACCAAAACGGTAACGTAATGGTAGCTGGGCGTCTTACCTACAACTTCTTGAACCCAGAGAAGAACCCAGGCTATTACACCAGTGGTACGTACTTTGGTAAAGCTGGAGACATTCTTGCTGTTGCGGTTGGTACCTCATATCAAAAAGACGGAGCAGGTTCGTTTGCCAACCGCTCTGACTTTACGGGTCTTACCAGTGATATTTTGTTTGAGAAGGTTTTCGACGACAACATGGGTGTATTTACCATGAACGGTGAATACAAGCGATTCTGGGCTGACTATGACACTGCAGCATTTGCTGATCCAGACTGTTTTTGTATGTTTGATGGACAATCCTGGAGCGTCATGGGTCTTTATCTAATTCCTCACAAAATATGGATTGGACAATTTCAGCCCTATGGTAGATTTACCAGTGTTCAGCCTAATACCAGCACCAACCGTGAAGAAATTGAAGGTGGTGTGAACTATGTTATTGATGGCTTTAATGCGCGTGTATCAGCGTATTACCAGCATGGCGATTTGTTCACCAAAGGTTTGAACTATGCACCTGGCGTAACTCGGCGAGAAGGTCGACGTATTCAAGCTGTCGTTCCAGTTGCAAATATAAGCATAAGCGTATGACCTAAGGCTCATTGAGCCGGGTCTTACGAAAGGCCAAAACCCCTGAAGATAAAAGGGTTTTGGCCTTTTTTTTATTTTCGGTGCAAAAAAGTGTAAGAATAAGTCGTGAATTATCATACAATTTAATGCGTAACTTTTTGTATGCTGACTCTTTACTTTGTATGAAATGAGGTGTAACTTTACGCATCAACGCAGCGATTTGACTGCGAGAAATAGGCTGAACCATGCCTTGGTTAACAAGGAAGGTATAGTCGCTAAAACGATAAATAATAAATAAAAATGTCCTCGACCACTCACAAAGAAGATTCTTTGGCGCGGAATGAATCCGTCGCTACACTTAGTCCTTTAGCCACACAAAAAAGTTCATTTGCACCGATAACAGATAAAACTGTTGACGCTTGGTTGTCTTTAAGATTTGCAGACTACGATGGAAAAACCAGATTGATGGAACGCAGTCATTTTGGTCAGCTACTCGTGCAAAAGCCTTTTTATCTTAAGGAGGAAGATCGGGAAGTCTGTCATACCATCATAGTGCATCCACCAGCTGGTGTCTGTGGCGGAGATGAATTGCGACTAACCAGCCATGTTGGTGCTGCGGGGAAGGTTCAAATTACGACACCTGGCGCATCAAAATGGTACAAAGCAAACGGTCACATTTCACGTCAAGAAGTTAATCTCGACGTAGAAACAGGCGCAGCACTAGAATGGCTTCCTCAGGAAGCCATTTTTTTTGATAACGCGCATGTGCAACTCATCAACAATATCACCTTAGCAAAAGACTCGACTTTCATAGGTTGTGAGATTTTATGTTTTGGCCGGACACGATCTGGAGAGTTTTTTAATGGTGGGCAGATTACGCAACGCACCAAGATTCATCGCGAAGGCAAACCGATCTGGTTCGAGCAACTGCAGTTAGCAGGCGGTGGCCCGGCCATGAAAAGCCCGCTTTACCTGTCTGATAAAACGGTTTGCGCGACACTGATCGTTGTGAGGAGAAGCCGTACCAGTCGAGTTGATTGAATCAATGCGTGCGGAAGCGGACACAATTGCGAATGGCGTCGGTCATCTTGGCGTGTCGCAACTAAAATCGATAGTGGTAGCACGTTACCTGGGAGATTCGAGCGAAGTAGCGCGACGGATAATGCTTCACGTCTGGGGAGCGTTACGTCCGGCGATGCTGGGTCGACAAGCTATCGTGCCGCGTATGTGGAACACTTAGGTGTACCGCAAACGCGACTTGGAAGTAGTAGCAGGTGTATTTGAGACATAAAGCAACTATTTATTTACTGAAGAGGAGAAAGAGATGGATCTTACACCAAGAGAGAAAGACAAATTGATGGTATTTACCGCTGGAGTTATTGCGGAAAGGCGTAAAGCACGTGGCCTAAAACTTAACTATCCAGAAGCAGTTGCATTGATTACATGCGCAGTACTGGAAGGTGCTCGCGATGGAAAAAGCGTAGCGCAACTGATGTCGGATGGTGCAAAAGTAATCAAACGTGCAGACGTAATGGACGGTATCTCAGAGATGATTCCTGATATCCAAGTTGAATGTACTTTTCCTGATGGTACCAAACTGGTAACCGTTCATAATCCAATCCCTTAAGAATAGGAGCCTATAAATGAGCACAATAATTCCCGGAGAAGTTATAACACAA
Source organism: uncultured bacterium (assembly GCA_942490715.1). GTDB lineage: Bacteria > Acidobacteriota > Polarisedimenticolia > Polarisedimenticolales > Polarisedimenticolaceae > CALNYP01. Next base: position 3,687 of record CALNYP010000060.1, read on the forward strand.
CCTGGTGAGATTGAACTTAACGTTGGTCGTAATACCAAGACCTTAAAGTGTTCCAACGGTGGTGATCGGCCGATACAGATTGGATCACACTTTCATTTTTTTGAAGTAAATAGCTCGTTGAAATTTGATCGTGATGCAGCCTATGGTATGCGCTTGAATATTATGTCCGGTACCGCAGTACGTTTTGAGCCTGGTCAAGAGCGTACAGTTGAATTGGTTGGACCTCGCAGGAGACAGGACCGTATACGGATTAAACCAGAAGGTTATGGGCAAACTTAAATCCTAATAATAGGTTATATCCGTTAAACATTTATACAAGGAGTATAGAAAATGAGTTTTAAAATTTCTCGCGAGGTCTATGCCGAAATGATGGGTCCCACAACAGGGGATCGTGTTCGTTTGGCTGACACAGAGCTGTTTATTGAGATTGAAAAAGACTACACCACCTATGGTGAAGAAGTTAAATTTGGTGGTGGTAAAGTTATTCGTGATGGTATGGGTCAATCACAGCGTAATCACGCTGATGTTGTTGATACTGTTATTACCAACGCAACCATTATTGATCACTGGGGTATTGTTAAAGCTGACGTCGGTATTAAGAATGGTAAGATTGCCGCGATTGGTAAAGCAGGAAACCCTGACATTCAGCCGAATGTAACGATGGCAATTGGTGCTGCAACCGAAGCAATTGCGGGTGAAGGTTTGATTCTTACCGCAGGTGCATTGGACGTACATATTCACTTTATCTGTCCACAACAAGAAGAAGACGCCATGATGAATGGTATTACGACCATGCTTGGTGGTGGTACAGGACCTGCAGTGGGTACAGCGGCAACGACATGTACACCAGGACCATGGCACATTCAGTCTATGCTAAAAGCATCAGACGGCATGGTTATGAATACTGGTTTCTTCGGTAAAGGTAACTGTAGTCTACCGACACCAAATGAAGAGCAAGTATTGGCTGGTGCCTGCGGCTTGAAATTGCACGAAGATTGGGGAACAACATTTGGTGCAATTGATAACTGTTTAGCCGTTGCAGACAAGTATGGATGTTCAGGTATGTATTCATACAGATACCATTAACGAAGGTGGTTATCTAGAGAATACCATTAATGCAATTAAAGATCGTACCATCCACACCTTCCATACTGAGGGTGCAGGTGGTGGACACGCACCAGACATCATGAAAGTTGTGGGTCAGCAAAATGTATTGCCATCATCAACCAACCCAACCCGTCCTTATACCAAGAACACTTTGGACGAGCATTTGGATATGTTGATGGTATGTCACCATTTGCATGCAAATATCCCTGAAGATGTTTCTTTTGCAGAATCACGTATTCGTAAAGAAACCATCGCAGCGGAAGATATTCTGCATGACACGGGTGCGATCTCGATGATGGCATCTGATTCACAAGCAATGGGTCGTATTGGTGAGGTTGTAACTCGTACCTGGCAGACAGCCCATAAGATGAAAGTTCAGCGTGGTGCATTACCAGAAGACTCAGCTTCAAATGACAACTTCCGTGTGAAGCGTTATGTTGCTAAATGTACAATTAATCCAGCAATTACACATGGTGTTGCACATGCAATTGGTTCTGATTGAAGTGGACGACGGCAACAACACCGCCGGCGACGGTTGCGAGCCGGACTGCGTGATCGGCGAGGTCGAGTTCCTCAAGAGCCCGGCGCCGGGCGAGGTCTATCGGGAGTACGCCAGGGTGATGCCGGCCACCGGGAACTCCTGGCGGGTCACCGACCCGACCGCCAGCAACCCCGGCTCGCCGGGGAACAGCCCCGGCGACTTTCCGAACATCCCCCAGCCGCTGGAGATCGAAACCCTGGCCGGAGCGCTCCGGGCCGAGGCGGTGATCGACATCTGGGGCGGCCACGTCGGCACCACCGGCAAGGAGTTTCGTTTCAACGAGAACGACTGGCTGACGATTCCGGAGCTGACGACTCCGCCGACCCGCGGCGAGTGCTACACCCAGCAGCTCAACGGCGTCTTCGACGTGCCCCTGGAGCACCTGATCGAGGGCACGAACATCGCCGAGGCCACCGCCGGCAAGCAGACCTGTTACAACTTCAACTGGGGTCAGTGGGGCTGGTACACCCTCGGCCTGCGGATCTACTACGACCCGGCGACGGTGCCCGGCCATCCCACCGGGGTGATCCTCTCGCCGGTCTCCGGAGCGACGATCGGAGAGAACCCGACCGTCTCCGCCGATATCCAGGCCGACGCCGGAATCGAGCGGGTCGAGTTCTACGCCTGGCACGACGGCTACGACACCGACGGTGACGGGATCTACCTGGACTGGCAGCACAGCTACCACCGTGACAAGAGCGACAACGACCCGGCCTTGACCGTCAGCAATCACGTCGGTACCGCCAGCTCCGCCCCGTGGGAGGTGACCTGGGACACGACCTGGGTGCCGGACCAGAAGGGCGAGTCGATCCGGCTGATGGCGCGGATCCTCGACCAATCCGGAGTCTGGAGCACTACCCCGATCGTCGACGGGCTGACCCTGGATCGTGGCGATCAGTCGGTCCGCCTGTACAAGCCGTTCGACGTCCCGGAGCGCATGTGGGTCCGGAGCGCGAACCAGACCGATACGAGCAAGGTCTTCATCCCGGCGGACCACGATCTGGCGCACGCGACGGCGGCACGCCTGCTGGTGCGCACCTGGAACGGCATCGACGGCGCCGCCGAGCCCGGACAGGACCACTTCACCAAGGTCAACTCCTGGGTTGCTCCGAATTACGGGGCGAACCACTACTACTCGTACGACCAGCTCGACGTCCCGACGAATCGCATCGTCAGTGGCAACAACACGATCGCGTTCAACTCCGAATCGACGCATCACGGTATCGAGATCCTCTGGCCCGGCCCGGCGCTGGTCGTGCGCTACGACATCGCGTTGCCGATGTGTGGCGATGGCACCGTGGACGCCTTCGAGGAGTGCGACGACGCCAACATCACCCCGGACGACGCCTGCTCCAACGAGTGCACCCAGAACTTCTGCGGCGACGGACGGACCAACAACGGCGAGAGCTGCGACGATGCCAACGATCTGGACGGCGACGGCTGCGACGCGGGTTGCCACCTGGAGGTCTGCGGCAACGGCATTCTCCAGGTCAACGAGGAGTGCGACGACGGCAACCTGATCGACGACGACGGCTGCAGCAACGACTGCATCGCGAAGGTCTGCGGCGACGGAGCGCTCAACGACGATGGCGAGGAGTGCGACGACGGGAACCTGATCGACGACGATGGTTGCGCCAACGACTGCACGATCAACTACTGCGGCGACGGTGAGGTGAACAACGGCGAAGACTGTGACGATGCCAACACCGTCGTCGGCGACGGGTGCGACGCGAACTGCTTCTTCGAGCGCTGCGGCAACGGTCTGCTGCAGGCCGGCGAGGAGTGCGACGACGGCAACGAGATCGAGGACGATTCCTGTCGCGCAGACTGCCTGCGCAACGTCTGCGGCGACGGCGCCGTCAACAACGGCGAGAGCTGCGACGACGGCAACCTGATCGACCAGGACGGCTGCGACTCCAGCTGCATCGAGAGCATCGTGCTCCAGCTGCACCGCCGGGGTCCGGCCGAGGTCCTGCTCGACTGGGCCGGCGGCCGGCCGAACTTCGACGTGTACCGCGCCGAGTCCCCGATCGATCTCGTCGTTCCCGAAAAGCGGATCATGACCACGGGCGAGCGGTCGGCCACGGACACGCCACCGGCCGGCGAACTGTTCTTCTACCGCATCGGCAGCCGTTGTGGTGACGGCGTGCTCGATGCCGGCGAACAGTGCGATGACGGCAACAATCTGATGTTCGACGGCTGCCGCGCCGACTGCACGATGGAGATGTGCGGTGACGGGATCCTGGATTCCGGCGAGGAGTGCGACGACGGGAATCTGATCTCCGGCGACGGCTGTCAGGCCAGTTGCCGTAACCCGATCTGCGGCGATCTGTTCCTGGACCCCGGAGAGGCCTGCGACGACGGCAACGCCGACCTCGGCGACGGCTGCCGTCCCGACTGTTCGGCGGAGCTCTGCGGCGACGGGATCCTGGATGCCGGCGAAGAATGCGACGACGCCAATCAGGACGACGGCGACGGCTGCCAGTCCGGTTGCCTGGATCCGTTCTGCGGCGACGGGATCACCGACCCCGGCGAACAGTGCGACGACGCGAACGAACTGGATACCGACGGATGCCTGAAGAACTGCTCGGTCAACGAGTGTGGCGACGGCTTCCTGTACGAGGGCGTCGAGGAGTGCGACGACGGCGACCTCGAGATCGACGATGGTTGCGACGCCGAGTGCCGGATCGAGCCGTTCCTCAACGTCGTGACCAACGGCGACTTCAGTGACGGCGGCTCAGCCTGGTCCTTCTTCAGCGATGGGACCGCTTCATTCTCGACCGCAGGGGAAGTGGGGACGATCGCGATCACGGTCTCCGGTAGCAACGTGCAGCTACAACAGTCGGGTCTGCAGATCGAGGGCGGCGTTCCCTATCGACTGACCTTCAAGGGGTCCCACAGCCTGTCGCGCTCGGTCAGCGTCCGGCTGCTCCAACACGGCCCGCCGTACGACAACTACGGTCTGAGCGAACCGGTCTCCTTGAGCAACACGCTGCAGGAATACAGTGTCGAGTTCACGACGACGCCGGGGGACAAGAGCGACGGACGGCTGATGCTCTGGCTCGCCCCTTACGACAGCAACAACTCGGAGTTCGTCTTCGACGACATCGAGTTGAAGCGGATCGCAGAGTAGCTCAACCGGGCGCGACGGCGACCGAGTCGGCGCTGAATGAAAGCGAGGTCCGGAAATCCCCGGCAGAGAGCTGGATCGTGCAGCCGGCCCCCGGGAGTAACGAGGCGTCGCAGCGGGTATCGCCGACCTCCAGGACCCAGAGAAACTCCGCCGCGGATCCATGGGCCTCGGAGACGACCAGGGGGGTCGGCCGGGGCGGCGCCGGTGTCTCGGCGTACCAGCCCAGCGGTTCCGGGGTTTCGGTGCCGTGATGCAGCGTGACCTCGGCACCGGTGGCCAGCTGCCGGAATCCAGCCGTCAGCGCTCCGGCCTCGACCTGGCCCCGTGGGCCGTCGAGGAACAGCTTCGCGTCGGGCGAGAAGTGCCACTGTTGCCGGAACCGATGTTGCGTCCCCTCGCTTGCCGCGAGCACGTCCCGGACCACCAGCCAGCGCCGGTCCAGCCGGACCACCGAACGGGTGTGGGTCACACGCGGATAGCTTCGATGACGTGCGATCACCCAGGCACAGATGCCGTCGTCGCCGTGGCCGACCACCTCGCCGGCTCGCGGGGATAACCGCTCCTGCAGGGAGCGGAGGTCGAGCCGGGCCCGGCTGCGGAAGCGTTCCAGTGCGTCGGCCAGCCCGCTGCGCTGGGCCAGCTGCTTGACCTTGTGAGATTCGGCGAGGCGCGCCAGCGCCCCGTCCCGCAGGGCTGCCGGCGGCCGCTGGGCCCGGTCGTCGACGCAGACCGAGTTGTGCCCCTTCGGTCCGATGAAATGACGTCGCCATCGCGGCGAGCGTTCGCCGACGAACAGCGTCGAGGGCATCGCGAGCAGCTCGCGCCCGGCATGCGAGGCGTAGAGACCCATCGCGTCCTGATGGGCATGGGGTGCCTGGAGAATCCGGGTGTGAAAGACCAGCTCGAGTCGGCCGTCCGGGTCGTTGAACAGGGCGAAGCCACCCTCGTCGGCGACATGCAGCCCGGCGGGAGGGGAGCCGGCGACCGCCTCCCGGTACTGCGCGGCGCCCTTTCCCTGGAGCGTGTCGGGGAGACTCGCCAGCCCGATCAGCGGGTAGACCCGCAACGGATCCTTACGCCGGTCGCTGAAGGGGAAGCCCCAGCTGACCGGACCCCGTCCGGCGAACCGCGCGGTGATGCCGAGCATGCGGTCGAGCCGATCGTCGAACGCCGGGGAGGTCGCGTGGCCGGTCTCGTGCGCGGCCCGGGCGATCTCGAGAAACGTCCGCAGGCAGTAGCAGTGGTAGAAGCCGGACTGCTCGAGCTGCACGCCGTCGGCCGAGACGTTGTCGGCCATCTGCCGTTCCGCGCGGCGGAACCCCAGCTCCATCCAGCTCGTCGCTGCCGGGATGCGATCCCGGAACATCGAGCCGATCGCGACCAGCGCCAGCGTGTTGTTCAGGCCGTGGTTGTGATGCGGTCGGTAGTTGCTCGGGCGGCCGAGGTAACGGGCGTGGTCGGCGATCAGCGACAGGAACGCCGCTTCGTCGAGCTCGGCGGCGATCGGCGAACCCTGCCAGACCTCCCAGAAGTAGGCCAGGGTGATGCTGCGCCAGGAGACGGCGTGTTCGTCGGCCCAGCCGGCGGTCGGCGGACGGCCGCTGGCGGGGTTCTCCGCCGCCCAGTAGAGGATCAACTCCCGGACCGCGCGCAGCGCGTCGAGGTCGCCCCGTGAGCCCGGTTCGATCAGGCTGTAGGCGTAGCGCAGGCTGTGCAGGTTGAACATGAAGTAGGCCGAGCGATCCGGCCTTTCGCGCCAGTCCGGCCGCAGGCCGATGCGCTCGTCGCTGTTCGGGTCGAGGGGGACGTCGTCCCCGGCCAGTCCCGCACCGTATCGGTCGTAATCTTCCGGTTCGTACCGCGGAAAGAACAGGGCCAAGAGACGATCTCCGTCGTGCCGGGGAAGAGCACGGATCTTGCTCCCACAAGGGCGAGTCACTATATATTAGAAATCGGTCCATCGATCGCGACGGGCGGAGGTCTTCGTGCTCGAGGTGCTCTCATTTCTCGTGGCGACGGTCGTCGTGGCCACCCTCGGCGCGGCAGCCTGGATCCGTATCGACGAGGCGCGACGCCCGCGCCTCCTCTGCTTGATGTATCACCGGTTCGCGACGCCGGAGCAGTACGCCCTGGCCGAGGGCACCGAGCGTGTCTTCACCCTGGCGGTCGACCGGTTCGCCCAGCAGCTACAGCGGCTGCGCGATAGCGGGTATCGACCGGTGACCGTCGATCAGGCGGTCGAGTTCGTGCAAGGACGCCGGCCTCTCGAAGGGCGATCGGTGTTGATCACGATCGACGACGGGGCGCGCAGCGTGGCGACCCACGCCGAGCCGGTACTTCGCGAGCACGGCTTCTCCGCGGTGCTGTTCGTGACCACCGACCGCGACGCCTTTGTCTTCGACGTCGGCGCGGAGCACCAGCGGCTGACCGACGACGAACTCCGCGGCCTCGATCCCGACGTGATCCGGATTCACTCCCATGGCGTGACCCACCGTCCCCTCGTCGAACTCTCCGACCCGGAGCTGGCCGCCGAGTTGCGGGACTCCCGTACCGAGCTCGAGCGGATCACCGGCCGCCCGGTGAACTACCTCGCGATCCCGGGGAACTGGCACGACCGTCGGGTCCGGCGCATGGCCGCCGACGCGGGATACGACGCGACGTTCGTCTCCGACGCCGGCTCCAACGGGGCCGACGGCCAGGTGCACCGGATCCGGCGCATCAACGTCGAGGGTTGCGCGGGAATGGAGGTCTTCGATGCGGCGCTCTCCGCCTCCGGCCGCTCCCAGCGCCGCCTGATCTCGACCCTGCGCCGGCTGCCGGGAAAGATCCTCGGTCCGCGTGTCTGGTTACCGCTGCGACAGGGGATCGTCTCGATGCTCGGGGCCGAGGCCCTCTCCTTCAAGAGACTGCGCGCCGTGGCGCTCGGCTTTTCCATGCTGGCGATCGCATCGCTCGTGGCCTGGTGGATTCTTCGATGAGTGCCGCACCCCCCCCTGTCGTCTCGATCGTGATGGCGCTCTACAACGGCGAGTCCTTCCTGGATGCCGCCGTCGAGAGCGTGCAGGCGCAGTCCGTCGCGGACTGGGAGCTGTTGATCATCGACGACGGCTCGTCCGACGGCGGACTCGACCGGGCCCAGGCCTGGGCCAGCGAGGATGCGCGGATCCGCGTGCTGCGGCACCCGGGCGGCAAGAACCGCGGCGTCAGCGCCACCCGGAATCTGGGCCTCTCCGAAGCCCGGGCGCCCTGGGTCGCGATCCTCGACTGCGACGACGTCTGGCTGCCGGGGAAGCTCGAACGTCAACTGGCGATCCTGCAGGAGCATCCGGAGATCGCCGTGATCTACTCCCGGGCCCAGGTGATCGACGACCGCGGCGAGCCGGTGCACGAGGAGCGACCGGGAATGCGCCGGCCGCCGATCTTCGGCAACGGTCACCCGGACCAGGCGACCCGCGATTTCGAAGGCTACCTGCGGTTCCGCTACTGGATACCGGCCTCGTCGGCGATCTTCTCCCGTGCCCTGGCCGCCGCCTGTGGCGACTTCCACGAGAACCTCGGCTACCAGGTAGAGGATTCGCTGCTCTGGTGTCAACTGTCCGAGCGCGGAGCGCTGTGGTTCCAGGATGAGGTGCTGATTCAGTACCGGGTCCACGGCAACCAGTGGAACCAGGGGTTGGTGCCGAGCAAGAAGGCCCGGAGCCGCTATGCCTACCTGGATGCGATCCATCGATCCGCGGCCGAGCAGCATCGCGGACTCACCGCCGAGGTGCTCGTCGAGACCGGATTCGACGGGCTGGCCCGGACGCTGATCTCGGGGCACGAGATCCGCCCGTTCCGGCTGATCGGATACTGGCTCCGGTTGCTGGCCACCCCCGGCATCCCGTCCAGCCGACGCAGCCGCTCGCTGTGGATTCTCCTCAAGCAGCTCGCGGTGTTACCGTTCAAGGCGGTGGTGCTGATGAAACTGACCTTGACCCGAGCCTGATGCAGCTCCTCACCGGCTGGGGCCGCCATCCTGTCGTCCGCGGCATCGAGCGGCTCTCCGAGGATCTGGAGTCGATCACCGACGGCGCCTCGTTGACCCGGGGGCTCGGCCGCTCGTACGGCGACGCGTCGCTGCCCGCCGAGGGGGCGACGGTGGCCGGCAGCCGCCTGGCCGACCGCGTACTCGCGTTCGACACCGATACCGGACGGCTCCGGGGAGAGCCCGGCCTCTCCCTCGGCGCGCTCAACCGCCGGTTGTTGCCGCTGGGCTGGAGCAGTCCGGTACACACCGGGACCCAGTTCGTGACCCTCGGCGGCATGGTCGCGGCGGACGTCCATGGCAAGAACCACCACGTCGCCGGCTGTCTGGGGCGGCACGTCGAGTCGCTGCGCATGCGGCTGGCCGACGGCACGATCCGGGAGCTCTCCGAGGCCGACGATGCCGAGCTGTTTCACGCGACCCAGGGCGGGATGGGACTCACCGGACATATCCTCGAGGTCTCGCTCCGCTTGCACCGCGCGCCGACACCCTGGATTCACCAGGAGATCGAACCGGTCGCCGACTCCGACGAGATGATCGAGCGACTGCGAACCGCCGGTGCCGCCTGGCCGTTCACCGTCTGCTGGGTCGATTGCGCCGCGCCGGGGCGGGCCTTCGCCACCGGCGCGTTGATCAAGGGGCGCTGGGCCGAGGCCGGCGAGGGGCCGCAGCATCCTCCTCCGGCGACCCGGGAGCTCGTCCTCCCGCTGGATCTGCCGGGCTGGGTCTTGAACCGCACCTTCGTCGGAGCCTTCAACCGGCTGTACGGCGCGTTCCAGCGCGGACGCTCGAAACCGAGGATCGTCAGCCCCGACGCGTTCTTTCACCCCCTGGACCTGCTGCGGGACTGGAACCGGCTGTATGGCCGGCGGGGCTTCACCCAGTACCAGTGCGTCCTGCCCGCCGGCCCCGATGAATCGGCCTGCTGCCGTCGGCTGTTCGACGGGCTGGCGCGCCGCGGCGGTCGATCGTACCTGACCGTGGTCAAGGACTGCGGAGCGGCCGGGAAGGGTATGCTGTCGTTTCCGATGCCGGGCATCAGCGTCGCGTTCGACCTGCCGCTCGTCCCGGGATGGACCCAGGAGACCGTGGACGCACTGAACGAGATCGTCATCGACGCCGGAGGTCGGATCTATCTCGCCAAGGACGCGCTGACCCGCGCCGAGCACTTCCGCGCGATGGAGCCGCGGCTCGACGGCTGGCTGGCCGTGCGGCGGCGCTGGGACCCCGAGCGGCGCCTGCAGAGCGCGCTTTCTCGCCGTCTCCTCGGAGATGTCCGTTGAACGTCGTCCTCCTCGGCGGCACCCGGGGGATCGGCCGGGCCCTGGCCCGGCTGATGGCGGCGCGGGGAGATCGACTGTTCCTCCTGGGCCGCGACGACGATTCCCTCCAGCGCAGCCGGTCCGATTGCGAGGCCGCCCGGCCCGGCGCCTGCGCGGGGACCGCCCACTGCGACCTGGAGCGCCCCGACGGGTTCGGCGCGGCCCTGGATCGCGCGGCCGCCGGGCTCGGCGGCTTCGACACCGTGGTGCTGACCGCGGCACAGTTCGACACCCAGGAGAACCTCGAAGCGAACCCGGCGGCGCGCCACCGGATGCTCGGCGTCGATTTCACGAACAGCATCGCCTTCTGCGAGGAGGCGCGGGTTCGTCTGCTGGAGCGGGGTGGCGGCACACTCGCCGTCTTCTCCTCGGTCGCCGGCGATCGTCCACGGAAGCCGGTCGTGTTCTACGGTGCGGCCAAGGCCGGCCTGACCTTCTACCTGCGGGGCATCGATCTGCGCTTCCGGGAGCGCGGTCTGCGCACCGTCTGCGTCAAGCCCGGCTTCGTCCACACCGGCATGACGGCGGGGCTGGACGCACCGCCGTTCGCCGCGACCGCCGAACGAGTCGCGGCGATCGCGTTACGGGGCATCGACCGCGGCCGGCCGGAGCTGTACGCACCGCCGATCTGGCGCTGGATCATGGGTGCGATCCGCGCCCTGCCGACCCCGGTCATGCGTCGGGTACGGTTCTGATCATGTCGACGCTGCGATCCTTCGTTGTCCTGGCCCGGCCTCGCCACTGGATCAAGAGCGTGTTCGTGTTGATGCCGGTGCCCTTCGGCATCGCCTGGGGCGCCGAGCTGGACCCGCTCAGCTTCCTGCTGGGCATGTTCGGTTTCGCGCTGGTGACGTCGTCGATCTACGCGTTCAACGACGTCCTCGACGCGCCGCAGGATCGCAAGCATCCGGTCAAGAAAGACCGGCCGATCGCTTCGGGCCGACTGTCGCGATTGAAGGGGCTGGTCCTGTCCCTGCTGTTGCTGGTGGCGGGCGCCGCCCTGGCTCTGCTGTCGGGAAGCAAGACCGCCGTCCTCGTCGTCGGCCTGTACGCGACGCTGAACCTGATCTACACGCTGGGCGCGAAGAACCTCCCGCTGATCGACGTCTTCCTGCTCTCCTCCGGCTTCGTCTTGCGGGTACTGCTCGGCTGTGCGCTTCTCGACGTGCCGCCGTCGACCTGGTTGCTGCTCTGCTCGTCGACCCTGGCGCTGTTCATGGCGCTGAACAAGCGCAAGGCGGAGATGCGCGTCGGAGGCGCCGATCACCGTCCCAGCCTCGCCGGCTACACCGATGCCTTCCTGGGGCAGGCGATCGGCATCTCCGCCGGCATGACGATCGTCGCCTATGCCCTCTACTCGATGGAGGCGGCGGTGCTTCAGCCGGGCCGGGAATTCGCCTCGCTGCCGTTCGTCGCCTTCGGTGTCCTCGAGTACCTGAGGATCTCCAGCGTCCGGGAAGGAGGGGGCGCGCCGGTCGACCTGGTGCTCTCCTCGCCGACCCTGTTCGGCACCGGTGTCGGCTGGGTTGCGGCGATTCTCTGGAGCCTCGGTCTGTTCTAGTCCGCTCGTCCGTACAGCGAAGTACGGCCGGTCAGGCCTGTCGAGCTCGGGCGTCGGGTCTCGGCGCGCCGCCGGTCAGACGCCAGCGGTCCCAGCACCCACCGGCGACCCCGGCCAGCAGTGCCGCAAGGACCCACACCTGCTCGCTGAAGCGGGGGAGTGCCGAGTGCCAGACACCCAGGGTCAGGATCCAGAGCAGGGCCAGCCCGAACAGCAGGGTCAGCGGCCAGATTCGCGGGTCACCCGCGCCGAACGCGATGCCGATCCACAGACCGACTCCGGCGAAGAAGACCAGCATCCCGACCAGCAGTGAGCGCCCGTGAAACACGAGCGGAGCCCGAAACCGGCTGGCGCCATTGACGAACAGCGTACCCCGGAACGGCGCGGCCCAGGATCCCTCGACACGGCTCGCGGGGCCCGACGACGACAGCTGCACCCGTCCGCCGCGGTAGGAGCCCTCGACCTGCATGCGGGTGCCCTCGACGATCGAGTGCCGCAGCCCGAACTGGTACCAGTGGCCGTTCGGGCCGCTCCGGGGTGTACGGATTCGCAGGATCAACCCGTCGGCATGCTGGGCCAGGGTCACGTTGCGGGCGTACGGGCCGTCGGAGAAGGTGACGATCCGGGCCGGACCGGTCTGGCGGTTGTCGGACGAGCGGACCCACGCCGACAGGGAGACGCTCTGGGTCTCCTCGGCGATGCGGCTCAGGCGGCTTCGCTGTTCGATCGATGCTCCGGGGGTGATGCAGAAGCGTGCGTCGCCGTCGCCGGCGCAGAGTCGGGCGTCGGTGACGTCTCCGGCATAGGGCCGGGTACCGTCGGTCTCGTCCCCCTGGGCCAGTGCGAAGAGCGGATTCCAGTCCTGCAGACGGAGCCCCTGATTCTGACGGAACGTGCTGACGTTGATCGCGACGGCGAGGGCCAGGAAGATCCCGACCGAAACGCCCCAGGCGATCGGCGGCACCCGCACGCCGAGCCGGGCCAGCGATCGGGTCACGGCGATCGCGGCGATGCCTCCGATCCAGCCGGCCCCGAGGTCGTACTTCGAGAGCGATCGCGCATCCAGCCACCACTGACCGGCTTCCAGGGTGACCGCCAGGAGCGTCACGATTCCGATGGCGACCCAGGGCACGCGGCGGTTTCGCGATTCGCCGGAGGCCGCCATCAGCAGCCCCGCCGGCACGAGCAGCGCGAGGTGGGTCAGGGTCTCGGCGTCGAGTTCGAGGTCGAGTTGAAACGCCGGAGGGCCGGTTCGCAATCGAAAGGGTGCGAAGGCCAGCCAGGCCGCGGCGAGCACGAGCCAGCAGAGCAATCCGGCCGGGATCCGCCGAAGCGACAGGAACGGGAGATCGGCCTGCGGGGCTGGAATTCCCCCTGTGGGACGCCCATATTGACCTGTACGACCCTGCCCCGCCCCGAGGGCGTCGGCGGGCTCCGCCGCATCCCGATTCGAGGCAGAGACGTTGCGGTCAGGTGGTTCGGGTTTCGACACAGGTGCGATTCCACGCCATCTCGGCACGAGGAAACGAGTAGCCCTAAGAGTACCTGAACAGCCGCAGGATTCCCTGGTTTTTGGTCCGACGCAGGGTATCCACGTATCGAAGGACCGCTCCGGGATCCCCGGAGTCCAGCCGCGGGAAACGCCATGACACAGCAAAACCACTCGCTGAAATCCTGGTTGGCGATCCTCGCCCTGATCACCGTCGCCGGTTGGTCGCCGGCGCCGGCCGCGGACGGAGCGACGCTGCTCTGGCAGCCGACCACGATCAGCATGCCGGGCAGCTACGTGCTCACCCGGGACATCGTGTCGCTGTCGAACCCGGTGTTGACGATCACCGCGGACAACGTTCACATCGATCTCAACGGATTCCGGATCGAGGGCGATGCGGACATCTTCGCCGCCGACGTGATCCTGGTCAGCGGCGGCGTGGCGGGCACCGTCATCGAGAACGGGACGGTGGTCGGCGGTGGTGCCGCCATCCGCCTGTCGACCAGCTCGAGCCAGTTCATCCTTCGAGACCTGTTGCTGCGGGGCGGCCGCACCGGTGTCGGTGTCTCGTCGAATAGTGCGCGAGGAGTGATCGAGGATCTGATCGTCGAGAACACCAGCGACAACGGGATCTCGATCAGTGGAACCGGCATGCACGTGCGACGGAACCTGGTCAGCGCCGCGATCAACGGGATCGTCGTCGAGAGCTGCGACGCCTGTCAGGTGAACGGGAACACCGTCCAGGGCGCCTCGATCACCGGAATCTCGATCAACCAGGGCGAGGGCAACCTGATCCTGGGCAACACGATCTCCGGGGCCGGCGTCGGCCTGCGGATCAGCCAGGGTGGCTACCACGTCGTCGACCGCAATGTATTCGTCGGGAACGCCGACTTCGGTCTGCACCTGCGCAACTCGAGCTTCGAGAACATCTATCGGGCCAATGTCGCGCGAAACAACGGTGGCGGGGCCTGCCCGGGTACCGGGAACGCCGACTACTGCGACGAGGGGGCCGGGAATACGACTGCCGGGGATAACTTCCTCCCCGATCTCCGGTAGGTCGTTTTTCGGAGTTCCTTGATGGTTTGGGGTCGTGGGCCCGTCTCCGGGTGTGCGGGGTGGGGTCCGGTGGGTCGATGTCCCGCGGTGACCCGGCCAGACTCGATCTCCGCCCTTGGTCCTTGCTCTAGCCCACATCGTGCCGGGGAGCGTTGAACGGCGGAGCTCTCATCAGCTCCTGTAGCGCCGAGATGCGGGCGGAGATCGAGCCAGGCCGGGTGCCCCACCGCTTCCATAGACCCACCGGACCCCACCCCGCACACCCGGAGACGACGCTCAGGCTGCCCCATGCACCCGGACGGCACCCCGGAAGACGCCCTGCCCGGAGATCGCCACCCACCCCCAGTTCCCATTCCACACAAGGTGGTCGCGAGATTGTTGCGACGACCGGAATCCGGTTTTTCCCCTGTTTCGTGAATCCGGGCGGCGCAACAATCTCGCGACCACCCTGGTTGGAATCAGCTTCCGCCTGGTTCGGGGCAGGCGTGGCTGGGTCGGGGCTGGGTGCGGGGTTGGTCGGGCGGGCCCTCTGGGAGCGGTGGGCACCCGGCCTGGCTCGATCTTCGCCCGCATCTCGGCGCTACAGGAGCCGATGAAATCTCGGCGGCTCAACGCTCCCCGGCACGATGTGGGGTAGAGCAAGGACCAAGGGCGGAGATCGAGTCTGGCCGGGTCACCGCGGGACAGCGGGCCCGCCCGGCCAACCCCGCACCCAGCCCCTCGCACAGGCGAGTCCTGCCGCGAGCCAGGCCCCAGTGGGAAGCTATTCCGTCCCGCGGAGCACCGGCTTTTCTTCGGTCTTCATCTGCGGCTTGCTCCAGCGGCAGGGGAAGAAGGTCAGGCCGTGGCGGGGGTGGATGCCACGACCGGAGCCGAAGAAGTTCGACGGCTCGACGTTGAACTCGAGGATGTTCTCGAGGACGTCGTAATGGATCGGACCGATCGATCGGAGCCAGAGGGTCACGTAATAGCGGTTCGGCATCATGTTGACCGAATCGATGTCGAAGTCGATGTGGCCCTCGCCAGGCAGGATCTCTTCGTGTTAGCGGATGGTGCCATTCGCTGATCGGGCAGCCCTACCCAGAATGCCGAGCAGATCGAGGCGTTGAAGATGAAAGGTGACGAGCCGCCACGAAACGAGTCGTTCCCGCCCCTTTTGTTGGGAATGGGGGCACGTTTCAGGCTGAGTGTCAACGGATCGAGTACCGACCAAGTGCCTGCGTGCTTGCGCACAAATTCGCGGTAAACGCGGACTTCATCCTGCGTCGCCTTGGCAACGGTAACGTCGGCGATGGGCAAGAATGTGCCAGCTCCGCCGCGCAGACTGTCAATGAACTGACCATTCCTGTACAGCGGGTAACTTCCATCACTGCGACAGGCGAAATCGGGTGGCAGCAAATGGTGCGACTTTAATTGTGCCACCAGATCTTCCTCCGGTTTCAATTCCGCCATACACCGGGGCGTTGGTCGCGCGGCCCGGACAGAAAAGCAATCCGGGCAATCTCCAGCACTGTTGTTCGGCTCGGGCGCGTAGTCGACGTTGCTAACTCCACGTCAGCAGCGCGGGGCTGACCACTGACCCATGAAATCCGTCGAGATGTAGGCAAAGACGGCATCTCCGTTGTCGGCCGGAATCTCGCTGCGAATCCGCGTGAAAGCCGGCAGCTTGGCCAGTGAGTCGCCACCGTCAAATGTGCGGAGAAAATCGGCAACGATTGCCTGGGAATTTGAAATCAGATGCCATGGGCCCTCGCAGACGTGAAACGATCGTAAGCGATTGTCGGGAGTTGCGATGAGCGACACGCGGCGACCTGCGATCTCGATCGTCCGCTCCTCCGAGCCGTCCGTCGCGAAAGCTCGCAAGGCGTTCTTGCGCACATTGACCAGCCCGCTCGCAAGCACGCTGTTATCGGAGTGAAGAATCACTCCCATGGCGGCGCCGTCCACGACGTAGGTATCGCGGCCAATCAAGGCAACGTCCGTGATTAGCTGATCACCGATCAAGTCGGCAAACGGCATTTCATCGATCGCCAGCTGCTGCTGACCTCGTTCGCCAATTGCTGCGATACCACGCGGGTCGTGACCAGTCGTTGCAATTCCTCGCCCTGGGACTGTAACAAGCGCGTGGCCCACAAAAGATTCGATACTTCCCGAAACGCACATAGAAACAATTTTGCGGTACGCGATAGGCGATCTCTTCGATGCGCGGGGAAGCTATGGTTTCCACGGCCCCTGTCCGCCAGCGAATCTCGGGAGGCAAGGGCTCGGTAGCCGGACCGTCACAGCAACGGGAAAACGATACGATACGGGACGCTTCCGCCCGTAACCGCGAGGTTCCAAGCAGCAGTTCCTCGAGAGTACCGATCGACATCGCCCGGCAGGCCGGACTGCGATCGATGCCAAAACGCCATAAGCCCATACCGGCAACGTAGTTTTCCACCCGGACGCGGTCGTGCGGCGTCCCCGAGGGGCGGGTCTTGCAGGGGGCCCCAGATCTGCCTCCACCAGCGGCGTCCCAAACGAGCGTGCTTCGCCGGCCGCGAGCGCTCGGGCTCGACGCGCTCCACGCTTCCCGGCACACACGAAACGGAGACCTCCAGGGGCTCCTGCCCTGTGAAAAAGCACAAGATGGCCCCACGTCCTGGTGCGGTCGGAGCCTCGCCGTCAATCCGGGATGCCAGGCGGCTGAGAAACCCCGGATGCTCCATGACTGGGAAGATCAGTCGATTGGCTGCTTCATGCACGCGAATCGCGCGGGTTTGCCAAGCCAACTGCCGCGTGTCCTCGTCAACGCGGAAACGAAATCTCGGCGATGCCGAACGGCACGCCCGCCACCGCCTCGACCCGCAGGTCGCCGCACCAACCCGCCGCGGGCAGGCCGATTATTAGGAGCTGTCAGAGGTCCCAGCAGGCAACGGGACCAGCTGGGGAACGCGCCCATAAGTCGGCCTCGACGGATCCTCGTTGACGCGTCGGGCCTTTACGCAAGCACAACGCGAACCGTCTAAATGGTCTCCAGATGCAGGCCATATTTTCGCCTTTCATCACGTTCGCGCGCACCGATCTGCTCATAGACCTCCCGCGGACGGTCGATTCCCAGCAGCACCAGGGACCGATCGGATACGTCGCTCCCCTGGATCACAATTCTTCCTACATTCACCAGACGCTCAAGAATCCCCTGTTCCAGACTCAGGTCGTCGATGTCGATGGTCTCCATCCGCTGCGTCCGTCGATAAAGGATGCCTTTTTCGTGCAACAACCGCTGGTTCGTGAGTGTGTAACCGATATCGAGCTTGCGAAAGCCGAGCCAAGCGAGCAGGCCGGTCCAGACGACCAGCGGCAATGGCCACAGTAACTGTCTCCCAGTTGCGGATCGTTGGTATTCGCCGCGATCACCCACATCAGCAACGACGCGGCTGCCGCGAACAAGAACTCCCTCAACATCCCCTTCCACGAGAAAGTTCCCTTCCAAAGTACGATTTCCGGGTCGGCATCGGGGTCCACGGCCGTAACGTCCGCTCCGCTCCCCCGGCAAAGATGCAGGTTGTTCGTCGGTCTCCGCTGCCGGTACCATCGTTCGCGCCCCGCAGTTCTGGCAGTACCGATGCCGAGGGGATACGGGATAACCGCAAGCACGACACCGCATGAATGGACGCACCTTCGCAGAAACAAACATCGATCTACCGCTGGTCGGCCGACCCACCCGACCATCAGATCGTACCCGATCGGAGTTTGCACAGTGCCATCCAGAATCGGTTCCGACTTGTTGCTGGCGTCCGCTCGTGATGTAATACCGTTCCAGCCCCGGCTTTCCCGATGGGGGAATCCCTTTTTGACTGTGATCGCGAGTCCCCATGCTCTGCCTTCTTCACCACACCAGTCGTGTGATCGATTCGCGATCGTGCGGAGAACGCCTTCGCGACGCGAAGACGCCGGCGAGTGTCTCAGCTGCCGACGCCGCTACACCACGTACGAGCGGTTGGAAGAGATGGAGATCAAGGTCATCAAGAAGGATGGTGTTCGCGAACCGTTTGATCCGGTGAAGGTGCGGGAGGGCATCAGCAAGGGCTTGGCGGAAACGGCGATCAGTACGAGCAAATTGACGAAGTGGTCGCGGAGATTCAAAATCGCCTGTACGCGGAATGCGAAAAAGAGGTCGAGAGCAAGCAGCGTCAGGAACTGATCACGGATCAGCTCCTGCGAGCTGGATCAGGTCGCGTATCGTCCGCTTTGCCAGCGTCTATCGGGAGTTCAAGGACGCGCATGATTTTGTCGATGAGCTGCAGCCAATGCTCGACCGTCTGAATCGCCCGGCTCGTTAGCAAGTCGCCGCAAACGCCGCCCTGCCGCCGAACTGGCGAGAGTTCGGACGCATGGATACCGATCATCAGCAAGATGCCCCAGCCACCGACTTGCGGCACGTAGCCGGCCTGCAAGAGCCCGGTCGTATCGATACCGGGACCGATCAGCGCATGCCCCAGCCACCGACTTCCGCGTACGCAGCTTGAACTCGTGCGAGCCTGGGTCGCATCGACAGGCCGGGGACCGACTGGGGCAAGATGCCCCAGCCACTGACTTGCGGCACGTAGCCGAACTCGCAAGAGCCTGGTCGTATCGATACCGGGATCGACTGGGGCAAGATGCCCCAGCCACGGACTTGCGGCTACGCCACTCAGCGGGAGCGGCTGACGCTGAATTCCGCCAAAAACCGTAACGTGTCCTTGGCCGGCGAAGCGGGGAAATCTCGCAATTCGGCGATCGCCGAGGCCGCATATTGGGCGGCCAAGGAACGGGCATATTCAGACTGACTGGTATCGCTCCAGTAAACACCAGCAACTCCTCCGCGATGGAATCCGCCGAGATCTCCGGCCAGCAGCTGCAAGGCTCTCGCCCGATCGCTACGGCTGGCGGTACGCAGCAGATGGATGATGGGCAGCGTCGTTTTCTACTTTTCCAGGTCCGTCCCCAGTGATTTCCCCGTATGCGCTTCTTCGCCGGTCAGATCGAGCAGATCGTCCGCGATTTGGAACGCGATCCCCAGATCCAGACCAAACGCTTCCAGGCGCGAGCACTGATCGGGCGTGGCACCTGCATAATAGCCTCCCAGATGAGTGGCGCAGGCACACAGTTCGGCTGTCTTGCCTCGTACAATTTCCAGATAATCCTCCTCCGTCAGTGCGAAATTGCCCCGCTGTCCGACTTGCCGTAGTTCGCCTTCGCAGACTTTGTTCGTCGCCCGACCTATGGTGCGGCAGGCGTAGGTCGTGTCGAGCGTGCTCGCCAGATAAAACGAGTGCGTAAACAGGTAATCCCCCAACAGCACACTACTCTCGCTATTCCAGCGACGGTTGACGGTGGGGCGGCGACGCCGGTGTATCCGCGTCATCCAGGATGGCCAAAGTCGTCGTGAATGAGGGTGGCAATGTGGATCATTTCGATGACGGTCGACAGCACAATGTGGCTCTCGCTGATTTCTCCGACGGCTTTCGCCGACAGCAGCAGCAGGGCCGGTCGCATCCGTTTGCCGCCCAAGCTGGCGACATAGCCCAAGAGCTCGTCGACGAATGCGGCGTCGTTCTGCAACTCTCGCTGCAGCATGCGATCCACATCGGTCAGTGCCGAGCCGAGCACGGCCAGATGGCCGTTCCGCAGCACGGCGTTCGCGTCAGACGTTGTCGTGGAGGGATGCATTTTCATCTATTCCGATACCTGTCCGTCCTGGGAACGACTGTACGAGCCACTTCTTCCGCCGGATTTTTTTTCCAGCCGAATCGACTCGATCACGATGCCTCGGTCCATCGCCTTGCACATGTCATAAACAGCCAGTGCCGCTACGGAAACCGCGGTAAGCGCTTCCATTTCCACACCCGTCTTTGCCGTCACCCGCACCTCGGACGTGATCCGCAGCAAGGTTTCGTCCAGGAATTCAAATCGTACCGCAGCACTTTCCAGTGGCAGTGAGTGGCACAGCGGAATCAGCCTGATCCGTTTGTTTGGCCGCCATGATCCCCGCCAGACGGGCGACTTCGAGCACGTCCCCCTTGCCAATCTCGGCGGCGCGAATCGCCGCCAGGGTCCGCGGGGCGAGCCGGACAAGAGCGGTGGCAATCGCGATGCGAAGCGTGGCAGCTTTGCTTCCCACATCAACCATGTGGCTGCCGCCAGAATCGTCAAAATGCGGGAAGGAGCGAGCCACATGAAACCTTGGCGTAGACCGGCGGTCGGTGGAGGTCGATGCGGAACGGTGCGAAATTGGCAAGCAGGCAACGATCACCTCAAGTCTTTTACGGCAAGCATTTTACGAAAGTGATACCCCGCGTCGAGGGCCTCGGCGGCCCCGCTGTTGTTCAATCGGCACGCCTCCCCGTCGTTCACCGCAAAAAAAGGGCCTTGGCAACTGCCAGGGTCGACCGGTTGTGTCCCCTTTCATGCCTCGGCCTTCCACATGAGGGTACGGCTGGGAGGATGCCCGCGAGGGGTTGGAGCCAAGGGGCACGCGGATGCCGCAGCTACCCGGGCTGACTTAGCGCTGCCCGGCACCCCGCGAACCGCCAGCTCTTGCCACCCACGCTCACTTCCCGGCCTTGGCCGTTGCCCGCGGTGGGGCCGTACTCCAGGGGGGCTTAGCGTTCGCCAGTCCCAAAGACTCTGATGCCGATCAGACCGGTTCGAATTGCTACGAAACGGTCCAGCCTTGCCGTGGCCATCGATTGCGGCCCTGTTTTGCGATCGGTTTCCATGAGTGGGTGGGCCGTCTATCCGCGGCACGCTGATCGCAACGTCGGGCATCGTGGGCATCGCGTTTCGAGTCATCCGGACCGCGACTGCTCGAGGATTGTTTGATGATCGCCGATAGTTTACGGAGGGACGAGCTCTTACGATCGAGGATCGTCATGGAGATGACGCGGACCTCGCCGAACGAGAATCATCCGGAATTTCGTGACAGCCTGCTCAACGGCAAAGAGCGGCATCAGTCACTACGAAATTCGCTATTTTCGGCAAGACGATGGCGGGCATCTGCGACTTTGAAGCCGAAGCGGTACCAGGAAAGGCGCATACGTTTCAGCGCGGACGCGGAGGAGGGATCGGTGGGTGTTTATTGTGCATAGCTCATGAAGCCATGCCGTGGACGCGGACAAATTGATCAACTCGATCTTTCGCTGATTGGCATCTACGTCGGTGTCACGGGAGCACGGGAACGTCGAGACGGAAAATGAAATCCACGAAATCAAGCGTACGATTACGACACGCCCGTGTGGTCGCACCATCACCAACCCCGCACTGGTGCCAATAATCCGGCGGGCGAAATCGCTTTGAATATGGGGGTCACCGGCCCGCATTACACGATCGGGGCGGCGTGTGCGGCAGGGAATGCGGGCATCATTCAGGGCGCTCAGATGCTGATGCTTGATCAATGCGACGTCGCCATCGGCCGGCGTCCTTCTGGGAAAGCATCCACACGTTTGGCATCTTGCGAGTTTCAAGAGCCAGGGGGCTCTCGCAGAGCATAAAGATCCCGCCCCGAGCTTCCCGGCCATTCGATATGCAACGCAATGGCATCGTCGTTTCGGAGGGAGGCGGATTGTATATTCTCGAACTGATTACGAAGATGCGTGCCAACAGAGGCCCGCATCTATGGTGAGCTGGTCGGCTACGCGATGAACACCGACGCCACCGACTTCCCAGTGATGCCCAACCCCGAGCGACGAGTCGCAATGTATCGCGCGGCCCATAAGCGGGCCCAACTACGCCCCGATCAGATCGACATCGTGAGTACGCACGCAACCGGCACGATGAGTGGCGATTCGCAGGAGTGTGAGGCCCTGCGGCGCGCCTTCGACGGATCCGATAAAACCTACTTTAACAATGCCAAGAGTTTTATCGGCCTCTGTATGGGGGCGGCCGGAGCCCTCGAATTGGCCGGAAATTTAGGGGCGTTCGCCGATGGAGTCGTGCACGCTACCATCAATGTGGATGAAATTGACCCCGATTGTGACGTGCCCGGACTCGTGATCAATCAGCCGAAAGAGATCAGGCAAAGTCGACTATATCCTCAATAATTCGTTCGGCATGCTCGGCATCAACTCGGTCGTGATCATTCGGCGGATGTGATCGTTTGCCCGACGAGAAGGCCGGCGGCGGCGTGTCCCATCGATCCGTCCCGATGCAAGAGGAGATTAACCGTACTCACCAACAGTCGGCGGTTACCGCCGCCACGAAACGCAAGGTCAGCCTGAACCTGGCAAGAAGTGGAGACGAATAGGCATGACACCCACGCTGAAATCAGGAGAAGTCATTGTCGAGATCCCTCGAAGACATCGCCCCCGATGAGGACATGAGCGAT
>CALNYP010000061.1:0-82500 GCA_942490715.1 uncultured bacterium
CCGGCTGCACATCGACGATGACCTGATGTCCGAACTGAAGGGAATCCAGGAGGCGCTGGACCCGTCGGAGATCCTGTTCGTCGCCGACAGCATGACCGGTCAGGACGCGGTCCGCTCGGCAGGCGAGTTCCACGCCGCCGTGCCGTTGTCCGGCGCGGTCCTGACGAAGATCGACGGCGACGCCCGGGGCGGCGCCGCGCTCTCGGTGCGCCACGTCACCGGCGTTCCGATCAAGTTCGTCGGCACCGGCGAGCGTCCCGCCGACTTCGAGCCGTTCCACCCGGAGCGGATGGTCAGCCGGATCCTGGGCATGGGCGACGTGCTCAGCCTGATCGAGAAGGCCGAGGGCGCGATCGACGAGCAGGAGGCCAAGGCCCTCGAGAAGAAGCTGCGCAAGAACGAGTTCACCCTCGAGGACTTCCGGGATCAGTTGAAGATGGTCCGCCGGATGGGCCCGCTCTCCGGTGTCGTCGGCATGCTCCCGGGCATGTCCCACGTGAAGGAGAGCGACCTCGACACCAAGGCGCTGACCCGGGTGGTGGCGATCATCGACGCGATGACCCCCAAGGAGCGACAGCACCCGCGGCTGCTCAACGGCTCCCGCAAGAAGCGCATCGCCCGGGGCTCCGGCCAGAAAGTTCCGGAAATCAACCGGCTACTGAAGCAATTCGCGCAGATGAAGCGCATGATGAAGACGGTCCGCGCGGCCGCGAAGAGCGGGCGAAAGCCGAACCTGCCGTTTTTCGGCCGATAGGCTATAGTGTGCCGCTTCAGCCCGCTTAAGGAGTAGGGAAGTGCTCAAGATTCGTCTGCGCCGTATGGGCGCCAAGAAGTCCGCGTGCTACCGGATCGTCGTTTCCGATTCGCGTGTGACGCCCCAGGGTCGATTCGTCGACGTCGTCGGCACGTACGATCCGGGGACCGACCCGGCCAGCGTCACGATCGACGTGCCCAAGGTCGAGGAATGGATCGGCAAGGGTGCCCATCCGTCTCCGACGGTGCGCAGCCTGCTGGTTCAGGCCAAGCGCGCCGCCGCCGCCGCCGCTCCGGCCTGAGTTCCGACGTGAAGGACTTGCTCGAACACATCGTTCGATCTCTGGTCGACGAGCCGGACCAGATCGAGGTTCATGAAAGCGACGAGGACGACTCCACGTTGCTCGAACTGAAGGTTGCGCCGGGGGACCTGGGAAAGGTCATCGGCAAGCAGGGCCGGACCGCGCGATCGATCCGCACGCTGCTCTCGGTCGCCGGCGCGCGACAGCAGAAGAAGGTTGTCTTCGAGATCCTCGAGTAGCGGGGAAAGCGAAACCCTGCCGGTCGGCCGCGTCAAGGGACACCGGGGCCTCCGCGGTGAGATCACGGTCACCGTTCCCGCCGGAGATCCGCAGCTCTGGGTCGATGTCGACGAGGTCCGGATCGTTCCGACCACCGGCGCCGCCCGGCAGATCGCCGTCGAGAAGGCCCGGGCCTATCGCGACCGTTTGGTACTGAAACTGGCCGGCATCGACGATGCCAACGTCGCGGCGACCTTGCGCGGCGCCCGGGTGGAGGTCACCCGGGACGAGGCTCCGGAGCTGGAGCCGCACGAGTACTACAAGGCGGAGCTTGTCGGCATGAGCGTGGTCACCGAACAGGGAACGGCGGTCGGAACGGTCGAGGACGTGATCCCGACCGGCGGCGCCGATCTGTTGCTCGTCCGCGGCCCGGCCCGGGAAGGCCACAGCGGCGACGAGGTCCTGATCCCGCTCAACCGCGAACTGGTGCCCGAGATCGGCGTCGAGAACCGGACGATCGTCGTCCGCCCCCCGGAAGGCCTGCTCGAACTGAACCGCCGGGAGACGACCTCGTGATCTTCGACGTCGTCACGACCCAGCCGGGGATCTTCCTCGGTCCGCTCCAGCACGGGCAGCTCGCCCGGGCGCGGCGGGCCGGGCTGCTGTCGGTTCGGGTGCACGACTTGCGCAAGTTCGGCCTGGGCCCGCACCGGCAGGTCGACGACACGCCCTACGGCGGCGGGGGTGGGATGATCCTGCGTCCCGAGCCGATCTTCGACGCCGTCGAGTGGATCCGGACGCGTTTCCCGGCTGAGCGCGAGATCGTCGCGCTGATGTCCCCCCAGGGGGATCGCCTGGGCCACGAACTGGCCCGGGAGCTGCAACAGCTGGACCGGATGATCCTGATCTGCGGTCGCTACGAGGGGGTCGACGAGCGGGTCCGGGAGGGGCTGGCCGACCGGGAGATCAGCATCGGAGATTTCGTCCTCAACGGGGGGGAACTCCCGGCCATCATCCTGATCGAGGCCGTTTCTCGCTTCATTCCCGGGGTTCTGGGGCAGGACGGGGCGGCCGAACAAGACTCGTTTGCCGATGGGCAGCTAGACTCACCATATTACACTCGCCCGGCTGTGTTCCGGGGAAGGTCGGTTCCGGACGTGCTAATGTCCGGGAACCACGCCGCGATCGAGCATTGGCGCTCGGAGGCGGCGCTCGAGGCGACCCGTACGAAACGGCCCGACCTTCTGCGGAGCGGCGACACGATCGCCGGCCGGGCGCGAAAGAGGTAGTGATGAACGTGATCGATAGCATCGAGGGCGAAGGTCTCCGCGAGAACCTGCCCGAATTCCGTGCCGGCGACCGGGTCAAGGTCATGGTGCGGGTGGTCGAGGGCGAGAAGTCCCGTACCCAGGTCTTCGAAGGCGACGTGATCGCACGCCAGGGTGGCAAGGGCCTGCGGGCGACGTTCACCGTGCGCAAGACGTCCGGGGGTGTCGGCGTCGAGCGGATCTTCCCGCTCCATTCGCCGAACGTGCAGGACATCGAGATCGTGCGTCACGGTCGTGTGCGCCGTGCCAAGCTGTTCTACCTCCGGGAGCTCAGCGGCAAGAAGGCCAGGATTCGCGAGCGCCGCGTTCGGTGACGTTCCAACGGCGACGGGCCGATGTAGGATGGGGCTCCGGCCCCTCCGCCCGTAGCCGGCAACAGAGGTCAGATGTCGTTGGACCAGGGCAAACGTCTTCAAACCGCCGAGCAGTTGCTCAAGCAGGGGAAGACCGATGCTGCACTGGCGGAGCTTCGTCGCCTCGCCGATGAGACGCCGGGAGACCTGCTGACGCTCAACCGTGTCGGCGACCTTCTGGCTCGACAGAAACGAACCGGCGACGCGATCGGCTACTACCGACGCATCGCCGACAAGTTCACCGCCGGCGGCTACATCTCCAAGGCCGTCGCGATCCACAAGAAGATCCTGCGACTCGATCCGGACCACACCGACTCCCTGATCGAGCTCGGGCGGCTGTACGGTCGTCAGAAGCTCCCCGCCGATGCCGCGGCCCACATGGGCCGCGCGGCCGAGATCTTCGAATCCCGTGACGAGTGGGCCGAAGCCCTGGCGGTTCACGAAGAGTTGCTCGCCGTCAATCCCGGCAACCACTCCGCCCGGGAGCGGCTGGCGCGAGCCATGGCCGCCCTCGGCCAGGCCGAGGGTGCCGGGGAGGAGCTGCTGCGCATCGGCGACTCGCTGCTCGACTCCCAGCCCGAGGCGGCCGAGTCGAACTACCGACAGGCCGGCGAGCACCTGCCCGACCGTCACGAACCGAGTCTCGGGCTGGCCCGGAGTCTGCTGGCCCAGGGTCGCGAGGAGGAGGGCCTCCAGCTTCTCGAGCAGACCCTGGAGCAGCACGGCGACCCGATCGTTCGCGGCGAGTTGATCGTCCGCAGCGAGATGGCGAACCGGGCCGAGCGCACGGTCGAATTGCTCCGCTCCTCGGGTCCCGAGGGTGTCACCGACGAGACCCTCGAGCATCTGTTCCGGTATCGGGCCCAGCGTGGCGAGACCGCAGCCCTCTGGGATCGGTTCCATCCGATCCTGCAGGCCTGGCAAGAGCAGCTCGATGCGGACCGGATGATCGCGCTGTACCAGCGACTGGCCACCGTCGAGGAATCCGGCCACCTGCCGGCTCTCGAACGGGTCATCGAGTTGCTGGAAGGGTCCAGCGAGCCTCGGCGGCTTGTCGCAGCGCTGGAACAGGCGATCGCCGCGGCCCAGGCGGCAGGAGAGATCTCCCGGGTGGCCGAGTGGACCGAACGTGTCGAGGCTCTCTCCCCGACGACGGCGACCGGCAGTGCCGCCGACGCCGGGGCATCCGACCAGACCGACGCCGACGGTGCCGCTGCCGACCCGATTCTCACGCCGGCGGTCCCGTTGACCCGGGACGACAAGGAGTTCGTCAGCGGGCGACTGACCCAGGCGGACATCCTCGACAACTACGGACTCACCGACCAGGCGATCCAGCAAGCCCGGGAAGCGGTCGAACGTTTTCCCGGCGACGTGACGGCCCAGCGGCGGCTGGTCCAGTTGATCAAGCTCGTCGAGGACGAAACACGACTGGGGCCGGCCCTGGTCGGGCTTGCGCTGGCCACCCGGGCGGCCGGTGACCACGACGAGGCCGCCGAGACCGCCGAGGAAGCACTGGCCCTCGCCCTCTCGCCGGCCGAGCGAGATCGGCTGCAGCAGGCTGGACTCCTCGAAGAGCCCACTGCGGCAGCGGCTCCCGTTCCCGATCCGACCCCCACGCCGGTCCCGCCGACCCCGAGTCCGGCGGCGCCGGTTGCCTCGCGACCTACCGCAGTTCCGGCGGCTGACATCCACGGCGCGATCGCCGTCGACGATGACGATGATGACGACTGCATCGTGATCGACTTCGACGCAGAGGCACCGGCAGCGGCCGCCGCCCCGGCGCCCCCGGCACCGGCGGTCCGGCCCTCGCCCCCGGCTCCTGTGGCGGCCGAGTCCGCGGCCGAGGGGAACTCGGCGCTGGTCGAGGCCGCAGGTGCGTTGCAGGACAGCAACGACAGGATCCCCGGCGACGAGATGCTGGCGGAGATCAGCCTGTACATCGAAAGCGGTCGGCTCGAGGACGCTTCCCGGCGAGTGAAGGCGCTCCGCGATCTCGGCTACGGAGGGGCGACCCTCGCGGCCCTCGCGGAAACGGTCGAAGCGACCCTGCCTTCCACCGCCGCCTCGCCCGAGGCGCCGGCGTTGACGGAACTCGCCGGCGAGCCCGACGACGACATGGGCTTCGACCTGGGCACCGCCGACGAGATGCTCGGCGAAGCGGCCGACGGCGGCGACGACGACCTGAGCACGATCGCCGCGGCCCTCGAGGCCGAGCTGCTCGAGGAAGAGGGCGTCCCGCTGACACCCGACGCCGGATCGGAACAGAGTATTCAGGAAGTCTTCACCCAGTTCCGCGAGCGGGTCGACGAGCAGGTCGCCAGCGACGATCACCAGACCCACTACGACCTGGGGATCGGGTACAAGGAGATGGGCCTGCTGGCCGAGGCGATCCAGGAGTTCGAGATCGCCCTCGCCTCGCCGACGATCAGCCGGGAGGCGATGGTGATGATCGCCGTCTGCCACCGCGAGATCGGCGACCAGGAAGCGGCGATCGCGGCCTACCGCAGGGCGGTCGACGCCACTCTCCAGGATGTCGGCGCGGTGATCGTGCTGCGCTACGAACTGGGCGAGTTGCTGCTCCAGGTCGGCGAGACGGCGGCGGCCCTGACCGAGTTCCAGCAGGTCCGCGACTCCGATCCGGCGTTCCGGGACGTGGAGACCCGCATCCAGGAGCTGGCTCAGGATTCCGCAGACTGATCCCTTCGTCGTTCCCGGGATTCCCTCAGGCCCTCTGGATCGGTATAATCCCTCAGAAGAATGAGGCCTGGTCGGCCGACACCCATCGCGGGATCGGTTCGGGTTCGGATATCGAGGGGGGGAGCGATGCCGCGAACGGAGCAGGGTAGCTCGCACGCCTGGCCGGTACTGGTCGTGTGCGTGGATCCAACCCTGGGAGCGGCGTCGGTCGCCGCGCTGCAACGCCGCGGACTCGTCGCGACCGAAGCGGTCGACGCCACCCAGGCCCTCGAAGCCCTCCGGCAACAGGTCTTCTCGATTCTCGTGATCGCCGGGTCGGCCTTCGAAGCGAACCAGCGTGCGGTGATCGACCGGGCGCTGGCGCTGGACGAACCGCCGGTGATCCTCGCCGGGCTTGCCGGAGATGCCGCTGATCCGCGACGAGCCCTGCGGCGTGGGATCTTCGACCGGCTTCCCGAAACCTCCGACCCGGACGCCTTCGACTGGACGATGGAACGCGCCGTGCAGCAGGCCGACCTGGTTCGCGGCCTGCGCAACCTCGTCGAGGGTCGTGCCCCCGGAGCCGAAGCGGTCGTCGGCGAGAGCCCGGCGATCCGTCGCCTGCGGGACGACCTCGACCGGCTTGCCGGAACCGACGACCCGGTCTGGCTGCGGGGGGACGACGGCACCGGGCGACAGCTCGCCGCGCGTCGACTCCACGCCGCATCTCCGCGTCGGAACCGCCCGTTCGTCGTGGTCGGCTGCGCCGCCCTCGCCGACGGCCCTCGCCCCGCCGCCTGGAGCGCGGGCCCCGGCAACGACCGGGAGCCTCGCGGCCCACTGGATCATGCGGCCGGCGGCACGCTGTACCTCGACGAATTGACCCGGTTGCCGATCGACAACCAGCAGGAGCTCCTCGACGAGCTTCGCGGAGGTTCCCACGACGAAGTTCGTCTGATCTCCTCGTCCAACCGCCTCCCCGACGACGCGATCCTCGCCGGAACGCTGCTCGACGAGCTGGCCGGTCGCCTCTCTCGCGTGTCGGTCGAGATTCCGGCGCTGCGGGACCGACCCGAGGACATCGCACCGCTGGCGCGGCACTTCGCCGCGAACATCTCGAGGGTCAATCGGATGCCCGCCTTCGAGTTCGCCGCCGACGCGATCTCGGCGATGGAACGCCACGCCTGGCCCGGCAACGTCCGCGAACTTCGCGAAGCTATCGAGCATGCGACGATCCTCGCCCTCGACGGAGTGATCCGGTCCACCGATCTACCCGGGTCGGTGCTCGGGGGCTCCGGCACCGTAGCCTCGGGCGCTCCGCTGTCGATCCGCGCGTTTCGCGATGCCAAGCGCGAGGTCGTCGACGCCTTCGAGGAGGCCTACCTCCGGGATCTGCTCGAGCGACACGCCGGGAACGTCACGGCCGCATCGACCCAGTCGGGGATGCTGCGTTCCGCACTCCAGCGGCTGTTGCGGAAACACGGGTTGAAGTCGGTCGACTTCCGGCGGCCCCGTCGCCGGTCCGGCATCGCGGAGTCGAGCGCTGTCTTCGAATCTCCGAACTGAGTCCGGCCCCTGGCGACTGCTGATCGACCCACCCGCCGGCGGCGCCTGGAACATGGCCGTCGACGAGGCGATTCTCGACGGGCACGTCCACGGTCGTTCACGCTTCCCCGGCACGCTGCGCTTCTACTCGTGGGATCCACCGGCGCTGTCCCTCGGACGCAGCCAGCCGGCCGACGGCTCCCACGACCCGGACTACCTGCGGCGAGAGGGGATCCAGCTGATCCGCCGACCGACCGGCGGGCTGGCGGTTCTCCACGAACACGAACGCACCTACTCGATCTGCGCCCCGCTACGCCGCGAGCCGTTCCCCGGCGGCGTCCTCGACACCTACCGACGGATCGCCTCGGCCCTCGCCGCGGGCCTGGAGCGACTCGGGATCACCTCGGAACTCGCCGCAGCCGCATCGCGACCCGCCGGACCTCACGACACCCCGACCGGCCCCGCCTGCTTCGAGGCCACATCGACTCATGAACTCTCCGTCCTCGGCCGCAAGCTGATCGGCGCCGCCCAGGCCCGCCGTGGCCCGGCCTTCCTGCAACACGGTTCGATCCTGATCGATGCCGACGCCGACCGCCTCTCCGCCGCACTGGGCCAGCCCACCGACGGCGACCGCTTCACCGACCTCACCCGCACCCTGGGCCGTCGCCCATCCCACCCGGAGATCGACCAGGCTCTGACCGACGCCCTCTCCGACCTCCTCGACATCTCCTTCACCCCGGCCCCCCTCGACGCGACCGAGCACCGACGAGCCACCGAGCTCCACCACGCGAAACACCAGTCCCACCCCTGGATCCACGAAGCCAAACACCCCCCACCACCGGCGACATCACCGCGCAACCCGGAGCCGTAAGGTCTCCGCCCCGCATCTTGTAGCAACCCGCCACAATCCGACCGAGTACCACCGCAAAAGCCGTCACAGTCTGTCTCCCGGCGCCGGAGGGGGTTGGCGGGGCGTTGTGGGAGTGGCGGGGCCCCGGCTGACCCGATTTGGGCCTCCCCCCAGGGGCGCAACCAGACCTGGAGGGTTAGAGGTTCATTCCCACATGCGCAGGCCGGCTGAAGGAGGCGTCGCACCAGGGGGAGGCCGAAATCGGGTCCAGCCGGGTCGCCACGGACACCCGCCCCGCCAACCCACTCCGGCGCCCCCCCCGGGAAGAACTACTTGAGCCAGAGAATCCGCGCCATCCGCCCATCCGTGCCGACCCATGCGGCGACGTCGTGGTCGCCACGGAGTTCCGCAGGGATCGGATCGCTCGTCTCGCGCTCGATCACCTGTAGCGGCATCGTCACCGTTCCCTCCGCGGTGTAGACCTCGAGCCGCGATCCGCCGTCGATCACGTAGGCGTCGAGTTCCTCGTCGAGCAGCGCGCGCAGTTCAGCCGAACCGATCACGAGCCGTCCCGCCTCGTCGAGGGGGAAGCGCTGGAACGGATAGGGGAGCCGCAACAGTCGGTGATGCTGTTTCGTGCAGTAGCGGGTCGGCTCGGTGCCCCGGACGAACGTCTCGGAGAAGACGTTTCCGCACTCGGCGGCGAGGTTGGCCTTCAGCCCGGTGTCGCGATCGATCGAGACCACCGTCACACCAGGCGGCGTGGCGAACTCCTCGACCGGTTCCGTTTCCAGTGCCGCCTCCATGAAGGAGCGCCAGATCGGCAGCGCCGCCAGGGCGCCGGTCTCGCGGGTTCCGAGACTCCGCGGCTCGTCGAAGCCGACCCAGACGCCGACCGCCAGGCGCGCGGAGTAGCCGATGAACCAGGCGTCGGTGTTGTCGTCGGTCGTTCCGGTCTTGCCGGCGATCGGATGCGGAATCGAGCGGGCCAGTTTGCCGGTGCCATCGGTCACCACGCCGCGCAGTACCCGGTTCATCAGGTAGGCGACCTCGGGACCGACCGCTTCCTGGACCGACGGCTCGATGCTGCGGACCAGTCCACCGTCGGCGTTGAGGACCTCCTCGACGAAGTGGGGCTCGACGCGCACGCCGCCGTTGGCGAAGGCGCCGTAGGCGCTGGTCAGCTCGATCAGCCGTGCCCCGAAAGCGCCGAGGGCCAGGGAGGGAAACGGGTGCAACGGGCTCTCGATCCCCAGCTTGCGCGAGGTCGCGATGACGTCCTCGTATCCCACCTCGTTCAGCAGCTTGACCGACGAGATGTTCGCCGACTTCTCCAGCGCCTGCCGCAGCGTGACCGTCTCGTAGTACGAATTCGAGTAGTTCTCGGGCTGGTACGGATCGGGGTTCGAGCGGTCGAGGAACACCGTCGGCTCGTCGAGCAACGTGTCGGCGAGGGTCCAGCCGTCATCGAGGGCCGCCGCGAACAGCAGGGGCTTGAACGCCGAGCCGGTCTGGCGCTTGGCCTGCATCGCCCGATCGAACTCGCTGCGCCCGAAATCGAACCCGCCGACCAGGGCAACGATCGCACCGGTCTGCGGCTCGATGGCGATCAGCGCGGCCTCGGCGAGCGGCTCCTGCTCCAGCGTGAGGGTCAACCCGCCGTTGCCGTCGTCGGCGGTCACACGAACCCGTGGCATGTCTCCGGTGCGGAACAGCGTCGCGACATCCTTGGCCCGGGTCCACTCGTACTCGTCGGGACCGAGGATCCCGACCCCCTCGCCGATACGAACGGTCGCCTGGGTTTCGTCGACCCCGACGATCACACCGTCGTAGACCCGACCGACCTCGATGCCGCGGTCCCACCCCGGCGGGGACCAGATCTCCGGATCCTCTCCGTCGGGTACGCGGGCCGGAACCCCCCGCCACCCCTGACGCCGGTCCAGCTCGCGCAGGCCGTGATCCATCGCCCGCTCGGCGATCTGCTGCAGCCGCGGTTCGAGGGTCGTGCGCACCTCCAGCCCGTCCTGATAGAGGCTCGAGCTGCCGAACTGATCCTGGATCCAGCGGCGGACCTCTTCGACGAAGTACGGCGCCTGCTGCTCGACGGTCCGGCTTTCGGAGACGACCACGGGCTGAGCCTTGGCCTCGGCGGCGATCTCGGGCTCGAGCAAGCCCTCGTGGACCATCCGGTCGAGAACGTGGTTGCGTCGATTCAACGAGCGTTCCGGGTGCTTGAACGGCGACAGGGACTCGGGACGCTGGAGCAACCCCGCGATCGTCGCCGCCTCGGTGAGGCTCATGTCGAGGGCCGGCTTGCCGAAGTAGTAACGGGAGGCGGCCTCGATCCCCCAGCGGCCGTGGCCGGTATAGATCTGGTTGCAGTAGAAGCGCAGGATCTCCTGCTTGGAGTACTGGCGCTCGATCTCGAGGGCCAGCAGGATCTCCTGGAACTTGCGGCGAATCGTCTTGTCCGGGTGCAGGAACAGGTTCCGGGCCAGCTGCTGGGTCACCGTACTGGCGCCCTCGGCCATGCTCATCGTGCGCACGTCGGCCCAGATGGCCCGCAGGATTCCGCGAATGTCGATGCCGGTATGGGTGTAGAAGTTCGAGTCCTCGGTGGCGATCAGCGCGCGCTCGAAGACGTCGGGGATCTCGTCGTAGCGCAGCAGGATCCGTCGCTGTTCGGCGAACGTTCCCAGGGTGCTGCCGTCGGCGGCGAGAACGAGAGACATCTCGGGCGGCCGGTAGTCTTCCAGGGCCTGGACGTCGGGCAGGTCCAGGCGCAGGAAATAGCCCAGCGTGCTGCCGGCAAAAGGACAGCCGCAGAACGAGTACGGCCAGCGCCGGCGAAGGCCGATCGTCCAGGGACGGAGCGACGTCATTCGGGAAACGCGAGTGTCCACCGCGCTCGATCATCGCGTCAAGTCGCGCCCGGCGCGAGGCCCCCCTGGACCTTCACCGCCGACCGGGCGCACGCGTGGGCGCGCGTCCCGGGCGGGGTCGTGGACTAGAATGCATTTCTTTCGGGGTCGGCCTTGCAGCGATTCGAACTGGAATCGGAGTTCCGTCCGACCGGGGACCAGCCCGCGGCGATCGAGGCGCTGTGCTCAGGGCGCTGCTCGTCCGGTGACGTCCCATCAAGTGCTCCTCGGGGTGACCGGCTCGGGCAAGACCTTCACGATCGCCAATGTGATCGCTGCGCCTGCAGCGCCCGACCATGTGTGATGGCCCACAACAAGACGCTGGCCGCTCAGCTCTACCAGGAGTTCAAGCGGCTCTTCCCGCGCAACGCCGTGCGACTACTTCGTCTCGTACTACGACTACTACCAGCCCGAGGCCTACGTCCCGCAGTCCGACACGTACATCGAGAAGGAGTCGACGATCAACGAGGAGATCGATCGCATGCGCCACGCGGCGACCCGGGCGCTGTTCGAGCGGCGCGACGTGCTGATCGTCGCCAGCGTCTCCTGCATCTACGGGCTGGGTTCGCCCGAGGCCTACCACGGGATGATGCTGCTGCTCGAACGCGGGCATGACCGTGGATCGTGACGCCGCCCTGCGCAAGCTGGTCGAGATCCAGTACGAGCGGACCAACGCCGACCTGCGGCGCGGCGCGTTCCGTGTCCGCGGCGACACCGTCGAGATCTGGCCCTCCTACCTGGAGCAGGCGATCCGCATCCAGTTCTGGGGCGACGAGATCGAGACGATCACCACCCTCGACCCGGTCCGGGGCAAGGCGATCGAGGAACTCGAGCGCCACCCGGTCTACCCCAACTCGCACTACGTGACCCCGGACGAGACCCTGCGCCTGGCGATGGAGCGCGATCGAGTCCGAACTGGCTCGAGCAGCGCATGGCCGAGCTGGAGCGCGAGGGCAAGCTGCTCGAGGCGCAGCGGCTCTACCAGCGCACGATGTTCGATCTCGAGATGCTGCGCGAGGTCGGCTACTGCCACGGCATCGAGAACTACTCGCGCCACCTGACCGGCCGCAACCCGGGGGACCCGCCACCGACGTTGATGGACTACTTCCCCGACGACGCGCTGCTGGTCGTCGACGAGAGTCACGCCACGCTGCCCCAGGTCCGCGGGATGTACCGTGGCGATCGCGCGCGCAAGGAGACGCTGGTGGAGCACGGGTTCCGGCTGCCGTCGGCACTGGACAACCGCCCGCTGAAGTTCGAGGAGTTCGAGGAGCGCCGGGGGCAGACGATCTACGTCTCGGCGACGCCCGGCGAGTACGAGCTCTACTTCGCCGGCGGCGAGGTCGTCGAGCAGGTCGTCCGACCGACCGGCCTGCTCGACCCGCCGGTCGCGGTCCGGCCGATCGAGGGCCAGGTCGACGACCTGCTCGCCGAGATCCGTGCTCGCACCGAACGCGGCGAACGGGTTCTCGTGACGACCCTGACCAAGCGCATGGCCGAGGACCTGACCGAGTACTACCGCGACCTCGGGGTCAACGTCGAGTACCTGCACTCGGAGGTGAACACCCTCGACCGGGTGCGGATCCTGCGCGACCTGCGCAAGGGCGTCTTCGACGTGCTCGTCGGCGTCAACCTGCTGCGGGAAGGGCTCGATCTGCCCGAGGTCTCGCTGGTCGCGATCCTCGACGCGGACAAGGAGGGCTACCTGCGCTCGGAACGCTCGTTGATGCAGACGATCGGCCGGGCCGCGCGGCACATCAACGGCGAGGCGGTGCTCTACGCCGACAAGGTGACCGGTTCGATGCAACGTGCCCTGGACGAAACGGCGCGCCGGCGGCGGATCCAGCAGGAGTACAACGAGGCCCACGACATCACTCCGGAGTCGGTCAAGCGCGCGATCGACGACCTGATCGGCAGCCCGATCGACGCCGACTACTCGACGGTCCCGATGGACCGGGAAGAGATCGCCGAGATCGTCGAGGACCCCGAGGCGCTGGCCGAGGAGTTGACCCGGCTGGACCAGGAGATGCACTCGGCCGCCGACCGTCTCGACTTCGAGCGTGCCGCCGAGTGCCGCGACCGGATCAAGTTCCTCCGGGAGCAGGAGCTGTTGCTACCGTGAGCGGCGGGGGATACGACCTCTCGGGAATCGGCATCCTCGTGGTGGACTGCCCGGCAGCGCTGGCGCGGCGCGTCGAGGCGGCATGGTCGGCCTACGCCAGCAGCAGCGTCGATCGGCCGCTGTTGACGATCGACGTCGACGTCGTCGATCGGCCGTATCCAGCCGGGGAGTACTTGCCGAAACAGATGCAGGTCACCTACGACTCCGGCCTGGTGAACTTCGGCATGCCCGAGGGCAGCGGCGTCCTCGCCCCCGACGGCAAGCTCCAGGTTGCGCTGGTGCGTCTGGCCGGCGAGGACCGCCACTACTTCACGATTCTCAACATGGTGCGAGCGGGGCTGGCACACCGGATCGCCTCCCGGGGAGGTGCCTTTCTTCACGCGGCCGGCGTCGTGATCGACGGCCGGGGCTTCGTGCTCACCGGCGCCGCCAACGCGGGCAAGAGCACCTGGGCCCGACTCGCCGAGCAGGGCGGTGCCCGGGTGATCAGCGACGACGTCGTGTTGCTCGACCGCGACTCCGACGATCGGCTGGAGTTGCTGGCCTCGCCGTTCCGTTCGACCCACGAAGTCGAGGATCGCCCGGGTCGCTGGCCCCTGGCGGCGATCCTGCATCCCGAACACGCGACGGCCGCCGCGCTACGACCGCTGACGGGCCTGGGGGTCCACGCGCGGATCGTCGCCAATCTGCCCTTCGTCAGCCAGCGCCTCGGCGCAGCCCGAGTTCGACGGCGCTGATCGACCGCCTGGTGAACGAGACCGTCCGCACGCCCGCTGCGCCTTCGCTCCCGATACGGATATCGTCGCGCTGCTGACCGACTGGAGGGACGGGGGCGGGGTGCCGCCTGATTGAGAGGCCGAGTACGCCCGACGTCGATCCGCTGCAGGAGAAGCTGGACCACCTTCCCGCCGACCCGGCGTCTACCTGTATCGCGGGATGCCGCGGGTCGAGATCATCTACATCGGCAAGGCCAAGGTCCTGCGCAACCGCGTCCGTTCGTATTTCCAGCCCGCGGCGCAGCACGTTCCGCGCATCGCGAAGATGGTCGCCGAGGTCGCCGACCTCGAGTTGATCGTCGTCGACAGCGAGTTCGAGGCGCTGATCCTCGAGTCGAACCTGGTCAAGAAGAACCGTCCCCGGTACAACGTCCTGCTGCGTGACGACAAGCACTTCCCGTACCTGAAGCTCTCCGCGGCCGACACCTACCCCAGGGTCAGTCTCGTGCGCCGCGCACGGCTCGACGGCAACGTCTACGTCGGCCCGTTTCTGCCGGCTTCGACGGCACGGCGTTCTCTGGCCCTGGTTCAGCGACAGTTTCGTGTGGCGACATGTAACGAGGTCTTCGACGGCAAGCGCAGACCCTGTCTCTACTTTCATCTCGACCAGTGCCTCGCGCCCTGCGCCGGCAAGACCGACCCCGCGGAGTACGGTGCGGCGGTCCAGCACGCCCGGATGTTTCTCGAAGGCCGGCACCGCGACCTGGAAGACGACCTCGATCAGAAGATGCGCGAGTCCAGCGCGGCCCAGGAGTACGAACAGGCTGCACGGCATCGGGACACCCTCGAGACCGTTCGGCGGCTCTCGGTGCGCCAGCGGATCTCGTCGGTCGGGCTCGAGGAGCAGGACTTCATCGCCCACCACGCCCGGGCCGGACAGGTGGCGTTGCAGGTCTTCCAGATGCGGGAGGGGCGGGTCCAGGCTCGCCGGGAGTTCTCGCTGATCCAGGCCGATCTGGAGCTGGACGAGATGTACGCGACGGTCCTGGCCCAGTACTACGCGGAGGTCGATCCTCCCCGCGAGATCTACGTCCCGGTCGAGCCCGACAGCGCCAGGCTACTCGAGCGCTGGCTCGGAGAGCGCCGGGGGAGCAAGGTTGACCTGCGCGTACCGCTCCGTGGCCCGAAGCGGCAGTTCCTCGAGACCGTCGAACGCAACGCCGAGCTGTCGTTCGAGGAGCGCTTTCGCACCGGCCACACCCACACCGTGCAGGCACTCGACGAACTTGCCGAGTGGCTCGATCTCGACGGTCCGCCGTTCCGGATCGAGTGCTTCGACATCTCCAACGTCCAGGGCACCGACTCCGTCGCGTCGATGGTCGCCTGGGAAGGAGGCAAACCGAAGAAGGCGGACTACCGCAGCTTCAACATCCGCGGCGTCGACGGCCCCGACGACTACGCATCGATCGCCGAGGCGGTCCTGCGTCGCTATCGTCGCCAGCTTGCCGAGGACCATCCGTTACCCGACCTCGTCCTGATCGACGGCGGCCCGGGACAGCTCGGCTCCGCCGTCTCCTCCCTGACGATCGCCGGCCTCCCCCAGTTGCCGGTCGCCGCCCTGGCCAAGCGCGAAGAGGAGCTCTTCGTCCCGGGCCGCACGGGCCCGATCCGCGCACCCCTCGACGCGCCGGGACTGCAGCTCATCCAGCGCATCCGCGACGAAGCCCACCGCTTCGCCGTCTCCCGCCACCGCCGCCGCCGCAAGAAACGCACCCTCCGCACCGCCCTCACCGACATCCCCGGCATCGGCACCGAGACCGCCCGCAAGCTCCTCCGCACCTTCGGCAGCCTCAAAGCCGTCAAACAAGCCTCCGAGGAAGAACTAGCCGACGCCGTAGGCAAGTCAAGAGCCCACAAGATCTGTGAGCACCTCACCAAACCGAGCTGACCGAACAAGACCCCCACCTCCCGCACAGGTCGTCACACGGCGCACCTCGGACCGTGGGGATCGGGGGGGACGGGGCGGGGCGTGTGGGAGTGGCGGGGCCCCGGCTGACCCGATTTGGGTCTCCCCCAGGGGCGCAACCAGACCTGGAGGGCCAAAGGCTCATTCCCATATGCGCAAGCCGACTGAAGGAGGCGTCCCACGAGGGGGAGGCCCAAATCGGGTCCAGCCGGGTCGCCACGGACACCCGCCCCGCCCCGTCCCCCCCGTTCCCCACGAGTCATGGCCCCGAATCCTTGCCGAACCTATATTCCGCCGGGTCATGGGGTTACTACGCTCACCGATCGGGGTTGCCGGCTGCGCGATCCTGGTGCTGATGACCACCGCCGTGGGACTCGCGGTCCTGCAGGTGGACCAGGCTACCCGGCCGACCCGGCACCGCTCCGAGCCTCTCGACTTCGAGCTGCTGCGGATGGACGTGGCGCAGGTCGACTATCGGGCGGCCGACGGAGTCCCGCTGAAGGGCTGGTTGATCCGGGGCCGTCCGGACCGCCCGGCGGTGGTGCTGGCCCATGACCTCGGCTCCAGCAAGGCCTCCCTGGCCAATCTGGCCAGCGTGCTGATGCAGGACGGCTTCACCCTGTTGCTGCCGGACTTCCGTGGCCACGGCGAGAGCGGCGGAGAGCGTTCGACCCTGGGCGTGGACGAGAAACGCGATCTGCTCGCGGCGGTCACGTTCCTGGCGAGCCTCGACGATACCGGCCCCCGGGAGGTCGGCGTCTACGGGGTCGGCATGGGCGCCCATGCCGCAGTACTGGCGGCGGCCGACGAACCGAGGATCCAGGTCCTCGTTCTCGACGGGCTGGTTCCCGACGTCGCAACGACCCTTGGACGCCGGCTCTACCCGGGATGGTCCTTCGGCCGGGACTACCTGTCGTTCATGAACTCCGGCGTCTTTCGCCTCGTCGCCCGCGCCGATATCGACGACAACCGGGCCGCCGACACGCTGTCCGGACTCCTCGGCCGGGACATCCTGTTCCTGGCCCCCGAAGGCGACCAGGCTCTCGTCGCGTGGACCAAGGAGATGTACCACTCGGTTCCCGAGCAAGCCGACGCCGACGGCAACCTGATGCTGCTCCCGGCGACCCAGAGCAGTGGCCTGTACGGGGAGCACCTCGGGGAATACCACGAGCGGGTCGCGGGCTTCTTCCGTGCCCGGCTCAGCGTGCACTGAACCGTTTTCCGGCCCCCGGCGCGGATCGTCGCCGGCATCCCCGGCCTGACGGGTCCCCGACTGTGCGGTATGTTGGACCGGTTCACCGGACGGCCGACCGGTCGCTACCGGGGCGAAGAGGCGCTCTGTGAAGTTTCAAACGGTTGTTCTGAGTCTGCTCCTCGCGATCTCGGTCTGTTCCTGCTCCGGCGATCGCGGTAGCGGTAGCGACGCCGGCCAGACCCCGGCGGGGCCCGCCGGCTTTCTGCTGATCACCGTCGACGGACTGATCGCCAGCGAGCTCCCGACCTTCGGCGGAGCGGCCCGGACGCCGCGGCTCGAAGCCCTCGGCCGCCAGGGCCAGGCCACCCTGGCCTGGACCGCGATTCCGATGACCCGTCCCGCGGTCGCGACCTACCTGACCGGCCTCGGCCCGGACCGCCACGGGATCTGGGACGATCTCCACGACACCCTCGACCCGGCCTTGACCACGCTGCCGGGGCGGTTCGCCGAAGCCGGCTACCGCACCGCCGCGTTCCCCGACGCCGCCCGGCTGGGCTACCTGAGCGGCCTGCTCGGTAGCTTCGAGATCGTCGACGCTCCGCCCGCGGTGCAGCCGGGGATCCAGCGCTGGCGCCGCCTGCTCCGCAGTCAACAGGAACAGAGCGCCAACGTCGAAGCCTGGCTGACCAGCCTGGCCCCCGACGATCGCTGGTTCGCCTGGGTGCACACCAGTACGCCGCTGCTGGGCCAGCAGGCCCCCGGCCCGGTCGATCTGAGTCGGTTCGACGAGTGGCTCGGCGGGTTGCTCGATGCCGCCGAGCGCCACACCGGCCCCGACCTGAACGTCATCGTCGCCGGTACGCTGGGCGACGTTCGCGGCGCCGAGGGCAGCCTTCCAGGACCAGGGATGTCGGTCGACGCTGCCGCGGTCACCGTGCCCCTGTTCCTGCGCCTCGCCGGAGGAACCGAGATCAACGCCTCGGGCGACGCCTGGTCCCCGGATGTACCCGCGACCTTCGCGGCGATCGCGGGCCTCTCCCTGGCCGGAGAGGGGATCGACCTTCGTTCGGCGGCACCCGGCGAACGGACACGATACTCGTGGTCCGCCGTTCCAAGAGACGAGCTCGGCTGGCAGCCGCTGGTCGCGGCCGGCGTTGGAGCCGACGGCGGCGAGCGCCCGGTCCCGGTGCCGCAAGCGGCCGACGACGAACTGCTGGACACACTGCGGGCCCGCGGCTTGAAGCCGGCGCCGGTCTCGACGACAGGGCGACGGTTCGGTAACGAGACCCAGCGGCGTCAGGTCGCCGCGCTGCTCTGGAACAGCCGGATCCATCTGCAGAACCAGGCCTGGCGCCAGGCCGGCGAATCGTTGCAGCAGATCGCCGCCCTCGACCCCGACGCTCTCGCCGGGTATCTCGATCGGGGCCAGTTGCTGACGGGCCTCGGCGACGAGGCGGCGACACCGGCGCTGGAGCACGCGGTGGAGCTCTACCCCTGGCAGCCCGAGGCGATTCACTGGTATGTCCACGCGC
The DNA here is from genome assembly GCA_942490715.1 of uncultured bacterium. GTDB lineage: Bacteria > Acidobacteriota > Polarisedimenticolia > Polarisedimenticolales > Polarisedimenticolaceae > CALNYP01. The sequence goes on from CALNYP010000061.1 coordinate 18,479, forward strand.
ACTGGAAGCCGGAGCACGGCGAGAGCAACGAACTCCTGCTGCGCCGGATCCTCCCGCTCCGCAAGGGCGATTTCGACGTCCTGTACGACCTGGCCTGTCTGCGCAGCCTCGCCGGCGACGTCGAGGAATCCGAAACCTTCCTGCGTTCGGCGATCGAGGCCGGCTACCGGGAATGGGAGCACATGCAGTCCGACTCGGACCTGCGCGGGTTGCGCGAGAGCGGACGATTCGCGGAGATCATGCAGGCGTATCACCCATGATCCCGCGCTTCGGCGCGACCCTGGCGTTGACGGCGATCCTGCTCGCCGCCGGGTGCAGCCGACTTCCCCGGGCCCAGCGCATCCTGCTGGTCACCTTCGACACGACCCGCGCCGATCATCTGGGTTGCTATGGCTATACCGAGGGCGACACCCGTCACCTCGACGCTCTGGCGGAGGAAGGCGTCGTCTTCGAACAGGCGTTCTCGGCGGTGCCGACGACGCTGCCGTCCCACGCGACGATCTTCACCGGGCTCTACCCCCACGACCACGGCGTGCGCTACAACATCTTCTACCGACTGTCCGAGCAGGCGAAGACACTGGCGGAGTCGCTCCAGGCCGCCGGCTTTGCCACCGCCGGTTTTCCCGCGTCCCAGGTGGTCGCCGAACGCTTCGGCCTGCGCCAGGGCTTCGACACCTGGGTCGATCCGCCGATCGGCGATCCTGACGAAGACGGCCCCCATCCGATCTCGGCGATGCGCACGGCAGGGGAGGGCGTCGACCTGACCCGCGACTGGTTCCGCGAGCAGCAGGGGAATCGCGCCTTCGCCTGGCTCCACTTCTACGATCCGCACTGGCCCTACACGCCGCCGTTTCCCCAGGCCTCGACGTTTCGCGATCGTCCGTACGACGGTGAGATCGCTTACGCCGACGCCCAGCTGGGGCGCCTCCTGGACCAGCTCCGCCAGGACCCCGAGTGGGAGCAGACCCTGGTCATCGTCGCCGCGGATCACGGTGAGGGACTCTACGAGCACGGCGAGCGTTACCATGCGACCCTGCTGTACGAGACGACCCAGCGCGTTCCGTTGATCGTGCGCGCGCCGGGAGCCGCACCGGGCCGTGTCCGCGCACCGGTCACCCTGGCCGACCTGATGCCGACGGTGCTCGACCTCGCCGGACTCGACCCGCCGGGCAGGATGCGGGGCATCAGCCTCCGTCCGGCCCTCCAGGGTAAGTCGTTACCGGACCGCGATCTCTATGCCGAGGTCTTGACCGGAGCGATCAACTACGGCTGGGCCGAGCTGTTCGCCGTTCGCTACGGCGACTGGAAGCTGATCGACTCCACGGACCCCGAACTGTTCAACCTCGCCGACGATCCCGGCGAGCTCGACAACCGCGCCGCGTTCGAACCGGAGCGCGTCGCCGAGCTGCGCAACTCCCTCGACCTGCTCAGCGAGCCGATCACCGACAGTGGCGCGGACGCCGTCGTCGACATGGGCGCCGACGCGGCGGCGATCTCGGGGTTGGGATACGTCGCGGGAAGCGCCAGCACGAACCGGATCGAGAACGCGCCCCATCCACGTGCCTTCGTCAACATCGAGGTCGAGATTCTCCAGGCCCAGGGGGCGCTGGCCCGGAAGCGTTACGGCGAGGTGATCCAGATCAGCGAGTATGTGCTGAGCCAGGATCCGACGAACATCTGGGCCCTCAGCGCCCTGGCGCAAGCGCTTCTCGAGACGGGACGGGGCGAGGAGTCGCTGGTCCCGAGCCGCCGGCTCGTCGAGTTGAACCCCGACTCCCAGCCGGCTCACGTCGCCCTCGCCGCGGCGCTGGCCCGGCTCGGCCGCCCGGCGGAAGCCCGGCAGAGCCTCTCGGCGGCGATCGCCCGCTTCCCCGACTCGGAGCAGCTCGCCTACCTCGGCATCGTGGCCGGATTCGAGATCGACGAGCCGGTCTGCGACGGGGAGGTCCCCGCCGCCGTGGACCGCTTCCCCGAGTCGGCCCGGATCCGCCTGCTGGACGCCCGCTGCCAGGCCCGGGGTGGCGATGTCGACGCGGCCCTCGAGGCGTTACGCCAGGCGGTCGACCGGGGATTCCGCAGATTCGAGGTCATCGAGTCCGCGCCGGACTTCGCCGGGCTGGTGGCCGATGAGCGTTTCGGCGGCCTCGTCGAGTCCACCCGGGAGGCGGATTCCGGCGCTGGAGGCGCCCCGCCGGGGTGATCGGGGGCCGGATCGCCGCCGAATTCGGGGTCTTCCGCAGCTTCCAGGCTACCCTCGCACACCTTCTGGTTGATGCCCCCAGGGCATGACCGTACACTTACCGGGCAAATCGGACCTGGTGAGCGGCCTCGTGGGCGATGCCGTTCCGGGGTTCGTGTTCGCGTTCCAACGGACGCGTGACGAGGAAGATCGTGCAGAACCGCCCCGCGAAGAACCCCGATACCGCCTATCGAACCATCGGAGACGAAGGGGGCCTCGTGGTCCTGCCGGGCCGCTCCGAGGTCAAGGTGCTCAACCCGGCCGGAGCCACGATCTTCGCCCTGCTGGACGGTGACCACACCGTCGACCAGATCGTGGTCAAGGTCCTCGACGAGTTTGACGTAACCCCGGATCAAGCCAGGAAAGACGTGATTGCCTTCATCGATGAACTTCGATCGGAAGGTTTGCTGGCCGACGGGTCGGAAGGCGGCTAATGAGCGACAAAGAACAGGCTGCGGCGCAGCCCAACCCCTACCAGAGGCTGATCACGAAGGCGTTCGCCGAGGCGATTCCGCTGAATTGCCAGATCGAGATCACCTACCGCTGCAATCATCTCTGCACGTTCTGCTACAACTCGCCGACCGGGCAGAAGGAGATGACCACCGAGCAGATCTTCATCGCCCTGGCGAAGATCGCGGACCTCGGGGTCCTCTACGTCACCCTCACCGGCGGCGAAGCGATGGTTCACAAGGACTTCTGGAAGATCGCCAAGGAGGTCCGCCGCCTGGGCATGGCCCTGCGGATCTACTCCAACGGTTACCTGCTCGCCGACCGAAGATGGTGCGCAAGGTCAAGGAACTGAACCCGATGGAGGTCGAGATCTCCCTCCACGGGGCCCAGCCGGCGACCCACGACGCCCTGACCAAGATCAAGGGCTCCTTCGAGCGCACCGTCCAGGGCATCCGCAATCTGCGGGAACAGGACGTCAAGGTCACCCTCAAGTGCCCGATCACCCAGATCAACCAGCACGAGCTGTTCGAGATCAAGGCCCTCGCCGACGAGCTGACCAGCCCGATGAGCTTCGACGCGGTGATCACGCCGAAGGACGACGGCAACCAGGATCCGCTCTCCCTGGCGGCGGACTCCGAGATCATCGAGAAGTACTGGGGCGAGTGGTTCGGACCGCTCCACGACGGCATGCTGCCGCCCCGGGCCAACCACTGCGCGGCGGACTCGACGGCCAACTGCGGCTCCGGCAGATCAGGCTTCACCCTCGACCCGTACGGCAACATCCTGCCCTGCGTCGCCTGGCGCAAGGAGGCCGGGAACATCCTCGAAATCGAGGATTTACGGGCTTTATGGGTCGATTCCCCGGTCCTCAACGAGGTGCGCCAGACGTCGGTCGATGTGCGCAAGGACCTCGACAATCACGAGGACGGGAAGTACTTTACGTTCTGCATGGGAGTGGCCGATACCCAAACCGGCGACCCCAAGGCGCTGTACCCTCAGGCGGAGGTCAACGCCAAGGCCGTTCGTCGACACTACGAGTTGCTGCAGATCGGTGAGTCAAAAGCTAGCTAGAAACTGCTTGAAATGGCCAAATTGGCAACGTATATGTACGCCGAGCCGGGCCTCCGATGGGTCCGGCTTTAATAAACCCTAGGCAGAGATCAGGGGGAGGCAGGCGAATGAAGAAGATCTACGAGCGTCCGGCAGTTGTGCACACGGAGAAGCTCGAAGCCCGGGCTGTCAGCTGCGCGAAGGAAAACGACGCCAACTGCGGTTCTGGTCCGGTTCAGAGCTGATCCAATGAGGAACGCATCCGCTGCCTTTTTCGCGGCGGTTGCGGTCAATGCCACTTGGAAGACTTGCATGGGGGGTCGTGCTGCTGTTCATATCGCTGGGACAGGCCGTCAGTGGGCCTGCAAAAACCAGCGGAGACGAACAGTCTTCCTACCGGTATAGTTTTCGCGTCGAGAGCCCGACTCCAAGTCTGACACCCCGGGAGAACGGCTCGATAGAAATCGAGATAGAGGGCTTCGGGACGCCGGTTCGGCGTCCCGGGGCCCCCGACCTCCCCACCCGCACCTATCTCGTCGCCATCCCGCCCGGAGTTGCCCCGCGTCTCGAAGTGCGCGTGGCGGAACAGCTGTTCCACGCCGGCAAGATCCCGCGCCCGACTGCCGAACGGATCCAGGAGCTCGACGAACGTCAGCACGAGAAGCTGATCGAAGCCGACGCCGATCCGGCGCTGCGTAGCCGTGTGCTCTCCGACGCATCCCGTGAAGTTCGCCGGCAAGACCCGGCGATCTACCAGGGTGCTCAGCTGTTTCCGCGCCAGATCGCCTGGCTCGGTGAGACCGGCGTCCTGCGGGACCAGCGCTACGTCGAGGTCCATGTTTCGCCGTTCCGTTGGGATCCGATCCGCCGGGGGCTGCGCGAGGCCCGCGGTATCGAACTGACGGTTCACTTCGCCGGCAGCAGTGCCGAGGCGACCGCCGAACCCCGGGTCGACCGGGTCTTCGAATCGGTCTACGCCGACAGCTTCGCGAACTACGAGCAGGGTCGGGAGTTCCGGCTGAGCCGTTTCCGCAACAAGCGCGGGCCGGCCCCGGCCGCCGCAACGCCGGACAAGGCCCGGACACCTTCTCTGCGGATCACGATCCGGGAGTCGGGCATCGTCCGGCTGGACCACGCGGCGATCGGCGAGACCGCCATCGGTGGCCGGGCGATCTCCGAGTGGCGGCTGACCTGCCGCGGGGTACCGGTTCCGCTGGAGATTCACGAGGACGGCGACGACTGGCTCGAGGCCGGGGAGTGGGTGCAGTTCTACGGGGAGCCGCTGCTCGGCGAACCGAAGACGATCCTGAATCACGACTTCGAGGAGCCGCGCAAGGACCTGTACGCCGCCGGTGACTTCACCGACGACAACGTCTACATCCTGTCCCTCGGCGAATCGCCTCCAGCCCCGATCGAGAGCCGGGATGCGGCGCCCGGCGGAGTCGGCGACGCACCGCCCTATTTCGAGGCGACGGTCAACGTCCAGCAGGACAACGCCTACCGGCCCCTCGGCCGCGAGGATCCCTGGTACTGGTTGCCGACGCTGGTCGCGACCAGCAGTCCGACCTCCCGTGTCGAGACGGTCGAACTCCCGGGACTCTATTCACCGACGATGCCCCTCGAACTGCGAGTCCAGGTGCGCGGCACCTCGTCCGACGACGCGGTCGACCCGGATCACGACACCCGGGTGACGTTGCGGAACTCGTTCGGCGAGGAGCTGCTGCAGATCCTCGGCGCCTTCGACGGAACGACGGTGTTTCTCCACGAGATGACCTGGGACGGCGGCGGTCCGGCGCAGGCGACCGCCACCGTCGACGTCGAACTCGAAGCGTTGCAAGGGGAAGCCCAGCGCAACGACTTCATCCTCGACTACATCGACGTGACCTACCCGCGAGCGTTCACCGCGATCGACGAGCAGTTGATCTTCCAGTGGCCGAACGAGACGATCGAGTTCGAGGTCGACGGCCTGCTCGACGGGAGCCCTGCGATCTACGAACTGGAGACCGACCCGTCCTCCGGCGTCGCGATCCCGGTCCGCCTCGTCGGTGGCCAGGTCAGCGGTGCCGGCAATCACACGGTCCGTTTCGCGATCTCCGCCGATCCGGCCAAGGGCAGCGCACCGCGCACCTTCCTGGTCGCCGGGGATGACGCCAGTTCGGTACCGGCGAGCGACGACATCGAGCCGCTCGCCGCTGCCGACCTGAAAGACCCGTCGATCCAGGCCGACATCGTCGTCATCGCCCATCCCGACCTGCTCGACAACGAACCGGGCAGCGCTCTGGCCTCGTTGCTTTCCCATCGCGCATCCTCCGCCGGCGGCGGCTACTCCTCGATCGTGGTCTCGTTGAACGAGGTCTACGACACCTTCCACCACGGAATCTCGGGCCCCGACGGCATTCGCGAGTTCTTCCGCTGGATCCTCTCCGACGCCGATGGCGAGGGCTGGGCCGATCCGAAGCCGACCTTCGCCATGCTCCTCGGCGACGGGTCGCTGGACTACAAGGGCGGCACCGCCGAGGGCTCCTTCGTACCGACACAGCTGATGTTCAAGGAAGATCCGGTGCTGGGTTACTACGCCAGCGACAACCTGATGGCGGCGGTCATCGGCGACGACCCTCTCGCCGACCTGTTGATCGGCCGGATCCCGGGGCGCAGCCTCGAGCAGATCGAGATGGTGCTGACCAAGATCCTCGACTACGAGACCGCGCCGCCGCCCGGCCCGTGGCGCCGGCACACGGTCCTGTTCTCGGATCGCGGCAGCAGTTCCGGCGAGGGCAACCTCGACTTCGAAACGACCCACGGGAAGGTCGAGGCGTTGATCTGCTCCGCGGGAACCTCGACGAGCCTGACCCGCTGCCCCGGCCCGGAGCCGTTCACGACCCGGCACATCCGTTACTACTCGGAGCTGTGGTTCCCGAACATGTCCACCGCACCGGACCTGATGCGGCAGATGATCAAGGACGCCGTCAACGGCGTCGACGGCTACTCGGACGGCGCGGCGATCGTGCAGTACGCCGGCCACGGCAACTTCGTCCTCTGGTCCAACGATGCCTACTTCGACGAGCGCTTCCCGGCGATCCGGGACAGCGAAGACCTGGTCAACGGCGATCGCCTGCCGTTCATGATGGCCCACAACTGCCTCACCGGCGGCTTCCACATCACCGCCGCGAACAACGTCGCCGAGTCCTGGTTGCACCGGGAGGGCGGCGGCGCCGTCGGTGTCTTCTCGCCGACGGGGCTGTCGTTCAATTACATCGGCAACACCGTCAGCGATGTGATGTACCGGGACTGGTTCGGCAACCGCAGAGAGCGGACGATCGCCGCTCCGGTGTTGAAGGTGCTGACGAAGCTCTGCACCCAGGGATCGATCGAGCCCTGCCAGCACTATGCGTTGCTGACCGACCCCGCGTTGCAGCTCGTGCTGCCCTGGGTCGACCCGGCGAGCCAGGTCGTCGCGGCGGCCGGGAACGCCGAGGTCGAACTGAGCTGGACCGCCAGTTCGACACCGGGGGTCACCTACGACGTGTACCGTTCGCCGTCGGTGATTCCGAGTCAGCTGAACTACGTCCTGCTGAACGACAGCCCGATCGCCGGAACGACGTTCACCGACGACGACGTCCTCAACGCCTGGACCTACTACTACTACGTGATCGCCCGTGACCCCGAGGGCGTCCTCAGCGCCTGGTCCAACTTCAACTCCGACTGCGACGCCGGACCGGACTGCGTCAGTGCGGTGCCGTTGAATCCCGATCCGCCGATCGTACCTACCGGCTTGACGCTGCACGACCCCGGCGCGGGTACCCAGATCAATGTGAGCTGGAACGCGAACCCGGAGGATGACATCGCCCACTACACCCTGTACTTCGGCACGGCCCCCGGCGACTACTCGTCGGCGATGATTGTCGAAACGGGGACCAGCGCAGGGGTGGGCGGCCTCGACGAAGGCGTCGTCTACTACTTCGCCCTCAGTGCGACCAACACCTCATCCTTGACCTCCGAGGTGTCCGACGAACAGAGCGACTTCCCGGTCTTCGCCCCGGGCCTTCGCGCTCCGCGGTTCATCGACGATCTGGCGGTGCGAGTCTCCGGAGCGGACCTCGAGCTGTCGTGGGAGCCGGTGACCGTCGACATCTACGGCAAGCCCGTCAACGTCGTCACCTACGAAGTGTTCCGCGGCAGCGGCTCCGACTATCGTAACGACTCGCTGGTCAAGATCGGTGAGTGCGTCTCACCGTGCCCCGCGTTCCTCGACGTGGGTGCTGCGATCGCTCCCGGCAACGCCCACTACCGCGTCCGCGCCGTCTCCGACACCGCCCTCCGCAGCGGACTGGGCGCGGAGTTCCCGCGGAGCACCGAGCTGCGACTCTCCAAGGACCTGACGACGGGCATGCTGCTTCTCGACTGGGACCCCGTCGACGCCGTGTTCGGCGGCGCAAAGGTCGCCCTCCAGCACTATGCCGTCCACATGTCGGAGACCCCGTTCTCGGTTGCACAGATCCTCGACGGCACGGTCCCGGCGTTCACCACGACCCAGGAGACGTCCCTGGCGATTCCGCTTCCCGCCGAGGTCCGTTACTATTCGGTCGTCGCGGTGGATACACTCGGGCAGATCAGTCCCTACTGAGGTCTGGTCGCTCCCGCCGGCGCCTGGGCGTCGGGTCCCCGCCGGAAACGCCGTGAATCGAGACGACTCCGAATCGGTCTCCGACGACGACCTCGCCACCGCCGCGAGGAATGGAGACGTCCGCGCCTTCGAAGCGCTGATCGAACGTCACGAGTCCCGGGTCCTGAGGATCCTGCGGCTCCTCGGCGTCCGCCAGGGCGACCGGGAGGACGTGGCCCAGGATGTCTTCATCCGGGTGTTTCGCCATCTCCGGGGATTCCGCAGGGGCCGCAGCTTCTCCGCCTGGTTGTACCGGATCGCGGTGAACGCCTCCCACGACCACCGATCCCGCACGGCCCGGATCCGGGGAGGGGAGACCGCCTGGGAGGAGGGACTGGAAGACGCCCCCGACGGTCGTCCCGGGCCCGGGGACCGGATGACCGGCCGCCAGGACTGGGAACGCCTCGAAAACGCCCTGAATCTTCTCAGTGAGCGGGAGAGGGCGGTCTTCGTGCTCTGCGAACTCGAGGAGCTGACCAGCCGCGAAGTCGCCCGATCCCTGGGAATCACGGCGATCACCGTCCGCCGGCACCTGAGCCGGGCCCGGCGCTCCCTGCAGCGCCATCTGACCGACGACGAAAAAAAATCGCCCCCGGATTGAACACCACGGCCTAACCGACGGTAGTCATCTGTGTAAGGGAACTGGAGTGAACATGACTCGGAAAGAAGCAACACGTGACCCCGGATCGCTGGATCGTGTGGTCGCCGAGTGGAAGCGGCGAAACCCCGGCGAAGATGATGGGCTCTCCGCATCCACACGAGCAGCCATCCGGGACTCCATCACCGGCCGCAGCCCGGCCCGCGCCCCCCTGGCGGCGCTGTTTGTCCCATCGAACCGGCTGATTCTGGCCGGAATTCTGCCCGCACTGTTGCTGGCGGCGGCCTTCGGCCTGGTCCTGCGACCGGGGCAGATCCCGCTGCCTGTCGAGGTCGGACACGCGCCGATGACCGCGAAAAAGGTCGGAAACGACGTGATTTTCGAGATCGCCAACGGCCATCGGGCCCACAGTGTCTACAAATCCACGGATCCCCGGGGGTTCAGCACTTCGCCGACCTTCGTGACCGAGGATGGTTCGTTCCGTGATGAGCTGGCCAACGGGCCGAGTCTCGTCTTTTACCGGATCGACTGAGTTGTCTTTTATGTGGTCAGTCAACAATTTTGTAAGGGTTGGAAGGATTGCTCGCGTGCATACCGCGAAGCTGGAAAAGGGCATTAAGCCCGAATCTTTTCTTGACGTTCCCGGAAGTGCCGGTACATTTAGCGCGTCGGTGGAAGCAGTGTCACCGTACCGCCGGCATTACGGAACGCGGGGAGGGGCCCGGCACAGCAATATGCATGTGGCGTGGACACCGGAGGAGAACCGATGAACAAGAGATTTGCAGTGGTCGCAGTGGCAGCGATCGCAGTGCTCGTCGCAGGCGGGATTTTTGCCTCGAACATGGGCTTCAAGCTCAACTATCCGCTGGAAACAGCGGGAACCAACGGATCGGCCTCGGGCACGAACAGCCTGGCGCTCCCGTACAACCAGCAGACCAACATCGTGAATGCGAGTGATCTGCGTGCCGACATCAACGCCACTGCCGGCGCCGATGTCGTCCTCTCGATCTCGCGCTTCGTGAAGTCGACCGACCTGCTGGCATCCTACCTGGGCGCCTCGCTGGCCAACGACTTCGCTCTCTCCGCGGGTGAGGGCTACCGTGTACAGGTCGCCAGCGACGTGAACTACATCGTCGTCGGCTCCCATGACCCTGGCCTCGTCGTCAGCCTCGACACCGTCGGAACCAACGGTTCGGCGTCGGGCACCAACGACTTCGCCTATCCGTACCACGGTACGGCGGCAACGGCTTCGGAACTCCGCGCCGAGATCAACGCCCAGGCCGGCGGCGACGCCGTTCTGTCCGTCTCCCGTTTCACGCGCTCCACCGATCTGCTGCAGAGCTATCTCGGTGCTTCGCTCGCCAACGATTTCAATCTCGATCCTGGCCGCAGCTATCGCGTCCAGGTCAGCCAGAACGTCGCCTACGTTCCGTCTCACTACTAATATTCCTTTGACGCAGGAGGGGAAGTTAACATGAAGAAAATGAAGATCTTTGCAGTGGCTCTTGGGCTGCTGGTAGCGATCGTCGCTGTGCAGCCGGCCAACGCCGCCTGTGACAACGCCCGGTCGATCGTGTCGCTCGGTGGCGGCCTTACCAGCTACGTAATCGCGGTTCCGGTCGGCACCGGTGTGAACGGAACCTCCGTCACCGCCGCGTTTGCCGGTACGTGGTGGGCGCTCGGCGAGGGCGATGCCGCCTCTCCCGGTGGCGTCGACAGCGGTACCTTCCCGGGTGCCGAGTGGCTCTACACCTACCCGAACTATCCGGTCTCGATCCTGACCGGCTGGAACGCCGACAACCGCATCGACGGTTGCATTGACGCCACGACCTCGACCTGCACCGCCATGCAGCTCACCGACGTCAACGAAGAGGGCACTCCGGTGTTCGCGATCCTGAGCTCCGAGCAGGACGAGTTCAAGAACTACAGCTTCATCCAGGCCGGCGGCGCGCCGATCAACCTGGCGGCGACTCCGGCTCCGGAAATCGTCGGCTCCACGGCCGTGGGCGAGACCGGTGTCATCCTTGACATCGCCGCCCTCGACTCCGGCGACTTCGACGCCGGTCTGTACCTCGATCCCGCGTGCGGCGCCGGCGGCGGCGGCACGGGCCTCGAGACTCTCGTACCGGGCGTTTGCTGGTACTCCGCGACGGTTGCTCGCGGTGCCGACGCTCCCGACACCAACATCGCGAACTGGAACCCGACCGGCGTCTGCACGGACTTCGGCGCTCCGGCTTCGTTGAACATCCCGTGCGCCGGTGAGCAGGACGTCTTCACGACGTACGCCCTCACCAACGAGAGCGGGATCCCTGTCGAGAACACTTCCGGCGCGACCACGCGTTCGGAGTGTGGTTCCAACTTCGCCGATCCGGAACAGCGGATCCGTGTGAAGCCGACCAACCGTAAGCCGAACGACCGCACCAAGCGGTAGGCTTTCTCGACTCCTGTTTGTCTGAGGAAAAGGGGCTGCGAACTTCGGTTCGCAGCCCCATTTTTCTTTCTGGGGGCAATTGGCTCGAATCGCCGACACGCTCCTGACCCAGGATCCTCGCCGCTGCCTCGCCTCGCCACCCGTTCCGGAGTCATGACATAATCCCGGCTCCGTCCGAACGCTGAAACCAAAACCTGTGAATCCCCGCACCCCCGGCTACGTTCTCGCCTGCGTCCTGTTCCTCGCCTCGGGGACGGCCGCCCTGGCCTATCAGGTGATCTGGCAGCGGATTCTCGGCATCTTCTCGGGCCAGCACATCTACTCGGTCACGATGATCGTCACGGCGTTCATGGCCGGCCTGGGCTTCGGCAGCCTGTTCGGCGGCAAGATCGCCGATGGCTGGTCCCGGCGGCAGGCGATCGCCGCCTTCGGCGTCTGCGAACTGGGCATCGGCCTGTTCGCCCTGATCAGCCCCTGGCTCTACTACGACGTGGCGTATCACCACCTGGGCTTCCTGGTCCGCTACCCCTTCGTCCTGCCGGTCGTGCATCTCGCCCTGCTGATCGGCCCGACGCTGCTGATGGGGGCCTCGCTGCCGTTGCTGGCACGAGGCCTGGTGCCGTCGACCAGCGGCGCCGCCAAGGTGATCGGCGGCCTTTACGGTTTCAACACCCTCGGTGCCGCCCTGGGCGCTTTCGCCACGGTCTGGCTGCTGGTCCCGGAGTTCGGCTTCGTCGGCACGATCCGACTCGTCGCGCTGCTCAACTTCGCCGCCGCCGCCGGCGCGCTCGTCCTGATGCGTGGCGCGGGTTCCGCGGTGTCGGATCGGGGAGCCGACCCGGCCAACGACGTCACCATCACGCTGACGATGCCCGATGGCCTCACGGCGGCGGAGTTCGCCGAGGATTCGCCGAAAACCGACGGACGGGGACTGCTCTCCTGGGCCGGGATCTACGCCCTGAGCGGCTTCCTGGCGCTCTCCCTGGAGATCCTCTGGTTCCGGATCCTCGATGCCGGAATCAAGAGTAGCCCGTACACCTTCGGCCACCTGCTGGGCTTCTTCCTGCTGTTCCTCGGGCTGGGCAGCGTGATCGGCGGGCGGATCGCCTCCCGGGTGGCGAATCCGGTGCGCTTTTTCTTCGTCGGACAGTGGGGCATCACGATCTCGTCGATCCTGTCCCTGGCCCTGCTGACCCGCTGGCCCGCCGAGCGCTGGCCCCTGGCGGGTCTGACCGCCTACTGGACCACCGACTCGGGTCTGGCGCTGAAGAGCTGGGCCGAGGCCGGATCGCTGATGACCCAGGTCTGGCTGCTGCTGCCGCTGAGCCTGATCGCGCTGCCGACCCTGCTGATGGGTCTGACCTACGCATTCATCCAGCGGGCGGTGCAGACCGACCCGGCCAACGTCGGCTGGCGTGTCGGCGTGATCCAGACCGCGAACATCGCCGGCTCGATCCTCGGCGGACTGCTGACCGGCACGTTGCTGCTCGACTTCCTGGGCACGCCGACAACCCTGCGGCTGCTCGCCCTCGTCGGTGCCGCGTTTCCGCTGATCTGGCTGGCCGGCGAGAAACGACTGACCGCGATTGCCGCGCTCGCGATCGCCGCCTTCACCCTGACCCTCGCGCTGCTGATCCCCGCACCCGACGCATTCTGGGCTCGCCTCCACGGCACGTCGACTTCCGACCTGATCGTCGCCGAGGACGCCTCGTCGGTCGTCGGCCTGCAACGCCTCTCCCGCAACCAGGCGGTGATGCGGGTCGGGGGCACCGGACACAGCGTGCTGCCCTACGGCGGCGCGCACACGATCCTCGGCAGCCTGTCGGTCCTGCTCCACCCGGCACCCACCGACGCCCTGATCATCGGTCTCGGCGCCGGTAACACCGCCTGGGCCGCCGGCGTCCGCCCCTCGCTGGAGCGGATCGACGTCTACGAGATCGCCCGGCCCGAGCACGTCGTCATGCGCCGGCTGCTCGAAGACGAGAGCGAGTGGTTCGGCAGCCCCTCGGCGACCCAGCTGTTCGCCGACCCTCGGTTGCAGCTGCACTTCGCCGACGGACGGCTGGCGCTGCGCAACAGCGACCGACGGTACGACGTCGTCGAGGCCGACGCCCTCGAGCCGCACATGGCCTACAGCGGCAACCTCTACTCCCTCGAGTTCTACCAGTCCGGCGCACGCGTGCTGAAACCCGGCGGGTTCCTGTGCAGCTACGTGCCGACGGCGCGAACCGAGCGCACGATGGTGCAGGCCTTCCCTCACGTGCTGCGCTTCCAGCTCGGCGACCTCACCTTCATGGTCGGTTCCGCCGAGCCGGTTCCTTTCGACCGCGAGACCGTGCTGTCAAGACTGGCCGAGCCCGGGGCCCAGGTCTACCTGCGGCGCTCCCACATGGAGCGCGCGGTCGTCGCCGAACTGGAGCACTACCTGGAACGGGCCGTCGTCACACGGATCGGCCCTGACGACCGCGAGGCGTTCCTCGGCGGGGGCGACATCAACACCGACCTGTTCCCCCGGGACGAGTACACCCGCCACCGTTCCGGAAACTGACCCTTAGCTCGGAGTCGGCGTTCCGGAAGGAGACTCGTCGGCGATCCGCCAGGCCTCGCGTAACGTACCCGCGAAGACCGCCGCGACGAGCAACGCGTTGACGAAGCTTCCCACCAGCTGGATCCAGCTGTACGGAGTTCCGAGGTGCGGATCCAGCACCGGCGACGGGCGTCCGAGCAGGGGAAGCGCGTGGGGCAGCGCCAGGTCGTGGAGCGCCTCGTTGAGGAAGACGGCGCAGGAAGCGCCGAGGGCCAGCAGGCACAGCTCCCGGGAGCGTCCGGCGACCGCCAGCAGCAGCGGCACCGTGAGGAACATGTGGTTTTCATGCATGTGGGTCGAGAGGAAGAAGAAGCTCGTGACCACCGCCGCCGCCGTCAGGTACAGCCGGGCACCGAACTCGCCCGCACTCGCCGTCGCATCCCGCATCCACGGCAGGGCCCGCACGAGCAACGCCGCATACAGCGCCAGGAACAGCGTCAGGCCGAAGCCCTTGGCGCTGACGGGGCCGAGCCAGGAGGCGTTGGCGTTCTGCCATGACCCCAGCAGCCACCACAGGTTGTGGGCGTTGACCGAGGTGAACGGCATCGCCTCGACGTCGAGCAGCACCTTCTGCAGCACCGGACCGATCCGACCGGTGAGCAGGAACGGCAGGAAGACGACGACCGCGGCAAGCAGGCCGCCGACTCCGGCGGTGACGAAGCCGCGCACGCCGCGGCTCGCGCCCGCGGCGACCGCCAGCAGAGGCACCAGCGGTGCGGCCAGCGGTTTCATCAGGCCACCCAGCGACAGCAGGACGCCGGAGGTCGCGCAGCGACCCAGCGCCAGCGCCGCCAGGGCGCCGAAGGCCAGGGCGCCGTGGAGTCCGTCGGGCTGTCCCCAGTAGGCCGAGCCGAACAGCAACGCCGGGTTCCACAGGAACAGCAACGCCGCCGTGCGGCCGTGGCTCGGCCCGGCGCGGATGCTGCCCCAGGTCCCCAGGACCGAGACCACGTTGAACAGCAACGCCGCCAGCAGCAGATCCGCCGCCAGGTGCGGCAGCTTGACCAGGAAGGTCAGCAGCGTCGCGTCGGGCAGATTGTCCGGCGAGGCTTCGGGGTCGACCAGCAGGTAGATCTTGCAGACTCCCGACAGCACATACAGGAACAGCGGGGGATAGTCGACGTGGGTGTTCTCGTAGGCTGCGGCGAGGCCGCTCCGGGCCGCGCCGAGACCCCAGCGCTTGTACGAGTCGACGTCGTTGGCGTAGCCGGGCAAGGTCGCGAGAACGATGCGCAGCAACAGGTTGAGCGCCAGCAACGTGTACCAGGTCTTCGCCGACGTCGGTCCGCACAGCCGGCGGATCATGGCTTGCGCCCCACCGCGAAGACCGAGCTGCCCCAGGGAAACCGGCCGCCCCGGGCGATCCGTCGATTCTCGGCCAGCAGCGTCGGCAGGAACACACGGTTGGTCCAGCCCCCCGGGGGCTCGTGGAGATCGGAGCGGGCGCTGGCGTCGCCGGCCCGGGCCCCGCGTAGTTTCCCCGGCAGACGGGAGAGCACGATCGCCGGGAACAGGAAGCAGAGCCGGTAGGACAGACGCTCGACCTGCAACCCCAGCCGGTCGAACAGCGCCTGCACACGGCCGGCGGTGTAACGCTCACGAGTGTGGATCGCGACGTCGTGCTCGCTGTAGAGCCAGTCGTAGGCCGGCAGGTTGACGACGAACAACCCACCGCTGTTCATCGCCCCGACGATCGTCTGCAGCCCGGCCAGGGCCCGCTCGGCGCCGGGGATATAGATCACGTCGAGGCTGACCACGAGATCGAAGCCTGCCGAACGCAGCTGCGGTGCACAGAGGTCGCCCGGGTACAGCTCCGCCGCGGGTGCCTTGCGCCCGGCCCAGGCCAGCGCCTCGTCCGACGGGTCGAAGCCCTCGGCATACCCGGGCTGCAACAGGTCGATCAAGCAGCGCAGATTCTCGCCGGTGCCGCAGCCGGCGTCGAGAATCCGGGCGGCGTCGGGCAACCGGAACTCCGGCCGCTCCAGGACCCGGCTGTAGGCGTCCCGCAGTCCGCGGTACCACCAGTGGCCCTCCTCGACGCGGGCCATCGCGTCGTATTCGCCGGGGTTCATCCGTCCCGGGAACCGACGGCAGCGCGGACGACGTCGATCACCCGATCCACGTCGGCGTCCTCGAGGCCGGGGAACAGCGGCAACGACAGCACGCTGCGGCAGGCCTCCTCGGTGATCGGAAGCTGGCCGGCGCTCCCGCCCAGGGCACGGTAGCCCTCCATCAGGTGCACCGGCTCGGGGTAATGCACGCCGTGGCCGACGCCGGCCTCCTGGAGCCGGGCGATCACCGCCGAACGGTCGGCGACACGCACGACGAACAGATGGAACACGCATTCGCTGTCGGGCATCGCCGGCGGTAGGCGCAGGTCGCAACCGGCGAGACCCGCACGGTAGCGCCCGGCGATCTCGACTCGCCGACGGTTCGCCGCCGGCAGATGGGCCAGCCGCACCCGCAGCACCGCGGCCTGCAGTTCGTCGAGACGACTGTTCATCCCCTCGCGGTGGGAGACGAGGCCGCCGCGGAATCCGTACATCCGCAGCTCCCGGAGCGCCTCGGCGTGCTCCGCCGATCGGGTCAGGATCAGCCCGCCGTCGCCGAACGCGCCGAGGTTCTTGGTCGGGTAAAACGAGAAACTGCTCAGCGGCGCGGTGAGGCCAACCGGCGTGCCCCCCCGGGAAGCCCCGTGGGCCTGGGCGCAGTCCTCGATCCAGCCCAGGCCGTGAGCGTCGGCAACGGCGCCGATCGCGGCGACGTCGGCGGGCTGCCCGTAGAGATGTACCGGCAGCAAGGCCCGGCACCGCGGTGTGATCGCGGTCTCGATCGCGGCGGGATCGAGCAACATCGTCTCGTCGTCGATCTCGACGAACCGGGGCGTTGCACCGACCAGACGGATCGCCGCCACCGGCGGCACGCCGGCGTTGGCCACGGTGATCACCTCGTCACCCGGGCCGACGCCGAGCGCGCGCAGCGCGAGCACGATCGCGTCGGTTCCGGTGCCGACGCCGACCGCCTGAGCGGCACCGGCGAACGCGGCGAACTCCTGTTCGAAAGCCCGGACCTCGTCGCCGAGGATCAACCGGCCGGAATCGAGTACCCGGCCGACCGCCGCGTCGATCTCGTCTCGCATCGTCGCCAGCGCCGGCCGGTAGTCGAAGAACGGGATCATTTCCGGCGGCCGCGATGATGCTCGATCGTCCGCCGCAGCCCCTCTTCGAGGTCGATCCGGGGCGTCCAGCCGGTCGCCTCGTGGAAGCGCTTGAACTCACCGAAGTAGTCGCCGATGTCGATCGCCTTGGCGTCCTCGGGAAACGGCACGCATTCGTAGGAGACACCGGTCAGGCCGTGGAGCACCTCGACGAACTCGAGCAGGCTGCGCGGCGTTCCGTGGCCCAGGTTGAACACCCGGCCGTTCAACTCGTCCCGGCTCGCCGCCAGGCACAGCGCCTCGACGACATCGTCGACGTAGTTGAAGTCCCGGCGCTGGGAGCCGTCGCCGAACAGCTTGATCTGCTGCCCGGCCAGGGCGAGGTCGACGAAGATGCCGACGAAGCCCTTGGTGCGGCTGGCCAGATCCATCCGTGGTCCGTAGGTGTTGGTCAAGCGCAGGCTGACCGTCGGGATGCCGTACACCTGGTGGTACAGCGTGTAGTACATCTCGGCGGCGAGGTTGTTGATGCCGTTCACGTCGACCGGCATCAGCGGGTGATCCTCGTCGACCGGCAGGTACTGCGGACGGCCATAGAGCTGGCGGGTACTGGCGAAGACGATCTTGGCCCGGGGATTGCCGTGGCGGCAGCACTCGAGCAACGACAGCTGGCTGGTCCCGTTGATCGCCAGATCGGTCTCCGGGTCGCGCATGCTCTCGCTGTGACTGACCTGGCCGGCGAGGCTGAAGATCAGGTCGCGGTCCTGGACCAGATACGAGAGGCTGTGTCGGTCCCGCACGTCGGAGAAGTTCACCTGCAACCGATCCTGAACCCCTTCGATGTTGGCCAGGGTCGCGCCGTAGGCCGGCAGCATCGAATCGACGAGCAGCACGTCGGCGCCCTCCTCGACCAGGCGGATCGCCAGGTTGCTGCCGATGAAGCCGAGGCCCCCGGTGATCAGGACCCGACGGCCTGCGAACGGACTACTCATCGCCGGCTCCGCGACGCTTCACGTAGCGCACGACGAACTGCGGGCTGCCGGAGTGGTCGAGAAACAGCCGCCCCAGGTACTCGCCGATCGCACCGAGGATCACCAGCTGCACGCCGGCGAAGAAGACGATCGTGACCAGCACCGTCGGCAGACCGACGACCAGGTCCTTGGTGAAGTAGAGCTTGTCGACGACGATCGCGACCATCAGGAACAGGCTGACCACCGAGGTCAACATCCCCAGGCTCGCCGTCAGTCGCAACGGCAAGATCGAGAAGTTGAGAAACATGTTCAGCCAGAGCATGAACAGCTTGGTCAATGTGTAGTTGGACTCGGAGTCGGGCCGGGCCCGGTGCTCGACGTCGACCTGCCCCAGGTTCGCGGTCGCCCGCAGGATCAGGCCGTCGATGTAGGGGAACGCGCCGCGGTAGCGCGTCACCTCGTCGACGATGAAGCGGTTCATCACCTTGAAGCTGGAGAGGTAGAGCCCCGGCGGCTTGTGCAACATCACGTTGGCGACCCAGCCGTTGAAGCGGCTGCCGAGGTTGCGGCCGGCGCTGTGATGCTTGACCCGGTAGTGGCCGTAGGCGACATCCCAGTCGTTCTCGACCGCCGCGTCGTACATCCGGCGGACCTGATCCGGGGGGTTCTGTCCGTCGTCGTCGAGGATCGCCACGTGGGCCCCGGTCGCGTGGTTGAGTCCGGCCAGCACGGCGCTGTGCTCGCCGAAGTTCCGGGCCAGGTTGACGAAGGTCACCGTGTCGGGGAAGCGGCGGGCCAGCCCGGCACAGGCCGCCTCGCTATCGTCGGGGGAACCGTCGTTGACGAGGACGACCTCGATCGACAGATCGGAGTAGATCTCGTGGATCGTCTCGACGACGCGACCGATCGTCGCGGCCCCGTTGTAGACGGGGATCACGAAGGAGAGGTCGACCCCGGGGGGAGCGTCAGGGGGTTGAGTGGTGTAACCCATGTATCAGCAAATAGTTACGGCGCGATCCCGTTCGAGCAAGTAGAGATTATCGTGCGCGCCCCCTGAGGTGTCAACGAGAAGCCCACCGGGCATTCCACGGCGACCGGGCGCCCGAAATGTTGGACAATGGCACTCCCATGATCGCCCCCTCCGCCCCTCGCGGCCAGACAACGCTCCTGTTGCTGGTTCTCGCCGCCACGCTGACCCTGCTCAACGCGGTCAAGCCGTTGCATATCGACGACCCGTTCATCTACGAGGTGGCCCGACAGATCGTCGCCGACCCGACCGATCCCTACGGGTTCGATATCTTCTGGCTCCAGTGGCCCCAGCCGGTCTACGAGGAGCTGACGCCGCCGGTCACCCCTTACTGGTGGGCGCTCGGCCTGGCCCTGTTCGGGCCGACCCCGTGGCTCTGGAAGCTCTGGTTCTTCCCGTTCGCTTTTCTGCTGGTCCGCGCGGTCGACTCGCTGGTCCGGCGGCTCGCCCCGGGGATGGCTCCGTGGGCCACGATCGGGCTCGTGCTGTCGCCCGCCTTCCTGCCCGGCTTCAATCTGATGCAGGACGTCCCGGCGATCGCCCTCGGGCTGACGGCGCTGACGCTGTGGTTTCGATCGGTCGACGAGGGGTCTCCGCGGCTGGCGGTCCTGTCGGGACTCGTCGCAGGGCTGGCGACCCAGACGAAGTACACGATGGTCGGCATCCTGGCCGCCATCGCGCTGCACGCGCTCCTCGAGCGGCGCAGATCCGCCGGGGCGATCGCGATCGGCACCGCGCTGGCGATCTTCGCGGCGTGGGAGGCGCTGATGACCCTGCGCTACGGCCAGGGCATGTTCCTGGGACAGCTACGCTACGGACTGTTCTGGTTGCCGCGATCCGAGATGATCCTGCCGATGATCCGGCTCACCGGGGCGACGTTGCCGCTGGCGTTCCTGCCGGGGCTGCTGGGACTCGGCCTGCCGTCCCGCTGGGCCCTGCCCCTCGGCGGCGCGATCGTGGCGGCCTACGGCACGCTGTTCCTGGCGCCGACGGCGCCGGCGCTGTTCGGGATCCTCGGCGTGATCTGGTGGGCGGCCCTGGCGGCGAGCGCGCTGCGCCTGGTCCAGACCGCGACGTCGTCTCGGGGCGAACCCGCCGAGGGACGGCTGGACCTGTTCCTCGTCCTCTGGTTCGTCGTCGAGCTCGGCGTGTTCCTCTCCACCGCTCCCTTCCCGGCGGTCCGCAGGGTGATGGGGCTGCTGATCGTGGCGACGTTCCTGTTCGGACGGCTCGCGGCTCGCACCGACCGGCTACCCGGGCCGCGCACGCTGCAAGGGCTCGCCGCCGCCGGCGTGGTGCTGGCGCTGCTGTTCCAGTCGGTGGACATCCTCGAGGCACGGGCCCAGCAGCAGGCCCCGCGACTCGCCGCCGAGGCGATTCGCCAGCGAGACCCGCAGGCGCGGATCTGGTACGTCGGCCACTGGGGCTTCCAGTTCCACGCCGAGCAGCTCGGCATGCTGCCGATCGTCCCCGACCGATCGCGGCTCGCCCCCGGGGACTGGGTCGTCGTGCCCGACAGGGTCCACAAGCAGGAGGTGCGCTTCCCGATCGGCGCCCTCGATCCGCTGGAGCCGGTCCGCGCCGGCGACGGCGTGCCGCTGTCGACCGGGCACGGCTACTACGGTGGCTCGATCGCCCTGTCCCACCTCGACGGCCCCAGGCTGACGACCGAGGTCTTCCAGGTGCGCCAGGGGCATGTGCCGGTGAGCGCCTGGGGTGCGACCCAGCTGGCGGACTGGGCCGTCCGCGCCGGCGGGAGTGACCGCCGCGGCTGCGGTACCGGCGCTGGCGCGGACCCTGCTGCGGTCGGCACCGGAGAGCAGACTCCTCGCCGTTCGGGCGCTGGCCTACCTCGGAGATCGCGCAGCAATCGGCGTCCCGGCCCGCGAGGCTCCGCGCGACCAGCCGGCGACGCACGGCGCGCCGCCGGCGCGCCGCCGGGCGCTGGCCTACCCGAGCGCACACCGCGTGCCCCCCGCGAGCCGCCGACCAGCCGCGGCGCCGCGCAGGCGTGCCGCCGGCGACGACGGCCCGAGGCCCATGGTGCCGATCACGGCGACGTGCGGGCCGCTGCCCCACCCCGGCCGGCGGGGGGAATAGTTCGGTAAGGTTGGGGAACCCGGCGCAAGCCAACGCGCGGGTCGCCGCGCGGCGCGCCGGGGTCCGCATCGCGGTGTCACCGCGGCCGGGCCAGGGGCGACCCAGGCCTGGGCCCGGGGAGACTCGCGGGGTAGTAAATGGAGGGACGGAGGAGGGACGGGAAGACCTGCTACCGCCTGGCCCTGGAGACCGGTGCCGACATCGTGATCATGGTCCACCCGGACTACCAGTACACGCCGAAGCTGATCCCGGCGATGACGTCGATGATCGGCAACGGTCTGTATGACTGCGTCATCGGCTCGCGGATCCTCGGCGGCCAGGCGCTGCGCGGCGGCATGCCGCTGTGGCGCTACGTCGGCAACCGCTTCCTCACCGCTGCGTCAGAGAACGTCCTGATCGGCGCCAAGCTCTCCGGAGTACCACACCGGGTTACCGCGCGTTCTCGCGGGAGCTGCTGGAACGGCTGCCCCTCGAAGGCAACTCCGACGACTTCGTCTTCGACAATCAGATGCTGGCGCAGATCCTCTGGCTGGATTACGTCATCGCCGAGATCAGCTGCCCGACGCGCTACTTCGCCGAGGCCTCGTCGATCAACTTCGGCCGCTCGGTCCAGTACGGACTGGGCTGCCTGGCGACCGGGATGCTCAGTGGTCCTGGCCCGGCTCGTGGAATCCGCCGGCACGCTGCTTCCCGCGAACGGCGCTCCAGCGGAAGCAACGTTATCCGGATGAAGCCAGCGCGACGCGGAGTCGACGCTCCGCGGCGCAGCGCCGCTGTCCTGATCGGCCGCGGTCGGCGTGATCCTCGGTGCCGGGTATCTTCCTGCGGGTGCTCTACCGGTCGTCCAGCCGGCGACCGATCCGAGCTTCGCCGCGCCGATGCTCGACGGCGAGATCTACACGAACTGGGCCCGGGCCCTGGCGGCAGGGGAGTCCGGGCCGGCGGGTGCGTTCTATCAGGCACCGCTGTACCCCTGGTTGCTGTCGATCTACTTCCGCATCGTCGGCGAGAACTTCTCCGGACTCTACCTGTTGCAACAGGTGCTCTCCGTCGCGACCGCCGGCGGCGTGGCGTTGCTGGCCCGGCGTTCCGCCGGAGACCGGGCCGGCTGGTTCGCCGCGGTGCTGTTCCTGCTGTATCCACCGACGACGTTCTTCAGCTCCCGCCCGCTGGGAGAGCCGCTGGCGCTGTTGCTGCTGGTCGGCGCGCTGCTGCTGCAACCGTTGACTCGCGAGGGTTCGCCGTGGCGCTCCGGCCTGGCCGGCGCCGTGGCCGGACTGGCGACGCTGGCCCGGCCCAACCTGCTTCTCGTACCGCTGGCCTGGGGGGCGCTGCTGTTCGTCGGACGGCGGCCGGCCCGCGGCGGCTGGGTCCTGCTCGGGCTCGTGCTGGTGCTGACCCCGGTTGCCGTACGCAACCGACTCGCCTCGGGGCACTGGGTTCCGGTCACCTCGAATGCCGGGATGACCGCCTACCACGGCAACGGCCCCGACGCCTGGGGCATCTTCACGCCACCCCGGGGCTTCTCCGGTTCCGTCCTCGATCAGCGCCGCGAGGCGACCCACATCGCCCGTCAGCGAAGCGGCCGCCAGCTCGACGACGTCGAGGCCGATCGCTGGTGGGGCTCCCAGGCGGTCGCCGCGCGTCTCGACGACATTCCGGGCAGCCTGCGTCTGGCCCTGGTGCGGGTGGGACTGACCCTGGACAATCACGAGCACGGCCTGGACTACTCGCCGGCCCTCGACGACAACCCGTGGCGCACGACGTGGCGCTTCCCCGAGTACTCCGAGATCGGCATCGTCCCCCTGGCGCTGTTGCTCGGGCTGGCCGGCGCCGGCGTCGCCCTCGGCGGAATCCGTCACAGCGGCGGAAGCGCGGTCTGGGCCGCTCTGGCCGCCGCCGCGGCGATGCCGCTGCTGTTCTACGTCTCCAGTCGTTACCGGCTGCCGTTCACCGCGCTGCTGCCGGTGCCCGCCGGCTGCGGACTCGCGGCGCTGCTCGGCGTCGCCGAGTTCCCGACGCTCCGCAAGCGGACCGTCGGCGCGGTCGTGGCGATCGTCGGAATCGCGGTATCGTTTCTGGTGCCGTCGAGCGAGCTCCAGGCCGAGGCCCGGGTCAACGGGCTGGCCAATCTCGCCGCGGCGTACGAGAAGGTCGGCGACACGACCCGGGCCCTGGCCCTGGCGGAGCAGGCGGTCGCCACCGCTCCGGAGTCACCGGTGGCCAACTTCAATCTCGGAGTGATCGAGGAACGTGTCGGTCGGGACGCTCCCGCCGAGGCTCACTTCCGCGAGGCGCTCCGGAGGAATCCGGACCTGGTCCAGGCATCGGTCAACCTGTCCGCGCTCCTGCTGCGGCAAGGACGGGCCGGCGAGGCGATCCCGGTCCTGCGGGACGCCCTCGGACGGCGAGCGGACCGGGTGGACCTCTGGACGAACCTGCTCGTCGCGCTGGTGAGCCTGGAGCGAATCGACGAGGCGATGATGACGATCGGCCAATGCGGGCAGCAGGGCATCGCCCTCGACCCGGAGCTGATCGAGACGGTCAACCAACTCGTCGCCGACGGCGACGGTCACGAAGGAAGGGAACCTTGATGCGCAGACTCCTGCACTTGCTGTTCGCGTTGTTGCTCCTCGTCCCCGTCGGGGGATGCGACGGACAGGAGACGGCGGAACCGTCCAGTCCGTTCGTCGGCTCGTGGACCCGCCAGCGGGGAACCTCCGGCCGGACGGTGGCCCGGATCTGGGAGGACGAGGGTGCCGCGCTGCGCTTCTGCTGGCGACTCGACGGCACCGGCGACGGTCACTCGATCGCCTGCAACGTCGACGGCGACACCGCCGAGTCGATCGACGGTCTGCTGAGCTACCTCTACGTCGCCGAGGTGCACGCTACCGACGACCCCCGGGCGATCGAGGTCTCGATCCAGGGCCAGCCCAAGGACGGACAGTCGACGCCCCTGAGCTGGACCGACCGCTTCGAGTTGCAGGAGGGCGACGACGAGTTCTGGTCGTACAAGATCGTCTTCAACGGCGAGACCAGGGAGCGGCCGGCGAATCCGCTGCGCTTCACCCGTGTCGTCGACGGGGCGGGAGACTGAGGCGATGTGGTTTCGACGCCGGCCGGAGTGGCTCCGGGATGTCGAGGCGCGACTCGGGTATCGCTTCCACGACCCGTCGCTGCTGGAGACGGCGTTGACCCACCGCTCCCACGCCCACGAGCAGTCCGACGACCCGGCGCTGCATTACGAACGCCTCGAGTTCCTCGGCGATGCGATGCTCGGCTTCTTCACGTCGGACTGGCTCTACCGTGACGACGGCGACGCATCCGAGGGTGTGCTGACCCGGCGCCGCCAGCACGTCGTGCGCACCTCGACCCTGGCCAAGGCCGCCCGGCAGATCGGCCTCGACACCGACATCCGGCTGGGGCGCGGGGAGGAACTCTCGGGAGGGCGAGAGAAACGCTCGTTGATGGCGGACACCTTCGAGGCGGTGCTCGCCGCGATCTACCTCGACGGTGGTTTACGGCCGTGTCGTGCTTTTATCGAGATGCACCTGGGGCAGTTTCTGGAGCAGACCCGTGGTGCTGTCGACGCACGCGGCGATTACAAGACCCGGCTACAGGAACAGGTTCAAGCTCAGTTGCGACGCACCCCACGCTACCGTATCGTTTCCACGACGGGCCCGGCTCACGCGCTTCAGTTCCGGGTCGAGGTGCTGGTCGACGACCGCGTGATCGGCGCCGGCGAGGGCAGCAACCGCAAGCGTGCCGAACAGCAAGCGGCCCGGAAGGCGCTGGAGTATCTCGATCAACGTGAAAACTGAAAGACGTTCACGAGAGTTCCTCGCGCTGATCTGCATCACGGCGCTCGCCGGATTCGGTCTGGCTCTTGCCGACGACCCGGTCTTCGTCGTCGAGCAGACGACCGGCGTCCTCGATGCGACGGAGTTCAACAAGCTCGAGATCGTCGGCATCGAGGGGACGATTCATGTCCGCTCCGGGCCGGGTGACCTGCGCTTCACCGCCCGCTCCCTGAACAACCGCCGAGACGAGCGCGCCCTGGCCCTGTGGGTCGACGGACGCACGCTGATTCTCACCGCAGGTCAGGGGCTGGAGAACGAACGGTTGCTGGCCGAGGTCCTCGTCCCACATCACCTTTCGGTCACTCTCGACGCGAGCAACAGCCGGGTCCAGGCGACCACGTTGCCCGGCGACTTCGACGTCACGGGGACGAAGCTCACCCTGGACGCGCGGGGGTTGCGCGGCGCGCTGGATGCGCAGATCACCGACGGGGGTATCCGCGTCGACGGCTCGACCGGCGACGTCTCGGTGACCCTCCAGGGAGGCGACTCGATCCTCCAGCGCATCGAGGGGTTCGTCAGCGTCGACCAGACCGGCGGCAGCGTCGACCTGAAGGAGATCGGTGGGGACGTCTCCCTGGAGCTCTCCAACGCCAGCGTTTCCGCCGGGGATATCAGCGGACGGCTCGACATGACCGCGACCGGCGGCAAGGCGGTGCTGAACGTGATCCGCCGCGGCGGTGATTGGCGACTCGAGGGTACGACCCTGCAGATGACGGCGATCAACGGTCCGGTCGAGATCGAGACCGACGACGCCATCGAGTTTCAAGACGTGCAGGGCGGTCTGCGCATCCAGAGCTACGGCGGAGGCATTCTTGGCGCCGATGTGAAGGGCGGCATTCAGCTGCGCGGCTCCGACTTCGAGTTTCGCGCCTCGAAGATCGCCGGGCCGGTGACGATCGAGGGTGACGAAGTCGTCGTCCAGCTCGCCGAGGTCGGCGGTGACGTGACGGTCGTCGGCCGCTCCTCGCAGATCTCGGTGGAAGGCGTCGACGGAAAGCTCGTCCTGAGCAACGACTTCGGCAACATCGTCGTCTCCAAGGCCACGAAGGAAGTCGAGATCACCAGCACCCAGGGCACGGTCGTCGTCACGGAGTTGAGTGGCCCGATTCAACTCAAGGCCGACGGGCCTCAGGTGTCGGTGGGCTGGGCCGAGGCGGCACGGCAGCAGGACAGCGTCGTCACCAACGAGGGGGGCGATGTGGTCCTGAGCTTCTCGCCTCGGAGCGGCGGCCGCCTCGATGTCTCCTCGAAGCAGGGCGAGATCCATGCGCGCCTCCCGGGTATCGACGTGACCGACGACCTGCGCTCGGCCTCGGGCTTCGTCAACCGGCTCACGCGACCGAAGATCGAGGTCGTCGCCGGCGGGAACGTGACGATGTCGGCCTCGGCCACGCCGCCGCCGAACAGCGCCACCCCGACGACCGAGGAGCCGCCCGTCGACGATCCGAACAACGCGCCGGACCGCTGACGCTCTCGCGCGACCCTGCCATCGCGCCGGACGGTTCGCGTCAGTAGCGCGGCAGCTCCGGGTCGATCTCCTCGGCCCAGCGATCGATGCCACCGACCAGGTTGCTGACCCGACGGAACCCCCGCTCGGCGAGGAGCGCCGCGGCGCGACCGCCGCGACCGCCCATCTTGCAATAGACGACGATCTCGGCCTCGGGATCGAGTTCAGCCAGACGCGAGGGCAACTCGGGCAACGGGATCAGTGTCGCCCCCTCGATCCGGGAGATCGCCCACTCCACCTCGCCGCGTACGTCCAGGAGTCGAGGCGCATCGTCGCCTTGCAACCGATCGCGCAGCGCCTGCGGGGTGACCTCGGCGAAGGCCGGTGGGGGCTCGACCTCGCAGGCATAGGACTCGTCCCGCAGCTCGACGATCGTCGGGTCGTCGCCGCAGACCGGGCAGGCCGGGTCCTTGCGCAGTCGCAGCTCGCGGAAGCGGGTCTCCAGGGCGTCGAACAGCAACAGTCGTCCGGCGAGAGACTCGCCGCGACCGAGCAGGTACTTGATCACCTCGGTCGCCTGAAGCGACCCGATCACCCCGGGCAGAATTCCCAGCACCCCGCCCTCGGCGCAGTTCGGCACCGCGCCGGGCTCCGGCGGCTCGGGGTAGAGGCAGCGGTAGCACGGGCCATCCTTCGTGCCGAACAGCGACACCTGCCCCTCGAACCGGAAGATGCTGCCGTAGACGTTCGGCTTGCCGATCAGCACGCAGGCGTCGTTCACGAGATAGCGCGTCGGAAAGTTGTCGGTCCCGTCGACGATCACGTCGTATCCGGCGAGGATCTCCTGCGCGTTGGCGGCCTCGAGACGGACCGGGTACAGCTCGACCTCGACGAACGGGTTGATGCCGCGGATTCGTTCCCGGGCCCGTTCGATCTTCAACTCGCCGATGTCGTCCTGGGCGTACAGCACCTGCCGCTGCAGGTTGGAGACGTCGACCCGATCGAAATCAACCAGGCCCAGCCGCCCGACACCCGCGGCCGCCAGATACATCGCCAGCGGCGCCCCGAGTCCACCGGCGCCGATCAGCAATGCGCTCGATGCCCGCAGTCGCTTCTGGCCCTCGAGGCCGACTTCCGGCAGCGTCAGGTGCCGACTGTAGCGCGCGATCTCTTCCGGACGCAGATCGCGACTGTCCGGGGCTTCGGATCTCATCAAGGTGGTACTCCAGACGAAAGGCTATCATGCCTCCCGTGCGACCGATCGTGATGAGCATCGCCGGTTCTGACCCGACCGCGGGTGCCGGAATTCAGGCCGATCTGAAGACGCTGGAGGCGTCGGGTTGCTACGCGGTGACGGTCTTGACCGCGATCACCGTCCAGGACACCACCGGCCTGCGCCGCGTCGAGCCGCTGGCGCCGCAACTCGTCCGTGAGCAGCTCGAGACCCTCCGCGCCGATCTGCCGCCGGTCGCCTTCAAGAGCGGCCTGCTGGCCGGCGCGGCGATCGTCCGGGAGGTGATCGCGGCGTTGCGGGATCGCGGCGATCGGCCGTGGGTCTGCGACCCTGTGCTGCGGGCCGGCGGAAACGACGGTGACCTGATCGATGACGCCGGAGTCGAGGCGATGCGCGAGTTGCTGCCCCACGTCACCTTGCTGACTCCCAACCGACAGGAGGCCGCGCGGCTCTCCGGTCTGCCGGTCGAGACGCCCGAGGACGCTTCGCGGGCGGCCCGGGCCCTCGTCGAAGCCGGCGCCGCCGCAGTGCTGGTCACCGGGGGACATCTGGCCGGCTCCCGTGTCTGCGATCGACTGGTTACCCGGGATGGCGATCGGAGTTTCGAGAATCCGCGAATCGACGTCCCGGACCGGCACGGCACCGGTTGTGTGCTGGCCTCGGCGATCACCGCCCGCCTGGCCCACGGGGACAACCTGGAGCAGGCGATCGCCGCGGGCATCGCCTTCGCCCGGAACGCCCTGGCCGGCGGTCTGGCGATCGGCGGCGGCAACGGAGTCGTCGACCCCGCGTCCGGCCCGGCAAGCCGGCGTCTGACCGAGAGGTCCCGATGACGCCGCCGATCGGAAGACTGCACGTCCTGACCGACGAGACGCTGCAATCCCGTTTCGGCCACGCCGAGCTGGCCGGACTCGCAGCCCGGGGTGGCGCCGATCGGATCCAGCTGCGCGAGAAGCGCCACTGGTCCACCCGGCAGTGGCTCGCGGTGGCCGACGCCGCCACCCGGGCGATCCGGGAAGCGCGCGGCGAGAACGGGGCGCCGGGCAGCCGGCTGATCGTCAACGATCGCGTCGATATCGCCGCGGCGGTTGCCAGCTTCGGTGTCCATCTCGGCGCCGACGACATGCCCGCCGCCGACGCCAGGAAGATCCTCGGACCCGGGGCGGTGATCGGCGCGACCGCGAACGACCGGGAGACCGCCGTCGCGCTTTGCGCCGAGCCGATCGACTATCTCGGCGTCGGACCGGTCTTCGGGACCACGTCCAAGAGCGCCCCGGCGAAAAGACTCGACCCCGACGGGTTGGCAAGAATCGTCGACGCGGTATCTTTACCGGTCGTCGCCATCGGCAGTATCGATGCGGCCCGTATCGACGAGGTGCTCGGCGCCGGAGCCCACGGCGTCGCCGTGCTCTCGGCGGTGGTCGCCGCGGCAGATCCGGCCCAGGCCACCGCCAGGATTCGCGAAGCGATCGACGCGGCGCTGAAGCGGAGAAAAGTTGCAGGTCCAACCAGACACTGACCGCGACGCGGTCGTCATCGGCGGGGGAGTGATCGGCCTGGCGATCGCCTACGAGCTCGCCAAGCGTGGCCGACGGGTCGAGGTGCTGGAGCGCAGCCGGATCGGCCATGGCTCGACCCACGCGGCGGCGGGCATGCTCGCGCCGGTCTCCGAGGCCGATCACGAACCGCCGGAACAGATCGCGTTCGGCATGGAGAGCCTCGAGCGCTATCCCTCCTTCGTCGCCGAGATCGAGAAGCGTTCGGGGATTCGCTGTCATCTTCGCCCCGCCGGCGCCCTG
This sequence comes from uncultured bacterium, assembly GCA_942490715.1. Classification (GTDB taxonomy): domain Bacteria; phylum Acidobacteriota; class Polarisedimenticolia; order Polarisedimenticolales; family Polarisedimenticolaceae; genus CALNYP01. The sequence goes on from CALNYP010000061.1 coordinate 48,092, forward strand.
TGGGTCGCGACGACTCGAGACGATCTCGCCGAGCTCGATCACCTCGCCGACAACCTGGCCCAGAAGGGGCTGGTCCTCAAGGCGCTGACCGGCGATCAGCTGCTGGCCCTCGAGCCGCACCTGTCCAACCGGGTGCTCGCCGGTCTGCGGGTCGAGAAGGACCGGCAGGTCGATCCCCGCGCTCTCGCCCGGGCCCTCGCCGGGGCGGGACAGGACCTCGGTGTCGAGTACAGCACCGGGGTGACCGTCGAGCGGGTCGCACCGTCCGGATCCCGGGTCGTCCTGTCCGGTCGACGGCCCGACGGCCGGTTCACCATCCGGGCTCGGGATGTCGTCGTCGCCGCCGGAGCCTGGAGCGGGCAGGGGCTGCACCCGGCCCTCGATCGCGCCGGCGTCCGGCCGGTCAAGGGTCAGATCGTCCGGCTGCGCGGGCCGGTCTTGCTCCAGCAGGTCGTCCGCACGCCCGACGTCTACCTGATCCCCCGGAGCGGCGGAGAGCTGCTGGTCGGGGCGACGATGGAGGAGATGGGCTTCGGCGATCGCCCGACCGGTGGTGCCGTGATGGACCTGCTACGCCACGGCTGGCAGGTACTCCCGGGCATCTACGACCTGGAGTTCGTCGAGGTCGCCGTCGGCCTGCGGCCTGCGGTCCGCGATCATCTGCCTGCGATCGGCCCGACGGCGGTCCAGGGGCTCTGGGCTGCGTTCGGGCACTACCGCAACGGCGTCCTGCTCGCCCCGGCCACGGCCCATCACCTGGCCGAGTGGATCACGACCGGACAGGCGCCGGTGGAGCTGGCCCCTTTCTCCCCGGCACGCCTGGATCTCCCACCGTCCACGCCACGGCCTGCGGCAACCCGCACCGGAGTGGTCCAGCCGGAGGAGTCGGCGTGAGCGTCCACGGACCGGCCGTCCGCGTAAACGGCACCGAGACCCCCCTCGAGGGTCGCTCGCTGGCGGAACTGCTGGACCGGCTGGGGTACCCTGAAGATCGCAGCGGGATGGCGGTGGCCGTCAACGGCGAGATCGTCCCCCGCGGGGACTGGAGCACGCGTTCGCTGACCCCTGGAGACGAGATCGAGGTCGTCGGCGCGGTGCAGGGAGGCTGACGGAGATGGCGGAAAAGAGTTCGACCTGGGCCGTCGGCGACCGCGCTCTCGGCTCGCGACTGATTCTCGGCACGGCTCGCTATCCAAGCCGGGAGACGCTGCTCGGGGCACTGGAGGCTTCGGGCTGCGATCTGGTCACGGTATCGATCCGCCGGGTCGGCGTGGACGCCGGCGAGGGCAACCTCTACGACGACCTGCGCTCCCGGGGCTTCCACCTGTTGCCGAACACCGCAGGTTGCTACACCGCCAGGGATGCCGTGCTGACCGCAGAGCTCTCCCGGGAGGCGCTGGGCACCGACTGGATCAAGCTCGAGGTGATCGCCGACGACGACACGCTGCTGCCCGACGTGCAGGGATTGCTCCAGGCGGCAGGGGAGCTGGTCGAGGCCGGCTTTCGAGTGTTCCCCTACACCAACGATGACCCGGTGACCGCGCGGCGCCTCGAAGATCTCGGTTGCGCCGCGGTGATGCCCCTCGGCGCGCCGATCGGATCCGGTCTCGGGATTCGCAACCCACACAACCTGCAGTTGATCGTCGAGCGTGCCGGTGTGCCGGTGATCGTCGACGCCGGAGTCGGTACCGCGTCGGATGTCGCCGTCGCCTTCGAACTGGGGTGCGACGCGGTGCTGCTCAACACCGCCGTGGCCCGGGCCCGTGAGCCGGTGCGCATGGCCGCCGCGATGCGTGACGCTGCCAGTGCCGGCCGCACTGCGTACGAAGCCGGCCGGATTCCACGGAAGTTCTACGCCGAGGCGTCCTCGCCGATGACCGGCCGCATCTCCCGTCTCCACCCCGGCGACTCCTGACTCGACCGTGTCGCCGTTACCACGCTTGATACTGGTGACCGATCGGCAGCGCACTGCCGGCCGCGATCTCGTCGAGTGTCTCGTCGCCGCCGTCCACGGCGGCCTGCGCTGGATCCAGATCCGGGAAAAGGATCTGGACACTCCCGCGCGATCCGCCCTGGTCACCCGGATTCGCGACGCCGTCGCCGCGACCACCGACACCCCCGTCCAGATCGTCGTCAACGGCGACCCGACCAGCGCCGGCCTCGTCGACGGCCTGCACCTCGCCGCCGACCAGCCCGCACCGTCCCCGGAGACCCGCAAGTCCCTCCGACTCTTCGGCCGCTCGATCCATGACGAACCCGAAGCCCGCAGCGCCCTGACCCAGCAGCCGGACTACCTCATCCTCGGTACCCTCTACCCGACCCCCTCCAAACCCGGCCACCCCGGCAGCGGCCCCCAGCTCCTCCAGCGCATCTCGCCCATCACCGCCCCCACTCCACTCCTCGCCATCGGCGGCATCACCACCCAGCACATCCCCGACCTCCTCAGCGCCGGCGCCCACGGCATCGCCGTCACCAGCACCATCCTCCAGTCCCCCGACCCCACCAGGACCACCAAAGACCTCTTAGCCACACTGTCCCTCTGAAGCAGCCCCCTGGATCCCACGCCATCGGAACCCGGGTACTCCCACAGATTTCAAGCGGTGAGGGGGCCCGTCAGCGGGCGACCGTTGTAGCCCACGACCGGGGAGGGGATCGGAGGGGGCCGGCCGGGGGCGTTGGCGAAGTGGCGGGGCCCCGCCTGACCCGATTCCGTGCTTCCCCCAGGGGCGCAACCACCCCCGAGTGACGCGCAAGACGATTCCCACAAACGCAGGACCCTTGAATCACGCACCGAAGCCAGGGGAAGCGCGGAATCGGGTCCAGACGGGTCGCCACGAAGACCCGCCCCCGGCCGGCCCCCTCCGATCCCCGCGCCCCATCGGAGACTACATCCCCGCCGAAGGCCCCCCAAGCGTATCGAGGAAGTCCGGCGTGACGAGAATCTCGCGAGGCTTGCTCCCTTCGCCGGGACTCACGACCCCTTCCCGCTCCATGAAGTCGACGATCCGCGCCGCCCGGGCATAGCCCAGCTGCAGCCGGCGCTGGATCAACGTGATCGAGCACTTGCCTTCCTGGATCACGGTGCGCACCGCGTCGTCGTACATCTCGTCGCGCTCGCCGCCCTCGACCTCGCCGTTGGGACCACGCCGTTCTCGTCGCCTTCCTGGAGGACCGAGTCGTCGTAGACCGGCTCGGCCATCTTCTTCAGCTAGGCCGGTGATCCGGTGGAGTCTCGGGCTCGGTGATGTAGCCGCCGTGCAGGCGAACCAGTCGGGCGGCGCCGGTCGACAGGAACAGCATGTCGCCGCGGCCGAGCAGGTGCTCGGCACCCTGCTGGTCGATGATCGTGCGGGAATCGACGCGCTGGGAAACCCGGAACGCGACGCGAGAGGGGAAGTTGGCCTTGATCGTTCCGGTGATCACATCGACCGAGGGACGCTGGGTGGCGAGGATCAGGTGGATCCCGACGGCACGGGCCATCTGTGCCAGGCGCATGATCGACTCTTCGACCTCGGAGCTGGCGACCATCATCAGATCGGCCAGCTCGTCGATCACGATCACGATGTAGGCCATCGCCGTCAGCGTTACGTCCTCGCCGCTGGTCGGGGAGACCATCGTCCGCCCGGGCTCCTTGCGCATCAGGTCGTTGAACTGGGCCAGGTTGCGCACGCCGCACGAGGCGAGCTTGCGGTAGCGCTGCTGCATCTCGTTGACCGCCCACTTCAGGGCGACCGAGGCCTTCTTCGGATCGGTGACCACCGGGATCAGCAGGTGGGGGATGCTCGGCGTAGATCCCCAGCTCGATCATCTTCGTGTCGATCATGATGAAGCGCAGGTGTTCCGGCGTCGCCTTGTAGAGCATGCTGGCGATCATGCCGTTCAGTCCGACCGACTTGCCGGCGCCGGTCGCACCGGCGATCAGCAGGTGCGGCATCTTCTCGAGCTCGGTCGTGAACACCTCGCCGGTGATGTCCTTGCCCAGCGCCATCGTCAGCTTCGACTTCGACTTCTTGAACCGTTCGGAGCTCATCAACTCCTTGGGGAAGATCGTCTCCTGCTTGCGGTTCGGCACCTCGATGCCGATCGTCGAACGCCCCGCCATCCGGTCGATGCGCACGGACTCGGCCTTGAGCGCCAGACTGAGATCGTCGGTCATGCCCGCGACCTTGGAGTACTTCACGCCGGCGTCGGGCTTGAACTCGAAGGTCGTGACCACGGGGCCGGGGTGGACCGCGACCACCGCATCCGCCGACCGCTGAACTCCCGCAGCTTCTCGGTGATGTGTCGGGCGCGCTCGAGCAGCTCGGTCTCACTCTCGATCTCCTGGGGCTCCGGGTCGTTCAGCAGTTCGATCGGCGGCAGGCTGTAGCCCCGGGAACCCGAGGGCATCGGCAACGAAGTCTGCTGCGGAGACTTCGCCTCGGGAACGATCGTCCGCTTGGCCGCGACAGGCGCGGCCCGGTTGGCGATCGCGGGTTTCGGCGGAGCCGTCGCCACCCGGGGTTCCGCCGCGGCCTCGTTCACGGGCAGCGCCACCGACTTCTTCCGCTCCGGCGCCACCGGGGCGGTCGCGACAGCTCGCTGCACGGTGGTCCTGGGCCTGGCCGCCTGGCGGGCGCGCTGTTCCCGCCACTGCTGCACGCGCTCCCGGATGCGGACCGCGCCGGAACGCGACCAGTGCCCGACGGTGCGGGTCGCGCTACCGAACGACGGGCCGGTCGCCAGGGCGATCGCCGCGACCAGGCCGATCACGGAGACCAGCCAGGCGCCCGGGCGATTGACCAGCCCGACCAGCCAGCCGGTCAGCGACCTTGCCGAGCACTCCCCCCGCGGGGAACAGGCGCTCGCCCCCGTACACGATCGTTCCGTAGAGCGAGCTCGAGCAGCGCGCAGAGCGAGCCCCATCACCAGGTAGCCGATCGCCGCCCGGGTCAGTCCAGGCTCGGCGTGGCGGGCGGAACCGGTTCCAGCCCAGGCCGACGAGCAGGGTCGCCGCCAGGAACGATGCGGCACCGAACACCTGCATCAGCGCTTCGCCGACCGTGGCGCCGACCCGGCCGAACCAGTTGTGCATCTCCCCCGCGCCGGAGCCGGTGCTGAAGAAGAACGGCCGATCGTTACCGTGATAGCTGAGCAACGTGGCCAGGAACAGCCGAGCCCAGCAAGATCATCGACGCCAGGCCGGCGACGCGGTGTCAATGGCTCTCGATCTGCGATCAGATCCGACATGAAACTTCATGGGCTCAGAACTCCAGGATCAGCGGAATGATCAACGGGCGACGCCGGCGCATGCGCCGGAGAATGACTTCGTGCAGCTCGTCCTGGATCCTGCGCGCGAGACGACCCCGTCGGCCCCGCTCCTCCTCGGTCGCCTCGGCCAGCGTCCCGGCGACGACCTGCGGCCAGGGCGTCAGCGTCTCTTCGGTCTCCGGATCGCCGGCTCCCAGGACGACGCCGCCGGCGACGATTTCGGCCGCCTCGATCGTACCAGCGCATCGGTCGCACGACCGTGACCACGGGCACCACGATACCGTCACCCGCGATCTTACGCCGGTCGCGGAGCAGATTTCCCAATCAGGACCTGCCGAGATCCGCGTCGACGAAGACCGTGCCGCAATCGATCCGATCGACCACCTCGATCTTCTGCTCGTCGACCCGCAGCAGGTCGCCCGAACGTGCGACCGGTACCCGGGACGGGTCGAAACCGGCGGCGACCGCAAGTCTCCGGTGGGCGTCCAGCTGCCGGTACTCGCCGTGAATCGGCAACAGGTGCCGGGGCCGGACGCAATCGATCAGCCGCGCGAGATCGTCGCGGTACCCGTGCCCCGAGACGTGGACCGGGGCGTTCGGCGGCGGTAATCACCTCGATGCCGCGGCTCGAGCAGCCGGTTGATCATCCGCGCGATGACTCGATCGTTGCCGGGGATGATCCGGGCCGAGTGCATCACCATATCGCCCGCCTCGAGGGGGATCTCGGGGTGGCGCCCCTCGGCGATCCGGCCAGCGCAGGAGCCGGCTCACCCTGGGAACCGCTGACGACGAGCAGCGACCTCCTCGGGGAACAGTCCATCAGTCGCGCTCGGGGGACTCGCGGGGCCGGGCGGGAACCGGAGCAATCCCAGCCGCTCCGAGATACCGACGTGGTTCTCGAGGGCCGCACCGACCAGGGCGAGCTTGCGTCCCTTCCGGGCCAGGCTGCCGCGATCCTGCGGCAGACTCGCTCCGACGTTGCTGGAGAACAGGTGATCGCCAGCGCCCGCGGGCCTCGGCGAGGATTCTCTCGATTCCGGCACAGGCGGTCGACTCGGCACCGGCCGCGCCGGACTCGGTCGCGTTGGTGCTGTCGCTCAGCAACGCCAGCACACCGGCGTCCCCCCACTCCCGCAACCCTCGCTCGTCGGTGGAGCCGGTCCCCGCCAGGGTCGACTCGAACTTGAAGTCCGCGGTGTGCACCACGACGCCGGCCGGCGTGTCGCACCACGATCATTCGCCTGCGGAATCGAGTGCGCCGCCGGCAGCGCCTCGACCCCGAACGGGCCGAGCTCGAGCCTCCCGCCGCCTCGGGCAGGGCCGCAGCGCCGACTCGCGGCCCTGAGCATGTCGTGCTCGGCCAGGCGGTGCCGCACCAGCTCCATGGCGTGTGACGGCGTCGCGTAGACCGGCACGTCGTGCAGCGAGAGCAGATGGAAGAGTCGCCCCGACGTGATCCTCGTGACCGTGGGTCAGGATCACGCCGTGCAGCGTCCCGCACTCGTCCAGGACCGAGAGGTCGGGGCACGACGTCGAACGCCGATCTGTTCCACCCCGGGGAACATCATCCCGGCGTCGACCAGCAGCGCGTCGTCGCCGCAGCGGTAGAGCATCCCGTTCATCCCGAACTCGCCCAGACCGCCCAGGGGGATGATCTCCAGATGCCGGGCTCGGGACAACGTCGGGCTCCAGGTCGTGCGGACCGACGATCGCGCCGGAGGAAACGCCGAAATATACCAGAGGAGCGGTCAGCCGGGACTCCGGCGGCCAGGGCGGCGAGACGCACGAAATCCTCGATCGGACAGGGTCTCGGCCGAGCGGGCGCCGTCGATCCCGGCCGCCTTCAGCAACTCATCCGGCTCGGCCACGAGGCCAGTCCGCAGGTTGTTGCGCAGCGTGCGCCGGCGCCGGCCGAAGGCGACACCGAGGCACGCGTGCAATCGCCGCTCGTCAAGCTCGCTGAGTTCCGCCAGCGGACGCCGCTTCCAGAGGGTCACCGTCGAATCGACCTTGGGCGGGGGGCGAAACGCGCGCGGGTCCCAGGTCGGAAGACACAGCTCGATCTCGAAACAGCTGCGCCGCCGAGCACGGTCAGCGGTCCGTAGTCCTTGCCACCGGGACGCGCGATCAGACGCTGGGCGACCTTCGGCCTGGAACATCAGCACCGCGCGATCGACCGCCGCACGCTCGCGGATCAACTTCATCGCGATCGGCTTCGAGAGGTTGTAGGGCAGGTTGCCGGCGATGGCCAGACCGCTTCCGTCGCGGTCGTCCAGCGCCTGACGAACCTCCGACAAGGTCAAACCCAGGACGTCCTGCTCGAACAGCACCAGGCGTTCTTCGGAAAACCGTTCCCGGAGCGCCCCGGCCAGGTCCCGATCGATCTCGACCGCGCCGATCCGGCCGGCAGCCTCGATCAACGGTGCGGTCAGCACGCCTTCGCCGGGACCGATCTCGAGCACCGGGTCACCCGGCGCAACCGCCAGCGCCTCGACGATGCGGCCGACCGCGCTGCGGTCGACGAGGAAATTCTGGCCGAATCGTTTTCGCGGGCGGTGCGTCATGAGCTGCCTGGGGCGCCGGTGCTATACTGCGCCGCCCACGCCGCCGCGAGTATAGCGCCAGAGGCTACGGTGACCCACGAACACATCACCCATCTCAACGCAGACAGCTTCGACGAACACGTCAAGCAGGCCACCGGCCCGCTGCTGGTCGATTTCTGGGCATCCTGGTGCGGTCCGTGCAAGGCTGTGGCCCCGATCCTCGAGCAGCTCGCCGAGGAGTTCGCCGGCCGGGCCCAGGTGGCCAAGGTCGACGTCGACGACAGCGGCGACCTCTCGGCTCGATTCGGCATCCGCAGCATCCCCACGCTGATCGTCTTCAAGAACGGCAAGGTCGTGGATCAGATGATCGGGGCGGCGCCCCTGGCCCAGATTCGCCAGTTGATCGGCAAGCATCTCGACTGACGCCCGGCAGGTTTGACAGCCCCCTGGGCCCCTCTTAGAATGGCTAACTCTTTCGCGCGCAACAGGTACGGCTGTTTCCGCGCTGCGGCTCGCCCCGCGTCACGTCATCCGTTCTCGGGGGACCGCTCCCCGGGGAAGTTTGTCGTATCCAGGACCGTGGAGAGACGTACACAACCAATCAGGTAACCGCATCGTAGGAGAGGCGAGAGATATGTCCACAGACGTGCAATCGGTTCAGGAGTGGGTCCAGCGAGAGTCGGCGGCGATCGACGAACTCCTGACGGAAGTTCGCAAGGTTATCGTCGGCCAGCGCTACCTGCTCGACCGGATGATGATCGGCGTTCTCGCCGATGGTCACCTGCTTCTCGAGGGCGTCCCCGGCCTGGCCAAGACGCTCTCGGTCCAGACGATGGCCACCGCCGTCAACGGAGTCTTCCAGCGGGTGCAGTTCACTCCGGACCTGCTGCCGGCGGACCTCACCGGCACGCTGATCTACAACCAGCAGAGCGGCGAGTTCGTGCCTCATCGCGGCCCGCTGTTCGCCAATTTCGTACTGGCCGACGAGATCAACCGCGCGCCGGCCAAGGTGCAGTCCGCACTGCTCGAGGCGATGCAGGAGCGTCAGGTCACGATCGGGGACACGACCTACCCGTTGCCCCATCCGTTTCTGGTGCTGGCGACCCAGAACCCGATCGAGCAGGAGGGCACCTACCCGCTCCCGGAAGCCCAGGTCGACCGGTTCATGCTCAAGCTGAAGCTCGACTACCCGTCGATCGAGGAGGAGCGCGAGATCCTCGACCGGATGGGCGGAGGGACGGCTCCCAAGGTCACTCCGGTCCTCGAACTCGATCGGCTGGAGAAGGCCCGCGAGGCGATGCAGGCGATCTACGTCGACGACAAGGTCAAGGACTACGTCGTCCGGATCGTGCACGCGACCCGGCAGCCTCGGGACTACCACCTCGAGCTCGAAGGGCTTCTGCAATACGGAGCTTCGCCCAGGGCGACGCTCTCCCTCGTCGCCGCCGCCCGGGGGCATGCGTTCCTTCGCGGACGCGGGTTCGTCACGCCCGAGGACATCAAGGCGATCGGCGCCGACGTCCTGCGGCACCGCCTGATCCTCTCGTTCGAGGCCGAGGCCGAATCGGTGACCCAGGACGAGGTGATCCAGCGCGTGTTCGACGCGGTGGAGGTGCCTTGACGCCGAGGGAGATCCTGCGGCGCGTCCGTCGCCTGGAGATCCGCACACGCCGGCTGGTCGACGAGAGCCTGGCGGGTTCCTATCACTCGCTGTTCCGTGGCCGCGGCATGGAGTTCTCCGAGGTGCGCGGATACGTCCGTGGCGACGACGTGAGAACGATCGAGTGGAACGTCACCGCTCGCACCGGCCAGGTGCATGTCAAGAAATTCGTCGAGGAGCGCGAGCTGACCGTCGTCGTCATCGTCGATGCCAGCGGCTCCGAGAAGTTCGGCACCGGCCGGGCGACCAAGGCGCAAATCTCCGCGGAGATCTCGGCACTGCTCGTCTTCTCGGCGATCCGCAACAACGACCGGGTCGGCCTGATGCAGTTCACCGATCGTGTCGAACAGTACCTGCCGCCGCGCAAGGGCCGGGAGCACGGTCTGCGGGTGCTGCGGGAACTGCTGACCCTCGAGCCCGAGGGTCGCGGCACCAGCCTGGCCGCGGCGCTGGAGTACCTGCGTCACGTCGTGACCAAGCGCGCCGTGGTCTTTGTCGTCTCCGACTTCCAGGACGACGGCTACGAGCGGGCCCTCCGCGTCGCCGCGAAGAAGCACGACATCGTCGCGCTGACGGTCCGCGACCCCCGGGAGACGACGCTGCCCGATGCCGGCCTGATCTCGGTCCGCGATCCGGAGACCGGCGAGATGGGTGTGCTGGACAGCGGCTCGGCCAGGGTTCGCGCCGCCTACGAGGATTCGGCGCTCCGGGCCCAGGCGCTGCTGCGCGACACCGTCAAGCGCACCGGCGTGGGGCTGCTGGAGCTCTCCACCGACGAAGATTACGAGCGGCCTCTGGTGCGCTTCTTCCGCGAGCGGGCCCGCCGGGCGGCCCGGGCGGGTGGTTGAGATGAGGTTGCGCGTCGCGAGTCCTACTACGCCGCGCCGGGTCGCGATCTCCACCTTGATCGCCCTGGCGCTGGGGCCTTGGGCGCCTGCGATCCAGGCCCTGCAAGACAACGCGAACCCCTCGACGGTCCGCGCGACGATCTCGCCGATGGCGGCGACGATCGGCGAGCGGATCCAGGTCGAGGTCGAGCTCCGGCTCGTCGAAGGCGCCACCTTCCAGCCGGACCGGATCGGACCCGAGCTCGGCCGGTTCACCGTCCTCGGCGGAAGCTGGGCGCCCCCCCAGCCTGGCGAGGCCGGAGTCACGATCTGGCGCTGGAAGGGCGCGGTGGGAACCTACCGCACCGGTGAGGTCGAGTTCCCCGCGATGCGCTTCACGATCACCGAGGACGGGAAGCAACGAACCCTGGCCACGACTCCGGTGTCCGTGACGGTCAACAGTGTGCTGGAGGGCGACGAAGGGGTCGAGCTCTCCGACCTCAAGCCGCCGGCATCGGTTCCCGCAGACTTCTCCGCGCTGACCACCGCGGGCGTGATGTTGCTGCTGTTGCTGCTCGCCTCCGGCGTCGCCTGGTGGCTGCACCGGCGGTATGCCGACCGGCTCGCGGCGGCGGAGATCCCCGACGATCCGTTCCACCGCATCCCGCCCCACGTCTGGGTCTACAGCGAGCTGCAAAAGCTGCTCGAGCAGCGCTACCCCGAGCAAGGCCAGCTGATCCTGTTCTACGGCGAGCTGGCCCGCATCCTCAAGACGTACCTCTCGGGTCGCTACCGTGTCGCGCTCCTCGAACAGACCACCTTCGAGGTGCCCGAGAGTCTGCGCCAGGCCGGAGCCCCGGCCGATCCGATCCACGAGACGACGAGCGTGCTGGACAGCTGCGACCTGGTCAAGTTCGCCGACTTCCGGCCGGGTCCGGACGAATGGAAATCGATCGTCGAGACGGTCTACCGCATCGTCGACCGGACCCGTCCGGTCACCGCCGAGCCGGCGGAGCCGTCGCAAGACACCGCGGCTGCGGAGGCCGGCTGATGTTCGTGCGTTTCGCGAATCCCTGGATGCTGGCCTTGATCCCGGTGGTGGTCGCCGCCGTCGTGATGCTCGCCCGGCGGCGACGCCACGGAGACGCCCGGGTCACACTGCCCCAGGCCTCCTCGCGCCTCCGCCTCGTCACCTCGCCCTGGCAGGCGCTGGAGCGCGGCGTGCCCTGGATGCGGGGGCTGCTGCTGCTGCTCCTCGTGGTCGGACTCGCGCGACCCCAGGCCGGCGCGGAGGTCGAGAACATCTCGACCTACGGCGTCGACATCGTCGTCGCGCTGGACATCTCCGGATCGATGCGGGCCGAGGACTTCCAGCCGGACCACCGGCTCGCCGTGGCGAAGAAGACCGTCGAGGAGTTCGTCAACGGACGCCCGGCCGACCGCCTGGGTCTCGTCGTGTTCGCCAGCCTCGCCGCCACCCGGGCCCCGCTGACCCTGGATCACGAGATGCTGCGTCAGTTCCTCGATGCGGTCGATTTCGCGCCGCCGGATCAAGAGGGGACCGCGATCGGTCTCGGGCTCGCCACGGCACTGAACCGACTGCGGGACTCGAAAGCGGACAGTCGTGTCGTCGTGCTCGTCACCGACGGCCGCAACAACAGCGGTCAGATCGGACCCAAGGCCGCCGCCGAGGCGGCCCGGGCGCTCGGCGTGCGGGTCTACACGATCGGTGTGGGCTCGGAAGGGGAGGTGCCGATTCCCACCGGCCCCCTCGGGCGGCGGTACGTCCGGATCGAGCTGGACGAGGAGCTGCTCTCGGAGATCGCCGACTCGACCGGCGGACAGTACTTCCGGGCCACCGACGCCGAGGCACTGCGCGACGTGTTCGTCAAGATCGACGAGCTCGAGAAGAGCAAGATCGAGAGCAAGGTTCGCGTCGTGTACAGCGAGATGTTCCCCAGGTTCCTGATTCCGACCCTCGGGCTGTTGCTGCTCGAGCGGTTCCTGCTGGCGACGCGGTTGCGGAGGCTCCCCTAAGTGAGATTCGTACACCCCGAGTTGCTCTGGTTCCTGCTCGCGCTGCCGCCGCTGGGCCTCGCCGCGTGGGCTTCCCGTCGCCGCCGGGTCGCCGCGCTCCAGCGCTTCGCCGGAGGAGCCGACGCGCTGGCACGGTTCGAAAGCGAAGTGAGCCTGCACCGTCGCGTCGTCAAATTGCTGCTCGTGCAGTTCGCCCTCGCCTGCGTGGTCATCGCCGCCGCACGTCCCCAGTGGGGGATCCGGCTGGAGCAGGTGACCCGGGGCGGCTCGGACCTCGTCGTCGTCCTCGACACATCCCTGAGCATGGCCGCCGAGGACGCTCCTCCGAGCCGTCTCGGCCTGGCACGTCACGCCGTCGATACCCTGTTGAAACGCATCGAAGGGGACCGCGTGGCGCTGGTCACCTTCGCCGGCCAGGCGACGCTGACCTGCCCTTTGACCCTGGACCACGCCGCCGTCCGGCTGTTCCTCGACACCGTCGACGTCGAGGCGGTTCCGGTCGCCGGCACGTCGCTCGCCGTTGCGCTGCGCAACGCGATCGGCGCCTTCGGCGATGAGGACGTCGGTGCCGGCGTGCGCAGCCGTGCGATCGTCCTGTTCACCGACGGCGAAGATCACGAGGGCGGCACCGAGGAGTTGATCGACGAGCTCTCCGACGCCGGCGTGGCGCTCTACACCGTCGGCGTGGGAACGACGCGGGGTGCGCCGATCCCGCTGACGGGGCCGGGTGGCGCGTCGACCGGCTACAAGACCGACCGTGAGGGCAAGGTCGTCACGACCCGCCTGGACGAAACGTTCCTGGAGTCCCTGGCCCTGGCCACCGGCGGGCTCTACTTCCGTGCCACCGCGAGTCAGCTCGAGATCGATGAGATCGCCAAGGCGCTCCAGGGCCTCGACCAGCAGGAGTTCGGCGACGTCTTGCGCACCCGCTACGAGGAACGTTACCAGTATCCTCTGGCTCTCGCGCTGCTGGCGTTGATCGCCGAGACCTTGCTCGGGGATCGGCGCAAGAAGCTCGAATCACCAATGGAGGACGCCTCGACATGAGCTGGAGCGGAACGATCGCGACGATCCTGCTGGCCTCGTCGGTCCTCACGCCGCTGGGAGGCGGCGCCCACCGCAAGACCGAGAAGGCGAACCGCGTCTACCTGGAAGGGTTGATGGACGAGGCGCTGCGGCTCTACACCGAGGCCCAGGTCGATGCCCCGGAGGCGCCGCAGCTGTTCTATGACATCGGCAACGTGCTCTACCGGCAGGGCGACTACGACGGCGCCGCCGACGCCTACACCCGTGCCTTGCTCTCGGCCCCTGAGGATCTGGTTGCCGATACCGCTCACAACCTGGGGAACGCACGCTTCCAGCAGGCCGAGTACCAGCAGGCGATCGACGCCTACGAGCGATCTCTGCGGGCCGCTCCCGACGACGTCGAGACCAAGCGCAATCTCGAACTGGCCCTCCAGGCCCTGGAACAGCAGGAGCAGCAGCAGCAGCAAGAGGAGCAGCAGGGCGAGGGCGAGCAGAGCGAAGAGGAGCAGCAGCCCGACGAGGGTGAGCCGGGAGAGCAGGAGCAGCAGGACTCCGAGGAGGACGGCGAGCAGCAGCCGCCCGAGGGTGAGGAGAATCAGGAAGGTGAAGACGGGCAGAGCGACAGCGGTTCCGAGGACTCCGAATCGGAAGGCGAGGACAAGCAGCAACAGCCCGGCGAGCCCCAGCCCGACGAGATGACCAAGGAACAGGCCGAGCGGATGCTCGACAGCCTCGCCGATCAAGAGCAGGAAAACATCCGCAACCAGGCGCTGATGCGCAAGCCGGCGCCGGCCAAGAAGGCGGAGAAGGACTGGTGATTCGCCGCTCTGCGATCCGGGTTGCCTGCCTGGCGTCGCTCCTGCTGGTCCTCGCCGTACCGGCGACTCCGGCCCAGGAGACGACGTACAGCGTCCGGGCCTTCCTCGACCCCGAGGGTGACGTCATCGAGACGCAACCGATCCGGTTCGTGATCGTCATCGAAGGCGATCGCAACCCGACGGTGCCGGCTCCACGGGTCGGCAACCTGACCAACCTCTCGATCCTGTCGGGGCCGAACACGAAGACCAACATGTCCTGGATCAACGGCCGCACCTCGAGCAAGCTCGAACTGAGCTACACGCTGTTGCCCGAGGGGCCCGGTGCGGCTTCGATCCCTGCGGTCGAACTCACGATCGACGGACGGACCTACACGACCCAGCCCTTCGCGTTCACCGTCAGCCGCGCACCGGCGGGGCGGCCCCAGACCCAGCCCCAGCCAGGCGGCAGCCAGCGCCCCGAGGACGACCCCTCGGTGATCTACCTGACGACGGAACTCGGCTCCACCGAGGCGTGGGTCGGACAGCCGATCTCCCTGGACGTGACGCTCTACTCGGTTCCGCGGGTCACCGGCTTCGTCTGGCGCCGGCAGCCGGAGTTCGCCAACTTCTGGGTCGAGAACGTCGAGTTCGATCCGGAGGCGGACGCCCGCCGCGTGCGCATCGACGGTCGGGTCTTCACCGCCTTCCCGATGGATCGCAAGGTGCTGATCCCGCCGAGTCCCGGGACCTTCGATATCGAATCCTACGTCGGCCAGATCCAGGTCCGCGTCAACCGTGACAACCCATCGGACTGGTTCCGCTTCGGGCGCTCCGAACAGTTGCTGCGCAAGAGCGAGGACCGCAAGCTGCGGGTCAAGCCGTTGCCGGAGGCCGGGCGTCCCGAAGAGTTCGACGGGGCCGTCGGCTCCTACACCCTCGAGGTCTCCCTCGATCGCGACGAAGCGCGGGTCAACGACGCCGTCGCCCTCCGCGCCGTGGTTCGCGGCGAGGGTGCCCTGCGCTCGGTCGGCCCGCCGGCGCTGACCTCGCCGGCGGATCTGAAGATCATGGATCCCCGGGTCAAGGAGTCGGTGGTCACCGCACGGAACGGCAAGATCGAATCGTCGAAGACCTGGGAGTGGATCGTCGTCCCGCTGAGCCCCGGCGAGATCGAGCTACCGCCGATGCAGTTCCACTACTTCGACCCGCAGAGCGCCAGCTACAAGCGCGCCGACGGCGGCACAAAGAAGATGACCGTCTTGCGCTCCGACGAAGAGCCGGACACCCGCATCGCCCGGGGCGGCGTGCGTCTGCAGCGCCGCGACCTGGCGTTCATCAAACCACGCCGTGGCCCCCTGACCGAGGAGTACCCTCGGGCCCACGAACGAATCGGCTTCCGCATCCTGCTCGTGCTGCCACTGGCTCTGGCACCGCTGCTGATCGTCGCCGGTCGACACCGTGCCAGGCTGGCCCAGAACCATGGCCTCTCCCGTGGCCGGCGAGCCCGGACCAAGGCCCGGCGCCGCTTGCAGGCGGCGCGGAAGAAGATCGAACAGACCGACTCGGCGACCTTTCACGAGGAGGTCGCCCGGACGCTGGTCGAGTACCTAGCGGATCGCAGCGACCGCTCGGCCTCCGGCATGACCTACGACAGCGCCGACGACGTGCTGCTGGCCAAGGCGGTCGACGATGACCTGCGCCGGCGCTTCCGTTCCTGCCTGGAGACCTGCGACTTCGTGCGCTTCGTACCCGAGGCGTCGAAGACCGAACGACGCGAAGAGCTGCTGACCGAGGTGGAGCAGTTGATCGACGAGCTGGAGAAAGCGTGGTGATCAAGCTCCGGCTGGCGATCTTGCTGATGCTGCTCTTGCCCTGGGCGGTCGCCTGGGCGGAGACTCCCGAGGAGGCGTTCGATCGCGGCAACGCCGCCTACCAGGATGGACGCTACGGCGAGGCAGTCGCGGCCTATCGCAGCCTGCTGCAGTTCCGGATCCGCGACCCGCGGGTCGAGTTCAACCTGGCCAACGCGGAGTTCAAGCTCGGTCGGCTCGGCGCCTCGATCCTGCACTACGAGCGGGCCCGTCGGCTGGAGCCGACCGACGAGGAGATCCAGGCCAACCTGGAGTACGCCCGCTCCTTCGCCATCGATCAGGTCAACGTGCCGGAGCCGGCCGCGGTCATTCGCGGCGTTCACGCGGTCCAGAGCCGGCTGGGCCCCGACCGGCAGGCCTGGATCGCCCTGGCGTTGATCTGGATCTGCATGATCCTCGTCGCCTGGGGGCTCGCCGTTCCGGGTCGCTGGAACGCCGGGTTCGCCTGGGGCCTGGCCTCGCTCCTGCTCTGTATCGCCGTGAGCGTCGGCTCCTGGTACGTGACGTATCAGCGCCTGGAGGGCCGCCAGCTCGCCGTGATTCTCGTCCCGGCGGTCGAGGTGCTGGCCGGGCCCGGCGACAACAACGCGACCCTGTTCACCGTTCACGAGGGTCTGACCGTCCAGGTCCGGACCGATTCCGGCGGAGAGTGGATGCAGGTCAGCCTGCCCAACGGCCTCAACGGCTGGCTCCGCGCCGACACCGTCGGACTCGTCTGACCCCACGGCGGCGGCCGGACGCGCGGTCGAGGTCGTGCCATAATGCCGCTCTCGACGTTTCCACCACGACTCGACAGGTAAGCCCACCCCAGGAGAACGCGACCGTGGATTTCGAACTGAACGAAGACCTGCAGATGCTGCGCAAGACCGTCCGTGAATTCGCCGAATCCGAGATCCGGCCGCACATCATGGAGTGGGACGAGGCACAGGAGTTTCCGCGCAAGGCGATGAGCCAGCTCGGCGAACTGGGGCTGCTCGGCATCCTGATTCCCGAGGAGTACGGCGGTGCGGGCCTCGGCTACACCGAGTACGCCCTGGCCGTGGAAGAGCTCTCTCGTGTCTGCGGCTCCGTCGGCATCTCCGTCGCCGCCCACAACGGCCTCGGCACGAATCACATCTACCGTTTCGGCAACGAGGCCCAGCGCAAGCGCTGGATCCCCAAGCTGGCCAGCGGCGAATGGATCGCCGGCTGGAGCCTGACCGAACCGACGGCCGGCTCCGACGCCGGCGGTACGCGTACGACGGCGAAGCAGGACGGCCACGAGTGGATCCTCAACGGTTCCAAGACCTTCTGCACCCACGGCTCGGTCGGCGACGTGATCGTCGTCTTCGCGGTCACCGACCCGGACAAGGGCAAGCACGGCATCTCGGCCTTCGCCATCGACCAGGGCCACCCCGGTTTCCGGCCGGGCAAGAAGGAGAACAAGATGGGCCTCCGCGCCTCCGACACGTCGGAGGTGATCATGGAGGACTGCCGGGTATCCAACGATCAGCTGATCGGCGAGCGGGGAGAAGGCTTCATCGACGCGATGAAGATCCTCGACGGCGGCCGGATCAGCATCGGTGCGCTGGCCCAGGGCATGGGACGTGGCGCCTACGAGGCGGCCCTGGCCTATGCTCAGGAACGCGAGCAGTTCGGCAAGCCGATCGCTGCGTTCCAGGCGATCCAGTTCATGCTGGCCGACATGGCGACCAAGCTCGACGCCGCGGAGCTGCTGCTCTACCGCGCGGCCTGGATGAAGGACCGCGACATGAACACGACCAAGGCCTCGGCGATGGCCAAGCTCTACACGTCGGAGGTCGGGGTCGAGGTCGCCGACAAGGCGCTGCAGATCTTCGGCGGCTACGGCTACGTCAAGGACTTCCCCGCCGAGAAGTACTATCGGGACATGAAGCTCTGCACGATCGGCGAGGGCACCAGCGAGATCCAGCGGGTGGTCATCGCCCGCGAGGTACTGCGCAGCCTCTGATCGGCGGCCGGAGAGCAGATGAAACGGCTCGAACGATTGCAGTCCGGTGATGTCCGAGCCCTGGCCCGGGCGATCAGTCTCGTCGAAGAGAACGCCCCGGGGGCGGTCGACGTCCTCCGCGAGATCTTCCCCGCCACCGGCCGCGCCGACGTCATCGGACTCACCGGTGCGCCGGGCTCCGGCAAGTCGAGTCTCGTCGATCGGCTCGTCGCGGCGTTTCGCGGGCAGGGCCGCAAGGTCGGCGTCGTCGCGGTCGACCCGTCCAGCGCCTTCTCCGGCGGGGCGATTCTCGGCGATCGCGTGCGGATGATGCGTCACGCTTCCGACGACGGCGTCTTCATCCGCTCGATGGCGACCCGGGGTCACCTCGGCGGCCTCTCCCGGGCGACCAACGACGCGATCGATCTGCTCGATGCGGCGGGATACGATCCGATCATCGTCGAGACCGTCGGTGTCGGTCAGGACGAGGTCGACGTGGTCAAGACCGCCGACGCGGTGCTCGTCGTACTCGTGCCGGGAATGGGCGACGACATCCAGGCGATCAAGGCCGGCATCCTGGAGATCGCCGATCTGTTCGTGGTCAACAAGGCCGACCGGCCGGGAGCCGACCGGCTCGAGAGCGAACTGACCTACATGATGTCGCTCACGCCCGGAGACGAAAAGGACCGACCGACGATCCATCGCACCGTCGCCGTCCGCGACGAGGGCGTCACCGAGCTCCGCGACGCGGTCAGCGGCTGGCTCGGGGCGCGGACCCCGGAACGTCGAGCAGCCCGTCGTCGTGAGCGGGCGCACTCGCGGTTCCTGTCGGTACTCACCGATCGTCTGCTGACCGACGTCCTGGCCCGGACCCTCGACGAGAACGCGGTCGGAGCGATCGTCGATTCGATCGCGGAACGGCAGGTCGACCCGTACACCGCGGTGGACGGAATCGTCTCGCGGGTGGAGGTCCGATGATTCGCCGCATCGATCACATCGGCATCGCGGTCGCCACACTCGAGGGACGGCTGCCGTTCTGGGCCGAGGCGCTGGGGCTGTCGGTCGCCGGGATGGAAACGGTCGCCAGCGAGAAGGTCAAGGTCGCGTTTCTCCCCGCCGGCGACGCGCGGATCGAGCTCCTCGAGGCGACCGACGAGACATCGGCGATCCGCGGCTTCCTCGAGAAGCGCGGGGAGGGGATCCACCACATCGCCCTCGAGGTCGACGATCTGGAGGCCTGCCTCCGACGACTGGAGGAACACGAGGTCCCCGTGCTCGGCGGCTGGGCCCGTGACGGCGCCGAGGGAAGCCGGGTGGCGTTCCTCCACCCACGGGGTACCGGCGGCGTGCTCGTCGAGCTGGTCCAGCCCGCAGCGCGACCTGCCGAAGCGTCCCGGGAGATCGCTCCGGGTGAGGCGGTCCTGGTCTACCAGCGCGATCCACAGGAGAAAACCTGGGGCCTGCTGCGTCGGCTCGACGCCGCCGGCATCGTGATCGAGGGCATCGACCTGGCCTCGTTCGACGACTGGGTCGCACAGATCGAACGCGGCGAAGAGAGCGTCATCGGCCCGTCGGTCCTGTTCGTACCGATGAGCCGCGTGGAGAAGATCCTGCTGGACCGCTCCTCGGGGCACTTGCCGTCGCTGTCGGATCGCTTCGAGCGCCGCACCGGACGACGCCTGCAAGAAGTCGTCGCCGATCTCTAGGCTGCAGACGGTACGACCCGGTTGCGCCCATCCCGTTTGGCGCGGTACAGCGCCTCATCGGCGCGGCGCAGCAGCCCTTCCAGCGGCAGGACCGTGCGTGGCGGGAACGCGGCCACTCCGACACTGATCGTCGCCCGCAGCGCCGATTCCTCGGCGGGGGCGGCGCGGTCGACCGCGGCACGGATACGTTCTGCGATCGCATGTGCGCCCTGGATCCCGGTCTCCGGCAGGAGCACGCAGAACTCGTCGCCGCCGTAGCGGCAGGGGATGTCCGCGTCGCGCAGCGCGGCACGGATCGTCCCGGCGACCGCGGTCAAGCAACGGTCCCCGGCGAGGTGACCGTGACGATCGTTCACGCTCTTGAAGTCGTCCAGGTCGATCATCATCACGGCGAACCCGTTGCCGTACCGATCCTGACGGCGCTGCTCCTCGTCGAGGCGGCGGAAGAAGTAGTCGCGAGAGTAGAAGCCGGTCAACGTATCGATCGTCGCTCGCTGGTAGTTGCGCGAGTTCTCGATGGCGATCGCCGCCTGCTGGGCGATCGTGGTCAGCAGCGCCACGTGATTCTTGTCGAAGCGCGCCGGCTGACGGCTCTCGAAGGAGAGCACGCCAATCACATGCCCCTCGACGATCAGTGGAGCGGCGAGCCCCGCACGGCTGGCCGCGTGACCGAGCCGTGCCTCGTCCCGCGGGGGCAGTGCGTGGGCATCGCGCACGGCGGTCGCCTGACGCGACGCGAAAACGAGCTGCACGAGACCGTCGGGATGCGGCACCGGCAACGTGGACGGCGGCCGGTCACTGGCGAAGACCGTCGTCAGCGAGGAGCCGTCGGCGCCGACCAGGGCGACGACGCATCGATCCGCGACGAGCACCTTCCGACATTCACGGTCGACGACCGCGAAGACACGCTGGGGATCGAGGCAGGAGAGCACCTCCCGACCGATCGTGTGCAACGTTTCGAGTTCGGCGAGTCTCGAGTGCAGCTGCGTCCGGGATCGGCGGAACGCCAGCTGGTTGCGGAACAGCCCGGCGAGCACGACGCCGGCGACGGCGGTGCATCCCGCGATCGCCACCGCCTCGAGCCACGCACCTTCCCGGAGCCGGCCGGCCAGCAACCAGGCCAGGGGAACAGCGAGAAACTCGACGAGGAAGACGCGTCGCTGCCCCTGGATCGAGAGCCCCGTGGCCTCCTCGGGGGCGACCAGGATCCCCAGCAGTCCGGCGACCGTCTGGACGACCACGAACAGCAGCCCGAGGCCCAGCAACTCGCCGGCCGTTCCCGGCGGCAGCGCGGGCAGGAACCCGGCGACGCACTGAGCCGCCGCGAGACCTCCGGCAAGGGCGACGAAGCTCCCGGCTCCCCGGCGGCGCCGGCCGGCGACGCCACCACCGGCACCGGCGAGAGCCGCGGTCAACCCCACGGCGACCGTGGTCGGCCAGGGCAGCAGGACCAGCGCGGTCAGGGCGAAGGCTCCGGCCATCCGGGCACCGCTCTCGCCGGGCCCGACCCGCAGCCGAAGCCTGGCGGCGGCCGCAGCCGCAAGGCCGAGGAACCCCAGGACCGGGGCATGGGGCAGTACGAGATCTCGCCGGAGGATCAGGGCTCCGGCCAGGAGGAGCCCACAGGCCACCGCGAGGGCTCGGCGGACGGTTTCCGGGTGGAGTCGACTTTGCCTTGGGCACATATGCGTGATCGCCAGGTTCACCATTCGTTCGAGGGCTTTCAACCAGAAGGTACAGGCCATCCCGCTTGATGCAACAGGAAAGTTGCTCCTATGGAAGAGACGGATCGCCCAGTCGAGTTGACACCCGCCCAAAGCCTCTCGATAATTGGGGTTTTCCCTTGAATCGAAACCTTCACGGACCCGGGTCCCACCGAGCGACGATGCGGCGAAAACACTGGATTCCGGCCCTTTTACTTGTTTCTCTTGCCGCCGTGACGCCGACGTCGGCACTCCAGGGCATCCCCGAGACCGCCGAAGAGGCCGCTCTTCCCGAAGAGCTCCGCTTCCCGATCGCCGATCCGGTCGAGCAGCCGGCCCAGGCGGCCTATCGAGGATGGCCCGGCATCGAGCACCTCTCCCGGGCCTACTGGGTGCCCTGGACCGAGCTGAGCTTCCGCCGCGCCGCGCTGTTCGGCCGGCCGGTGCTGCTGATCATGACCAACGGCTGGAGCGGCAGCTCGCGGCAGATGATCGAAGAGGTCCTGACCGATCCCACGGTGCTGCGAACCGTGAACGAGAGCTACATCGGCATCGTCGTCAACGCCGACCGGCGCCCCGATATCAAGGAGCGTTACCAGACCGGCACCTGGCCGGTTCTCGCCTGGCTGCTGCCCAACGGACGCCCGATGCTCAGTCAGGCCAACGACCTCGGCGTGGCCCAGCCGATCACCACAGGCAACGTGTCGATCCAGGAGTTGCTGTTCCTCCTCGTGGAAGGGCAGAAGTACTGGGTCAAGTGGCCGGACCTGCTCCTGCAGGTGGGCGCGGACTGGGCCCGGCGCGAGGGGCTGGACACCCAGACCACCAACCAGGGGCCGGTCGACGCGGTTGCCTCCGATGCGGTCGAGGCCTGGCTGCTCGGCAATGCGGACCGCGCCGGTGGCGGCTTCGGCGCCGCACCCAAGTTTCTGGTGCCGGGCCTCCACGAATTCGCCTGGATCCGCGCCGGCCGGCTGCGGCCGGCCCTGAAGGAGCACTCCCGGACCACCCTCGAGAAGACGATCGCCAGCCCGCTCTACGACAACGCCGACGGCGGCATCCATCGCATCGCCATCTCGCCGGGGTGGGGCGAAGTCCAGACCGAGAAGATGCTGGCCGGCAACGCCGCGTTCCTCCGCGAGTTGCACTTCGCCCTGCGCGATGGGGCCACCCCGGTCCTCGCCGACGCCGCGGAGAAGACCGCCCGCTTCATGATGAGTCGACTGGCGCGGCAGGGGGGCGGTTTCTACCTGGCCCTGCGTGCGACCGACCCGGACGATTCGTCGGCAGTCGAGGACCGGTCCGACGCCGTCGACCCGCAGGTGCTCGCCGGCCCCAACGGTCTGGCCGGCGCGGCGCTGATCCGGACGGGCAGCTGGCTCGACGACGATGCGATGATCGCTGCGGGACGCGGCGCCCTCGATCTGGTCCTCGACAGCGCGATCCAGCGAGGCCGCGGCACCCGGCACGTGATCGATCCCAACCCGAACCCGCGGGTGTTTCTCACGGCCCAGGCCGACGTCGCCTTCGGCATGGTCGACGCCTACGAGAGCACCGGCGACCGGCGCTACCTCGACGCCGCCCGGGCGCTGGTCGACTTCTCCGAGTTGAACCTGGGAAACCCCGAGGAGGGGCTGTTCGATCACCTCGCGGAACCGGGCGCCCTGGGCCTGCTCGCCAATCCCCGGCATCCCCTCACGCCGAACGTCCGCCTCGGTCGCACCGCGCTACGACTGGCGTTGCATCTCGACGAGCCACGCTATCGCGAACTGGCCGAAAAGCTGCTCGGCGCGCAGGCCGGCGATCTGACTCCGTTCGCCATCCACGGCACCGAGGCCGCGCTGGGCATCGAGGAGTGGATCCGACCGCCCTTGACGATCCGGATCGACGGAGACCCGTCGAGTCCTGCGACTGGCGACCTGCGCCGCGAGGCGCTGCGATCGCCGTGGCCCTGGACCGTGGTGCTCACCGGCTCCGCCGAGGGCGCATCCTCGGCGACCCTCGAGCGAACCGGCCAGACATCGACCGTAAAGAACGCCGACCAGATGCGCGAGGCGATCCTCGCACTCTTCGGAGGGTCCGCGCCATGAGCGACGATCCGATCACGATCGCGATCATCGGCGGGAGCGGCCTCTACGAGCTCGCCGGGCTGGACGACGTCGAGGAGCGCACGGTCGAGACGCCGTTCGGAGCTCCGTCCGACCGCCTGCTGATCGGACGGCTCGGCGAACGTCGCGCGGTCTTTCTCGCCCGGCACGGACGGACGCACTCGCTGTTGCCGGGCGAGCTGAACTATCGCGCCAACATCTACGCACTGAAGTCCCTCGGCGTGGAACGGATCCTGTCCGCGTCCGCCGTCGGATCGATGCGTGAAGATGTGCACCCGCGAGAGCTCGTGATCGTCGATCAGTTCATCGACCGTACCCAGGGCCGGGCCTCGACCTTCTTCGGCGAAGGGCTCGCCGCCCACGTCTCCTTCGCCGATCCGGTCTGCCCGGACCTGCAGGCCCGGCTCGCCGCGGCCGCCGACGGCATCGTCACGGCGCACCCGACCGGCACCTACGTCTGCATCGAGGGGCCGGCGTTCTCGAGCCGGGCCGAGTCCAGGCTCTACCGCAGCTGGGGCGTCGACGTGATCGGGATGACGAACTACCAGGAGGCGCGGCTCGCCCGGGAGGCCGAGATCTGTTACGCCACCCTGGCACTGGTCACCGACTACGATTGCTGGCACGACGACGAAGACGACGTCTCGGTCGAGAACGTCCTGGAGACCCTGCGGGTCAACGCCGAGGCCGCGGCCCGGGTCCTGCGTCGGGCGATCGATGCACTCGGGAACGGCCGGGACCGCTGCGGCTGCGGGCAGGCCCTCGCCGGGGCGATCATCACCCGGCCCGACGCGATCCCGGAAAGCGCCCGGAAGCGGCTCGAGCCGATCGTCGGCCGGCACCTCGCACCCGTCGACCGGGCCGATTCTTGACACTTTCGCCGCCGCCTTCCTATAGTGTGCGGTTACTGCACACGGAGCGAAAGCCATGACCCAGACCGTCGAAGGGGCCCTGAACGCCTCGGGACTCCGCGTCGCGATCGTCGTCTCCCGGTTCAACGATCTCGTGACCGAGCGACTGCTCCGGGGTGCCGAGGATTGCCTCGATCGTCACGGCGCCTCGCCCGACGACCGGGTCGTCTTTCGCGTGCCGGGCGCCTGGGAGATCCCGCAAACGGTCAAGAAGGCCCTCGCCACCGGCCGCTTCGACGCCGTGATCACTCTCGGCTGCCTGATCCGGGGCGAGACGCCGCACTTCGAACACATCAGCGCGGCCGTGACCCGGGGCCTGGCCTCGCTGGCCCTCGACTCCGACGTGCCGCTGATCTACGGAGTTCTCACGGTAGATACCGTCGAGCAGGCGATGGATCGCGCCGGTGTGAAGCTCGGCAACAAGGGCTGGGAAGCCGCGCAGTCGGCCATCGAGATGGCCGGCCTTTTCCGTCGAATGGCGTAAGGATCGCAACGTGGGGCAGCGCAGGCGCGGGCGTGAGTACGCAGTACAGATGCTATACCAGATCGACCAGACCGACGTCGAAGCGTCCGAGGTCTACGGTACGTTCTGGGACGGGATCGCCGATCCACCGGACGAGCTGCGGGAGTTCACCGAGCGGCTGGTCGACGGCGTCGTCGAACGCCGCGACGAGATCGACCGCTGGATCGACGGTTGCACTTCGAACTGGCGGATCGATCGCATGCCGGTCGTCGATCGAAACGTCCTGCGCCTCGCCGTGCACGAGATGGCCTCGACCCCGGATACTCCGGCGGCAGTGGTCATCGACGAGGCGATCGAGATCTCGAAGAAGTTCGGTAGCGAAGAGTCGGGCAAGTTCATCAACGGAGTCCTCGACGCCATTCGCCGCCGCATCGAAGCGGAGGGGCCCGGTGCACTCGCCGGGTAGCTTCCTTCACAGGCGGACTGCATGCGCGATCTGAGCGTCGAGAAGAAATGGCAAGCCCGCTGGGCCGAGCAGGGGGCGTTTCACGCGTCCGAACCGGGCGACCATCCTTACTACTGCCTCGAGATGCTGCCGTATCCCAGCGGCCGGCTGCACATGGGACACGTCCGCAATTACTCGATCGGTGACGCGATGGCACGTTTCCACCGCATGCGCGGCCGGAGCGTCGTCTATCCGATCGGCTGGGATGCCTTCGGCCTGCCCGCCGAGAACGCGGCGATTCACCACGGCGAGGATCCGGCGAAGTGGACCCGCCGCAACATCGCCTCGATGCGCTCCCAGCTGCAGCGCCTCGGCTTCAGCTACGACTGGACCCGGGAGATCGCCTCCTGCGAACCGGAGTTCTACCGCTGGAACCAGTGGTTCTTCTTGAAGATGCTCGAGCGTGGCCTGGCCTACCGGGCACACAAACCGCTCAACTGGTGCGACAGCTGCGAGACCGTGCTGGCCAACGAACAGGTCGTCAACGGTCGTTGCTGGCGCTGCGACGGCGCGGTTCGCAAACGCGAGTTCGATCAGTGGTTCCTGCGCACGACCGATTACGCCGACGAACTGCTCGACGAACTGGACAACCTGACGGAGTGGCCTGACGAGGTGCGCACGATGCAGCGCAACTGGATCGGCCGGAGCCACGGCGCCCAGTTCCTGTTCGAGGTCGAAGGCTGCGACGACAAGATCGAGATCTTCACCACGCGGCCCGACACCGTCTTCGGCGTCTCGTTCATGGCCCTCGCCGTCGAGCACCCGCTGATCGCCACGCTGCTCGAGGAGAACCCGAAGCGCCAGGAGATCCAGGCCTTCGTCGACGAGCAACAGGCGCGCAGCGTCGAGGATCGCTTCGCCGAGGGCGCGGTCAAGCTCGGCGTCGATACCGGGCGCTTCGCCCTCAATCCCTTCAGCGGGGAGCGGGTTCCGATCTGGGTCGCCAACTTCGTGCTGATGGACGTCGGCACCGGGGCGATCATGGGCGTGCCGGGACACGACCAGCGCGACTTCGAGTTCGCCCGGGCCTTCGACTGTCCCGTGCGTCCGGTCATCCGCCCCGCCGACGGCGAGGCTCCCGACCCGGCGACGATGACCGAGGCCGCCCCGGGGGCCGGCGTGCTGCACGAGTCAGGACCGTACAGCGGACTCCCGTGCGACGAGGCCCAGCAGAAGATCGTCGCCGACGCAGAATCCCGCGGCTTCGGCGCGGCGATGACGACGTTCCGGTTGAAGGACTGGGGCATCTCCCGGCAGCGTTACTGGGGCACACCGATCCCGGTGATCTACTGCGACGCCTGTGGCGTCATCGGCGTGCCCGAGGATCAACTGCCCGTGCAACTCCCGCTGGGGATCGAGCTGACCGGCTCGGGTGGGTCGCCCCTCGACCATGTCGAGTCCTTCGTCAAGGCCGACTGCCCGAAGTGCGGCGGCCCCGGTCGCCGCGAGACCGACACGATGGACACCTTCGTCGACTCCTCCTGGTACTACTTCCGTTACCTGGATCCGAAGAACGACGAGGCTCCGTTCCGATCCGAGCTCGCCGACGCCTGGACTCCGGTGAACCTGTACATCGGCGGCATCGAGCACGCGACGATGCACCTGATCTACACGCGCTTCTGGACCAAGATGATGCGCGACCTCGGGATGCTGAAGATCGACGAGCCGGTGCGGCGCCTGTTCACCCAGGGCATGGTGATCAAGGACGGCGCCAAGATGTCCAAGTCCAAGGGCAACGTCGTCGATCCCGACGAGATGATCGAGCGCTACGGCGCCGACACGACGAGATTGTTCTGCCTGTTCGCAGCGCCGCCGGAAAAGAAGCTGGACTGGAGCGAGTCCGGCGTCGAGGGCTGCCATCGCTTCCTGGGGCGGATCTGGCGCACCTGGGAGGGCTGCCGCGAGCGCCTGTCCGACGTGAGCGGCCCGGCGCCGGCGGCCCCGGGCGATGCCGCGCTGAGCCTGCGGCGCAGGACCCACCGCACGATTCAGCGGGTGACCGTCGACCTCGACGAGCGGATGCGGATGAACACCGCGGTCTCCGCAATCATGGAGTTGATCAACGAGACCACACCGCTGTCGGAGAACGACCCTCTCGACCTCGACGACGCCTGGGCGGTGCGCGAAGCGTTCGACACGATCGCCCGCCTGCTCGTCCCGTTCGCGCCGCACTTCGCCGAGGAGCTGTGGAGCGAACTCGGCGGCGAGGGGTTCGCGGCTCACGCGCGCTGGCCGGAGGCCGATCCCGCGATGCTGATCGAGGACGAAGTGACCGTTGCCGTTCAGGTATCGGGCAAGATGCGCGGCAAGTTGCAGTTGCCCGCCGGCACCAGCCAGGAACTCGCCCTCGAAGCCGCCCGGGCCGAGGCCCGGGTCGCCAGCCACCTGGAGGGCAAGACGGTGCGTCGCGTGATCTGGGTGCCGGACAAGCTGCTCAACGTGGTGGTCGGATGATCCTCCTTCACCACCGACGGCAACCCGGCTGGGCGATCGGCAGCCTGATCGCGCTGGCCCTGGTCACCGCCGGCTGCGGATACACGCTCACCGGCAGCGGAGCCAGCTCCACGATCCCCGAACACGTCGTCGACTTCGCGATCCTGCCCTTCGAGAACCGGACGAACCGACCGGAGATCGAGCAGCGCATCACCGAGGAGGTCGGCTCCCAGCTCAGCCGACGACGGAAGTACAACGTCGTCTCCAGCGCCGACCTCGCCGACGCGGTGCTCTCCGGGGCGGTGACGACCTACCGCACCAACGCCGTGCAGTTCGGCTCCACCGGCCGTGCGACACGGGTCGAGGCGGTGGTGCAGATCCAGGCGACCCTGCGGGAAGTCTCCACCGACGAGATCCTCTGGAGCCAGGCCGGGCTCGTCTTTCGCGAACAGTTCGATGTCCCCGACACCGGCGAGTTCTTCGATCAGGAGACCCTGGCGCTGGACGACATCGCCCGGGGTGCGGCCAGCACGCTGGTCAACTCGATCTTCGAGGGCTTCTGAGTGGCGACCCGCTCGAAGGCCTACTCTCCGGAGCGCTTCAGCGAGCAACTCGAGCAGGGCTGGCCCACCGGACTGACGGTGTTGACCGGCGACGACCTCTTCGAACTCGACGCGGTCCAGCGTCAGTTGCTGGAGAAGCTCGTCCCGCCGGACGACAACGGGATGACGCTGAGCTTCTTCGGCCAGGAGAAGGTCGACATCGGAACCGTCGTCGGCGCGGCCCGCTCCGCCGGCATGTTCTCGACGCGCCGGGTCGTCTTCGCCCGGGACCTGTCGGCACTGGAAGGGGAGCCCGACTCCCTGCTCGCCTACGCCAAGGCGCCGCCGCCGGAGAGCTACCTGATCGTCCGTGCGCCCGAGATCGACAAGCGCCGCAAGCTGCACAAGGCTCTGCTGGCCAAGGGCCACGTGCTGACCTTCGCCCTCCCCGCGGCCGGCGACACCCGGAGGATGCTCGACGACGTGAAGCGCGTCGCCCGGCGCAAGGGATTGACGCTGCCCCAGGACACCGCCGAGTTCCTCGCCGTCGCCGCCGGGCACGACGGCTACCGGCTCGACTCGGAGCTGGAGAAGCTCCGGGCGTACAAGGGCGACGAGAAGCCGGCGACGGTCACCCTCGAGGAGGCTCAGGAGCTGGTCGCCAGCGGTGACATCCTCTCGGGCTGGGAGATCGCCGAGGCGGTCCTGGCGCGGAATCGCGATGCGGGCTGGGCCGCCGCCGCTCGCTTGATCGAGGCCGGCGCCGAACCGCTGCAGATTCTCGGCGGAATCGCCTGGCAGAGCCGGATGATGCTGCAGGCCAAGGGACTGCTCGAGCGCGGTGTACCCCAGGCGGCGGTCAAGAGCAAGATCCGCGGCCCGTTCAGCACCCGTGAAGCGGTGGTCCGGGGTGTCCAGAGATACAGCCTCGAAGAGCTACGCGCGTTTCCCGCACACCTCGCCGCCGCCGACCTGGCGCTGAAGGGCAGCCCCCTCGATGGCGGAACGATCCTCGAGCGACTGGTCGAACAGCTGACCGGTCGGGAGTCTTCATGAGCACGAATCACGAGATGATCGCGATCCTCGATTTCGGGTCGCAGTACACGCAGCTGATCGCGCGGCGCATCCGCGAGCTCGGCGTCTTCAGCGAGATCTTCGCCCCCGACACCGTCCTCGACCGAAACGACTCGCGGATCAAGGGTGTGATCCTCTCCGGCGGCCCGGACTCGGTCTACGACGACGATGCGCCGAAACCGGCGCCGGGAATCGTCGAGCGCGAGCTGCCGATCCTCGGCATCTGCTACGGCATGCAGTGGATGATGCACGCCCTCGGCGGCAAGGTCGAGCCGGCCGGGGAGCGGGAGTTCGGCCCCGCCGAGGTCGAGATCTGCGACGCTTCCTCGGTGCTGTTCCAGGGGCTGGAGCCGAAGCAACAGGTCTGGGCCAGCCACGGCGACCGGGTGCTCGCGATCGCCCCGGGCTTCCACACCACCGCCTCGAATCCGAGCGCGCCGTTCGCCGCCGTCGAGGATCCGACCCGGCGGCTGTACGGCCTGCAGTTTCACCCCGAGGTGATGCACAGCATCAACGGCAAGCAGATGCTGCGACACTTCGTCTTCGACGTCTGCGGCTGTGCCGGAGACTGGGACACGGCATCGTTCATCGACGAGGCGGTCGAGGAGATCCGCAAGCAGGTCGGCGACAACCTCGTGATCTGCGGACTGTCCGGCGGCGTCGATTCGTCGGTGATGGCCCTGCTGCTCCAGCGCGCGGTGGGCGACAAGCTGAAGTGCATCTTCGTCGACAACGGCGTGCTGCGCAAAGGCGAGGCCCAGCAGGTCGTCGCGGACTTCCGTGGGCGCTACCACCTCGACGTGCATCCGGTCGACGCCCGTGAGCGTTTCCTGTCGAGACTCGCCGGAGTCGAGGAGCCGGAGCGCAAGCGCAAGATCATCGGCGAGACGTTCATCGAGGTCTTCGAGGAGGCCGCCGCCCACTTCGGTGACGCCCGCTTCCTGGCCCAGGGGACGATCTACCCCGACCGGATCGAATCCGCTTCCGTGCGCGGTCCCTCGGCGACGATCAAGACCCATCACAACGTCGGCGGGCTCCCCGAGCGGATGAAGCTCGAGCTGGTCGAGCCGCTGCGCGACCTGTTCAAGGACGAGGTACGCAAGGTCGGTGAGGAGCTCGGCCTGGATCACGCCTTCGTCCAGCGGCACCCCTTCCCCGGCCCCGGGCTGGCGGTGCGGATCCTCGGCGAGGTGACCGCCGAGCGTGTCCAGTGCCTGGGCGAGGCGGACGCGATCTTCATCGAAGAGCTGCGCAAGGCCGACCTGTATCACGCCACGGCCCAGGCGTTCGTCGTGCTGTTGCCGGTCAAGAGTGTCGGCGTGATGGGCGACTTCCGTACGTACGAGAACGTCGTCGCGTTGCGGGCGGTCGAGACGACCGACTTCATGACCGCCGACTGGGCGCGCCTGCCTGGCGATTTCCTCGGCAAGGTCTCGAGCCGGATCTGCAACGAGGTCCGCGGGATCAACCGCGTCGTCTACGACATCACCAGCAAGCCCCCCGGAACGATCGAGTGGGAGTGACCGCCGCTCAGCGTCGGGTCCGGTAGACGTAGAGCGAGATCTTCGCCGACGACTGGGTCTCATTGTAGAGAAACACGCGATAGCGTGGGAAGGCGACCTTCGCCGTCTGCTGCGGCGAGATGAAGACGTGCTGGGTCATGCCGGCGGCGTTGAACTTGACCTCGAGGGGAAAGACGAACTGCGCCTCGCTGCGCAGCAGATAGACGAACTGCTCGACGTCGGGAATCAAGATGGCGCCGATCAACCCCGACGTCGGCACGCTCTCCTTGAACTCGCCCCCGAAGCTGAAGACCAGCTCCGAGAAGCCGTCGGTGTCGACGGTGCCGACCTCGAGCAGCTGGGTCACATCGCTGCGCCGGACCGGCGGAAGCTCGAGCCCCTCGAAGGCGACGAACCAGTTTTCCGCGGCGGCCGCGGGGACGTGCAAGGCGACGATCAGCAATCCGGCCGCCAGCAGCGCCAGCAGGCCTCGTTTCCCACCACGAGTTCCAGGTACCCCCATCGTCATCGCCTCCTGGGCCGTTCGGGGGCCCTGTTGCACGGCCCGGCTTCTCCGGCGCCCTGGTGCCGGGTCGACCCGGCGTGGGAGCTCTCGGCACCCCCTCGTTATAACGGGAACCGGACAGAATCCGTCTACTCCTGCGTGGTACCATCAGCGGGCACAGGGTTCAGGTTCCCGCACGCCCGTCCAGGAGACTCCCAGCAGATGGCCGAGAAGGCGCCCGGCTTCGTTCACCTTCACAACCACACGACCTATTCTCTGCTGGACGGCGCGCAGAAGACCGGCGAACTGTGCGCACGGGCCGCCGAAGACGGCCAGACCGCGATCTCGATCACCGACCACGGCAACCTGTTCGGCGTGATGGACTTCGGCAAGAAGGCGGCCAAGCACGGCGTCAAGCCGATCATCGGGATGGAGGCCTACGTCGCTCCGGGTTCCCGGACGCAGAAGTCGCCGCAGATCGTCCCCGGCGTCGGCAAGAAGAACTACTACCACCTGATCCTGCTGGCCCAGAACTACACCGGTTACAAGAACCTGATCCGGCTGTCGACCTCCGGCTACCTCGAGGGCTTCTACTACCGGCCGCGGATCGACAAGGAGCTTCTGCGAGAGCACAGCGAGGGACTGATCTGCCTGTCGGCCTGCCTGGCCAGCGAGGTCGCCACGCTGCTCAACCACGACCAGGACGCCGCCGCACGGGACGCAGCAGGGGAGTTCCGCGACCTGTTCGGCAAGGATCGCTACTGGCTCGAGCTGCAGGATCACGGCATCCCCGATCAGCACAAGGTCAACGACGGGACCGTCAAGCTGGCCCGCGAACTCGGGGTCGGCCTCGTGGCGACCAACGACTGTCACTATCTGCGCGCCGACGATCACTTCGCCCATGACGTGCTGATCTGCATCCAGACCGGCAAGACCGTCAAGCACGCGGACCGGATGACCTACACGCCGCAGCACTACCTCAAGAGCCGCGCCGAGATGGCCAAGCTGTTCAACTGGATGCCCGAGGCGATCGAGAACAGCATGGCGATCGCCGACCTGTGCGAGTTCTCCTTCGAGAAGCAGCCGCTGCACCTTCCCGAGTTCCCGGTGCCCGAAGGCTACGACGATCGACGGCTACTTCGAGCACGTCGCCCGCGAGGGACTCGAAGCGCGGATGCAGGAACTGCGCCGCGAACAGGACGGCCGGCTGCTGCATCCCGTTCGAGGACTATCGAGGAGCGGCTCGACCCGTGCTCGGAGATCAGCATCATCCGTGAGATGGGCTTCGCCGGCTACTTCCTCATCACCTGGGACTTCATCCGCTACGCCCGCGACAACGGGATCCCGGTCGGCCCCGGGCGCGGGTCGGCAGCGGGATCGCTGGTGGCCTACTGCCTGCGCATCACCGACATCGATCCGATGCAGTACGACCTGCTCTTCGAGCGCTTCCTCAACCCCGAGCGCGTCTCCATGCCGGACATCGACATCGACTTCTGCTTCCGCAAGCGCGAGCGAGGTCATCGACTACGTCACGGACAAGTACGGCCGCGAGAACGTGGCCCAGATCATCACCTTCGGGACCATGGCGGCCCGCGCGGTGATCCGCGACGTCGGCCGGGTGCTGGACATGCCCTACGCCGAGGTCGACAAGATCGCCAAGCTGGTGCCGGACGTCCCGGGATCACGCTCGATCACGCTCGATCGAGGCGCTCAGCCACCGTGGCGCCGCTGCAGCGAGGCTACGAACGAAGACCCCCGGGTCAAGCAGATGCTCGACGTCGGCCGACGCCTGGAGGGACTGACGCGTCACGCGTCGACCCACGCCGCCGGGGTGGTCATCGCCCCGAAGCCGATCATCGAGTTCGCCCCGCTCTACAAGGGGAACAAGGAAGCGACGAGATCACGACCCAGTACGCCATGGACGAGATCGAGGAGATCGGCCTGCTCAAGATGGACTTCCTGGGCCTGCGCACGCTGACCCTGATCGACGACGCCGTGGCCTTGATCGAGAACCGGGGGTCGAGATCGACCTCGACGAGCACCGCTGGACGATCCCGCGACCTTCGAGCTGTTCTGCAAGCGGGCGCACACGGTCGGCGTCTTCCAGTTCGAATCCGGGGATGCGGGACATCCTGCGCCGGCTCAAGCCCGAGCGCTTCGAGGACCTGATCGCGCTGAACGCGCTCTACCGTCCGGGCCCCTGGGCGGCGGCATGGTCGACGACTTCATCAAGCGCCGCCACGGCAAGATCAAGGTCGAGTACCCGCACCCGCTGCTGGAGGAGATCCTGCGGGAGACCTACGGCGTCATCGTCTACCAGGAGCAGGTGATGCAGATCGCCGCGACGCTGGCGGGGTACTCGCTCGGCGAGGCCGACATCCTGCGCCGCGCGATGGGCAAGAAGAAGAAAGAGGTGATGGCCCGGGAGGAGAAGAAGTTCGTCAAGCAGGCGACCGAGAAGAAGATCCCGGCCACCGCGGCCAAGAAGGTCTTCGACCTGATGGCGTTCTTCGCCGGCTACGGCTTCAACAAGTCGCACTCGGCGGCCTACGCCCTGGTCGCCTACCAGACGGCCTACCTCAAGGCGCACTACCCGGCCAGTTTCATGGCCGCGCTGCTCACCACGGAAAAGGGCAACACCGACAAGATGGTGCAGTACATCGACGAGTGCCGCACGATGGGCATCGAGATCCTGCCGCCCGACGTCAACTCGTCGGCACTGGACTTCACCGTCGAGGGCGAGAAGGTCCGCTTCGGCCTGTCGGCGATCAAGAACGTCGGCGAGGGGGCGATCCGGACGATCCTCGCCACCCGGGTCGACGAGGGGCGCTTCGAGTCGATGCACGACCTCTGCGCCCGGGTCGATTCGTCGGTCAACAAGCGTGTCGTCGAAGCCCTCGTCCACGCCGGCGCCCTCGATTCGTTCGGCGCACGCCGCAGTCAACTCGCCGCGGTGATCGACACCTCCCTCGAGTACGGGCAGAAGGCCCGGGCCGACCGG
>CALNYP010000062.1:0-17254 GCA_942490715.1 uncultured bacterium
TGCCCGATTTCGACGAATCGGTCCCGCCGCTGGATCGGTTGAAAGCGATCCATCGGAACAAGACAGGGGCGCTGATCGAGGCGGCATGCCGGATGGGAGCCCTGTGCGGAAACGCGGATGGTGCAAGACTGGAGGCGATCACCGACTACGGTCGGTCGATCGGGCTGATGTTCCAGGTCGTGGACGACGTCCTGGATGTCACCCAGACCACCGAGCACCTCGGCAAGACGGCAGGCAAGGATTTGGATCAGGACAAGTTGACGTATCCGGCCGTGATCGGGATCGAGGCCAGTCGCCGGGAAGTGGAGCGGCTCCGACAGGAAGCCCACTCCGCCCTGACCGTGCTCGGCGAACCCGCCCGCCCGCTGGCCCAGCTTTGCGAATACCTGGCAGTGAGAACCCGCTGACCGCGGGATGAGTGAGGTTGAACATGAACCGGTTTCCACGACTCGCAGCCCTGACGGGCCCTCAGGACATCAAGAAGATGTCCGTCGAGGATCTCGAGGCCCTGGCCCAGGAGATGCGCGATGCGATCTGTGACCAGGTGTCGCAGAGCGGTGGGCACCTTGCTCCGAATCTCGGCGTCATCGAGTTGACGCTGGCGCTGCACTACGTGTTCGACTTCGACTCGGACCGGTTGCTGTTCGACGTCGGCCATCAGTGCTACCCGCACAAGCTGCTGACCGGCCGTTTCGACAAGCTGTCCGGCCTGCGCACTCGTGACGGGATCGCCGGTTTCCCCGAACCGCGCGAGAGCGACTTCGATCTGTTCAGCGTCGGTCACGCGGGCACCGGCATCTCGACCGCCGTCGGCATGGCCCGGGGCGACCAGTTCAACGGCGACCATGAGCGCAAGACCGTCACCCTCGTCGGCGACTCCTCGATCGTCAACGGTCTGGCGATGGAGGGCCTGAACAACGCGGGCACTCTGAAGCGCCAGTTCCTCGTCGTGCTCAACGACAACGGGATGTCGATCGGCATGCCCCAGGGCGCCGTCGCCGGGTACTTCGACAAGATCCGGGTCAGCCACCGCTTCGGCGACCTCAAGAGCATGGCCCACGAGGTGATCAAGAAGCTGCCCATGGCCGAGTGGATCGAGGAGATGTACCACCGCCTCGGCGAGGTGACCAAGGCCGCCCTGGCGCATTCCCACATCTTCGAACACTTCGGGCTACTCTGCGTCGGCCCGATCGACGGTCACGACCTGAAGTCGCTGATCGAGATGCTGACCGAGGTCAAGCGGATCGACCGTCCGGTGCTGCTGCACGTCAAGACGATCAAGGGCAAGGGCTTCGACTTCTCCACCGGCGATCCGACGACGTTCCACTCGCCCAAGCCGTTCCGGGTCTCGGGTTGCCGCGCCGAGCTGATCACCAGCGGGCGTTCGTTCACCTCGGCCTACGCCGACGCGATGATCGAGATGATGGAGCACGACCCGAAGGTCGTCGCCGTCACCGCGGGCATGCCCGACGGGACCGGCCTGGCCGACGTGATGAAGAAGTTCCCCAAGCGCACCCTCGACGTCGGCATCGCCGAGGAGCACGCCGTCGACATGAGCGCCGGCATGGCCAAGACCGGCATCAAGCCGTTCGTGACGATCTACTCGACCTTCCTGCAGCGCGGCATGGACCAGGTGTTCCAGGAGGTCGCCCTGCAGGGGTTGCCGGTGCGCTTCTGCATGGACCGCGCCGGCCTCGTCGGCGGCGACGGCGCCGTGCACCACGGGTTCATGGACGTCGCGTACCTGCGCAGCTTCCCGAACATGACGCTGATGGCCGCTATGGACGTGGGTACGTTGAACGCCGCCCTGGCATTCATGAAGCAACACGACGCCGGGCCGACGGCGCTGCGCTACCCCCGGGACAACGTCCCCACGCCGATCCAGGAAGAGACCCCGCCGTTCGAGCTGGGACGGGCGAACCTGCTGCACCCCGGCGACGACATCGCCATCCTGGCTTACGGATTCCCGGTCAACCATGCCCTGCAGGCCCGGGAGATCCTGGGCAAGGAAGGCTGGTCCGCCGCCGTCTACGACGCCCGCTTCGCCAAGCCGGTCGACCTCCAGCTGATCCGTTCGCTGGTCCAGGCCGGTGTGCCGATCCTGACCGTCGAGGACCATCACGTGATGGGTGGCTTCGGCAGCTGCGTCATCGAGGCCTGCAACGACAACCGCCTGCCGACCGACGAGGTCCACCGCATCGGCCTGCCCGATCGCTGGATCTACCAGGGGTCGCGGTCGCAGCAGCTCGCCGAGGCCGGAATCGACGCCGAGGGGATCGCCGCCAGCGCTCGCCGGATCCTCTCCGAACGTCGCGCCGGCAAGACGCTGTCGCACCTCGACACCCAGATCGCCGCCCAGGCCGCCGGTTCCGGTGCGGGGGTCCAGCCCCACGCGCCGCTGCGCTCGGCCAAGGCGAAATAGCCCCGCGGTTTCCGCGGAACCCGGCCCCCGGAATCGCGTATCCAGATGGTGGTAGGATTCTCCCGAATCCAACAACATCCGGGGAGGGGTTTCGCATGCGCCGAATGTGGATCGCCGCAATCGCTGTGCTGACGTTCGCCGTCACCACCGCGACGGCAGAACCGAAGAAGTCACAAATCGACTATCCCAAGGCAGCCAAGGGCAAGGTCACCGAGGACTACCACGGGACCAAGGTCGCGGATCCCTACCGCTGGCTCGAGGACGACGTCCGCGTCTCCGACGAGGTGCGCGCCTGGGTCACCGCCGAGAACGACATCACGATGCCGTACCTGGACTCGATCCCCGAGCGGGATCAGATCAAGGCGCGACTCGAAGAGCTCTGGAACTACGAGCGTTACTCGTCGCCGTTCAAGGCCGGCGGCCGTTACTACTTCTTCAAGAACGACGGGCTGCAGAACCAGTCGGTGCTGTACGCCATCGAGGCCGGCGGCGATCCGACGGTCGTCCTCGACCCGAACACCTGGTCCGAGGACGGAACGGTCGCTCTCGCCGGGCTGTCGTTCAGCGACGACGGCAAGTACATGGCCTACGGCCAGTCGGCCGCCGGCTCGGACTGGCGCCAGTGGTTCGTGCGCAACGTCACGACCGGTGAAGATCTTCCCGACAACCTGCGCTGGACCAAGTTCACCGGCGCCTCCTGGACCAACGACAGCAAGGGCTTCTTCTACAGCCGCTTTCCGACGCCGGCCGAGGGCGCCGAGTTCCAGGCGCTCAACCTGAACAGCATGGTCTACTACCACCGGGTCGGCACGCCGCAGTCCGAGGACGTGCTGGTCTACCAGCGCCCGGATCATCCCGAGTGGGGCTTCGCCAGCAACGTCTCCGAAGACGGCCGCTACCTCGTGATCTCGATCTGGAAGGGCACCGACTCCAAGTCGATGGTGCTCTACAAGGATCTGACCGAGCCCTACGGCATGCCGATCGAGCTGATCAAGAACTTCGACCACGAGTTCAGCTTCATCGCCAACGACGGCACGCTGTTCTACTTCCAGACCGACAAGGACGCGCCGATGAAGCGCGTCATCGCGATCGACGTTGCCAGACCCGCCGAGGAGAACTGGCGCGAGATCGTCCCCGCCGCCGAGCAGCCGCTGCGCGGCGCCCAGGTGACCGGCAACCTGCTCGTCGCCTCGTACCTGAAAGATGCCCGTAGCTACGTGCGGATGTTCCGGATGGACGGGACCCACGTCCGCGATGTCGAGCTTCCCGGGCCGGGCAGCGCCTTCGGCTTCGGCGGCCGCCGTGCCGACATGGAGACGTTCTACACCTTCACCAGCATCAACACGCCGCCGAGCATCTACCGCTACGACATGATCACCGGCAAGAGCGAGCTCTGGCGCCAGGCCAGTGTCGCCGCCGACACCAGCTCCTTCGTCGTCAACCAGGTGTTCTACGAGAGCAAGGACGGCACCAAGGTGCCGATGTTCGTGGCCCATCACAAGTCGGTCAAGCTGGACGGCAAGCGCCCGACGCTGCTCTACGGCTACGGCGGTTTCAACATCGCGCTGACGCCGTCGTTCTCCGTGACCCGGCTGGCCTGGATGGAGATGGGTGGCGTCTTCGCGATGGCCAACATCCGCGGCGGCGGAGAGTACGGCGAGGCCTGGCACCAGGGCGGCACGAAGCTGAACAAGCAGAACGTCTTCGACGACTTCATCGCCGCCGCCGAGTACCTGATCGCCGAGGGCTACACCAACTCCGACAAGCTGGCGATCCAGGGCGGCAGCAACGGCGGCCTGCTCGTCGGCGCCGTCCAGACCCAGCGTCCCGATCTGTTCGGCGCCACGCTGCCGGCGGTCGGTGTGATGGACATGCTGCGGTTCCACAAGTTCACCGCCGGCCGCTACTGGGTCGACGACTACGGTAGCTCCGACGACCCCGAGCAGTTCAAGGCGCTGCTGGCCTACTCGCCGTACCACAACATCAAGGACGGCGTGGAGTACCCGCCGACGCTGATCACCACCGCCGACACCGACGACCGGGTCGTGCCGGGGCACAGCTTCAAGTTCGCGGCGCGGTTGCAGGAGGCGCAGAAGGGCGACAACCCGGTGTTGATCCGCATCGAGACCAAGGCCGGCCACGGCGCCGGAAAACCGACGGCGATGCAGATCCAGGAAGCCGCGGATCTCTGGGCGTTCCTCGTCGAGAACCTCGACATGACGCTACCGGAGATGTACGGCCGGCCCGCCGGTCCGTGATCGTCTGACAGCACGAGTCTGAAAACGAAGGGGGTCGCGATCGCGACCCCCTTTTTCTTGCGTACGCCGAGTTGCGCTGCGCTACTTGCCGGTTTTCTTGCCGCCGGGAATCATCGGTTGCCAGGCCTCGGGGCCCAGCGGCTCGCCGTTGATCTGCTGCATCAGCGCGCCCAGTCCGGCGATCCGTTGCTCGCCGGTGCCGATCAGCATCTCCAGTGCCGACTCGGCCAGGGCCATCATCGACACCAGGTCCAGTTTCCAGTTGCCCTTCTCCTTCGCGAAGGTCATCAGGAGATCCGAGGGCTGGTCATTGGTGATGATCACCGCGTCGGCGCGGTTCCCGTCGACGGTCACGTCGCCGATCGTCAGCCCGGCGGCGCTGTTCTTGCCGACCCAGCCCTCGACGATCGCGTGGCGCACGAGGCCCTCGCCGGACATGCCCTCGAGCTGGGCCGGCTCCATCCGCGTGCGCAACATCAGGACCATCAACAGGTCGACGGTGCCGAGCGCCTTGACCTGGGT
This sequence comes from uncultured bacterium, assembly GCA_942490715.1. GTDB lineage: Bacteria > Acidobacteriota > Polarisedimenticolia > Polarisedimenticolales > Polarisedimenticolaceae > CALNYP01. Next base: position 5,203 of record CALNYP010000062.1, read on the forward strand.
CTCGTCGCCGTAGAGCGCCGTGTCCCGCACGTCGGCGTAGTAGTCGAAGGTGCTCTGGGCGATCGCGTTCACCGCAGCGTCGCCCTCACCGGCCATCATCGCGTTCTTGTAGGCGTCGAAGGCGGCGTGGACGTCGGCAGAGTCGTCAGCGACGACCGGCACCGCGAGCAGGACGACCGCCAGGACCAGGCAACAGGCTCGAATAATCATGAGTTCTCCTCGGCCGGATTCTACCTTGAGGGGGACGGGTACCAAAAGCGGGTTTCGGGGACAGTCTTGACCTGGCATCGAGCTTCACCGTCGAACTTCTCCTTGCACGGTGCAACAATTCCGGGCTTCCAGGCCACCGACCCGGTCGGTTGCCTCGCGCCGTCCTCTCGCTCGATGGGCGATCGAACAGGAGCCGTGAACGTGAACCGCAAACAGACCACGAACTCCCGTCTGCTCGCCGGGCTGCTCCGCCACCCAGCGCTGCGACGCGTCGTCCTCGGCGCCCTCTAGCCCTCACGGTCGCCGCCCGCTACTACAAGGAGTTCGGCGCCGAGAACCGCCTCGAAGGCGCCGCCTTCTGGCTCCGCGCCGGCCTGAGCTTCTAACGGGGACGTGTACCAAACCCCGGTTTTGGGGACGTGTACCGATACAAGGTTTCGGGGACACCTTGACCGTTCCGCCGCCCCTCTTCACAATGATCGGTCCGACCCCACTCACACCCTGACCCAGGAGATCCGCCGATGAAATTCAGCACCAAGCAGGTCCACGCAGGGCAGACGCCCGACCCGAAGACCGGCGCCATCCTCACCCCGATCTACCAGAGCACGACCTACGTCCAGGATTCCGTCGACCAGTACCTGGCCAAGGGCTACTCCTACTCCCGCACCAACAACCCGACCGTGCGCGCCCTGGAGAACAAGATCACCGCGCTGGAAGAGGGACACGACACGGTCTGCGTCGCCTCGGGCATGGCGGCGGTCAACTCGGTGCTCCAGGCGTTCCTCGGCGCCGGCGCTCACGCGATCATCTCCGACGTGGCCTACGGCGGCACCTACCGCGTCTGCACCAAGGTGATGAGCCGCTTCGGCGTCGAGTTCACCTTCGTCGACACTTCGAACGTCGACGCCGTCCGCGCCGCGATCCGCGACAACACCCAGTTGATCCTGACCGAGACCCCGGCCAATCCGACGCTGAAGCTGACCGACATCGCCGCGGTCTCCGAGATCGCCCGGGCCAAGGGGATCCCCCACGTCGTCGACAGCACCTTCCTCACGCCCTACTTCCAGAACCCGCTCAAGCTCGGCGCCGACATGTCGCTGCACAGCACGACGAAGTTCCTCGACGGTCACAACGCCACCGTCGGCGGCGCGATCACCAGCTGCAACGCCGAGTTCGACGAGAAGCTGCGCTTCATCCAGAACACGTCGGGCTCGATCATGTCGCCCCAGGTCGCCTGGTTGACGATGCAGGGATCGAAGACCCTCTCGGTTCGCCTGGACCAGCAGTCGGCCAGCGCGATGAAGGTCTGCCAGTACCTCGAGACCCATCCCAAGGTCGAACAGGTCTGCTACATCGGCCTCGAGTCCCATCCGCAACACGCACTCGCCCGCAAGCAGGCCAGCGGCTTCGGCTCCCTCGCCTGGTTCGAGGTCAAAGGCGGCCTCGTCGCCGGCAAGCAGTTGATGGACACGATCGAGCTCTGGTCCCTCGCCGAGAACCTCGGCTCCCTCGAGTCCCTCGTGACCCACCCGGTGACGATGACCCACGCGGCGGTCGAGGAGTCCGAGCGCAAGCGGGTCGGCATCACCGATGGCCTGGTCCGGCTGAGCGTCGGCCTGGAAGATCCCGACGACCTGATCGAGGCGATGAAGCAGGCGCTGAACAACGTCACCAGCTGAACGGCCGAGCCGACGGAGCCGAGACGATGTGGGTCCAGTACGAGTTCGGCAGTTCGGTTCCCGAGGAGGAGTACCGAGCTGTCGTACCCGGACTGCGGGTCGACCTGATCAACGCCCAGTACGACCTGCGCTCCGCCGACTTCTCCGTCGTCTTGCTGCTCGCCGGAAACGAGCGGGTCGCGGTCGCCCGCACCGCCCGCCGGCTTCACGAGTGGCTCGACGCCCGCTACATCGACACTGGCTTCTTCGGTGCGCCCTCCGAGGAGGAGCTCGAGCGCCCCGAGTTCTGGCGCTACTGGCGCGGCATGCCGGCCAAGGGTCGGATCGGCCTCTTCCTGGGCGCCTGGGCCTTTCGCGCGGTATCGGAGCGGGCCCTCGACAAGATCGACGACGTGGAGTTCGACGATCGCATCGCCCACGCCCGGACGATGGAGCAGGAGCTGTCCGACGACGGCACCCTCGTGCTGAAGTTCTGGATCCACATCCCCCGCAAGGAGCTCAAGAAGCGGCTGAAGAAGCAGAAGGGCAAGGGCAACGAGGGTGAGTTCCACCAGGGCGATGTCGTCCTCGCCGAGCGTTACGACGACCTCGACCCGATCATCGAGCGCTACGTCGACGCCACCGACACCGGCGACTGTCCCTGGGCGATCGTCGAGGGAACCGACGACCGGCACCGGGACCTGACCGTCGCGCAATCGATTCACGCAGCGATCGTCGAGCGACTCGCGGCTGCCGACACCCGTAACGCCGTCGGCCGATCCGGAGCCACCGCCCCATCGAAGAGCACCGCCGACCCCGGGGCCGCCGGGTCTACTCAGAATCGCAGATTACTCAGGGCGGCTTAGCACGCACCTTGCGTACTCAATCGCTGAGTGAAGCATTCTCAAGTACGCGCAGAGCATTCCTTCAACAACAAATCGCTCTGCCCGCGAGTTCATCACTCGACGCGAAGCTGAGCGAGGTTGCAGTCACCGGCAGTGACCTGTGTTGGGAACTGGGCAGTGATGTAACCATTTTGCTCTCTTGGCAGGAACGCCGAGCCGCGGCCGGCAAGAACTGAGTAATTCCACCGACGAGATTCTCGGTGGTTACGCTGATGTTTCCATGAAACCGGGCAGGTACCGAGGAATAGGCTTCAACGAGGTTGTCACATCGTCCGCAGGTGTCCATTTCTTCGAAGCAGACCTGGGTCCCCAAGTCACTGCCCGCAGCAATAGTCTCGTCGCCTTGCAGAGACTGATTGACACATCTCGAGAAGTAACCCAAGAATCTCCCAGCGCGGATGTCGCAAAGCAACGATTTTCGGTACGTGCGATACCTGCTGCCCCTGGATTCATCGGATGAGGACGGCTTCATTTTCTTGTCCGACGCCTTTATCCGTCGACAGGTTGGACCCGAACTGAGAATCAAACAACAGCGGCGATTCCGATGTTTGGCAGCCTTGCGAACCGTCCAATTTGCATCCTTACTGCACCGTACCCAGACCGGAAAGACAGCCGCAGATTTGACGGACCTGATCGAGTCGGGATCACTGGAGGCTACAGATATGGAACGCATTTTGGCTTGTCCGGACGGCGGTAAGCACGGTCTGGCAGGTGACGGATTGGCGGCGACCTGCAGCTTTCACGGCAGTACACATTGGATGCGCCCGTGTTGCGAAAACGACTTGCGCGGCATCACGATAGAGGAACGCGACGAGTATCAAGTTTTCGTCGATCGATACAGTCGTTATTGGGAAACCTACTTCGATCCGATTGGAATCCGAATAGGTCTTACCGATGCATCCTACCGCTTGGAAACCGTCATTCTTCCACTGATTCAAAACAGCTATTACGATGGTCTGCTCAGATTGGTCAGCAGCGATTCGTTGCAGTCTGAGCCACCTGTCTTGCCTGACGGGACGCTGCTCGGCATTTCGCTGAAAGTGAACAAACTCACGTTGACGGATCTCATGCTGTACGGTTCGACTCTCGATTCTTCCGACGATGGTGAGGTCATGGAAGATGCGCCGCCGATCGAAATTCCCACGCAAGCCGAATTAGGTGCGGAGATCGATCGGAAGGTCGCTCGCTCCCTCCAGGATATTGGGATTGAGAGCGTTGGGAACAAAGAGATCGCGTTCGGCGAGTTTCTGCTCGAGGGGCTGGGCGACGAAATCGGGGTCTTTCGTATGCGATTCCAGGCCGAACTTTCGCTTCGACATGTCACGGCTGATTGGCACGACCATGAGCGAAGAGGGACTGGCATCCGCGGGGATAGGGCTCGTTGTTTCTTCATTTTCCGCCCCGGTCGTTGCAACGATTTCAGTTGAGGACAGAGAAATTGTTGACCAGTTTTTGGAGCACGCCGATCCACTGTTAGGTCAGCTCGCAAAGCAAACGCAGCGTGGATTCCTGCCGATCGATTTCCAATATTCACGCATTCAGATTGACGGTCATGATATACGAAGCATCGGTTTCAGCACGTGTGGCCTGGGTTGCCGCTGGTATTTGGTGAGATTAGAGGACAGTCTTTACATAGCGTCACAACTGGAACTCATTGGTGAATTGATTGCCATGCATTCGGAAGCAGGTGGGGCACCGAATCCGATACGACCAAGCCAAGCTGCGCAGATTCACGGATGGATGTGGCCGAGCAACCGCGATGAATCATGGGAAAGTTATCAATTCGAGTGGGCCGCCGCCAATCAAAAGGCGTGCATCAACAACCTTCCTCCGATATCCGGAGTGGTGCGTGCTGGTATCGCTTTCACCATGGACGAAGTAATTGGGCAAGCAGCATTGCGCGACGGCGCGACTTATGCATGTCCCTCGGGCGGTAGGTATTCAGTCGAGCAGGGGGAATTCGGCCCGCATGCTGTTTGCGATCTACATGGCCATCTGCTGAACCCCAAGCAGCGCATGAAGCGCCGGCCAATGAAAGTGAAACAGGAACCCTACTTTCAGAGTTGAAGGGCATTTCGGCAGCGGCAGAGTTGTCCCCTGATGGTCTACGAGCGGTAGTCAGCGTGCAGCGATCGGAGATCACTCCACGACAGGCCCAGCGCGCTGGCGACCTTAACACTCGGCGTCGGCGGACGCCTCGTTGAGTTAGCAGACTGACGTTGCGCGAGTGGGACGGATGCGCCAACTCGCTTACGACTGTTTGGAATCGGCAGTGGCTAATGGCAAAGGAGTCGCCCTACCACAATACCGTTCGCTCACTCTTGACTGCAGCAGGTTGGACCAACATTAATTGCACGAAGCCGATTCGCTCCGGCGCGTCGGTGTCTCCGTCGATCTGACACCGATGGTTTGTTCCACGAGCTTCGAGCTGCAGGTCGACGCATCCGCCGCAGCCAGCTGCAACAGAGTTGCAAACCGCTTTGGGCGAAATGCAGACCGTTGATGCCTGCAGCGACCGATGTGGATGTGATTGAACCTGAATCGGCAATCTCTGACGAACGATTCGTTCAGGCTCGGTAGAGTTGATTCGCAAACGCCTGTCCGATGGCTGAAGACTGAACGCAAATAGACAGCTCTTATTGCTTCTGACTTGTACTGGACAATAACCGATGCGTGGTAAATCAAGCCCCAGTCCTGCCGCTGTTCGAAGCTCTTGAGCCGTCAGCAGGCTTGGTTCGCAAACGTGTTCCGTGGTGACGCCGTTCGTCGTTACGGAGATGGGCCGGCCGAAGTCCACCATTTTCGGATGCAGCCGTGGCGAATAGGAATCCACATGAGACGTTCTGACTTCTGAATCGGTTGTCGCCGAGGTTCGTGACTTCGATCCTGGCACCTTGGAAAGTGCTCTTGCCGTTCGGCCGAGTAGCCGAGCCACGCCTCGTAGGATTCGGCCTTTCGGATGGTTCCTTTCTTGACGAGGTGATCGACCGGCACCGGGCCCGGCGTGTACTTCTCGATGCTGACCCAGCGGTCGTGAAGGGATTCGGCTTGGCGGAAGGTCGCCACCGGTTTTCTTGGATCGAGGATTTCGTAGCTGCCTCGGCGGTGTCATGGCGATCACGTTTCGGGGATAGGGATCGCGCGCTTGTCGACGATGTAGCCCTTCTTGCCGTCGAAGAAGTGGGCCGTGGCGTCGAACCATTTTCCATCCATGCGGTTCACGTCGTTGTGTCCGCCGTCGGTTTCGACGTAGAGATGGTCGTAGCCCAGTTCGGTCAGGATCTCGTCGGCGAACCGAGCGTGGATGACATCGGTCATGCGATTGCGGCAATCCTTGGGGCTGTTCCAGTAGGAGTCGTTCTTTCCGTGCCAGATGAAGACCGGCGTGTTGATCATGGTGTCGAAGGTGCCCCAGGTCCACGAACCGCCACCGATGCCCACCGCGGCGAAGCGATCGGTGCGCATGGCGTGGTTGTAGGCCCCGACGCCGCCCATCGAGTATCCCCAGAGGACGATGCGGTTGGGATCGATGTGGTAGCGGTGCATGAACTCGTTGACCAGGTCGGACAGGTATCGTTCGGAGGCGGGCACCGACCAGCGTCCCGCCAGCTTGTCCGGGATTGCACCTTCCGGGAAATTCACACCGTGGCATGCCTCGGCGGCGACGAGGATGTAGTCGCCGGCATCTCCAGTTCCTCGAGCTTTCCCTCGACCGACCGTCGGTTGACGTTCTTGCCCGGCTTGTAGGTACCGCCACCGTGCATCCAGAGGATGAGGCCCATCGGCTTCGTCGGGTCGTAGTGCGGGGGCACGTAGTAGTTGAAGGGATGGTCTTCGTTTCGAGCGAGCAGTTCGGGCACAACGAAGGTATCGCCCTTGATTTCTCGACGGCTTTTCCTGCCGCTCCCCCTCGGTCTGATTGTCTCCACAACCGCATCGATGTCGCGCGAGTACGCCGCAAGCTCAGGCCTCGATCGCCGCGCGATCTTTCGGTCCCGCCGTGAGCCAGACACTTGCAGCTTTCGCGGCCCGCTGAAGTCGTTCGGCATCCGCGTCCGCCTGGTGCGCGCGATTCAAGAAAACCTGCAAAACAAACTGATCAACAAGATCTGAAAGTACTGCATATTATCCCACAACAATTTTCGTGAAGCCGTTCGACATCGCCGGACGCATGACAGCTATTCGGGAAGCACTACGGATCTGAACTTGAAAAAGTATTTCGAACTGATCCCAATGTGAATCCAGCTTCGATTTTACCAACTGGATGGCAACGTCGTCGACGTCGCGTCCAGTGTGCAGAGGTCACGTCGTCTTGCCACAGGGTCAAGTTGTATTCTTTGCGTATCCTGCCGGAGAGTTTCTTCGTAGAGAGGTACTTTGCTGAGATTGTTTCAACGCTGTTGGACATGGTGACGACTCCAAGGCCGTCGACCTGTCACATCAATGTCCCGCTCCTTCGCCAGCCGATAGCCGGTGTGAGGCTTTGCTGACCTCCCTCACCGTTGGAAACGGCTGCCGCAGCTAATTCGCTGCACATTCCCTCCAGAATAGTCCGACGTGCATCGGAAATCGCGGCGACGCGAGGTAGCCAACTCGCGTAGACCGATGCAACTTCAGCAGCGAAGTAATCGGTCTTCGTGCTGTCGGTGTGGGACACCGACAGCGCGTTAGGAATTCTTCTTCGCCGCCGATGTTTGACGATGGCATGCCCGAAACAGGGGCGGAACTGGCTCGGCATCTGGGAGTGGCTCTGGCACGAGTGACGCAAGTGCTCAAACGTCTGAAGAATCGCGACAAAGATTCGTCGGTCCGTTTGTCCTGAGTCCACGACCAGCCACATCGGATGGAGCACCAAGGTCGACCAGGCTCGCTCTTCTTGTCAGTGCTGCCGTCCGGTTTCAGTCATGTGAACCTGCATCGCAGCCGAAACGCAATGTGAATCGACGAGCCCGCGTGACTCCAGGTCCATTCCTCCTGCTCCTCCTTTTTTTACACTTCACGCTCTGCCAGCACCTCGGAGAATTCGGTCCTTAGCCCGCCTCGTTGTGTTGTGGCAAATTGGAAATTCCCATTATCACTCTAGAACGTTCTTTGGAACCGACATACTTCTTCAGACTCATTGAGGTGTATCACTCATGCTGCTTCGACGTCAATTCTCGCGGATAAACTGCACGAGTACCCCCAACAAGATGTGATCGACGGAACCGGCGGAGGATCGGCTTCGATCCTCGATGACTGCCTTAACAGTCACGACGGGGTGTTGCAACTACTGCACCGTTACGCCGGCAGAACATTTTGTACGCCTGGTAAACGCCTTCGCCTTGATGCGCAATCGTACTATCCGGACTACATGAACGGTACGGGGCTCGATGAACTCTGGATGTGCTGCACCGTTCCCATCGTGACAGGTGTCATCGATACGCGCACGAATAAGGCACCGTTTCGCGAAGGTGAATCGCACGTCCTCACTCCGAACGGGCAAGTCATCTCGCTGCAGGATTTGATCGTCGCCAATCCAGAAGCTGTCATGGGTGAGAAGATCACGGCCTTCTCGAAATCGCTGTTCGGCGAGCCGACCTGGCCGATTGTGTCAAAGAAGTTCGACAATCTGAATCCGATTCCGCATCATCTTCACTGGTCAAAGTGGGAAGTCTATGACATCAATTCCTTCGACAATCCCGGAGTCAGTGCGTCGCATTATCACACCACGGCAATGGGGCTGTACTCGTTCGTGACGAAGGAGCAGTTTCTTGCCTGCATGAAGCGTTTCGGACAGGGCGAGTATAACGGGATTCGGCATTTGTCGCCGCACGTGATGATGCAACTTGATAACGGCTTCGTGATGCCGAACGGTGTGCTGCACTCGCCGACGGACCTTTGCACGCACGAGCTGCACGTCACGATGGATGAGCACTTCCTGGCCGAGGACCTGACGCTTGACGGACGTATCGGAGCAGCGGATGCGTTTTACGCCTGCAGGGAAGAGGACTATCCGAAGGACCGGCACGAAGACTGGGATTACCTGGTTGAAAAGTTCGACTTCGAAGCGAATCAGGACCCGGACTTCGTCCTGAAGAATTCGCGTCCGGCAATCACCGCCGAAGAATTCGCAGGCGACGGAGTAGACGCAAAGTGGATCGTTTACGGTGATTTCCTCGGCGACCAGAAGTGCTCAATTCTCCGTCTCACCGTGGAGCCTGGCGGCACGACGAATTTCTGCTCGGAGAGTCCCGCGCTGTTCCACACGAATGGCGGAAGCGGCCGCGTTGGAAAGCTCGAAGTGCGATATCACCAGGATATGATTCTCGGCGAGATCTATCCCGAGATCGGATTCATCACTCAGGCCGCACTTGCGAACGGCGGTGTGGAAATCGAGAACACGGGAACTGAACCGCTCGTGTTGACCTTCGACTTCCCGCAGCACGGGGCGCATTCCCAAACACCCGGTGTTGGCGTACTGATGCTCAGCGTGCATCCAATCCCGCAGCTTGCAACGCAGACGCGTTAATGAGCACACTTTCTCTCGTGATCCGAGGGACTTTCGGCGTCATCGGCCGTCTAGGTCCGCCATGGACTGGAAAATCTACTTTTCTGTGAGCAATGAACGACAGCATAAATGTGTACGCAGCGAGCAAGGTAAAGCGAGGGAACCGAAAGGGGGACCGGCACAGGTGGACACACAGTATGGGTGGGGCCCCGGCGGATCTACCGCACCGAAAACACCGTTTTGGCGGCGGTACGAACCGTACAGTGTTAGCAGGTACGCGAAGGTGAGGGGGGGGTGGGCGGCGGCGATGTTGCGCGAAACAGTGGGGGAGGGGGGAGGAGGGTAGTGGTAGGGGGAGGTTTGTGAATTTGGTGCACAGGTTAGTGTCGCGTATAGTTCACCGCCGAGGAATGTCCTCAAGGGTGGATTGTGGCGGCGCAAAGTGCGTAAGGGGGAGTGGGGAGATTAGGCGGATATGGATTTGTGGGCGAGAGGCGTACGTGAGGGGGTGACTTGTGAAGGTTGTCCTCGCCGAAAAACCATCCGTGGCCCGTGACTTGGCTGCCTTCCTGAAAGCTACTTCGCGGCGGGACGGCTACTTTGAGGGAAACGGCTATCAAGTGACCTGGGCCTTGGGGCACCTCGTCGAGTTGAAGGAACCCGCCGACTACGACCCTTCACTGAAGAAGTGGTCTTTGGACACGCTGCCGTTCGTCCCCCAAGAATTCGAGTTGAAGCTGCGGGGCGACAAGCGGGCGAGGCAACAGTTCGCCGTCGTCAAGCGACTGTTCCGCGCGGCGGAGGGACTGATCTGCGCCACCGATGCGGGCCGCGAAGGAGAACTCATCTTTCGCTATATCCTGACGCTCACCGGCTGCACGCGTAAACCAGCGCAACGGCTCTGGCTCAGTTCGCTCACACCTCAGGCCATCCGATCGGCGTTTCGCTCACTGCGGCCGTTGGCGGATTACGACAATCTGTATGCCGCCGCCAAATGTCGGAGCGAAGCCGATTGGATCGTCGGACTCAACGCAACGCGGAACTATACGGTGCGCTATGGCGCCGCGGGGATTCTCTGGAGCCTGGGTCGCGTGCAGACTCCCGTGTTGGCCATGATCGTACGCCGCGATGACGAGATTCGGACATTCAAGCCCCAACCCTTTTGGGAGTTGATGACGAACTATCGCAAAGTCTGTTTTCGTTATGCCGGTGATCGCTTTGACAAGCAAGAAGACGCTCAAGCCTTGCTGGACCGCGTCAGCAATCATTCGCTGATCATCCAGAAGGTGGAAAGCAAACCGGAAAAGTCGCTCCCGCCTCAGCTGTACGACCTGACGGAACTGCAACGCGATATGAATCGTCGCTTTGGGATATCGGCAGCCGACACACTGCAAAGTGCCCAATCGCTGTATGAATCCAAGCTGATTACCTATCCCCGCACCGACTCGCGCTACCTGAGCACCGACATGCAGAAAGAGGTGCCGGGCATCTTGCGGCAGCTGCAATCTCTCAAACCCAACGAGGTGGGCAAGCTTGACCTACACGCGCTGCCGTTTAGCGGACGAATCGTGAACAACCAAAAAGTGACTGACCACCATGCGATGATTCCGACCGGTGCCGCGCCGGGAGTCTTGCCTGATCGCCAGCAGAAGGTCTACGAGGCGATTGTGGTGCGTTTGATTGCGGCTTTCTATCCGCCTTGTTTGAAGGAGGTGACGACGGTCGACGGTGTTGCCAATGACGTGCCATTTCGTGCCCGCGGCGTGCGCGTCGTTGCGCCGGGCTGGACCGAATTGTATCCTCGCAAGTCCGCAGAGCAGGAAGGCGAGGACGAGCAACCTTTGCCGGAGTTCTCGCCGGATGAAAGCGGTCCGCACGAGCCGTCGATCAAGCAAGGCCAAACGACCCCGCCCAAACACTTCACCGAAAACACTCTGCTGGGCGCGATGGACACAGCGGGCAAGCTCGTGGAGGAAGCCGAGCTACGCGAAGCTCTCAAGGAGAAAGGGCTGGGCACGCCGGCGACACGTGCCGCGATCATCGAAACGTTGCTGAAGCGCCAATACGTCATGCGCGAGAAGAAAAACCTCGTGGCGACGGACCTCGGTCGCTACCTCGTGGCGATCGTGCGCGACCACAACCTCAAGTCGCCCGAGCTCACAGGCGAATGGGAGTCAAAACTCAACCGGATCGAAGCTGGCCAGATCGCGCCCGAACGCTTCATGCAGGAGATTGCCGAATATACGCGCCGGATCATTCAGTCCAGCGACGAAAGTGCGATCGACGAAAGCAAACTCGGCGACTGCCCACGATGCGGACAAGGGGTGATTGCCGGCAAACGCGCCTTTGGCTGTTCGGCCTGGCGCGAGGGTTGCCGGTTTGTACTCCAGCCCACTTACCGAGACCACGAGCTTGACATGCGGCAAATACGCGAGCTGTTGCAGCATGGCGTGACCGTGAGCCAATCAAGCTCGGTGACGGTCGGAAATTCGTGCTGAGCATGTTGGATTCTGGCGAGCTGGTCGAAATCCCCGTGCCTCAAGGCGACGAACAAACCCGCGGGAAGTCGGCAAGTCGAACGACACGTCATCGAAATCGGCACCAGAAGACGCATGCCGCGGTGATTCGACTCGACCGACGGAAGAGAAGATCCTCAACGGATCTTGGCCCGTGTCCGCTTTGCGGGGCGCCGGTTGTGGAGCAAAAGAAGTCGTTCAGTTGCAGCCGCTGGCGAGACGGTTGCGGCTTGACGATCTGGAAGACGATGTCGGGCAAGCGGATCTCGGCCCGCA
>CALNYP010000063.1:0-120787 GCA_942490715.1 uncultured bacterium
CAACACCACCAGGTGCCCGTCTCCCCGGACCGCAGGAATCACCCAGCGGCTCCCTTCGATCCGGGGAAGCTGATCGAGGACCTGGGCAGCCGGCGCGCTCAGCTCGATAGTCCTTGCCCCGGTCTTCGAGTCCAGCAGTTCGAGCTTGCCCTCGGCGAGATTCACCGAGTCCCATTGCAGACTCAGGATCTCGGATCTCCGGCACCCTGTGAACAGCAGCAGCTTGATCGCCGCAATCGCCTGCCACGGCTCCCGCTCCTCGACCGCGGCCGCCTTGAGAGCGGCGCCGACCCGTGCGAGCTCCTCCTCGGACAGGAACCGCTCGCGGCGCTTCTCCTTGAACTTCTCGACGTGACAGGCAGGGTTCGTGCCGTCCGGGCGAATCCCCCACCGCTCCGCCAGGTTGAACAGCTTCGAGAGCAGGGCCAGCACCCGGTTGGCCTGATACGGGGTCTCGCGGAGGCTGTGGTGAAGCCGGGAGACCTGGGCGCGGGTGAGATCCGCGACGCGGATCCGGCCGAGCTTCGGGAGGATTACTCGCTCGAGCATCCGCCGGTCCTCGTCGACACTGCGTTGCTTCTTCTTCGGTCCAGCGTGCTCGGTCAGGTAGCGTTCGGCGAACTGCTTCAGCGTCGGAGCGCGGCGGGTATCAGCACGATCCTCAGCCGGGTCGTGGCCGGCTTCCACCAGTGCGCGAAGCCGCAGCGCCTCCTTGCGCGCGTTGCTGGCAGTCCAGGGCGACCGCGTGGCGGCCGATCGTCCAGGGCGGCGAGAGGAACTCGGCCTCTCGTCCACTGAAGCACGTAGGAGCCGACTCCTGCAGGCGTGACGCGGACACCGAAGCCTGAGAGCGAATCATCCCAGAGGAACTGGGCGCTCCGACCCGCCTTCAGGCACTCAACGCTGCGTTTGGTGACCTTGCCCCGCATCCCTTGACCCTCCTGTATTTTCCAGCTGAAGGCCCCAGTAAGATAGCGGGAGAAGACACGCGGTTTCAAGGATATAAGAGGTAACGCAAAATCAGCGTTTCGGGGCTCGAAGCGCAACGCAAGGCCTCTGAAAGTGCCTGCGCGCTGGTTACCCGGTCGTAATCAGCAGGTCAGCGGTTCGACTCCTGCCTCGTCGGCTCCAATCTTTCAAATGACTTACGGCTGGCTGGTGACCGGTTCACTCATCAAATCGAGACGGTCATCTGCCGGCTGGTTGGCTTGCTTGCGCCCTTCGGCCGCAGTTAGGGCTAGGCCAGTAAGGCTACGGCCTTCGGTAGGGCTCGGTCGCAGTTGGGCGTTGAAGGCGGTTCAAGCGGCAAAGCCTCTGGGACGCTGGGCTCCATCCTGTCGGAGCCGGCCCGCCCTCCCGGGCCCCAAGGGGACCGGACAGGTGCGTGGCGCTCAATCCTCCATGTCCTCGCGCTCGACCCGCTTCCTGATCGTTTCTCGCAGCTCCGCGCGGCGAACGACGAACGCCTCCGGGTCGCTGATCGCGAAGTAGGAGAGTGCTTCCGTCCAGTTGTCGCGGGTGACCTGGTCGACGCGATCGGGATCGGGAGCCTCGAGCGCTGACGGGACGTCGAGCTCGGCCCACCGCCTCGGCTCGTGGCCCTCGAGGCGGAGCAACCACTCCTCGCCGATCGCAATCCGGCAGGAGCGGCAGATCGAAGCGGAGCAGGAACAGTCGATGTCGGGCTCGACCAGGTGTTCCTCGACGAACGGGGGAGCGGGGTACAGCATGGAGGACGTCCTCGTCATTCAATGTGGCATCGGGCCAGCCGTCGTGACCGTGCGAACCTTGCCATCTTCTCACCTTGCCCGGGGGGTTGAGGGAAGAAGCATGACCTTTCCGAAGAGTCGGCAAGCGGCAAGGTTCCTATCTAGACGGGATCACGGCGGATCATCAGAACAACCATGGGCCAAGCACTACACGACCGAGATCGTCTTGTCTCTGGTTCATATGTCGAGTCGCCGTCTCGCTAGCGGTTCATCACGATGAGGGTTCCTACCACGAGGCGCGTTCTTCCTGTTCCGTCGGCCTCAGTCTGACTGCGCAGGCATGACAGTTCAGCATATCGCCAATCCTTCTGGTGCCAGCCGATAGCTTGTCGACACCGTCCTGATGGCCACTGTTTGACGGACCCTTTGGACACCAGAGTAGGTTGAAAAACGCTTGAAGTTCCAAGTCTGTTTGATAGAACGCGCGCCACCTCCTAGCAGTTAGTTAGTTGGTTTCCAATCGCGGCATTCGACTCGACGAGCTTCAGTCTCGCATCGTTCTCGCTCTCGACATCAGGTTAGGGTTGAGAACGAGGTCGGTCACGTCTGGAGCAACGTTCTCCTTCGACAGCTCGTCTTCCAGTGCCTCACTTACGAACTGGTCGCGCGTAATCTGGATCACCTGCCGTCACCTGGAAGACGCACACACGCGATCGGTGTGAAGGATGGGTATTCCGGGCCATCCTGATCACCCAATCCGGCCGAACGTGATCGCCGAATCCGGTGATCGTGATCACCGAATCCGGGCATCGTGATCACCCAATCCGGTGATCGTGATCACTCGTCGGTAGCGAAAGTGGCGCACCCTGGGCCCTCCAGCACGGAGGAGGGCCCCGATGGGAGCGAAACGGCTGCCGATGAGGAAGTTACGAGAGATCCTGCGGCTGAAATACGAGCGGCGCATGGGCCACCGGGCGATCGCTCGAGCCTGTGGCGTAGGGGTGGGGACGGTTTCGGAGTACGTCTCTCGGGCCAGGCGGGCAGGTCTGAGCTGGCCGCTCTCGCCCGATCTGGACGATCGATCTCTGGATGCGCAGCTATTTTTGGTCGCAGAGCCGGATCGCGAGCGGGTTTCGCCGGACGTGGCTCGGATTCACCAGGAGCTCAAACGGACGGGCGTGACGCTTCAGTTACTGTGGGAGGAGTACGCCGAGATCCATCCCCGGCTACCGCCGCAGCCAGTATTGCGAGATCTACCGCCGCTGGGCCCGGAAGCTGAAGCCCTCGATGCGGCAGGTGCACCGTGCTGGCGAGAAGACGCTTATCGACTTATCGGGCAAGCGGCCGCATATCGTCGATCGGAAGACCGGCGAGCAGATTCCTGTCGAACTGTTTGTCGCGGTACTCGGCGCGAGCAGCTTCACCTACGCCGAGGCGATCGAAAGTCAGAAGCTGCCGTGTTGGGTCGAGGTCCATACGAGGATGAGCGACTACTTCGGTGGCTCGACGGAGATCTGGGTCCCGGACCAACTCAAGAGCGGTGTGACCAGGCCGTGCCGCTACGAGCCCAAGGTCAACCGGACGTACCAGGGGCTGGCCGAGCACTACGGGACCGTGGTGATCCCGGCCTCCTCGGGGAGGACGTCACCCTCCCGGTCGAAGGTCAACTGTGGCGAGAATTGTCCTCGGGTCAAGTAGTTCGACGTATAATTAGGTAGTGTGTGCGCGAGCGCCGAGTTGCTACCGACACGTACCAAGACAGCCGCCGGGAGGAGCGCCTTGCCTCAAACCCCTCGAAACCTGATTGGACTGTGTCTCTACCTTGGCGTGGCGTGCTCGGCGTCTTCGATCGCGGGGGTTGACGATACTCCGTGCGAGCGAGTGATCTATGCCGAAGACTTCGACGACGGAAGCCTAGGCGGTTGGACCTCCACTTCACTACCAGAGTGTTTTGCCGTCATCGATGGAGCCCTGGTAGTCAGGCTCGCGGACGGGTTTGACGCGGACGGAAATGAAATAGGGGCAACGTGCTATCCGAGGTTCAGTGGCCCAACGTTCGAAGAGGTTACGCCCGACTCCGATTTCGAGTTGCGGTGGAGAATAGGGCTTCTGGATAGCGGCTCAGCGACCCTGAGCTTCGGGCCGATCTTCCTCACGACAGCTGCCGAGGTCAATTTGCCGGGTGGGGCAGCACCATACACCCACGTAGCACCAGTACCATTTGGCTTCATCCCCGGACACCCGGACTTCGGCGACGAACTACGGTACACGCGACGAGGACACACATATACCTTGTGGGTCAACGACACGATCGTCTTTTCAGAGACCTTCATCCGCACTCTCTTTCCGTTTAGCAGTTTCAGGGGGTGGTTGTTCTGGGCCGCACCATATGTCGAGAGTGCCTACATTCGAGCCGCGATCGACGACATTGAGCTCGTCGTCCTGGAACCCGACCAAGATCTCGATGGATTCTGTGACGCGATCGATTGCGCACCGCAATATGAAGCCGTAAACCCGGAGGCCGCAGAAATATGTACGGACCTAATCGATAACGACTGTGATGGGTTGATCGACTGGGACGATGATGAATGTGTCTGTGTTTGTGGCGACGGGAGTCGCTGCGGTGGTGAATCGTGTGACGACGGAAACGACATCGATGACGATGCCTGCTCCAACGCCTGCGCGATCAATCGTTGCGGCGACGGGATCATCCAGTTGGGCGAAGAGTGTGACGATGGAAACTCGACGAACAACGACCTCTGCTCCAATAGCTGCAATAGCAGGGTGATCCAGTACGTAGCCCTCGGGGACTCCTACTCCTCAGGCGAGGGCGCAGGGGCGGGCAACTACACGGCCAACACAGCGGTTCCGGACGTCAACGAGTGTCACAGGTCACTGAGCGCCTACCCCTATCTCGTCGGCCCTCCGCTGTACCAGCGAGCGATCCAACGACTTCAATCCGATGGCTACGGCTGGACCCATCGAGCTTGCAGTGCGGCAGAGACGGAGCATGTAACGAAGGAGCCCCAGTACCCCGGGCAGGAGGGCGTGTTCTATCAGGGTCCGCAGGTCATCTACATGTCCGAGAACACGGACCTGGTGACCTTGACGATCGGTGGAAATGACGCAGGGTTTGGCCCGATCATCACGGATTGTGTCTGGTTCTTCGGATGCAATTCGGAGGAGGATCTGATCGGGCAGATCAACGCCGTGGCCGGAGACGTCGCAACCGCGATCCGTACTGTCAAATCGCAACCGTCGGAACCGGTCGTCGTACTGCTGGGCTACCCACGCCTGTTCGGTGAAGTCGTTTGTCCCGACCTAGAGGAGAACATCCCGGGCGAGCTCGACGTCGAGGACCAGGCGACGCTCAATCACCTCTCCGACGAACTGGACGCCGTTTTGCGCCGGGTGGCGCGTGATGAGGGGGTTCACTACGTTGCCGTTTCGTTTGCGGGCCACGAGGTCTGCTCTGGCGATTCATGGGTCACGGGCACTCGCATTTCCGATGACTACAGCGAGTGGTTTCACCCGACCGCCGAAGGTCAGCAGCGATACGCCACCAGCGTGTTTCAATACTTCGCGACGCTGCTCGGAACTGGCTGGCCGCTCAGGGACAACGGACTTCCAGAGAACCCGGAGCCCGTCGCGAAGGCAGCGGCATCCCTTGGTGGCCCGCCACCAGGTTCCACGTGGGCGTCGGCGATACTCGTGCCGGAGGGTGATGGCTCATGCGAGGCCGCGCAAGACGTTGAGGCAGGGGGGCTGGTCAGGGTTCTGGCGGCAGGCTTCGCACCCGACAGTGCGGCGACAGCCCAGCTGAGCGCCGGAGACACGGTCACCGATCTCGGCATGGTCGTTTCGGACGAGAACGGCGATGTCGACGGCGATCTGGAGATCCCTGTCGACGCCCCGCCGGGGACTTTCATCGCCGTGGCGCTCGACGGGAGCAACCCATCCGGCGGGGCACATCGAGTGGTCGGCGCGATCAGGGTGGGCGACTCGGTCGAGTCCGACTCGGATGGCGACGGAGTCAGCGACTTCTGCGATGTCTGCATCGCGGTTCCAGACCCGTCGCAGACCGACTCTGATGCGGATGGAGCAGGTGATGCATGCGATAACTGCCCCTTCGACCCGGCCGATGATCACGACGACGATGGCCTGTGCCTGGATGTCGATCCGTGCCCGCTGGACCCTGGGAATGACGCGGACCTCGACGGGGTTTGCGCTGATGTGGACAACTGTCCGTCGGTGACGAACCCCGATCAGAGCGACGCGGACAACGACACGCTCGGCGATGCTTGCGACGAGTGTACGGATACCGATTGGGACGGTCTTGGCGACCCGGGACACCCGGGGAGCATCTGCCCGGTCGACAACTGCCCCCTGACCCGCAATCCGGACCAGGCGGACGGCGACATGGACGGTGTTGGAGATGCCTGTGACAACTGCCCGGATGCTACGAACTCGGAGCAGGAGGACTCCGACCTGGACGGTGCCGGTGACGCTTGTGATTGCGCCTCGGCCGAGGCCGGCACGGTGGAGTTCCCCGACGTCGTCGATACAGTGATATTCCCGTCCGCTGATCTGTTGATGTGGTCTGGCCAACCTGACGCCAGCTACAGCCTGGTCCGCGGTTCCCTCGACGAAGTGACTGGCATAGGTGGGCCCAGCGAACTCTGTCTCGGTGCGACGATCTCGGAGAGTTCTGTGGCCGATTCGGACAATCCGGAGCCGGGGCAAGGCTTCTACTACCTATTCAGGGCGCGGAACCCCTGTGGCCCCGGAAGCTATGGCGAGGATCGAGCATCGTTCGCGTGTCCGTAGCTGACCGGCATCACTCCCGTTAGTGCCCGGAAGCTGCTACGCCACTGTCCTACGCCACCGAGTTGAGAAGCCATAAGAGAATCATCGAGTGGATCAGTTGGCCCTAGTCGCACCGGGCTGGGCTACGTCATCGACTTCGCGCACCTCCGATCTTGGGGGAACATCGTGACGCGGGTGCATTCGCTGGGTGTTCCTACGTGCGAACATCAGAAACTCACCAGCAACAAGGACTTTGGCGCTCCGGAAAACATTCGGTAATCAGCAGGTCAGCGGTTCGACCCCGCTCGTCGGCTCCAGATCCTCCCTCAAGCCTCACCCCCGAAAACCGGTCGCCCACCCAGCGACGCCCAGAACGCCGCCAGCGCGACGATCAGAATCGCCGCCAGCGGCACGGCACCGGGCGCACCCCACCACACCCCGAAGTTCAGTGAACTCTCCGCGACGAGCGGGACCGCACCGGCGGCCACACCCGCCGCGAGGAATCCGAACCGCGTGATCACGCCGACCCAGATCGCCGCCATCAGGAACACCACCGGGATCGCGATCGCAGGTTCCGGAGCCGACAGGCCGGCGAGGATCGCCAGCGCCACCGAGATCACGGCCACGACCAGCACGGACCGGCGCAGCACGATGCGCAGCAGCATGATCACGAACAGGAGTGCCAGCGCTCCCTGAATCGCGTGGATCGGTCGATCGAGGACGGCGATGAACGCGCTCCAAAAACTACCGAGGTTGAATCCCCTGACATGGAGCTCCGGGATCTCGGCCGGCGCGAGGTACCAGGGCACGGCGCCGATCGCATTCAACACCGCGGCCGTCGTCAGACCGATCAGGATGTCGCGGCCGACGAGCGGGTCGCGCAGCTTCCCGCTGATCAACCGACTCCACGAGACCCAGATCTCCGGCCAGCGCCGGCGCACCATCGGCTCTAGCGCCATGTACATCAACCACAGTCCTACCGAGACCATCAGGTCGGGTCCCAGCGTCTTCAGGAAGTCGAGGGTCACGTACGTCGGCGTGTGGTGGCGCAGCACGACCCAGGTGATGAAGTGGATGATCAGGAAGACACCGGCGAACACCGTCGCTCCTGCCGGATCGCCGCGACCCATGCGCACGTTGCGCCGGGCGAGGATCCCGCCGACCGTCAGCGGCGCGACGACGAACAGGGCAAACCACCAGTTGATGCCGCCGCCTCTCCGGTCTTCGCCGGCGATACGCCCCTCGTCGAGTTGCCAGGGTGCGTAGACGTGGAAACTCGTCGGGCGGCCACCGAGGGCAGTCGCCTCGATGTGCACCGGCGCTTCCGGCATGCCCGGCCAGGTCGAACGCCAGGCCCGCCGCACCGTCGCGAAGTTGCCGGGGATCGTCTGCGGGTCGACCGACTCGAACTCGTCGAGATCGAATCCCGCCGCGCCGAACAGGAACGACCAGTCCGGCTCGGCGTCAACGGCACTCTCGACATCCGCCGACATCGCCGGCGGAACCACACCCAGTTCCAGGAGCCGGCCCTGGTGATCCAGCCGGACACGGGCATCACCCGGATGAACGAAGGCCGGTACGCCCCAGTAGACGATTCCGGCCTGACCACCGATCGCCTGCTCCGATTGCCGGTACCAGAAGTCGACGATCGGCAACTCGCGCAACGCGTCATGGTAGGCCTTCTCAGCGGCCGAATTCGAGTGGGCCCACTGGACACCGAAGAAGTCCGACTCGAACCCCGTCACGTGATCGACCGCCTCGAGCTCCGGATGCAGATCGTCGAGCAGACGCCTGGCGACGTCCTCGAGCACCGCCGGTGGCCGCTCGGGACGGATCACGTTCATCCCGTCCCTGGGCGCCTGGAGCAGGAGCGCACCGGCAACCGTGGCCAGCACCAGCCCGAGCAATCCCCAGGCCCTGATCGGCGACAGCCCTTCCCCGGAGCCCGCGGCGGCGACCATCTCCGGCGACGGGGTCTCGCCGGCGGCGATCGCCGCGGCCAGTGGATCAACACCGGGCAACGCCGCCGCTACACTCTTGACCGAGTCGGGGCGCTCCCCGGGATTGGCGGCGAGACAGCGCAGGATCACCCGCTCGATCAGCGGGTCGAGGGTGCCGACGTGGCTCGACGGGCTGGTCGGCGTCGAGCTCTGCTGCGCCTTCGCCATCTCCGCCGCGCTGGTCGCCTCGAAGGCGCGCTTGCCGGTGAACACCTCGTAGAGCACGAGGCCCAGGGAGTAGATGTCCGTGCGCTCGGTCAGCTCGCCCCCGTCGATCTGCTCGGGCGCCATGTAACCGGGCGTCCCCGACTGAGCCTCGACGCCGGCGATGCCCCGGGTCGCACCGGCCAGACCGAAGTCGGTGATCTTCGCCCGGCCGCGACCGTCGATCATGATGTTCGCCGGCTTGAGATCGCGATGCAGCACCCCTTCCTCGTGGGCCGCGGCGAGACCGGCGCAGATCTGCCGTGCGATCTCGAGCGCCTTGTCCTCGGGGAGGCGACCGATCCGGCGCAGAAGGGTCGAGAGATCCTCGCCGTCGACATACTCCATCGACAGGAACTGCTGGGCCGGCCCGGAGTCCTGCGCCGGGACCTCGCCGATGTCGAACGCACGACAGACGTTGGGATGGGTCACCCGCAACGACAGGCGCACCTCGTTGAGGAATCGATCGAGACGGTCCTGATGTTGCTCCAGGCTCGGCGGCAGGAGTTTCAGCGCGACCTGCTGGCCCAGCTTGAGATCGTCCGCCCGGTAGACCTCGCCCATTCCGCCACGACCGAGCAGACCGGTGACCCGGTAGCGCTTGGCCAGCACCGTCCCGGGGATGAAGCGGGACTTGTCGAAGGATGGCGCGGAGGCCGAGAACATCGGCGCCGCTGCGCGAGTGGCCGTTACGTCGGCGGGTGCTCCATCCACCACGGATCCGCAGGACGAACAGAATTTCCCGCCCGGCGGAATCTCCTCACGGCAACTGGGGCAGGCGGACATCGCGCGAGGATAACCCAATCATGGCGGAGTCGAGAACGCCGCCGCCAGCCCGGCGACGGCCTGGAGATTCCAGGCCCACCAGCCCGAGGCATCCCGCTCCGGCCCCCCCTCGACTTCGAAGCCGAGACCGGCGAGCCCTTCCAGCAACGCACGGTTCTCCGCCGCACGCTCCCCCGCCGACCAGACGACGCGAATCTTCGGGCGGCGTTCGGCCGGAACACCCTCGGCCCGGGCGAGGACCTTCCGATCGATGCCGGGCGGCCACTCGGTACCGATCAGCACCGCGTGACCGAACACATCGCCGCGGTCGAGAGCCGTCTCGACCGCCGGCCGGGTGCCGTCCATCCGGCCGACGACCGCCCGGGACGCCGGGGTCGGATCGATCCGGTAGCGCTCGGCCAGCATCGGAACGATCTCGTCGGCCAGGGAACGCTCGAAGTCGACCCGTTCCTGTTCGCCGCTCATCTCTTGCCAGGTCAGTCCCTCGGCACGGCCGACGAAGACCGCCACGAGCGGCGGCAACTCCCCCGCCGCGATCGCACGGTCCAGCAACCGTGGCAAGGCGCCGCGGGTCCGCCAGACATCGCCGTGCAGGAACACGGCGAGGGGATAACGCTGCTCGCCGGCGTCGTAGCCGGCGGGCAGGTAGACGCCGAGGGTGCGGGTGAGGTCGAGACCCGGACGGGTCCAGGGGAAGACCTCGAGGCTACCCGCGTCGTCGGGTTCGATCTCGTTACCGGACCAGGTCGGCGCTTCGTACCCCGGCATGACCAGTTCGGAGACCTCGAACTCGTACCACCAGTCCGGGAACGGCCGTCGACGAGGGTTGAGCGGGTCGGGCTGCATCTTCTCGTAGTCGACGATCAGGTAGTACTCGGCGCGGCCGCCGGCGGGGATTTCGTAGGAGCGGTGGAACAGGTCGGTGCCGGGAACGCGCTGCATCCCGTCCTCGTCACCGCCCGCGGTCATCGTCCCGGCGATCGCCACGTCCTCGGCCGGTCCCCAGTAGACGAAGTGCGCCCGCTCGCCGATGACGATCGGGAACTGCGTCTGACCACGCATCAGCTCCCGCACGGCGGCACGGGGATCGTCGGCAGCAGCGGCACGGCGCAGCTTGGCCTCGAACGCATCGACCGGTGGCGCCGGTTTGCTCGCGGCGCTGCCCGCCGGTGCATCGACGATGCGCACCGCGGCGATCTCCTTCGTGTTGCGCACATAGATCCGATCGGCGGCGAGGGTCGGGTAGGTCACGCCGGGATCGTCGAGAGCGTTGACCCGCACGACCTCTTCGTACCCCTCGGGGCTCGCTCGCACGACGACCAGGTCACCGCCCTTGCCGAGGGTGATCAGGTGACCGTCGGCCAGGACGAGCCCCGTGCCGCCCGGTGGTCGCGACTTCCACAGTGGTTCGCCGTCGGCGAGGCGCACCGCACTCAGCAGGCTGCCGGCGAAACCGTAGAGCTGCTCGCCGCTGACCACCGGCACCGACAGTCCACTGCCGAGCACGCTCTCGCGCCAGAGTTGTTCCAGCGGCGGGTCGGCGTCGGCCGCGACGAATCGATAGAGCACGGTCTCCCGGCCGTCCTGCACCAGCAGGCGATCCTCGCCCAGCGGGACGACCTGGGACGTGCCGAACGGACGGCCCGGGTGGTACTCGAAGCTCCACAGGAGTTCACCGGTCCCGGGAACGATGCCGTGAAGCCGATGGTTCGAGATGCCGACGATCTGTCGCCGCCCGCCTAGGGTGGTGAGGATCGGCGTCTCGTAGGAGACGGTGTCGTCGCCGACGGTCCAGCGCACCTCGCCGCTGGCGGCGTCGAAGGCGACGAACGTCTTGCCGTCGACCGCGCCGACCGAGACCACGACGAGATCATCGACGGCGAGGGGCGGCACCGTGAAACCGAAGCGCGGCTCCTGGGGCGCGAAGCGCTCGGCGATGTCGATCTGCCAGGCGAGCTTGCCGCTGTCCAGCGCGAGCGCGACCAGCTGGCCTCGAGGGCCCAGAGCAAGGACACGATCGCCGGCGATCGTCGGAGTCCCCGACGGACCGTCCTCGGAGCCCTCGTGGCCGCCGTACGTCGGACCGAGGCGGTGACGCCAGCGCTCGGCGCCGGTGCCGGCATCGAGGGCGATGACGAAGTCGTCGGCTTGATCGGAGAACATCGTCACCGCGGTCTCGCCGGAGACGACCACCGCCGAGTACCCCGAGCCCAGTTCGCGCCGCCAGGCCACTTCGAGGGCGAACGCCTCGCCGTCGGCCAGCGGTGTCCCGCCAACCGCGCCGTCGAAGCCCGGTCCGCGCCAGCTGGGCCAGTCGCCCGCCTGGGTGGTTCCGGACAGGACCACGACCATGGATAGGACCAAGCTTCTCGCGACCAACTCTTCCCCTCCGCCCCGCCAGAACCCGCGGGCGTTGCACCGGCGTCGCAGTCTACCTGCGTCAGCCGGATACGTGGCTATTACCCGTCGCGGCTCCGCTCATTCGGCTCGGGGACGGATCGACTCACCTGCTCCTGAAGGCACCGATTCCCGGCAACCGCCCCGGATCGGCTAGGTTGGTGTTCGGGAAAACCGCCCGACGATGACGATGCCGTGAACCAGACCACGACCACCGATCGCAACGCCGCGCCACCGCGGCGACGCCGCCGGCTGCGCCTTCTCGGCGCGGCCCTGCTCGTCATCGCACTCGCGGCCGGTGGACTCTGGTTCGCCCGCGACCTGCCCCGGCGCTGGGTCGAGGGTCGGCTGTCGGCGACCCTGGACGCCGACGTGCGCCTGGGACGGTTCGAGATCCAGGACCTGTCCCACTTCGTGCTCCACCGGATCGACGTGCAGAAGGTGAACTGGGAGTCACGGGTCGAACGGATCGCGATCGACCGTCTCGAAGTCGCGGCGACGATTCGCGAGGCGCTGGACGGTCATTACCCGCGACTCACCATCGACGGCGTCGAGGTACGGCTCGTTCCGCCGACGGAAGCGGCGAGTCCCCTGCCCGGGGCGGCCACGAGGATCGACTCGATCGAGCTGCGAGGCGGGCGGCTGTTCCTGGCCGACCCCGACGAAGCGTCGGCGATCGAGTTCACCGCGAGTCTGAACGACTGGGGCGGCGCACCGTCGGGCCGGTTCTCGCTCGCCGCCGCAAGCTTCGATCCGGCTTCGCTACTGGCTCTGTCCCCCGCTGCGAACACGACCCCGGGTGATGGCGCGGATGCGACGTACACGATCGATATTGTCGGGTTGCGGGTGAACGGCGACCTGTCCGAGGGCGGAGACCCGGTCGAGCTCGAAGCAGAGGCCGAGCACGTCCGAGGTTCATACCGGGATCACCGCTTCGCCTGGCGTGGGCCGAGGGTCGCGGCGACAATCGTCCCGTCCGAAGAAGATCGTGAGTTGCATGTGAACCTGCGTCCGGAGTTGACCGGGATCGATCGCGCCGTGGTCGAGGCGATCCTCGACGACGAGAGCTACGGTCTGCGGTCGGGGCAGGTCAACCTCGAGGGCGTGGCCATCGCCGCGCTGCTCGAGGCCGGCCTGCCACTTCCCGCGGGCTGGACGGTCGAGGGAGCCGCCGATCTGGATCTTCGTACCGCCGACGGAACTCACTTCGCCTACGAACTCGCGACG
This sequence comes from uncultured bacterium, assembly GCA_942490715.1. Taxonomy (GTDB): domain Bacteria; phylum Acidobacteriota; class Polarisedimenticolia; order Polarisedimenticolales; family Polarisedimenticolaceae; genus CALNYP01. The sequence goes on from CALNYP010000063.1 coordinate 13,130, forward strand.
CGACTGACCCGCGTCGAACTGCCGCTGCCTCGCGGAGCCACTTTCTCCAGCGAGGGTCTGGAGGCGACCGCATCCGGCGCCTGGGACCGCACCGCCGGTGTCCCGGCACCCTTCACCTACCTGGTCGAGGCCGCTCTGGCCGAGACACACCTCGCCGCGAGCGAGGGCACGTTCGTGGCGAAGGCGACCGGACTCACCGCGAACGGTACTCTCGACGCGCAGCGCAACGCCGCGATCGACCTTCACGTGACCGTGCCGGCCGGCTCCGGACGGTTCGGAGATCGCGAGCTACCCGATGAGTCGTTCCCGATCGAGGTGCGGGTCGAGGGGTCGCTGTCCGCCGCCGCAACCGAGTTTGATGGAACGACGCAGGTTCTCTCCCCTGCCCTGGGGCACTGGCAGATCCAAGGCCTGAGCCGGTTTTCCGGCTCGCTCCTCGCCGAGTGGCAATGGGTCTGGAGCGACAGTCCGACGCTGTCGGCCTTGCAGTTGACCGCGGAACGATCGGGCCTGGGCTCGGGGCCAGCGGGGCTCCGGGTCGAGGGACGGCCCACGGCCCGGGGCTCCCTGCGAGGGGCACTGACCGACCCCGCGTTGCGCGGCGAACTGCGAATCGACGATCTGGAGGCGTCACCGAGGACCGACGCTTCCGGCGGGGCCGGCGAAGCAGAGGCAAGCTGGAGCGTCGGCCCGACCGCGGCGACGATCCGCTTCTCACGGGAGACCGGCGACGGCGGACTCCTGGACGTTCAGCTTCCCGAACTCCACGGACCCGTCGAGGTCCCGACCCCCGGCGCGAGCTGGCGGCCCGTCGTAGGGCTGTCGGCCGAAGGCCGGGCCGATCTCCGCATGGGAGAGTTGCAGCTGATCCGGTCGCTGGTCGAGGTTCCCGAACTGGGATCGTTGCAGGCCGAGGGCCAGATCGCCGCCTCCGGCGACGTCACCCTCGACGCACGGGTCGGCCCGGTCGAGCTGGCCGCCGTGCGCGCTCTTTCCGCATCGTGGTTCGACGACCCGGCGCCGGACTACTCCTTGCAGGGCGCCCTCACCTCCCGGCTCGCGGTGCAGGCGACCTCTACGACCGGCTGGAGCGCCCGGGGCGACTTCGACCTGGTCGACGTCGGCACCAGCTCCGCCGACGGCGCCCGGGTGTTCCAGGGTGCCGAGATCCACGGAACCCTCCAGGCGTCGAATCCGCCCGGAGGTTCGCCGATCGCCGAGGCCACCGCTGCGGTGACCGGGCCGGTACTGCTCTGGGGCACGCTGTTCGCCGACTACTCCGGGAATCTCTCGGAGTTGCGTCTGGCAGCCAACCACAGCGGCGATCGCTGGGACGCATCGGCGGAATGGCGGTTGCCCGAGAGCGTGAGCGTCCGGGGCAGCCTCGCCGGCGCTCCGGCCTCGAGGGTCGAGTACACGACCGAGCTCGGCATCCCGGACCTGAGCGCCTTCCTCGACCGCTACATCCGTGAGCCGTTCGAAGGCAGCGTCGCCACCCTCGATACGCTGGGCGCGGCGGGGAGCCTGCAGCTCGAGCTTCACGGCGGGCTGACCGACGAGGGGCACAGCCTGGAGGGCCGCCTGCAGACGACCGACGCGGCGTTCTCCGGCTCCGGCGGCGCGAACGCGATCGAGGGGATGAGCCTCGACCTGCCCGTCTCGCTGCGCTGGGACCGGGACGGCGACGGCGTCCCGCGGCTGGCCCCTGGCCCGGATGTGATCGGTTCGGTGACCCATGACGGTGTGCGACTCGGCGGTCTCGAATTCCCGCCCCTCGACACGCCGTTGACCGTCTCCAGCGACACCGTGCGACTCGACCGGCCCCTCGACTTCGCGCTGCTCGACGGACGGGTCGCCCTGCAGCAACTCGCCCTGACGCGCTGGAGTCGCGAGAGTCGCGACCTGACCTTCGGCCTGCAGCTCCACGACCTGAGTCTCGACGCGCTGACGCGGAACCTCGGCACGTATCCGATGGACGGAACGATGAGCGGCAGCTTCCCGGCCGTACACCTCACCCCCGAGCTGCTGCAAATCGACGGCGGCGGGACCGTCGACGTGTTCGGCGGCACCGTCGAGATCTACGACATCTCGGGGCAGGGGATTCTCAGCCGGTTCCCGAGGTTCCGCTTCTCGGCGAACCTCGACGCGATCCACCTGTTCGAGCTCACCCGGACCTTCGACTTCGGGGCGGTCTACGGCGTGGTCAGCGGCGAGATCCGTGACTGCGAACTGTTCGGCGGCGCCCCGGTCCGTTGCGAGGCCTCCCTCGCCACCGTCAAGACGGAGGGCGTACCGCGGAAGATCAGTGTCAAGGCAATCCGCAACATCTCGATCCTGGGCGCCGGCCCGAAGGTCGGCATCCTCGACCGGGGTCTGCAGAAGTTCCTCGACACCTACACCTACTCCCGTCTCGGTTTCACGATGCAGCTGGCCCAGGATCGCTTCCTGCTTCGCGGCACCGAGCGTCGTGGCTCACGGGAGCTGTTCGTCAAGGGGCGGCTGCCGTTCCGCATCGACATCGTCAACGCCGCACCGGGGCAGACCGTGTCGTTCCAGAGCATGATGAACCGGCTGCAGAACCTGCAGATCGCGCCGCCGGCCGCCAAGGAAAGGAAGTCGCCACCGGTCGAGCGCCGTTAGCGCTACACTGATCCCGTCCGTCCCTTCGAGGAGTACGTCAATGAGAGTTCGAACCGCCGGGTCATCGTTCCTGGTCCTGCTGGGGCTGATCGTCGTCGGCTGCGTGACGATCAACCTCTACTTCCCCGAGCAAGAGGTCAAGGATCTGGCCAGCGAGATCGAGCGCGAGGTCCAGGAGAAGGCCCGGGCCGAGGACGATCCCGAGCCTTCGCCCGAACCGGGGCCCCAGTCGCTCCGGCGCGGCTCGACCAGCCTGTTCGATCTGTTGCTCGGCGTGACCCCGGCCTACGCCCAGGTGCCGGAACCGGAGACGACCAACCCGGCGATCCGCAAGATCATCGACTCCCGCGCGGCGCGCCTCGGCGACGTCAACAAGTACAAGAGCTCGGGAGTGATCGGCGAGAACAGCCGGGGCGATCTCGAGGTCCGCGACCTCGCCGCGATCACCGATCTTCGCCTTCGGGCCGAGGTACAGAAGCTGGTCCGGGCCGAGAACACCGACCGCGACCAGCTGTACAAGGAGGTCGCGGCGGCGAAGAACGTCGACCTGTCCCAGCTGGACATGATCCGGACGACCTACGCCGAGACACTGCGGGCGAACGCTCGTCCGGGAGACTGGATCCAGATGCCCGACGGGAGCTGGAAGCAGAAGCGCTGAGCTAAGGTTCGCACGCGATTTCTCGCGGTGGGTACGGTCGAGCGCCGGCTCCCGCCGAACCCTGGCCGCAGGCGTCACTGACGCCCACGACCAGGTAGGTGAGCACGTTGCCCGGCGCCGGAAAATCGACGAGGGCCACCGATGTGCCCGCGACCGTCGCAACGCAGTCGCCGAGGTCGCCGATTCGCGCATCGACCACCGACCCACGAACGAGCCGGTACTCGTCGGCGCCGACCGCCGGACTCCACGAGAGAACGGTCGAGCCGGCGGCGATGCCCACCGTCACACCGGTCACCGCGTCCGGCCGACGCACGGTGTCGTCGAGAGGAGCACAGTCGCACGCATCCCCGGCCCCGTCACCGTCCGTGTCGAGCTGATCCGGGTTGGCGAACTCGGCACAGTTGTCCTGGAGATTGGCGAACGCGTCGCCGTCCAGGTCCGGGTCGCAGGCGTCGCCGATCCGATCGAGATCGAGGTCACTCTGGTCCGGGTTGGCCACATCCTCGCAACTGTCGATCGCGTTGCACAGGCCGTCGCCGTCGGGATCGCCGGGTCCGGAGATACAGGCGGTCGAGCAGTCCGGTTGCCCGTCGAGGTCGTCGTCAGGGATCCGCAGTCGGTAGGTACTGACGCCGGCGGCCCTCCGGACGTACAACGCCATCTCATCACGTGCCAGCGACGAGACTCCCCCACCGACGCCGAACGTCGAGAACAGGTAGTTCCAGTCGGCATCGAACACGTGGGTCCCGTTGCTGTCGCTGACGTGGATCCATCCGTTGGCTCCGACGAGGACATAGGTCGGCGCATCGAACTGCCCGGGCAAGTCGCCGGACTCGCCGAACGTCGAGATCAACGTGCCGTTCGCGTCGAAGATCCGCACGTGATCGTTCACGTAGTCGGGGATCAACGCATGACCGGAAGCGGTGAACGCGATATCGGCGCCGTTGCCACCCCAGTCCTCCCGGGAGAACAGGGTCTCGCCGGTGGAATCCAGGACGCGCAGGACATCGGGCCCGCTGCCGAACAGGCCCGTGTCGATCATCCAGATCCTTCCCAGGTCGTCCCCGGTCCAGAACGGGCGGCGGTCGCCGTAGGTGACGGTCGGGCCGTGGGAGGTGTAGCCGAACGAATCGTTCACACCGACGATCCAGACTCCTCCGGTTGAATCGGTCGTGATCCGGCGCGGCCAGTACAGGGTTGTCCGCTGGAACCATTCATCCAGCACCCCGGCGACGGTGTAGGCCTCGACCCGCGCGTTCGAGGGTTTGAACTGGTGCCCGCGGCCGACGTAGATGCGACCGTCGTGCCCGGTGGTGATCCAGCTCGAGGGAGGGTACTCGGCGGAGAACTGGAAGTTGCTCGAGAAGAGATAGCCGTTCTCGCCGTACGCCGGGTCGGTCGGGCAATCGTCGCAGGCGTCGCCGACGCCGTCGTCATCGATGTCCAACTGTAACGGGTTGGCGATCTCGACGCAGTTGTCGGTGTCGTCGTCGAGACCATCTCCGTCGTGGTCGCCGACCGGTTCGCTGAAGTCCGGAAACGGATCGGCGCAGTCGGCCAGCCCGTTGGAGTCAGTGTCGGCGTGGATCTCGTAGGTGACGAAGCGAACCTGCGACTCCAGATCGAAGTGACCCACGACGACGAGGCGGCCCTGGGAATCGGTCGCCATCGCGTCGGCGTCGACGTCGAAGCGTTTCGGTACCGGTTCGCCCGCCAGGGCCAGGTAGTCGAAGTACGAATGCTCCGAGGTGTGATTCAGGCCGATCGCCACGTAGCCGCGATGGTTGACCGCTACCGCCGCGCGGGGCGTGTCGTCCAGGTAGCACCCGAAGCGTTCGACTCCGTCGCGGTCGAACACCCGCACCCGTTTCAATGCGCTGTCGACGACGTAGAACCATCCGGTCGGTCCGAACGCGATTCCACGAGGGTCACCGAGTGTGCCGCTCCAGTAGCTGAAGTTGCCGGAATCGTCGAAGACCGCGATTCGCGACGATCCGCGATCGACGACCCACACCTGGTCCTCCGCCAGCGCCAGCCCCTCGGGGTCGAGGAGCTGCGGCTCGCCGAAGAAGAACTCCAGCTCGCCGGCGCTGTCGAAGACCTGAACCCGGCGGTTCCCGCGATCGACGACCCAGGCGCGATCGCCGTCATCGATCGCGATCCCCGAGGGCTGGTCGAACTCGCCAGGGTCGCTACCCGAGCTGCCGAACTGGAACAACGGCGCTCCGCTCCCGTCGACCACCTGCACCCGGTCATTGCCGGTATCCGCGACCCACAACCGGTCGAGGGAGTCGAAGGCCAGCCCCAGCGGGCCGGAGAACTGGCCGGGCCCGGATCCCGTCGATCCGAATCGGTCAAGCTCCCTGAATTCGTAGTTGCCTTCGTCGGCCACGTCCGGGCAGACGTCGCATTCGTTACCCCGGGAGTCCTCGTCGTCGTCGGCCTGATCCGGATTGGGATCGTCCACGCAGTTGTCACACAACTCGACGATGCCGTCTCCGTCGCTGTCGACAAAGGTGCAGTCCAGTCCACAGCCCACCGCCTGATCGTCGCAATCGGCATCGGCGCAAACACCGTCAGCATCGGCATCGGCACAGTCCATCGAGCAGTTCGGGTCGAGATCGTTGCAATCGGTACAGCCGAAGAAGCCGTCATCGTCGTTGTCGAAGGCGCAGTCCCAGGTGCAAGAGGGATTGCCGTCGTCGCAGTCGAGGTCGCGGCAGAACCCGTCGGCGTCGTCATCGGTGCAGTCCCCGATGCAGCTGGGGTTCGTGTCGTCGCAGTCCTGATCGATGCAGTGAGCGTCGAGGTCGCCGTCGGTGCAATCCAGACCGCAGTACGGGTTCGTATCGTCGCAGTCGAGGGGAGCGCCCTCGGGGCAGTCGCCGGACTCGTTCAGTCCGTCGCCGTCATGATCGGCATCGTCGGGACAGGGATCGTTGCAATCGAGCAAGGCGTCGCCGTCCAGGTTGATCGCCGGCGGCCGGAAGACCAGGACACGGTGCCGGTCCCGGTCGGCGATCCACAGACGCCCGGCCAGGTCGAGAGTCAGTCCAGCCGGCGAGAGGAAGTCCGGATCCGCGACGCCTGGCATGCCCAAGGAGGTCCGGAACTCGCCGTTCGGGGCGAAGACCTGGATCCGGCTATTGCCGGAGTCGGATACGAGGATCGCGCCCGACGGATCCACCGCGACCCGGGCCGGAGCCTGGAGCTCGCCGGGTCCACTGCCCTCGCTTCCGAAGGCCAGCAGGAACTGACCGGCGGCGTCGAAGACCTGCACTCGATCGTTGCCGGTGTCCGCGACGTAAACCTGCCCCGCACCGTCCACGGCGATCCCCAGCGGGCCGGCGAACTGACCGGGCCCCGCACCCCCGCCGCCAAAGGTGAACAGCGGGCCACCGGTAGAATCGAAGACGGCGACCCTGGCCTGACCGAAGTCGAGGACGAGAATCTGTCCGGTCGGCGAGACTGCGACATCGACCGGCAGCGGGAACGTTCCCGTGATCGGGAACGAGGACAGGTACGCACCGGAACCGTCGAACCGCTGCACGCGGTCGTTGCCGGTGTCGACGACCAGCACGGAGCCATCCGGGCGAACCGCGACCCCCTGAGGAGACTCGAGCGCCCCTGCTGTTCCCGAGGAGCCGTCGAACGAGAACTGGTGAACGCCCGCGGCGTCGAAGACCTGGATCCGGTCGTTCCCACGATCGGCGACCCATGCGCGACCACCGGCGTCGATACCGATCGCGAACGGCCGGTCGAACTGACCGGCCTGCCCGCCGCTGACGCCGAAGCCGAACGCCAGGTGCGCCGCGTCGTCCAGAAACGGATCGTCGGGACACGGGTCGCAAGCGTCTCCGGTTTGATCCAGGTCACCATCGGCCTGATCGGCATTCGAAGTATCCGGGCAGTTGTCCAGATCGTCGGAAACCCCGTCGCCGTCCCGATCCGGGTCAGGCTCCGGGTCCGGGTCGGGGTCATCCGGTCCTTCGCAAGGGATCGCCGCGCTGATCGGTGAGAGGTTCGGTGTGGCGAAGCCGCCTTCCGTCACCAGGGTCAGCGCCAGGTACAGGTCCGCATCGCCCGGACACTCGACGTCGATTCTGGACGTACCCGGAAGCACGTCCCCCAGGGGCATCCAGCCGATGTCGATGTCCTGATTGTCCGGCGGCGACGCTCCGAGGAGTCGGAACTTGTGGTAGAGCTGAAACCCGGCGATCGAACCGCTGCAGGCGAAGTCCTCGTATCTTCCGGTGTTGACACCGCTCCAGCCGACGTCGAGGGTCACCTGTCCGGCCTCGCTGCCCTCGACGACGGCCATCAGCAGGGTCGGCATCGGCGCCAGCGTGATCTCGCTGTCGCCCACTTGCCCGAACCGGTACTCGTCGCCCCAGTCCCGTGACGTCAACACGGCCCAGTACGGGGTTCCGTCCGGCCCGAGATCGTTCAGCAGTATGCCCATGCAGCGGGGTTCGGGAGCGTCGTCTGCGCAGCCATCGATCTGGGCGCTGGAGTTCCAGTTGTCGCCGCCGGAGATACCGATGTAGCTCGGGTAAACTTCGTCGACTCCCTGGTAGCCACCGACCCAGCCGCCCGCGGGAAACGTCCCGCTGTCGATGCCGACCCCGGCTGCAGGGTCCCCGGAACCGAGCATCCAGAACGCACCGCTGAGCGCGTCGGAAGTCGTCGCCTCACCTGGCGTGTTCCAGCCCGGCGTTTGCACGTAGGAAAAGCGCGGACCGACCCCGGAGCCGAACGGACGCGATGTGGAGCACTCGGCTCGGGCCTCGAGAGCCGGCAGGAGCAACACGACCAGGATCAGGCGAAGTCCACTTGCCATCCATGCCCCTCACTCCGGTGCCCCGGACCGCCCTCAATAAACGTTGAGGAGCGCTCCGTGTCAACGGCTTTCGCAGGCGGCTCCCATGGAACTGGCCCTGGGGGTTACCCTGAACCCACTCCAAGCTCTTTTTTCCGCCGACGTGGCGGGAATCCGGGCCGGTTGCCGTTACCAGGGTCGAGTCCGAAGGAGGCCGCGATGAGCACACCTATCCCCGACGTGAATCTCGAGCAGCTGCGCGAGGCGGTCCAGGATGAATACAAGGAAGTCGCCGAGTCGCCCAGCAAGGGCTTCCACTTCCACACCGGCCGCAAGCTGGCCGGCATCTGCAACTACGAAGACGAGTGGCTCGAGGGAATTCCCGAGTCGGTGATTGAACGCTTCGCCGGCACCGGCAATCCCTTCGCCGTCGCGCCCCTGCAGGAGGGCGAGCGGGTCGTCGATCTCGGCTGCGGCGCCGGCATCGACAGCTTCATCGCCGCCAGGCAGGTCGGCGAGAACGGCCAGGTCATCGGCATCGACATGACCCCGGCGATGCTCGAGCAGGCCCAGCAGGCCCGGGACGCGATCGGACTGCCGCAGCTCGAGTTCCGCGAGGGCTATTTCGAAGAGCTGCCGATCGCCGACGGCTGGGCCGACGTCGTGATCTCCAACGGCGCGACGAACCTGGCCCCGGACAAGGCCGGGATCTACCGGGAGATGTACCGGGTGCTCAAGCCCGGCGGCCGGCTGCAGATCGCCGATATCCTCGTCGACCGGGCGGTGTCCGAGGAGGCCAAGAAGAAGATCGACCTCTGGACCGGCTGAATCGCCGGCGCTCTCCTGGAAGGAGAGCTTGCCGCGGTCATCGAGTCGGTCGGGTTCGAGGGTTTCGCGATCACCTGGAAGGCGACGGTCTTCGACGGGGCGCCGCAGAGTTCCGCGGCGGCCAGGTTCGGGACCGTCGGCATCAACTTCAAGGCGACGAAGCCGGCCTGATCGCCACGAGTCCCCGCTGCACGAGCGCGATCCACCGCGGGACGCTCATGTAGCGTGGGCGAGTGGCCAGTTCCGTCATCCGCACCGGCAGATCGTCGGCCTGGGCCAGCGATTCCGCCGACGCGCCCGATTCCAGCTTGGTCCGGATCCACTCGACCGACATCTCCAGGTCGGCGATCCAGGCCCGCAGATCGGCGATCGTGACCAGATGAATCTCCGCTGGCGCGAAGGTTCCGTGCCCGGGCACGATCCGGGTATCCGGCGGGAAGGAGCTCACGATCCAGCGCAGGTTGCCGAGGTAACCCTCGAGACTGCCTCCGTTGTCGAGGTCGATCACCGGAAACCGGTCGTAGAACACGTAGTCGCCGGCACACAGCACGCCGTCCTCGCGAAAGTAGACCAGCAGGTCGCCGTCGGTGTGGCCGTTGCGCTCCGGCGGCAGCAACAGGTCGATCGTGCGGCTGCCGAAGTGCAGGCTCAGGTTCCCGTCGATGGCGAGTGCGGGAAGGGTCGCCAGATCCCCGGGCGCCTCGCCGACCTCCTCGCTACCGGTCGCCAGCCGCCTGCGCTGTTCACGGGGCGCGATCGCCACCGCCGCGGGAAAGGTCTGCAATCCCTCGGTGTGATCGCCGTGGTAGTGGGTGGTGGCGATGAAGCGCACCGGGCCACCACCATGATCGGCCAGGAACTGCTTCAGCACGTCGCCGGCGATCAGCAGGTTCGGATCGACGACGAAGAACCCGCCGTCTCCTTCCGCCACCACCGTCGACGGGTTGCCGACCCTCGAATCGGTGCGCACGAAGTGCAACCCTTCGCCGAGGGCGATCGAGTCCAGGGTCGCTGCCGGGGGTTCATCCTGGGCCAGGGCCGGGACGACGACAGCGAGAGTCAACAGGCACAGCGTGACGATTCGTGGGTAGTTCATGAGATTAGGCTAGGTTGGACACCCACCGGCCACCACCGCATAATCCTCATGCAACCCATGAGCGATTCTCAACAGGGACCCATCCGATGAATCTCGACGTTCGCGACCTGGAGCTGGTGCGAGAGGTCGCCCGCAGCGGAAGCCTGACGGCGGCGAGCAAGACCCTCTGCGTGACCCAGTCGGCGCTCAGCCACCGGCTGTCCGACCTCGAGGGACGAATCGGCGCGCCGCTGTTTCGTCGCGAGTCGCGATCGATGGTCCCCACCGCTGCCGGCGAGCGCCTGGCCCGGACCGCCGACCGGGTCCTCGGTGAGATCAAGGCCGCCTGGGACGACGTCAACACGTACTCGTCCACCGGGGTCGGGACCCTGCGCCTGAGCATCGCCTGCTACACCGGTTACTCGTGGCTGTCGGAGATCCTCGATCGTTTCCAGACGCTGCATCCCGGGATCGTCGTCGAGATCGATCCCGGCTCGACCCGGGACGCCGTCGACGCGGTACGCAGCGGCGCGATCGACCTGGCGCTGTCGCCGGGGCCGGTCGTCGACGACAACCTGGCCAGTGAACCGCTGTTCCGGGACGAGTTCGTCGTCTTGATGTCGCCCCGGCACCCGCTGGCCATCCACGACGTGATCGAATCCCATCACTTCCGGGATCATCACGTGATCGCCTACAGCGCCGACCCCAAGCAGAGCTACTTCCTCGGTGCGATCCTCGGCCCCGAAGGTGTGACCCCGCGACGCACGACCGGTGTGCCGCTGACCGAGGCGATCCTCGAACTGGTCAAGGCCAACCAGGGGGTAGACCTTCCTGGCCCGCTGGGCGGCGACGCCCCAGCTTGCCGACGGGACCCTCGTCGACCGGCCGCTGGGGAACGACGGCACGTACCGTCACTGGCACGCGATCACGATGCGCCGGGACGCTCCACTGCCGCACCTGGCGGCGTTCGTCGGACTGCTGAAGGCGCACCTCCCTCAGCGTTTCGGCCGGGCCACGGTCTGCTAAGCTGCCGTCGGGCCGCCGAAACGGTTCGGCCCCCAACGATGGAGAGACCCATGAGTTCCGTACAGATCATCGCCCGTTTCAGCGTCCACGATGGGAAGATCGCCGAGTTCAAGAAGATCGCCCAGGAGTGCAAGAAGATCGTCAGCGAGAAGGAAGACGCGCTCCAGTACGACTGGCATTTCTCCGGTGACGAGACCGAGTGCGTCGTCATCGAAACCTACCGTGACTCCGCGGCCGTCTTCACTCACATCGCCAACGTCGGCGCGCAACTGGAAGCCTTCGGCGCGGTGGCCGACATGAAGGTCGAACTGTTCGGCGGGGTCTCCGACGAGCTGAAGGCGGCGGCGGCGGAGATGGGCCTCACCGTCTACAAGCCGTTCGCAGGGGTGGCCTGATGCCGAAACTTGCCAAGGCGGCCAAATCGACCAAGCTCTCGAAGCTGACGAAGTTCCTCGATCGTCTGGATCGATCCAACATTCACTACAACCTCACGAGCATTCGAGAGGGCGCGGTGATGGTCGGAGTCACGGTGCCGGGAGAGCGCTGGGAGATCGAGTTCATGGCCGACGGCGACGTCGAAGTCGAAGTGTTCAAGAGCAGCGGTGAGGTCCGGGACCTCTCGATCATCGACGATCTGTTCGCCCTCTGCGCCTCCGAGGACGACGACGACGACGACGACTGACGCGATCGGTCGGCGTCGGCTGGATCAGCGACCGGCCAGGGCGGAGAACTCGCGCTCGACGCTCGGCGTCCAGCCGGCCCAGATCCCCTCGATCGTCCCGTCCGCCGCGAGCAGGAACGTCAGCGGCACCTGGATCTCGCCACCGGGGAACAGTTGCTCCATCCCGAGCTCGCCGATGACGAAGTTCGGGTAGTCGATCCCCAGCTGGTCGAGATACGGAGCAACCGACTCGGCCGCCTGGAAGTCGAGACTGATCCCGACGAGATCGATGCCCGAGGCCGCGAAGCCGTCTCGAAGCGCATCCAGCTCGGGCATCTCGCGTACGCACGAGGTGCACCAGGTGGCCCAGAGATTCACCAGCTTGCGCCGGCCCCTGCCGCCGACGGCGTCGAGGTCGGCCGGCCCATCGGGGAGTGCCAGCAGCTCCAGCGCCGGGAACGGATCGCCGACCCGCAGTCCGGCGTCGGCCAGCAGCTGCTCGGCGGCGTTCCACGGCACGGGGAAGGCGAAGGTCGGTAGATCGAGGGTCTCGTAGCCGGGTTGCCCCTCGGTGATCCGGATCGTCCGGTTCGCCGGCAGATCGGTGACCGTCTGCTCACCGCCGGCGGACCAGCGAACCGTCACCGAGTCGGCCCTCGGATCGCCGCCGAGCCCGAACAGCAGGCGTCCATCGCTCTGGGACAGGTAGCCCGCCCCGCCGAACTTCACCCGGGTCTGGTTGCCCGCGCCGGTGACGACCTGGACCACCGTGCCGTAGGCATCGGTACCCGATGCGGTCCCGCGCAGCTCGACCCGTAGATGGTTCGCCTCGTCGCCGATGTTGTTGCGAAACAGGTAGTGCGCCTTCTGCTGCATCGCGGTCAGGAAGATGTCCAGGTCGCCGTCGTTGTCCAGGTCCGCGTAGACCGTGCCGCGCCCATCGGAGATCGAGTCGGCCCCGCTGATGCCGGAGACGTCGACGAACTTTCCGTTGCGGTCGTTCCACTTCACCAGGTCGCGCTCGTAGCCACTGAACGAGAACCCGTCGCCGAAGATCTCGCTCATGTGCGTCTTGTGGAACTCGACGCTGTCCTCGCCCTCGACCTCTTCGGTGGCCGCCACCACGTGGCGCCAGAAGAGGCTTCACGTATCTCGCATCGTCTCTCCCGAGACGAAGCCGTTGGGCGTATGCAGATCCTCCCAGCCGTCGCCGTCGAGGTCGACGAAACCGCCGCCGAAGGCCCAGCCACCGGCCAGGCCGCCGATCGCATCGGAAGCGTTGACGAAGCTGCCGTCACCCTGATTGGCGTAGAGACTGTTGCCCTCGGCCTGCTTGTCCAGGCTCAACCGCATCGGATGGTCCGGCTCGTAGAGCAACTCGAGGATCCGCTTGCCCGCCGTCGACGACATGTTCGTCACGTGCAGGTCGAAGTCTCCGTCGCGATCGTAGTCGCCGAACGAGACCCCCATGCCGAAGCCCGGGTCGACGATGCCCATCTCCGCCGAGCGGTCGGTGAAGCGATCTCCGTCGTTGCGGTAGAAGGCGTTCTCGCCGAAGTCGTTGGCGACGTAGAGATCCTGATCGCCGTCGCCGTCGAGATCGATGAACTGAGCCGCGTAGGACCAGCGTGTGTCGGCGACACCCCAGGCTGCGGCCTCTTCGCGGAAACTCCCGTCCCCCTGGTTGATCAGCAGCAGGTTGGGCGTGCCGTTCGTCGCCCCGGTCCACGAGTCGGGCATGATCGTGCCGTAGCGGTTGTAGGAGCAGACGTAGATGTCTTGATGGCCGTCCCCGTTGACGTCGGCGACGACCGCGCTGAAGCCGATCGCGCTCCGATCCACGCCGGCCTCGAGAGAGACATCGACGAATCGAACCTCTCCGTCGGGGACGAACCGGTTCTGCAGCAGCAGCTGGCGTCCCACCGCGGCGAAGAACAGATCCGCGTCGCCGTCGTTGTCGTAGTCGACGAACACGGCGCCGGAGCCGGGCGGGGTGAACTGGAGCAAGGAGTCGGCGCTGGCGTCGTGGAACGTGCCGTCACCGGAGTTCAGGTACAGGAAGTTGCCGAGGACGCCGCTGGCTGCGATGTCGACCAGGCCGTCGAGGTTGACGTCGGCCACCGCGGCGCCGTGATTGACGAAGCCGTCGTTGGCGCCCTGTCCGAAGCGCGGGAACTGCTCGTGGAGCCCCGCGGGCCCGGAGACCTCGGAGAACCACTCGTGTTCGGTGGTGAGTGAGCTCATCTCGGTCAGCACGAACCGGTCGATCTTCCACGTCTCCGGCGTCTCACCCCTGGTGGCGGCTGCGTTTGCCTCATCCTTGGTGGGCACCCGCTCGTTGCGAACCGCGCCGAGTTCGGCGAGCCCCTTGATCCACTCGCGCCCCTGTCCATCGTGCTTGCCGACGAAGAAGAACTTGATCTTCGCCTTCGCGTGAAGCCCGTCGGCGTCGAAATCGACCTGCTTGACCTTGAAGCGCACATCCTCCAGCGACTCGTAGCGTTCGACGAGGGTCCAGATGGCCGCGATGTAGTCGTCCCTGGAGAACTGCCGGGTCGCGCCGGTGAAGGACCAGCTGGCCTTGAGGGCGCGGTCGGCCACTTCGTGGCGTTCGGGGTCGCTCCCGGGCACCGGCGTCGCGGCCACCGATTCGGCCCAGAAGTCGCGGAAGCGGATCACGTCGGCCTTGCGCATCGCCAGGGAGAAGGCGAGCAGGTCGTTGGCCAGGGACTCGCTCTGGTCTTCCTGGACCTCGAGCCTGGCGACGTCGACGGAACGGCCGCCGGAGTCGACGCAGCCGGCCACGAACAGCGTCAGGATCACGGCGAGCGGGAGTACGGTCCGGCGATACAAGTTTCGGTGACTCCTCGCTCCGGATTCGATCGCAGGCGACCTCGATCCGACCTCGGTCATTCTAGCCCTGACGTACGGCGCCGGTACCGGTGGAATCCACGGATACCGTCGGTTGCGGGGTTTGAACCCCATCCAGCCCTGTCGCGATCGTCGTTCCGGGTAGACTGCACCCAGGGGCCCGCATCGCTGGGGGAAACGTCATGCCACTCGAACTCCGCTCCTCGATCCGCGGCATGCTGCGCCGGCCGTTCTACCCGCTGGTCGCCATCGTCGTGCTGGCGCTGGGACTCGCCGCGAGCATCTCGGCGTTCACCTATATCAACGGATTCTTCCAGCCGCTCCCAGGGGCCGACGCCGATCGTCTGGTGCGGATGTTCGGCATGACACCCGAGGAGCCGAGCCAGGAAATCCCCTATCTCGACTTCCTGGACTACCGCGCCGAGGCGGACGCCTTCGAGGGGCTCGCCGCCACACAGCCCTACTTCGCGGCGAGCGTGCGTCACGAGAAGATGACCGAGGTCGCGTTTCTCGAAGCCGTCTCCGGCGACTATTTCTCGGTGCTCGGCATCCGGACGGTCGTCGGACGCGGCATCACCGCCGAGGACGACAAGGCCGGGGCGGACGCCGTCGCCGTGCTCTCCCACGCCTGGTGGCAGCAGAGCTTCAACAGCGACCCCGGGGTCGTCGGCCGGACGGTCCACCTCAACTTCCGGCCGTTCACCGTGGTCGGCGTGATGGCGCCGGAGTTTGCCGGAGTGGCCGCCGACTTCCGCCCCGACGTCTGGATCCCGATCGCACCGTTCAAGGACCGCTACGTCGGCTGGGCTCGTCGATCCGACGACCGCGACGTGCCCCTGGTCCGCGTCTTCGGCCGCCTGGGCCCGGGGACCTCACCGGAGGCAGCGAGTACCGAGCTCTCGGCGATCGCCCAGGGGCTCGAGGAGGCCTATCCGCGCACGACGACACCTCGGCGGGTCCGCCTCGACGAGGCAACGTGGATCGATCCGAAAACCCGGGCCCAGGAGTGGTCCACCGTACGGGTGATGATGATCGCCGCTGCCGGGCTCCTGCTGCTGGTCTGCGCGAACGTGGGCAACCTGTTGCTGTCGATCGCCAGCGGACGCCAGCAGGAGCTGACGATGCGGGCTGCGCTGGGCGCATCGCCGGGCAACCTCGTCGGTCAGGTGCTGATGGAGAGCCTGCTGCTGTCGACGATCGCCGGTGGGATCGCCCTGGTCGTCGCCGTTCCCGCCAGTGCCCGGCTTGGCTCCTACTTCGCCCGGCCCAGCGTCTGGGGCGAGAACGTCGCCCGCGAAGCGGGGATCGATCTTCGCGTCGTCGGCTTCGCCCTGACGATCAGCGTGCTGGTCGGCGCTCTCGCCGGGTTGCTACCCGCGATCCGCGCGTCACGCCGGGATCTCGTCGCGACCTTGAAGGCCGGCGGCAAGTCGACCGAAGCCGCGAAACGCATCGGCGGGTGGCGCCTGCCCGGCGCTCGGGACCTGCTGGTCACGGCCCAGGTCGGCCTGGCGGTCGCGTTGCTGGTGGTCGCCGGACTCGTCCTGCGCACGTTCGGATCCGTACGAGACCTCGACCCGGGGTTCGACTACGACTCGCTGGTCGTGACCCACCTCTCGACCAGCAGCACGACGCTGCAACCCGAGGAGCGCGAGGGCTTCTTCCGGGAGATCTCGGAGCGATTGACCGACGAGGCCTGGGTTCGATCGGCGACGGTCGCCGACTATCCGCTGCTCTCGCCCCACCCGACCATGGAGTTCAAGCTCGAGGGGCAGGACGAAGCGTCGAACCTCGTCTACTCCCGGGTCATCCCGGGCTTCTTCGAGTCACTGGAGATCGAGGCGACGGACGGACGGACCTTCGCGGCCGGCGATGTCGGCGGCGCACCGGATGTGGCGATCGTCAACGAGAGCCTGGCCCGACGGTTCTTCGCCGACGGCAGCGTGGTCGGTCGCCGGGTGTGGTGGCCCCAGTCCGAGGGCGAAGCGGATCGCGAGTTCCAGATCGTCGGTGTCGTCAAGGACACCAAGACCCGGGACTTCTTCGCGGACCCCGAGCCGACTCTTTACTTTTCCTATCCGCAGTTCATGTATCCGACCGGCAGCGCTCTGGTCGTTTCGACCCATTCGGACCCTCGATCGACGGTGCTCCAGTTGAACCGCTGGCTGCGTGAGTTCGAGCCGCATCTGGCGATCGTCAACGTCGTCACCTACAGCGACGTGGTCCGGGGCTACCAGTACACCCAGCGGATGAACGCCGAACTCTTCTCGGTGCTGGCGTTCTTCGGTCTCGGGCTGGCCGCCGTCGGCATCTTCAGCGTGATGAGCCTCGCCGTCGCCGCCCGGACCCGGGAGATCGGGATTCGCATGTCGATCGGCGCGCTGCCCCGAGATATCGGCGGGCTGGTGCTCCGGCGAGCCCTCGTGCCGGTGAGCCTGGGCCTCGCCGCCGGCATCGGAGTGTCGTTCGCGGCGACCGGACTCGTCGAGAGCCTGCTGTTCGGCGTCGAGCCCAACGACCCGACCGCACTGGCCGTCGGCGCGCTGGTGCTGCTGCTTGCCGCGCTGGTGGCGACCTACCTCCCAGCACGGCGAGCGGTCAGGGTCGATCCGGTGATCGCATTGCGGCACGACTGAGGTCGCTCTCGGTGTAGATTCACGCTCACGATGTGTGGGCCGTCCGGACAGACCGTGGGCCAGCCGGATCCGAAGCGGATCCGCCGTTTCCGGCTGCTGACCGTCGGCGTCGTCGTCCTCGGTGCGGTCGCCCTGGTCGCGCTGGCCGAGACCGCGGCGTGGATGCTCACCTCCTCCAACGACAGCAAGTGGAACGTCCGGCTGGGCGCCAACCGGCGCTTCGACCCGCTGACCCAGTTCCGCAACACGGCCGACTACGTCCTGCCGGATGGAACCGTCACCAACGAGCAGGGTTTTCTCGCCCCGCGCAACCTCACCCTCGAGAAACCGCCTGGCGTGCTGCGCCTGATCTACCTCGGCGACTCGGTGACGTTTCTGCCGGCCGCCGGAAACTACCCGGCCCAGGTCGAAGCGCTGCTGGAGGCCCGTGGCGTGAGGGTGCAAACCGTCAACACCGCGGTGCCGGGCTTCGCCTCCCATAACGCACGGGCGTTGTTCGAGTCGGAGGTCTCGCAGTACGAGGCGGACGCACTCGTCGTCTATCTGGGCTGGAACGACCTCGGGCAGTACGGTCCCGAGGGGTTGCCCTACAAGCGGCTGGAGAAGGGCTACGAGCTGTCCCCGCTGCAACAGCTGATCGCCCGGACCTACTCCCTGCGGCTGCTCTACCAGCTGCAACGGATGCGCCGGCACGCGGAGCCGGCCGGCAACGACGAGCTATCGCCGACGGAGCAGCAACTCTACGCCGGCTACTCTCCCGATCACTACCGAGACAACCTGCGTGCGATCGTCCGGCTGGGGAAGTCGCGGTATCCCCACGTCTACCTGGCGACGCTGGCGACGATCACCAGCGACGACCCGACTCCCGAAGAGCTTGCGCGGGCCCACTTCCCCGTCGGGATGAGCAAGAACATGCGCAAGCTGGATCGGCTCGTCGCCGCGTAGAACGCCGTCGTCCGCGAAGTCGCTGCCGCGGAGGGGGTGGAACTGATCGACTTTCACGGGGCGTTCGCGAGCCGTGAAACGCGCACGCTACTGGTCGATAGCTGTCACGTCGGCCGGGAGGGAGCGGCGAAAATGGCCGAGGTCGTCGTCGCGGCGCTTGCCGACGAGTTGCCGGCTGCGGCCTCAGGGACGCTTGAGCATGAAGATCGTGTTGCCGACCTGGGTCAACGCCATCGCGCGAAGCCACGGGCTGCGCTGGATCCTGGGCAACAGCGTCCGCCGCAACCAGCTCTTGGCGATGTTCGGGTCTTCCGCACGAACGAGATCGAGGTAGGCGTAGAACTGGGCGAAGCCCGACTCCCGGCCTCGCTGGCAGAGCTCCGCGAACGACCACCAGTGCACCGCCGGCCGCTCGGTGAAGTTGGCCAGTGACGGCTTGTAGTGCAGGTGCTGGAAGACGAAGCTTTCCTTGACGATGTCGGGGAACCAGTTGAAGAACGGGACGTTGAACTCCGCGTTGTCGCCCACCGGAGAGAAGCGCAAGCGGTTCGTCGTCGAGACGTAGGCGATACCCCCCGGCTTCAGCACGCGATAGAACTCGTCCAGCGCCCGGCGCGGCGATTCGACGTGCTCGAGCACGCTCTCGAAGAACACCATGTCCAGCGACTCGTCTTCGAACGGAAGCTTCTCGGCCGCGCCGCGCAGGACCATGTCCGCGGCGTCGAGGTACTGGTTGGCCGAGGCGACGAACGACGGCACCGGCTCGACGCCGACGACGGCGTGTCCCTTGTCCCGCAGGAAGCGGACGGTCTGGGGCAGCGGACCGCAGCCGATGACGGTGACGTCGAGGCGCCGGTCCAGGTCGACCAGCCGGGACAGGTACTTCAGCAGGGTTTCCAGACGCGGTGTGTCGTCGGGGCGCCGCTTGACCGTGTCGGAGAACTTGTCGAAGGCGAGGCGGTCGAGATCCGGATAGCCCTGGGCCAGCCGGCGATTGGCGTACATGTCGGCAGATCCGACCTCGGGAGTCGGCCGGCTGTCGTGACGGTCGAGGGCATCCTCCGGCCGGTCCAGCCCGGAGAGCTCGGCATCCTTGGTCTTCATTGCTGCCCTCGCCGGGGGGATGTTGACGGCTGACGTTGCGAAAATCCCCTGATTCGCGAGAAAACTCCCGGCTCGTTGAAATATAGGGTCGTGATGCCGGTTGTCAACGAGGCTTCCCGGCCCGCTTACCGCGCCTGGGCCATCCGTTGTTCGAGCTCACGGGTCCAGTTCAGCACGACGTTGACCCGCTTGGGAAGCGCCTCGCCGTCATCCATCCAGTTCAGCAGCCAGCGACCGTCGGACAGGTGCTCGTGATCCTCGATCTTCTGAAACAGCTCGAGACCGCTGGCGACGCGTCTGGGCGGTGTGATCCTGCCGTCGTCCCGGACGTCGACGGAGTAGATATCGGGACCGTTGTGGTACTCGAGCCGCAACGCACCGTTGGTCGCGACCCACCATGCCGTTCCGCCGCCCTCGGACGAGATCGGAATCTCCCGACCGAGCTTCCCGTCGGCACCCAGGGGCCGCAGGTAGACCTCGGCCCGACCGGAGACCGTCGAGAGGTAGGCCAGCCGCCGGCCGTCGGGAGAGACGACCGCGTTGTAAGCGTCGGCAAGCCAGGGCTCGGCCGGCGGTTCCGACTCGCGGTCCAGCGGGAGCAACTCGAGGTGAGCGTTGCCATCCGTGTCGAACCGGCTGGCAATGGCTGCGCTCCCGTCAGGCAGTACATCGGTCACGCGGTAGTTTTCCGGAAACCGCCAGGATCGCAGTACGAGCCCGTCAGCGGAGGAGTCGAACGGTTGCAACCGGATCGACGCGCCCTCGGTGTCCCGGCAGCTGAATACCAGCGCCGAGCCGTCGGTGGTCCAGGCCTGGGGAGTGCAGTCCTGGCCAGGTTGATAGACGAAACGACTCAGCCTTGGGCGGTCCATCTCCGTGACCCAGGTCTCGTAGAGGCCGGAGTCGTTGGTGATCGAGACCGCCAGACGTCGCTGATCGGCAGAGACCGCCAGACCGCCTTCGAAGAACCGTCGATCGTCGGACCAGACCTCACCGGCCGTGACACGCCCGGTTTCATCGACGTCGGCGAACCGCAGCTGACGCTGATCCCCGTAGACCCCGCCGGGCCAGTGCAGCATCGTCCCGTCGGCCGACAGGGTGAACAGGGCGTGTCCGTATCCGGCGACGGAACGGAACCCGTCCTCGATCGCCACGGTGTTGCCCCGGAGTTCCAGGCTGCTCTGGTCAAACTCGGTCGCCAGGACTGCGGCGTTGCGGGTGAAGACCAGGTGACCGGTCGGAGCGAGGCTGGGCGACGAAGCATCCTCGATCAACAACCGGGACTCGCCGGTTGCGAGGTTCAGCACCGCGACGTGGTCCTGGTAGCCCCGCTCCGAGTAGGTCGTGACCACTCCCAGAACGTGAACACCATCGGACAGGATCGTTCGCGGCTCGCGACCGATCACCAGGGCGCCGGAGTAGTCCTTCGGCACGAAGGTCAGCGGCTCCCCGACGACACCGCCGGAGGAGGAGACCCGGACGACGAACTCCCGGGAAGTGCCCTGCACCAGAATGTCGCCGTCGGGCAGCCACAGCAGGGGCCCGGCCCATTCGTCGCGCCAGTCCGTCAACGCCAGCGGAGGCGAGCTTCCGTCGACCGGCACCTTCCACAAGCGGGACTTTGCCGAGCGGTGGGCGATCGGCGTGCGCATGACCAGCCAGCGGCCGTCCGGCGAGAACGAGTAGTCCCGCACACCGTCGGACCCTTCGATCACCCGTGTGGCGTAGGAGTCCAGCGATCGCAGGTAGATTCGCTGGGTCGTTTCCGGCGTTGCGTCCCCGCTCGGGAATCCGGAAAAAGCGATCACCTGGCCGTCGGGTGAGAGCGCCCAGCGGCCGAAGGCCACACTGTCGGGAAACGCGATCGAGAAGCGAACCGTCTTGCCGCTACCGGCCTGCCCCACCGAAGCGCGTCCGAGCGCGCTCCAGATGCCGACCCCCGCGACGACGCCGACGAGTAGAGCGAGCAGCAGCCACGGAGCGGCGAATCGGCGCGCAGGAGCCGGGAGCTTCACGTCGACACCGAGACTCGAGTCGGACAGACTCGAATCGGTGCCGATCGCGCGCTGCAACTCGATGCGTGCGTCACCGACGTCGCGCAACCGGTTCCGTGCTTCCTTCTCCAGGCAGCGCTCGAGCAGCTCGCGAATCCGCGGCGGAGTGTCAGGCGGAAGCTTGCTCCAGTCGGCTTGCGTCTTGACGATGCTGGCCAGGGTGTCGGTGACGGTCTCGCCGCGGAACGGCGACGTGCCGGTCAGGCATTCGTAGAGCAGGCAGCCGAAGGCCCAGATGTCGGTGCGCTTGTCGACAGGCTTGCCCCGGGCCTGCTCGGGGCTCATGTACTGCGCCGTCCCCATGATCGTACCGGCCTGGGTGTCGGCCGAGGTGACCGTCGGGAAGGTCGTCGGCGCCGACGCGCTCAGCGGGTTGCTGTCGAACGCCTTGGCCAGGCCGAAGTCGAGCACCTTGACCCGGCCCTCATGGGTCAGGCGGATGTTGGCCGGCTTGAGATCGCGATGCAGTACGCCCTGCTCGTGGGCGTTCTCCAGGGCCCGGGCGAGCTGATGCGCCACGTCGAGGGCTTCGGGAACCGGCAGCGGTCCGCGCTCGAGGCGCTGGGCCAGGTCCTCGCCCTCGACCAGCTCCATGACCAGGAAACGAACGCCACCGGCCTCGTCGTGTCCAAAGATCGAGGCGATGTTGCGATGGTTCAGCGAGGCGAGGAGCTTCGCCTCGCGCTCGAAACGCGCCAGCCTTTCGGGATGATCGGCGAACTCCGGCGGCAGCGTCTTGATCGCGACCTCCCGGTCGAGCTTGGTGTCGACGGCGCGCCAGACCACGCCCATCCCACCCTCGCCGAGCTTGTCGATCAGGCGGTAGTTCTTCAACGTCTTGCCGGCTTCCAGCACGAGAGTTCTCCAGGGTCAACGATCGTCGGCGCGCAGTTGATCCAGCCAGTCGACGACCACGGTGATCTGGTCGGGGCGTGCCTGGCCGCCCGCGGTCTCGGCGACCAGCAGTCGTTCGTCGTCGATCATCAGGTCGTAGTCCGAGGTCAGGGTTATTCGAGGCAGGTTCTGGAGCAAGCGGCTCGGCGTGCCGGACCGGAAGGCGTCCCCACCCCCGGCGTCGGCATCGACGGCCCAGAGGTCCCTGCCATAGCGATAGAAAATTCGCCGTCCGTCCGAGGACCAGCGCGGGTCCATCCCGCCGTCGCGGGAGATCTGCCAGCGTCCACCCGGCCCGGGAAATGGCCGTACGAAGATCTCGGAACGGCCGGACTCCTCGGCGGTGTAGGCGACCCAGCGACCATCGGGAGAGAACCGGGCCATCAGTTCCGAGCCGGGCTCGTTCGCGAAGGGCACGCCCCCCGCGTCGGCGTCATCCAGCGGTGCGATGAGGATATCTTCCTTGCCGCCCGTGGCGTCGCTCATCGCCAGGTAACGTCCGTCCGGCGAGATGTCCTCGACGACCGCCGACGCCAGTGCCCCGACGAGCCGCTCACTCCCCGCACCATCGGCCGACTTGATATAAGCCTTCGAGTCTCCGTCACGGGTCGAGTTGTAGACCACGGACTTGCCGTCGGGCGTCCAGACCGGGTACTCACTGTTTCCCTCGAAGGTCAACCGGGTCGCGGACTGGCGGGCGATGTCGAAGACCCAGATGTCGAACGAGCTGCCGTTGGCGACCGACAGGGCGATCCGATTCCCGTCCGGCGAGATCCGTGGCACCGCGAAGCGAGTCCGGGGAATCCCTTCCAGCTGCTCGACGCGTCCATCGAGGTAGCGCCAGTTCAATACCTGATTCGGTGCCGCCGAAGAACCCTCGACGTAGGCCAGCAATCCGCTCGCCGACACCGACGCGTAGAGCGAGCCGGAATTCCTGGCTCCCATCACGCCTTCGACCATCGGCACCGAGCCTCCGGTTGTCTCCAGCCGATCGATGTCGAACGGAATCGTGAACAGGAATCCGTCACGGCCGAACAGCAGGTGGCCCGAGGGCAGGTAGCGGGCCAGGCTCGCTCCCTCCAGGATCGTCTTCCGCTCGCCGGTCGAGATGCGCATCGCGTCGATATTCGCGTCGTCGTAGTACTCGGGGCTGTCCAGGGTGGCCACGGTGAACAGGACGAGGTCGTGCTCGGCGAGGAGCTGCGGCCAGCGGTGGGTTCGTTCCTGTCGAGCTTCGTCCAGCACGGTCAGTGACGTGACTTCGCCGCCGTCGCCGGAGACCTGCGCCAGCCCTCGGTCAAAGTGCTCGGGGAAGACGATCACATCGTTCGCCCCCCAGCTTGCGCCACGGACCGATCCGGATACGTCGCACAGCGTGACCGGCGCCCCGCCATCGACGGAGACCTTCTTCAACTTGCCTCCGGCGAAGAAGCCCAGCCAGCGGCTGTCCGGGGAGAAGAACGGGTTCACCGCGTTGGAGGTCCCCGGCACCGGCCAGATCGCGGACGTACTCAGCTTGCGGAGGTAGATCTCGTTCTCCGTTTCGCCGACACCGGTGAAGGCCAGGAAGCGCCCGTCGGGCGAGACGGCGAGGTTCCCCTCCTGGCCATCGTCGAACGTGACCCCTTCGGGCAGTGTTATCGAGAGCGAGACCGGTTCGCGCAGAACCGGCGCGGACTCGCGGCCGATCAGCATCGAGCCGATCGCAGCGACGAGCGCGACGGCCGCGACGGTCCAGGGCAGCAGGCGGCGGGAGGCAGGCGGCGCTTCGGTCGCGGCACCGATCGCCGGCGCTACCGTCGGTTGCTCACCGGGGAACGGAGGCTCGAGCGCCTCGCCGAGTTCGAGTCGGGCGTCGGCGGCATCGCTCAGGCGACGGCGAGGGTCCTTGCTCAGGCAGCGACGCAGCAGGCGACGCAACGCCACCGGAGTCTCGTCGGGTAACGCCGACCAGTCCGGCTCTTCCTTGAGCACCGAGGCCAGCGTGTCGGAGATCGTCTCTCCGGCGAACGCCCGCTGCCCGGTCAGCATCTCGTAGGTCAAGCAGCCGAAGGCCCACAGATCGGCGCGGCGGTCGGCGGCCTTGCCCCGGGCCTGCTCGGGGCTCATGTAGGCCGCGGTGCCGAGGATCACACCGGGCAACGTTCCGGCCGAGGTCAACGTCGGCGACATCGTCGGATTGACCGCGCCGCTTCCCGAGGCCGGGTCGCCGCAGAGCGCCTTGGCCAGACCGAAGTCGAGCACCTTCACCTGACCGGTGGCGGTCAAGCGGATGTTCGCCGGCTTGAGATCGCGATGGATCACGCCCTGTCCGTGGGCGATCTCCAGCGCGTCGGCGATCTGCGTCGCGATCTCGACGGTCCGATCGATCGGGATCGGGCCCCGGGCGATCGCCTCCGACAGGTCCTCGCCCTCGACCAGCTCCATCACCAGGAAGCGCAGGACTCCGCCGTCGTCCGGTCCACCTCCGGGGGAGCGCTCTGCGCCGACCTGGTGCAACCCGTGGACCGTCGCGATGTGCGGGTGGTTCAACGAGGCCAGCAGCTTGGCTTCCCGTTCGAATCGCTGGAGGCGATCTCCGTCGGAGCCGAGGCCACCGGGAAGGAACTTGACCGCCACGTCGCGATCGAGGGTCGTGTCGGTCGCCCGCCAGACCACACCCATGCCCCCTTCGCCGATCTGCTCGATCAGGCGGTAGTGGGCCAGCTCACGGCCGGGTTGCAGGGTCACGGGCGGCTCTCCATCGGGGCGAATGCTACCCCAATCGGGTGGTGGGCGGACTAGAATCGCCTGCGGTCCAGCGACCTTCCAGAGGGGATCCAGATGTTTGCACGAACAGACCGTCGACAGATGACCCGGACCCTGCCGATCGTCGGACTGCTGATCGGCATCACCCTCGGTTGCAGCGCGCCCCCACCGGCGAAACCGAACGCCGAAGCGAAGACCGAACCGGTCGCCGGGAGCGCGCCGCAAGAACGCCCCGAAGAGCAGGTGGAGATCCACTCCTATCACGACGTTCAGGCGCTGTTCGAAAAGCTGTCGTACACCCAGGTGGAGTGGCAGGCCGGAATCCGGGAGGTCCCACGGATCTACCTCACCGACATCCCCCCACGCTGGCGGGAGAAGACCTCGAAGGAGATCACGGTTCGCCTGAAGAAGGAGCTGTTCTTCCGGGTGATGGCGCCGCTGATCCTCCGCTCCAACGAGCTGATCCTGAGCGATCGCGATCGAGTCGAGTCGCTCCGGGCTCAGGTCGCCGAGGGGCGGCCGCTGACCGACGAGGACAGCCGCTGGCTCCGCGACCTCGCGGTCGGCTACCGGGTGATCGACGACGGCGACGTCGGACCGCTCGGCAACGAATCGCTGTCCGAGCTGCTGCAGAAGGTCGACATCATTCCGGTCTCGCTGGCGCTGTCCCAGGCGGCCGAGGAGAGCGGCTGGGGCACCTCGCGCTTCGCCGCCGAGGGCAACGCGCTGTTCGGCCAGTGGACCTGGGGCGAGGACCGGATCAAGCCCAAGGAGCAGCGCGAGGAGCTCGGCAACTACGGCATCGCCGCCTTCGAGACACCGTTGCTGTCGATGGTCGCCTACATGCGCAATCTCAACACCCACCCGGCGTACGACGGGTTGCGCGAGAAGCGGGCCGCCCTGCGCGGCGCCGGTGAACCGCTCAGTGGCCGGACGCTGGCCGAGACCCTGACGAGCTATTCCGAGCGGGGATCGGAGTACGTCGAATCGCTTCACGCGATCATGCGGGTCAACCGGCTCGACCCCGCCGACGACGCGTACCTCGGCGACGGCCCCGATGTCCTGCTGATCCCCGTCGCAGGCACCGACGACTAGCATGGACCGGAATCGACCCCCGAACGCCGTACTCCTGCCCGTCACCCTGACCGCGGCCCTCCTCGGCTGCGGGGCTCCCACTCCCCTGCCCGAGCCGGTGTCCGCAGACGGCCCCCTCGAGCTGTCGGAGCCGGTCGAGTACCTGGGCCCGGTCGCGGTCCGGGAGCCGATGGTGGTCGAGCACCCGCAAGGCGACCTGTTCATCGCCGGCTACTCCCAGGCCCCCGAGGAATCGCAGCGACCGCCGAAGCTGTTCCGCAGCCGGGACCGCGGCGAGACCTGGGCGCCGGTTGCGGTCGGCACGCCCGACATGGGTGCGCTGGGCAACTCGGACGTCGATCTGGCCGTCGGCCCGGACGGCACCCTCTACTTCCTCACGATGGGATTCGATCGAGCGACCGGACGGGGCACGCACATCTCGATCGGCGTCAGCCGGGATGCCGGCGGGAGCTGGAGCTGGACGAATCTCTCCCGGGACACTTTCGACGATCGCCCCTGGGTCGTCGTCTCCCCGGACGGCATCGCCCATGTCATCTGGAACGACGGCGAGGGCGTCTGTCATTCGCTGAGTACCGACGCAGGGAAGAGCTGGTCGGAGCAGCCCCGGATTCACCCCGAGGGTCACTCGAGCCACCTCGCCGTCGGGCCCGCAGGTGAGATCGCGGTGCGCATCACGCCGCTATCGGCCTCGGGCAACCGTTACCACGAGGGCGTCGACCTCGTCGCGGTCAGCCTGGATGGGGGCAGCACCTGGCGAAAAGAGACGCCGCCGGGCACCCGTCACTGGACCGAGGAGTTCGCCGCACCCGGCAGCGTACGCCGCTGGGTCGAGCCGCTGGCCTGGGATTCGGCGGGCCGGCTGTTCCACCTGTGGAGCGAAGGCGCGGAGCTGTGGCTGGGCCGCTCGCTGGACCAGGGCCAGAGCTGGGAGAGCTGGCCCGTCGTCAGCGGCGAGCGACCGCTGTTCTACCCGTACCTGACCGCGCGGGGTCCGGGAGAGCTCGCCGCGGCCTGGTTCGCCGGGAGCGGGGACGATGTGACGGCGACCGTCGCCACCTTCGACCTTCACGAAGCCGGACCGCCAACCGTGAGACGGGCGCCGGCGTTCGCGGTCGAGAGCTGGAACCTGACCGGCGACCCGGCGGCGCGCAACACCGGTGGGGAATATCTGCCGGTGGTGTTCCTGGGGGACGGCGACCTGGGCGTGGTGGCGCCGATCCAGCATCCGCCCGGTGGGCGGCAGGGGTTCGCCTGGTACCGGGTCGGCCGGCTCGCTCCGGGGTCGCGCTGACCTGGCGGGTTATCCTGGACTCGACGAACCGTGGGGTGCGAGGGACCCCGGAACGAGGAGAGAGGACGACATGTGCCGGAACATCAAGACGCTGTTCAACTTCGATCCCCCGGCGACGGACGAGGAGGTGCGCGCCGCGTCCCTGCAGTTCGTTCGCAAGCTCAGCGGCTCGACGAGACCGTCGCGGGCCAACGAGGCGGCGTTCGAACGTGCCGTCGATCAGGTCGCCGTCGCCGCGCAGGAGCTGCTGGGCAGCTTGCAGACCGTCGCCGCGCCCCGGAACCGCGAGGTAGAGGCGGCGCGGGCCCGGGCCCGCGCCGCGAAACGATTCGGCACGACCTGAGCCTCGATCACGTCGGGTCCGGCTCCTCGGCCGGCGGGATCGCGTTGCGCATCGAAGCGTACGGCAACCCGGTCCACGCCGGACGCTCCTGACCCTGACGATCGACCGCGGGAACGGCCCAGGAGAGAATCCAGCCCGCCGCGCGGATCGCCTCGGAAGCGTTCAGCGTGTATCGCCGATACCTCCCCTGCTTGCCGACCGCCAGCAGCCCTGCGTCGCGGAGCACGGTCATGTGTCGAGTCGTCGTCGGCCAGGAGCACTTGAACCGATCGGCGATCTCCCCCGCCGTCATCACGCCGCCCCGGGCGTGGAGCGAGATCAGGATCTGACGACGCGCCGGATGGGCCAGCGCGGAGAAGACCGCGTCGAGGATCCGGCTCGGGACCGGGGCCGGGGCCGGGGCCGGCCCTGCGCCGGTGTCAGCCATCGATCGGACTCACTTGCCAGAACTCCATGTCGTCGCAGAGCGCGCCCATCGGCTCCCACAACTCCATGACCGCCGCGGTCTCGTGAGCGGTCTGGGCCGAGTCGCCGTCCTTCCAGGCGAACATCTCCAGGAAGGCGACGTTGCCGGCCTGGTCTCCGGCGCGGAGGAGCCGGGCCGGCTCGTCGGTGGACAGGCCGAGGCCGTAGAGCGTCTTCCAGTGGCGCCCGAGCAGCGCTTCGAATTCGGTGGCCTTGCCCGGCTTCACCCGGTAGCGGCAGACGATGTCGACGGATCCGTTGTTTCCCATGATTGCCTCCTTTGCAGATTTTTTACAGGGATATGACTATATTTAGCCATTTTGCTAAATATGTCAAGGCTGTTTTACTGCTACGAGCGGCGACCCCGTCACCGCCGCTCGATGAGGAGACACCACCGTGATGAAGAGCTGCTTGCTCCTGTCGGTTTTCTTCTGCAGTGCGGCGTTCGCCGGCGACCCGCCACCGACGCCCTGCCCGGCCATTCCCGGCAGCGCGGGGCTGATCGAGCCGGGTAGCGTCCTGCTCCTCGGTGAGCTTCACGGCACCAACGAGTCCCCCGCCTTCGTCGCCGCCCTGGCCTGTCACGCGGTCGCCGCAGGGACCGAGCTGGTCGTCGGTCTGGAGCTCCTCGAGTCGATCCAGTCCGACGTGAACCGCTACCTTCAATCCCCGGGAAGCGAAGACGACCGCAAGCGGCTGATCGCCACGAACCTCTGGCAGCGCGAGTACCAGGACGGACGGAACAGTCGGGCGATGCTGCGTTTGATCGACGATCTCCGGCAGCTGCGCGACGACGCCCACCCGTTGCACGTCCTGACCTTCGACTCCGGGGGTCCGGGTCAGCAACGGGAGCGCGGGATGGCGGCGAACATCGTCGCCTCGGCCAGGGCACGCCCGGAGTCGCTGCACATCGTCCTGTCCGGCAACCTGCACACCCGAGTGACCCGTGGCGCCCGTCGCAACGCCGACTACGAACCGATGGGCTACGTGATCCGTAACGCGCTCCCGTCCCGTAAGGTCGCCTCTCTCGACGCGGACCACGCCGGAGGCACGGCGTGGGTCTGTGCGCCGGATTGCGGCATGGTGACGGTCAGCGGCGAGGCCCACGTGCCGAACCGGACGATCGAGATCGACGAGGCCACTCGACCGGCCGGACATGCCGGCTGGTACGGCGTCGGCCGGATCACCGCCTCGCCGCCGGCGTCAGGGACGTTCTGCCGCAATCAGTTCGAGGCGTTGCTGCCGACCCTCGACGGCGACTATCGCGCGTTCGACCAGACGATGGGCGAGGGCTGGCGCCGGCTCGGCAAGGTCGAGTGCCTGGCGGAAGGAGTGGCGCTGATCGGCCGCTACCTCGAGAAACACCCGGACCTGACCGCCGGCGAGCAACGCATCCTCCACTTTCACGCCGGCCAGTTGCTGGCCCGGGATGCCCGGGCCGCTGCGGCGATCGCCCAGTTCGAGCAGGCGATCGATCCCGACGAAGCCAGGGACGCCTCGTTCCGCTGGAACGCCTACGTCCAGGCGACGATCGCCTTCCTGCGCAACGACAAGGACGGCTTGCTGGCCTGGCGCGAAGGAGTCGCCGCGAGCACACCCCGGGGCGGACAGGTCCCCAACCTGGCGGTCGTCGATCGATTGATCGCGGGGTTCGGGCAGGGCTACGGCGCGGCGTACGCGGGACCCCCTGCCCCGACCCGCGAGCCGGCCCCTCTGCCGGCGGTCTCCACGCCGGCAATCGCGGAGGAGGCGCCGGCGACCCGTGCGAGTTCCGCCGGCGGAGAAGTCGAGAAGTGGCAGGGCTTCTGGCAGGCGTACGAGTACGGCGCCCGCGCGTGGACGATCCGCATCGACGGCGACAGCTTTCACGGCGTCCTCGGTGAGGACGACTGGTATCAGGGCCGCATCGAGATCCGTGACCAGACGAGCCCGGCCGAGATCGACTTCCACATCGAGGAATGTCGCTGCAGCTACCAGGGGCAGGCGAGCGAGGGCATCTTCCAGTGGAGCGGCGAATCGATCCTGCTGGCGGCACCGCAACCCGGTGCCAGCCGGCCGACGGTGTTCGACGAGAACTCCGGCAACCTGGTCGAGCTGAAGAAGATCGAGGAGTAACCTCGACCCGCGACACACTAGCTCTCGACCGAGGTCCGGGGCAGCTCCTTCTCGTCGTAGTAGTCGACCTTGTGCAGGGGCATCACGACGCTGGAGAGCACGTTGAGCAGGTGCCCGCTGATCCGCTTGTAGTAGCGAGTGCCCAGGGTCAGCACGGTGGTCGGCCCCGACTCGTGGCCGGCCTGGGCGATGCGCACCAGCATGCCGTCGGCGCGCTGGGCGATGTCCTTGCCGTGGCGGATCAGCGCCATCGCCCGTTCCCGATCGGAGCTGGAGAACACCTCGGCGGTGGCCTGGAAGCCACTCTCCACTTCGGTCCGGATCTCGCGGAGCTCGGCGACCAGACCGTTGTCGGGCAGTTCGCCGCTGTACACGTCCGGCACCTCGGCCAGATTCTTGGCGTAGTCGCCGAGTCGCTCGACATCCTTGACCTGGCTCATCAGCAGCAGACAGTACGGCAAGTGCTGGGGGTTGCCGATCGCCAGATGGGACACGACGCGCTTGCGGATGCTGCGCTCGAGCTTGTTGACCCGGATGTCCTTGCGATAGACCGCCGTCCGCGCGTCGGGCGATTCCTCTTCTCGGAAGTAGATCCGACCGGCAGAGTCGCACATTTCGGACGTCAGCCGCAGCATCTCTGCGAACTCGTCTCCCATGCTCTTCAACGGGTTTCCGGGACGGAAGATACTCAGCAATTCCTGCAGCATGGCGCCTCCTGTTGCCGGGAGAATCATACGACAGCGACCGGGGGCCCGGGGGGAATTCAGCCGGTCAAGCTCGCGAAAAAGGGAAAATCTCGACGGGCCGTGCGATCTCGATGTACCGCTCACGGCTGATGATCATCGAGTCGGTCAGCGATCCCGCGTTGAAGGCGATCCTCTCGTTCCGGAGGATCGAGGTGTCGACGTAGAGGTCGAGGGGCAGGATCGGTCGGCCGAACGGTGGGATGCAGCCGGGGACGAGGCCGGTCCGTTCGTGGAGCTCCTCTGGGGAGGCGAAGCGGAACCGGGTAGCACCGAAGTGCTTGCAGATCGCCCGGGAGTGAATCCTCAGCGCCGCGCTGAAGACGAACAGTCGAAACTCCGCATCGACCCGGGCGACGATCGCCTTGCCGCCGATCTCGATCGGCTCCCCCCGGGCCGCGGCAGCCTGTTCGGAGGTGCGGGTCGGTGCGTGGTGCGCCTCCCGGTACTCGACCGCGTGCCGGTCGAGGAGAGCGCGGATGTTCTGCAAGATCGTCGTGTCGGGCATCGTGGTTCCGGGACAGTCTCCTATGCCCGACCGTCGGAACCGAAGTACTTTTTGAGCTCCGGATGTCCGGGCAGTCGGTGCGCGAAGCGCAGGGCGAGCGCCATGATCGCCAGGTCCAGCACCCCCGCCGGGATCCCCGCCTCGAACCCGTAGTCGCCGCCGTTGAGCCAGACCGACCCGGTCAACTCGGTGACCATCAGCGAGTGTCCGCCCTCCAGTCCCGAGACGGTGATGCCGAAGACGTGGGCCGCGGTCACGTTCCAGCCGATGTGGGCGCCGATCGGCAGCCACAGGGATCCGGTGCGCAGCGTCAGCCAGCCCAGCATCACCCCCGATACCGCGGTGTTGATCAGGCCGAGTTGATTCGCCCCCGGGTTGAACCCGTGCATCAAGCCCCAGAAGAGACCGGTGAGGATCACAGCCGGCCAGGCACCGAGCCCTTCCCGGAGCTGTTGCAGCAGGTATCCGCGGAAGGTCAGCTCCTCCCACGTCGACAGCGCCGCGATTCCGATCACCACGGCGATCAGGCCGGGCAGCGCATCGGCGGAGAGGTTCGACCGCGAGATGTCGGCGTGACCGATCAACCCGAGAAACGCGACGACCCCGGTGACCGGGGCGATCCCCAGCAGCAACCCGACCCCCAGGCCGCGAAGCCAGGGGCGCGTCAGCGGGAGGCCGAGGGTGGCCAGGGAGCGCTGCTCGAGCCTCCGGAGCAGGACCGCGATCAGGCCCAGGGTCGCCAGGGTGACCAGGACGCCCATCGCCATCAGCGACATCGGCTGCTCGACGCCGGCGACCCGGGGCCCGGGGAGACCCAGCGCCCGCCAGCCGACGTTGATCACGGCGACGACGCCGGCCAGACCGAGCACGAACGCGAGAATCCGCCAGCCCGGCCTCAGCCGTCCGGTCTCCTGGTACAGGGTGCTGCGATCCCCCATTGGCGTCCTCCAGGTCCCCGGTGCGGGGGACAACTGAAGAGACGAGAACCCGTCGCCGAAGGTTCCACCGGGGGCGGAGGTGGCATCTGGACGATCCAGGTGGTACGTTCCGGTGTGTAAGCAACCAATCGGCTGATTCTTCAGCCGCGGCGCACAACAGGATCTCCTGACTAAAGATCGCGCCGCCACGAATCCCCTCCCCACCATCGCTGTTGTGTGGCCAGGAGAACACCTCGCCGTGTCGACGTGTATGCACGTCGATGGCCTGGAGTCTCTACATGTCTGAACCGAACTCTTCCTTCCAACCCAGCTCGGAGGCCGCCGGCGGCTTCGACAGTTTCGACCTCGCCCCGGAGCTCCGGCGCGGGATCACCGAGGCCGGCTTCGTCCAGCCCCGCCCGATCCAGGTCGAAGCGATTCCCGCCGGCCTCGAGGGCCGGGACATCCTCGGCCTGGCCCAGACCGGCACGGGCAAGACGGCGGCGTTCGCGCTGCCGATGCTCGAGCGCATCCTCGCCCGCCCCGGCCGTGGCCCCCGGGCGCTGATCGTCGCCCCGACCCGGGAGCTGGCCCTGCAGATCACCGCGGAGATCCGCACCCTCGCCCGCTTCACCCGGATCGAGGCGATCACGATCATGGGTGGCGTCTCCCAGGGCAAGCAGGTCACCGCGCTGCGCAAGCAGCCGGAGATCGTCGTCGGTTGCCCGGGACGCCTGCTCGACCTGCACGGTCAGGGCCTCCTCCAGCTCGACCGCATCGAAACCCTCGTCCTCGACGAGGCGGATCACATGTTCGACATGGGCTTCCTGCCCGACATCCGGCGGATCGTCTCGGCGCTTCCGCAACGCCGGCAGAACCTGCTGTTCTCCGCGACCATGCCCCATGAGATCCGCGGGCTGGCCAATGGAATCCTGCAGAACCCCCACGTCGTCGAGCTGAACCACACGAAGCCGGTCTCGACGATCGAGCATGCGCTCTATCCGGTTGACTCGGGCGACAAGACCGAGTTGCTGCGGCACCTCCTGCACGAGGAGGGTTTCACCTCCGCGATCATCTTCACCCGGACCAAGCATCGCGCCAAGCGACTGGCCCGGCAGCTCGAGCAGCTCGGCGCCGTCGCCCTGCAGGGCAACATGTCCCAGAACCAGCGCGAGCGGGCGATGCAGGGATTCCGTGACGGGCGTTTCCGCATCCTCGTGGCGACGGACATCGCCGCCCGGGGCATCGACGTCCACAACGTCTCCCACGTGATCAACTACGACATGCCGAACACCGTCGATGCCTACACCCATCGCATCGGGCGCACCGGACGCTCCGAGCGGGACGGCAAGGGTTACACCTTCGTCACTCCCGACGATCGTGAAAACGTCGTCGCCGTCGAGCGCCGACTCGGCAGCCGGATCCCCCGCCGCACCGTCGATGGATTCGTCCCACCGCAGATCCCTGAGACAAAGGGGACGTGTACCAAAACCGGGGTTTCGGGGACACCCTCCAGGAACCGCAACCGGACCAACGCCGGCAACGGCGCGGGCAATCGGAGTCGGACCAACGCCGGCAACGGCGCGGGCAACCGGAGTCGGACCAACGCCGGCAACGGCGCGGGCAATCGGAGCGGGACCTCCACCGGTAGCGGCGGCGGTAGCGGCGCAGCGGCCGCCACGACGACCGAAGGGGGCAGCCGTCGTCGGCGCCGCCGGCGGCCGAGACGGCGCAGCCTGCAGCAGGCTTCCTGAGCCCGACTACTACTTCGTCTGTTCGATCAGCGTCAGCGCCTTCATGTACGCCTTCTGGGCCCCGTCCCCGTTGCAGAGCGCGACGACGGTGTAGCCCGAGTCCAGGAACATCGCCAGCTGGGCGGAGTTGCCGGGGAACGTGCCACCGTGGCCGACCTCGCGGTTCGGGGCCATCGCGTTGATCATGAAGCCGTAGCCGTAACTGGCCGAGTTGCGATCGGGATCCGGTGTGAACAGCCGGTCCCGCATCGCCGCGGTCAACAGCTTGTCGGTACGCAACGCCTGGTCGAAGGCGAGCAGGTCGCCCGCCGTCGAGTAGCCGCCTCCGGCGGAAGTACCGCGGGGCGCCAGTAACAGCGTGTTCTTCCGCAACGCACCCTCATGCATCCAGTACCCGTCGGAGAGCCGCGGCGTCGGCACGGTGTGATCGAAGTGATCCGAGTCCTTCATCCCCGCCGGCCCGTAGATGTTGCGGCGAACGTACTCGTAGTAATCGACCCCGGAGACGTGGGCGACGATCACCCCGAGCAGCAAGAAGCCGGTGTTGCTGTAGTCCCAGCGGGAACCGGGCTCAAAAAGCAGGCTCTCCCCGGCGACGAGCTCACGGTACGATTCGAGATCGACGAACTTGTACAGCGGCGACTCCAGCATCGGTTCGAGATAGTCCCCCAGCCCCGAGGTGTGGTTCAGCAGCTGGCGCACGCGCACCTGCTGCCCGATCTCCTCGGCGATCCATCCCGCCGGCAGGTGCTTGCCGATCGGGTCGTCGAAGGAGAGCTTGCCCTGCTCGACGAGCTGGGCCACTGCCACGGCGGTGAACATCTTGTTCATCGAGCCGATCCGGAATCGCGTCTCCAGCTCGTTGGGTAGCCCGTCCTCGCGGTTGGCCAGACCGTACGCCTTGTGGGACAGCGGCTTGCCGTCACGGGCGATCAGGGCGACTCCCGAGAACTCGTCCCTGGCCGCCAGCTCCGCCAGGTGCCTGTCGAACTCACGGACCAGACCCGCCTCGTCGAGTCTCTCCAGGTTGGCGAACTCCGCCGGCGGACGGGTCGGCACGATCATCAAGCTGGTGATCTTGTCGCCCTCGTCGAAGCGCAGCTGGATCATCGACCAGTTGCCGTCGGCGGCCTCCAGCAACGCGACCCCCATCCCCTCGGGGATTCGCTCGGAGAGCTGATAGCAGCAGAGCTTGATCGGGCTCCGGCCCGCATGCACGCCGAGCAGGAATTCGGCGCTGGACTCGATCGTCATCCCGCCGAGCATCGACGCCGTGTACTTCGCCCGGACGAACCGCTCGAGATCGGCGCGGTCGCCGGCGTTGATCTTGTCGATCACCTGGGCGATGTTCCGGCCGATTCGTGGATCCGGGTGCTCCCGGACGACCTGGGCCTGGACCCCGGGGTGAGCCGGCAAGAGCAGGCAGCCGATCAGGACCAGCAGGCGGCGAATCATCGTCAACTCCTTGATGTGGATCGGGATCCGGATCGTTCCAGGTCACCCCTGGTGTCAGCAACCACGGTGCCAGCCCTCGGCCCCCGAATCGAGGCATTCCGCCGGCCCGACCCGCTCCCGGTACCCCGGATCGAGCGATCGAGCCTGAAAACAGGCCTTCGGTGAAACCTTCTCCACCCTCCGCCCGTTTCATTCACGAAACTAGAACACCAATTCTAATTTTGAAAGGCCAGCCATTATGGGATTCCGGAAAGCCAAGCAGGAACGCAGCCGCCGCACCCTGGGGAAACTCCTCGATGCCACCGAGGAGCTGCTCGACGAGAAGACCTTCGAAGAGGTCACGGTCCAGGAGATCGTCGCCCGCGCCGGATCGTCGATCGGATCGTTCTACGCCCGCTTCCCCCACAAGGAAGCGCTTCGCGAAGCTCTCCACGTCCGCTATCTCGACGACATCGTCGCGGTCACCGGCCAGGAACTCGACCCGGCAAACTGGGAGGGCTGCGACCTCGGCACCCGGGCGCGGGCATTCATCGGCGGTGTGGTCGAGGTATGTCGCAAGCGTCGCGGGCTGATGCGCATGCGCTGGATCGACAACGTCACCCGCGCCGGAAGTCCGCCGACCGAGCATCTCGATTCAGCCAGCGAGTTTGCCGCGAACCTCCAGGCCTTCCTCGCGCCATGCCTGGGCGAGATCGGACACGAGGACCCCGCCGTCGCCATCCCCTTCGCGCTACGAATGATCGACTCGGTGATCCCCGCCGCGATCCTCTTCGAAGAGCCCGGCAAGGGCAGCTTCCGGCAGTTCAATGACCAGCAACTGATCGACGAGACGACACGAGCCTTCCTGTCCTATCTAGGCCAGCGGAACCCGGAGCACGCCCCATGAACAACGACCCGACGACGGCGACGAACCCTCTCCGCGACAGCAACGCATTCCTCGGCGGCGCGATGCTCCTCGTGCTGCTGGTCAACGCCCTGGACGTGATCGTCCCGCCGCTGGGCATCCCGACCGCGGTGCTGGTGATCTGGCTCTACCTGCGCACGACCGGTCGGGGCTGGACCAACCTCGGAATGGGTCGCCCGGCCCACTGGCCCCGAACGATCGCTCTGGCCCTCGTGCTGGCGGCCGCGTTGCAGGCGGTTGCGGTGTTCGCCTTGCTGCCGCTGGTCGCGCGCTTGACCGGCGAGGCGATCGACCTGAGCACCTTCGACGTCCTGAAGGGCAACGTCGGCATGCTCGCCCTGTACCTCGGTGTCTCCTGGACCACCGCCGGTTTCGGTGAGGAGATCATCTGGCGCGGCTTCCTGCTCGGTGGCCTGCTGCGCTTGCTCGGCGGCGGCCGGTTCGCCACGGTCGTCGGGCTGTTCGGCACCTCCGCGGTGTTCGGCGCGATCCACTTCTATCAGGGGCCGACCGGTATCCTGTTGACCGGTTTCGTCGGGTTCTGTCTCGGCCTGATCTACCTGCTCAACGGCCGCAACCTCTGGCTGGCGATCCTGACCCACGCTTTGATGGATACCCTGGCGTTCCTGCTGCTGTTCTTCGGCGTGACGATCTCGTGAGGAAACAACTTCGGATACGCGACACTAGCTGCGCCCCGACGCCGGCGGTTCCGTGCTACGGCCCTCCGCCCGGTCACGAATCGTGTGCAGCAGACTGCCCCAGCTCGCATTGCATTCTGGGTATTCCTTCTCGGTCGTGGCCCAGCCGCAATGGGACAGACTGAGGACCGTCTTGTCGCCCTCGGTCGGCCGGCAGCGCCACGTCAGGGTCGTGCCGTTCCACTCGTCGTAGTCGCCGAGACAGGTCCAGGCGAGCTTCTCGCCCGGGGCGTATTCGTCGATCTGCATCCGGAAGACGACCTTGCCGCCCATGAACTTGAAGACCGACACGCTCCCCGGGCGAGGCTCGGCCGTACTGTCGTCGGTCCACCAGCGCGCGACGCCGGCCGGGGTCGCGATGAGATCGAAGACCGCCTCCGGCGGCGCCTTGATCGTGACTCGGTGCAGGATATCGGCCATGTCGTTCCTCCTTGTTCATGTCTCGGCGATGAGCCGCATTTCCAGATGGTCGACGAGGCCCTGCCACCCCTGGCGATGGGCCCGGGCAAGTTCCTCGGT
Source organism: uncultured bacterium (assembly GCA_942490715.1). Classification (GTDB taxonomy): domain Bacteria; phylum Acidobacteriota; class Polarisedimenticolia; order Polarisedimenticolales; family Polarisedimenticolaceae; genus CALNYP01. Next base: position 50,896 of record CALNYP010000063.1, read on the forward strand.
GGGGAGAGCGGCGTGATGGATCCGGAGCTCGGTGCCTTGCCGGTCTGGACGGAACTCGACGGTGACGACGCTCTTGCGGTAGTGCGTGTACATCGTGACCCAGCTGAAGACGAGGCGACGCGGCCGCTCGACCTCCAGGTACTCGCCCAGGTGCAGGTAGTCCCGACCGTTGTGCTGCATGACCAGCCGGAACCGGCCGCCGACCCTGGCCTCGATCGTCAACTCTCCGACCGTCGCACCGAGCGGACACATCCAGCGCCGGGCCTGGTCGGCCACGGTCCAGGCGTCGAACACCTCCTCGGGGGTCGCGTCGAGACGACGGACGACATCGACCGCCGGGAGCCCGGCCGGGCCTCCCGCGCTCACGGCTTCGCCTTCTTCCGGTCGCCGAGAAACGTCTCCAGTGCATCGAGTCGGCTCTCCCAGAACGCCTTCTGCTCGTCGATCCAGGCCGAGGCCTCGACCAGCGGCTCGAGGTTCAGGGAGACGAAGTGCTCGCGCCCCGAGACCTCCCGGCGAATCAAGCCGGCCCGCTCGAGGACGCGAATGTGCTTGGAAACCGCGTTGAGGGAGATCTCGAAGGGCTCGGCGATCTCGGTCACCCGGGCGGCACCCTCGCGCAACCGGGAGAGAATCGCCCGGCGGGAGGGGTCGGCCAGGGCCGCGTAGGTCGTGTTCAGCCCCGGTTCATTTAATTCAACCATACGGTTGAATATACTCAACGCCCCCATCGCCCGTCAAGGGATCGCTGCATTGTCTGCCGCGAGGCTCCCGTTCCGGGGCAAGGGCTACTTCCCGGTCAGGTCCCGGTGAATCGTCCGGGTCATCCGCTCGGTGGTGATGAAGCCCCAGTTCCAGTCGTCGTGGTAGTCGGCCAGCGGATTGAGCTCGACGATCTCGTCGATCGACTTGCCCTGCTGAACCAGCTTCGACACCCGCGCCAGGGAGTCCTTGAGCATCTCGACGGCGGCCTGCAGGTCCTGCTTGCTCGCCAGCGGGCCGTGGCCGGGGATGATCTTCGTCTCGTCGTCGGCCAGCGACAGGATCTTCTCCTGGGCCGCGATGTAGCCGGCCACGCTGCCCCCGTTGTCCAGGTCGACGTAGGGGAACAGACCGTTGAACATCGCGTCGCCGGTGTGGATCACGTTGTCCGCGGTGAAGTGAATCACGGAATCCCCGTCGGTGTGGGCATGCTCGACGTGGAAGACATACGCGGGGCGACCGTTGAGGTGGATCGTCACCGCGTCGGCGAAGGTCAACACCGGCAACGCCGCCTTCGGAGCGGGAACGCTGCCGCTCGGACCCGGCACTCCGTCGGTGATCATCCGCTGGCGCAGGTTGTCGTGAGCCACGATCGTCGTGCCGGCCTTGCCCAGCGCTTCGTTGGAACCGATGTGGTCTCCGTGAACGTGGGTGTTGATCAGGAAGGAGACCGGGTCGTCGGTGATCTTGCCGATCGCCGCCAGCAGCTTGTCGGTCAACGGGGGTAATCCGTCGTCGATCAGCACGACGCCGTCCTCGCCGACCAGCAGGCCCAGGTTGCCGCCGGCGAAGCCGCCCTCCCCTTCGAGCATGTACAGGCCCGGCACGACCGGGGTGGACTTGAAGTCGACGTTGCCCTGGGCCAGGGCCGGGGCGACGAACAGGCTCAGCGTCAGGGCGAACAGGGCGATACGAGTACGCATGAATCTCTCCATGAAAGGCTTGTCCGGGAGTCCCGCGGAGTCTGTATTCTAGGGGATGTCATGTGTGGTTTTGTAGGCGTTCTCGGCAGACCGTCCCGGGCTCCCACCGAGGAGGCCCTGCGCGGGATCGTCTCGCCGATGAACGACACGCTGGCCCACCGCGGCCCGGACGACCACGGAGTCTGGTGCGCCCCCGGCGACGCCCTGGCCCTCGGACACCGCCGGCTCTCGATCATCGACCTCTCCGCCGAGGGGCATCAGCCGATGATCTCCGCCTGCGGCCGCTGGGTCATCGCCTACAACGGCGAGATCTACAACTACCGGGATCTGCGCGCCGAGATCGAGGCCGACGGGCACTGTTTCCGGGGACACTCGGACACCGAGGTCCTGCTCGAAGCGATCGGCCGCTGGGGTGTGCGCCAGGCACTGCTGCGCTCCAACGGCATGTTCGCGATGGCGATCTGGGATCGCAAGGACCGGGAACTGCACCTGGCCCGGGACCGGGTCGGCAAGAAACCGCTGTACTACGGCTGGGCCGGCGACGATCTCGTCTTCGGATCCGAGATCAAGGCGCTCCGGGCCCACCCGGAGTTTCGCGGGACCATCGATCGGGGTGCGTTGACCGCCTACCTCAAGTACGTCTACGTGCCGGCCCCGCTGTCGATCTACGAGGGGGTCTTCAAGCTGAGGGCCGGCAACGTCCTGACCCTCACGGCGGACGACGTCGAGCGCCATCGAGACGTCTCCGACCTCGACGACCGCAGCATCGCCTACTGGTCCGCTCCCGCCGCGGCCGAAGCCGCGCTGGACGATCCGTTCACCGGCAGCGACGAGGAGGCGATCGACGAGCTGGACCGGCTGCTCCGCGACGCGACATCGACACGGATGATCGCCGACGTACCGCTGGGAGCGTTTCTCTCCGGCGGCATCGACTCCTCGGCCGTCGTCGGAGTGATGCAGGCGATCAGCGATCGGCCGGTGCGCACGTTCAGCATCGGCTTTCGCACCGACAAGAACGAGGCGGTCCACGCCGCGGCGATCGCCGCCCACCTCGGCACCGACCACACCGAGCTGTACGTCGAAGGCAGGGACACCCTCGACGTCGTCGATCTGGTACCGGATCTCTATGACGAACCGTTCGCCGACAGCTCCCAGCTGCCGACCTACCTGCTGTCGAAGATGGCGCGCAGGCACGTGACCGTCGCGCTCTCGGGAGACGGGGGCGACGAGCTGTTCTTCGGCTACCGGCGCTACTTTCGCGGTCGCAAGATCTGGAACGCCGTCCGCCACGTGCCGGCACCCCTTCGCCGCGCCCTGGCCGGCGGTCTACGCGGCACGTCGTCCGACGTCGAGGGAGGCGCTCACAAGCTCGCCAGCGACATCGGCGCCCGGACACCCGACGAGATGTTCCTCAACCGGGTGGCCGAGTGGAAGCAGCCGGCCTCGCTGGTGATCGGCGGCACCCACCGCCCGACGATGCTCGACGAGGTATCCAGCCGGACGAAGCTGGCCGACCCGTCCCGGCGCATGATGCTGCTGGACCTGACGACGTACCTCTGCGACGACATCCTGGTCAAGGTCGATCGCGCCAGCATGGGCGTCAGTCTCGAGGTCCGGGCACCGATCCTGGACTACCGCATCGTCGAGTTCTCCCTCCGGCTGCCGATGTCGATGCTCTACCGGAACGGCCAGGGCAAGTGGCTCCTGCGCCAGGTGCTCCAGCGCTACGTACCGACCTCGCTGACCGACCGTCCCAAGGCCGGCTTCGGCGCACCGATCCGCCAGTGGCTGCGGGGGCCGTTGAAGGACTGGGGCGAGGCGCTGCTCGATGAGGATCGCCTCGAACGCGAGGGCTTCTTCGACCCGGCACCGATCCGACGCATGTGGGCCGAGCATCAATCGGGGCGAAAACGTCACCCCTACCTCTGGCCGGTGTTGATGTTCCAGATCTGGCTCGAGCGTCAAGCCGAGCCCCGGAACCGCCTCAGCGCCAGTAGTCGAGCCTGCGGCGGACCTTGAACTTGCGCCAGGCGTTCCACGGCTTGGGGCGCAGTCGTTGCCGGTGCAGTTCGATGAACTCCTCGGTCGCCGCGAGGACTCGTTCGCTGGAGCGCCCATCGCGGTACGGATGAACCGCCGCGGTGAACGCCTCGATCTGCGCCATCAGCTCCGGCGGCCGGCTGACCGCACGTTCGAGCGCGGCCTCGAGCTGGGCGGGATCCTGGATGTCGATCAACTGCGGACCCGGACGGCGGTTACGGAACGTCACCGCGGGGCGGTGCTGCATCAGGAACTCCGGAACGATCGAGGAGGTGTCGGAGACGATCACATCCGCCGCCTTGAGCGCCGACAGCACATCGCGGTTCTCGACGAAGCGCAGCCTGGGCCCTTCGAGTTCCCGGTACTCCCGGACGATCTCGGGGTCCATCTTCGGATGCAGCGTGACCAGCCAGTTCCAGCGGCCTCCGGCGGCCAGCTCGCGGATCTTCGGGAACAGGTGCGGCGCCGCGGTGAGCGAGCGGGTGAAGGTCGACGCGAACAGCACCAGCGGGACGGCGCCGGCAAACCCGTCGCGCCAGTGGTCGGCGGTGCCGTCGTCGTGAAACAGCGGGTCGATCTTCGGCCAGCCGGTCTCGACGACGTGGAAGTGGCCGTGACGCTGCGCCAGCTCCTCGAACTTCTTCGTCGTCGTGCTGCCCTGGGTGCAGTAGAGGTCGAACAGGCCCCGGATCCGGAAGTGTCCCTCGGTGTCGCTGCGCTTGCCGACACTGAAGCCGTGAAAGATCTCGACCTTCACGCCGGGGATGAAGTGGGCCACGTGGTTCCCGGGCACGAACACCGCCCGGGGCGCGAACCGTCGCGCCTCGTCGATATCCAGCAGCCGTTCGTCACCGTCGAGCAGATCGGCGCCGGGCCCGTCGAAGAACCAGGCGGTCTCGCCGCCGGCACGACGGATCGCCGCCTGGAGCGGACGCAGGATCGCGACCGCGTAGCTCTCGGAGCCATAGAGCAGGTAGCGACGGCTGATGTTGTTCGATTCCGTCATCGGATGGGCCATTATAGGGCGTGTCCCGGCAGGGAACGGAGGTCTCCCGATGCTCAAGTTTCACGAACTGGCTCCCTCCCCGAACAACGTCAAGGTGCGTCTGGCGCTGCGCTACAAGGGGATCCCCTTCGAGGCGGTCGCGGTCGACCCGTCCGACCGGAGTTCCCTCGTCGCCGTCACCGGACAGGAGTTGTCGCCGGTGATCGAGGATCGGGGCATCGTTCTCAACGACAGCGAGGCGATCCTGCACTACGTCGACGCCAACTACCGGGACACGCCGCGCCTCTGGCCGGCCGGTCGGGACGACCGCAAGCGTTGCGAGGCCTGGCACCGCACCCTCGACGAGCGGGTCGCGCGACCCTGGCTGCCGATCTTCTTCTATGCGATCCGGCGTGCGGAGGCCCTCGACCCCGAGGCGGTCGACCGGTTCAGCGACAGCCTGGCCTGGCTCGAGGAGGAGCTCGGCGATCGCGACAGCTTCCTCGGACCGGAGATGCCGATCGGTGACCTGCGGGTCGCCGAGTGGGCCGTCTACGCGATGCCCGGCGAGGCGCTCGTCTCCCGGGTCCGGCTGTTCGCCAAGATCAAGGAGCTGTTCGCGGTGCCCGAGGATCGATTCCCCAGGCTGCGTGCGTTCCTGGCGCCCTGGAACGAGCTGCTGGGTTGAGGCGTTGCCGGTCCGGTTATCTCTTGTAGGCGATCCCGTTGATCTCGAAACGCGCCCCGGCCAGCAGTTCACCGGAGCCGATGAACGCGCGAACCGGGTACTCCCCCTTCTCGAAGTAGCTCGCGTACACCTCGTTGAACGCGCCGTACAGCGAGATGTCCGAACAGAACACCTGGACGCTGACCAGGTCGCTCATCGTCGCGTCGGCGAGTTCGAGCTTGGCCTTCATCGAATCCATCATGAACCGGACCTCTTCCATCGGATCCTCGGGAATCTGTCCCTCGGTGTTCCGCCCCAGCGAGCCGGCGATGTAGACGGTGTCTCCGGCCACGATCGTGTGGGTGAACGGGCGTGTGTCCGAGCGGCCGGGAAGATCGAGCCGGCGCAACCCCTTGTTCTTGCCGAACCCGATCTCCGCCGAGAACAGGACGATTGCCAGACCGATGACCAGGGACAGGACGACGGTACGCTGCTTCATGAAGAGCCCTCCTCGCCGTCGATTCTAGCGGCATGGCCGCTTGTGCGTTCCAGGGAATCTCGCCGGGTCATTCGGCCTTGAACCGACGGAAGCGATTACGCAGCGTCCGGAACTCGAGAATCGGCAGGTCGTCGGTGTTGATCGTCAGCGCCCGATCCGCCGTCTCGGCGGTGCTCTCGTGACCACGCTGATAGGAGATCTCGGCATGGCCGAGCATCTCGAGCATGTAGTCCCGGCTCGGGCCGTCGGACAGGGCGAGGTCGAAGCGCCGGGTACCGAACCTCCCCTCGATGTCGACGGGGGTGGTCGAGGCGACGATGACCAGCTCCCGGAAGGCCTCGACCCGGTTCAACTCGACCATGTCGAACTCGTAGAGATACGGAAACTCCTGGCGCAGCGTGTTCAGCGCGATCTGATAATCGGCCAGGCTCATCTCGTAGCGCGGGATCCACTGACAGAACAGCCCGCCGTCCCGCAGCGCTCTCCTGGCGATCGAATAGAACTCGCGGGTGAACAGGCTCGACACGCCACCGACCCAGATCTCCGGCGGTTCGGAGATGATCACGTCGTAGCGCCGCGTCGTGTTCGCCAGGTAGTTCCGGCCGTCGCCGACGATCACGTGGGCCCGATCGTGAGTCAGCGGATCCCCGTTGAACGGCGAGAGTACGCCGGCGTTGGCCCGGACCACGGCGTCGTTGATCTCGGCAACCTCGGCGGACCGCACGTCGTGTTTGAGTATCTCGGTCAGCGTCCAGCCACCACCCAGCCCGATGGTCAACACATCCTGCGGGTCATCGTGCAGCAGCAGCGGAATGTCGGCGAGCATGTTGTGGGCCACCCGTCCGGCCGGCTCCGACGAGGCCTCGATCTTGCCGTTGCTGGTGATGTACATCGAATTCTCGTTGTGTCCGAAGACCGCCACCTGACCGTAGGGACTGTGCTCGAGGAAGACGAGATTGTCGTAGGCGTAGGCCTGGTTGGCCAGGTAGTTCTCGATGTAGTTGTCGTAGACCGTCCCCAGGTAGAACGCACCGTTGTAGAGGTGGCGCGCCGGGCGGGCGACGAAGTAGAGCGCCACGGCCGTCGTCAGCACGAGGCCACTGACCAGCGCTGTCCGCACGATCGCCCGACGCTCCTCGGTGAACGCGAACAGGAACGTCAGCGCCACCACGGCGTAGATGGCGGCGGCGACGAACGCCGAGTGCTTGATGCCCAGAGCGGGAATGATCAGAAACCCGGTGCAGAACGATCCACAGAGTGCCCCGAAGGAGTTGACCGCAAACAGCGCCCCGACGGGGGTCGCGATCTGCCTGCCCCGGGCATGGATCGCGGACAGCACCGGCAACGTGGCGCCCATCAGCATCGTCGGGACGATCAGCAGGCCGACGCAGATCAGGCTCAGCGCCAGCACGAAACTCTCGTAGCTATCGGCCCGGTAGTAGATCCTGAGGAACAGCGGCTCCAGCCGGGGCAAGATCCCGGTCAGCACCAGGCCGCTGGCCCCGATCGCCAGACACAGCCCGACGAAGACGCTGACCTTGTTCTGCACGCGGTCGAGGGCGACGTTGTAGAACAACCCACCGAGCCCCAGCCCGATCAGGAAGCTGACGACGACGATCGCGAACGAGTACAGGCTGCCGCCGTAGATCAGGCTGATGTGACGGATCCAGATCAGCTCGAAACAGAGGGCGGCGAACCCGGTCAGGAAGAACAGGATCGGTACGAGCCGAGCGCGATCGCCAGGCACCGGCGGTGTTGCCCCGGCCTCGGCCTCGGCCTCATCGTCCTCGACCGTGACGTCCTCCGCGGCGACATCCCGGAACAGCACCAGCACGAACAGGCCGATCAACAGGTTGATCGCCGAAGCGATCAGCGAGACCTTGAGGAAGCCGACCTGGGCCACGAGGTAGAACGCCGCGACGAGCAGCCCCAGCGCACCACCGACGGTATCGACGAGATAGCAGCTGCCGACGCTCCGACCGACGGCGTGACGCTGGTAGTGATAGAGCTCGACGATCGTCGGAAACGCGGCACCGATCAGAAACGTCGGCACGATCAGGATGCCACCGGTGATCGCGAACAGCGCGACGTTGAAGAACCAGCCGCCTCCCGTCGCGTCGAGCAGCGGCAGGTAGTAGCGATGCAGTCCGGCAAAGGTGAACAGCGCAACCAGGCAGCTGCCACCGATCAACAACTCGAGCAGTGCCAGGAAGCGAAACGGATTGCGTGCCCGGGCCAGCAAGCGGCCGCCGAACAGACTTCCGAGTGCCAGTCCGCCCATGAACATGGCCAGGACCGTGCTCTCGGCGAGTGCGCTGGTCCCGAACAGATGCGACAGCTTCCGGGTCCAGACCAGCTCGTAGATCAGTGAACTGAACGCGGTGAAGAACAGCGCGGCGAGCAGGAATGTTTGACGCGACGGAATCATGGGGACGTTCGGCTCCTGACGGCATCTCACGTGGAGAGGCAACGGCGTCTTCATCGGCCGTGGGCGCCAGCAATCCCGCTTGGTCCCTTCGGGGCCGACCGGCGCCGACCTTACCATGTACGCCGCGCAACGGCCGACGGCCAGTCGCGTACCGGCTACCTGTCACCCTTGTCGGGATTGTCGGCGACGATCTCCGCCACGCGAGCACCGTCCTCGCCGGCCCAGTAGTCCGAGGACTGCGCCGAGTCCGGCACGAGGAAACGGTTGGCCGCATCGGTCCGGACACCTGTCTTCCCCGAGTCGGGATACCCGACGACCTCGGGGACGTTCTGGGTCGAGATCGCCAGGTAGACCAGATCCTCGCCACCGGTGTTGATCAGCTGATGCGCGGTCTCCGCGCCGCCGGAAAGGCAGACGATGTAGTCCTCCGGAACGACCGGGTGAAGTTCGTCGCCGGAGCGCAGCGTCCCGGTTCCGCTCAGCACGAAGAAGTGTTCCTCGTTGCCATGGTGATGGTGAAACGGAAACGCCGTCTTGCCCGGGGGCACCCGGGTGATGTTGGCGCCGAGGGCCTGGCTCCCAACCGCCCGGGAGAGGTCGGTGAAACGGTAGGCGAAGTGATCGCCGTTGCCGCCTTCCATCGTCTTCGCATCCTTCACGTTGATGATCGGCTTCTTCATGGCTCCGCGCCTCCCTGGTTCGATGTGAGTCGGACTATATCCGATCGCTGCGCACCTACAGCAGGATCGGCACAACCCCCGTACGAACGTTCGCGGTTCGCGTAACGTCCCCCGATAGCCCCGGAGGCACGACGGAATGCTGAACAAGACGAACCCGAGAAATCGATCGTGGCTGTTGATCGCCCCGACGGCCCTCTGGCTGGTGGCGACGGCTTCGCTTTCCCAGACGGAGCCGCCCCCGTCGCCGAAGACCGGGGCGATCGCCCAGCGCTACCTGACGACGATCGGCACTCGCGACCTCGACGCCCAGCCCTTCGCCGACGGCGCAGTCATGCGAGACGTGACCGCCGATTTCTTCTCGATGGACGACCTCGTCGCCGGCGTTCGCGGCCGGCCGGCGATCGTCGCCATGCAGAAGTCATGGAAACTGAAGAAGATCGACTTCGATATCGCCGCCGAGTTCGTGGTCGGCGAGTTCGCGGCCTTCTCCGGCGCGGCGAGCATCACCCACGCCGAGGGTGAGTCCCAGGCGATGAACTTCCTGACGGTATTGCGCGTCGAGGGCGATGCGGTGACCGAACGCCATGACTACTGGGACTACGCAGGCGTCTTCCCGACGAACAAGGAGCAGCAGGCCAATGCAGCGACGACCCGCGAAGTCGCCGACGCCTACCTGCAGGCCTACCTCGAGCAGCGCTTTGACGATGCCCGGGCCTTGATGGCCGACGGGATCGACTTCCAGGATCCGACCGCGGCGTACTTCGGTCCGCGGGGCGGCGCGGCGATCGTCGGCGCCGAGGCGTTGACCGAGCGGCGACGGGAGATCTTCGCCGGCATCCTGAGCTTCGACCTCGACGTCGAGAGTTCGTTCGTCACCAATCACCACGCGGTATACATCGGCCGAACTCGTTTCAGCATCGCCGGCTCGGGGTTCCAGAGCGACAAGGAGTCGATCGGTTTCGACCACGCGGCAGCCTTCGTGATCGGCGTCGCGGACGGCAAGGTCACATACCATCGGGACTTCGTCGACTATTCGGACTTCCGCGAGCAGGCCCAGGCACAGCTGGAGCAGGGCTGACGTAGAATACGTCCGCCGTTCGCAGATCGCGACGCTGCGCCAGGAGAACGCCGATGACGACTCGATCCCGCCTGCTCCTTCTGCTCGGCTTCGGCCTGAGCCTCTTGCTCCCGCTGGTCGCGCCGGCCATCGCCGAGGACAGCCCGGCCCGGGAGATCGACCTGGAGTGGGTGCACAAGAAGGACGATCTCGGCATCGACGACCCCAGCACGTCGCTTCCGGGCGGTCTGCGCTGGTCCCCGGAGGGCCACCTGCTGGCCTACACCCGGCCGACCGATACTCACGGCCGGGTGCTGGTCGTGCTCGATCCCGCGCGACTGGACGCACGGGTCGTGCTGACCCGAGCCCAGCTCGAATCGGCCGTCGTGATGCTGGCGGAGGACGAGGCGGGCGCCGACGGCGTCACGCCGGCGGGCCGCATGTCGTTGGCCGAGGCGACCGCGGCATCGCCGGAGGCCGGAACGCCGGAAGCGGAGGCCGAGGGCGAGGACCCGAACGAAGGCGAGGACGAGGACTCCCCGGGGTCGATCTCGCGCTTCTCGTGGATGCAGGAGGAGAACCGCCTGCGCCTCACGGTCGACGGCACTCGCCTGCTGTTCGACCCCGTGACCTACCGGGTGACGGAGGATCCCGGCTCCGACCTGCCGGGAGGAGAGCGCGAGAACCTGGCCTACTCCCCCGACGATCGCTACGCAGCGTTCACCCGGGACAACGACCTCTACGCCTACGACGTCGAGAACGGCAAGGAGATCCGGCTGACCACGACCGGCACCGACACGTTGCTCAACGGCAAGTTCCCCTGGGTCTACTGGGAGGAGTTGATGTGGCGTCGGACCTACCGCGCCTTCGAGTGGAGTCCGGCGGGCAACGCGATCGCCTTCCTGCAGTTCGACGAGTCCGAGGTCGGCCACTATCCGGTCACCGACTTCTCCCCTGTCGAGCCGGACACCTTCATGCAGCGCTACCCGAAGGTCGGAACGGCGAATCCGACGGTGCGCCTCGGAATCGTCAGCCTCTCCAGCCGGGAGACGCGCTGGATCGATCTCGGCGAGGCCCACGAGTACCTGATCCACGTGGCCTGGAAGCCCGACGGCTCCGGCCTGACCGTGCAGACGTTGAACCGGCGGCAGAACCGGCTCGGCCTGTACGACATCGACCCGGCGACCGCGAGGGGGCAGCTCGTTCTCGAGGAGCAGCGGTCCACCTGGGTCGAAACGTTCGAATCGCCCCGGTACCTCGACGACGGCAACTCGTTCCTCTGGCTCTCGGAGCGCTCCGGGTTCCGGCATCTGTACGTGGCCACCGACGGCGGACTGGAGACCCGTGCGCTGACCTCCGGCGACTGGGTCGTCGACCGCCCCGGTTTCGGCGGCCGGTCGATCTTCGTCGACCACGACACCGAGCGCGTCTACTTCCGCGCCACGAAGGAGTCGCCGCTGGAACGCCACGTCTACCGTGTCGACCTGAAGGGTGGCAAGCCGCGCAGGTTGACCGACGAGCCCGGCAACCACTCGCTCTCCTTTGCGGCAGACGGCAAGTACTGGGTACACCGGATGCGTAGTATCGACGTCCCCTCACGCATCGACGTTCGAGACCCGGACGGCAAGCTGGTCGACCGGCTCGGTGAGGTGACCCACGACGACTACGCCCCCTACCGCTTCGGCAAGCCGGAGATCGTCGAGATCGAGGGCCCCGACGGCTTGACCTTCTACGCCTCGATCCTCAAGCCCTTCGACTTCGACGCGAAGAAGAAGTACCCGGTCATCTGGTACGTGTACGGTGAGCCGGCCGGCCAGGTCGTCCAGAACACTCCGGTGGCCGCCTTCGATCAGGTGCTGGCCAACCAGGGCTTCGTCGTGGTGCACTTCGACGGCCGGGGCACTCCGGGTCGCGGGCGCGACTGGGTCGATGCGGCCTACGGCGATCAGATGACGGTGCCGATGCAGGACTGGACGATGGCGGTCGAGCAGCTGCGCAAGCTGAACTACGTCGACGGCGAGCGCATGGGCGTCTGGGGCTGGAGCGGCGGCGGTACGATGACCCTCAACCTGATGCTCCGGACACCGGGCCTGTTCCAGGCCGGCGCGGCGGTGGCGGCGGTCACCGACAAGCGACTCTACGACACGATCTACACCGAGCACTACCTGGGACTGCTCGGCGAGAACGAGGCGGGCTACAAGCTCAGTTCGCCCCTGTTCGCGGCCGACCAGCTCGAGGGCAAGCTACTGATCGCCCACGGCATCAGCGACGACAACGTCCACGTGCAGAACGCCTTCAACCTGGTCGAGGCGTTGAACGCCGCCGAGAAGGACTACGAACTGTTCCTCTATCCGCAGAAGACCCACGGCATCCGCGGGAACGACGTCCAGTTCCATCTGTTCTCGCGGATCCTCGAGTTCTTCCAGGAGTCGCTGCAGGTCAGTCCCGGGACATGAAGATCCGCAGCACGTACCAGAACATCAACGCGACCGACGCGAACAGCTGCAGCGCGGCGCCGACATGGCGATCCATCGGAAAGTTGCGGATGACGTTCGACGTGTCGTAAAGGATCGCGGCACCGGCGACACCGACCATCGCGACCGAGAACCAGGTACCGAGCTGGAAGCCGAAGATCGCCCCGGCGACGATCGCCACCAGCGCGACGATCATCGACCAGCGCAGGATCCCGCCGAGGAACGAGAAGTCCTTGCGGGTCCAGAAGGCGATCCCCGTCAAGCCGGCGAAGCCGACGAGGGTGACCACGGCCGCGCTCTCGATCGCGCCGGGTGCCTGGGCGTTGGCGATGAACAGCAACGGAACGAAGATGATCGACTCGGCGACGACGAAACCGAGCAGCGCGGCGTACTGCGCGCCGACCGAGGTCGACGTCGCGGCGACACGGCTGGCCAGCCAGCTGACGACGACGAAGCCGCCGAGCACGAACAGCCAGCTGACGCCCAGCATCGCCCGGGCCATCGTCTCGGCGAGGCCGCTCGTGAAGTAGAAGATCTCGAGGCCGGTGAAGAGCAGGATCGCCCCGAAGAGGTGGTTGTAGGTGCGAACGATGAACGTCGCACGGGCGTCGAGGTCGATCGTCGGCGCCTGGGGCATGTAGTCGGTGTGCTGGCTCATGGGGATCTCCTGTGATCCGGTCGGCGCTACCTGCGCCAGGGGTGACCGGCGTTCATCCGTCACAAGTGATTATGACGCATTCCGGGTCATCTCGTGTAACTTGTTGACCGTCTTCCAGTTACGAGCGGTGCTCACGGTCTTCAGCCGGGAGTCGAACCAGGCGTTCGTCAGCTTGCTCCGGGCTCCTCCGGGCTCCGTTGGGCGAGTCCCTTGACCGCCACCGCGCTCGGTTTCTCCGCGATGAAACGAGACGCTGAGCTGCTCGATCGGGGCACCTCGGCGAGAAACGGGTTCGTCCCGGCCACCCGGGCCAGTTCTCGCGCGGTCCGCGTCACCACCGGGATCTGCAGTCCGAAACGATCGGCGATTGCCGCCGTGATCGACCGGGAGATCCGACCCGCCGCAGACCCAGCCACCCGGTAGACGACGTTGCCGCTCTGGATGTACGTCTGGACGTCGCGGCAGCCGGCCTCGACGAACAGCTCGCGCAGCTCGGCCATCGGCAGCCGGTTCTTGCCGCCGACGTTGATCCCACGTAGCAGAGCCACGTGAAGATCGCTGGTTTTCACCGGTGTCATCGGCCCAGGGTAACCCGGCGTGCCCGCGGCGAGTGACTCGTCTACGATGCCCCCGATGCAGCTGCTTCTCGACAGCGCCGACCCGACCGCCTGGCGGCGTCACGCCGGCTCCGGAATCTACCGCGGGGTGACCACGAACCCGCTGCTGCTGCAGGCGGCGGGGATCCCCTGCAATCTGGAGCGCCTCGCCGGGCTCGCCGACGAAGTCCGCCAGCTCGGATTCGGCGAGATCCACATCCAGGCCTGGGGCGAGCCCCTCGAGGAGACCGCAACCCGGATCGCCGCACTGGGCGACCACGTCTACGTCAAGCTTCCGGCGACGCGCTCGGGATTCGCCGCCGCCCGGGCGCTCGGGCTCCCGCGGCGGACGACGATGACCGCGATTCACACGGCGGAGCAGGTGCTCGCCGCGGCGGCGGCCGACGCGGCGTATGCAGCGCCGTACTACGCCCGGCTCCTCGAAGCCGGCCGGAACGCCGACGACATCTTCGATGCGATGCTGCAGATCGACGCTCCCCGAACGCGGCTGCTCGTTGCCAGCCTGCGCAACCCGGCCCAGCTGGTCGACCTGGCGCGCCGTGGATTCGACTGCTTCGCCGTGCAGTTGCCGGTCGCCGACGCCCTGCTCGACTCCGACCTGACCGATGCCGCCGTCCTCGCGTTCGAAACCGCCGCCAGGAATCGTTGAAGCGCGGGCCGGTTGCCCTCGACCCCCGATCGCGGACTCGCTACAATGCGCCTCCCGCCGCGCCGCTGACCTTCCAGTGCCGGTCGCTCCACTCCGGAACTCGATGAGTCAGCTCAACAGACCCCAGCAAGATGCGGTCGATCATGGCGACGGCCCGCTGCTGATCCTGGCCGGCGCCGGGAGCGGCAAGACCCGCGTCGTGACACAGCGCATCGCCTCGCCTGATCGAGCGAGGTGTCGAGCCCGAATCGATCGTCGCGGTCAGCTTCACCAACAAGGCCGCCCAGGAGATGCGCGAGCGCATGGTGCCGCTCGTCGGCAAACAGCGCGCGGGCCACATCGCCATGTCGACCTTCCACAGCTTCGGGCTGGCGATCCTGCGCGAGGAGGCCGAGCGCTGGGTCGCGACGGGCGCTTCGTGATCTTCGACCAGGGCGACAGCATGCTGGGGTGGTCAAGGAGATCCTGCGCGAGCTCTACCGAAGCGGGGAGGGCGCGGCCCGCAAGCCTCGACCCGATGGGCGTCCTGCTCGCGCATCTCCAACTGGAAGAGCGCGCACTGCTCGGGCCCGAGGCGGTCAAGGAGTCGGACTTCGACGAGTACGACGACATCGCGCGCGAGGTCTACCGCGGAGTACGAGGAGCGCCTGCAGGCCATGCGTGCGGTCGACTTCGACGACCTGGTGTGCCTGCCGGTGCGCCTGCTGCGGGACGACCGGCAGCAACGCGCGCAAGTGGCAGGACCGGTTCGAGCACCTGCTCGTCGACGAGTTTCAGGACACCAGCGAGGTGCAGCTCGAGCTGGTCAAGCTGCTGGCCAACGCCGAAGCGCAACGTGTGTGTCGTCGGCGACGACGACCAGTCGATCTACGGCTGGCGCGGCGCCGATGTCGGCAACATCCTGGAGTTCGAACGCCACTTCCCCGGCGCCAGGGTCGTCAAGCTCGAGATCAACTATCGCAGTGCGGCACCGATCCTCGAGGTGGCCAACGCGGTGATCGGCAGCAGCGAGGGCCGGCGGCACGCCAAGACGCTGCGCGCGGCTCGCGACGGCGGCGATGCCGTACGGCTGTGCGACTGCAGATACGCCACGCGACGAGGCCCAGTTCGTCGCCGCCGAGATCGGCAAGCGCAAGAACGAGAACGTCCCCTGGCGTGAGATCGCCGTCCTCTACCGCTCGAACCTCCAGGCGCGGCGCATCGAGGAGGAGCTGACCGCGGCTCGGTGCCCTACCGCCTGTTCGGCGGACAGCAGTTCTTCGACCGCAAGGAGGTCAAGGACGTGGCGGCCTACCTCCGCGTCGTGGTCAACCCGTACGACGAGATCTCCCTGCGTCGCGTGATCAACTATCCGGCGCGAGGCATCGGCACGCGGTCGGTCCAGAAGGTCGAGGAGTACGCCAAGGCCTGCGGGATCCCGTTCACCGCGGCGTTCACCCGCTCCGAGACGATCCAGGGGTTGCCCGACGCTGCCCGGGCGGCGTTACGGAACCTGGGCCAGCTGTTCGAGTCGTCCCGGCAGCAGATGGAGCAATCCGGTCGGCTGCACGCCGCCGCCCGGGCCCTCGTCGAGCGGATCGAGATCCGCCGGGCCCTCGACGACTCGGGAGAGGGCGGCAACCAGGGCGCCCAGCGCTATCAGAACGTGATGCACCTGCTGCAGTGGCTCGAGCGGTACGAGGGAAAAGGGCCGAAGACCACCAAGTCCCTCCAGGATTTTCTCCAGCGCGTGACCCTCAACAACGATACGGACAGCGGCGAGGAGGCCGGCGGCGTGACCCTCTGCACGCTGCATGCGGCGAAGGGGCTCGAGTTCAGCCGGGTCTTCCTGATCGGCTGCGTCGAGGGCCAGCTGCCCCACAGCCGGACCACCGACCCCAAGGCCAGCGAGGCGACGGCGGCCGATCTCGACGAGGAACGTCGCCTGTTCTACGTCGGGATCACCCGGGCCCGGGACCGGCTGTACCTCAGCGCCTCCCGGCGTCGGATGCTGCGGGGCAAGGTCGTCGAGGTGACGCCGTCACGCTACCTCGACGATCTTCCCGAGGATCATGTCGAGGCCTACGAGCCGCCGCCGGAGGAGATCCTCAGCGCCGACGAGCTCGGCTCGCTGGCGCGACAGTTTCTCGAGCAGCGACGCCGCAAGCGCGAATCGACCGTCTGATTCTCACTCGTACTGCAGGGCGACCATCGGATCGACCCGGGCCGCCCGACGGGCCGGAAGGTAACCGGCGATCGCGGTGACGCCGAGAATCGCGACGGCGGCCAGGGCCATCGTCGGCAGGTGAGTCGGCGCGACCTCGTAGAGCAGGCTCGTGACCGCCCGGCCGGCGGCGAAGGCGATGCCCGCGCCGAGCACGATCCCCGCACCGACGAGGATCAACGACTCGCGCATCACCAGACCGACCACGTCGCGACGCCGGGCGCCGAGGGCCATCCGCACGCCGATCTCGTTGGTGCGCATCGCGACGTTGTAGGAGGCCAGCCCGAACAGCCCGATCGCCGCGAGCAGCGTCGCCAGGCCGCCGAACCAGGAATAGGCGATCGCGAAGTAACGCTCCTGCCGGAACCGGTCCTGGATCTGCTCGAACTGTGTCGAGACGGACTGCAGCGGCATGTTCGGTTCGATCTGCTGCACCAGCGAACGGACCGCGGGGACCAGCGCCTTCGGGTCGCCGGAGGTGCGCAGCTCGAACATCATCCCGCCGTAGGTTCGCTGGCGGTAGCAGAGGAAGATCGTCGGCGGCGCCTCTTCTCGCAGATCGTTGTACTTGGTATCCCGGGCAACGCCGACGATCTCGAGGTCGACTCGATCTTCCGGCGAGAACCCGAAGCGACTGCCGACGGCGGTCTCGCCGCCCATCACCCGCGCCGCCGCGGCGTTGACGATCGCCACTTCCTGGCTGTCGGCGTGATCCCGCTCGTCGAACCGCCGGCCGGCGAGCAGCGGAATCCGGTGGGTGTCGAAGAACTCGGGAGAGACCGTCATGATGTACATCTCCTCGGCCTCGTCTCCGCCATGCTGGGTATAGACGTCGCTGCTCGAGGTCGAACCCGAGAGGAAGGCGATCCGCGAGAGGCTGACCGCCTCGACTCCGGGCAGCGCGTCGAGCCGTTCCTGCATCTGGTCGTAGAGCAGCGGCATCGTCTCGGCGTCGTACCCGGCCAGAGCGGGTGAGACCCGGAACAGCAGCAGGTTCGTCGCGTCGAAGCCGAGGTCGACCGAGCGCAGGTTCTTCAGGGTATTGAGGAAGAGGCCCGCGCCGATCAGCAACACCAGCGAGACGGCGACCTGGACCACCAGCAGGCCCCGACTGGCCCACGAACGCGTACCGACGACACCGCGGCTGTTGTCCTTCAACGAGGCGGACAGGTCGAGGCGCGTGGCGCGGAGTGCGGGGACGATCCCGAACACCACTCCGGTCCCGACGCTGAGCAGCGCGACGAAGGCGAAGACCTGCCAGTTCATCGGCACGTCCTGACCGAACGGCAGCAGGCTGCGGGCCCAGTAGGCGACGACCAGCCCGAGCAGTCCGCCGAGCAGGGCCAGGAAGACACTCTCGGTGACGAGTTGCCGCACCAGCCGCCAGCGGGTCGCCCCGATCGACAGCCGGATCGCGATCTCCTGTTGCCGCGAGGCGGCCCGGGAGAGCAGCAGGTTGGCCACGTTGGCGCAGACGATCAGCAAGACCAGCAGCACGACACCCCCCAGCACCCGGGCGTCGCGGCGGGTATCCGGGTTCGGGTCGTAGACGCCGCGTCGACCGGCGTCGACGAGCAGATTCGGCACCGCCGACCGGTCGTGATTGGAGGAGCGCGCGCGCTCTTCGGGAGTCAGCGACTCGAGGTAGCTCGTCATGCCGGACCGGGTCTGGGCCTGGAACACCCCCGCGAGGTTGCCCTGGACCTGCGCGGCGGTGACACCGGGCTTCAGGCGGCCCATCATCTGGGCCCACCAGAACGTCGGCGCCGAGAGGTAGTCGTCATCGGGATCGATCAGTGGGGCCATGAAGATCGGCAGGTGGATATCCGCGGCGGTCCGTCCCGGCCCTTGAACGCCGCCATAGGAAGGAGCGGTGACGCCGACGATCGTCACCGAGAGATCGTTGATCTGGATCACACGGCCGATCGTGTCGGCGGCGCTGCCGAACCGGCGAGCCCAGTAACCGTGGGAGATGACCACCGCCGGCGGTGCGGCGGGATCGTCATCGGCGGGCGTCAACAAACGGCCGGCGGCGGCGGCGGTCCCGAGGAGCGGGAAGTAGTTTCCCGTCGCGACGAAGGCACTGGCGATCTCCGCCTGGCCGTCGACGACGGCGTTGACGCGATTAAACGGCGAGCAGAGGAACAGCCCCTCCAGCGTCTCGTTCGCCTCGACCAGCGCCTGATACGAGGCGTAGGAAAAGGTCGTCCGTCGGCTGGTACCGCCCGGCCCCTCCCCGCCCCAGCCGTACTCCCGGGTGCTCATGCGCATCTCGTTCTCGCCGTACCAGGAGATGCGCACCAGCTCGGCCGGCTCGACGGCGTCGACCGACTGGAGCATCAGGCCGTTGATCGCCGTGAACAGGGCGGTGTTCGCGCCGATCCCCAGGGCCAGGGATACGAGAACGACGGCGGTCCAGCCCTTGGACTGGAGCAGGACGCGGATCGCGTGCTTGAGGTCTCGAAACATGTTTCCTCCCCCGAGTAGGATAGAACGCGCGAGGGCGAGATCAGGTTGGGAAGAACCGGAAGAAAACCACCGGACCGCCTGGAGACGGGGTTCAGGTACGCTGAAGGCCACCACTGGAGGCCACAGCATGACCTGGACCCGGACCACCCTCGCCGTCACCGCCCTCGTCGCGCTCTCGAGCGTCTTTCCCGTCTCGCCCCTGGCCCTGGGCGACGACGACGTCGCCTTCGCCGCCGGTTCACGCAACCCGAACGCCGTGGCCCCGCTGGCCCGGCTGGACTACCTGATCGGCCGCTGGGAGTTGACGTCGTACTCCCGGGACGAGGACGGCAAGTTCCAGCCGGCGCCGGGGAAGACCTGGTTCGAAGCCCGCTACTCACGGGACGGTCATGGCATCGTCACCGAGTACCACTCCGGCGATCCCGATGCGTTCTACAGTCTGACCGTGATCGGCTGGGACGCCGCGACGGAGAGCTTCGCGGTCAGCTTCCACAACCTCAAGCGTTCCCGCCGGATCCGATTCGACGGCCGGTGGACCGGCGAGACCCTGGAGATCACCAACCGTGGAGGCTACGGCGGCACCGAGGATTTCCTGTTCCGGGAGACCGACCTGAAGATCGCTGCCGACTCGTTCGAGAAACGATTGCACCGATCCGACGACGGCGGCGCGACGTGGACCGAACTGGACTACTACTTCTCCTACCGGCGGGCCCCGTGAGTCCATCTTCGGGGTCGCCCGCGGATCCCGGCGACCCGGCAATCCGTCGCCGACTCTCCCTCGGTCTCTGGTAGAATCCCTGCGGGTCGCCCCCGGTGGCGGCTCCGGGCGCTCCCGTCCGGGATCGCCCGTATCTCTCTCATTCCAGGAGACTTCGGCCTCGCACCCTCTGGGCGCGACCGGAGGCAACGCCCCGGAACACGGGGTCATGAGCAGGAAGGTTGAGCGGACCGGTTCAGCACAACTACGACGAAGCGAAGATCAAGACGCTCAGTTCGCTCGAGCACATCCGCAAGCGGACGGGGATGTACATCGGCCGGATCGGCGACGGCAAGCACTACGACGACGGCATCTACATCCTGGTCAAGGAAGTCATCGACAACGCGATCGATGAGTTCATCATGGGTTTCGGCAGCCAGATCGAGTTGACCGTCGACGCCGGCGAGGTGCGGGTCCGGGACTTCGGCCGCGGGATCCCGCTGGGCAAGGTCGTCGACTGCGTCTCGCGCATCAACACCGGCGCCAAGTACAACGACGACGTCTTCCAGTTCAGTGTGGGGCTCAACGGCGTCGGCACGAAGGCGGTCAACGCCCTGTCCGACATCTTCCGGGTCCGCAGCGTCCGGGACGGCAAGTTCGCCGCGGCACGCTTCACCCGGGGGCTGCTCGAGGAGGAAGAGACCGGCAAGTCCGACGAGCCGAACGGGACCGAGGTCGTCTTCTCCCCCGACCCGGAGATCTTCGGCCAGTCCGAGTTCGACGACGCCTTCATCGAGAGGCGCGTCCGGCTCTACACTCACCTGAACGCCGGACTGACGATCGACTACAACGGCACCCACTACGTCTCGGAGGGCGGCCTGCGTGACCTGGTCCGGGAGGAGATCGAGTTCGACTCGCTCTACCGCACGATGCACTTCCGCGACAAGACGATCGAGATCGCCTTCACCCACACGTCGCGCTATGGCGAATCCTGGTTCTCCTTCGTCAACGGGCAGTACACCGCCGACGGCGGCACCCATCTGAGCGCCTTCCGCGAGGGCATGCTCAAGGCGGTCAACGATTTCTCGAAGAAGCGCTTCGACGGCGACGATGTCCGCGACGGCATCGTCGGCGCGCTGGCGATCCGTCTGAAGGACCCGGTCTTCGAGTCCCAGACCAAGAACAAGCTGGGGAACACCGAGATCCGCGGCTCCCTGGTCACCCGGGTCAAGGAGGTCGTCACCGACCTGCTGCACCGCAACCCGGATCGCGCCGAGAAGCTCCTCGAAAAGGTCGAGGCGACCCAGCGGCTGCGCAAGGAGCTGCTGGCGGTCAAGAAGCTCGCCCGGGAGAAGGCCCGGGCCACGTCGATCCGGGTACCCCAGCTCAAGGACTGCAAGCTGCATCGCAAGCGCGGCAAGCCCTCGAAGAAGCCGACGATGATCTTCCTCACCGAGGGTCAGTCCGCCGCCGGGTCGATCGTCAGCACCCGCGACCCGAACACCCAGGCGATCTTCACCCTCAAAGGGAAGCCGCTCAACGTCTACGAACTCGAGCGCGATGCGATCTACCACAACGACGAGCTGTACAACCTGATGCGCAGCCTCGATATCGAGGAGAGCGCCGAGAACCTGCGCTACGACCAGGTGATCCTGGCCACCGACGCCGACGTCGACGGCCTGCACATCCGCAACCTGCTGATCACCTTCTTCCTCAAGTACTTCGAACCGATGGTGATCAACGGCCACGTCGCCATCCTCGAGACGCCGCTGTTTCGCGTGCGCAACAAGAAGAAGACGATCTACTGCTACTCCGAACAGGAGCGCGACACCGCCTCCGGCTCCCTCGGCCGCGCCGCGGAGGTCACCCGGTTCAAGGGCCTCGGTGAGATCTCTCCCGGCGAGTTCAAGGCCTTCATCGGCCCCGACATGCGACTCTCACCGATCGAGGTCGACAACCACCGTGCGGTGCCCCACCTGCTCCGGTTCTACATGGGCAAGAACAGCGCCGAACGCCGCGGTTACATCATGGACCAGCTCGTCGTCGAGGAGACACCGTGAGCGAGCAGCGCGATCTGTTCCGCGACCCCGCGGGAGCTGAACGGCGAATCGAGGTGACGCCGCCGATCGATCCGCCGGCAGGCAAGAGACCTCCGATCGAGACGCCGTTTCTCGATGGCCTCGAGATCGAGCCCGACCTCCCCGAGGGCGGCGGAACCGGCGGCTCCGATGGCGGCGACGGCACTCCGCCGGGCTGGCGCGAGGACGGCCACCTCCGGCGACTGATCGACAGCAACTTCATCCAGTATGCGGCGTACGTCATTCGCGACCGTGCGATCCCCGACCTCGTCGACGGGCTGAAGCCGGTCCAGCGCCGGATCCTGCACTCGCTGAACGAAAAGGACGACGGCAAGTTCACCAAGGTCGCCAACGTCGTCGGCCACACGATGCAGTACCACCCCCACGGCGACGCCTCGATCGCCGACGCGCTGGTCGCACTGACGAACAAGGGCTATCTGATCGAGGGCCAGGGTAACTTCGGCAACACCTTCACCGGCGACCCGGCGGCCGCCTCGCGGTACATCGAATGTCGGCTGACCGAGCTGGCCCGCAAGGAGCTGTTCAACGACGAGCTGACCCGGTTCGTCCCGAGCTACGACGGCCGGCGCCAGGAGCCGGTCACCCTTCCGGCCAAGCTCCCGTTGCTGCTGATGATGGGCGCCGAGGGGATCGCCGTCGGTCTGTCGACCAAGGTGTTGCCCCACAACTTCGTCGAGCTGCTGCGGGCGCAGATCGCGATCATCGAGAAGAAACCGTTCGAGGTCTTGCCCGACTTCCGCCAGGGCGGGTTGATGGACGCCTCGGAGTACGACCTCGGCAACGGGCGCATCCGGCTCCGGGCCGAGATCGAGGCGGTCAAGGAGAACGCCCTGGCGATCCGTTCGGTGCCCTACGGCACGACGACCGATTCGCTGATCACCTCGATCGAGACGGCGATCAAGAAGAAGAAGCTCGGGATCCGTTCGATCGACGACTTCACCGCCGAGTCGGTCGAGATCCAGGTCGTGCTCAAGCCGGGGCAGGATCCGGAGAAGGCGATCCAGGCGCTGTACGCCTTCAGCGCCTGCGAGGTGCAGCTCTCCAGCCGGATCGTCGTGATCCACAAGAACCGCCCCCTCGAGCTGGACGTCGAGAAGGTACTGCGCCACAACACGCGCCAGCTCGTGCGCACCCTGCGTCGCGAGCTGGAAGCCGAGCGCCGCAACCTGCTCGATCAGGTGCACCACAAGACGCTGATCCAGATCTTCGTCGAGAACCGGATCTACAAGCGAATCGAGGAGTGCAAGACCTTCGCGGACGTGCAGCAGGCGGTTCTCGACGGGGTCAACGAGCACCGCGAACTGTTGCTGCGCGACGTCAACACGAAGGACGTCCAGACGCTGCTCGGCATACCGATCAAGCGCATCTCGCGCTACGACATGAACAAGAACCGCGACGAGATCAGCTCGTTGCTGACCAACGTCTCCCAGGTCGAGGCGAACCTGGCCGAGCTGAACGCCTACGCCGTGCGCTACCTGAAGGGGCTGATTCGCAAGTACGGGGCGGATTACCCGCGGCGAACGAAGTCCGTGCGGTTCGACAACATCGAGGTTCGCGAGCTGACCGCGACCGAGCTGACGCTCTGCTACGACGCGAAGAAGGGCTACCTGGGACATTCGGTCACCGGCGAGGAGCGTTTCCAGTGTTCGTCACTGGATCGCGTCCTGGTTCTGCGGGCCGACGGAGTCTTCACCGTCGTCCAGCCGCCGGAGAAGCTGTTCGTCGACGTCGCCCTCCCCTACTGCGGGATCGCCGTTCGCGACCGGATCTTCGTCGTCGTCTATCGCGACCCTGACGGTCTGCACTACGTGAAACGATTCTCCCTGGGCGGGACGATCCTCAATCGCGAGTACCGTTACGCGCCGAGCGGTGCCACGGTGATCTTCGCCTCCGAGGAGAACCCGGACGTCCTTTACGTGAAGTACCGCACGTCCAACGGTGTCCGGCCGTCTCCCCAGTGCTTCGATCTGTCGCCGGTTCAGGTCCGGGGCGCCAAGACCCGGGGCACCCTGGTCACCGCCAAGGAGATCGAGTCGGTCCACGACACGAAACCCCGGGGCTGGAACGACCGGCGAGCCGGGAAGCCCGGCTCGTTACTCAACTTCTGACGGCCGTCCCGCGTTGGCCTACGGGTTGCGCGCCAGGTGGTCGAACAGCACGCCGGCCATCGCCTGGGCGCCGATGCCGATCGCGCTCTCGTCGATGTCGTAGTCGGGAAAGTGGTTGTAGGCGGTGATCCCCTCGGCGGGGTTCGCCACACCGAGAAAGAACATCGCTCCGGTCACATGCTCCTGGAAACGGGCGAAGTCCTCGCCGAAGAAGGGAGCGGATCCGTGGACGTAGAAGGTCGAGCCCGCGCCGGCGAAGGTCTCGATCGGCGCGACGGCGGCCCGGGACAGCGCCTCGTCGCTGTGCATGTCCGGGAACCTCGTCTGCCCGAACTCGACCTTGAAGCGGGCCCGGCCCTCGGTGATCTGGACCACCGCCTCGGAAACCAGCGCACGGCCCCGGGCGTAGGCCGCGTCGCCGGCGGCACGAACCTGCCCGCGCAGGATTCGCCGGCCGGAAGGCGCGTCGACGGGAGTCGCGTCCGACGCCGCGACCCACAGGAAGTCGGTCAACGGACCGTTCTCGATGCGCATCTCCGCCATCATCCGCGCCATGTCCTCGGGAGCCTCGATCGGCTCCACCGTGCTCAGCGCGACGATCACGTCGAGGACTTCCCGGGTCACCTGCCGTGGGTCTCCGTCAGAGTCCAGGGTGATCTGGAAGATGTCCCAGCCGGTGAACCCCGCGTCGAGGGGAACGCCGATCGTGCCGACGGGGTACGGCGTCGTGTGGATCGCGAAGATCGCGCCGGGGGCCGGTTCGCCCAGCGCTCCGTTATCGATCATCTTCTGCGCGCCGGAGACCGTCTCCTCGGCGGGCTGGAACAGGAAGCGCACGGTTCCCGGCAAACGGTCGCGCACCGAGGCCAGCAACTCCGCCACGCCGATCCCGACGGCGACGTGGGCGTCGTGGCCACAGACGTGCTTGACCCCCGCAACCTGTGAGCGATAAGGAACATCGCCGACGACCGGGGAACGTACGGCATCCATGTCGGCGCGGTAGGCGACGATCGAGCCCGGCCGGCCCCCGCGCAGGACGCCGACGACTCCGGTTCCGCCGACACCTTCCTCGACCTCGAGCCCCAGAGCCCGAAGCTCGTCGGCGATCAGCCTCGCCGTCTGCACTTCCTCGCTGGAAAGCTCGGGATGCTGGTGAATCGTCCGCCGGATCTCGACCCAGCGCTCGCTCGAGGCGGTCGCCGTGGTTCGCATCCGGGCGGCGATATCCTCGGTCAACCCGTCGGGTGGGGAGCTACAGGCGCTCAGCAGCAACAGCAACGCCACCCCGGTCACGGAACGGTAGATCGGCCCTCGCATCGCAATCTCCTTCGTCATGCTCTGGCTAGCGGATCGGCTCGACGATCACCTCCACGTCCTCGGCCGGATGGTCCCGGGTGATCACTCGATGGCTCGTCGTGGTCACGAACAGCAAGTCGCCGGCCGCCGATCGGATCTGGACGTGGATGGAGTAATCGTGCCGCTCGTCGATCGCCGCAGGATCATACGGCACGACGAACGCGATCGGCACCTGCTTCCCGCCGCTGCGGAAGGTCGTCTCTCCGATCACGTCGGCGGCGACGTCGGCGCGAGAGACGTCCCGGACCTGCACGACGATTCGCGCGTCGTCGGGAAGGGCGATTCGCTGGAGGTAGCCGATCGTCCCGGTGACGGCCGGAAACGCGTCGATCGCCAGGGCCCCGGCCGCGGTGCGAAGCTGCAGCCGTCCGTTCTCGACACTGGACGTGGCGACCGTGGCCAGAGCCGCCAGGAACGCCTGCTCCTGCTCCATGATCCCGTCCCCGGCACACATTTTCCGCGTGACCGCCGACGGCCCGAAGGAGATCGTCTCGCCGTCGCTGGTGTAGGCGCCGCCGAACCGGTTGCAGCCTGCACTGCCGGCCACCCTGCCGTCGGTGAACTCGATCCAGAGCGCGCCACCCTGCTTGACCGAGACGACCGCCTGCTTTCCGTTGTTGTATCCGCCGACGTGCCATTTTCCGGTCAGCTCGACCGGTCGGGAAGCGGAGAAGACCAGTGTTCTGCCGTCGGCGACATGCAGGACCAGCTGCTCGCGCTCGAGGGTCCAGCGACCGACTCCGGCGAGGGCGGCGAGGAAGGTCCGATCCAGGGAGCCATCGGGGCAGGCCTTCATCGTGGTCGCCGCCGGTTGCAGGGTCAGCGAGTCCCCCTCGGCCGCGTAGCCGCCGCTGCCGGTGTTGCAGTCGGCCCGGACGGCGTATCGGCCGTCGGTCCGGAACTCGATCGTGTAGTTTCCCGGACGATCGACGTCGATCGCCCCTGGACCGGTCAGGCGTTCCCAGCGCCAGACGGTGCCCGGCGGCGGTGAGCCGGCTGCGGAAGGCGAAGCCTCGGGACTGGCTGCCCGGGCGCACCCGCCGGAGACCAGCAGGCCCAGGACGATCGCCGTCGACATCATCGTTTTCATCATGACCATCTCCCGGTTCGCGGCTAGATCCACGGGTCGACGCCGGGGCGTCCCCGCGCAAGGTACACGACACGCTTGATGTGCGGTAGCCTTTGTAGCAGCGTCGGAAACCTGGGAGGTCGAGATGAGTGGAGTTCACCTGACACGCCAGATCGCGGCACCGATCGACAAGGTCTTCGAGGTCGCCTCCGACTTCGCCAACGCCGGCGATCGAATCGAGGGGATCAAGGAGATCAAGCTGCTCACCGACGGGCCCGTCGGCGTCGGCACGCGAGCCCCGAGACACGCATCATGTTCGGTCGTGAGGCGTCTGAGGATCTCGAGGTCATCGAGTTCGAGGCGCCGCGGCGCTACTGCGTCGACGCCGAATCTCACGGCTGTCGTTATCACTCGGAGTTCCTGTTCACCGAGAAGGACGGCGGAACCCAGATCGACATGAGCTTCGAGGCAACGCCGTTGACCACCTCGGCCAAGCTGATGTCGGTCCTGATGAAGCCGATGATGAAGACGGTGGCCAGCGCCTGCGCCAGGGACCTCGACGATCTGAAGGCTGCCCTCGAAGGTCAATAGTCGAGCCGCACTCCTTGCTCGGCCAGGTAGGGCGTCAGCCGAGCGCGGATCTGTTGCCTGGCGCGATCGAGGTCGACATCGCGGGGATCCTGCAGGTCGCGGCACAGGTCGGCGAGTAGCTCCTCCTGGATCCTGCCGGCGGCCTGGGCCACGCGGAACGGGATGTGGCTGTACATCACCATCGAGTAGCGCGAGCGGTACTCCCGGGGCATCTCGACCTCGAGGCGGTGCTCGACCGCCTTGCGGAGCAGGAAGGCCGGATCGGCAACCCGCTCACACATCTCGACGAAGTTGTCGAGGGCCATCTCGGCGATCGCGTCGGTGTCCGGCTTGCGACTCCGGGAGAACGTGTCGAAGACGGCCGCCAGGTCCGCTGGGTCGTCTGCCAGCAGCTCGTCGAGATGGCGGCAATCCTCGAAACCGCTGTTCATCCCCTGCCCGAAGAACGGCACGATCGCGTGGGCCGCGTCGCCCAGCAGCAACATCCGGCCGGCGTTCCACGGACCGCAACGCACGGTGCCCAGCTCGCCGGTGGGCCGTTCCAGGTAGGCCTCGACATGGTCGGGGATCAGCGGGATCGCGTCGGCGAACTCCCGTTCGAAAAGCTCGCTCACGGCGTGCCGGTCGGTGATCGAGCGGAAGCTGCGCTCACCCTCGAACGGCAGGTAGAGCGTCACCGTGAAGCTGCCGCCGCGATTCGGCAAGGCCATCAACATCCGCTCTCCCCGAGGCCAGATGTGGAGTGCGTTGGGTTCGATCCGGTAGCTGCCATCCTCGGCCGCGGGGATCGTCATCTCCTTGTAGCCGTGGCCCAGCATCGAGACCGTCTCGTCGAATCCGCCCCGCTCCCGTAGAGAAGCGCGCAGGCTCGAGGCTGCGCCGTCGGTCCCGATCGCGGCTTCCACGGGAAGCTGAAGTTCGCCCGCGGGCCCCTCGAAGGTCAGCAGCCTGCCCTGGGGATCGGCCACGGTCAGCGCGTGTTCGAAGTGAAACCGGGCACCGGCCGACTCGGCCTCGTCGATCAGGAACCGGTTCAGCTCCGACCGGGAGACCGAGTAGTTGCACTCGCTCTCGTTACGACCGTACGGCTGGTATTGCTGCTCACCGCTTGCCGGGTGCACCATCCGGCCGGTGACCGGGACGACCAGCTCCATCGCCCGCTCGGCGAGTCCGACTCGCTCCAGCGCCCGGACGCCACGGGCAGTCCAGACGAGGTTGATCGACCGGCCCGCGGCGGCGGCCGCGGCGCGGATGTCCCCGCCGCGCTCGTAGACATCGACGGCGAAGCCCCGGCGCCGCAGGTAGGTGGCGGTCAGCGCGCCGACCAGCCCGGCGCCGACGATGACGGTGGATCGATCCCTGCCGGCCATTGATTCCCTCGAGACGACCATTCGGCCGAGGTCGATGATACCGCGACGATCGGTTCTCGTATACTCGGCAGATGGCGGACAAGAAGTCCAGATGGCTCATCGGTTGCGGGATCGGCTGCGGTGCGCTGCTGCTGCTGATCGCCGTCGGCGGGATCAGCAGCGCCCTCTGGCTCAAGGGCACGATGTCGGGATTCGAGGAGGCGGTCGAGACCCGGGCGACCCTCGAGCAGCTCTACGGGCAGCCCGGGGAGTTCGTGCCCCCCGCCGCCGCCATCCCGGCCGACCGCGTCGAGGTGTTCCTCGCGGTGCGCGACGCGACCGCCGAGGCCCGGGATCAGATCGCCACGACCTTCTCGAGGATTCCCACGACCCAGGAAGAGGCCGAAGCCCTCGACAACCAGCCGACGGGCCAGAAGTTTCGATCGATCATGGGCATCACGAAGTCGGCCTTCGGCCTCGCCGGCAGCCTCGCCGATCTGTTCGAGCAGCGAAACCGGGCGCTGGTGGAGCAGCAGATGGGGCTGGGCGAGTACACCTACCTCTACGCCCTGATCTACTGGGCCTGGCTCGGCGAGGATCCCGCCGGTTCGCCGAGCGACGAGACCAAGGACCTGTCGATTT
The DNA here is from genome assembly GCA_942490715.1 of uncultured bacterium. Classification (GTDB taxonomy): domain Bacteria; phylum Acidobacteriota; class Polarisedimenticolia; order Polarisedimenticolales; family Polarisedimenticolaceae; genus CALNYP01. The sequence goes on from CALNYP010000063.1 coordinate 79,918, forward strand.
CGTCGAACCGCATCCTCGACAACCTGCAAGAGATGCTCGATCACCAGCTGGCGGCACTCCCGCCCGATTCCCCCGACGAATGGCGCGCGACCCTGCAGGCCGAGATCGACGCCTTGCGGGACGACCCGTACCGGCACCCCTGGATCGACGGCCTCCCTCCCGAGATCGCCGACTCGCTGGAGCCCTACCGCGACCGGCTCGCCGGCACCTACAACCCGGCGACGAACCCCTTCGAGCTCGGGCGGAACAAGAAGCAGGGCCGATTCAGCTTCACGACCGACTGAACGACGAGTCCGAAAAACAGCGGCGCCTGTCGATTCCGGTCGGCCCCGACCGTCGTACAGGTGCAGGGCCGCCAACCAGGCCCACTACCCCGAGGAGGTCTGCGATGTCCGGTACATGCTGTTGAACCCGTTCCATCCACGGTCCATGCGCCATCCACCGAGCTGATTCCATAGACCAGGATACCACCGCCGGAGTTTGCGAACGCCGAAAGCGCCTTGGACAATGTGTTGCGGACTGTCGCCTCGCTAATGCCGTTCGCGGTGAAGTCCAGTCCTCGGGACCCCTTCACTTCGAACCAGTCAAGCTCACCGGGAGGTAGCGCCAGGGCGTCTTCGAGTTCCCACTCGCTAATCGATTTCACATTTCACCTGCAAGAGAACCGACGAGGTTACGAAGTGGTCGCATGGGCGGTGTAAAGCAACGACCACGGTCAGAGTCTTCTGTTCGGCTTCTCAAACATCCTTCAAACTCCTTTGCCCAGTCGGTAGATATAGGCATCGTGGATGAGGATTCCATCGACAACATTGCCCGAGAACCTAATGCCCTCGATGCCGGCACCAGTGCCCACAGCCAGATCGAGGAGGTTGACGATATCTGACCCAGGTTTGAGAACGGCGATCTCTTCCAGAGTAATCTGGTTGGAGCTTGATAACGCCCTCTGAACTCTCTTGTAGATGGCATGAGGTCCCAGCGTTTTCACCTCCTTGATTTCCAAGAGAAGTCGCCAAGTATCCGTCTCGGCGAAGTAGAACCAGAGTGCGGCTGTGACCGTCAATGACGCCGAATCGAGAGCGCTGACGACCTCCGCCCCGTTCTCGATGATTGACTGATTGAGAGTCGAACCTACCATCGTTTCCTAATCCATGTCAGGATGCCATTTGGACGAGAAGTGCAGGCCTTGTAGAAGTCTCTTGCTTGCGCTGCGTCCACCGCCACATCGTAGCGTGCCGTCTCCTTCCAATCCTTCACGACTGCCCAATTGACTCCGAGCGCCCCAGAATCAATCATGTCACGCTTAAACTGTGGCCATAGGCCAGCCAGCTTCATCAGCTTTTCCAGATCGTGAGTATAGACGTTGGAAGCCAGTACCCTATCTGGAAAGTCGTACTTTCTCACTTGCTTCGCGATGCTGGACTTGATTGCGCACTCGATCGAGTATCCCATCAAGTAGTACGATGCCGCCCAGAGCCCCGTATCCAGAAGGGCTTTCCCTTCCTTGCGACGCAAGGCACTGATCTTCTGCAGCTGCTCTCTGTTCAGATTTGCCATCGGTACTGCTCAAGCAAACTTAGGACGCTGATTCAGGGCGACCTGGGAAAGTCGCTGACTAGCCATGATTGTGAGGCTGAGTGGATGGCCTACGGTCCATTTCCAAACCCAACCGATTAGAAAGTCCGCCCGGGCACTCGGAGCGGCAGTTTCACGCTGCATTCTTGGAGAAGGAGGGTCGCAGGCCCATTCTGGGATCACTCTCCGGCCCGGATTGTTTCACGATGATCCAATAGTCTGCGCCAGACTCGCTCTCGTCAATCCTAGTTGTGATGTTGTCAACGAGGTGAGACACTTTCCGGCTGCACGAGTAGCTCCCTGAGCGCCTCGTACGGTGTCCGACCTCCGAGGGCGCAGTGAGGACGATTCATGTTGTAGAAGCCCTCCCAGGCTGCCAGCTTCTTCTCGAGATCGACATCGTCCTTGTATGTCAGGAGCTGATAGAACTCCTCCTGGTCCGTTCGATGCGAACGCTCGACCTTGCCGTTCAACTGCGGCGAGCGAGGCTTGATGTAGACGTGTCGCGCGCCCTGGTCTTCCACATGCCAGTGGAAGAGCGCCTGCCACTCGTGACCGCGGTCCGTTCGGACCGTGTTGATCCGAAACGGAAAGCGACCCACGACGTAGTCGAAGAAGCGGATCGCGTTCGCTTGCGAGTGCCGCGAATAGATCCGTAGCGCCCGGACCCGCGTCGCGTCGTCGACCGCCGTGTACTGATACCGTCGCACGCGCTTCCGATCGGCGGTCCTCAGAGTCAGCACCTTCACGTCCATCTGGACGTGGTGGCCAGGAACCCGCTTCGCATACCTCTTGGTGTGGAGAGTGCGTTGCCGGGCCTTCTGGGGCAGCCGGTTGACCCCGTGTCGAACGAGGATTCGGTAGACGCTTCCGAACGAGATCTTCGTGTCGTGGTACCGCTCCATGTACCAGACCAGTCGCTGAGGCCCCAAGTCATACGTGCGCCGGAGCTCCAAGACCTTCTGAACCGTCGCCTCTGGAATCCGGCGTGGATGGTCCTTCGCGAGCGGTGTTCTCGATTTCAGCCCTTCTCGGCCCTCCTCCTCGAATCGCTTCTTCCATCGATAGAACGAGGCCCGTGAGACGTTGAATGTCCGGCAGGCCCTGGCGACGTTGCCCCACTTCTTCGCGTACTCGAGGGTGACGAGCTTCCTCTCAAACCAGAACGCAGCATTGGCTTGCGAGTTCATGGCTGACTCCTTCGTTCGAGTCGTTGGATTCTACTCCCGAGTGTCTCAGGGGGTATGGTAGTCCCACAGGGGCAGGTCAACGAGCATGACAGCTGAGCCTCGCAGCGTCCGTATGATCTGCCCCCAGAAAGCCAGTCGTGTCTATACTGAGGTGACGGATCGCTGAATCACCTTGAGTAGCCAGTCTGGCACTTGGCTCCAGTCATCGACAAGAAGGTTCCGGACTCCCCATTGCTCCCAATCTCCCAACTTCGGATCATTCTTCTTGGCAAATCTCAGCCCCCAAAACGCAGTTCCTGATGGATGCCTCTTCTTAATGTCAGAGAGTAGGTCGTCGAAATTTGGGTCATCTCCGGAGAGCCCAATAAAGAGAGCGAAACGAGAGAGGAGAACCGACCTCAGTACGTCGCCCCAGTGTGACTGGGCGAGGCTCTTCTTCAGCTCCAATAGTTGGTCTCTTGTGAGGACCACAGGTCGTCGGACGTCGCGCGGCGATCTATGCTTGAGTAGACCGTGAACGTGATAAACGGTGGCATCGGCAGCGTCCAGCATGCTCGGTACCTCATACACGGACTGAGTCCGAACACCAAAGTACTCCAAGTATGTCTCCAGAAGGTCGTCGTAATTGTATGAAACTACGATGGGTCTGCTTGCCCGTTGTAGTCGGAGCAGAAACGCACCGAGCGCTGAAATGAGAGGAATGTCGTTCAATTTCCCCAGCGAATGTGGATTGTCCGGATAGAGGGCTTCACCGACATATCGGGACAGTTCGAGTTCATCCATATTCAGTTGCCGTTGCAGTATCAGGTGGGAACGAAGAACCGGGTCGGAGTGCGCGATCGGGTCGCAGTCTAGTTCTCTTGCAACCGCGATCGCTACTCTGTCTACCAGTTCCCCCCAATTAGGAAGGCCGAACGCGATTGAGGCTCCAGCTCCGAGGACAATCACGAACTGGCCACGGCGCAACATGCGAGCACAGTGTCCTAGAACGAGTTCGTCTTGATCCCAACTGGCAACGTTAGTGAGAGACTCGTCATGCATGCCCCACCTCATAAGTCCGTTTTAGGATTGGGTCCAATCGATGTATCCCTCTACATCCATCCATTCCAAGCAAGACTCAACCTCTTCCAGCGCCCCCAGGGACGACACTCCGATACTGACTTGGCCGTTCAGATTAACTGAGAGGACTTCGATGTTGCTCTTTGTAGAACGAAGCGAAACTCTTGAGGGGCTCAAGTAGGGATGAACTGGTCTATAGAGATCCGCCTCTGCGAGGTTGTCACCAAAGAAAGATGCAGATCGAAGCACAGCTGTTTGCCCTATGACCTGTGCGTACACACCACCTAGACAGTAGTCCTCATATGAGTCGAACAAGTCATTTGCCATCACGCCTACGTTGACCTTCGGTCGGGTGACAGGTCGGACTCGTAGACGCTTCAGCATGCTTGCGGTTGTTTCGTTACTCTGTGAGACCAGCAGTGTTTCACTGTGGGCTCCCCGGCGGAATAGGAAGGAATAGAAATATATTGCTTGCGGTTCCACTTGTGAAACCAAAGGGCGCTCCGTCTCGTAGCTGATCTTCCAAATGCCACCACTTGTCGCTTTGTTGACGGTTGTTCCTGGGAGTGCCTCTAGGGCTCGGAATACGTGATGTGCCCCCGCGTGGTATCGGAAGAGTTGTCCCGAGTAGTGCGCCCGATCAACGTTCATTCGTTCAACTCCGAGAAGGCCAACTGGCTTAGAATCCAGAGGGACTTTGCTTCATCAAACTGCTCTCCCAGGCCGAAGCACTGCACGAAGGAAACAGGATCGGAAATGCGTGGATTGTCGAACGCTTTCACTCCGATTGACGAGAACTTCGGGCGGCGACCTTTCAATCGAGGGGTGAGTTCGGTTCGCAGGTCGGTGAGTAGAGTCCCGTGACGGACCAAGTGACAAAGCCCCTCACAAGCACCCAGGTCCTGGACAAGAGACGCGCCGAGCTCGTCAATTCTATCACGCGCGACCTGCAACAATTGGCTTTGATCATGTACGGCAAGCATTGTCGTCATGACAGTGCCGACGCGGTTAACAGCGAGCTGAGCACAATTCACACTATGCAGTTGGCTAGACATGACAGCTAAGCAGGTTCTCAGGAGGTACTCGTCTACTCGATCGATTATGCTCGGCAGCATCTCCCACGAACGCCAGATCGACGAGACATAGTCTTCGACTTCTTGATTGTAGAAGTACTGAAAATCTGTCACGTGAGTGAGAAGCTCCTCGAATTGCCTCCAATGATGCGCCATTAGTAGGCCGAGAGATTCCGCGTTCTCGATTCTATCTAAGGTCTCCAGCCGATCACCTTGCGTGCCCACAAACGAAATAAAGGCTCCGAGCGCGTAGTCTTGCACTTGCTCGAGACGGTTCAGCGCATCCTTGCTGCCCCAATGGATGGCGATCAATGTTTCGAGCGCAAGATCTACGGCTTCCGTGCCATCCCACTTCGGGAGGTACACGCTGAGGAAGCCGTCAACAATCACGTGACTGATTTCGTGAGTCAAGGTGAGAGCGGTCCAAGAGCTCGTGTTGCAGTTAGAGAGAATCTCCAGCGGGACACTCAATGAAACTTCGGTTCTCCGAAATCCATCGCGTCCGCTGAAGCAGGTGATCAGGGGCACCAATTCGCAATCCTCATCGGAAATTCGCGCCGAATCTGGGTCGATTCCATCGAGGAGCGGGCGGTCCCATGCGCCGTCACTACGTGCTCTCGCACTCCATGCTCCCCCTTCGGCTGGATAGGAGGAGAGCGCCGCGAGCCTCTTCCACAGACCGTGCCGTGCCGTGGCTAGGGCGACATGATCGCGGATCTTCTCGATAGCGAGAATAGATGTCCCGATTCCGAGAGCAGAGTGAATTGAGTAGTGGCAGGCCTGGCCCAGGATTGGTGTTGCCCCAAAATACATCTGGGATACATGTCTTGAGAGTACTCCGTTCACTTTCAAGAGGGTCGCATAGCGACTGCTTAGCCGAAACGATCCGTCGTCCTCTTCTGTCTCAAGTTCAGATCTCACCAATCTGTCGAAGGCCGAGTATTGGTTGAGTGCCTGAACGCCCGTACGGTTGGCGGCATCGATCGCAGTCGAGATCAGTGTGTGATACTTCGTCCCAGCAGACCTGCCCGCGAAGCCAGCAAGTCTTGCTGACATCTGGCCATTCTCTCGCTTCACGGTGTCAACAGGTGCCTTAGAGTACGCTGCTTTCTCCCACGAAGTGAGTCCGGTCTTAGCAGCAAGGGTCCATCTCTCCCACGGACAGCCAAGCTTGTCGAGCTGGTCAGCGATGCGCTGGAGGTCACTGGCTTTTGATGCCATGGCCACAGTATTCATGAGTCCGTGGCTCAAGAAGACCGGAAGATCACCCGGGTCGGGATAGTCTCCGGGCCAAACGGGTCCCGCGAAGAGGAGAAATCGAATTCCTGCGATTTCAGCGCTGCGTGCGGAACTCTCGTTGCAGGGAAGATTGACGAGACTCGCCTCGCAGGCCCCAGCTTGTCCCTACTCCCGGCAAAGATTCGCTAAGTTCCACTTTCCATCTGGCTGAGTTCTGTAAGCCGTTCAATATGAGAAAGCGAGGATTCCTCGTCACCAATCGCAGTTTCATCGGCGTTGGTTACTCCAAGTCAAAACGAGCGGCGCGCAGTCTCTCGATCTTGGTTTCTGGATCGGTGAATCTCTCCAGCCGATAGACGCGGTGATGCTTGGCCGTCTCCTCACCAGATGGAAGTGGGGTTGAGTTGGAGTTGGCTGAAGTAGTTGACAAAGTTTGACCAGCCCCACCTCGTCTCATTAGACCTTGAGCTGGGCCGTCACTTCGGCTCGCGTCATGATCTACTCCGTGGCGAGACTCGCCAAATACGTACCTGGACCTAACGATTCTACGGAATAGGAATCGTGGCAACATCAGATCACCCGCATTGGACTACTGGCTACTTGGTGAAGGCATCCCGATTCAACACAACAATCGTTCACTTGAAACCTGGCCTGAAATGGTCCGTGGAGAGGCATCCCACGATCATGAACAAGGGCAAAAGGATACGAGCTTCCTGCATTCTCGTCAAGGCGCATGGGGGAGCTGAATTGGGCCAGAACGGCCTGTAGACGCGTGATTACGGTCGGCCAATAGCCAGATTGATTTCCTCTCAGCGGTACCGCAGGAATCGGATCAAGCCTGAGGAGAGCGGCGTAGAACCATGGAGGGGCCCAGCGAAGATCCATGATCTGCGTCACCCTTGCCCTCGTCAATCCCGTCCTACGAGCGATCGCCGCCTGGCTCTCGACCTCCCCTCATCGATCAGCCGATGCCACCTGTGGGCGAGAGCCAGCAGAGGCGCACGATCCTCGGGATCTCGTCGCGCTGGGAAGCGTCCTGGACTGGCACTTCCGTGGTTCAGCGATACCCGCACTCTCCCGTCCATCACGCCGCCTCCTCGTCACGCAGCGCCGCCGCCGTGAGGCCGATCTCGATCTCGTCGGTGTCGGGATCGTAGGCGACCTCAGCGATCAGCAGCCTCGCCAGGTTGCTGCGCTCGATCGGCTCCAGCGCCTCCCACACGGGCTCGAAGCTCTCCAGCGTGCGCCGCAGCTGATCTGCGTCCGGCGGCGTGGCCTGCGCCTGCTCCTCCTGAATGCCCGAGATCCGGGCCTCGATGTCCCGTTTCTGCCGGGCCAGCTGATCCAGCCGCCGCTCCACCGCACGTGCCGCGCTGTCGCCCCGGATGTCGCCGCCGATCAAACGCTGCTCCTCCTGGATCAGCTTCTGGATCTCTGCCGACAGTGCCCCGATTTCGGCCTCACGTCGGCCCTGCTGTCGTTGATGCTCCTCCAGCGCAGCCTGCACCGTGGCCTCGATCAGGTCGGGATCTCCGGCGATCTCCCTGATCTGCCCGATCACAGCGTCTTCGATCACCGGGGCCGAGACGTTGCCCTTTGGACAGGCCGCCGCCCCGCCCCTGCGCCGCTTGCAGCAGCTGTAGTAGCGGTACTGGACGTTGCCCTTCTGGCTGGCTGTCGGGGTCATCGGAGCGTTGCACCGTGAGCAGCGGAGGATGCCCTGGAGGAGGGCGCGAGAGCGGTTGCGGTTCTTGCGACCGCCGGTGTTGCCGTTGGCAGCCAGCAGGACCTGCACGTCCTCCCAGGTCTCCTCGTCCAAGATGGCCTCGTGCTCTCCCTCGACGGCAGTGTCTCCCGCGCTGACGCGTCCCGCTGGGTAGGGACTCGTCAGGAGCCGGCGCAGCGTGTCCACGGTCCAAGGCTTGCCCTCGTGGAAGGTGCCCTTCTGGGTCACCCAGGACTTTGTACGCCAGCCCCGGCTCAGGATCTCGGCCAGCGCGTCGGTCACCGACTCCTTCTGCAGGTACAGGTCGAAGATCTCCCGGACGAGCGCGGCCTCGGTCTCGTTGACCACGAGCTTGCCTTCCTTGAGGTCATAGCCCAGGGGAAGGATGCCGCCGGTCCACCTTCCCCGCGCACGTGCTGCCTGCACCTTGTCTCGGGTGCGCTCTGAGATCATGCCCCGCTCCAGCTCCGCGAAAACGCCGAGCATGCCGAGCATGGCCTTCCCCATGGGGCCAGAGGTGTCGAAGTTCTGGGTCACGGAGCGGAAGGCAACGCCTCGCCGCCCGAATTCATCGAGCAGGGCCAGCAGGTCACGCTGATTGCGCGACAGGCGATCGAGCTTGTAGACGATGACGACGTCGATGAGTCCTGCCTCGATGTCTGCGAGCAGCCGACGGAGGGCGGGACGGTTCATGGTGGCAGCGGAGAAGCCCGCGTCGTCGTAGCGGTGGGGCAGCAGCTGCCAGCCGTTGGACTCCTGGGAGCGGATCAGCGCCTGGGCGCTCTCAAACTGATTGTCGACCGAACTGAACTCCCCCTCGGCCTGCATCGAGGTACTGACGCGTGTGTAGATCGCGCAGCGGACGATGTCAGGCGTTCTCTTCGCTTGGGCCATCGCCGCTCGCCTCCTCTCGGCGCAGCGCGGCGTTGAGAGCTTTCAACTCGGCGGCGATCTCCTGCAAGGCTTCCACCAGCCTCGGCACATCCCGTTCGTAGAAGGTCACGCCGCGGCGGGTCTCGTGGAACTGAACGCCGCTCATGGCTGGTCCCCCTCGTGCGCGCGATTGGGTAGCAGCGCGTCTTCGGCCTCGGTCAGTAGATCCAGCACGCGCGCGAGAGTGCCGACGTGACCCCAGTGCAACTGGTCGTCGTGGGGGCGGCCTTCATCCAGAGCCAGCTCGATGTTCATGAGGGACTGGTCGATCTTCTCGCGAAGCTCGTCGTAGCGGGCGGGAGCTTTCATGACTGCCTCCCATACACGTGACAGCCGTACCGGATGCTGAGGACCTCGGCGTCGCTACCCGAGGACCGGATGTCTCTCTCGAAGGCTCGGCGAATCTCACGGGCACTCGTTCCGCTGTGCTTGCACTCGTGGACCTCTTGCCCGACGCGTAAGGTGACCGTGTAGATCTTCAGGCGTGTTGCAGTCATCGCGGGCCTCCCGTCAGGCCGAAGAAGCGAGGGCCGGACCAGTGGGTGCCGGTGATCTCGCGGGCGACTGCGGACAGGGAGCGGAACCGCCGGCCGCCGTACTCGACGCCATCGTCCATGACGGTGACGCGGTGGATCACGCCTCCGTACTCGCGCTCTAGCACGGAGCCAACTGAGGGTGCAGTAGTCCTCACCGGGGTCAGTGCGCCGCGGCGGGCAGTGCGCTCCGGGAGCGTCGGCATGGTCTTTGGTCTGCGTGGGGGCAAGAAGCGCGCGTCGCGGTCGTCCTCGATCTCGCGGAGACGATCGATTACTTCCTGAGGCACGCCGCCCCACTTGAGCTCCTGGACGCGCCAGGCGAGGCGTTTGAAGAGTTGGCGCTTGTGTTTGGACTCTTGTCGCGAAGCCGTAGAGCTCGAGGTGCTTGTCCTGCAGCTCCTTCACGGTCATCGCTTCGAGTGCTTGGATCTGACGCAGCACGCTGCCGTCGGGATCGGGGTAGGTTTCCTCTGGCTGCCATCGCGTCGTGGGCTTTCTCATTGGATTCTCCTTCGGTCTGAGCCCGTCAACTGGGGGGACGATCCATCACTTCGCTGCGACGGCTTATCCACTCGTTTCTCAGACGAAAGAGCGCGGAGGGCACCACGGGCTAGAATGGAGGTAATGGCGGCAAAAGACGGTCGCTTGTAGGTGGGCAGATCGTTCGCTGCGGGTTCTGACGCGCGGCGGCTCACCGTTCCACCTGCATTGACTTTGCAGCTTCGCCAATCAATTCTCCGAGGGGTGAGTCGGGGGGTGGCAGTTGAGAGTGGGCCGCTTTCTCCTTCGCTTGTGCGACTTCAAGTCGCACGGCCTTTACCCTGTTGGTGAAGTAGCCTCGTGGATTGCGAATGTGCTTGGGGCCTTCACGGTTGAGCTGATCGAGCGCCAGGAGGGCGGTGTCCAAGCCTCCGGCGAGTGCGATCATGTCTCGAACGAATCGCTTATCCTCCTCGTCCCATTTGCTCAAATAGAAATCTGCTCGAGACTTGGCCATGGCTTGTGCCAGTTTGTGAGTCTGGTGGTCCATGCTTTCCGATTCCTGATGAGTCGCTTGCGACCCCAAACCAGAATCTGATTCTTGGGTTCCATAGATTCTCTGGTTCTCTGGTTCTTGGTTATGGAGGTTGAAGTCGTTGATGTTGCTGACGTTGAGCGAAGTGCTCAGGTCGTCAGAGACCGGAGCAGATGACGGAACAGGTGACGGAACAGGTGACGGAACAGGTGACGGAGCATTGCTGCTCAGGTCACCCGCGGCCGGAGCAACTTCTCGTTTCTGACCTGGGTACCGCGGCAGCCGAAAGACCGTGGCCATGTGCTGATTGCCACGGTGCTCGCGCTCGATCCAGCCAAGACCAAGAAGATGGTTCAACGATCTTCGTATGAGACTTTCGCTGCGCCGAAGAGTCTGGGCGAGTTCTCCCACAGAACATGTGACGAGCCCGCGCTGTTCGCCTTTGAACCCGGCATCAAGTTCGAGCTGCATGTAGACCGCGAGGGCGATCGGGAAATCGCAGCAGTCCTCGATCAGTCTTGCGTGGGTAGCTCGGCAGGTCCCGACATAGCCCTTCCGTGTGGAGTTCGTGCTGTGTGCCGGGATATCCGCCATATCGTCAGCTCCCGAAGTGAGATTCTTGGCCCACATCCACTGAGATTCCCTGCGGTCGCTTGCTGCGTGGTCGCGTGTGAGAGAAGAGTGGTGAGGGCACTAGACGTCGTCCCGTGAGATGGGCAAGTCCATGCTCGTGACGTCAATAATCTAGAGGCGTAGAGGACCATGAACAATTGGTAACTGACGCTAAGGCAATATGTTATGAATATATGCACGCATATCATGTAGGAGTAAGACGAAATATAAATTACACAGTATGCGTCAAACGGCGGTGGAGATATCGGAACTGACTGGGAGACGCAGGTCTAGAGAATGTCATCGTCTGGCCACGGGTCGTCTTGTCGATGCAGGCGTCCTCAAATCCCCTGCCTCGGAGGAAGCGCAATTCTCTCTCTGCCCTGGAAAAGTCAGCGAAAGGTCCCACCCGGATCTGCCAGTGATCGCCAAGTTCGAAACTCCCCCAATTCGCAAGCGTCGAGCTTCTGCGCGCGGAGCGCCTCCAGAACCGCCGCACCTTTGTTCTGAATGAACTCCCCTTGCAAGCTCCGCTTTGTCTTTGGTTTGCCAGGTTTGGGAATGGGTTCGTCCGTCAGGAACGGAGGTTCAATCTCGACAACAAACCGCATCCACTTTCTTGAGCCCACCAATTCATGAACCCCGCGCACGTCGATACTTCGGTACCGCAGAGAGCGGACAAGCCGCATCGCATGTTGATGAGAAGCGATGAGTCCGACACCAAACACAGTGCGGTTCAGCTCATGGGAACGGGAATCCGAGTTCATCGGCGTTGCGCCCCGCCATCACCTCACGTAGTCGCTCCCGTGTTCGACGGAAGTACTGGTCGTCGAACTCGCCGGGCCGGTCGGTCAGGACAATCCACGGTTCCCTCTGCTCTGTGGGGCGAGTCCCATCGTGTACGCAGTACCAAACTTCCTCGTAGGTTTTTGAACTGGCCGCTGGCGTGATCGCAGCCAGCGAAGTCGGCTCTACTTCGCTCACGTGACCGAGGTCGTAACGCATCGATCTCAAGTGCCATCCGGGAGAGTCTCTTCGAGTCTTGCCCCGTTGCAGCCAGCGGTTGTAGGTGGAAGGTGAGCGTCCTCGGCCGCTGGTCGCGATCGACAAGGCATTGAGGACACGACGCCATGAGTGCTCCGGTACCGCACGCGGCAACCTGACGCCCGGGCTGCCCGCGGCCCATTCACGAGTCTTCTGACGCTTCTCACTTCGTTCTGCCAAGAACCGAGCGATTTCTCCCATGTAGTCTTCAAAGGAAGGGAGGGCATAACCGCGAAACCAGTGGTCTTCTGCACCTGCGGCCTCAAACTGCTCAGCGCCCGATGCGAGCCAGAGCCGACCGGTTGAGAGTACCCACCATCGAAATTCGTGCTCGTTCCTGAACCTGAACGGCGCGTCATGAGGACGACGCAACATCTGCGAGATTCGTCGCTCCTCGGATTTCTTGAACCGTGCGGCGATGCCAGGCGACTCGCTCGTACCTACGTGATAGAGGAGCAACTGCTCCGGTGCTAGATCGAGCACTTGTGAAACAGCGGTCAGTGGCAAGTCGGAAGACTGTCGGGCGATTGCATCGGCGACCGAGCCCGAGATGTTCTGCAATTCGCGCATCCGATGTGTGCGGCGTGGGCGAGTGTGTTTGCGCATGGTCGCTCGATTCAGGCGCTCAATCCGAGCTCAGAGGAGATGTCTTGGGTCTTGACTGCTCAGCCGATCGTAGTAGTCTGCCGCTAGACGCTCCAGAACTGGATTCGCGGGGACCAAACTGATCCCGCCTGACCGCGAATCACCGCCTGATCAGACATGTGAGCTTTAGAGCTCTCACGCCTTTTGGTGGGTGGTCAGGCCCCTATGTCCAGCAGGATCTTCAAGGCTCTTCCTCCGTACAGCGGCGGCAAACGCCGCCTGCTCGGGGCGATTTTTCGGGATCTTCCAGTCCCCACTGAAGCGACGACCTTCGTCGATGCCTTCCTGGGTGGCGGCTCGGTCTCCCTCATGGCCAAGGCCCGCGGCTACCGCGTGGTCTGCAACGACCTCGCCCTGCGCAGCTCCATCATTGGCCAGGCTCTGATCTCCAACAGCTCCGTCACCTTGAGTGGTGACAATCTCCTCCGTCTAGCACTGCCCCAACACGATCGACGCTACGCGCGAGAGCATCTCGCCCCCGACGTGTTCCCCGCAGCGCACGCTGAGTTCCTGGACAACGCACTGGCCGCCGCCGACGAGCTCGCAGGCCCGACCGCCTGGCTTGCCCGCCTGCTCGTGGTCAAGCACGCCCTGCGCTGTCGGCCGATGGCAAACTTTGGCGCGCGGAAGATCATGCAACAGGCGGCGGCCGGTGAATGGGGATCGATGAACGAGTCCTACGTCCGCGACATGGCGACACGGGGCGTGGCACGTCATCCCATCCGGCTGGCCGAGGCGATCGCCGACCAGATCAATGGAGGAGTGTTCAGCAACGGCCTCGAGCACGAGGTGCACCAGCTCGATGCGACCGAGTTCCTGCAGCAGGTCGAAGGTGACGTCGTGTATCTCGATCCGCCGTACGCAGCGACCCAGAGCTACGAGCGATCGCTGCGCCCGCTCGACGAGCTCTTGGCTGGCAGGAAGCTCGAAGTCGAAGAGAGCCGCTTCAGCAAGCAGTCGCCAGAGAAGGCGCTGCCGCCGCTGCTCGAAGCCGCGGCCCATGTCCCGACGCTGGTGCTCAGCTTCGGCAACAAGGCGATTGATCTCGGTGGCCTCATGGATCTCGTGCGCAGGCACAGGCCCAAGGTCCAGGGCCGGGCGATTCGCTACAAGCACATGGCGGCGCTGGCTGGTGAGAAGAGTCGAGCGGGCAACGAGGAACTGCTGGTCATCGGGAGGTCGGCATGAGCAAGGCAAAGCCCCTGGAGGTCGTCCAGCTGGGCGTCGATGACCTCGTCCCCAACCCCTGGAACGTCAATCGCATGTCCACAGGGATGCGCAAGAAGCTGAAGGCGTACCTCCGGCGCGAGGGCCTGGTCGAGCCGATGGTCGTGCGGCCTCATCCCGCGCAGGACAGCAAGTACCAGATCCTCGGCGGCTTTCACCGCTGGCAGATCTGCAAGGACGAGCTGGGCTACAAGGCGATGCCGTGTGTGGTGGTGGAAGGTCTAGACGAGAAGCGCGCCAAGATCCTGTCCATCAACCTCAACTCGATGTCCGGCCAGCCCGTGCCCTCCTTGCTGAGCGACCTGCTCATGGACCTGGGCAAGACCATGGCGCTGCCGGACATGGAGGCGTCGCTGCCGTGGGACCAGTCCGAGATCCAGGACTTCCAGGCGCTGATGCAGATCCCCGAGGGGTTCGCTGACCAGCTCGAGGACGAGGCCGACGAGGCCGAGCGCAACGCGCCAAACGTGCTGACGGTCGTGCTGGACAACGAGCAGTGGGCGCTATGGCAACGAGCGGTCGAGGCGACGACCGACGCCGTCGGTCCGACCAGAAACACAAAATCCCGCACGCTGGAGGTCTTGTGCAGGTCGATGCTCGAGGCCGAAAGCGAGGAGGAGCGAGAGTAATGCGCACGGCGCTATGGGCATTGGGGATCGGCATGCTGGTCTCGACGATGCTGACCAGTTACACGCTGGTCCGGGTGGAGAGGTCGCAGAGGCCGCCGAGTCGGGGCTTCGTCCTTGGCGAAGGGCAGTCGAGCAGACACGCCGTCGCAGACACGGTTGCTGCCGATGCCGCCCAGCTCGTGGATCTGCCGCGGCAGGAGGCTCGTTCTCTGGAGCGGTAAATCGCCTGGATTGGAGCTGAGCGATCGCCGAGGAGAAAGCCTGCAGGTCGCTGCATCTCCGAGTGCTGCCCATGTGGCAGAGATCGGGGTTTGGTGGCGAGGCGAAAGTCTGGCTGTGGAGGCCGTCGGGGGCGTTTGTAAGTCGTTGTGAAAATGTCGTTTCCGAGAAATCAGTGGTTTCTCGGGATCGGACAGTTCCTGGGCAGGGAAACAGGCCGAATTCCAGCGCTCATTTTCGCCTCAAAAAGGCGCGGAATCGGTGCAGAACCAGAGCAGATTCGCGCGGAACGGGGTCAGAAAGCGGCGGATTCTGACGGGGGATTCAGGGGGTCGTGTGAGGGCCTGAGAGGCCCGCTCGGCGGCCCAGGGCGTTGTGGGGCACAGGGTTGCGCGTGCGCCGGGGCGGGCGACGGAGGGCGCACAGGGCGCGGCAGATCCGTGAGACCGGACCATTTCCCCAGAACCTCGCGGCTAGCGGACCGGGCTCGAGATCGTGGGGGCGACGGGTCGTCCGGCCAACGATCGCGGCGACCCCGGGGTTCAAGCCTGAGGGCCGCCGCAGGCCTCTGCGATCAGGGATCTCCCAGAGGCGGTCTGGAGGAAGGAGTGCGGACGAGGTCAGGAGGCGGGAGCATCGCAGCCACATGGGAGCCGGCTGCGATCGACCTCGCCCGCCCAAATCGTGGCCACTCGATTATACCCGATGAGGTGGGGAGCATGGCAAGGCGGCCAGCAAAGATGAAGTCTCAGCCCAAGCTCCGGGTTGATCCCCGCCATGCGGGCGTGGAAATCGATGGCCACCTGCTGCCCCAAGGTCGCCAGGGCGTGAGGCATGGTTGGCACAGCCAGGACGCAGTCGAAATCCCAACGTCGCTGACATGCAACGTGTGCCCGCTGTATCACGTCCGGCGCAAGGATCGCCGCCATCCCCTGGCGTGTCCTGAGGCCAAGAAGAACCAGGTGTGTCCGATCCTCCTCGAGCTGCAGCAGCAGTGGGTGGAAGGCCTGGTCTGCGAGGTCAGGGAGACGACGGGCGATGGCCCGACGCCAAGTGACAACGCTCGCATCGAGCAGATCATCCGTCACCGCAGTCGGATCTTTCAGGTCGAGAACTTCCTGAAGGTCGCCGGTCTGATCGACCTGGCCAAAGGAGAGATCCGCAACGTCGCCGACAGACTCACGACCACGGAGAACGCGCTCTCACGAACACTGAGTGAGTTTCGCCAGGCGATGGAGAGCAGGCGAGGACAGAGGGATGCCCTCGCTCCGCGGCTCGAGGACTACCTGCAGCAGGTGCGTATCGGTGGTGATCATGATCGCACGGTCTCGGCGGAGGACGATCGTGATGATGATCGCGATGTCGCCGACCACTCAGACGAGGCGAAGGTGACGCGTCATGAAACCCGCGCTGACGATCCTCGAGGCCATCGCCGACCCGAACATCCTCGGTGACGAGCTGTCGCCAGCGCAGGAGGCAGCGCTCTGCGCGCTCTACGGTCTGCCGATGACGCCGGAGCGGCGTGTGCTGGTGGAGCAGTGCGCGGGCAAGGCATGGCGTGCGGGCGTCGAGTACAACGAGGCGGCGTTTGTGTGCGGCAGGCGGTCGGGGAAGTCGGACAAATTGGCCAGCAACATCGCTCTGTATGAGGCCTTCTTCCGTGACCACGATCTGTCGCCGGGGGAGACGGGCATTGTCCTGCTCCTCGCCCAAAACATGCGGCAGGCCAAGGTCGTCCGAAACTACATCGAGGGGAAGATCAATGGCAGCCCGATCCTGTCGCGGCACGTCGTCTCAAGTCGGGCGCAGGAGATCGAGCTGGACAACCGGATCACGATCGCGATCCACCCGGCGAGCTTTCGGTCCATCCGAGGGCTGAGTGTGGTGGCCTGCATCTGCGACGAGATCGCCTTCTGGTGGACGGAGGATGGCTACGCCAATCCGGACACGGAGATCATGCGGGCGATCCGTCCTGCGATGGCGACCTTTGATCACGCCAAGCTGGTGCTGGTGAGCAGCCCCTATGCGATGAGCGGCGTGCTGTGGGAGATGTGGCAGGCGCGCAACGAGGAGCCGGACACGCTCGTGTGGCACGCTCCGACCCGCCTGATGAACCCGACGGTACCGGAGACGTTTCTGCAGAGGGAGGAGCGCCGCGATCCCGAGAACTACCTGCGTGAGTACGAGGCGGAGTTCACTGAAGCGATCAGTAGCTTCTTGCCTGCCGAGGCGATCGAGGAGTGTGTCGTGTACGGGCAGGAAGGCGACGATCCTCCTGAGCCGGACACCTACCGCAACCTCTACGTCGCAGCGATCGACGCGGCCTTCAAGGGGGATCGGTTTACGTTTGCGGTGGTGCACAAGGACGACGACGGCAAGGTCTACGTCGATCACCTGGAGGGATGGCAAGGCATCAAAGCGCGCGCCGGTCCAGCTGAGTGAAGTGCTTCCTGTCAGATGAAAGAGGTCTGCGACCGCTTCGAGATCTTCAAGGTGCATGGGGACCAGTACGGGGCAGCGCCCATCGGGCAGGCGATGCGGGACGTCGACCTGCAGCTAGAGGAGGTGACCTTCACCCAGCAGAGCAAGGCGGACATCTATGGGACCCTGCGCAGCCTGATCGTCGAGAGGCAGATCGCCTTGCCCGATCATCCACAGCTACTCAAGGAGCTGCGGCAGCTGGAGGTGGAGCTCATGCCCGGCGGCAATGCCCGGATCGGGCATCCACAGAGGGGCAACGCCCACGACGACTACGCGGACGCGGTGGCGCTGGCGGGCACGGCAGTGCTTCCTGATGAAGGTGCCGGGGGTGTACTTCTTCTAGGGCGGTGCGTGAAGGCTCTGGATTGGCTTGATGTTTTCGGAATCGAAGCGTCCATGGACGTCCCCAAGGGGAGGGCGTCATGGACCGAGAACAGCTGGAGAAGGCTAAGGAGCGCTTCCTGCGCCGCTGCGATGCGAACAGCACGAGAGTGGCCTACAGAAGAGAGCTGAAGCGATTCCTCGAGTGGTTGCAGGAGGACACAGGCCCTGACCTGCTACTGGACTACCGCGATCACCTGAGAGAGCGAGGCCTCAGCCGAACGACAGTGCGGTGGAGGCTGACGGTGGTGAGGGCGTACATCGGCTTTGCGATGGACCACGACAGCTGGGATGCGGCCACCGACCTGGACATCAAGCTACCGAAGGGACAGCGGGGGTTTGCGCCGCGCGTCCTGACGAAGGGCCAACTCAACCGATTGCTGAAGGCTCCTGATCGCAGGACATGGCAGGGGCAGAGGGACGCCGCCATCCTGGCGTGCCTGGGTCTGGGTGGACTGAGAGCGAGCGAGGTGTGCGCGCTCAGCACTGGGCGACGCTCGCGTGAGCAGGACGGACCTGCAGCTGCGCGTCCTGGGCAAGGGCGGCAAGGTGCGCGTGGTCGCACTACCTCTCCCCGACGCCTCAGCAGTGCGGGGCTGGATGAGTCGGCGCAAGAAGATGGAGAGGCCGCAGGGCGCTCTATTCGTGCGAAAGGAAGCGAAGCCTGACCGTCCCCTTGACCTTCGCTGCCATCCGCTACGTCGTGCGCAACCACGCAGAAGGCGGCCATACTCGGGTCACGCTCCATCCGCACGCGCTGCGGCATACGGCTGCATCGACTGGCGATCGACGCTGGCGAACCGCTGCATCGACTTCGCGACAGGTTGGGGCATTCAAGCGTGCTCGTGACGTCGCGATACCTGCATGCGAAGTGATTCTGAACCGCGCGCCCGAGCAAGACTTGCCCTCAGGCGCTGTGATACGATCGATAGATTCATCTACTGGCGACGCGTTCAGTTGCTTCGATCACGGCTCGTATCCCTCCGGAGATGTCCAGGTCCGTTGGGATGGCACATCAGATTCCGGAGCACGAGTTGCGAGCGGCGTCTACTACCTGCGTTTGGAACTCAATCGCCGGCACTCGAGTTGAGCAGGTCGCTCTAGTGAAGTATCCTTGGCGGAGCCGCTGGGTAGCGAGGCGATCACGACGAGTTTCAGATATCGGCGATCGATCCAGATCCACATCCCTGTATTAGCGTCTCCTCGCCGCCGTATCTTCGAGCGCCCGGACTTGGAGAGTTGAGCAGGACGGTTCGTCGACTTCACCGTCATCCATGACGCGGAATACTACGATCGCGGTCTGACACGATTCTCATCGGCCCTGGTCGCTACGCGAGACGACCAGATTACCTCGTCCGATTGCTGTCAATCGTTGCCGGTCGTCGTAGGAATCCACTCCAAACAGCACGTTCATGGGAACAAATCGCGACTCCGTCGTCATTGGACGAGGATCTCTGACCGAGGGTATCGAGGGAATCGCGCCCCGGGCAGACGAAGGCTACGGGCTTCGGGTCGAGAGTCTGACCGTTCGAGGTGTGCAAGATGGGATCTGGCCGGTAGGGCAGGCTGAGATCAGGGACGTGAGAGTAACGGACTGCACGAATGGGATTGTGTATGGGGACACAGAAGGACTAGCGATTTCGGATTCGGTCATTGACTCATGCTCGTCTCTCGGAGTGTTCGCTTACCTTGGGAGTGCGAACGTCTCAGTCGCAGACGTCCTGTTTCGTGACAATACGGCCTATGCTCTGCAGTACTTCGGTACGCAAAGCGGTCTTCTGGAACGGTGCATGTTCATCGGTGGGGGGGTCTTACCGATTGTTCAATCTGCAAGCGTTGATCGACAATTGTCAGCTGATGGCCAAGATGGGGCGGTCGACGGCGGTCACGCCGCTAGCATCACGCTCCAAAGCTCGCACGTCAGGGGCGGAGAGGAAACAACAGTGGTCCTCCGAACGCGTGTCTCGTTTTGTTGCAGAGCGTAATAGGTTCTCTGAGAGTCGATTCGCGGCGATCGCGGTGAGTCCTGCGTCAGTCGGGATCGAGTTCAAGAACAACTCGATCTACGCCGGTGATAGTCTTCTTGTCGATGTCGAATAGGCGGGGGAAAGCCCGCCGCCAAGGTCATCGATCTCTCCGGAACTACTGGGGCACTGCGGACTGAGCGTGGTGCGGGGCCTGATCGCCGATCAGGCCGTCGATCCACCTGTCGCTACGCGCGCGTGAGGATCTCCCCGATTCTGAGTGATGGAGTCCGGGTTAGAGCTTCTTCAGTGTAGGATCAGGGGCGGCACTGAACAGCGGGGCGAGACCGACGCGGCATTAGGCAGCCTCGACGTACGTTCCGTTTCGTCATCTCCAAGCTGCAATGCGCCGATGGAAACGAGATGTTCGTATCCGCAATCGCCTTACTGTTGTTGTGGCCCTCGCCGAGGCCCAAGATCGCCTCGGGCTGCGGTGCGGACGAGTCACCCAGAAGTAGAGCCGCGGTCCGAACTCTGATGGCGTCATGCCGAAGCCAGTCACACTGACCCGATTCCGAGTACTTTCCGGCTTGGATTCGCGCTTCCGTTCAGAGTAGCGGTGCGGGACAGGACATCACGCAATTGGGCTCGAGTGATCCGACATTACCGTGCTATAGATTCACCCGTGACGGAGATGAACTTGCACCAACTGACCCGCATCAATTGCTCAACCCGTCTGCAGTGGATTAGCTTCTCGATGAACGACCAAGCAGTGTATAGCCACGGCCAGGCGCCATGAAGAGGCGTATTTCCAGGCAGCTGCGCAGGCCATTGGCCCAACTGGTGAGCTAGCACTTCTGGTGTTCATGGAACTGGAGGATTGATCATGGTCGTCGTGGGCCAGTGCCGCAACCTACTGCGTGCAGTAGTTCTTCGTACGATTTGTACAGCGCTTGCTTTGGCGGTTCTGCCGCCAGCAATGATCCATGCGCGCCTCGCGTCAGTTCACGTGCCGAGCGGAGCCCCCGAGCACCTCATCGTTGTGCCGTCGGTGTTGCTGGCAGAGGCAATTCAACTGCGTGACCACAGATCCATGATGGGGACTCCCTCCGCTATTGCGACTATCGAGGACATTCTTGCGCAAGCCCCAGCCTCTCAGAGCCCGGCGAGATCAATTAGGGATTACATTCGCCATGTCTACGGTCTCGGGAGCCTTCGATTTGTATTGTTGTACGGGGATGATGAGTATGTCCCGATCGCGTATGCGCTGAGCTCATTGCGGCCACACGGTGGGCATACAGAGATACCGGCGGATCTCTACTATGGGTGCCTGGACGGTGATTGGGATGCGGATGGGGATGGGATTCTTGCTGAAGCGGACTACATCGGAGGGTTTGATCAAGCCGATTTGACGCCGGAGCTGGCTGTGGGTCGGTTGCCCGCTGCAAGCTCGGCTGAGGCGTCAGTCATTAACTCGAAGATCATCGCGTTTGAGCTGAATGTCAGTGCTCGGCCTATTCACTCGGTCTTGGGCTCCGGAGAAGTCGTCTTCCCTCAGAACTGGGACGGTGTGGAGCAAGTCTATCTCGATGGGGCAGCACTCATCGACTCGACGCTCAGCGCTGCGGCGACTTGCCAGTCTACGGCGACTGCCTTCGGTCTTGACCGCCAATACGAGAATCACTCCGGATACCCTGGTTCGACGTCTGAGTCTGTCTCAACTACGCTGACGGCACTGGAGACAGTTGACTACGGGTATTGGATGCACATCGGCCATGGTCACTACTACAACGTGTCACTGGGTGACGGTTCGGCCGGATTGACAGACATCCGGCAGTTGCGCCAGTCAGGAAAGACCTTTGTTGCCCTGTCTGTGAACTGCGCGGCTGTCGCCCTGGACGTTGAATCGCTGTTCAAGGAGCTGATCCGGTTGGACGAGGGTGGTGCTGTTGCGTGTTTCGGCACCTCGCGATCCGCGTTCCCGTCTCCGGCGGCCCGGGCACAAAACGCGATGCTGGAAGCTGCGCTTTGTGCCTCGGGGGAGGCCACTCTGGGAGACATGCTGCTCGCAGGGTTTGGCGCTATTGACGATGACCTGAGTTGGGAGAATCTGGAGAGGTGGACGACACTCTCGTTGGTCTTGCTTGGTGATCCAGGCATGCGTGTCTGGAATAGTGACCCTCGAACTGCCACTGTGACGACCCCGGGATCGCTTGATGCAGGAGCCGGCACCTGTACGGTCTCCGTTGTGGATTCGGCTACTCAGTCGCCCATAGTGGGTATCACGGTTGTCGTGAGCTTGCCGACCGGAGAGACGCAAGCGGTCACAGACGTGAACGGACAGGCCCAAGTTCCCTATGTCGGGTCGAGTGGCGATACTGCTTCTGTGTGGGTTAGCGGAGCGTCGATACTGCCTATAGAGACCGCGGTGCCGGTGATTGGGGCACAGAGCGCCTCAGTCGTTCTGTCGACAGCCCAGTTCGTCGACAGTGGGTCTTCTCCGATCATCGGCAATGGCAATGGTCTAGTCGACGCAGGCGAAACGATAGGGATCACAGTCAACTGCGAAGCGTTCGGCGCTGGATTCGCTGGCGGCAGTCTTCTTGTCGGGTCTCCCGACCCACATGTCTCGATCGTCACAGGAAGTGTGGTCGTGCCGGCCATTGCGGGCGGTCAGTCGATTCAAGCCCCGAACGTAGAGCTTTCGATCTCGCAGAGTACACCCGACGGGCATCTCGCGGCGCTCCAGTTCATGCTTCTGGAGACGGGCGGGGGAGCTTCCTACACGTCCGACACTTCTCTGGAAGTTCATGCTCCGGAATTTGTCATCGCTAGCTGCACTGTCGACGACGTCGTTGGCGGGAACGGCAATGGAATCTTAGAGGCGGGGGAAAACGTAGGCCTGGTCTTCACAGTTGGTAACATCGGATCTGGGGACGTCCAACAGCTCGACGGCGTTCTATCCAGTCAAGACCCTAGCGTCACAATCTCAGACGGACTCGGCACTTGGTCGAGTATCCCTGGGCTCGGGGGGCAGGCGACGAATTCGCTAGATGTATTCGCGGTATCTACCACAGACCTTGCAGCCGCAGTGGAGCTTGAGGTGACGAGTGGGCTTGGCGCAGTGGCGACACTCGCTATGGATCTCCAGACGCCCTCTAGTCCACAGAATCTAACCGTAGCGTCGTCAAGTGTGGAGCTGATCCAGTTGCGGTGGGACCCCGCCATAGACGGGATCACCACAGGTTATCTCGTCGAGCGACGCAGCGGGGGCGGTGGGGCATGGGAGCCGATGAATGCTGAGCCATTGGCGGGCTCGGCGTCCTATGAGGATGCTGAAGTCGATGCTAGCTCCAGTTACGAATTCCGAGTCATAGCTGTTGGTTCAAATGGCTTCATATCGAATGCTAGTCCGACAGTCGCGGCAACGACAGGGTTGCCGGAGCTGGATTGCTTTCCCATCCCGATTGGCGCTCCCACGGCAGGATCTGTATTGGTCGCGGACGTCGACGGTGACCATCGAAATGAGGTCCTCCTGGGGGCCGACCACTTGTACATGCTTCGAGCTGATTGCTCGGAGGAGCTGAACGGTGACTTTGATCTTCAGACTATTGGACCCGTCACCGCTGAATGGGGGCAATATGCGCCATCTTCGGTGGCAGCGAGCGACCTAATCCCTTCGAGTCCCGGCCTGGAGATTGTTGTTTCGCGCTGGGATGATCCGAAGCTCTACGTATTCGATAGCAATGGAATCGCGGTCCCTGGTTGGCCGGTGAACTTGATGGACCATGCTTGGAGTACGCCCGTAATTGGAGACATCGATGGAGATGGACTCAACGAGGTCGTGATCAATGACACGCGGGGTTGGACCTATGCGTTCAACAGTGATGGTTCAGAGGTGTGCGATGGTGACAGTGATGTTGCGACAACAGGTCCGCTCGGTCCCCGGCGAGAGCGCATTGGTGAGCCGGGGATCTATGAGTCCTACGGTCGTACGACCCCAGCCCTGCTGGATGTAGATGGGGACGGGGCGGCGGAGGTGCTCTTCGGAACCAAGTATGGAGAGAAGCTGGATGATCGACAGGAACGGTTTCACGCGCTGAAGGGCGACGGGAGCGGTGATGCCCTGGGATGGCCAAAGTCCTTCTCGGCCGCGGACGGAGCTTCCTTCGTCTCGAGTCCAACTGTGGCAGATATCGACTCGGATGGAGTTGAAGAGATCCTGGCCCTCAGCGAGGGAGACAAACTGTACGCGTGGGAGAAGGACGGGACGACGGTCATGGGCTTCCCGTACACATTCGTGTCCAACGCCAGAGACATCAGTGGCCAAGCGCCAAACATTGCAGTCGGTGAGCTCTTGGGTTCTGGATTGGGCCTACAGATGGTGGTTGTCGAGGTTGTGTCGACGACGCTCTCCCGGGTGAACATCGTAGAATCCGACGGCCAGCTACTGCCGGGTTGGCCAGTGAGTGTGCCGACGGGTACCGAGGCCAGTCCTGTGATTGCCGACATCACCGGGGACGGAAGCCTAGATGTATTGCTGGGCGTGGGCGGATACTTGACGGATGGGCCGAATGCGCTGTACGCGTGGCACTCGGACGGCCAACCGATTGCCGGGTTCCCGATGCAGCTTGCCGGGCCGGTTCGATCGGCACCCACGGTCTGCGACTTCAACGGGGATGGTCTCACCAACATTGTCTTGGCAGCCTACGACCAGAAGCTCCACGTGTGGAATACAGGGGTCATCCATGATCCGGGGCGCGTAGGTTGGCCGACGTTCCGTGGTGGTGTCGAGAGGACAGGTGTCTACGACGACCCGAGGCTGTCTATTCAGGGGCCGCCGGTCGGAGAGCTGTTTCTCTCTTCAAGTGAGTCTGCGAGAGTCGGCTCCGTCGCCGGCGTACAGCTGTATCAGCCGTTCAGTTTCTACCTGCGGGCAGATCTTGACTTCACAGACATTGGACGACCTGAGTGGAATGGGGTTTCTGGTCTGTCCAGCTGGGAGGGGTCTGTCAGTGTTCCGCAGGGCATCACAGTCATTTCGACAGAACTCGTTCCGTCAACATCGCTAGATCTGGGTGGCTCGAGTCAGTTCATTGTTGGAACGGGGAGCCCCGTGCTGGGGTCGACCTCGCCTCAAACGCTTGTGAAGTTCTCGGCAATACTCATTGCGCAATTGCAGGACGCGCAGATCCGTATCGGGCCAGCGCCATCAGGATCAGGCTGGAGTGAGTCGACAGGGGCGACCCCTGGGTGGGCAGGGCACCAGACCCCGGCTGATACATATCCGTTCGCCAGCATATGGGCGGAGTCGACTCTGGTGGTCAACCCAACAGGGGGCACGATAGCGCCTACTCTTGTGCAGTGCTCGCAGCTGGATGGCAACACGATGGCTGTCGTGTTTGACCGACAAATGGAGGCGGTTTCTACGGAGGTTGCGACCTCTTATGTGATCAGTCTTCTATCTGACCCGCAGCAGACGTTCGATGTGGGTTCGGCGACGGTGCTCCCTGATGGGAATATTGTTCGCCTGGAGATGTTGAATCCTGTGCCGGAGAACACGCCGCTCAGGTTATCGGTGACAGGCCCGAGGGACGTCTCTGGCGACCCTGTAGCCGCCGGATCAGAGATCGAGATCCTGTCCGCATCGATGGCGGACCGCCTGATTATCTCAGAGATCATGTGTAACCCAGTCGCGGTTGCGGACACCGATGGTGAGTGGTTCGAGTTGCATAATCCTGGGAGAACAGCCGTACCGCTGGCCGGCTACATAATCGAATCAGCTGCCGGAGAGTCACACCAGATTTCGCTCTCCAGCGACGCGATTGTTTCCCCAGGCGCGTATCGAGTACTTGCCCGCAATGGAGCTGCCATGCTCGATCAAGGTGTGGACGTGCTCTATGAGTACGGCTCAGGCATCGACCTGGATGATGTGGCGGACGAGCTGAGAATCAAGAGACCATCCGGTGATCTGGTTGATCAGGTCGACTTACGACGGCTCGGCAGGTTGGTCCCTTTTGCCGGGGGAGAGCATGCAATGGCTGTCTGGACGAAACAATGATTCGGCGCAGGCCTGGATGGCAGGAGGTGCCCCGTTTGGGTACGGCGATCGGGGAAGTCCCGGAGGACCCTCGGCCGTGGTAACGTCCACTCCAGTGCCCCCGAGGGCTGGAGCAAGCGTCGACGCGATAGTTCCGAACCCATTCAATCCGGAAACTAAGATCTGGGTTCGCCCGTCGACCTCTTCCTTTGTCGTCGTAGCGATATTCGACATCAGAGGTCGACGAGTCAGGACATTCCCACCGATACCCGCGGACCCCGCTCAGGCACAAGTTGAGATCGCTTGGACGGGGGTTGACGAGTCCGGGGGCGAAGTTGCGTCTGGAGTCTACTTCGTGGCTGTGCTGAGGAACGGAGTTGTCATGGACGTCGGACGACTAGCCCTCGTCAAATAGGTGGAGAACATGCATTGCGCTCCGCATCGTGAATTCGATTGCGAGCGCGAGGCACCGATTGCTGAATCGCTTGATTGAGTATTCGATGCCAGTACCCGTTGGCCGTAGGAGGCATTTGTGACGACGACAATCTCGGGGGCCACAGGAGTCCTTCTTGCTGGCGCGCTGTTTCTGCTTGGAGGGGTAAGTGATGGCCCATTCAGATCAGGGCCATTTGGAACAATCATCGACTCTGGGGGGGGGGTAGTCATCCAGCCGGGTGGGGTTATCGAAGCAACCGTCATGTCAATTGATACGCCGGTCGCCTTGCAATACGTGGACGTAGAGAGGCGTCGGGGGCTGGGAATGAGGACGCACGCGCGCGGTGCAATGCTCACTCTGCGCGTCGACTCGGTGCTCTGCGGCAGCGTGCCTCCACAGGTCGAGGTGTTTTCTGGCGCGTATCTGTTCGTGACCGAGGCAGGTCGCGTGCGATTCTCGGAGCCCACGTCACGCGAAGGCGTACCAACCGCCGGGTCCAGTCTGCTGGTGCCTGGCACACGGATCCTGACGGCCGTAGCACCGGCCTGGAACCGTGATAACCCAGTACTCCATCCAAGAATTCGCCGATCGTGGCAGTTCGTGGGTGCGGCGTGGATGATCGAACGAGACGCAGCGGGGCACATCGAGCTGTTCACCATCCAACGACCCAAACTCGGAGTAAACGAGGAGCAGCAGTACTCCGAAGCGGACATAGAGAGCCTATTGGCTGGTGCGCGTGTACCGCGAACTCCGGCGAATGAGGACTATGAGGATGGCAAGCAGCTGCTCCTGAAGAGCCATGATGCGTTAACCCAGCGTTGGACGCTCGGAAGTAAGTGGAGGGCAGATCACACCAGCGACGAATCCTTGGAATAATAATTGGGGGTGAGCAAGTGAAGACTATTACTATTTGGGCGGCCGTGCTGCTACTGGGTGCGATTCAATCTCCGAACTTCGCCGGGGCATGCACACATCCGGCCGTATCTGCTACGCTGACGTCCTTGCTGAGGTTCGACGTGACAAACTTCATGTCGACGTCGACGTCGGCGTTGGAGCCATTCAATGCCGTGATCGAAGCTAAGGAAATCTGGGCAAGTGCGTTCCGGGCGAATTGGGGTCTTATTATGACACCGCCTGATGTATCGACCAGCGTGCAGTGGGGCGACTGGGGTGGGTCGGATTGTACCTCACCCATGAACGGGTATGGTTGCTCGAATCGAATACTTACTGACACCGGATGGGTGGAGTACGGAGAGATTTACATCTGTTCCGAGAGCGATATGCAAGGAATCTACAATGCGGGATGGGCCTCGCACGAAGGTTTGGCGACTGATCCCCATCTCGCTTACCTGCAGGGAACCATTGCTCATGAGATCGGCCACGTCATTGGGTATGGCAGCGGCGGCGTCCAACACCCGAGCGACTGCGGCTGCATTCTCATGGCAAGTTCGCACTATCACATGCAGAATTGCATTGTCAACGGTGACCCGAATCCGCCCGCCCGCGCTAACTTTACGCCTACTGACAACGATTGGCTTTTCCTAGCTTACGATCCTGTCGTTTCGACCGGCCTAGTGCTCGGGCAAGCGGATGTTGATTGTGGTAAGCTAGTCGCCGAGCTGAGTGTGCCGGTGGACGGGTACTATGAGATTCGTGTCTTGGATAGAGCTGAAGTTGAGCTCTGTAGGGTTGAGGCACTTGCGGTCAATGGAGTGGCTGTGGTCGATTGTTACATTGGCGATTCCTCGTCGGAGTCATCGAGCCGCGACTTGTCGCTCGTAGTTCGGGAGATTGGCGGACAACAGATTGGGTTAGTTGCCCTAGACGGTAGTGAATACGATATGGGGTGTCTCAGCGGTTCATGGGAGCTTCACATGTCCAAACCGATCGTCGGGCATTCGCGAACGACAATTAGTGCGCGCGGACCGAGCGGAACCGTCTCGATCGAAACCGTGGAAATCTACAACGTGAGAGGTCAGAGGGTGGTGCGAATTAGGAATCCACTTCGCGCCAGGACTATTGTGTGGAATGGCGTAGATTCGTCAGCTCGACAGGTCGCGTCTGGAGTCTACTATGTACGAGCAGCGGTGGATGGCAAGATCTTGACCGGAAGGATTCTTCTTCTCAACTGAGGGTTCTATCCCGCTTTCACGGACGCTTGAGCTAACTTTGATCCAACCTACCGCTTGGCCGTGACGGCGCGCCAGGCGACGATGCGGGGTCAGCCGATTCCACTCTCGGTGTACTGGTCCACCGAGTTCATCAGAGTTCGTGAATCTCATAACTAATGATATGTCAGTGTTTTATGATGTGTTCGTTGTCAGCGCTCACGAGAATCCGGGAAGTCGGCAATGCGTACGAATCTACTTCCCAGAGGACGGGAAGGGCGTAAGCTCCCTGTCCCTACCACTTATTCCATCCGGGCTTGAATTGACCATCTAGGCAGCCCCCCGGAAATAGCGATGGTGGAGTCCGCCGAGTATCGGCGCTTTCCTGATCGGCCCCGATTCCGGTGGTTCGACAGCCCGCGGCACAGGCAGTCCTTCTCCAGTCCTAGGTGCGTTCGAGATCGATGGTAGTAGTCAACGTAGCTAGTGCATCATCTCTTCTGTAAATCCGCTCAGCCTGCTTGGGCCTCGGCAACGAGAGCTTGAGCAGGCGGGCCATGTCGGGTCTTGTTGGTGAGTAAGCAAAATCATCAACAGGAAGGACCCAGGCATGACCCACCCCGAGCAGCATACGGCGATTCAGTCGGCTTTGGAAACCCTCGTCGAGGAAGGCCTCGACGGGATGGCGACGGCGATGCAGATCCTGTTCAACGAGGCCATGAAGATCGAGCGGAGCCAGTTCCTGGGCGCCGCTCCGCACGAGCGCACGGCCGATCGGGCGGGCTACGCCAACGGCTTCAAGCCCAAGTCCATGAAGAGTCGCGTGGGCGACCTGGCGCTGCGGATTCCGCAGGTCCGCGATACGGCGACACCGTTCTACCCGCAGTCGCTCGAGCGCGGCCTGCGCAGTGAGCGGGCGCTGAAGCTGGCGATCGCCGAGATGTACGTCCAGGGCGTCTCGACGCGCAAGGTCACGGCGATCACCGAGGAGCTGTGCGGCATGGACGTCCCAGCTCGGCCGAGGTCAGCCGCGGGCGAAGCTCCTGGACGAGGAGCTCAGGCCTGGCGCGGTCGCGACCTCGGCGCAGGTCCGCTACCTGATCCTCGATGCCCGCTACGAGAAGGTCCGCCACGGGGGCAGCGTGGTCGACTGCGCGGTGCTGATCGCCATGGGCGTCCGTCCCGATGGCAAGCGGACGCATCCTTGGGGCGAGCGTCTCGCTGTGCGAGGCCGAGGTCCACTGGCGCGCGTTTCTCGAGAGCCTGCAGGACCGCGGGATGCACGGCATCGAGCTCGTGGTCAGCGACGATCACAAGGGCCTGGAGGCGGCGCTGCAGACACGTTGCCGGCGTGCCCTGGCAGCGCTGCCAATTTCACCTGCAGCAGAACGCCGCCTGGCTACGTGTCGCGCAAGGATCAGCGGCCGAAGGTCGCAGCGCGACATCCGCGCGGTCTTCAACGCGCCGGACCGCGTGCACGCCGAGGAGATGCTGCGCCAGGCGGTGGCGAAGTATCGCAAGAGCGCTCCACGGCTGGCGGCGTGGATGGAAACGAACATCACCGAAGGCCTGACGGTGCTGGACGAAAAGCTGGCCCTGAGCGAGGCCGCACGCCGTCGCCTACGGACGACGAACGGTCTGGAGCGTGTGAACAAGGAGATCAAACGACGCACGAGCGTGGCGACCCTGTTTCCGAACGAGGAGTCGCTGCTGCGGCTGGTGAGCGCTTTGCTGATGGAGATCAGCGAGGAGTGGGAGACCGGCCGCGTCTACATCGCCAACAAGGACGACGACTCGGCTTAAACGAATTTACAGAAGAGGGGTTGCTCTATCTCAACGTACTCATCGAGCACACGCCGCAGGTGGTCGTCATTGAAGATGATCACATGGTCGAGGCACTCCCGGCGCACCGTTCCGATCAGCCTCTCGACGTAGCCGTTCTGCCAGGGGCAGCGATGGGCGGTTAGCATCTGCCGAATCCCGGCGTCGTCCATCCGTTCATCGAATCGGTCACCAAACTTCTTGTCGCGATCGCGGACGACGATGCGTGGCGAGTCCGGGTATTCGAGGGCCTCGATCAACTGCTCCGCGGCCCACTCTCCTGCAGGCGCATCAGTGACCTCGTAGCTGAGAATCTTCCGCCGGTCATGGGAGAGGACCAAGAAGACGTAGAGCACCTGCATGGATGCTGTCGGGACATCGAAGAAGTCCACCGACACGATCTCCTTGGCGTGGTTGAGAAGAAAGGTCTTCCAGTTCGGCGAGGGCGGGCGACGTTGCTTCATGTACTTCGATACGGTGGATAGCCCGACCTCGAGGCCGATCTTTGCCAGCTCACCGTGGACGCGCGGAGCACCCCAGAGAGGGTTGTCTCGCGCCATGCGCCGAATGATCTTGCGCTCCTCGAGGGTAAGGCGGGGGCGTCCTCGTCGGGTGGACCGACTCTTTCGTCGCCAGTAGGACTTGAACGCCGTACGGTGCCACTTGATGACAGTTTCGGGCCTGACCATGAGCGCCGATGCTCTCCAGTCCTTCCAGAAGCGGGAGAGTAAGACCCAGAGCATGCGGTCGTGCCGGGTGAGTCGCGGACGCGAGCCACCGCGTGAGAGGACCTGGACCTGATGACGGAGCGCGAGGTTTTCCAAGACCAGGGACCGACGTGATTGCAGGCCAGCGACGAGAGAGCGTAGGATTGTGTAGAGCATGGGATGTCCGGAGAGCTGCGGGAAGTTGTAAGTCTAGCAGTTGCAACGCGGACGAATTAATCGAAGGCACAGCTGACTTGAGCCTTTGCCTCACTTCATTGTTACGCCTCGCAGGCTGTTCTTGCTGACCCCTGATGGAGTCTTCGACCTTGGACTTACGGCGGAGGTGCTGGGATGGAAGTAGCCGTTACGGTGAAGCGACTGGCGATCGTCTGGGCGACTCAGGCCATGCTGATTCTCGGTGCGTGTTCTGATCCCGCTCCGGAATGGACGCTGGGCGAGCCATTTGAGATGGCCGATCTCATCCTCGCTGTAGATCCGGGCCTGTTCACCGAACCCTGGCAGAGAGAAGAGGTGGTGGCTGGCTCTTCGGTCGCAGTGGAAGGAGAGATAGATCTGGCTGAAGAGGCCATTATCCCGGCGCTCGATATGAGCGAGTGCATGCGAATACAGGCTCAATGGCAATCGGTGCGGGCCCGTCGAGGAAGAGCCCTATGGCAGGTACAACTGATGGAAGGCGCTGACGGTGAGGTGGGCAGCATCTCAATCTTCCTGGCGATCCGAGATGGGCGATTCCTCGCTCATGCGACCCCGTAGAGGCTCATCAGGGCGGATCCGGAGTGGATCGCCATCGGATGGGGGCAGGTCACGACCGTGGGCAGCCTTACAGGCTTCATGGCCGAAGCGGATGATCTTCTGGTCCAGCGGGGCCCCAGGGCCTGGGTCGCCGCCAGAGCGCCCCTGAGGAGTTCGCACCCAGGTGGCATCTGGGGAGCCAGTTTGAAGGGTCGCGGAAACGCGGCCCTTCTGCTTAACGCGGACCCCGTCTCTGGTTGGAGGCGGGGTCGTTGTATGCGGCCCACACGCGCCTTCTCCCGGCGTGTTCTTGGCGAGCACGTGAGAGGCAGAGACCGCGCGAAGCGCACCGACAGGCCCACTGCGGCGGCCTGGAGCGCCGCGTGTCTCAGCGTCTGAGACCAGGCGCATCCCTACGGCCTGGTTCCGAGCGGTGGCCCGGGCTAGGACGCCTTCTTCGCCAGCAGCATGTCGAACACCACGCGCTGGAAGCCGGCCTGCAGCTCCTTGCTGTTGAGATACTGCATCATCTGGCTCTCGTGCGCTTCGCCGCTCGCCATCACCGCGTCGTCCAGAGCCGTTTGCTGCATGCTGTTGTTAGCCCGCGCGGTTCGTGCACTCATGCCGATTCAGCGTAAATCCCGGCATCCCGCTCTGGGTAGCTCTCGTAGACGTGCTCGAAGACGGCAGAGCACTTCTCCTTGTAGAGCTCCGGCGCATAGGCTCTGGGCAGGCCCGCGTCCAGGGCATCCTCGATCGCGAGGCGAAGCTGTGAGCGCGCCGCGGACTTCTGCCGCCAGTTGATTACCAACAACTCCTTGAGCCTCGTCAGCAGCTCCTTTGCCACCTTCTTCACCTCGTCCCGCTCCGCACCGGGGGGGGGCGGGGCCGGGGCGGATTGTCGAAGATGACCAGCTCTTCTTCGCTGAGGTTCTCGCGCACGTGGCGCTCCTGCTCCTCGTCGAGGCTGTTGGAGAGCTTGAGCAGCTCCGCGAACAGTTGCTCGATGTTCCGGCTGCCGGCGTTGTAGCTCTCGATCAGATCCTCGAACTTCTCCGCGAAGTCGGTGCGGGTGCGGTTCAGGCGGACCAGCCTGTCCAGTCGGGCGCGGATCGCGGCCTTGAGCGCCTCGATCTCGGTGTTCTTGTGCTTCGACTTCTTGAAGCGATCCGCCAAGGCCTCGAAGTTGATCTTCGAGAGGTCGATGGCCGGCGGCCCGGCCTCGCGGATCGTCAGGCCGGCAATGGACTCGTCCAGCAGCCCCGAGATCTGCCCCATGACTTCCGAGATGTCCGGCGGGTCGGGTCTCAGTCGCGTCCGCACCGCGGCGGCCAGCGCCAGGATGCCGGCCACGCGCTCGGCGAACTCCAGCGCAGCCCGGTCGGGCTTGACGGCGCGGTAGAGAGTCCCGACCAGCTTCTCGTGGCCGAAGAAGTCCCGCCGCAGCGTCTCGGGCGCGATCAACGCATCGATGGCGTTCTCCACCGCCTCCAGCCGCTCCAGGCCGCCGGCCGGCAACGCCTCCATCGCAGCGAGGTCCACCCGTGCCTCGCGCAGAACGCCGTGGCCTCCTCCACGGCCTCCCGCAGCGCCGCGACCAGCTCGGCCTTGTCCTTGACCGGGTTCGCGCCGCCCTTGCCCTTGCCGTAGATGGCCAGCGCCTTCTCCAGCGAGGCGAAGACGTTGGCGTAGTCCACGATCACGCCGCTGTGCTTGCCGGGGAAGACCCGGTTGGCGCGGGCGATGGTCTGCATCAGCGTGTGGTTGCGCATCGGCTTGTCGAGGTAGATCGTCGAGCAGCTCGGCGCGTCGAAGCCGGTGAGCCACATGGCGCAGACGAAGACCAGGCGCAGCGGGTCGTCCGTGTCCTTGAACTTCTCGTCGAGGCCGGGCTGCGACTCGTTCATGCGCCGGCGGTGGGGCTCGATGTCGAGGCCCAGCTTCTTCATCTGCTCGATCTCGTTCTGCCCCGGCGAGACGATGACGGCCATGTCGGTTGTGGTCAGCACATCCAGGCGCTGCTTCAGTACCGCCTTTTCCGCCGCCGGCAGATCGTAGTGCCCCAGCTCCTTCTGCACGCGCGCGGTCTCGGCTACCCAGTGCTTCTTCACCTTGTCGTGCATCCGCAGCGCGGTGGCCTTGTCGATGGAGACCACCATCGCCTTGCCCACGAAGCCGCGACCTAGGAAGTGCGACACGACGTCCTTAGCCACCGTGTCCAGCCGGTCGTCGCGGGTGATCAGGTGGTACTGCTTGCCCAGCGTCTTCTCGAGCTTCTCCTCCTGCTCCTCGTCGAGCCCCGCATCCTCGATCAGGGCGTGCAGGTCGTCGTCGAGGTCGGGGTTGACCAGCTCCAGCTCCGGCGTGCGGTTCTCGTAGAACAGCGGCACCGTCGCGCCGTCCTCCACCGACTGCTGGAAGTCGTAGATCGACACGTAGTCGCCGAAGACCTCCTTGGTGCGCTCCTCGCCGGCGATCAGCGGCGTGCCGGTGAAGGCCAGGAAGGTCGCCTTCGGCATCGCCGAGCGCATGTTGAGCGCCAGCGTGTCGTACTGGCTGCGGTGGGCCTCGTCGGTGAGTACGATGACGTCCGCGCGATCGGTCAGCGCCTCCGGCGTCTGGAACTTGTGGATCAGCGTGAAGACGTAGCGGTGGTTGCCGCGCAGCAGCTCCCTCAGGTGCGCGCCGCTCTGCGCGTGGCACTGGTCGCTCTCCGTCTTCGACACCGCGCCCACGGTCTTGAAGGTCTTGGCGATCTGCTCGTCCAGCTCGACGCGGTCGGTGACCACCACGAAGGTCCAGTTGCCGGCGAGCTTGCGCAGCACCTTCTGCGAGAAGAAGACCATCGAGAAGCTCTTGCCGCTGCCCTGGGTCTGCCAGAAGACGCCGCCGCGCCCGTGGCCCAGC
The DNA here is from genome assembly GCA_942490715.1 of uncultured bacterium. Taxonomy (GTDB): domain Bacteria; phylum Acidobacteriota; class Polarisedimenticolia; order Polarisedimenticolales; family Polarisedimenticolaceae; genus CALNYP01. The sequence goes on from CALNYP010000063.1 coordinate 114,235, forward strand.
TTGCGGGCCTCGAGCATCGAGGCGATGGCGTTGTTGACGCCGAGGAACTGGTGGTTCTGGGCGATGGCCTTGATCAGCCCCGCCTTGTGCTCGGAGAACAGGGTGAAGTTCTCGACCAGGTCGAGCAGCCGGGTGCGGTCGCAGGTGCCGCGCAGCATCACCTCCAGCGACACGCGGCGCGGCTCGTCCTCGCGCTCGATGCGCTTCCACTCGAAGAAGCGGTCCCACTCGGCGGTCAGCGAGCCGACGCGGCTGTCGGTGCCGTTGCTGGCGATGAGTAGCGCGTTGTACGAGAAGAGCTGCGGGATCTCCTGCTTGTAGTGGGTGAGGTTCTCGTCGAAGGCGCTGCGCGCCGGCACGCCGGGCTTCTTCAGCTCGACCACCACCCAGGGCAGGCCGTTGACGAAGCCGACCAGGTCGGGCCGGCAGGTGTAGAGCTGGCCCACGACGCTGAACTGGCTCACCAGCAGGAAGTCGTTCTCTTCGGGCTTCTCCCAGTCGATGACCCGCAGGCGCTCGGTCTTCTGGCCGCCGTGCTCGCGGTCGGGCACCGAGACCGGGATGCCGTCCTTCATCAGGCGGTAGATCTCTCGGTTGGCCGCCGCCGGGCTCATCGCCGAACGGTCGCGGGTCAGTTCATCGACGGCGTTGTCGATCGCCTCGGGCGGTAGCGCGGGGTTAAACTTGACGAGTGATGTGCGCAGCTGACCCGCCAACACGACCTCGCCCTTGGTCTCGCGGCCGAGCGTGCCCATCGGGGCCGAAGGTCTCCTCCATCGCCGACACCGTCTGCCAGCCGAGGTCCGCGAACAGCCCGATGGCGGGCTGCTCGACGAGCTGGTCTTCGGTGTAGGCGTGGGGACTCATGGTTCAGGCGGCCTCCAGCTCGAGCTGGCCCGAGAGCAGGCGCGGCAGCAGCAGGTCGCGGGTGCGGCGGAGGTTTTTGCGATTTGGCGAGCGAAGATTCTCGATCTGGTCGAGCAGCGGAACGACTGGTTTTCATGCGAACTGGAATCACCGGATTCCGAGCCGGGCACAGAGCATCTCGATGCCGGAGTGCAGATGTCGGCTTTCATTGTCACGGCGTCACGCGATGTGCGCTGTTGCCCATCAATGATCGAGAAGAACAGTGAAGAGATTGGCGGTTCTTCCAAAGGAATGCTTGAAGAAGACCGTTCAGTTGTGTTGATTGCCGGAGGCCACGGAACGATGACGCCTCTTGACGACGTTGCCCGATATTGCCATGTTTGCCATGACGCCCGGTAACCTTTGCACCGGATGTGCCTGCCTCGGACGTTTCGGCCTGACTCCGTGACAGAACACCGCCGATGTGCCGTCGGGAAACCGCCATCAGACGGAGTTCGGGACGCCTTCTTGGTGGAACGACCCGCCTTCATCATCCTCGTTGTAGATCAGATCAAAGGCGAAAGGCCCATTGTGAGGCACGGCAATTCATCCGAGCTTCTTCGACCTCCCACCCCTGCGGGATCTCCCCGAGCGGCGAGGGACGCGGGGGTGGTTTTCGTGGCCGGGGAAGCGGAAGTGAACGAACCACTCGCGGTAGAGGGCGCGGGCCATCGCTTCCAGAATCCGAATGCGCCGCTGGCTGTTCTCGATCAGCTCGTCGTAGGCCGACAGGATGCCGGCGATGCGGCGTTGCAACGCAAGAGGCGGAGGGACGTGGATCGAACTTAAGGTGGGATGGTCCAAAGTTCGGATGGCCGCACCGATGGCGTGGACGCTGATCTTGCGCTGAATGACCCTTCGAGTTGCGAGCAAGAAAACAGTAGTACTTGATCGAGCAAGATATCCGGTTGAACCGGCTCCGTTCGACCGAATGACGCTTCGTGGATGCATCATCAATGGCAATCGGTGTTCTGTCGGAATGAGTGCCGACCGCGTCCTGGTGCCCGACGATACGTGAACCAGGATGTCGCGTTCTACAGCGCGTGCCGCGTCCTGGCGCAAGGCGTCCCACGAGACTTCTCGAGGATGTTCGGCGATGTTGTCGCCGAGATCTTCAATCTGGCCGAAATCGGTCAGGACGTTTGCCGGTCAGTGATCACCTTGCATCCGAGTCCGACGCCTGCATCGGCGATTCTGCCGTTTGCGAAGTCGCCACCTCGTGAGCTGTCACACAAGCATCCAGCAACGGTTTGCCTGGCCTCCAGTTTCATCACGCCTCCAGAATCTCCGCCACGTTGCGGGCGATGGTCTCTTCCAGCTCGCGGGCCTGGGCGTTCAGGGATTCCAGTTCCTCGCTCAGAGTTTCGAGCTGCTCCCGAAAGTCCTCGTCGCTGACCTCCTCGCCCGGCGCGACGCCCACGTAGCGCCCGGAGTTCAGCGACCAGCCCTGCGCCTCGATCTCCTCCAGCGTGGCGGCCTTGCACAGGCCGGGCACGTCGGCGAAGGCCGGCGTCTCGCCGAAGACCTCCTGGAGCTTGGCCTCGGCCTCGTCGCCGCCGTAGGTGAGGTCGAGATCCTCGCCGCGGTAGAGGCGCACGAGGTTGGCGATGAAGCCGATCTGCGCGGGCGTCCAGTCGCGGTGGGCGCGGTCCACCTGCCGGTGGATGTGACGAGCATCGATGAAGAGCACGGTGTCGGCGCGCGGCGTCTCGGCCTTGCCCCTTGTCGAGAAACCACAGCGTGCAGGGCAGCGTGACCGTGTAGAACATGTTGGGGCCGACGGCGACCATCACGTCCACGGCCTTGTCTTCGATGAGCTGCTGGCGGATCTCCTGCTCGGAGCTGCGGGCGTCAGAGGCCGAGTTGGCCATGACGAAGCCGGCGCGGCCCGTGGCGTTCAGCGCGGAGTGGAAGAGCTGGATCCAGAGGTAGTTGGCGTTGTCGGTGCCTGGGCAGGCCGAAGGGGAAGCGGCGGCCGGGGCCGACCATGTCCTTGAGCCGCTCCTTGTCCACCGCGTTGACGTTGAAGGGCGGATTGGCGAGGACGAAGTCGAACTGGCCGGTGGCGTCGTGCGGGTCGTCGTAGTAGCTGTTGACGTTGCCGCCGTGGCGGATGTCGCCTTCCAGACCGTGCACGGCGAGGTTCAGGCGGCACAGGCGACCGGTTTCGTCGGTCTTCTCGACGCCGCAGATGGCGAGTTCGGCAGCGGGGTTCTTCTGGTGCTCGGCAACGAAGCGCGCCGACTGCACGAACATGCCGCCGGAGCCGCAGGCCGGATCGAGAATACGCCCCTGGAACGGTTCGATGACTTCGGCCAGCAGCTTGACGATGGCGGTGGGGGTGAAGAACTCGCCGCCCTTCTGGCCTTCGGTGCGGGCGAACTCGCCGAGGAAGTATTCGTAGATGCGGCCGAAGGCGTCGTAATCGACCGTGGCCGGAATCTCGGAGACCTTCTTCAGCAGTTCCTTGAGCAGCGTGCTGGTGAAGAGGTTGTAGGTCTTGGGCAGCACGCCGGCGAGCTGCGGGTTGTGCTTCTCGATGTCGCGCATGGCGGCGTTGACCTTCGCGCCGATGTCGGCAACCTCGGGCAGCGTCAGCAGGTAGTCGAAGCGCGCCTCGGGCGCGAGGTAGAGGATGCCCTCGGCGTGGTAGGCGGCGGGCTCGTCGACCCGGCTGCCGCGGCGGGACGAGGCGCCGGCCTTCTCCAGCTTGGCCCGCTGGGCGGCGAAGCGGACCTCGGCGAAGCGCAGGAAGAGGCGGTCTTTCCTCCTGAATGGCAGCTGACGCCCCGCTCCACGATTCGGTAGACCATTCGCGACGTGTCATCCACTCTCTGGAGGAAGTCCGCGCTGTTTACGACGCCGAATCCGACACCTTCGCCGGCGAGGCTCATCTGAAGTTCGTCATCACTCAGCGTGATACCGCGCAGTTCTAGGTGGCGCCTGAAGTGCACCTGCTCCATTAGGTCCCGGAGCTCGTCGACGATTGCACCCTGCGCGCCCTCCGCAAGCCCACGCGCGACTAGTCGCTCCGCCAACAACGAGTCGTTGCAGTCAAGTGCCAGCGTTGCTGCACTGCGAAGGAGAATCGACTTCGTGGGCTCCACGCTGACGCCGACCGGCAACGCCTCGAGCGCTGCTTGCTCAAGCTCCAGCGCGCGCGCGAACAACGTGTCGGCGCGGGCATGATCTCCCCCAAGCCGCGCAATCACGGCCAGCTCGGCACAGTCCATGGCCTCGTTGTGCAACTCGTGCGTGGTGCTCACTTCTGTCTCACCTCCGCACATGGTTGACCGAATTCAACGACGATAGCGTGGGCCGGTAGTCCAGTATCGTCTGAGGGTGTGACTTGAAGGAGCTTCTTCCTCACGCGGGCGCTGACTTGGGCCGCCGATCCCTCGCGAATTCCCGATACCTCGAGGCGCGCCTTGTTCTGGAACGGCAGTTCATCTTCCGCGCCGAGCCACCAGTCGAACCCAGTGCCCTTGCGGGATCGCTGGATGACAGTGTATCCAACAACTTGTTTGGCGAGGAGTATGGCAATGCCTACTGCACCGTGCTCCGTGGCCACTTCTGGGTCGTTGTGGCAGCGGAGCGTCTGATCCGTAACGGGCGGCCACGCGAGTGCGTGAGTCTCAGTGGCCTGTCCAGTCACGGAAAGCTGGGCACCCTGAGCATGGCCTTGGGCCTCTAGGCAGACACCACCGGCCTCCGCCAAGTACCCACCGTACGCCGAAGTGATCGCCGGGCACCCATTGGCGAGTTCTCCCAAGTCCAGCACCAACCCACCCCCCGCAGCTTGGTATGGCTCTAACTAGGGTTTTGCGGTCCCATTTGAGACGCTGTTCGTCTTCGCGGAGAGCAAATAGGGTTCCCTAGAAGTACAGGCGCGATCACAAGGCCACTCCCCGAACCCCGCGCTGGAGGAACGGCTCCAATCCTAGACCGCGGCAGCCTCTCTGAAAACCCCTATCAGGGCGGTGTCCATCTGTGCTGCAAGGCCTCTCAGCTCTTGAATCTGGGTCAAGGCGCTCAGGAGTCGACGTCACGCTTTGCGGTCATCGAACTCCCCGAGACGAGGTCCGTCTCATTCCCGAATGACCTCGGGGATCTTCGAGGCCGGAGACGTTCCAGCACGCACCATCAGATCGTGCGCCGTGGCCTCGGTGAGGCGATGCTCCCTCAACACGCCGATCTCGCCCAGCTGCTGGTTCTCAAGCTTCCGCAGTTCTTCGAGTCTCTCTCAAATCCGGTCGGGAAGATCTGTCAGCGCCTGGCTCGTTCTGCGATGTATGCCTCCTGAAGGTGAGGAGGAAGCCATCTCAAGTCCATGATCTGCGTCACCCGCGCCCTCGTCAATCCTGTCCTGCGGGCGATCTCCGCCTGACTCTCGACCTCACCCTCGTCGATCAGCCGATGCCACCGATGGGCGAGCGCCAGCAGGCGCACGATCCGTGGAATCTCCTCACTCTGTGCCGCGCCCTGGACTGGCTCAATCGTCTTCAGCGACACCCGCACTCTCCCGTTCATCACGCCGCCTCCTCGTCACGCAGCGCTGCGGCAGTGAGGCCGATCTCGATCTCGTCGGTGTCGGGATCGTAGGCGACCTCAGCGATCAGCAGCCGCGCCAGGTTGCTGCGCTCGATGGGCTCCAGCGCCTCCCACACGGGCTCGAAGGATTCCAGCGTACGCCGCAGTTGATCCGTGTCCGGCGGCGCTGCCTGTGCCTGCTCCTCCTGAATGCCCGAGATCCGGGCTTCGATGTCCCGTTTCTGGCGTGGCCAGCGCGTCGAGCCGCCTCTCCACCGCACGTGCCGCCGTGTTGCCCCGGATGTCGCCGCCAATCAGCCGCTGCTCCTCCTGGGCCAGCTTCTGGATCTCTGCCGACAGCGCCCTGATTTCGGCCTCACGTCGGCCCTGCTGTCGTTGATGCTCCTCCAGCGCAGCCTGCACCGTGGCCTCGATCAGGTCGGGGTCTCCGGCGATCTCCCTGATCTGCCCGATCACAGCGTCCTCGATCACGGGGGCTGAGACGTTGCCGTTGGGGCACGCCGCCGCTCCGCCCCTGCGCCGCTTGCAGCAGCTGTAGTAGCGGTACTGGACCTTGCCCTTCTGGCTTGCCGTCGGCGTCATCGGAGCGTTGCACCGAGAGCAGCGGAGGATGCCCTGGAGAAGGGCGCGAGAGCGGTTGCGGTTTTTGCGACCGCCGGTGTTGCCGTTGGCAGCCAGCAGGACCTGCATTGTCCTCCCAGGCCTCCTCGTCCAAGATGGCCTCGTGCTCTTCCTCGACGGCAGTGTCTCCCGCGCTGACGCGTCCGGCCGGGTAGGGACTCGTCAACAGTCTGCAGCAGCGCTGTCCACGGTCCAAGGCTTGCCCTCGTGGAAGGTGCCCTTCTGGGTCACCCAGGACTTTGTACGCCAGCCCCGGCTCAGGATCTCGGCCAGCACGTCAGTCACCGACTCCTTCTGCAGGTACAGGTCAAAGATCTGCCGGACGAGTGCGGCCTCGGTCTCGTTGACCACGAGCTTGCCTTCCTTGAGGTCATAGCCCAGGGGAAGGACGCCGCCGGTCCACCTTCCCCGCGCACGTGCTGCCTGCACCTTGTCCCGCGTGCGCTCTGAGATCATGCCTCGCTCCAGCTCCGCA